>NZ_CP108312.1:4800000-6330000 GCF_045040855.1 Streptomyces sp. NBC_00009
GGTCAAGTCTGGCGTGGTGCGGGCGCCCGGGCGAGGGTGCCCGCCACCGGACTCATGGTGTAGCGCGCTGCACCATCGCAGGGGAGTCGGCTCGACCGCGTACTCGTGCGGGGTCGCCTAGCCTGTGGCCATGGTCTGGGCCATGCGGGAGACGGTGCGGGGGGCTGCGCGTGCCACAGGGCAGTTGGGTGTGGCGGCCGGGCTGGCGCTCGTCTCGTACCTCTTCATCGGGCTGCTGCTCTTCACGGCAGCGGTGACCCTGCTCGTGGTCGGCGCCGGGGTGCTGCCCGAGACCGTACTGCTGCTGCGGCGCATGGCCGGGTTCAAGCGGCGGCGCGTGGCGGCCTGGACGGGGCGGGAGATCCCGGAGGCGTATGTTCCGTTGACGGGGACGCTCACCGAGCGCGTGCATGCGGCGGTCTCGGACCCCTGCACATGGCGTGACCTGCGCTGGCTCGCCGTGCACTTCCTGTACGGGTGGGTGCTGCTCTACGTGTCCCTGGCGGTGTGGGCGTTCGGGCTGCTCGTGGACGGCGTGTGGTGCGGGCTGCTCGGGCGGCGCGCCGTGGTGCTGCCGCTCGTCGCGCGGCTCGCCGACCTGGACGCGTCCTGGTCCGGCGCGCTCCTCGCGCCCCCGGCGAGTGCGCGGCTCACGGACCGGATCGAGCAGCTGACGGCGACGCGGGCGGGAGCGGTTGCCGCGCACGGGGCCGAACTGCGGCGTATCGAACGGGACTTGCATGACGGGGCGCAGGCGCGCCTCGTCTCCCTGTCGATGCGGATCGGGCTCGCCAAGCGGGCGTACGACCGTGATCCGGCGGCTGCCCGCAAGCTCATGGACGATGCCCAGGACCAGGCCGAGGAGGCGCTGGCCGAGCTGCGGCACGTGGTGCGCGGCATCCATCCGCCGATCCTCACCGACCGGGGCCTGGCCGGCGCCGTGCGGGCGCTCGCCGCCGGGAGCGGGCTCGATGTGACGGTGCGCGAGGACGGTGTGGCGGACGGGCCGCGTGCCCCGGCGGCCGTCGAGGCGGCGGCGTACTTCGTGGTCGCGGAGGCGCTGACGAACGCGGCGAAGCACAGCGGCGCGGACCGGGCGACGGTGGAACTGGCGCGGTTGCAGGGCGGGTTGAGGGTTTTCGTACGGGATGAAGGGCGGGGCGGCGCGCGGCAGTCGGGTGGCTCGGGGCTGCTCGGCATGCGGCGCAGGGTCGCCGCGCTCGACGGGACGACGGAGGTGTCGAGCCCCGTCGGGGGGCCGACCGTGATCGAGGTGGAGCTGCCGTGCGTGTGGTGATCGCTGAGGACAACGCGCTGCTGCGCGAGGGGCTCGTCCTGTTGCTCGGCTCGGCGGGGCACGAGGTCGTGGCCGTCGCCGAGAGCGGGCCCGAGGTGCTGCCCGCCCTGCTGGAGCACCGGCCCGAGGTGGCGGTGCTCGACGTGCGGATGCCACCGGGGTTTCGGGACGAGGGGCTGCGGGCGGCGCTGGAGGCCCGGAAGTCCTTGCCCGGACTGCCTGTTCTGGTCCTGTCGCAGTACGTCGAGGAGTCGTACGCCACCGAACTCCTGGGTGATGGCGCGAGCGGTGTCGGCTATCTGCTGAAGGACCGCGTCGGCCGGGTCGACGAGTTCCTCGACGCGCTCGACCGGGTGGCCGGGGGCGGCACTGCTCTCGACCCCGAGGTTGTCACGGAACTGCTCAGCCGGCGCCGGGACGACCCGGTCGACGGGCTCACCCCGCGCGAGCGCCAGGTGCTGGAGCTGATGGCGGAGGGCCGGGACAACACGACGATCGCGGAGACGCTGGTCGTGTCCGAGCGTGCCGTCAGCAAGCACATCGGCAATGTCTTCGCGAAGCTCGGGCTGCCCCCGAGCGACAGCGGGCACCGCCGCGTCCTCGCCGTCCTCGCGTACCTCAACAGGATGTAGGGCCCGGGCAGAACCAGGGAGTAGGGCCAGGACGGAGGCTCCTGACCCGGCCCCGAACGGGGACTCACCTCACGGCGGGCCCATGGACCCGGACCCAGCCCTGCCACGCCGACTCGACCATGTCGCGTACGTCGCGCTTCGCCGTCCAGCCGAGCTCCGTCGCGATGCGGTCCGCGGAGGCGACGACGCGGGCCGGGTCGCCGGGGCGGCGCGGGGTGACGACGGGGCGGCGCGGGGTGACGACGGGGTCGGTGCCGTGGCCGGTCGTCGTGTTGATCAGCTCGACCATCTCCAGGACCGAGACGCCTTCGCCGCGGCCGATGTTGAGGGTGAGGTCCGTGCCGGGGGTGGCGGCGGAGAGGCGGCGGGCGGCGGCCACGTGGGCCTCGGCGAGGTCGACGACGTGGATGTAGTCGCGTACGCAGGTCCCGTCCGGCGTCGGGTAGTCCGCGCCGAAGATCCGTGGGGCCTCGCCGTCGGTGAGCTTCTCGAAGACCATCGGTACGAGGTTGAAGACGCCGGTGTCGGCCAGTTCGGGGGTGGCCGCGCCCGCCACGTTGAAGTAGCGCAGGGAGGCCGTGGCCAGGCGGTGTGCCCGGCCCGTCGCGCGGACCAGCCACTCGCCGGCGAGTTTCGTCTCGCCGTACGGGCTCATCGGCAGGCACGGGGTGTCCTCGGTGACGAGGTCGACGTCGGGCATGCCGTACACGGCGGCGGACGAGGAGAAGACGAACGACGGGACGCCGCTCTCGGTGACCGCCTCCAGGAGGACGCGCAGGCCCTCGACGTTCTCGCGGTAGTAGTGCAGCGGCAGCTCCACCGACTCGGCGACCTGCTTCTTCGCGGCGAGGTGGACGACGCCGGTGATGCCGTGCCCGGCGATGGTGCGCGCCACGGCGTCGGCGTCCAGGGTCGAGGCGACGACCAGGGGTACGCCGTCGGGGACGCGCCCGGCGATGCCGGTGGACAGGTCGTCGTAGACCACGGTCCGCTCGCCCGCCTCCTGCATGGCGCGGACGACGTGCGCCCCGATGTATCCGGCACCGCCGGTGATCAGCCAGGTCATGTCGGTTCAGGGTCCCCTCGGTCGTGTCGTGTCTCGTCGTGCGCGTGCGGTCGGCGTTCTAGTGAACCAGGCGGTTGAGGCGGCCGCGTGCTACCGCCAGGGCTCCGCGTACGCCGGGCGCGAGGCGTACGGCGAGGGCGCCGGAGTGGGTCGCGTACGGATGGGCGAGCAGCATGCCGTGGCGCATGCTCGGCAGGGCGGTGCGGCGCAGGAGGCCGGGGCCGGTGGCGGCGTGGGCGCTCGCGTCGCGGCTGGTGCCGTCGGCGAAGTTCACATGGAGGCGCAGGTCCCAGGTGCCGGTGGCGAGCGCCGACAGGTCGAGGGACGTCTCGGCCTCCCAGGTCCCGGCGTCGGGCCCGGGCGCGAAGGTCACCGTGCGGCGTCTGGCGGGGCGGTGGCGCACGCGGTCGATGACCTCGATGTCGACGGTGGCGGGGCCCGCCTCGGCGACGCGTCCGTACAGGTCGTGCAGGCGCAGCCGCAGCCGTGAGCCACGCGCGCGTGGCCGCAGTTCCGCCTCTATGGCGATGGGGAGCAGGTCCATGGGGCGTACGAGGAGGTGCTCCAGGGTCACCTGGGGGAGGTCGTCGGACCAGATGGGCGTGCCGTCGGCGGCGCGTGCGTAGGGCGGGCGCAGGCGGGCGGGGCGGGCCGCGACCTCCTTGAGGCGGGACAGGTCGCGCGGGTGGTCGGAGGCGAGGATCACGCGGGCGACGACGCGGCCGGGGGCGGGCGCCGCGTCGATGTCGGCCGTGTCGAACGTGGCGAGGTAGGCGCGGGTGCGGTCCCACCACGCGGCGCGGTATTCGGGGCTGCGCAGGTCGAGCTCGCGGGCGTACATGCGCAGGCTGTGGTCGAGGAACCGGGTTCGGGCCGCGCGTGCGAGGCGCTTGTGCGAGGCGGTCAGGAGGATGTCGACGGACTGGCGGTGCGCCTCGATGCGGGCGGTCCAGTTGTCGAGTCCGGTCCGGTCGAGGGAGAGCGACAGGCGGTCGGCGTCGCGGCGCACGTTCCAGATGTAGACCGTGTCGGGGACGAGCGCGATGCGCGGTCCGGCGGCGAGCACGCGCGCGGTGAAGACGAAGTCCTCGTAGACGAAGTGGCCGTCGGGGAAACGGATCCCGTGCTCGCGCAGGAAGTCCGTGCGGTAGAGCTTGTTGACGCAGAGCGTGTCGTGGACGAGGCGGGGGCGGCGCTCCGGGTGGGGGATCACGGCGGCCTCGGCGTACAGCTCGGGCTGCCACGGGATGTCGCGGCCCGAGGGGAGCTCGCGGCGCACGCACAGGCCGGCGGCGACCTCGGTGCCGTGTGTGAGCGCCGCGCCGAGCAGGGCGTCGACGGCGCCGGGCGGCAGCACGTCGTCGCTGTCCAGGAACATGACGTACGGGGCCGTGGCACTGTCGGTGCCGTCGTTGCGCGGGGTGCCGCAGCCGCCGCTGTTCGTGGCGCGGCGCACCACCTTCAGGCGTGGCTCGTCGTCCGCCATGCGCTGGAGTAGCTCGCCGCTGCCGTCCGTCGAACAGTCGTCGACGGCGATCACCTCGCGGACGGCGGGGCCCTGGGAGAGGGCGGAGCGTACGGCGTCGGTGACCCGTGCGGCGTCGTTGTAGCCGATGACGACGACCGAGACCTGTGAGCGCTCTTGCGACGGCTGCTGGGGCTGGGACTGCGACTGCATGGCTTCCACAGAAGGAAATCCTAGGCCTTTGCGGTAATTGTCCGGTAAGTAAAAGTCCTACACCTTGGTTCCCTTCCAGAGGGAACGGAACGAGAGGACGGCTCCTGTGAGGAGCAGGCCGTTGCGCGCCAGCATCAGCAGCGAGCCCGTCCACGTGGCCGCCTCGACGTCGCGGTACAGCACCGGGTACGCGAGCGCGCTCAGGCCGGCCGCCGCTACGACGAGCAGGGCGACGGGGCGCTGGGTGGTGCGGTGCGAGGTGAGGCAGACCGCGGCGAGCCCGAGCAGCCAGATCAGGTACTGCGGGCTGATCACGCGGCTGGTGACGGTGAAGAGCAGGACGGCGCAGAGCGCGGCGTCGTACGGCGTCGCGGGGCTCCAGCTCACCGCCCGCAGCCGCCAGAGCAGCAGCAGCGCCGCCGCGACGGCGGTGAGCACCAGGGAGGCCGCGGCCACCACGCCGACGTGCGGGCCGACGTACTCCATCGCCCCGAACTGGTAGCGGATGTGCCCCGACCAGCCCGCCCGCCGCGCGAAGGACAGCACCGTGCCGCCCAGCGACTCGATCTGCACGCCCCGCTCGCCCTGCTGGCGCAGGAACGAGAACGGCGAGCGGAACGCGACCGCGAGGACCAGCAGGATCGCGGCGGCGGACGTGAGCGCCGCCGTCCACGCCTCCCGGCTCGTACGTCCCCGGGGTGTGCCGAGCAGGGCGAGCGCGGGCCACACCTTCACCAGTGCGCCGCACGCCGCGAGGACGCCGCCCGCGCGCGGGTGCCGCCCCATGAGCAGCAGCGCGAACACGGCGAGCGCGGTGACCTCGATGTCGTAGCGGGCCAGCGGGATGTGGAGCAGGAGCGGCAGCCCGGCCACCCACAGCCAGGCGCCTCCCGTGCTGCGCCGCGGCCGCGCGCCGATCCGGGCGAGGGTGAGCGTGACCAGGGCGTCCGTGGCGAGGGTGAGCGCGACGAAGGCCTGGAAGTAGGTGAGGCCGGGGATCAGGCCGGGCGCCAGGAGGACGGGGCCCGCGCCCGGCGGGTACTGCCACTTCGGGTCGCCGGCGGGGAAGGCGCCGCCGGCGAGGGTGGCGTACCAGCGGGCGTACAGCGTGTGCACCTCGTGTGCGACGCCTCCGACGCCGAGCGGGGCGCGCCCGTCCATGAGGAGCAGGGCGAGCATCGCGGCGCGGGTGGCCAGCCAGGTGAGGGGGAGCGCCGCCCGCGCGAGGGGGCCGGGGCGGACCCAGGTCGCGTGGACGGGCGCTGCGGTGGTGGGTGGCTGCGTGTCGAGCGTCACCTGTGCGAGCGTACGAGCGTATGGCCGTATATGCGCTGATAATCAGCCGAATGGGGCTTTTATGCCGATCAAGGGGTGGCTCTGCCGGGCGGGGGTGTCACGCGTCCGGCACGGGTGGCCGGTCATCCGTCGAGTGCCGCCCCGTCCAGTGCCGTCGTCAGGCGGTCCAGGCGGGCGCGCATGTCCTCGATCTCCGCCAGGTCGAAACCCGTGGCCGCCGCGATCCGGCGCGGCACCAGCGCCGCGCGCTCCCGCAGCTCGGTGCCCGCGCCGGTCGGCCGGACGTTCACCGAGCGCTCGTCGCGCGCGCTGCGCTCCCGCTGGACGAGGCCGGCCGCCTCCAGCCGCTTGAGCAGCGGGGACAGCGTGCCCGAGTCCAGTCGCAGCCGCTCTCCGAGCCGCTTCACGGGCAGCTCGCCGTCCTCCCAGAGCACCAGCATGACCAGGTACTGGGGGTAGGTCAGGCCCAGGTCCTTGAGGAGCGTGCGGTAGACGCCGCCGAACGCGCGCGACGCGGCGTTCAGGGAGAAGCAGATCTGCCGGTCGAGCCGCAGGAATTCCTCGTCGCCGGGCGTCTCGGGCGTCTCGGTCGTCTCGGTCGTCTCGGTCGTCTCGGTGGTCATGGGTCCAGGGTAACCGGGACCTCTGGTGTGCCATTCAGTTGTGCGCAATTGAATTGCGTGCTCTACTTGTATCCGTCAGCGCAGCACGTACTCCACCGCGGACGTCACCGCGGGACCCCATCGCAGGAGGATGTTTTTCATGGAAGCGATCTACACCGCCGTAGCCACCGCCACCCACGGCCGTGACGGCCGCGCCGTCAGCTCCGACGGCCGCCTCGACCTCCAGCTGGGCATCCCCACGGAGATGGGCGGCAACGGCCAGGGCACCAACCCCGAGCAGCTCTTCGCCGCCGGGTACTCCGCCTGTTTCGCCAGCGCGCTCGGCCTGGTCGGCCGCGCCGCGAAGGTCGACATCAGCGACGCCGCGGTGACCGCCGAGGTCGGCATCGGCAAGCAGGGCGAGGGCTTCGGGCTCGCGGTGACGCTGCGCGTGGAGCTGCCGGAGACGGTCGACGCCGAGACCGGCCGCAAGCTGGTCGAGCAGGCCCACCAGGTCTGCCCGTACTCGAATGCGACCCGCGGCAACATCGACGTCGAGCTCGTCGTCGAGTAGTCGCCCTGCCTGCGGGGTGCTCGTCCTGCTTCCGGGGTGTCAACGCTCCCCAGTGAAACCCCCGTTGACCCGCGCGAGCACCTCGCCCGTGCGCGCGAAGCGCCCGTGATTGCTGGTTGCCGCCGTTCGCTCCACGCGCCCATGACGGCAAGGCTGCGTCACAAATCCGATCAACTGGGACAGGATCGGCGCGTGCGCATCTCTTCGGACGGTCCGCGCGGCCGCACCCCCAGGGCCCTTCCCGCCGCTGCACCCGCCGTGACCGCGGTCCTGCTGCCGGGCGTGGTGATGCTGGGCCTCGGACTCTGGGGGCTCGACCGCGGCACGATCTGGCGCGACGAGGCCGCGACGATACTCGTCGCCACCCGCTCCCTGCCCCAGATCCACCATCTCCTCGGCAACATCGACGCGGTGCACGGCCTCTACTACGTGCTGATCCACTTCGTGCTCGGCGGGCAGACGGACGCCTACCTGATGCGGCTGCCGTCCGTGCTCGGTGCGACCGCGGCGGCCTGCCTCGTCGCCGCGCTCGGCATCCGGCTCGCCCGGCCCCGCGTCGGCCTGTGGGCCGGACTCCTGTACGCCGCCTCGCCGTTCACCGGCTACTACGCGCAGGAAGGCCGCTCGTACGCGATCGTCGCGGCGGGCGCGGCTGCGGCGACGCTCATGTTCGTCCACTGCGTACGGCATCCGTCGTGGCCCGCGTGGGCCGGGTACGCCGCGCTCGTGACGGTGACCGCGTGGCTCCACGAGTTCGCCGTGCTCGTCCTCGTCGCGCACGCCGTCACCCTCCTCGTCTCGCGCGCGGCCCCCGTGCTGTGGCGGCGCTGGGCGGCCGCCGCCGCGGCCGCCGTCCTGCTGGTACTGCCGCTCGCCGACGAGGCGCGGGAGCAGAGCTTCCAGGTGGCGTGGATCCGCAGGCCGGGCTGGGAGGACGCCGAGGCGCTGCTGCGGCTCGCCGCCGGGCACCGCGGCGCCGTCTTCAACACCATGCTCCTGCTCGCCGCGGCCGCCGTGCTCGCCCCCTCGGTCCGCCGGGGGACGTGCGGGCTCGCCGCGGTCGCGCTGCCGCTCGCCGTGGTGCCGCCCGCGCTGCTGCTGACCGTGTCGCAGTGGCAGCCGCTGTACGCGCCGCGCTACACGTTCTTCGCGTTCGCCGGGCTGCCCCTGCTGGTGGCGGCCGGCGCGGACACGGTCCTGCGGCGCCTGCCGGACCGGGTGCGGCCCTCCGGGTACGTCCAGGTGACCGCCGGGGCCGTCCTGGTCGCGGTGGCGTTCTGGGTGCAGTTCCCGGCGCAGCTGCGCGAGCGGTCGCCCGAGGGCCGCAGGGACGACTTCGGGGCGGTCGCTCGGATGGCTGAGCGGGATCTGCGGCCCGGCGACGCGCTGCTCTACCTGCCGAAGACCGGCCGACGCCTCACGGAGACGTATCCGCGCGCGGTGGCGGGCGTGCGCGACGTGGCGCTGAAGTCGACGGGCGCCCGCTCCGGAACCCTGTACGGCGTGGACACGAGCCCCGCCGAACTCCGCGCCCGGATGGCGTGCCTGACCCGCGTCTGGGTCCTCTTCGACGCGGAGGCGGGCCACCCCGGCTGGCACACCCGAAATCCCGTCGAACTCACCAAACTCGCGCTCCTGGAGCGGGACTTCACCCCCCTCACCGAATCGAGACGCCGCAGCGGGCTGCTGCGCCTGTACGAGCGCGTGGGCGGCCCCGCGCCCACGTGCGTGGCCGGCGCGGGGCCTGCCGCGGCGCACGTCACACCCACCGAGCCGACGTCGGAGTCCCCATGAACGCCACGCTCCTCGCCCTCCTCGACAACCGCCGCCCCGACCGGGCGCGGCCCGTGCCCGCCGCCCGCGCCTCGCCCGCCGGACCCGCGTCGCGCCTGCGCCGGTGGGCCGACCCCGCCGCCGTCCTCGCCGCCACTGCGCTGATCGCGGTCAGGGCCGCCGGACTCGGGCGCTGGATCGTCGACGACGCCGCCGTCACCTTCGCGTACGCGCGCAGCATCGACGAGGGCCTCGGCCCGGTCCAACTGCCCGGCGCGTCACCGGTGGAGGGCTACTCCAACCCCTCCTGGCTCGTCCTGATGGCCGTCGGGCGCAGGCTCGGCCTCTTCGACCACGGCGCGTTCCTGGGCGTCAGCGACCTCGTGCTCTACCCGAAGGCACTCGCCCTGCTGTGCACGGCCGGCACGCTCGCGTGCATCGCGTGGGCGGCCCGCGCCGTGGCCCCCGGCCGCGCGTGGGCGGTGACGCTCCTCGCGGGAGCCGCCCTCGCCACGAACCTGTCCTACGTGGCCTGGTCCTTCTCCGGCCTGGAAAACCCGCTGTACGGGCTGACGGCGGCGGGGACGGGGGCGGTGCTGGTGCGGGCGGTCGCCCGGGGTGGCCTTACGGCGCCCCGCACCGCCGTGGCCGCCGCCGCGATCGCCCTGCTCGCCGCGCTGACCCGGCCCGACGGCGCCGTACTCGTCGCCGCCTACCCCCTCGTCCTCGTCCTCTTCGTGCGCCGGCGCGAGCTGGCCCGGTCGGTCCGCGCGCTGGCTCTGCACGCAGGTGTCGTCGCCGTGCCCTACGGGGCGTTCCTGCTGTGGCGGCACGCCGTCTTCGGACTGTGGGTGCCGAACACCGCGGTCGCCAAGGCGCAGCAGACCCCCGAACTCGCCCAACTTGCCCGGACCGGCGACCTGTTGACGTACGCGGGCTGGGCCTTCGCGTTGATCGGCGCGCTGTGCGCCGGTGCTGTGCTCGCCCGGCCCGGCACGGCGCGCCGGGCCCTGGTGGCGCTGCTCGTGCCGCTGCTCCTGTCGCTGCTCGCGTACGGGGTGCTCGGCCGGGACTGGATGAACCTGTACCGGTTCGCGACCCCGGTGTGGGTCCTCGCGGCGGCCGTCGCCGCGCTGTCGGCCGTAGTGCTGTGGGAGGCGGAAGGAGCCCGCGGCCGAGCCGTCCTCGTCATGGCGCTGACCGGTGCGCTCGTCCTCGCGCACACCGGACGGGCCGAACGCGACGCCTCGTTCAAGGCCCACCCGACGCTCTCCATGTGCTTCGTCGCCGAACGCTACGGCCAGGTGTTCAACACGTACGCCGAGCGCCTCGGCCTGCGGCACGCCACCGTCGCCCTGCCCGACCTCGGCGGCACGCTGCTCACCACGCGGCTGCGGGTACTGGACCTGGCGGGCCTGACCGACCGCCGCATCGCGGACGCGTACGCCTCCGGCGACATGCGCGCCCTGCGCGACCACGTCCTGCGCGCCGAGCGCCCCGAACTCCTGCACGTCCACACGGCCTGGGTGAACAAGTCGGGCCTGACCGTCGCCCGCCTGGCAGACGCCGGTTACGTCCCGCTGTACCGGCAGCAGAACGGCGGTGACTTCGTCCGGGCCGACGCCGTCCACGATCCGGCCCGCATCGCCGCCGTACGCGCCTGGGCCGCGCCGCGCCTCGACCGACTGATCGCGGACCAGGATCACACCGGCAGCTGCGGCGCCACTCTCACCCCGGGTCAGGGAGCCGCCCTGTGACAGCCACCCTTCTCCCCGCGCCCACCCGCTCCCGCAGTGCGGAGGCGCGGGCGCCGCGGCTCGATTCGCTCACCGGGATGCGCTTCGTGGCGGCGCTCGCCGTCTTCGTGCACCACACCACCGGGCTCGCCCCGGGCAACGGCCTGGCGCAGGCGCCGGTCCTCTTCCCGTACTCGACCATGGGCGTCAACGGTGTCGGGTTCTTCTTCGTGCTGTCCGGGTTCCTGCTGGCCTGGGGGCACCGCCCCGGCACGCGTCGCGGTCTCTTCTACTGGCGTCGCGCCGGCCGCATCTGGCCCGCGCATCTCGCCGCCACGATCCCGTGCATCTGGGTGTTCTACCTCTGGGGCGGCGTGCCCACGGACGCGTTCAGCTTCGTCACGTCGCTGCTGCTCGTGCAGGCCTGGTTCCCCGGCGTCGTGCCGATGTTCCCGGGCAACGGCGTCGCCTGGACGCTCAGCGTCGAGGTGTTCTTCTACCTCCTGTTCCCCTGGGTGATCGGCCCCGCCCTGCGCCTGCGCACCCGCACCCTGGCGCTCCTCGCGGCGTCCGGTCTCGCCGCCATGTGGGCCGTCAACTGGTGGGCCGCCGCGCACCTTTCGCCCTTCGCCCGCGAATGGGTCATGCGCCACCCTGTGACGCGCCTGCCCGAGTTCGCGGCCGGCCTCGTATGTGCGATCGCCCTGCGCCGCGGCCACCGGATCGCCCTCCGCCCGGCCGTACTGCTCGCCTCCTTCGCCGCGTACACGGCCGTGTACTGCCACCGGACCGACTGGTTCTCGCCAGGCGCAGCGGGTCAACTGGAGTGGACGGTAAGGCCGTTCGTCGCCGTGTTCTCGGCGCTCTTCATCGTCGCGTACGCCCGGCGCGAGCTGTCCGGGCGCCGCGGAGCGCTCTGTTCGCGCCCCATGGTGCTGCTCGGCGCGTGGTCGTACGCGTTCTATCTGCTGCACCAGACGCTGAACCGGTATGTGCAGGACACCTGGGGCCGGATGCGGCCCGACAACTCCGCCGTGTTCGCGCTGTGCGGACTCGCCGTCGCGGTGATCGCGCTGTCCTGGGCGCTGTTCACCTACGTCGAGGAACCGGCCAGAAAGTGGTGGTCCCGGCACACGCCGCGCCGCCTCGCACGGTGACCCCACGCGGACATGCGCGTTGAAAGGCCATCAAGTCACCCCAACCCCCTTGATGGAGGCCGCCATGCACCAGTCCGCGTACGAACAGATGGAGCTCTGTGTCCGGAGCTACCTGCCGCGCGGGCGGCGGCTGCGGGTGGTCGATCTCGGGGCGCGGGTGTCGGACGGGCAGGTGCGCACCCACAAGTCGCTCCTGGAGGGGTACGACACCGAGTACGTCGGCGTCGACGTACTGGAGGGGCGCAACGTGGACGCGGTGATGGCGAAGCCGTACCGCATCCCGGTCCGCTCGAACAGCGCCGACTTCCTCATCTCCGGCCAGGCCTTCGAGCACATCCCGTTCTTCTGGGCGTCGATGCTGGAGATCGCGCGCGTCCTCAAGCCGGAGGGTACGGCGTTCATCACGGCCCCTTCGCGCGGACATGTGCACGACGCGCAGGACTGCTGGCGCTACTACCCGGACGGGATGCGCGCCCTGGCCGCGTACACGCGTCTCGAACTGCGCGAGGTGTACACCGACTTCCCGCCGATGAAAGGCACCCGGCACGCCTACGGCAGCATCGACGCCAAGCACGCCTACTGGGGCGACACCGTCGGCGTCTTCCGCAAACCGGCCAAGTACCCACGTCTCACCATGGCGTTCGTGCGCTCGACCACGCGCTGGTGGGCCAACCGCGTCGGCGGTGTCGACGGGGTGCCGCTGCCCGCGCCGCTCGCCGGACGGGAGCAGTGCGGCCGCCCGGCGGCGATTCCCAGGCCCGCGGGCGTATCAAATGGTTAGAAACGCCTGCCGGTTGACGAAAAGTGACATGCGGAATAACGCGGACGTAAGGTGCCGCGCATGGCATGGCGAAGCGCCGTGAATGGCGTCATCAAGCAGCTCACCGGGTACCAGCTGACCCGCGTACCGGTGCCCGCTCCCCGGCAGGCCGCCCGCGCGCCCGAGTCGGCGCCACCGGCCCCGGCGCCCAAGCCGAAGCCGACGCCGAAACCCAAGGGCCTGGTCCTCCCCGTGGACTACGACGACGAGGCGAAGGACATCATCCGCGCGGTCAAGCCGTACACGATGACGTCCCCGGAGCGGCTCAACGCCTTCATCCTCGCCACCCGCCACATCGTCAAGCACGACATCCCCGGCGACATCGTCGAGTGCGGTGTGTGGCGCGGCGGTTCGATGCAGGCCTGCGCCAAGGCCCTCCTCTCGCAGGGCGACACGGAACGCGGCCTCTACCTCTTCGACACGTACGAGGGCATGACGCCGCCCACCGAGGAGGACCTCAGGCGCGACGGGAAGTCCGCCGAGGAACTGCTCGCCGCCCAGGGCAAGGACCGCCCGATCTGGGCCGTCGCCACCCTCGACGACGTCAAGTCCGGCTTCCGGGCCGTGCCTTACCCCGAGAACCGCCTCCACTTCGTGCAGGGCAAGGTCGAGGACACCGTCCCCCAGCAGGCCCCGGAGCAGATCGCGATCCTGCGCCTCGACACCGACTGGTACGCCTCCACCAAGCACGAACTCGACCATCTCTACGACCGGTTGGTGCCCGGAGGCATCCTCCTCATCGACGACTACGGCTACTGGCAGGGCTCCCGGCAGGCCGTCGACGAGTTCCTGGAGAAGACCGGCGAGCGGCTGCTGCTCCTGCGCATGGACGAGGGGCGCATCGCCGTCAAGCCCTGACCCGGCCCGCAGCCCCCGACCCGACCCTCACCGATCCCGCGCAGCGCGGCCGTCCGCCGGCCTGCTGTGCGGGATCGGTGCGTGATCACCCGAATGGCTCAGGCGTGGTGACCCGGATCCGCAGCGCGGGTTGTTAACCAGTAGGTCCCTTCGCGGGCCGCGCAGCCGTGCCCGCCAGTTCTCCGGAAGGAATGTGCGCACCGCATGACACCACGACTCACCGTCGTCGTCCCCATCTACAACGTCGAGGCGTACCTCGACGCCTGCCTGGAGTCGCTGGCCGCGCAGACCATGCCCGACCTCGAAGTCGTGATGGTCGACGACGGCTCCACCGACGGGAGTCCGGTGATCGCCCGCGCCATGGCCGGGCGCGACCGGCGCTTCCGTTATGTCGGGCAGGAGAACGCGGGCCTCGGAGCGGCGCGCAACGCGGGTGCGGCCCTGGCCACGGGCGCGCACCTCGCCTTCGTGGACAGCGACGACGTCGTGCCGCACGACGCTTACGAGCGCATGCTCGGCGCCCTGGAGGAGTCCGGCTCCGACTTCGTCACCGGCAACGTCCACCGGCTGCGGCCCGACGGGGTGAGCGAGCAGTCGCCGATGTTCCGCAAGGTGATGGCGGCGGATCGCAGCGGCACGCACGTCACCCGCGACTGGGGGCTGCTCGCCGACCGGGTCGCCTGGAACAAGGTCTTCCGCCGGGCCTTCTGGGACCGGCACGCCCTCGCCTTCCCGGAGGGCGTGCTGTTCGAGGACACCCCCGTGATGGTCCCCGCCCACTTCCTGGCCGACGCCGTCGACGTGCTCAAGGACCCCGTCTACTTCTGGCGCGACCGCGACGGCTCCATCACCAACCGCCGCGCCGAGCCCCGCGCCGTCCGCGACCGCACAACTGCCGTCCTGGCGGCCAGCGGCTTCCTCGCCGGGAAGAAGCGGGAGAGCGTGGGGACACCGGCGGAGAAGCTCTGGGCCGAGGCCAAGCGCCGCTACGACAC
This sequence comes from Streptomyces sp. NBC_00009, assembly GCF_045040855.1. Lineage (NCBI taxonomy): Bacteria > Bacillati > Actinomycetota > Actinomycetes > Kitasatosporales > Streptomycetaceae > Streptomyces > Streptomyces sp. NBC_00009. Next base: position 4,814,485 of record NZ_CP108312.1, read on the forward strand.
GACAGTGGTCTCCGGGGACATGTGGCTGTTCATGGAGGTGCTGCCGCATGGCGACGCCGAGTACCACGAGGCGTTCCTCGACCACGCCAACTCCTTCGCGGACACCGTCGACCCGGCCGTCCTCACCGGTCTCCCGCTGGCCCTGCGCGTCAAGTGGCAGCTCATCCGGGAGCGCCGCCTGACCGAGCTGCTCGCGTTCATGACGTACGAGAAGAGCAACGGCACGACGTTCCTGGCGCGCGGGCCGCGCAGGAGCCGGGCGCAGTTCCCGCCCGTCACCGGGCGCCTGCCGCGTGGCGTGACCGCGCTCCGGCGGGCCGATCTGCCGCTGAAGTCGCACATCACCGAGGCGTCCTGGGACAAGGAGGGGCGGCTGCGGCTCAAGGGGTACGCCTATGTACGGAACCTGCCCGCGGGCCGGGTCGGGGCGCGCGCCAAGTTCGCGTGGCTGCGGGCGGGCAAGCGGCGCGCGGTGCCGCTGAAGGTCCGTACCGCCCGCTCCCGCGAGGCCACCTACCGCTCCAAACAGGGGCTGCACAGCTACGACCGGTCCGGGTTCGAGACGGTCATCGACCCGGCCCGGCTCGTCACCAAGCGGCCGAGCACCACCTGGAACGTCGAGATGGCCGCCTTCGGAGGCGGCCTGCTGCGCACCGGGCCCGTGCGGATGGGCGGGCTCGCCGAGCTGCCCGTGCGCTATCTGGACGACTTCCTGCGCATCACGCCCCGGCTCAGCGCGGGCCGGCTCCGGCTGCGGGCCGAGCGTGTGAAGGCCCGGCTGGTGCGGCACGAGGAGTCCGGCGGCACGCTCAGGCTGGAGGGTGAACTCGCCCCCGGGGCGCCCGCCGACCTCAAGGCGCTGCGCGTCGAGAACTGGCACACCAAGGAGGCGTACGACCTCCCCGTCGAGCGCTCGGGGCGCACCTTCGCCGCCGAGCTGCGCCTGGAACTGGTCGCGGGCGCCGGGACCGACGACTCCGGGGCGCCCCGCAAGACCGACCCGTGGGGCGTCGGCCTCGTGCGCGGGGACGACGAGTGGTCGGCCCTCGCGGTCCGCCCCGACATCCCGGCGGGCCGCCACCCCCTCGGCGCCGGGCGCGAACTGCTCGTCCTCGCTAACGCCGCCGGGAACGTGGAGCTGCGCAACCAGACCGTACGGCCCCTCGTCGACACCCTGACCTGGGACGAGGACGGGCGGCTCGCCGTCGAGGGCAGCTTCCCCGACGAGTCCGGCACCGCGTGGGAGCTGCTGCTCCAGCACAGCGGCCACGACGAGGAGGCCGTCCTTCCGGTCGAGGTGACCGACGGGCGGTTCGCCGCGGCGCTGTGTCCGGACGCGGTCGCGGGCCCCGCCGGAGTCCTGCCGCTCGCCGAGGGCCGCCGGTACCTCTTCCTGCGCGAGCCCGGCGAGACCGACCCCGGCCGGTACCGCCAGGTCCATGTCGCGCCCGCCCGGCACGAGAGCCTGCCCCTCGTACGCGCCCTGGGCGGCCGGGACTTCACCGTCGGGCGCCGCCGCTACGACCGCCTCGTCATCGAGTCGGGATCCGCCCTCGCCGTCACGGAGCGAGGCCGCGTCCAGCAGGGCGCGCTGCGCACCCGCTACGCGTCCCTGCGCGTCGAGCCCCGCACCGACACGGTCCTGTACTCCAGCTTCGACGGCCGGCAGTACTCGGACTCGCCGCGCGCCGTGCACGAGGAGCTCGTCGCCCGCGGCGAACCCCTGGAGCACCTGTGGGTCGTGCGCGACCAGCAGGTCACGGTGCCCGCGAGCGGCCGGCCCGTGGCCCTGTGGAGCACCGAGTGGTACGAGGCCCTGGCCCGCAGCCGCTACGTCGTCACCAACACCCAGCTGCCCGACTGGTTCGAGCGCGCCGAGGACCAGTACGTCGTACAGACCTGGCACGGCACCCCGCTCAAGCGCATCGGCCGCGACCTCGCGGACAGCCCGTCCGGCGACCAGCGTTACATCGCCACGCTGCCGGAGCGCGCCGCGCAGTGGAACCTGCTCGTCTCCCCGAACCGTTTCTCCACCCCCGTCCTGCGGGGCGCGTTCGGCTACCACGGCGAGGTCCTGGAGTCCGGCTACCCGCGCAACGACCTGCTGCATGCGGCGGACCGCGGCAAGGTCGCCGCCGCGGTCCGCGAACGCCTCGGCATCCCCGAGGACAGGCGCGTCGTCCTCTACGCCCCCACCTGGCGCGAGAACCAGCCGCGCAAGGGCGGCCGTTACGGGCTCGACCTCCGCCTCGACCTCGCGGCGGCCGAACGCGCCCTCGGCGAGGACCACGTCCTGCTCGTGCGTCGCCACTACCTCGTCGGCGGCACCGTCCCGGGCACCGCGTCCGGCTTCGTGCGCGACGTCACCCGCTACCCGGACGTGAGTGAACTGCTCCTGATCAGCGATGTGTTGGTGACCGACTACTCGTCGCTGATGTTCGACTTCGCGCAGACCGGCCGCCCGATGCTGTTCCACACCTACGACCTCGACCACTACCGGGACACGCTCAGGGGCTTCTACTTCGACTTCGTCGCGCAGGCGCCGGGACCGCTGCTCACCACCGGCGAGGAGGTCGTCGAGGCGCTGCGCGACCCGGTTGCCGCGACCGCCGGGCACGAGGAGGCATACCGCCGCTTCCGCGAGGTGTTCTGCGACCTGGACGACGGGCGCGCCGCCGCCCACGTCGCCGACGCCATGCTGCCGGGAGGCCGCCGATGAGCACCCCCGAGGTGTACGACATCAGCTGCGTCGTCGTGTGCGGCACGGACGCCGCCGCCCTGCGCGCCACCGTGCGGTCCGTGCTCGACCAGACGCTGGCCGGCACCGAGGCCGTCCTCGTCACCACCGGGGCGGACGAGGAGGCCGCGACGCTCGCGGCCGGCGACCCGCACCGGATCCGGCTCGTCCACGCAGGAGCGGAGAGCCCGGCGTGCGTCCTGCGCGACCTGGGCCTCGCCGCCGCCCGCGGCCGGTACGTCATGGTCGCCGCCCCGGGGGAACGGCTCGAACGGCACGCCTGCCGCAACCTCTTCGAGGCGGGCCGCCGCACGGACGCCGACCTGGTCGCGGGCCGGTGGGAGAAGGCGCCCGCCTGGCACAAGGAGCTGCACGCCAGGTCCCGGGTCGTCGAGGACCTCGCGGACGCTCCCGAACTCGTCACGCGGGACAGCCTGAGCGCCGGGTTCTGCGTGCGGCGCGGCGCACTCGACGCGCTGTCCGGCGCGGGACAGGCCCTCTTCGGCGTGCGGGCCGCGCTCGCCGCCCGGCGTATCGCGCTCGTCCCGAACCTGATCACCACCGGATGCGCCCCTGCCGACCCGGTACGGGACCTGCCCCGTGCCGCCGACGCCCAGCGCGGCGCGCTGGAACTGCTGGACGGCGACGACGCCCTGCGCGCGGCCCGCGAGAGCGCCTTCCTCACCGACCACGTCGTCCCCTGCGTCCGCGCCTTCCTGGCGCTCGGCCCCGACGACCGCAGGGAGGCGGCGGACACTCTCGCCCCGAGCCTGGACGGCCTCGTCACCCCGGAGGCGCTGCGTGCGCTGCCGCCCGTCGAGCGCATCGGCGTACGGCTCCTCGCCGACGGTGACGCGGACGGCGTGCAGGCCGCCGCGTACGCCCTGGCCCGGCCCGGCACCGTCGTCTCCCCGCTCGTCAGGACGGGTGAAGGGCGGGTCCGCTGGAACGCGGAGCACGCCGCCGACGACACGTTCGACGTCACCGAACTCGGCCATCAGTACGGCCAGTTCACCGACCTCCGCCTCCTGAACCGCGTCACGCACTGCCTGCGCCAGGGAACGGTGCTCGCCGTCGAGGGGCGGCTCGTCGTGCCGCTCGGACTCCTCGACGACCGGCCCGCGCTCGCCGCCCGGCTCGACCTCTCAGTGCGCGGCGGCCGCCCGCACACGCTCTCCGTGCCGGTGACCGACGTACGCCAGGAGGACGGGGGCGTGGTGTGGCGGGCCGAGCTGCCCCTCACCGGTGCGCTGCGGCCGCGCGGCATCGGCGACCGCGTGTGGGACCCGCGGCTCGTCCTCACCGTCGACGGCGTCCCCGTCACCACCGGCCTGTTCGCCGACAAGGCCACCGTCCCCACCCGTGCCACCGCCCTGCCGGCCCGCCCCCTCCTGACCCGCCTCACGGCCGACACCTGGCAGCCCTACGTCACGGCCAAGCACCACCTGGCCGTCTGCCTCCTGCCCCGCCGCCGCGCCGCCCGCACCGCACAGGCCCTCCTGCACTACGTCACCCACTTCAGGCCCGCCCGCAAGCTGAAGCCCGTACTGCGCGCCCTGGGCAAGAAGCGCGAGGCGCTGCACTCGCAGCGCGTCAAGCTCCGCGTGTACCGGCGGGTCCTGTCCAAACTGCCCGTCAGCAAGGGCCTCGTCGTCTTCGAGAGCCACATGGGCAAGTGCTACGGGGACAGCCCGCGCGCCGTTCACGAGGAACTCCTCGCGCGCGGCGCCCGGGTGCGCTGCGTGTGGTCGTACGCCACGTCGCCCGCCGGGTTCCCGGACGGCGCGCGGCTCGTACGCCGCTGGTCCTGGCGGTATCTGTGGGCGCTGGCCCGCGCCGAGTGGTGGGTCGACAACCAGGGCTTCCCGCACGCCCTCGACAAGCCGCGCCACACCACGTATCTGCAGACGTGGCACGGATCCGCGTACAAGCGCATGGGGTTCGACGAGGCGCGGCACAGGACGCGGAACGCGCCGGAGCGCGAGAAACTCCGGCGCGCGGTCGCCCGGTTCGACCACTTCATGGTCCGCTCGGAACACGACGTGCGGACCCTCGCCCGCGCCTACCGCATCCCCGAGGAGCGGCTGCTGCGCGCCGGCTACCCGCGCAACGACCGCCTCGTCGAGGCCCGCGGGCGCGACGAGCGCGAGGGCCGCTTCCCGCGCCCGGCGCTCGCCACGGAACTCGGCATCCCGGACCACCGCACGGTGGTGCTGTACGCGCCCACGTTCCGCGGTGTCCCCAAGAACGGGCGGACCGTCCAACTGCCACTCGATGTAACGGAGTTCGCGAAGCGGTTCGGTGACACGCACGTCCTGCTCGTGCGCGCCCACTACATGGAGGCGGCGAGCTTGCCCGTCACCCCGCCCGGCACGGTCGTCGACGTCTCCGGCCACCACGACGTGAGTGAACTCCTCGTCCTCGCCGACGTGCTGATCACCGACTACTCGTCGATCATGTTCGACTACGCCCTCCTCGACCGGCCCCTCGTCCACTTCGCGCCGGACCTCGACGCCTACGTGGCCGACCGCGGCACCTACTTCGACCTGCGCAAGCGCGCCGGCGGGCCCGTCATCGAGACGCAGGAGGAGCTGCTGCGGACCCTCGACAAGCTCAAGAAGGCGGACGGGGAGTGGCAGGCGGCACGCCGCGCGTTCGCCGCCGAGTTCGGCTCGTACGACGACGGCGGCGCCGCCCGCGCGGCCGCCGACCTCATCCTCGGGAAGCAGGGCTGAGCATGACCGCATCGACCTCCACGACCGCCCCGCGCACGGGCCGCGACCTCTTCCTCGTCGCCAACACCGTCGACGAACTGGGCGGAGTCACCGCCTGGACCCACCAGATGGCCCGCCTCTTCCAGGGCGCGGGCCACCGCGTGCACGTCATCGGCGTCCACGAGGCAGAGCTCAAACTCGCCCTCCCCGCCGACCTCGGCTACGAGGTGACCAGCCTCTACCCCGCCCACCCCCCGACCCCGCGCCCCGTGCGCGGCCTCAGCCGCCTCAGCCCCGCCGCGCACCGCCGCGAAGCCCGGCGCCTCGCGGACCGCGGGCGCGCCGTCGCCCGCCTCTCGGAGCTCTTCCGCGCCGCCCGCCCCGGCGCCGTCGCCGTCGTCACCCAGGTGTGGCCCATGGAGTGGCTGCGCGAGGCGGACACCGCGGGCCTGCGGATCATCGGCATGAGCCACGAGTCGTACGCCTACACGCGGGCCTGCCACCGCTACCGCTGGGTCAGGCGGAACTACCCGTCCGCCGACCGCTGGCTCGCCCTCACCCAGGAGGACGCCGACGACTGGATCGCCGACGGCATGCACAACGTCGGCGCCATGCCGAACGCCCTCGCCCACCTCCCGGAGATCCCCTCGCCGCGCACCGCGAAGGTCGTGTGCAGCATCGGCCGCCTCGCCGACCAGAAGGGCATCGACATGCTCGTCGACACCTGGGCCGAGGTCGCCCCGCACCGGCCCGACTGGACCCTGCGGATCTACGGCGCCGGATCCGACGAACCGGACCTGCGGCGCCAGTGCACCGAGCTGGGCCTCGACCGGTCCGTGCGGTGGATGGGCCGCACGGACGACGTGGCGGGCGCGCTCGCCGGGAGCGCCGTGTTCGTCCAGTCGTCGCGCGGCGAGGGCTTCCCCCTCGCGCTGATGGAGGCCATGGCGAGCGCCGTGCCGTGCGCTGCGTTCGACTGCGCGCCCGGGGTGCGGGAGATCGTGCGCGACGGCGAGGACGGGCTCCTCGCACCCCCCGGCGACACCGCGGCGCTCGCCGACCGCCTCCTGCGCCTCACCGGCAACCCGCGGCTGCGGGACGCCATGGGGGAGCGGGCCAGGGGCAATGTGCAGCGGTTCTCCGAGGAGCGCGTCCTGGAACGCTGGGAGGAGCTGTTCGCCCTGCTGGAGCGGTGAGGCCCGGGCCCGCGCCTTCCGTGCTCAGGCGCGCGGGCCGACCCGCTCACCCGCGGGCTCCGGGCGCGGCCCGGCGAGCGGCACCTCGCGCACGGACCGCGCCGCCGCCTTCTCGTACTCGCCGAGCACGACGTGCCGCACGACCCGCTCGGCCGCCCGCCCGTCGTCGTACGGGCAGAACCGCCGGCGGAACGCGGCCCGCAGCTGCGCCGAGCGAGAGCCGCGCCAGTGCCCCGTCGCGAAGATGTCGATCAGCTCGTCCTCGCTGCGGGCGACGGCGCCGGGCGGGGACAAGCGCAGGTCGAAGTACGTGCCCCGCGACGCCTCGTACGCCTCCCAGTCGTCGGCGTGGATCACGATGGGCCGGTCGAGGTTGGCGTAGTCGAACATCAGGGACGAGTAGTCGGTGACGAGGGCGTCCGCCGCCAGGCACAGCGACTCGACGCTCGCGTGGCCGGAGACGTCGATGAGGCGGCCGGCGCTCTGCGCGAGAGGCGCCGGGTGAAGCGGGTGGGCGCGGGTCAGGACGACGAAGTCCGTGCCGAGCCGGCGCAGCACCCGCTGCAGGTCGAGGGCGCAGGACTGGGTGCGGCGGTAGTCGCGGTGGGTCGGCGCGTACAGGATCGCCGTCGCGCCCTCCGGGATGCCGAGGCTCTCGCGGACACGGGCCACGTCCCGCGAACTCGCCCGGTGGAAGGCGTCGTTGCGCGGATACCCGTACTCCAGCGTCGTGTACGCGGACGGGTAGACGCGCTCCCACACGAGGGTGGAGTGCCGGTTGGCGGACAGGACGTAGTCCCAGGTGTCGACGGAGCGCAGGAGCCGGCCGAAGTCCTGGCCGCGGGCCGCCGCCGGATGGTCCTGGAGGTCGAGGCCCATCTTCTTCAGGGGTGTGCCGTGCTGGGTCTGGATCACGACCTGGCCGGGGCGCTTGACCAGCCTGTGGTCGAAGTCGACGTTGTTGACCAGGTACTTGGAACGGGCCAGCGCCGTCCAGTAGGCGGCGGTCCCGGGGCTCAGGGCGCGGGTGCCGGACGGCAGGGTGTGGTGGTGCTCGGGCTCGGCGATCCACGCGGTGGCGACGTGCGGCGCGTACGTGCGGAACGCGGTTTCCAGGGCGCCCGGGTTGCAGCCGTGGCCGCGCCCCCAGTAGCTGGAGAACACGGCACGGTCCGCACGCACCGGGAGCCGCAGCTGGACGCGGTAGTGCGCCTGGAGGGCGGCCGCCCGGGCCGCGCGCCGCAGCCGGCCCGCGAGCCCCCGGACCCGCCGCACGCAGCGCATCGCCGCGGCCAGCGACCGGTACGTGCGGTGCGAGCCGAGCCGCACCAGGCCGTGCCGGAGCCGGTCGCGGGCTGCGACGGGTGCGCCGGGGACGCGGTAACGCCGGTAGTGCGCGCGGGCCCTGCGCAGGAAGTCGGGGCGGGAGCCGCGCGGCAGCCGGTCCGGATTCGTGAACACCGTGGCGAAGTGCTCGACCATCCGCCGGAACAGCAACGGGCGCCACGCGTCCGCGAGTTCGGGGTGTGCGTCGAGGAACGCGAAGACCCGTTCGTACTGGTCGAAGACGTCGAAGTGGGCGCGGGACGTGGTGCCCAGGATGTTGCCCCGGCGGCGCTGGCGGTAGTGGACGCAGACCCGGTCGAGGGTGGCGATCGTCCGCGCCGACATCAGGACCGGATAGGTCCAGGGAGTGTCCTCGTAGTAGCCGGGCGGGAAGACGAAGCCCTGCTCCTCGATGAAGGCACGCCGGTACGCCTTGTTCCAGGCCACCATGAGGAGTTGGAGGATCTCGGGCCGGTCGACGAGGGCGAACGGTGCCGGTCCGTCCTGAGTGAGACGGTCCGCGTACTGGTTGCGCACGGCCTCGCCCGTCCAGTACGTGCGGGCGTAGTCGTAGACCAGGACGTCGGGGTGGCCGGTCGCCTCGATACGGTCCGTGATCGCCTGGAGCGCGCCCGGCGTGAGGGTGTCGTCGCTGTCGAGGAAGAGGACGTAGTCGCCGGTGGCGTGTTCGAGACCGGCGTTGCGGGCCCGGCCCAGCCCCACGTTCTCCCGCAGACGCACCGTCCGCACCCGCTCGTCCCGCGCCGCGAACTCGTCGGCGATCGCCCCGCTCGCGTCCGGCGAGCAGTCGTCGACCGCGATCACCTCAAGATCGGAACACGACTGTTCCAGGACGGATTCGAGGCACGCGTGCAGGTAGGCCTGCACCTTGTAGACGGGGACGATGACACTGAACCGGGGCAAGACGCATCCATGGGTCGGCACGGGCAGACTGCCCGGCAACGGCCGATGGAGTGATCCGGTTACGCCAGTTGTGGCATACGGGGGACCTCGGTAGCCGAAGAGGGGCGAACCGTGACCGGTCCGCCCCTCAATTCGCCTGCGGATGCGGCTATTTCACCGCCCCTGCCATCACACCGGACACGAACTGCCGCTGGAAGGCGAAGAACACGGCCAGCGGGATCACCATGGAGATGAAGGCGCCGGGCGCCAGGATCTCGATGTTCCCGCTGAACTGCCGCACCTGCTGCTGGAGTGCGACCGTCAGCGGCTGCGAGCCGGAGTCGGAGAAGATCAGCGCGACCAGCATGTCGTTCCACACCCACAGGAACTGGAAGATGCCGAGCGACGCGATGGCCGGTCCGCCGAGCGGCAGGACCACCGTCGCGAAGAGCCGCGCCTCTCCCGCACCGTCGAGCCGCGCCGCCTCCAGGAGTTCACGGGGGATCTCCGCGAAGAAGTTGCGCAGCAGGAAGATCGCGAACGGCAGCCCGAAGCCGACGTGGAACAGGATGACGCCGATGATGCTGCCGAAGATGCCGATCTTCCCGAAGAGTTCGGAGAGCGGGATCAGCGCCACCTGCACCGGCACCACCAGCAGCCCGACGACCGCCATGAACCAGCCGTCGCGGCCCTTGAAGTCCATGCAGGCGAAGGCGTATCCGGCCATCGACCCGATGATCACGACGAGGAGCGTCGCCGGGACCGTGATCCAGATCGTGTTGAACAGGGCGTGGGTGATCTCGTCCTTCTCCAGGAGCGACTGATAGCTCTTGGTCGTCAGCTGGGCCGGGGCGGTGAAGACCTTCCACCAGCCCGACGCGGCGATGTCCGTCGGATCGCGGAACGAGGAGACAAGGAGGCCGAAGGTCGGCACCAGCCAGAACAGGCCGACCACGAGCAGGAAGGCGCGCAGCGCACCGCCCGCCGCGCCGCTCGCGATCCGGGCGGCGAGCGAACGCTTGGCGCGCACGGACGTGTCGAGTGCGGTCACCGCTGACGCTCCTTCCGCAACCGGCGGATGTTGACCCACATCACCGGGAGGACGAGCAGCAGGAGCAGCACGCCGATGGCGCTGCCCGCGCCGAAGTTCCCCTGGCCGCCGAACGCGGACAGGAACAGCTGGAGGGCCAGGACGTTGGCGTCGTCCTGGGACGGCTGCGGGGCGATGATGTAGATCAGGTCGAAGATCTTCATCACGTTGATCATCAGCGTGACCAGGACGACGGTGAGGACCGGCGCGAGCAGCGGCACGGTGACCTTGCGGAACACCTGCCACTCGTTCGCCCCGTCGACGCGCGCGGCCTCCAGGAGGTTACGGTCGATGCCCGCGAGCCCGGCGGCGATCAGGACCATCGCGAAGCCCGCCCACATCCAGGCGTACGCGCCGATGATCGACGGTGTCACCAGGGCCGGGCCGAGCCACTCGACGCCGTTGTAGGCGGTCGCGAAGTTCGAGCCCGGCAGGCGGAGTTGGGCGCCGTCCGCCGCCTTGGGCAGAGTGAAGGTGCCGTCGGCGCCGCTGGTGGTGGACGCGACGACCTTGCCGCCTCGTACCGCCTCCACCTTGACGCCCTTCAGGGCCTTCTCGCCCGCGTCGACGGCGCCCTTCGTGCCGCCTCCGCCGAGCTTGAAGTCCAGCCAGACCGTGCCCGTGACCTTGTCGCCCCCGGCCGTTGCAGGCTTGGCGTTCTGCGGGCTGCCGGGCACCTTGTCGGGCGCGATGCCGACCAGCGGCAGGAACGCCGGGGTGCCGGCCTGCGCGGTCTGCTTCGTCGTGAACGACCCGCCGCCGGACGCCTTGAGGTCACTGCCGATGGCGGGGCGCGCCTTCGGGTAGACGGAGGCGTCGGTGAACGCGTCGTGCACGGACGTGACGATCGCGTTGGCCGCGCCCTGGTTCGGGTCCTGCTCGTAGACCAGGCGGAAGATGATGCCCGCCGCCAGCATCGAGATCGCCATCGGCATGAAGACGATCAGCTTGAACGCCGTGCCCCAGCGCACCCGTTCGGTCAGCACGGCGAAGATCAGGCCGAGCGCCGTGCACAGGGCCGGCGCCACGGCCACCCAGATCGCCGTGTTCCTGACCGCGATCAGCGTCTGGTCGTCGCGGAAGATGTCGACGTAGTTGTCGACGCCGACGAAGTGGGAGCCGCCGGAGTCGTAGAGGCTGCGCCAGACCGAGTACCCGATCGGGTAGACCACGAGCGCGCCGAGAAGGACGAGCGCGGGCAGCAGAAACAGCGCCGCCACCCACGGCCGGGTCCCGATTACGCTCTTGCGCGGTGTCGCGGACGGCGCCGGCGGCAGTGCGCCGGCGCCTCCCTTCGCCACGGAGGACGACATACCGCGCCGTCAGCCGTTCTTGTACGCCTTGGCGGCGTCGGCCTCGAGTTGGCGCTGGGTCCCGGCGACGTCCTTCGGGTTCTTCAGGAAGTCCTGGAGGCCCTTCCACTCACCGACGCCCTGCGTGCCGCCGAACGCCGCGGGCGCCTGGTCGGACATGTCGAAGCGGAAGTCGTCGCCCGCCGCGAGCAGCGCCTTCGCGATGTCCCGGGTCACCGCGTCCTTGTACTTGGAGGTGTCCATCTCCTTGTTGGGGGAGATGTAGCCGCCCTGCGCCGCCCAGATCTCGGCCGCGTCGGTCGAGGAGAGGAACGTGACGAGGGCCTGGGCGCCCTTGCCGCCCTTGAGCGCCACGGCCACGTCGCCGCCGCTGACCACGGGGGCCTTGTCGCCGACCGCGGGGAACGGGAAGACCTTGGCGTCCGTGCCGACCTTGGCCTTGGTGTCCGCGTTGATGTTGGCGGTCACGAAGTCGCCCTCGTAGACCATCGCGGCGGGGGTGTCACCGGAGAACGTCTGCGTGACGGACTTCGGGAACTCCGTGCCGAGCGCGCCCTTGCGGCCGCCCGCGATCAGGTCGTCCTTGCCCCACAGCTGGGCGAGCGTGGTCAGCGCCTCCTTCACGGAGGGGTCCGTCCACTTGATCTTGTGGGTGGCGAGCTGGTCGTACTTCTCCGGGCCCGCCTGGGAGAGGTAGATGTTCTCGAACCAGTCGGTGAGCGTCCAGCCGTCCGCGCCGCCGATGGAGACCGCGGGGGAGCCCGCGTCGGACAGGGTCTGCGCGGTGGACAGGAAGTCGTCCCACGTCTTCGGGGTCTTGGAGATCCCGGCCGCCTCGAACGCGGCCGTGTTGTACCAGACCAGCGACTTGTTGGCGGCCTTCACATAGACGCCGTACTGCTTGCCCTTGTACGCCCCGAGGTTCTTCCACCCGGCCGAGAAGTTCTTGTCGACCTGGGCCTGCGCCTCGCTGCCCAGCGGCTTGATCCAGCCCTTGTCGGCGAACTGGTGCAGCACGCCGACCTGCGGCAGGAACGCCACGTCCGGCGGCTTGCCGCCCTCGATCTTCGTACTGAGGAACGTGGCGGTGTTGTTGCCCGTCGGCACGAAGTTGACCTTGGCGCCGGTGCGCTTCTCGAACTCCTTGAGGACCTTGGTGAAGTTGTCCTGCTCCGGCCCGGTCCAGACGGCCGCGACCTCCAGGGTCTGCCCGTCGAGCTTGGGCAGCTTGACGGAGGCGCTGCTGCTCTCGCCGCCGCTCTTGTCCTTGCCGCCCTTGTCCTTGCCGTCCCCGCCGCCGCAGGCGGTCAGCGTCAGCGCGAGGGCGCCCGCGGTCAGAGCTGCCGCTGCGGCTTTCGCGGCCCCGGACGTCCTGGACGCCCTTGTTGTCGTGCGTGTACGAATGCTGCGCATCGCTGCCCCGTTCTCGTCCCGAACGCTGAACTTACGCACCGAACGCTGAACGTACGTATGTGCGCTGTCCCGTGGCGTCTGGTTCTACGCCCGGCCGGGGACACCCGGCAAGGGCGCCTGCAGTGTCAGCTCCAAGATCGTGACGGGGTCGTGATGTCGGCCTTGAACATGGGGAGTTGGGAATTCTCGGGCCGTCCCGCCGGGCGTGCCGTCACAGAAGGGACGGCACCTCCCGTGCCGCGACGGAACGAGCGGCCCGCTCCAACGCGCTGGCCAGCAGAGCGAGATCGGTCGGCCCGTTCCCCAACTCCCTCACGGGGCGCCGGGTCGGCGGGTCGCCCATCCGCGTCCAGTCGAGCGGCACCACCGTGGGCCGCTGTGTGGCCGTACGGGGGATGCGCCCCGTGACCCGGCCCGCCTGGAACGCCAGCTCGCGTCCGTCGGCGCCGGAGAGCCGGCCGCGGCCGGGCGCCGGATCGTCGGGACCGGCCGACGGGGCGTCGAGCGCGACCCGAAGCGCCACACCCCACGCCGGCTCGGAACCGGACGCGCGGGCCGCGACCAGATGCACCCCGAGCCGCTCGCCGTCCCGGACGACGGCCTCCAGAGCCCGTACGACGGATCCCGCGGCGGGCCGCCCCGGCGAGCCGAGCGGCGGCGAGAGCAGCGCGTCCAGGTCGTCCACCAGGACGACCAGCCGGGGCAGGGGCGGCGCCGGATCGGCCTCCTTGCGGGCGGCGGCGGGCCGCAGGCGCATGGTCGAGCTGGGCGGCGCCTCCAGGTCCCCGGCGCCCTGGTCGGATGTGCGGGGCGGCGCGGGGCGCTGGGAGACCATCCGGCCCGACACCTCGCGCTGGGTGTGCCACTCGGCGAAGTGCTGCCGCCCGAGCAGCTCGGCGCGGCGCTTCAGCTCGGCGGCGAGCGACTGGGCGAACTCCCGCATACGCACCGGGTCGTTGGCCGCCAGATGGGTCGTGACGTGCGGCAGGTCCGTGCAGACGCGCAGTCCGTCGCCCCGGTCGGCGCCGCCCGTGCCGTCCCGGCCGTCGACGAGGACGAGCCCGAGCCGGTCCGGCCGCTCGGCCGCCGCGAGCGAGGCGCCGATCGAGCGCAGCAGCTCCGTACGGCCGCTGCCCGCAGGGCCCTCGATCAGGAGATGGGGGCCCTCCGCGGCCAGGTCCACGACGACCGGGCCGCGCGGCCCGGCACCGAGCACGGCCCAGGCGCGCCCGCCGAGCGCCTCCGTGTCGTCCCCGGCGGCGGCCCAGCGGGCCATCAGGGATGCGGGCGTGGCCCGCGCGAGCCCCAACTCGTCCAGGAGGCGGGCGATTTGGGGCAGGGGGGCCGAGACCCGGGGGTGCGGCTCGCTCGGGCCGCTGTCGGTGCGCAAGGGGGCGAGGGCCCGCGCGAAGCGCTCGGCCCAGGCCGCCGACACCGCGTCGATCGCGGCGACCGTGCCGTGCCCGACGACCTGGCCGTGGGACGTCCGCAACAGCCGCAGCGCTGTCGCCACGTCCCCGCTGAGCAGCGCGACGGCGCCGCACGACTTGAACGCGGGCGACACGGCGCACGCCATCTCGTAGGTCTGGGTGACCGGCGACGCGGGCGAGGACGCGGGGGCCTCGGCGAGACAGATGACGTGGATCCCGGCCCGGCCCCCTTCCGTCGCGAGCCGCACGGTGGCCTCGCGCAGCCCGGCCGACCCCGGGTCCCCGTCGACGACGAGAACGGTCAGCGGGCCGGTCCAGCGGTGCCCGGCGCCGGGTCCCTGCGTCGTCCCGGGCGGCCAGGTCTCCTCCGCGGCGGGGTGCCCGGCGGCGTACTCCGACGCGCGCCCGTCCCGGTCCGTGGTGGGCCTGAAATCCCCGCGGCCGTCCGCCACGGCGTCGGACCGGCCTCCCGCGCCCTCGTGCCCGTACGGCCCGGGCGCGGTCATACGGCCACCGCGCTCCCCGGCGTCGGCAGCTTCACCCGAACGGGACCTCGGCACCATGGGCCCGAAGCCGGCCTGCTGCTGCCCCGCGCGGGCGGCCGCCGTCCCGGCGTCGGGGCGGCGCGACTCATCGGCGATGTGGTCGTCGAGGCGGCGCAGGAGCTCGCCCGTGCGGGCCACCGCCTGCTCGCGGTCGTACGCCAGGAGGAGCCGGCAGTCCTGGCCGTGCGCGGGACGCAGATGGGGGAGCCAGCCGAGCCAGGACCACTCGGCCGCGCGGTCCTGCACGCCGCGCGACCGGTCCGTACTGACCAGGACGATCTCCAGCACGTCCGGCGAGTGCAGCGCCGCGAGCTGCGCGACGACGGAACGGGCCACGCCCGACAGCCGCGCCCGCGGCCCGGCGAGACCGAGCGCGCCCGCCTCCCGCAGCCCCGCCGTCACCGGCACGCCGGGCAGCAGCCCCGTGCGGTCCGGGGACGTCCGGTCGTCCGTGCCCAGCCGCACCGCGAGCGCCTCGGGGTGCTCGGGGCCGCGCTCCCAGAGCCGGGGCCCCGGGCCGAGCGCGGTGAGCAGCAGCGCGGCGGCGTCGGGCCACGCCTCGGAGGATCCCCTGGAGGAGGGGGAGGCGGGCGCGAAGGTCTCGGGGAGGTGCGGCGGCTCGCCGTCGTAGGCCCCGCTGTCGTACGGGGACACGTCCTCGCCCGTGCGTCCGCCGGCCAGGCGCCGAGCCCAGGCGCCGAGCCCGCCGCGCCTGCGCTGCTCGCGCGGCATGGGTGTCCCGCGCGCGGGGGTGATGGTCGGCGTGCTCTCGACGGCGGGCGGCCCGCCCTGCTCGGGCACCACGGGGCCGGAACCGGCGGCGAGCGCGGCGGGCCCGTACGCGTGCCGGGTCTCGCCCGCGAGAGCGGGATCGGCGGAGGGGTCTTCGGAGGCGCCCGCGTCCGGGGCCGTCACGCGCACGTGGCCCTCGCCGTCGGGCGCCGTCCGCAGTACGGGCCCCGGGGAACCTGAGAAACCGGTGAAAGTCGAGGAACCCGCGGCACCCTCGGGGGCCAGCCGCAGAGTGGACTCGCCGAGGCGCAGGAGGGCGCCGGGGGCGAGCCGGGCGGGACGGTCCCCGACGGGGTTGCCGTCGACCGTCGTCCCGTTCGTCGAGCCCAGATCCGTGACCGTCACACGGCCGTCGGTGCCGAGTGTCACAGCGCAGTGCATCCGGGACACATCGGGGTCGTCGAGGGCGACGTCGGCGTCCGCGGAGCGGCCCACGCGGATCTCGCCGCCGTGCAGCAGATGCACACCGCCCGCGTCGGGCCCCGCCACCACATGGAGCTGCGCCGCGGCGCCCTCGATCTCGGGACCCGGCTCGGCGGGAACGCCCAGGGACAGCACGGCCCCGTCGGTCAGTGGCGGCTCGCCCAGCGTGCACCGCTGCCCGTCGAGCCGCTCGGGTCCCGCGTAGAGAATCGCCGTGCCCTCACCGCCTGCGACGGCCGCCACCAGGGCGGAGGCCACCGCGGCGAGCGCGGTGCCCGCCGGGGCGGTGACCAGCACGTCGCACGACGCCGCGCGGCCTTGCGGGTCGGGGCGCGTCCCCAGGGGGTCTACGACGGTCAGCCGGATCTGCATCGCGTCAGCGGTCCCTTCTGCGCGGGCGCCCGGGAAGGGGCTGCACCGCGGTCACCCACCGCAGATCCCCCACCGCACAACGGGCACGTAGGCCAGTACGAGAGGCATCCTCGCACTTGCCACCGACAACACGCCCGTCGGCCACCCGTAAGTGATCTTGATTGGTCGGCTCTGCCCGCAAAAGTGCCTGCATGATGCCGCTTGGGACCGCTCACGCCCTTGCCGGCGGCAACCAACAGCCCACCCCGAGCGTCTTTCCGTCGAACGCGGCTCCGGCGGGCGGGGAGTCGTGGAAGATCAACAGACAGTGGGTTGTTCGACGGCACTACAGTGGGTCGGAGCACCCAAGAACGAGCAAGACCAAGCAGTACGCCAGTACGCAGCAAGCAGGGAGCGCATGACGTGCGGCCGGTAGGCAGTAAATACCTGCTCGAGGAGCCGCTCGGACGCGGCGCCACGGGCACCGTCTGGCGGGCCCGCCAGCGGGAGACCGCGGGGGCCGAGGCGGCCGTCGCCGGGCAGCCCGGTGAGACCGTGGCGATCAAGGTCCTCAAGGAGGAGCTCGCCAACGACGCGGATGTCGTGATGCGCTTCCTGCGCGAGCGCTCCGTGCTGCTCCGCCTGACGCACCCGAACATCGTGCGCACCCGCGACCTGGTCGTCGAGGGCGAGCTCCTCGCCCTCGTCATGGACCTGGTCGACGGTCCCGACCTGCACCGCTACCTCCGCGAGAACGGCCCCTTCTCCCCGGTGGCCGCGTCCCTGCTGACCGCCCAGGTCGCGGACGCGCTCGCGGCGAGCCACGCGGACGGCGTCGTGCACCGCGACCTGAAGCCGGCGAACGTCCTGCTGAAGCAGGACGGCGGTGAGATGCACCCGATGCTCACCGACTTCGGCATCGCCCGCCTCGCCGACTCCCCGGGCCTGACCCGCACCCACGAGTTCGTCGGCACGCCCGCGTACGTCGCGCCGGAGTCCGCCGAGGGCCGCCCGCAGACCAGCGCGGTGGACATCTACGGCGCCGGAATCCTGCTGTACGAGCTGGTCACGGGCCGGCCGCCGTTCTCCGGGGGCTCCGCGCTCGAGGTCCTGCACCAGCACCTGAGCGCCGAACCGCGCCGCCCGTCCACGGTGCCCGACCCGCTGTGGACGGTCATAGAGCGCTGCCTGCGCAAGAACCCCGAGGAGCGCCCCAGCGCCGAGAACCTCGCCCGCGGCCTGCGTGCCGTCGCCGAGGGCATCGGCGTGCACGCGAACTCCGCGCAGATCGCGGCCGCCGAGGGCGTCGGCGCCCTCCTCATGCCGGACCCGGCGCCCGCCCAGGTGCCCGGCGCGGCAGACCCGACGCAGGTCCTGCCCAGTAACGCGGGCTCGTACGACCCGAACGCGGCGACGAGCGTCATGCAGTCCACCGGCATGGGTGACGCCGACCCCACCTCGGTCCTGCCGAACGGGGGCGCGGCCGACCCGACGGCCGTCATGCCGCCGGTCCCGCCGCACCAACCGGGCGCGAACCCGGACGACCCGCACCCCTGGCAGAACCAGATGCGGGCGGCCCGCGACCGCAACGAGCAGACGCAGGTCCAGTACCTGGACCCGAACGACGACCCGCTGCGCCGCCGGCCGCAGCGCCAGCAGGGGCACCCGCAGCAGCAGCCCCAGCAGCAGTACGCGCCCCAGCAGCCCCGCCGGCAGCAGCCGCAGCAGCAGCCGCCCCAGCGGTACGCGCCGCAGCCCCAGCAGCAGCAGTACGCGCCGCCGCAGCAGCCCCGCCAGCCGCAGCCGCAGGCGCCGCAGCGTGAGCCGCGGCAGCCGAGGCAGCGCAGCGCGAACCGGATGAAGATCCCGGGGCTCGGCTGCCTCAAGGGCTGCCTCTTCATGATCGTCATGTTGTTCGTGGTGAGCTGGCTCGTCTGGGAGTTCACCCCGCTCCAGGACTGGATCGGCACGGGCAAGGGTTACTGGGCCCAGCTGTCGGACTGGTTCGACACGGTCACCGGCTGGATCGGTGACCTGGGCAGCGGAGGCTCGGGCAGCGGGGGCTCCGGCAACTGAACCGAGCCCCGCACGCCCGGCGTTGGGCGTGATGTTGGAGATTTATCGACTTCCGGAGGGTGATTTCCCCCGCGGATGTGATGGTTGGCGTCCGAGCCGCGTAGCTTGGGCGCCAACACGCGTCTGTAGGAGCAGTCTTGGCACGGAAGATCGGCAGCCGGTACACCGCGAACCAGATCCTGGGACGCGGCAGCGCCGGCACGGTGTGGCTGGGCGAGGGACCCGAGGGGCCCGTCGCCATCAAGCTGTTGCGTGAGGACCTGGCCTCCGACCAGGAGCTCGTGGGCCGCTTCGTCCAGGAGCGCACGGCCCTGCTCAGCCTCGACCACCCGCGCGTGGTCGGCGTCCGTGACCTGGTGGTCGACGGGAACGACCTGGCCCTGGTCATGGACCTCGTACGGGGCACCGACCTGCGCACCCGGCTCGACCGTGAGCGGCGCCTGGCCCCCGAGGCCGCGGTCGCCATCGTCGCGGACATCGCGGACGGGCTCGCCGCCGCGCACGCCGCCGGGATCGTGCACCGCGACGTGAAGCCGGAGAACGTCCTCCTGGACATGCAGGGCCCCCTCGGCCCCGGCGGCTCCCACCCGGCGCTCCTGACCGACTTCGGCGTCGCCAAGCTCATCGACTCCCCGCGCCGCACCCGCGCCACGAAGATCATCGGCACCCCGGACTACCTCGCCCCCGAACTCATCGAGGGCCTCCCGCCGCGCGCCGCCGTCGACATCTACGCCCTGGCGACGGTCCTGTACGAGCTGCTCGCCGGGTTCACGCCCTTCGGCGGCGGCCACCCCGGCGCGATCCTGCGCCGGCATGTCACGGAGACGGTCGTCCCGCTCCCGGGCATCCCCGACGAGCTGTGGCAGCTCCTCGTCCAGTGCCTGGCGAAGGCGCCTGCGTCCCGTCTGCGCGCCTCCGAGCTGGCGTCCCGTCTGCGCGAGCAGCTGCCCCAGCTCGCCGGGATGGCGCCCCTGGACGTGGACGAGCCGGACACCGAGCCCGACCCGGAGCCGGAGGCCGCCCCGGCCGCCCCCGAGGCGCCCGCCGCCCGCCGCGGCGCCGTCCCGCTGGTCCCCGGCGCGACCCCGGCCGACTCGAACAGGGACACGCACACGTCGATGCGTGTCCCGGCCCCCGACGAGCTGGCGGGCGGCGCCCGCGGCACCGCCCGCGCCCCTCGCGCGGCCGGAGCGCCCCGCCCCGGCTCGGCCCGCCACCGCGCCTCCGCCCGGCGCCGGAGGATCACGCTCGGCGTGGCCGGAGCCGTCCTGGTGGTGGCGGCCGGCATCGGCACGTGGGCGGCCGTGGGCGGCGACGACGCGGACGCGACGCCGGGCAAGAACCCCGGGCAGTCGGCTCCCGCCTCTCCCTGAGGCGGCCCGGCAGGCCCCCGGACCCGGCCCCGCGGCCACCAGGACCGGAGCACTTGCCCCAGCCGTTACGCTGGTGTCGTGGCAGTCGTCGACGTTTCCGAAGAGCTCAAGTCCCTCTCCTCGACCATGGAGTCGATCGAGGCCGTCCTGGACCTCGACAAGCTGAGGGCAGATATCGCCGTGCTCGAGGAGCAGGCGGCCGCGCCGTCCCTGTGGGACGACCCCGACGCGGCACAGAAGATCACCAGCAAGCTGAGCCACCTCCAGGCCGAGGTGCGCAAGGCGGAGACCCTGCGCGGCAGGATCGACGACCTGAGCGTGCTCTTCGAGATGGCCGAGGAGGAGGACGACCCGGACACCCGTGCCGAGGCCGAGTCCGAGCTGACCTCCGTCAAGAAGGCGCTGGACGAGATGGAGGTCCGCACCCTCCTGTCCGGTGAGTACGACTCCCGCGAGGCGCTGGTCAACATCCGCGCCGAGGCGGGCGGCGTCGACGCCGCGGACTTCGCCGAGCAGCTCCAGCGCATGTACCTGCGCTGGGCCGAGCGCCACGGCTACAAGACCGAGGTCTACGAGACGTCGTACGCGGAAGAGGCCGGCATCAAGTCGACCACCTTCGCCGTGCAGATCCCGTACGCGTACGGGACGCTCTCGGTCGAGCAGGGCACGCACCGCCTGGTGCGTATCTCGCCCTTCGACAACCAGGGCCGCCGCCAGACGTCCTTCGCGGGCGTCGAGATCCTCCCGGTCGTCGAGACGACCGACCACATCGACATCGACGAGTCCGAGCTGCGCGTCGACGTGTACCGCTCCTCGGGCCCCGGCGGCCAGGGCGTGAACACGACGGACTCCGCGGTCCGTCTGACCCACCTGCCGACCGGCATCGTCGTCTCCTGTCAGAACGAGCGCTCGCAGATCCAGAACAAGGCGACCGCGATGAACGTCCTGCAGGCGAAGCTCCTCGAGCGCCAGCGCCAGGAGGAGCGGGCCAAGATGGACGCCCTCAAGGACGGCGGCAGCTCGTGGGGCAACCAGATGCGTTCGTACGTCCTGCACCCGTACCAGATGGTCAAGGACCTCCGTACGGAATTCGAGGTCGGTAATCCGCAGGCGGTGCTCGACGGCGAGATCGACGGATTCCTCGAAGCGGGAATTCGCTGGCGCAAGCAGCAGGAGAAGTAGCCTCCCGCCTTTTCCAGCTTTGTCGACAAGGCAACTGCCGCCCACCGGGCGGCAGTTGCCTTTTACGTCACAGTCACATGACCTTACGACGGCCAACTCCCCAGATTTCGGGCATCGCGTACGCAACGACCTTGACGCTGACATGAAAACTGGGAAGGCTGACGCGCGGCATGCGTATCAGTGGGACGTGTGTGCACCGGGGGACGGGCCAGCAGTCGCCGACTACCCCCGGGCGGCCCCCGTCCCGCGCGCTGCTCCATCAACGATTAGCTACTGGGGGTAGCAGGCAGATGACCAAGAAGACGCGGATCCGTGTCGCGCGGATAGCAGCCGGTGCGGTGATCGCAGCCGGTGCGTCGCTGACCGCCGCGGGCGCCGCTTCGGCCCTCGACATCAATGTTGACCTTCCCGGCGTCGGTGCGAACGTGCACGCGGGCGACGACGGCGTCGGCGCCGGTGTCGCGATCGGCGGCGAAGAGGACCCGACCCCTCCGACCGAGGAGCCGCCGACCTCGTTGCCGCCGACGGACGAGCCGCCGACGGAGGAGCCTCCCACCGTGGAGCCCCCGACGGACCCGACCGACGAGCCCACCGAGCCGACCGAGGACCCGACCACGCCGGGCAACGGCGGCGGTAACGGTGGTGGCAACGGCGGCGGTCACCACGGCGGTGGCAGCGGCAACCACGGCGGCGGGAACGGCAACACCGACCCCGACGGCGGCAACAACCCGGTCGAGCAGGGCCAGGGCAAGGACAGCCTGCAGGACACCGGCTCCGTGCCGGCCGCCCAGCCCGCCCAGAACGGCAAGTCCGGCGGTGAGCTGGCCGAGACCGGCGCCGCCGAGACCACGTTCCTGCTGATCGGCGCCGCGACGATGATCGCCGGCGGCATCGGCTTCCGCCTGCTGCCCCGCCTCGTCGGCGGCGGCCGCACGGTTGCCTAGGCAGCCGTAGGCGCGTACGTCCGCACGTAACGCAAGAAGGGCCCGGAGCGTCGCTCCGGGCCCTTCTTCGTGTCTTAGACGGTCTGGTGGGCGAGGAGCGCCACCGCCGCGATGAGCACAGCCACCAGAGCTATCAGGGCCATCGGGTGAAGACCCGCGAACGGGCTCTCCTGCTGAAGTCGCTCACGGTTCGCCCGGCATACGGGGCAGCGGCCCTCGCTCACGGGCGCCGCGCAGTTCGCGCACACCAGCCGGTCATAGGTCATGCGCTCTTCCTCCTCCCGCGCGGCGGAGCCGCCACAGCGTAATTCTCTCCGCACAACGCTCCGGGGAACGCAACCGTTCCCCCTACCACTGTGCCAGCTTCCGGGGATTTCGGCGCGCCTCCCCGGATGCTGCCCCTTTGGACCCGTTCCGTTCCCGTCAGGACCCGCCTCTGACCGGGCAATCATCGGGACAAACCGCTCAACCAAGGACGCCGACTGCGCCGCGCAGCCGGGTTCGCGTATGGTCACGCTCACCTACCCCCGACGCCCACGATGCACCGAGGCGCACCCGTGATCCGATTCGACAACGTCTCCAAGGCCTACCCCAAGCAGACCCGGCCCGCCCTCAGGGATGTGTCCCTCGAGGTCGAGCGCGGCGAATTCGTCTTCCTTGTGGGATCTTCCGGCTCCGGAAAGTCCACCTTCCTGCGGCTGGTCCTGCGCGAGGAGCGCACCAGCCACGGACAGGTGCACGTCCTGGGCAAGGACCTGGCACGACTGTCCAACTGGAAGGTGCCGCAGATGCGCCGCCAGCTCGGCACGGTCTTCCAGGACTTCCGGCTCCTGCCCAACAAGACCGTCGGCGAGAACGTCGCCTTCGCGCAGGAAGTCATCGGCAAGTCCCGTGGCGAGATCCGCAAGTCCGTGCCCCAGGTGCTCGACCTCGTCGGCCTGGGCGGCAAGGAGGACCGGATGCCCGGAGAGCTCTCCGGCGGTGAGCAGCAGCGTGTGGCCATCGCCCGCGCGTTCGTGAACCGCCCCAAGCTCCTGATCGCCGACGAGCCGACCGGCAACCTCGACCCGCAGACCTCGGTCGGCATCATGAAGCTGCTCGACCGGATCAACCGCACCGGGACGACCGTCGTGATGGCCACCCACGATCAGCAGATCGTGGACCAGATGCGTAAGCGCGTCATCGAGCTGGAGAAGGGCCGTCTCGTCCGCGACCAGTCGCGCGGCGTCTACGGCTACCAGCACTGAGCCCCGTGAGCACCAGAGCACTGAGAAAGGCCTGAGCAGACGCCATGCGCGCCCAATTCGTCCTGTCGGAGATCGGCGTCGGTCTCCGCCGAAATCTCACGATGACCTTCGCGGTCATCGTCTCGGTCGCCCTCTCGCTCGCCCTGTTCGGCGGCTCGCTGCTCATGCGTGACCAGGTGAGCACGATGAAGGGCTACTGGTACGACAAGGTCAACGTCTCGATCTTCCTGTGCAACAAGGGCGACGCCGAGTCCGACCCGAAGTGCGCCAAGGGAGAGGTCACCGACGAGCAGAAGGCCCAGATCGAATCGGACCTGGGCAAGATGCCGGTCGTCGAGAAGGTCACGCACGAGTCGGCGAAGCAGGCGTTCGAGCACTACAAGCAGCAGTTCGGCGACTCCCCGCTGGCCAGCTCCCTCACGTCCGACCAGCTCCAGGAGTCATACCGGATCAAGCTCAAGAACCCGGAGAAGTACCAGGTCGTCGCGACCGCCTTCGACGGGCGTGACGGGGTGCAGTCCGTGCAGGACCAGAAGGGCATCCTGGACAACCTCTTCGGTCTCCTCAACGGCATGAACTGGGCGGCGCTCGCCGTGATGGCGCTGATGCTCATCGTCGCGCTGATGCTGATCGTCAACACGGTGCGCGTCTCGGCGTTCAGCCGCCGCAGAGAGACCGGCATCATGCGCCTGGTCGGCGCGTCCAGCTTCTACATCCAGATGCCGTTCATCATGGAGGCCGCCGTCGCCGGAGTCATCGGCGGTGTGGTCGCCTGCGGCATGCTCCTCGTGGGCCGCTACTTCATGATCGACCACGGTCTGGCGCTCTCCGAGAAGCTGAACCTGATCAACTTCATCGGCTGGGACGCGGTCCTCGCCAAGCTTCCGCTCGTCCTCGCGATCGGCCTGCTGATGCCCGCGATTGCCGCGTTCTTCGCGTTGCGCAAGTACCTGAAGGTGTGACAAGCCTCCCCAGCGATCCAGGGCGCCGTGCGGTTCAACGAGCCGTACGGCGCTTCGCGTTGTCCTAGACTCACCGTCATGTCGGGCCCCGAGCTGTTCTCCCGGCCCCGCCGCTTCGGCCGCGGGGCGGCCCTGACATTGGTCTTCGCGAGCGTCCTCGCCACCGGCGTCGCGACGGGTTCGTGGAGCGCCGAGGACAGCAAGTCCGGGGAGCGCCTGGCCGGTTCGGCCACCGGCGGCGGACACGAGGACGTGCGGGACGCGGCCGCCGAGGCGATGGCCGACGGCAAGTCCCCCACGCAGGCCGCCGAGGAGGCCGTCAGCCGCAGCGGCGACCGCTGGGGCGCGGTCTACTCGCAGGGCGAGTACAAGGAGTTCGAGCAGGAACTCGACGGCCAGTACACGGGCGTCGGCCTCTGGGCCCGGCGTACCGCCGACGGCCGGATCGAGGTCTCCAAGGTCGGTTCCGGTTCCCCCGCGGCGCACGCGGGCGTGCGCCCCGGCGACCGGCTCCGCACCGTC
This sequence comes from Streptomyces sp. NBC_00009, assembly GCF_045040855.1. Taxonomy (NCBI): domain Bacteria; kingdom Bacillati; phylum Actinomycetota; class Actinomycetes; order Kitasatosporales; family Streptomycetaceae; genus Streptomyces; species Streptomyces sp. NBC_00009. Next base: position 4,839,024 of record NZ_CP108312.1, read on the forward strand.
GACGGCCGGCCCGTCACCGGCCGCCCCGTCACCGAGGTCGTCTCCCTGCTGCGCGGCGAGCACGCGGGGACGGCGGTCCGGCTCGGCCTGTCGCGCGGCACGCGCGCGTGGACCGAGACCCTGCGCCGGGCGAACCTCGCCACCGAGTCCGTCACCGTCTCCCGCCTCCCCGGCGGCACCGTCCTGATCAAGGTCGCCGCCTTCACCAAGGGCTCGGGTGATCGCGTACGGTCCGCCGTGCGCGACGCCCCCCGCGGCGACGGCGTCCTCCTCGACCTGCGGGGCAACTCGGGCGGCCTGGTCACGGAGGCGGTCACCGCGGCGTCGGCGTTCTTCGACGGCGGGCTCGTGGCGACGTACGACGTACGCGGACGGCAGCGCGCCCTGCACGCCGAGCGCGGCGGCGACACCTCCAGACCGGTGGTCGCGCTCGTCGACAGCGGCACGATGAGTGCGGCCGAGCTGCTCACCGGGGCCCTCCAGGACCGCGGCCGCGCGGTCGTCGTGGGCTCGAAGACCTTCGGCAAGGGCTCGGTCCAGATGCCGAGCCGGCTTCCCGACGGCTCCGTGGCCGAGCTGACCGTCGGCCACTACCGCACCCCCACCGGCCGCGGCGTCGACGGCCGGGGCATCACCCCCGACCTCGAGGCCGAGGAAGGCGCCCGGCAGCGGGCCGAGACAGTATTGAGTGGCCTCGGGGACCCCTCGTAGTGCGAAAATGACAGCACTATGTCTAAGGGAATGTTCGTACCGAAGGAATCACAGCCCAAGCAGGGCGCGTCCGGCAAGGACAAGGACGGCAAGCGCAAGATCGTCGCGCAGAACAAGAAGGCCCGGCACGACTACGCCATCGTCGACACGTACGAGGCGGGCATCGTCCTGACCGGCACCGAGGTGAAGTCGCTGCGGCAGGGCCGCGCCTCGCTGGTCGACGGCTTCGTCCAGATCGACGGGAACGAGGCGTGGCTGCACAACGCCCACATCCCCGAGTACAGCCAGGGCACCTGGACCAACCACTCCGTGCGCCGCAAGCGCAAGCTGCTCCTGCACCGCGAGGAGATCGACAAGCTGGAGTCGAAGTCCCAGGAGACCGGCCACACGATCGTGCCGCTGGCGATCTACTTCAAGGACGGCCGGGCGAAGGCGGAGATCGCGCTGGCCAAGGGCAAGAAGGAGTACGACAAGCGGCAGACGCTGCGCGAGCAGCAGGACCGCCGGGACTCGGACCGCGCCATCGCCTCGGCGAAGCGCCGGCAGCGGGCGCGGGAGCGCTGACGCCGGTCAGTCAGGAATAGGCTGGCCCCGTCGACCGTTGGTCACGTACGATGGGTGATGTCCCGCTGGTGACGGGACACATTTTGAAAAATCAACATGGGGATGATCGGTTTCGACAGCGGCTGTCGAAGCAGGGGAAGCGTGTCGAGGAAGCGACAATGATCTCGTTAACCATATGTCGCAACCAATAATCGCCACTTCTAAGAGCGATTCCCAGTCCTTCGCCCTCGCTGCCTAATAAGCAGTGAGTGAAGGACCCTAAAAGGGTGTCAGCCCGGGGATGTTCCCGACCCGGATCCTGGCATAATCTAGGGGACTAAACCATCGAGCCCGGTCACGGGGTTCGATGGGAAATCAAACAGTGACTGAGCCCGTCGGAGACTTGTTCGCGTGATCTCCGGGGCTGAGAAAATCGAAGCGAACTGCACACGGAGAAGCCCTGATTCTGCACCGTTGGACGCGGGTTCGATTCCCGCCATCTCCACAATTCCCATGTGAGGCTGAGGCCCCGCAGTCCCCGGACTGCGGGGCCTTCGTCGTGTCCGGGGGGCCGTAGGCCCGAGGAACGTGGTCGTCGACGCCCTCTTGCCGAGTTGGTCTGGACCTGTCACGCTGCCCGCGCCACCCCCTCACGTCCCGTAGGCCGTTCCCTCCCCGGAGGTCCGTATGCGCCACAGACCGGTACGCAACAGCCTGCTCGCCGTCCTGGGGCTTGTCCTCGCGCTCGTCGTTCCGCAGGCCTCGTCGGCCACGGCGGTCACCGCCGCTGCCACGCCCGCCCAGATCTACGGTGCCTGGCACTGCAGCAACGACGCCTGCGTCTGGGGCACCGTGCGCAGTGTCAGTGAGTTCGACTCGCAGAATCACTGGCTCGTTGACCGCGGCGACGGGCGGCCCTCCGTCAATCTCGTCGTCCTCAGTTTTGTGGAACCGCAGAAACTGCTGCACCGCACGAATGACGCGACCACCGCGAACGGCGTGCCCAAAGGCATGACCAAAGAGATCGTCCAGTACTTCACCTCGCGCGGAATACGCGTGATGCTGTCCATCGGCGGAATCACGTACACCGACGAATGGGATGCGGCGCTCGCCGAGAATCCGACGCAGCTCGGTCTCAACGCGGCGGCCGTCGCGAACGATCTCGGGGTCGGTATCGAGATCGACTACGAGCAGAATTCCGGTCCCGATCTCACCGGGCTGCAGTCCTTCATCGACGCCTACCGGTCCGTGCACCCTTATGACGCCTCGGGGGCCGACCCCACAGCCCGGCTCACCATCGACACCGCCGCCGGTGACCGGTGGCTGATCGACATCAACCGGAAGGCGACCGCCGACTGGCTGCGTACCGACACGCCCGTGCTCGACTACGCCAACGCCATGGTGCCCGCCCGGCAGCCCTCCACCAGTTCGGCGATCGCCAACTGGCAGGAGCACGTGGACGGGAAGCCCACCTACTCGCCCGTGGTGCCGCCCCTCGCGCCGGCCAAGTTCACCGGGTCCGTGTACATCGCCGACCAGAGCAAGTCGCTGCCCGAGTGCACCGACTTCGCGAACTCGCTGCAGAAGTCGACCGGTTCGTTCACCCAGAGCGTCGCGCCGAACGGGGCGGGGGTGAGCTCCGGGATGCTCGGCTATATGTTCTGGGCGGCCGAGCGGCCCTCCACGCGCGGCACCGGGACCGCGCCGCCCAACACCTGCGAGGGCGGCGTCGGCGGCGGGGCGACCGCGTACAGCATTCCGGTTCCGATGCCCGCCCTGCGGCAGAACTGAGCGAGACCCGGCGGTTCGGGCGCCGCGCCACGGCGCTCCGGGCCACCGGCGAGGCGCACTGTCCCCGGGCGCCACGATCCGGGATGCTCCTGAGGCATGAGTAGACCCGACGGACCTGTGAGACGACTCCTCAATCCCCTTGCACGTCAACGGCGTTACCTCGTCTGGCCCGCGCTCGTCGCGCTCGCGGCGGGCCTGACCTGGGGCTCACCGGCCGGTGCCGACGGCGACAGCACCGGCCTCCCCGAGGCCATCGACACCATCCTCAGCGACCCGTCCATGGAGGGCGGCGCGGCGAGCGTCGTCGTCGCCGACGCCCGGAGCGGCGACATCATCTACCAGCACAACCCCACCGGACGCCTGATGCCCGCGTCCAACACCAAGCTCCTCACCTCTACCGCCGCGACGGAACTCCTCGGTACCGGCTACCGGTTCACCACCGACGTGCTCGGCGACGGGCGGCGGCGGGGGAGCGTCCTCGACGGCGATCTGTATCTGCGTGGCACCGGCGACCCGACCGCCCTCGCCAAGGACTACGACGAGCTCGCCGCCAAGGTTGCCGCGTCGGGCGTGAAGTCGGTCAGCGGTCGCCTCGTCGCCGACGACACCGCGTTCGACACCCGGCGCCTTGGCCGCTCGTGGGCCGCCGACGACGAGTCCTCGTACTACTCGGCGCAGATCTCCGCCCTGAGCGTCGCGCCCGACACGGACTACGACACCGGAACGGTGATCGTCGAGGCCTCGCCGGGCGCGAAGGCCGGGGACAAGCCGAAGATCACCGTCACGCCCAGGACCCACTACGTGGACATCGACGTGCGGGCCACGACCGTCGCGGCCGGCGGTGACGACAGCCTCACCGTCGAGCGGCAGCACGGCACGAACACCGTCACCGTCAGCGGCACCGTCCCCGTCGGTGGAGGCACCACCAAGGAGTGGGTCACCGTCTGGGAGCCCACCGGATACGCGGCCTCCGTCTTCCGCGACGCGCTCGCCGCGCACGGCGTGAAGGTGTCGGGCGGCACGAAGCTCGGGCGTGCCACCCCGAAGGGCGCCGTGCGGCTCGCCACGCACGACTCCATGCCCCTGAAGGACCTGCTGATCCCCTTCATGAAGCTGAGCAACAACATGCACGCCGAGATCCTCACCAAGGCCATGGGCGCGAAGGCGACCGGCCGCGCGGGGAACTGGGACGACGGGCTCGCGGCGATCAGCGGCTATCTGAAGGGCATCGGCGTCGACACCGGGCGGCTGCGCCAGGTCGACGGGTCCGGGCTCTCCCGCATGGACAACATCCCGGCGGGCCAGATCGCGAAGCTGCTGCTCGCGGTGCGCGCCGAGCCGTGGTTCGGCGACTGGCACAAGTCGCTGCCGGTGGCCTGCGACCCGGACCGGTTCGTCGGCGGGACGCTGCGCTCGCGGATGTGCGGGACACCGGCCGCGCTCAACGCCCGCGGCAAGACCGGCTCCCTGACCGGCGCGTCCGCGCTCTCCGGCTACGTGAAGGACTCCGGGGGACGTGAACTCGTCTACAGCGTCGTCCAGAACAACTACCTGGTCGGCTCGGTGAAGCCCCTTGAGGACGCGATCGTGGTGACGCTCGCGAAGTCCGACGCGGACGCGGCGGTGGCGGTGAAGCCGCGCTCGCTGCGCTCCGTGCCGGTCTCCGAACGCAAGGGCGACCTGGAGTGCTCGTGGCGCAAACCGGCGGTGTGCTGACGGCTGCGGGTGACTACGCACGGTCGCGTGCGTCGCCGCGTACGTAACCGATGAGCGCGAGTACGAGCGCGCACGCCGACGCGGCGGCCGGGACCGCGTAGCCCGCGGTGGGGCCGAGGCGCTCCACCGCGGAGCCGCCCGCCGCCGCGCCGCAGGCGATGCCCCCGAGCAGGCCCGTCACCGCGAGGGTCATGCCCTCGTTCAACTGGCCCTCGGGGGTGCGGGCCTGGACCAGCGTCATGCCCGTGACCATCGTCGGTGCCGTCGCCATACCGGCGACAAGGAGAGCCCCGGCGACGACAAGGAGGGAGCCGGTGAGCGCCGCGAGCAGGGGGAGGGCCAGCAGGAGGGTCATCGCGGCGACGCACCACGGGTGGCGGCGCGCCGCGGGACCGGCGGGCCGCACGGCCCCGTAGACCAGGCCCGCCACACAGGAACCGGCCGCCTGGAGTGCGAGGACCGCGCCGGCCGCCGCCTTGTGGCCCGCCTCGTCCGCGAACGCGATCGTGACCACCTCCATCGAGCCGAACACGGCGCCGGTGGCGAGGAACGACGCCAGGAGAACGGGCATCCCGCGCGCGCGGAGGGGCGATTTCGTGGCCGTGCGCCCATGGGTGGGCGGTTCCGTGGCGCGCTGCGCGGCGAAGACCAGTACGCCGGTGAACAGCAGGACCGCACCGATCAGGCTGCCGGCCTCCGGGAAGAGCGACCCGCACAGGAAGGCGGCGAGCACCGGGCCGAGCATGAAACACAGCTCGTCCGCCGCCTGTTCGAAGGAGTTCGCGGTGTGCAGGGCGGCCGGGTCGCCCTTGAGGAGATGGGCCCAGCGGGCGCGTGACATGCCGCCCGTGTTGGGCGTGGTCGCCGTCGCCGCGTAGGCCGCGAAGAGGGTCCAGTCGGGCGCTCCGTAGTGCACGCACAGGAGCAGGGCGAGCGATCCGCAGACCGCGACCGCCGTGGCGGGTACGGCGATCCTGGCCTGCCCGTACCGGTCCACGAGGCGTGCCGTCCACGGGGCGACGACCGCGGTCGCGGCCATCCCGGTCGCGGTGACGGCCCCGGCGAGCGCGTACGAGCCGCGCGCCCCGGCGATCATGATGACGGCGCTGACGCTGAACATGCCCATGGGGAGGCGGGCGAGGAGGTTCCCGAGCGTGAAGGCGAGCGCGCCGGGCGTGGACAGGAGCCGGACGTACGGGGAGCGGCTGGGCTGCGGCCGGTGGGTGGAGGTCAGGGGAGCGGTGGCGGGCTCGGATATCGCGTCGGGCATGTGATCAGCGTCGCCGTGGGCCGGGCGCCCGGTCCAACACCTTCTCCGTACCGATTCACGCGCCGGCGTTGTAAGTTCGCCGGATGCCCGACCAGCCAGCCGCGCCCGGCACGTCCGCCCCCGCCCACCTGGAGCCCCGGCTGCTGCGCGCGTTCCTCGCCGTCGCCGAGGAGCTGCACTTCACGCGTGCCGCAGCCCGGCTGTACGTCGCGCAGCAGGCCCTCAGCAGGGACATCCGCCGGCTCGAACGGGAGCTGGGAGCTGAGCTGTTCGCGCGGAGCACGCGCCAGGTCGCCCTGACTGCGGACGGGGCGCGGCTGCTGCCGTACGCGCGACGGGTCCTCGATGCGCAGGACGAACTGCTCGCCGCCTTCACGCGCCGCCCGGCCGGAGGGGCGGTGCGGCCGCTGCTCGTCGACGTGAACAGCCCCGGCCTCGTCTTCGAGCGCATCCTGGAGCGGGCCCGCGAGTTCGCCCCCCAGTGCGAACTGATGGCCCGCTACGAGAGCGGTCTGACCGGCGCCGCCGCGGAGATGACCGCGGGCCGCCTGGACGCGTCGTTCGGGCGGTACGCGGGGCTCGATCCGGCGGTGCGGGCGCGTCTTTCGCAGCAGCCCGTGCGGTACGAGCCGATGACGGTGGTCCTGCCCGACGGCCATCCCCTCGCCGCCCTGGACGCCGTGCCGCTCGCGCGGCTCGCGGGCGAGACGGTGTACGCGGGCGCGGGCAATCCCCGTACGCCGGAGTGGACCGACCTGGCCGGGCGGCTCTTCGAGGGGCGTGGGATAGCGGTCGCGCCGCCCGCGCCGCTCGCCGTGGGCGTCGAGGAGTTCCGGCGGATCATGGCCAAGACGGGGACCCCGGTGCTCGCCGCGGGGGACTTTCCGGCCATGCCCGGCTCCGTCGTGAGGCCCCTGACCGACCCCGTGCCCCTGTCGCCGGTGTCGCTGGTGTGGCCGACGGGGCTCGTGCACCCGGGGATCGACGCGCTCCGTGCGGCGGCGGCCACGCTCGCGGAGGAGAACGACTGGCTCCGTAAGCCCTCAGGCGCCTGGATTCCGGCCATAGATGCACTCATCATGATGAGTCAGGACTGAGGGTTGGGCGTGGCTGTCACTCGCGTGCGCTACATTCTTGGTCCGAGCGCATTGTGATAAGGGGGGCGCTCGGATCGGGTGGGGGCCCGGTCCGAACGACGAGTGCTCGGTACGTCGTGCGCGCACCCAATATTCATGTCCTTGGGGGGATGTGCGTACGGTGGAACATTGGCGAGAAAATGCCCGTTCCGGGCAGACTCACGATCCTAATGAAGTAACGGTCCAACTCGACGGCGCAGGCCGCCAGTTGGACGAGCTCATTGCTGCGCGGCGCGAGGGTGCGGCCGACAAGGAAGTCCCGGTCTTCGTGGACGACTCGGGGCGGCGGAACCGCAGGTACCGCCGCTTCGGCGCGATCGTCGGGATGATCTGCGCGGCCTACGCCGTGGTCATCGTGGCGACGCTGCTCTCCGGAAACTCGAGCGCTCCCTGGCTGCCCATCCAGGGCGAGGACCGCGACAAGCCCGCCGGCAAGGTGGACACATCGCCGCTGCCCGCCGACCCGGCGGCCAGGCCGTCCTCCTCGACGGGCGCCACGGCCGATCCCAGCGCTTCCGGCACAGGAGCGGCGTCCAGCGAGCCGGGCGCCGGCTCGTCGACCGGGCCGGACGGCAGCGCGAGCGCCAAGCCGGACGACAAACCCGGCAAGTCACCCGACCCGAAGCCGTCCGGCGGCCCCGTCAAGCCCGACCCCGGCCAGTCGCCGGACCCGGGCCCCGGCCCCTCGCAGCAGCCCAGCTCACCCGGCCCCGGCGAGCCGTCCCCGTCGGACAGCGGACCACCCGTCGAGCCGTCGGACTCCCCGGCCCAGGGCGGCACGGAGACCGTCGCGGCGCCGCCCGTCGAGTCGCCCGTCGCATCGCCGGTCGACCCGAGCCAGAGTCCGGCCGGACCGTCAGCGGCCTCGTCCCCGGAAAGCGGCATCCTGTAAATGTCCTCCCGCCCACGCAGCAACCGCAGGGCGCCGCGTCGCCGCCTGCCCATGCGCTATCTGCTGCCGTCGCTGCTCCTTGTCGCCCTGCTCGCGATGCTCATGCTCCGCGGGTACGTGCACAGCGAGATCCTCGCCGACCACCGCATCCAGCCGCCCGCCGCCACCGATCACGTGCCCGAGAAGATCCTCGAGGGCGGTCCCGTCATCGACACCCGCGGCGGGCGCGAGACCAGCATGAGCGTGCCCGAGCACCGGCTCGTCCTCACCTTCGACGACGGCCCCGACCCGGAGTGGACCCCGAAGGTCCTCGATGTCCTGAAGGAACACCACGCGCACGGCGTCTTCTTCGTCACCGGCACCATGGCCTCCCGCTACCCGGACCTGGTCAAACGCATGGTCGACGAGGGGCACGAGGTCGGCCTGCACACCTTCAACCACCCCGACCTCTCGTACCAGTCCAAGAGCCGCATCGACTGGGAACTCACCCAGAACCAGACGGCCCTGGCCGGTGCGGCCGGCATCCGCACCTCGCTGTTCCGGCCGCCGTACTCCTCGTTCGCCGATGCCATGGACAACAAGTCGTGGCCGGTCACCAAGTACATCGGCAGCCGCGGGTACATCACCGTCGTCAACAACACCGACAGTGAGGACTGGAAGCGTCCCGGCGTCGACGAGATCATCCGCCGCGCCACGCCCAAGGGTGGCAAGGGCGCCATCGTCCTGATGCACGACTCCGGTGGCGACCGCTCGCAGACCGTCGCCGCCCTCGACCGCTTCCTGCCCCAGCTCCAGGGCCAGGGATACGACTTCGTCAACCTCACCGAGGCGCTCGGGGCACCCAGTGCCCATACGCCCGTGCACGGTCTCGAGCTGGCCAAGGGCAAGGCGTGGATCTACGCCGTCGACGCGTCGGACAACGTGACGGACGTGCTTGTCGTGGGCCTCGCCGTCATCGGCGTCCTCGTCATCACCCGCTTCGGCCTGATGCTCCTCCTGTCCGGGGCACACGCCCGGCGCGTGCGGCGCCGCGGATTCTCCTGGGGACCGCCCGTCACCGAACCGGTGTCGGTCCTGGTCCCGGCGTTCAACGAGGCCAAGTGCATCGAGAACACGGTGCGTTCGCTCATGTCGAGCGAGCACCCCATCGAGATCATCGTCATCGACGACGGCTCGACCGACGGCACGGCCCGCATCGTCGAGAATCTGCGCCTGCCAGGCGTCCGGGTGGTCCGCCAGCACAACGCGGGCAAGCCGGCGGCACTCAACAGGGGCCTGGCCAACGCCCGGTTCGACCTCATCGTGATGATGGACGGCGACACGGTCTTCGAGCCGTCCACCGTCCGCGAGCTCGTCCAGCCCTTCGGCGACCACCGCGTCGGCGCGGTCGCGGGCAACGCGAAGGTCGGCAACAAGGACTCCCTGATCGGGGCCTGGCAGCACATCGAGTACGTGATGGGCTTCAACCTCGACCGCCGCATGTACGACATGCTGCGCTGCATGCCCACGATCCCCGGGGCCGTGGGCGCCTTCCGCCGCAGCGCGCTCGAGCGCATCGGCGGCATGAGCGACGACACGCTCGCCGAGGACACCGACGTCACCATGGCCCTGCACCGGGACGGCTGGCGCGTCGTCTACGCCGAGAAGGCCCGCGCCTGGACCGAGGCCCCGGAGTCGGTCCAGCAGCTCTGGTCCCAGCGCTACCGGTGGTCGTACGGCACGATGCAGGCGATCTGGAAACACCGCCGCTCCGTGATCGAGTCGGGCCCCTCCGGGCGCTTCGGCCGGATCGGCCTGCCGTTCGTCGCCCTCTTCATGGTCCTCGCGCCGCTCCTGGCGCCCCTCATCGACGTCTTCCTGCTCTACGGCCTCGTGTTCGGCCCCACGGAGAAGACGATCGTCGCCTGGCTCGGCGTCCTCGCCATCCAGGCCGTCTGCGCGGCGTACGCCTTCCGGCTCGACCGCGAACGCATGACCCATCTCATCTCACTCCCGCTCCAGCAGGTCCTGTACCGGCAGCTGATGTACGTCGTGCTGCTCCAGTCCTGGATCACCGCGCTCACCGGAGGCCGGCTGCGCTGGCAGAAGCTGCGGCGCACCGGAGCGGTGGAGGCGCCGGGGGCGATTCCGCGCCAGCGGGCGTCGCGCGGCAACGATCGGAGGCCCGTCGCATGACGTATCCCACTCCCGCCACCGGCGGCCAGAGCGGGTTCCAGCCGACGCGGCAGCTGCCGCAGGTGCCGTTCCCGCAGGTGCCGTTCGAGCCGGAGCGCGGACCCGCGCCCGCACCGACCCCGCCCGCCCCGCCCGCGCAGGCGGCCGCGCCCAAGAAGCCGGGCCGCGACCGCTATCTGGACCTGCTGCGCTCCATCGCGCTCGTCCGCGTCGTCTGCTACCACCTCTTCGGGTGGGCGTGGCTGACGGTCCTCTTCCCGTCCATGGGCGTGATGTTCGCGCTCGCCGGATCGCTGATGGCGCGCTCCCTGAGCCGGCCCGCGATCGGCGTGATCAGGGGCCGCATCCGCCGGCTCCTGCCGCCCCTGTGGATGTTCAGCGTCGTCGTCCTCGCCCTGCTCTTCCTGGGCGGCTGGAACCCGGGCAAGGACCCGGACAACGGCGGGACCTGGGGCTGGGTCAGCCTCCTCAACTACTTGGTGCCCGTCGGGGCGCCGTCGTTCCCCTGGCACCTCGGCGACAAGGCGGGGCTCCTGGAGGACACCTGGCCGGCGCAGGCGGCGGGCCCGCTCTGGTATCTGCGGGCCTACCTCTGGTTCGTCATCGCGTCCCCGCTGCTGCTCTGGGCGTTCCGCAAGGTGCCGTGGGCCACGCTGCTCGCGCCGCTCGCGCTGACGGCCGTCGTCGGTACGGGCATCGTCACCATCCCCGGCGAGACGGGGAACGCGGTCACCGACTTCGCGGTCTACGGCGGCTGCTGGGTGCTCGGCTTCGCCCACCACGAGGGCGTCCTGGCGAAGGTGCCGCGCTATCTCGCCGTGTCCTGCTCGGCGATCGTGATGGCGTTCGGACTGTGGTGGGCCTCGGGCCATCTCGGGCCGGACGGCTGGGACCTGAACGACATTCCGCTGGCGCAGGCGACCTGGTCCTTCGGGTTCGTCGTCATCCTGCTCCAGTACTCGCCGTCCTGGCAGGAGCTGCCGGGCCGGCTCGCCAAGTGGGACAAGCTGATCACGCTCTCCAACAACCGCGCGGTCACGATTTATCTCTGGCACAACATGCTGATCATGGCCACGGTGCCGATCATCGACCTCGCGTACGACCTGCCGTTCATGGAGAACGCGCGCTGGAGCGGCGCCCTCGACACCACGTACATGATCTGGATGTTCGTGCTGACCTGGCCGCTGATCGGGCTCGCGGTCCTCGGCACGGGCTGGATCGAGGACCTGGCCGCCAAGCGGCGCCCGCGGCTGTGGCCGAACGGCGTCAAGAAGAAGGGGTCGCGGAGCGGGACGCATCGGGGCTGAAGCTGTTCATCGCCGGACCAGGCGGTCACTTGACCACAGCAGAGCGGCCAGCCCGATACCGAGCACGCCGAGACGAAGGGCGACACCGGCTGTCCCGGCGTGTTCGAAGTGCTCACGCAGCGCGGGTATCTGAGTGACGGCGAAGAAGCCGATGCCGAACATGCCCACGCCCCACAGTCGTGGATGAGTAATGTGCCCGGAGAGCCACGGGGGCAGCCAGCCGAAGGCCATCGCGGCACAGGCGGGCAGGACGGTCACAAGTCCCACCGCTACCAAGAGAGTTGTCATGCTGTTCCCCGTCCTCATGGCATCGCTGGGTGTATGCCCTCGAAAGCCGAGGTAGACGCTAAGGCATCCACCGGGCGCGCGGAGGCACTTCGCACCGCGCGTGACCCAGGCGGCCTTGTGCGCCCGTGGCGGGTGGGGGAGGTTGGGGCGTGCGCGACCAGTGACCGCAGGACCACGAGGGGAACCCGGACCGACATGACACAGCCTCCCGGCCAGCCGCCGCAGGACGGATCCGGGCACCACCCGGCGTACGGGCCGCCGCCCACCCCGCCCCAGGCGCCGTCCGGCGGCGGGCAGGACAACCCGTACGCCGGCGCGCCGACCCCGCCTCCGGCTCCGCCGCAGATACCGCAGACCCCGCCACCGGCACCGGCCCCTCAGGGCCAGCCCGGCTACGGTGACCAGCCCGCTTACGGGGACCAGCCTGGCTACGGGGACCAGCCTGGCTACGGGGACCAGCCTGGCTACGGGGACCAGCCTGGCTACGGGGACCAGCCTGGCTACGGGGACCAGCCTGGCTACGGTGACCAGTCCGGTTACGGCGCCCAACCCCCCTACGGTCAGCCGCAGGGCCAGCCGCAGGGCCAACCCCCGTACGGGCAGCCCCCGTACGGCGGGCAGCCGCCCTACGGCGGGGGTGCCTATCCGCCGCCCCCGCCCCCGCAGGGCAGTGGTGGCAAGCGCCGGACGGCCGTCATCGTGGGGTCCGCGGTCGTCGCGCTCGTCGTGATCGTCGGCGGGATCTTCCTCGCCACGAACAGCGGCGGCGACGACGACAAGCCGAAGGCGAAGGACTCCGTGTCCGCGGAGCCCACCGCGTCGGACGAGCCCTCCGACGAGCCCACGACCGAGGACCCCGCGACGGAGGACCCCGTCGAGGAGCCGAGTGATCCCTCGGGGACGGTGGAGGAGCGGCCCGCCGGGTCCACCGGCTATCAGGGCCAGTGGCAGGACGAGCAGGCCAGGACCCTCACGGTCGGCGACAAGGTCGCGTCCGGCACGGCCAAGGGCAAGTACAGCGTGTCCTACATCGACGCGGGCGGTAAGGGCATCTGCACCGGCATCGGGGAGAACCGCAGCGGCGGGGCCTTCCGGATAGCCGTCAAGTGCATGGGCAAGGACACCGGCGACGAGGTCTTCGGGGCGAACCTGACGCAGGCCGACGACGTGGTCACGCTGAAGTGGGACAAGGGCGGCTCGGCAAGCCTCAAGTGGGCGGGCACCACGACCTGACCCACGCCCACGACCTGACCCACGCCCACGACCTGACCCACGCCCACGACCTGACCCACGCCGGGGAGCGAAGCTCACCGCCGGGCCCCGCGCCCGGTGAGAGCAACGTTCCCCGCCGGTCACGGTGCGGCACAGCGCGGTAATCCCGCCTCCCTACCTTCGAGGTCATCAGCCGAGAACGGTGACCCTGGAGGCGTGTGATGGCAGCCCGGAGTTGGATCCAGCGGTGGGATCCGGAGGACGAGACGTTCTGGTCGCAGGAGGGCGGCGAGAAGGTCGCGCGGCGCAATCTCGCGTTCTCCATCCTGTCCGAGCACATCGGATTCTCGATCTGGACCCTGTGGTCCGTGATGGTCCTGTTCATGGGGCCCGAGTACGGCATCGACCCGGCCGGCAAGTTCTTCCTGGTCTCGATGGCCACGCTGGTCGGGGCGGTCGTACGGGTCCCCTATACGTTCGCCGTCGCCCGCTTCGGCGGCCGGAACTGGACGATCGTCGCCGCGAGCATGCTCCTCATCCCGACGGTTGCCGCATTCGCCGTGATGGAGCCGGGGACCTCGTACACGACGTTCATGGTGTGCGCGCTGCTCACCGGTGTCGGCGGCGGCAACTTCGCCTCGTCGATGACCAACATCAACTCCTTCTTCCCGCTGCGGAAGAAGGGCTGGGCGCTCGGCCTGAACGCGGGCGGCGGCAACATCGGCGTCCCCGTCGTGCAGCTCGCCGGGCTCGCCGTGATCGGCGCGAGCGGCGGCCCGCGCGTGCTGCTCGGGATCTACATCCCGCTCATCGCGGTGTCGGCGATCTGCGCCGCGCTGTTCATGGACAACCTCGCGACCGTGAAGAACGACACCGGCGCGGCCAAGGAGGCCGTGCGCGACCCGCACACGTGGATCATGGCGTTCCTGTACGTCGGGACGTTCGGGTCGTTCATCGGCTACAGCTTCGCGTTCGGGCTCGTCCTGCAGACGCAGTTCGGCAGGACGCCGCTGCAGGCCGCATCGATCACGTTCATCGGGCCGCTGCTCGGCTCCCTGATCCGGCCCGTCGGCGGCCGGCTCGCCGACCGGTTCGGCGGCGCCCGCATCACGCTGTGGAACTTCGTCGGGATGGCCGCCGCCACCGCCGTGGTCGTCCTCGCGTCGACGCAGAAGTCGCTGCCGCTGTTCACCACGGCGTTCATCGCCCTGTTCGTGCTCACCGGCCTCGGCAACGGGTCGACGTACAAGATGATCCCCGGCATCTTCCAGGCCAAGGCCGCCGCCAGGGGGCTCACGGGGGAGGAGGCCGCGGCGTACGGGCGGCGCCTGTCCGGGGCCTCGATGGGGCTGATCGGCGCGGTGGGCGCGCTCGGCGGGCTCGGCATCAACCTCGCCTTCCGCCAGTCCTTCCAGACCGCGGGCACCGGCACGGCCGCCTTCGTCGGGTTCCTCGTCTTCTACGCGGTGTGCTTCGCCCTCACCTGGGCCGTATACCTTCGCCGCCCGGCCGCCGCGGAGGCTCCTGTCGAGGCCGCGGAGACGGAGCCCCGGCTCAGCTACGCCGAGGTGTGACGTAACACCGCTGACATCATGGGGAACCGAGCCCGTCACGGGACGTTGACAGGCTCGGTCGACCCCGGCAGAACCACCCGAGCGGGACGAGAGCCACATGTACGACGCACAGCAGGGCCCCCCGGCGGGGCAGCACGGCCCCCTCGCGGGCTTCACCGTGGGCGTGACCGCCGCGCGCCGCGCCGACGAGCTCGGCGCGCTGCTCCAGCGGCGCGGCGCCGCCGTCCTGCACGCGCCCGCGTTGCGCATCGTCCCGCTCGCCGACGACAGCGAGCTCCTCGCGGCGACCAAGGAGATCGTCGACCACGCGCCCGACGTCGTCGTCGCGACCACCGCCATCGGGTTCCGCGGCTGGATCGAGGCCGCCGACGGCTGGGGCCTGGGCGAGGCGCTCGTCGCCCGGCTGCGCGGCGTGGAGCTGCTCGCCCGCGGGCCCAAGGTCAAGGGCGCCGTCAGGGCCGCCGGGCTCACCGAGGAGTGGTCCCCGTCGTCCGAGTCGATGGCGGAGGTCCTCGAGCGGCTCCTCGACGAGGGCGTCGACGGCCGCCGGGTCGCCGTCCAGCTGCACGGCGAGCCGCTGCCCGGCTTCGTCGAGGCGCTGCGCGAGGCGGGCGCCGACGTCGTGGGGGTGCCGGTGTACCGGTGGATGCCGCCGGAGGACATAGGGCCCCTCGACCGGCTGCTCGACGCGACTCTCACCCGGGGCGTCGACGCACTCACGTTCACCAGCGCGCCCGCCGCCGTGTCCCTGCTCTCCCGGGCCGAACTGCGGGGCCTGCTACCGGAGTTGCTCGCCGCCCTGCACCACGACGTCCTGCCCGCCTGCGTCGGTCCCGTGACCGCGCTGCCCCTCCAGGCCCACGGCGTGGACACCGTGCAGCCCGAACGCTTCCGCCTCGGCCCGCTCGTCCAGCTCCTGTGCGCCGAACTCCCGGGCAGGGCCCGTACGTTGCCGGTCGCGGGTCACCGCATGGAGATCCGCGGGCAGGCCGTCCTGGTCGACGGCGACCTGCGCCCGGTGCCGCCCGCCGGGATGTCGCTCCTGCGCTCCCTGTCGCGCCGGCCCGGCTGGGTGGTGCCCCGTGCCGAACTGCTGCGCGCGCTGCCCGGCGCGGGCAGCGACGAACACGCGGTGGAGACGGCGATGGCCAGACTGCGCACGGCGCTCGGCACCCCCAAGCTGATCCAGACGGTGGTCAAACGCGGCTACCGGCTCGCCCTGGACCCGGCGGCGGACGCCAAGTACGCGGACGGGTGAGGGGCGGCGCGGGTCAGCCCGGGACCTGATGGACGTTGTGTTCCGTGAGGTCGGTCAGCAGGCCCGCGGCTGCGGAGAAGTCCTTGTCGTCGTGGAGGACGACGAACCCGTGGTGGGCCGCCGTGGCGCAGACGAGCCAGTCCACGACGGACAGGCTCTGGTGGCGGCCGCGCTGGGCCAGCCGGTACTGCGCCGTCTCGATCCACTGCCAGGCGCCCTTGGGTACGGGCGCGTCCGGGTACAGGTCGGCGAACATGTCCGTCATCGCGTCGTACTCGTCGAGATTCCTCGCCGACCGGCGGAACTCGGTGCGCTGGGGGTGGCAGGAGCCGATGCTTCCCTGGCGGATTTCGGGCCTCCATGCCTCGTTGAGTGGCTGATCGCGCTCCAGCCGCCAGACCGCGGTGGAGTCGACCAAGTAGCGCAGCATGTCAGGCGGTGCCCTTCTCGGCGGCGTGCAGACGCCAGAAGCTCTCTTCGTCCCACTCCTGAGCCGCACGGAAATGCCGGAGGTTCGCTTCGGATCGGCGCTCGCGCTCCACGTACTCGCGCAGGGCGAGGTTCACCATTTCCTTCTTGGTGCGCGCCCCGGACAGCCGCATCGCCTCGGCGAGAGCCTCATCGTCTATGTCGATCTGCGTGGCGGACATGGCGCCCTCCAAGATGTCGGACATGGTCTGCATACAAAGGTAACCCATGCTGCATACATGCCTCTGTGAACCCTTCGTGTGCGGCCCGGTACCAGGGGTTCCGGCCGTGCGCGCGTGCGGGCACTGTAGGGGCATGGCATCGCCATCGTCCTCGTCCTCGTCCTCGCCACCGTCCTCGTCCTCGTACGAGCTGCGCTTCGACTCCGGGTGCAGTTCGCTGGATCTCCTGGCCACGGCGCATCCCGACGAACGGCTCGACTCGGTGGGGCGGCTGCGGGCCTGGCTGGTCGGCTCGGGGCTCGTGCCCGCGGACACGCCGCTGCGCGGCGTCGACGCGGCCTGGCTCGCCGCCGTGCACGAACTGCGCGGCCACATCGGCCAGTTGGTGCGCGGCGAACTCGACGGCAGGCCCGCGTCCGCCGCCCTGGAGCGGGTCAACGCCCTCGCCCGCGCGGCGCCGCCCGCGCCCCGCGCGACCCGCCGCGCCGACGGCACCCTCGCCAGGGACCTGCACGCCGACCCCGGCTGCCGCGAGCTGCTCGCGGCCGTCGCCCGCGACGCCGTGGAACTGCTCACGGACCCGGTCGCCCGCTCCTGTCTGCGCCGCTGCGAGGGCGACAGCTGCCCGATCATCTACCTCGACACGTCCCGGGGGCGGCGCCGCCGCTGGTGCTCCAGCGAGGTGTGCGGCAACCGGGAGCGGGTGGCGCGGCACCGCCGCAGGGCGGCACTCGCCCGGGCCTGAAGATCCCCCGAAGACCTCCCCGAACCCCCTTTTGACATGTCCCGGCAGATCGTTTGAACACTTCGCGGCCCGCTTACGTACTGGGGTGCGTCCAGCCGAGCGGCGACAGAGCCGGAACGCTCAACCAGGGGACAGCGGAGGTAGGCGTGCGCAAGGATTCCGCCGTGGCCGATGAACGCCCGCCGAGGGCACGACATCGCGCGCCGCAGCCTCCTGAGCCCGACGAGGAGCTGATGCGCGCGCTCTATCGCGAGCACGCGGGTCCACTTCTGGCCTATGTGCTCAGGCTGGTGGCGGGGGACCGGCAGCGCGCCGAAGATGTCGTGCAGGAAACGCTCATCCGTGCCTGGAAGAACGCCGGTCAGCTCAACCGAGCGACCGGTTCGGTACGCCCCTGGCTGGTGACGGTCGCCCGGCGCATCGTCATCGACGCTCACCGCAGCCGGCAGGCCCGGCCGCAGGAGGTCGATCCGTCGCCGCTGGAGGTCATCCCCGCGGAGGACGAGATCGACAAGGCGCTGTGGCTGATGACGCTTTCGGATGCGCTCGAGGACCTGACGCCTGCCCACCGCGAGGTACTGGTGGAGACGTACTTCAAGGGGCGTACGGTCAATGAGGCGGCCGAGACACTCGGTATTCCCAGCGGAACGGTGCGCTCACGGGTGTTCTACGCGCTGCGTTCCATGAAGCTGGCGCTGGAGGAGCGGGGGGTGACGGCATGAGTGCCTCGTACGACGACTACGGACCGCATGGGTCCGGTGACGTTCACGAGACGGTCGGCGCCTACGTGCTCGGCGTCCTCGACGACGCCGAGGCGAGCGCCTTCGAGGCGCATCTGGCGGGCTGCGAGCTGTGCGCACGCCAGCTGGAGGAGTTCGCCGGCATGGAGCCGATGCTCGCCGCCCTCGCGGACATCCCCGAACCGCAGGGCACCCCCGGCAGAGAACGCCTCGGCGCGCAGCTCGGCGCCCGCCCGAGCGACCGGCTCGCCGGCCGGCTCTTCGACGAGGTGGCGCAGAAGCGGGCGCGCAAGCGCCGCCGCGGCATGTACCTGGTGGCGGCCGCCGCCGCGCTGATCGTCGGCGGACCGCTGACGGTGATCGCCGTGAACAACGGCGGGACGGGCAACGTAGCCGAGGCGCCCCAGCCCACCAGCCCGGCCGAGATGTTCTTCGACCACATGCACGACAGGGTCGAGGCGACCGACGCGAGCACCAAGGTCACCGCCACCGTCGCCATGGAACCGAAGGCCTGGGGCACCCACGCCGTCCTGCAGCTGAAGAACGTCAAGGGCCCGCTGAAGTGCTCCCTGATTGCGGTCGGGAAGAACGGCCAGCGCGAGACGGTCACCACCTGGGCCGTCCCGAAGTGGGGTTACGGCATTCCCAACAGCAAGCACGAGGCGTCGAAGTACCCCCTGTACGTGCACGGGGGCGCCGCGTTCGAGCGCAACGCCATCGACCACTTCGAGGTCGAGACGCTCGACGGCAAACGCCTCGTGGAGGTCGACGCGTAGCCCCGGCAGCCGGATGCGTAGCCTCCCGGGCCTCCCTTCGCGTACCTTTGACGGCTGCCCAGCACGTCAGAAGGGGGCCCGGTGGCCGCTCAGGCTCATCAGCAGACCGCGCTCGACCAGGACCGCGATTCCGTCCGGGACCGCGAGATCGGTGTCGAACAGGAACACCTCGACCAGGTGTACCGCCGGCTCGAGGAAAAGATCCACGAGGCCGAGTTCCTGATGAACGACGCGGCCAAGCGGGGGCAGGTCGGCACGCCCGGCGCCCTCGCCGAGCGCGACGCCCAGGTGTTCCGCGCGGGGATCCACCTCAACCGCCTCAACAACGAGTTCGAGGACTTCCTCTTCGGCCGGATCGACCTGCTGCTCGGCAAGGACGGCAAGAAGGGTCCCGACGGCGCGTACACGGCCGTGGAGCCCGCCGAGGGGTCCGTGCGCGAGGACGCGGACGGGCAGCGGACCGCCGACATCGCCGAGACGCTCCACATCGGCCGGATCGGCGTCCTGGACGCCGACTACTCGCCCCTGGTCATCGACTGGCGCGCGCCGGCCGCCGCGCCCTTCTACCGCTCGACCCCGGTCGATCCGGGACGGGTCGTACGCCGCCGGGTCATCCGTTCCAAGGGCCGCAAGGTGCTCGGCGTCGAGGACGACCTGATGCGCCCCGAGCTGACCGCGTACCTCGACGGCGAGCAGCTGCCCGTCATCGGCGACGGTGCCCTGATGGCCGCCCTCGGCCAGGCCCGCAGCCACACCATGCGCGACATCGTGGCGTCCATCCAGGCCGAGCAGGACCTGGTGATCCGGGCGCCCGCCGCGTCGGTGACGTACGTGGAGGGCGGTCCCGGCACCGGCAAGACGGCCGTGGCCCTGCACCGCGCCGCGTACCTGCTCTACCAGGACCGCCGCCGGTACGCGGGCGGCATCCTGATCGTCTCCCCGACCCCGCTCCTCGTCGCCTACACCGAGGGCGTCCTGCCCTCGCTCGGCGAGGAGGGCCAGGTCGCGATCCGTGCGGTCGGCTCGCTGGTCGACGGCGCGGACGCCACGGTCTACGACTCCCCGGCGGTGGCCCGCGTCAAGGGCTCCTCGCGGATGCTGCGCGTCCTGCGCAAGGCGGCCCGCGGCGCCCTCGAAATGGGGACCGTGACGGCGGCGCCGCAGCCGAAGCAGGGCCAGCTGGCCTTCGGCGACGACGAATCCGACGAGGACGAGGCACAGACCCCCGCGGAGCCGCCCACACGCCTGCGCGTCGTCGCGTTCGGCCGCCGCCTGGAGCTGGAGGCCGCCGACCTGGCGAGGATCCGCCAGAACGCGCTGAGCGGCACCGCCCCCGTCAACCTGCTGCGCCCGCGCGCCCGCAAGCTCCTCCTGGACGCCCTGTGGTCGCAGTCCGGCGCGGGCACCCGCCACAGCGACCCGGAACTCGCCGCGGAGCTGCGCTCCTCGTTCGACGACGACATCACCTCCGAGGACGACTTCCTCCGCTTCCTCGACGCGTGGTGGCCCGAACTCACCCCGCGCGGCGTCCTCGCCGCGATGGGCGACGAGCGCCGTCTCGGCCGCTGGGCACGCCGGATCCTCAACCCCGGCGAGGTCCGCAAGGTCGCCCGCTCGCTGCGCCGCGACGCCCTGTCGGTGCACGACGTGGCGCTCCTGGACGAGCTGAACGAGGTCCTCGGCGCCCCGCTGCGCCCCAAGAAGAAGCGCGAGTACGACCCTCTGGACCAGCTCACCGGGCTGGAGGAGCTGATGCCCGAGCGCCACGAGACCCAGCGCGAGCGCGCCGAGCGCCTGGCCCAGGAGCGCACGGAGTACGCGCACGTCATCGTCGACGAGGCGCAGGACCTCACGCCCATGCAGTGGCGGATGGTCGGCCGCCGCGGCCGGCACGCGACGTGGACCGTGGTCGGCGACCCCGCCCAGTCGTCCTGGTCGGACCCGGACGAGGCAGCCGAGGCCCGCGACGAGGCCCTCGGCTCCCGTCCGCGCCGCCGTTTCACCCTCACCGTGAACTACCGCAACCCGGCCGAGATCGCCGAGCTCGCCGCCAAGGTCCTCGCGCTCGCCATGCCGGGCTCCGAGTCCCCGTCGGCGGTCCGCTCGACGGGGGTGCGCCCGCGGTTCGCGGTCGTACAGGACGGCCTCGGGCACACCGTCCGCGAGGAGGCGGCGCGGCTGCTCGACCAGGTCGACGGCACGGTCGGCGTCGTCGTCGCGATGAACCGGCGGGACGAGGCGGCGCGCTGGCTGGCGGGGCTCGGCGACCGGGTGGTCGCGCTCGGCAGCCTGGAGGCCAAGGGCCTGGAGTACGACGCGACGGTGGTCGTGTCGCCCGCGGAGGTCGCGGACGAGTCCCCGGCGGGCCTGCGCGTCCTGTACGTGGCGCTGACCCGCGCCACGCAGCAGCTCACGGTCGTCTCGGGCAGCCGCGACGAACCGGATGCGGACGGGGTCCCGGACCTGCTGCGTGAATGAGTTCGAGGGATGGGAATTGCCTTACGGGGATCCTTTGTTACCTTGGACGTGGCACCGGCTCGATCCAAGCCCCCGGGCCCAACCTTCGTCGCTACGAGCGACCACTTGCCGCGAGGCGAGCATGGCGGGTCGGTGTCATTAACGTAAGTGAGAGGTCCACGTCAGCCGACGTGGACCTCTTTCTGTTTCCCGTCACTTCTCGTATGGTGGAAACAACTTTCCGAAAGTGCGCGACCGGGGTGCTGTCCGGGCGGTGAACAAAACGTTCGCAATCCGGGGCGGCTACCACGTACTCGGCGGTAGGTGCGACGATCGGACGGAAAAACAGCAGCAGCCACACGGTGAAAGCAGAGGAAGTCGGCCATGGCAACGGCGCCCAGCGTCTCCTACTCGATGACGGTCCGCCTTGAGGTGCCCGCCAGCGGAACAGCGGTATCCCAACTCACGACGGCCGTGGAGTCCCACGGAGGCTCGGTGACCGGTCTCGACGTGACGGCGTCCGGCCACGAGAAACTCCGGATCGACGTCACGATCGCCGCGAGCTCCACCGCGCACGCCGACGAGATCGTCGAGGGCCTGAGCGGCATCGAGGGCGTCATCCTCGGCAAGGTCTCCGACCGTACGTTCCTGATGCACCTCGGCGGCAAGATCGAGATGCAGTCGAAGCACCCCATCCGCAACCGTGACGACCTGTCCATGATCTACACGCCGGGTGTGGCCCGCGTGTGCATGGCGATCGCCGAGAACCCCGAGGATGCCCGGCGTCTGACGATCAAGCGGAACACCGTTGCGGTCGTGACGGACGGCTCCGCCGTGCTCGGCCTCGGCAACATCGGCCCGATGGCCGCCATGCCGGTCATGGAGGGCAAGGCGGCCCTCTTCAAGCGCTTCGCCGACATCGATGCCTGGCCGATCTGCCTGGACACCCAGGACACCGACGCGATCGTCGAGATCGTCAAGGCCATCGCCCCCGGCTTCGCGGGCATCAACCTCGAGGACATCTCCGCCCCGCGCTGCTTCGAGATCGAGGCCCGCCTGCGCGAGGCCCTCGACATCCCGGTCTTCCACGACGACCAGCACGGCACGGCCATCGTCGTCCTCGCCGCCCTGACGAACGCCCTGCGTGTCGCGGGTAAGGCCATCGGCGACATCCGCGTCGTCATGTCCGGCGCGGGCGCGGCCGGCACGGCGATTCTCAAGCTCCTGATCGCGGCCGGCGTCAAGAACTCGGTCGTCGCCGACATCCACGGTGTCGTGCACGCGGACCGCGCGGACCTCGTCGACGCCAAGGCCGATTCGCCGCTGCGCTGGATCGCCGACAACACCAACCCCGAGGGCCTTACGGGCACGCTCAAGGAGGCCGTGCGCGGCGCCGACGTGTTCATCGGGGTCTCCGCTCCGAACGTGCTCGACGGCGACGACGTGGCGGCCATGGCCGAGGGTGCGATCGTGTTCGCGCTCGCGAACCCCGACCCCGAGGTCGACCCCGCAATCGCCCGTCAGACGGCAGCAGTTGTGGCCACGGGCCGCTCGGACTTCCCGAACCAGATCAACAACGTCCTCGTGTTCCCGGGCGTCTTCCGTGGCCTCCTCGACGCCCATTCGCGTACGGTCAACACGGAGATGATGCTGGCCGCCGCGGCCGCCCTGGCGGGCGTGGTGAGCGAGGACGAGCTCAACCCGAACTACATCATTCCGAGCGTCTTCAACGACAAGGTCGCGGGCGCCGTCGCCGGAGCGGTGCGTAACGCCGCGAAGGCCGTCGGCGGCGCTGTGACGGGCGCCACGGCCTCCTGAGGCCCGGCGCGTCGCGGAATGCGGGGCCCCTGGCCGCCCTCTAGGGTGGCCGGGAAGCACGGCCCCACCCCGCCCCATACCGGGACGGCGACGCAATCCGTGTGACCCCCAAGGGCGCCGGATTGGCTTTCCCGCCGCTGGTGGGGGCAGGATGCGTCTTCGGGCGCGAGGGTCTGAAGACGGACCCGGGTCCGGGGCCTGACCGAGGACCCTGGCAGCATCGGCTTCGCTGTGCCCAACATGCGGCTCCGCCGCGTGGCACGCCTCAACGGCAAGAAGAACACGGGAGTACAAACATGAACCGCAGTGAGCTGGTGGCCGCGCTGGCCGACCGCGCCGAGGTGACCCGCAAGGACGCCGACGCCGTGCTGGCCGCGTTCGCCGAGACGGTCGGCGAGATCGTTGCCAAGGGCGACGAGAAGGTCACCATCCCCGGCTTCCTGACCTTCGAGCGCACGCACCGTGCCGCTCGCACCGCCCGCAACCCGCAGACCGGCGAGCCGATCAACATCCCGGCCGGTTTCAGCGTGAAGGTGTCCGCGGGCTCCAAGCTCAAGGAAGCCGCCAAGGGCAAGTAAGCCAGGCAACAGAAGGGGCGGCCACCCGGTTCGGGTGGCCGCCCCTTCTGTGTTGTCACGGGGGTCCTGCCGGCGCTCAGGAAGGGCGTCAGCAGGGCCTGTGGCTAGCCGAGCGCCTTGCCCGGCAGCTCGACCTTCGCGCCCAGCTCCACGAGCTTCTCCATGCTGTGTCTGTCCGGGGGGTGACCCCCGGACCCCCAGCCGAGCTTGTGGCTAGCCGAGCGCCTTGCCGGGCAGCTCGACCTTCGCGCCCAGCTCCACGAGCTTCTCCATGAAGTTCTCGTAGCCGCGGTTGATCAGGTCGATGCCGTGGACGCGGCTCGTGCCCTGGGCGGCCAGGGCGGCGATCAGGTACGAGAAGCCGCCGCGCAGGTCGGGGATGACCAGGTCGGCGCCCTGGAGCTTCGTCGGGCCCGACACGACCGCGGAGTGCAGGAAGTTGCGCTGGCCGAAGCGGCAGTCCGAGCCGCCCAGGCACTCGCGGTAGAGCTGGATGTGCGCGCCCATCTGGTTCAGCGCGGACGTGAAGCCGAGGCGGGACTCGTAGACCGTCTCGTGGACGATGGACAGGCCCGAGGCCTGCGTCAGCGCCACGACGAGCGGCTGCTGCCAGTCGGTCTGGAAGCCGGGGTGGACGTCCGTCTCCAGGGCGATCGACTTCAGCGAGCCGCCCGGGTGCCAGAAGCGGATGCCCTCGTCGTCGATCTCGAAGGCGCCGCCGACCTTGCGGTACGTGTTCAGGAACGTCATCATCGAGCGCTGCTGGGCGCCGCGGACGTAGATGTTGCCCTCGGTCGCCAGCGCGGCCGACGCCCACGACGCGGCCTCCAGACGGTCCGAGAGGGCGCGGTGCGTGTAGCCGCCCAGCTTGTCGACACCCGTGACCCGGATGGTCCGGTCGGTGTCCATGGCGATGATCGCGCCCATCTTCTGCAGAACGCAGATGAGGTCCTCGATCTCGGGCTCCACGGCCGCGTTCGAGAGCTCGGTCACGCCCTCGGCCAGCACGGCCGTCAGGAGGACCTGCTCGGTCGCGCCGACCGACGGGTACGGCAGCCGGATCTTCGTGCCGCGCAGCCGCTGCGGGGCCTCCAGGTACTGGCCGTCCGCCCGCTTCTCGATGGTCGCGCCGAACTGGCGGAGCACCTCGAAGTGGAAGTCGATCGGCCGGCCGCCGATGTCGCAGCCGCCGAGGCCCGGGATGAACGCGTGGCCGAGCCGGTGCAGGAGCGGCCCGCACAGCAGGATCGGAATGCGCGAGGAGCCCGCGTGCGCGTCGATGTCGGCGACGTTGGCGCTCTCCACGTGCGACGGGTCCATGATCAGCTCGCCGGGTTCCTCACCCGGGCGGACCGTCACGCCGTGCAGCTGGAGGAGGCCGCGTACGACCCGGACGTCCCGGATGTCCGGGACGTTGCGCAGCCGGCTCGGCTCGCTGCCGAGCAGCGCGGCGACCATGGCCTTGGGCACGAGGTTCTTCGCGCCGCGGACACGGATCTCGCCCTCCAGCGGGGTTCCGCCGTGGACAAGCAGTACATCGTCGGTGACGGTCATGAATCTCGCGTTCCGATGAGATGGACAGGACAGATGGGCAGGACCGCAGGGCGGAGCCGTCGGGCGAGGCCTTTCGGGCCGGGCCGCTGGGCGGGCCAAGGCATAAGCGTAAGGGCCGCCTACCCCCCTTCCGTAAGCCCAAGTGCACCGGGGGGACGTCATGACTTCGCTACAACACGAAATGTCGCTAAACGGGCGCGGAGGGTCACCTTCCGGGTGCGGTTCACGGCGCGCGCCCCGGGCGCGTGAGGCGTCTCTGAGCTGGGCGCACCCGGGAAGGGCCATTGACTGCCCGCTCGGCGACAAGATGCGGGATCATGTCTGGCATGACCGAGGTGTCCTCGCTCACAGGGCGGCTGCTCGTGGCCACACCCGCCCTCACGGACCCGAACTTCGACCGCGCGGTCGTGCTGCTCCTCGACCACGACGAGGAGGGCTCGCTCGGCGTCGTCCTCAACCGGCCCACGCCGGTCGGCGTCGGTGACATCCTGGAGGGCTGGGGCGAGCTCGCCGGCGCTCCGGGCGTCGTCTTCCAGGGCGGCCCGGTCTCACTCGACTCGGCGCTCGGCGTCGCGGTGATCCCCGGCGACGAAGGGCCCCTCGGCTGGCGCCGCGTCCACGGCGCGATCGGCCTGGTCGACCTGGAGGCCCCTCCCGAGCTGCTCGCCTCCGCGCTCGGATCCCTGCGGATCTTCGCGGGGTACGCGGGCTGGGGCCCGCGCCAGCTGGAGTCCGAGCTGACCGAGGGCGCCTGGTACGTCGTCGAGTCGGAGCCGGGCGACGTCTCGTCGACGGACCCCGAGGGCCTGTGGCGCGCGGTGCTGCGACGCCAGCGCAGCGACCTGGCGATGGTGGCGACGTACCCGGACGATCCGTCGCTCAACTGAGGCCGTCGGCCGGTGCCGTGATCGACGGATCCGGGGGTGTGGGCCCTTCACCACGAGGCCGCTGACCCTTCCCCCGGAGCTTCAGTACCCTTGGCCTTTATGAGCACTCTTGAGCCCGAGCGCGGGACAGGTACGGGGACCCTCGTAGAGCCGACGCCGCAGACATCGCACGGTGACGGCGACCACGAGCGCTACGCCCACTATGTCCAGAAGGACAAGATCATGGCGAGCGCCCTCGAGGGGACGCCGGTCGTCGCGCTCTGCGGCAAGGTCTGGGTGCCGGGCCGGGACCCGAAGAAGTACCCCGTGTGTCCCATGTGCAAGGAGATCTACGAGTCCATGGGCGCCGGCGGCGACAAGGACAAGGGCGGCAAGGACAAGAAGTAGCGGCCCCGGCCGCCGCGGAAGGTTCCTGAGTCTGCTGCGAAAGGCCCCCGAGGTGCGCATCTGTCGCGCCATGGGGGCCTTTGTGCTGCCTCCGTAACCGTTGCGCTCAGTGGTCTGGACCTCCTAGCCTCCTCTGTGTTGTGCACAGCAAAACCGCCATTGCGTATGTTGCAACGACACTTCGGAGGCTGCCCCCATGAAGCTCCCCGTCCGCATGGCCTTGCCCCTGGCCGCACTTGCCCTCGCCACCGCCTGCGCCCCCGGAACCTCGGACAACGGCTCCGCCGGGGACGACAAGAGCGGGACCCTGCGCGTCTGGCTCTTCCAGGAGGTCAACAACCAGCCGAAGCAGAAGGTCGTCGACGCGGCCGTCGCCGCCTTCGAGAAGTCCCACAAGGGCGCCGACGTCAAGGTCGAGTACATACCCGTCGAGACCCGCGCCGAGAAGATCAAGGCCGCCTTCAACGACCCGAAGAGCGCCCCCGACGTCATCGAGTACGGCAACACCGACACCGCCGGATACGTCAAGGACGGCGGCCTCGCCGACGTGACCGAGGAGTTCGGCGCCTGGTCCGAGGCCAAGGACACCGACCCGACGGCCGAGGAGTCCGTGACCGTCGACGGAAAGATCTACGGCGCCCCCTACTTCGTCGGCGTACGCGCCCTCTACTACCGCACCGACGTCTTCAAGGACCTCAAGCTCGACGTCCCGACGACGCAGGCCCAACTCGCCGCCGCGGCACGGAAGATCCACAAGGAGAGGCCGGACCTGTACGGCCTCGCGGTCGGCGGCGCCTACACGTACGGCGCCATGCCCTTCATCTGGTCCCGGGGCGGCGAACTCGCCGAGAAGAAGGGCGGATCGTACGAGTCGGCCATCGACAGCCCGGCCGCGCGCAAGGGCATCGAGGCGTACACGTCCCTCTTCGGCGGCGACAACTGTCCCGCCGCGAAGTGTGCGGGCATGGGCGGCAACGACACCGTCACCGCCTTCGCCTCCGGCAAGGCCGGCATGGCCATCGGCGGCGACTTCAGCCACCAGGCCATGGAGGACGGCAAGGTCAAGGGCAAGTACGCCGTCGTGCCGCTGCCGGGAGCGGACAAGGGCGACATCGCGCCTGCCTTCGCGGGTGGCAACAACATCGGCGTACTCAAGAGCACCTCGCACCGCACGCTCGCCGTGGACCTCATGAAGAGCCTCTCCTCGAAGAAGACGCAGGGCGAACTCTTCGACGCGATGGGCTTCCTGCCCACGTACACGGACGTCCGCGAGAGCGTCGCGAAGAAGGAGCCCTTCGTCGCGCCCTTCATCAAGACCCTCGGCGCCGGCGCCAAGTTCGTGCCCGCGTCGCCCGCCTGGGGCCAGATAGACGCCTCGCTCGTCCTGCCGACCATGTTCCAGGAGATCGTCAGCGGACGTAAGGACGTGGCGACGGCCTCGCGGGACGCGGCGAAGAAGATGGACACCGCCTTTCGCACCGCGGGCTGACCACGTGGCCACCACCACCGCCCGCCGCACCGGCGCCTGGACCCCCTGGCTCTATCTCGCCCCCGCCCTGCTCCTCCTCGGCGGGCTCCTCGTCTACCCCGTCTACCAACTCGGCCTGATCTCGTTCCTCGAATACACCCAGGCCCAGGTCAGCGGCGGCGAACCGACCACGTTCCAGGGGCTCGGGAACTACGCGACGCTCTTCGCCGACGAACAGTTCTGGCAGGTGCTGCTCGCCACGGTCCTGTTCGCCGCCGCGTGCGTCGTCTCCACCCTCGCCGTCGGCTGCGCCCTCGCCGTCCTGCTCACCCGCGTACGCGCCCTGCCCCGGCTCGCCCTGATGCTGGCCGCGCTCGGCGCGTGGGCGACCCCGGCTGTCACCGGCTCCACGGTCTGGATGTTCCTCTTCGACCCGGACTTCGGCCCGGTCAACCGGGTGTTCGGGCTCGGCGACTTCTCGTGGACGTACGGCCGCTACAGCGCCTTCGCGCTCGTCCTGCTCGAAGTGGTGTGGTGCTCCTTCCCGTTCGTGATGGTGACCGTGTACGCGGGCATCAGAGCGGTCCCGGCGGAGGTCGTCGAGGCGGCGGCGCTCGACGGGGCCTCGCAGTGGCGGATCTGGCGCTCGGTGCTCGCACCGATGCTGCGGCCGATCCTCCTCGTCGTCACCGTCCAGTCGGTCATCTGGGACTTCAAGGTGTTCACCCAGATCTACGTCATGACGAACGGCGGCGGCATCGCGGGCCAGAACCTCGTGCTCAACGTGTACGCGTACCAGAAGGCCTTCGCTTCCAGCCAGTACAGCCTCGGCTCGGCGATCGGCGTCGTCATGCTGCTGATCCTGCTCGCCGTCACGCTCGGCTACCTGCGGATCCTGCGCCGCAGAGGGGAGGAGCTGTGAGCTCCGTACGTGCTGCGAGTCCCGTACGCGCTGTGAGCTCCGTACGGGTCCGGGTACGGGTGAGGGTGCGGCGGCCGTGGCGGCTCGCCGCCGAGGCGTCCGCTCTCCTGATCGCCCTCGTCGTCGCCTTCCCCCTCTACTGGATGGTGCTCGGCGCCTTCAAGCCGGCAGGCGAGATCGAGTCGGCCGAGCCGAGACCCTGGACGCTCGCGCCCTCCCTCGACTCCTTCCGGCGCGTCTTCCAACAGGAGGAATTCGGCCGGTACTTCCTCAACAGCCTGATCGTCGCGGGCACCGTCGTCGTGGTCTCCGCCCTCGTCGCATTCCTCGCGGCGACCGCGGTGACAAGGTTCCGGTTCAGGTTCCGCACGACGCTTCTCATCATGTTCCTGGTCGCGCAGATGGTGCCCGTCGAGGCCCTCACCATTCCGCTCTTCTTCCTCATGCGGGACTTCGGGCAGCTCAACACACTCGGCTCACTGATCCTGCCCCACCTGGCGTTCTCCCTGCCGTTCGCCGTGTGGATGCTCCGGGGCTTTGTGAAGGCCGTCCCTGAAGCGCTGGAGGAAGCCGCGTACATCGACGGCGCGAGCCGCACCCGGTTTCTCTGGCAGATCCTTTTCCCGCTGGTCTTTCCCGGCCTCGTGGCGACCAGCGTCTTCTCCTTCATCTCCACCTGGAACGACTTCCTGTTCGCGAAGTCCTTCATCATCAGCGACACCTCGCAGTCGACCCTGCCCATGGCCCTGCTCGTCTTCTTCAAACCCGACGAGAACGACTGGGGCGGCATCATGGCGGCGTCGACGGTAATGACCATTCCGGTACTGGTCTTCTTCGTACTCGTACAGCGGCGCCTGGTGTCCGGGCTCGGCGGCGCGGTTAAGGACTGACGTCAGTGACTTCGGCAGATCTCATTCCCGCACCCCGCCGGACGGCGCCCGGTGACGGCCTCCACGAACTCGGCGACGCCACCACGATCGACGCCGGCGCGGGCACCGAGGGCGTCGCCCGCTGGCTGCGCTCGACCGTCGGAGCGGCCACGGGCCTCGGCCTGCCCCACGCCGGCACGGGCGTTGACCTGCGCGACGGTGAAACCCGTATAGAGCTGCGCATCGTCCCGGAACTGGACCCGGAACTCGGCCCGGAGGCCTACCGGATGACCGTCGGCCAGCGGACCGTCCGTATCGAAGGCGGCAGCGCGGCCGGCGTCTTCTGGGGAGCCCAGACGTTCCGTCAGCTCCTCGGCCCCGACGCGTTCCGGCGCGCACCCCTCGAACCGGGCCGCAAGTGGACCGTCCCCACCGGCACCGTCGAGGACGCCCCCCGCTTCGCCTGGCGCGGCCTGATGCTCGACGTATCACGCCACTTCATGCCCAAGGACGGGGTCCTGCGCTATCTCGACCTGCTCGCCGCGCACAAACTGAACGTCTTCCACTTCCACCTCACCGACGACCAGGGCTGGCGCATCGAGATCAAGCGCCACCCCAAGCTCACGGAGCAGGGCGCCTGGCGCGCACGCACGAAATTCGGCCACCGCGCCTCACCCCTGTGGGACGACCGTCCGCACGGCGGCTTCTACACGCAGGACGACATCCGCGAGATCGTCGCGTACGCCGCCGAACGGCATATCCGCGTCGTCCCCGAGATCGATGTCCCCGGCCACTCCCAGGCGGCCATCGCGGCCTATCCGGAACTCGGCAACACGGACGTCGTCGACACCGCCTCCCTCACCGTCTGGGACAACTGGGGAGTAACCCCGAACGTACTCGCGCCGACCGACCACACGCTGCGCTTCTACGAGGGCGTATTCGAGGAACTCCTCGGCCTCTTCCCCGCCGACGTCTCGCCGTTCATTCACATCGGCGGCGACGAGTGCCCCAAGGACCAGTGGAAGCAGTCGCCCGCCGCGCAGGCTCGGATCGCCGAACTCGGCCTGAAGGACGAGGACGAGCTGCAGTCCTGGTTCATCCGGCACTTCGACACCTGGCTCACCGAACGCGGCCGCCGCCTCATCGGCTGGGACGAGATCCTGGAGGGCGGCCTCGCCCCCGGCGCCGCCGTGTCGTCCTGGCGCGGCTACCAGGGCGGCATCACCGCCGCCCGGGCCGGACACGACGTCGTCATGTGCCCCGAGCAGCAGGTGTACCTGGACCACCGTCAGGCGCCGGGCGACGACGAGCCGATGCCCATCGGATACGTCCGCACCCTCGAGGACGTCTACCGCTTCGAGCCCGTCCCCCCGCAGCTCACGGAGGAGGAGGCGCGGCACGTCCTGGGTACCCAGGCCAACGTGTGGACCGAGGTGATGGAGAGCCAGGCCCGCGTCGACTACCAGGTGTTCCCGCGCCTGGCCGCCTTCGCCGAGGTCGCCTGGAGCGCCCTGCCCGCCCCCGCCGAGCGCGACTACGCGGACTTCCGGCGCCGAATGACCGCCCACTACGGCCGCCTTGACGCCCTCGGCGTCGGCTACCGCCCGCCCACGGGCCCCCTTCCGTGGCAGCAGCGACCGGGTGTGCTCGGACGCCCGATCGAGGGGGCGCCCCCGAACGTGTGAGACGCCCGCCGTACGCGTGCCCCGGGGCTCCGGCCCTGGGACCGTGGGACTGCACGAAAAAGCCTTACAAAAATCACCGAAGAGTGGCAATGCGCACCGACCGGTGACCAGGGGAGAAAGCGACCCATCTCCCTGGTCCTCGGGGCGAAAGCCTCCTAGCGGACCCCCTCGCCGGGCCCCCGGGAAGATGTGCCAGAGTTGCCACGTCCGGCCTGTCAGCACGTACCGTACGGCGGAACAGGCGTAACGGCGCGAACGACGGTTCACATGCCGAAGCCGCCGGGCGAAGTGCCGGACATCGGGAAGGGGCAGCCGGTTTGACCACGCACGCAACGCAGGCCGTGACGCTCCCGGGCTCGCTGGACGAGGCCGTGGCAGCACTCTCCGCCATGCCCGCCGCGGTCCCGGTCGCGGGCGGCACCGATCTGATGGCCTCGGTCAACGCCGGACTGCTGCGCCCCGCCGCCCTCGTCGGCCTCGGCCGCATCAGCGAGATCCGCGGCTGGCAGTACCAGGACGGTCACGCTCTGCTCGGCGCCGGCCTCACCCACGCCCGCATCGGACGCCCCGACTTCGCCGCCCTGATCCCCGCGCTCGCGGCCGCGGCACGCGCCGCCGGACCGCCCCAGATCCGTAACGCGGGCACCCTCGGCGGCAACATCGCCTCCGCCGCCGCGACCGGCGACACACTGCCCGTCCTGGCCGCCCTCGAAGCCACCCTCATCATCGCGGGCCCCGGCGGCGCGCGGCGCGAGGTCCCCGTCTCCCACCTGCTCGCGGGCATGGAGATGCTCAGCCCCGGCGAGCTCATCGGCTTCGTACGCGTGCCGCTCCTGCACGCCCCGCAGACCTTCCTCAAGGCCACCGGCCGTACCGGCCCCGGACGCGCCCTCGCGTCCGTCGCGCTCGTCCTCGACCCGGCCAGGCGCGGCGTGCGGTGCGCGGTCGGCGCCATCGCGCCCATGCCGCTGCGGCCCCTGGAGGCCGAGCAGTGGGTGGCCTCGCTCATCGACTGGGACGGCGAGCGGATGCTCGTGCCTGAGGCGCTGACCGCGTTCGGCGAG
Organism: Streptomyces sp. NBC_00009; assembly: GCF_045040855.1. Taxonomy (NCBI): domain Bacteria; kingdom Bacillati; phylum Actinomycetota; class Actinomycetes; order Kitasatosporales; family Streptomycetaceae; genus Streptomyces; species Streptomyces sp. NBC_00009. The sequence goes on from NZ_CP108312.1 coordinate 4,871,497, forward strand.
TACGTCGCCGCGGCCTGCATCCCCGACGCCGCCCCGGCCCCGGACGGCACCCAGGAACAGCTGCCGCCCGCCGTACTGCACCTGCGGCGCACGGTCGCCGCGCTGGCCCGACGGGCACTTGGGAGGGCGCTGTCGTGACTGACGAGCACAACCACGGTGGCCACGCTGGCCACCAGGGCGGCGGCTGGGAGCCGCTGCCCCAGGGCGACTACGACGCGGACGCCACCGCCTTCGTGCAGCTCCCCGAGGGCGGCCTGCCCGACGTGCCGCTGGCCGCGCCGGGACACGGTTACGTGCCGCCGCAGATCACCATCGCGCCCGGCGGTCCCGCGGCCACGGACCCGACGGCGACGGGCCTGTGGGTGCTGCCGCCCGACGTGACGGGCGCGCAGGCGGCGCCCACGGGCGCGGCGACCGGCGAGGTGCACTGGCCCGAACCTGCCGAACACACCGAACACGCCGAACGCATCGAACACGCCGAACCGGCCGCTCCTGAGGCGATGCCTTCGTACGGCCACGGGGCCGGGGTGACCGGGCAGTGGAACTTCTCGGACGTCGAGCACCAGGCGCCGCCCGCCCACGACCATGCCGTTGCCGAACCGGCGGGACAGACGGGACAGACGGGACAGGCGAGCCAGACGGGACAGACCGGGCAGTGGTCGATTCCGGTCATCGCCGAAGGGGATCTTCCGGACGAGTCGGGCGAGTTCACCACGTCGTCCCTCGCCGCGCAGTGGGGCCGGACGCCTCCGGCGACGCTGCCGGGGGGCGCGGTGGCGCCCTGGGCGGCGGAGGAGTGGGCGAGGGAGCCTTCGCAGGGCGTTCCGGAGGACGAGTTCGAGCCCGAGTTCGAGCCCGAGGTCGCGCCTGAGGCTGCGCCGGAGCCGACGCAGGGGAACGTAAGCGACATACATGCGGTACGCGCCGTACACGGCGTACTCGGCGAACCCGAGCCGGTCGGGACGGCGGACGGCGAGGCGCATGCCTTCGCGGACGTCGCCGCCGAGTCGGCGAAGGAGCCGGTGCGGGTGCCGACTGCCGAGGCTTCGGAGGTCCCGGAGGTCTCTGCGGCTTCTGCGGTTTCTGCGGTTTCTCAGACTTCTGAGGTCGACGAGGTCCCGGACGTCACCGAGGTCCCCGACGTCAGCGAGGCCCCCGCTCCTGAGGGCGCCGCCCCCGACGAGCCCGCCCCCGACGCCGTGGTCGCGCCCCTCCACGACGACCACCCCCTCGCCTCCTACGTCCTGCGGGTCAACGGCAGCGACCGCCCCGTCACCGGCGCGTGGATCGGCGAGTCCCTGCTCTACGTCCTGCGCGAGCGCCTCGGCCTCGCCGGGGCCAAGGACGGCTGCTCGCAAGGCGAGTGCGGCGCCTGCAACGTGCAGGTCGACGGCCGCCTCGTAGCCTCCTGCCTCGTGCCCGGCGCCACCGCGGCCGGGAGCGAAGTACGCACCGTGGAGGGCCTGGCCACCGACGGGCAGCCCTCCGACGTGCAGCGCGCCCTCGCCGGCCGCTGCGCCGTCCAGTGCGGATTCTGCGTGCCCGGCATGGCGATGACCGTGCACGACCTCCTCGAGGGCAACCCGGCCCCCACCGAACTGGAGACCCGCCAGGCGTTGTGCGGCAACCTGTGCCGCTGCTCCGGTTACCGCGGGATCCTGGACGCCGTACAGCAGGTCGTCACCGAACGCGAGGCGACGGCGGCGGGCGCGACCACCGCGACGGACTCGACGGGCCCGTCCGTCTCCGCGGGTGACGCCGCGGGCGAGGCCCGCATCCCGCACCAGGCGGGACCCAGCGCGACCGAAGGTATTCAGGACGGAGGCCTGGCGTGAGTGACGAAGCAACAGCCACCGCGCCCGCGGCCCCCGTGGCCGAGCCGCTGCCGCACGGCCTCGGGGCGTCCCTGCCGCCCGCCGAGGCGCGCGCCAAGACGGAGGGCACCTTCCCGTACGCCGCCGACCTGTGGGCCGAGGGCCTGCTGTGGGCGGCCGTCCTGCGCTCCCCGCACCCGCACGCGCGCATCCTCTCCATCGACACGACCCACGCGCGCGAGATGCCCGGTGTACGGGCCGTCATCACGCACGAGGACGTCCCCGGAGCGCCCCTTCCCGGCCACCGCGCCGCGGACCGCCCGGTGTTCGCCTCCGACGTCGTACGCCACCACGGCGAGGCCATCGCGGCCGTCGCGGCCGACCACCCGGACACCGCACGCATGGCGGCCGCGGCCGTCCTCGTCGAGTACGAGGTGCTCGAACCGGTCACCGACCCCGAGCAGGCCTTCGCCGCTGAGCCGCTGCACCCCGACGGCAACCTGATCCGCCACATCCCCCTGCGCCACGGCGACCAGGACGCGGTCGGCGAAATCGTTGTCGAGGGCCAGTACCGCATCGGCCGCCAGGACCCGGCCCCCATCGGCGCCGAGGCCGGCCTCGCCGTCCCGCGGCCCGACGGGGGAGTGGAGCTCTACATCGCCTCCACCGACCCGCACGGCGACCGCGACCTCGCCGCCGCCCGCTACGGCCTCGAACCCGAGCGCGTGAAGGTCGTCGTCACGGGCGTGCCCGGCGCGACCGGCGACCGCGAGGACCAGAGCTTCCAACTCCCGCTCGGGCTGCTCGCGTTGAGGACCGGCTGCCCGGTCAAACTCACCGCTACGCGCGAGGAGTCCTTCCTCGGTCACACCCACCGCCACCCCACCCTCCTGCGCTACCGCCACCACGCGGACGCCGAGGGCAAGCTGGTCAAGGTCGAGGCGCAGATCCTCCTCGACGCGGGCGCGTACGCCGACACGTCCTCGGAGGCGCTCGCCGCCGCGGTCTCCTTCGCCTGCGGCCCGTACGTCGTCCCGCACGCGTTCATCGAGGGCTGGGCGGTACGCACCAACAACCCGCCCTCCGGCCACGTACGCGGAGAAGGCGCCCTCCAGGTCTGCGCCGCGTACGAGGCGCAGATGGACAAGCTGGCGAAGAAACTCGGTATCGACCCGGCGGAGCTGCGCCTGCGCAACGCCATGGCGACGGGCGACGTACTCCCGACCGGGCAGACGGTGACGTGCCCGGCGCCGGTCGCCGAACTGCTGGGCGCGGTACGGGACTTCCCGCTGCCGGAGCTGCCCAGGGACACCCCCGAGGCGGATTGGCTGCTGCCCGGCGGCCCCGAGGGCGCGGGCGAACCGGGTGCGGTGCGCCGCGGTGTCGGCTACGGCATCGGCATGGTGCACATGCTCGGCGCGGAAGGCACCGACGAGGTGTCGACGGCGACGGTGAAGGTCCACGACGGCGTGGCCACGGTCATCTGCGCTGCCGTGGAAACCGGCCAGGGTTTTACTACTTTGGCGAGGCAGATCGTCCAGGACACCCTCGGCATCGACGAGGTCCAGGTCGCCCCGGTCGACACGGACCAGCCGCCGGCCGGCCCCGGCTGCCGCGGCCGCCACACCTGGGTCTCGGGCGGAGCGGTCGAACGGGCCGCAAAAATGGTCCGCACCCAGCTACTCCAGCCCCTCGCCCACAAGTTCGGCATGTCAACGGAGCTGCTCCAGATCGCGGACGGCAAGATCACGTCGTACGACGGAGTCCTGTCGACGACGGTCACCGAGGCGATGGACGGCAAGGAACTGTGGGCCACGGCCCAGTGCCGCCCGCACCCCACCGAACCCCTCGACGCCGACGGCCAGGGCGACGCCTTCGTGGGCCTCGCGTTCTGCGCGATCCGCGCGGTGGTCGACGTGGACATCGAACTCGGTTCGGTACGCGTAGTGGAGCTGGCGGTAGCCCAGGACGTGGGCAGGGTGTTGAACCCGGCGCAGCTGACGGCCCGTATCGAGGCGGGCGTCACCCAGGGAGTCGGCGCGGCCCTCACGGAGAACCTCCGCACCCCGCGCGGCCTGGTCCGCCACCCAGACTTCACGGGCTACGCACTCCCCACGTCCCTGGACGCCCCCGACATCCGCATCGTGAAACTGGTCGAGGAACGGGACGTAGTAGCCCCCTTCGGAGCGAAGGCGGCAAGCGCGGTCCCGGTGGTCGCGTCCCCGGCGGCAGTGGCCTCAGCGGTCCGCGCGGCCACGGGCCGCCCCGTCAACCGCCTCCCGATCCGCCCGCAGGCGGCGGTGGTGACGAACGCGTCCGCTCCGGCGATGGCGTCGTCAACGGAATGAATCTCCAAGCCCCCATTGCCCATTGCCCGTTGCAACTTGTGACGTGACGTGTCGTTGTGTGACGCGATGTCGATGGACTCTGCAACGGGCGGCGTGTGAACTGACAGTGCGTTTGGCTAGAGTTGTTGTCGAGACTTCGTAGACGAGGGCGTCGGCCGATGACCTTCGGCGGGCGACGCGACGGGACGAGCGGTCTGAACGACGCCGGCCGCCGCCGCTCGACGAGCGGTCTGTACGGGACACGGGGACGCGGGGAACGGGGAGGACGCGATGGCAGAGGCAGCGGACAAGGGCGGCGGCAGCGACGGCTCGCCGTGGGCCTTCTTCGGCGTACTCGGAGCGGTGGGGGCGGCGCAGGCGGCGGTGGGCGACATCGTCACCGAGCTGGAGTCGTTCACGAAGTTCCAGCAGCGGGTTGATCAGTTGATTAAGGATTTGAAGGGGTCCCCAGCAGACTCGAAGAAGCTGGGGCAAGAGCCGTTGGGTCGAGCCCAGTTCGGTGGCGGAGCGGACGGTTTCAAGGAAGCGGCCGGTCTCCACACGTCGTACCAGACGGTGATCACGGAGCTCGAGACCCTGTCGCAGTTGCTCTCCGACTCGATCGAGGGCATGGGGATCGCTGTTCTGAAGTCGCACAAGGGCTACGCGAACATCGACGACGACATCAAGGACCGGATGCGCGCAATCAGCGCGGCGGCCACGAAACACTACGGCGGCCCGTACGTGCCGAACCTTCCCAATAAGGACAAGGACACCAAGGATCCCGTAACCCACAGCAGCGATACGAGCAAGTCTGTGGATGGCGCTTCGGGTGGGGGGCTCTAAATGGCAGAGGCACCGATCGGCGGCGGGAGCGTCGGAGGCACGCTGTTCGCGAACATGAGTCACGAGGAGATGCTGGCGTGGCTTGACCAAGCGAACAGTGGGGGAGTCCAGGCTGCCGCCGGCAAGCTGACGGCAGCAGCCAAGGAGATTCACAAGATTGCAGACGAACTCAAGGTCCGTCCGCAGTGGGTGAAATGGAAGGGCGAGGGCGCGGACTCCTTCCGTTCGTGGGCGGCCGACTTGGCCAACGCGACGCTCGGGCTCGGCGACTACAGTGAAGGCGCTGCCAAGTGGATGGGCGAGGCCGCTAACGCGATCTCCACAGCCCAGGCGACCATCCCCCGTGACAAACACAGTGCCAAGGCCAACCTGGATGCGGCGCAGGCAGCACACAACGACCCTGACGCCCAGTCGGTCGCTTCGAAGTCGTCGAGTGAGCTCGCGGCGATCGCGGCCGACAAGGAAAAGGTGCGGCTCGAGGCAGCCGGACACATGGAAAAGCTCGGCCAGGCGTACTCGTTGTCGTCAGGTCAGATGGACCAATTGACGGCAAAGAAGCCCAAGTTCCCGCCACCGCCTGCGGCGTTCGTGCCGGCCGGTCACAACTCCATTGATGGCGGTAGTCAGGATGTCGCAGCGCCTGGTGGCGTGGCCGGTTCGGAGAGAGCCACAGGTGCTGCTGTGGGCGCCGCTGCGACGGCCAGTGGGCATTCTGCTTCCCCGGGAGTGGCTCCCGCGGTGGCTGAGCATGGGCAGATCCAGCCTGCGGAGCCCGTGAAGCCGGAGATTCCGACACGGATGGGCGTCGACTCCGTCGACACGCTTCCTCACCTGCAGACCCCTGCGCAGGCAACAGGCCAAGCACCGGTAAGCACGCCCCCGAGCGGTCCTACCGCGCCTACTCCCGGCATGATCCCTCCGGTCTTCCGTGGAGGAGGCGTAAAGCCCATCGGGAACCCCGGGGGCGGGCCGCCACTGGCAGGTCGCCGTGGCACCTCGCCTTTCACTAACGGCAGTGGATCAGTAAAACCGGGTCCTCAGTCGGCTACGGGTGCCACAGGCCGCCCGAACACCGGCATGCCGGGCCAGAGCGCCACGGGCCGGGCCACCGGAGCGACCCAAGGGCGTCTGCCGACGAACAATGGGGTGTCCGGCGGACGTCCCCAGCCTGTAACGGGCAAGCCCACGAAGGGAATTCCCCGGGGCACGGTGATGGGCGGCGAAGGCAACGCCGCGGGCCGTGGCGCGACTGGAGGCCGTGGCCTGGCAAGCCAAGGACCGACGGGTTCCAGGCCGGGGCAGACGGCTGGACGGCCCGGCGTGATCGGCGAGAGCCCGCGTGGTGCTGCTTCCGGGCGCCGAGCTGCCGGAATCACCGGTGAGAACGGTGGCATCGTCGGAGGTCGACCGCAACAACAGGGCGGCCGCGCGAATGCCCGCGCCTTCAGCACGGGTGGCTCGGGACTGGTGCGCGGCCAGGGGAGCGTAGGCGGAGGTTCGCCCGAGGACACGCACCGCGGGAGCCAGGCGGGCCGCAATGGTGCGGTGCCCAATGGCTCAAGCCCTGGCGAACGCCGCGATGAGGAACGAGGGGCGCGCCCCGACTACCTCGCTGAGGACGAGCAGACCTGGCAGCCGGACGGCAGCCGTAATGTGCCCCCGGTTGTCGATGACGCGCCCAAGAACAACGAGAGGTAACGCATGCCCACCACCAGCACTCGTCACAGACGCCGCGGCGCAGCAGCTTCGGCGCTCCTAGGCCTGCTGCTGGTGGGTACGGCAGCAGCCCCGGCTCAAGCGGGCTCCATCCGGTCTCAGCAGTGGTACCTCGATGCCATGCAGGCGGACGGCATGTGGAAGACCAGCACGGGCAAGGGCGTCACCGTCGCCGTCATCGACACGGGGGTGGACCGTAACAACCCGGATCTGCAAGGCAGGATCCTCAGCGGCAAGGATCTCGCGCCGGCCAGTCAGTCGGGAGATGCATACACCGACTACGAGGGCCACGGCACCGGCATGGCTGCATTGATCGCTGGAACAGGTGCTTACGGAGGCGGACAGGGCTCTCTCGGCCTGTCGCCGGGCGCGAAGATCCTTCCGATCCGTCTGCCGAACGCCATGGAGGCGTCCAGTGAGGCCGAATCGAGCGCAGAGTTCCTCGACGCGCTGGTCAAGGGAATCCGGTACGCGGCCGACGAAGGCGCGAAGGTCATCAATATTTCTCAGGCGCAGGCGCAGGGATCGCCTCAGCTTTCGGCAGCTGTCGACTACGCCCTGAAGAAGGGCTCGTTGATCTTTGCTGGAACTGGCAACAGTGGAAACAAGGCCAATACGCTCGAATATCCTGCGGCCACGCCAGGTGTGGTTGGCGTTGGCGCAATTGGCAAGGACTTGCATCGGACGTCCGAGTCGACCTACGGAAAGCAGGTCGACATCTCCGCCCCAGGCGATGAAATGGTTCACGCCTGTGGCGGCAAGACCGGCTTCTGCAAGACCCACGGTACAAGTGACGCCACCGCCTTGGCCTCTGCGAGCGCTGCCCTGCTCTGGTCCAAGCATCCTGCCTGGACCAACAACCAGGTCCTCCGAGTCATGCTCAACACCATCGGAGGCCCTACGGACGGCGCGAAACGCAACGACGCCATCGGCTACGGAACCGTCCGCCCCCGCATTGCCCTGAAGACCCCCGGCGACCCCGGCCCGGCCGGCAAGTACCCGCTCCCGGACTACCCCGTCGCAGCATCCAAGCCCCCAGCCACCAAGCCTTCCAAGGGCGCCCAGGCCCCGGACGACACCAGCTCCGCCGCGCCGGCCGCCGCATCGAAGGGCGACGACAGCAACACCCTCCTCTGGATCGGTGTCGGCGTAGGCGTGCTCGTCGTGGCCGGCGCCGCGACCGCCGTTGCGATCAGCCGCAGCCGACGCCGCGCGGCGGCCTCGCATGCCTCGCCGCCGCCCTACCCTCCGGCCCAGCCGCCCTATCAGGGACAGCAGTACGGGGCGCCGCAGTTCACGAACCCACAGCAGTACGCGCCTCCGTCGGGCGACAACCAGCACAACCCCAACCAGGGTCGCTGACGGTCCCCATCCGGGACGTCCCGCACGATCCTGAACGGGCGGACGACGCCTAACCTGTTGCGCCGGCCGCCGCCTCCAAGGCCGCGAGCAGGCCCGAAACACCGGGGACACCCCCGCCTCACCCGATGTCAGGCGCACCATCCGGCAGGTTCTCCGCGTCGGCGCACTGCCGGATGTCCTGGGCCGCGTGCCGGGCGGTGGAGGCGGCCAGGGTAGCCGCGTTGGCACGCAACGTGTGGTCCTTCATGTCTGGTCCGCTGCCGCCTACGCCGACCGAGATCGACAGAAGCTCGTCGCCGCCTGAATGCACCGGGCAGTTGACAAAGAGGTGAGCGCCGGTGCCGTACAGGTACCCGATCGCGTTCCCGAGCGTCAGCGGCGTATGGCCGGACTTGCGAGCATCGTGCTCGGCGTCGGCGCGGTTGTAGTCGGCACCCTGAAGCAGCCGGTACTCGACATCGACCTTCGCCCCTCCTCCGGTCAGCAAGCATTGCCCGAGTGCCCAGCCGCGCATGGCGCCCTGACTGTGCTCGGCGGAGGAGAACTTGTAGGAGTTCCTCTCTTGGAACTTCTCGCCGTGCTCGGGCATGAGACCCCTCACGGCCGTGCCGGGAAGCGACTTCTCGCACACCTTCCTGGGCACTGCTACGGCGGGTTCCTCGTCGGGCCACAACAGCCAAGCGCCGACCCCGGCCAGAACGAGCAGGACGCCCGCCGCGACGGCCGAGACCTTCCAGGGGCGGCCGCGCGTCGGGCAGGAAGTCGTCGTCGCGGGGGCCGCGTCCACGTCTTCATCCTGTCGAGGCCGTCAGTCCTGAGGGCCGATGGCTGGAACGAGCGCTTTGGGCTCCGGGGCGGGTAATCGTCGACCCAACTTCCTTGTGTCAATCGGCCTGGGCTGCAGGCACTTGATACGGCAAGGATGCCTGTGAGGCGCAACCCAATTCCTTTGCCATGGCACGTGAGACGGCGTTGAGGACGGCCATCCTGTCGCGCCCCGTACTCTTCGCCGAGAGCTGGTCCGGGAGTCCGACAAGCTCTGCCTCGACGTAGGGCGTGGACTGCCCCGACTCATCGGGATTCCGCGTCGAGCACTTGAAGTACAGCGAGGCCCCAGTGGTGCCGTGCGTCGCGGCGTACACGCCCATCCGGTAACGGGACGGATCCGAGCCTTCGCTGCCACCTGTGGTCGTGCTCGGGTGGTGCTTAACAGCCGAGAAATCCACGGAGATCAACGGATGACCGGTGGTGTCTTCGGATTTGAAGACGACACACTGGTTCCGCTGCGTCATGTCCTTGTAAAGGGTGTCCGCGGCTCGTTTTGGCGAGAACTTGTTGGGCTCTCCAGAGTCACTAGTGCCCGGGAGTTCAGTGAACTTCTCGGTGTCACCCATGCGCTCGAGAGCCGCAGCCGCCGAATCGTCGAGGGTTGAGGCGCATACCTGGGAAGCGGTCAAGCTCGGCTCAGTCTTGTTACCGTCGTCGCCGTCACTACACGAGACAAGGCCGAGAGCCGCCAGGGCGATACCTGCCGCCACCTGGGGCGTAATGCAGGCACGTGGTCGTCTGCTGATCCGTTGCACAGGTCAGTCCTTGTGTGGAGCGAGGCCGCGGTAGTCGTTTTCTTGTGAGCCGGTTCCGTAGTACGCGTTGTTGATGTCTTCGTTCCAGTCCTGTTGGTTGCCGATTTCCTTGGCCTTGGAGCTGTCCTCAATGTAGGACGCATATTCGGATCCGAGCTGATTTACGCCCTTCTTGTAGAATTCGCTGCTCGTCACCTGAGCCTGTTGAGTGGGATCCTTCTCTGCCGCGTCCACACCCTTGTCGACCTGATGTCCGATGAAGGTATTCACCGCCTCCCCCACGGTGTCCGCTGCGAGCGGCGCGACTACGAGAGCAGCTGCCGTGGACCCCGGAAGCGGAATCGCCGCGATGCCGCCGCCGACGACCGCTCCGGCCCCGAGCTTGATCCAGTCGGCAGAGCGTCCCAGCGATTTGTTGGCCTCTTCCGAACCGGCCTTGTACGTAGCTTCGGCCTGCTGAACCCGGGAGTTGTCGAGAATGCCCCGGGCCTGGGCCTCGGTGGTCAGCACGTCATGAGCGTGTCCGATGTTGGCTTCGGTCGTCGGGGGGTAGGCGTCGAGGGCGCTCAGTGCGTAAAGGTGCTGCGCGGCAGTGACGGCACGGTGTGAATTCTCGTCTTGTCCGAGAACGCTCAAGAAGTTGATCGCACCCTCGTTGGTGAAGTGGGCGCGCCCGGGATATTTGGGCGGGAAGGTATCGCTGTCCATGGCGCTCTCGCCGACACCGGAAAGATTGTAGTCGAGGTCGTCGATGTAGGCGCCGCCCATCTTGCCCAGACTGTCGGCCAGTTCTGGTTGGGCATGCAGCATATCCGGCCCATCTTTGCTGCCGTAGAGATATGCGACCTGTTCCATGACGCCCGCTGTCGCGGCTGTGCGGTGATCTCCGGCCCGCATGGCCTTTGCGTCGGCGTCGTAGGGGTAGCCGATGGTGGCTGCCTCCAATGCGTGGCCGAGGGAGTCACGTCCAGCCACGACCTTGTCACTGCCGTCAAGCGTGGCATCGGAGAGCCAGATGCGCTCCTTGGTCAGGTACTTGAGGTGGTCGTTGACCTCAGAGTCCTTGTCAACGCCGGCCCCGGAGCCGTCAGGCTGCTCGAAGAACTGCGTCGAGGCGTCCGGGTTGTGCCCGAGTGCTTCGAGGAAACCGGACATCGGGTCGCGGCCTCGGTCGTCCTTGCCCCAGAAGTTGAGGTCGCCCTGATTCCAGTTATTTACCCAAGGGCTTAGCCCCTTGACGTTGTGTTCCTTGTCGAACGCGTAGAGCTTGTCGCCGTAGTCGTTGAGGAACTGATCGTCATAGTCGCCGAATCGCATGAGGTTGCTCATGACGGCGAAGCCGCGAGGGTTGTTGGCATCGTCGGTTCCGAGTTCGCCCGACCCCAGACCCACCATCTGCTTCTCCCAGCCCCGCATGTTCGCGCTGTCCGAGAGCGTGGCTGTTCCGAGCGTGATGCCCAGGTTCTTCTGAAGCTTCTTTGCCAGAGCACCGCGCTCCGGGTCGTAATGCATTCCGTAAGGATCGGCAATTCCCGCGTAGAACGTCATGATCTTCTTCGGGCCCGCGTCAACGGCGAACTGCTCGGCGAAGAGGGGATCGTTCTTGTACTTGGCCAAGGTTGAATCGAGGGAAGATAGTTCCGTGTTCGTCACGTCATGCGGGTTCTTGCGCAGCGTCTTAGCGGCCTCCTCGGCCGCCTTGATCGCTGCGGCTGCTGAGTCCCGGTCCTTGTAGCTGGCGTCCGAGAAGCCGTACTCGGCGTGGTCGACGATGAGCCGCAAGGCCTTTGCGGCTGTTGTGTCGCTTTCGCTAGCCTTCTTGAGGATTCCCTCGATCTGGTCACGCAGGCTGGCGGCATCAGTCTTGGCGCCATCGGGGTCGGTCGTGGGGTTGGGAATGACATTGAACGAGCCGTTGCCTGTGTCCACGACCGTCATACTTTTGGTCGACTCGATCAAGGTGTTCAACTGAGTCTTGTAATTCCCCAGTTCACCACGGGTGTCCTTGAGGATCTTGGTGACGGTGTCCGCCTGTGTGTGGGCGTCACTGAACTCCCCCGAGGTCTTGTCGACGAACTCCCGGGTGACGGCCGCGTTGTATCCCGTCCAGTTGGCCCTGTCAGCTTTCCTCTTGAGGTTCGTGTCGGCGTGGTCTGCGACGGTTTTGAGGTCCCGCGTCATCTGGTCCCAGTCGTCGATGGCGTCATCGAGCTGGGAGAAGTTGAGGTGGCGGAGCGCATCGAGATCCATCAGTGGCCCGTCCCTCGCTCGTCGAAGCCCTTGTCCAGCTGGGCGATGCTGCTGATCGTGCCGGCGATGTAGACCTCGTCCTTGGCGTGCACACCCTTGGTGTAGTCAAGGTGGTTGGAGATGTGGGCCGTCGCGTCAAGAAGGTTCTGTACTTGGTCGACCCAGTGCGTTGCGACGTGGTCCAGCGCGTCACCGAGCGCGAACCCATCGCTCTTCTTAAGGCTGCTCGTGACCTTCATGGAAGAGAGGCGGGCGCGGTCGCTGACGCCTTCGAATTCTGTGCGGAGTTCGAAGGCAGCGTTACCGACTGCTGCTAGGTCCTTCTGGTTGACCGTGAGATCGCCGTGCGGGCTCCCGCCTCCGCCGCCTGGGTCCGCCGGGATGCTGTTGAGTTGCATGTTGGTCGAGTGCCGGGCTGCCGCCTCGGCCTTGAGCTGATCCCATTCTTCCCAAGCCATGGGTGAGCACCTTCCCCCGTGTACCCGGTTGCTTCTGTGATCGTCAGATGCATTGGCTCGATCAAGTTAGCAACTCGCTGCGAAGATCACAGACCGGAGGGTGATCTCGCAGATGCAAACCAGGAGGAAATGCCTCAACTGCCGCTCGTGTTACGCCGCCTTCGGCTCGGGTGGGCGGCATGTGGCGCATTTGCCTGGTTCTGGGGAGCGGAATGCTCGGTCGCAGCCGTCGCAGTTCTGGAGGGGGGCCGGGCGGGGTGGGGGCGGGGGTGTGGGGGTGCGTGCGGGCAGGGGTGGGGGGAGTAGTTCCGTCAGGCGGTGGGAGAGGAGGGCTGCTGGGTTGCGGAGGGGTTCCTGTGGGAGGGCGGCCGTGAGGGTTCGGCGGATCGCCTCCCGCGTGATGCCGCGGTCCATCCATGTCGCTACCGCGGGCGCCAGGCGGGCGACGTCGCGAGTTGCGAGTAGGAGGCGTGGGTCGTGGCGGCGTAGGTCTGTGAGGAGCGTTGCGGCTGGGCCCGTAGGTGTGGGCGGGGGCGTGGGGGTGGGGGGTTGGCGCGCTGGTGTCCGTGGCGTGGGCCGTGGCTCGTGGGGTGGTGCCGGGGTGGCCGTCATCGCTGGTGGGTTGTTGTACGACGTCGTGCGTGTGATCACTCGGCCTGATGCCAGGCGCTCTCGGGTTCGCGTCAGGTAGCCGTGCGATTCCAGTTCGCGTAACGCCGCCGCGATGCGGACCTCGCCCTCCGGGAAGCGGGCCGCCAACGTTTTGATCGTGACGCTGGCGCCGGGTGGGAGCGACTGGATGTGGGCCGCCAAGCCGATGGCCGTGAGGGAGAGTTGGCGGTGTTGGACCAGGTGGTTGCCTACGACCGTGAAGCGGTCCGCGTGGCGGCGGTTGATGTGACGGATGCCGCTCGGCGGAACGTCCGCCGGAACCTGGGACTGGGCGCACGGGGGCGCGTTAAGCTGCTGATCAGCCATCGGGAAGGTCTCTTCTTCCTGGGTGGTCAGGCCCTCGCAGTGGGATGCCAGTCCCGGCGGGGGCCGTTCTGTGTTCTGGAGTTGTTTCGCGTTGCTCTGGGTGAGCGTGGAGTGCGAACGGGGCTTCATGCAAGTTGAGTTGGGCGCGATCACCCTTGTGGGTGAGGTGCGGGTTCGGGGTTCTTGAATTGCGTGGTTGCTCTCCGGGGGTGGTTGCTGATGCCTCCATCCCTTTCGTTGTTCCGCTGCTGCCTGTGGGGGCTGGCTTTCTCGGGCTGAGGCTCGGGAGGGTGGAGTGATCGAGCATTCGGCGGGAGGGCAACCCGGGCCGCGGTTGGACCTCGGTCTGCGAACGTCAGCCTCAGTCGGGGTTCGGTCGAGCAGCAGCAGCGGGGGTTGGGGGAGGTTGGGGAGGGTTCTCTCCCCGGATACTTGGCCTTTGATCGCGTGACCTGCCGCGCATTGGGCCACCGCGTCGTGAATCCCTCGATCTGGTCAAGATGGCTTTGATGCCTCCAATTCGGCCCATACCGTCTTGGTTGGAGGCGGGCCCAATCTCGTACCCCAGGCGTCCGCCAGTGCCTCGACCAGGAGCAGGCCGTAACCCGGCTCGCGCGGCATCGCGTCTCCGCGGGCGTCCGTCACCTCGATACGTAGCGTGTCCGCCGGCGTGAGTGTGAGTGTCAGGCGGAAGTCCCTGCCGGGTACGCGGCCGTGGGTAATTGCGTTGTTCGCCAGTTCGGCTACTAGTTGCTCTGCCGTCTCGAACGGGCGGGCCCAGTCGAGGAGTTGCTGGACTGTCAGTCGGCGGGCGAGGCGTGCGCCTCGGTGGGTTGCCGACAGGCGGATCGTGAAGGTGAGTTCGTCGTTCATGTCACTCAGCGTGGCCAGCCGCGCCTACTCTGAACAGTGATTCCGTCGATGCGTACGGTGACTGTCCAGTGGTTGTACGGGCTTGTACAGGCCGTCAAGCCGGGATGTTCCGGGGGCGTGGGCGCGGTGGGAAGCGACGCCTCGGAGGTGAGCTTGTGAGTGTGACTGCGGACAGTGGCGACGGCGGGGCAGGGTGGGGCATCGAGCCGGGGGACGAGACGGTCGCCTTGGTCGAGGCGCTGGGGCGCCAGCTCAGGATGTGGCGGGAGGCTGCGGGGCTGCGCGCTGCCGAGTTCGGTGCTCGGGTGGGGTACGGGGAGAACCAGGTCTACAAGTTGGAGAGCGGTCGGCGGATTCCGCGTCCCGAGTTCCTTGTGAAGGCGGATGAGGTTCTTGGCGCCAGCGGGAAGATCGCCGCGATGTCGGAGGATGTTGCGCAGGCTCAGTACCCGAAGAAGGTCCGTGAACTGGCGAAGCTGGAGGCGCGGGCGGTCGAGCTGGCTCTCTACAGCAACCACAACATGCATGGCTTGTTGCAGACCGAGGAGTTCGCGCGGGCGTTGCTGAGCACGCGGCGGCCGGCGTACGGACCAGACGAGTTGGAGCGGATGGTGGCTGCGCGTGTCGGGCGGCGGTCGGTCTTCGACCGGTCGCCCGCCCCCGAACTCAGCTTTGTTCAGGAGGAAGTGACGCTGCGTCGCCCGACCGGAGGGACAATGGTTCTGCGTCGGCAGCTCGAACGACTGCTGGAGCTGGGGCAGATGCGGAACGTTGAGATCCAGGTCATGCCGACCAGTCGCGGAGACCATCCAGGTACGGGCGGGCTGATCGAGGTGCTGAAGTTCGGGGACGGTTCTGCAGTAGGCCGCTCTGACGGGGAGTTCGGGGGCCGTCCGGTCTCTGAGCCCAGGCAGCTCCGGATCCTCGAACTGCGGTATGGCATCATCCGCGCCGAGGCTCTCACGGCGGGGGAGTCGTTGGCTTTCATCGAGCATCTGCTGGGGGAAACGTGACGGACAGAACCGCTGGCAGGAACGACTGCGGGCTGGCGTGGTTCAAGAGCAGCTTCAGCAGTAGCAGTAACGGCGAGGACTGTGTCGAGGTCGCTGGTACGCCCACGGCCATCCACGTCCGCGACTCCAAGGACACGCGGCAGCCTCACATGGCTGTGGCGCCCGCTGCTTGGGCCGTGTTCGTCGCCTCCTGCTGATGTGAGGCGGGGCGGGTCACCCGTCGTATGGCCGTGCATGCAGGCGCCTCGGCGCGGATGCCCCTCTTTCGGGTAATGGCGGAGTGGCGACTTTCGAAGTACTTTCAATCTCATGGCGACTGAGAACGCGGCCGTGAACTTCTCCGAGCTGGTGAACAAGAACAAGCAGACGCTTGCCCGGCTCAAGGAGTCGCCCAGGCTGCTGCTTCACCGTAGAGACGGGGAGGACCTGGTCCTCACCACGGCGGCGCGCGCGGAGCAGGATCAGACCGTGGTGTCGGCCGCGACCCGCATGCTGGCCGCGATGGCGCGTCGTGAGCCCGGCAGCATGGAACTGCTTCTGGACGTACTGCCGGACGCGTTCCCTTGGGTTCGTTTCCTGCCCGAGCCCGACGTTCACGCTTTCGCTGTCGAATTGGTCGACACCATGAGGGCCGCCGACTCGGTGGGCAACAGTGCGTCAGTGGCCCTCATGCTCGTCGCCTGGCAGCACACGGCCGAGGCGTATTCCGACCCTGAGTTGTTGGAGGCGCTGACCAGGGAGCATGACGAGGACTACGGGACGGCTCCCGACCCGAGGGGTCGCGCGTGAGCGCGGGGCGCGGCGATCGTGCCGCCCCTCCGGCAGCGGAGGGGCAATGGGAAGTCCGGTTCGCCGACGCGGCCGCGGCCAAGGGGTGGGAGAACCTGTGCCGGCAGGTGCGCGAGAACACCTACCGTGCCTGGGTTGTCATGCGTACCGATCCCCGGCCCACGGTCGAGAACTCCCGGCACCACCGGCTGAAGGGGAGCCTCGCGCACGGCACTTACCGCGGGCAGACCTGTGAGCAGTGGCAGATCGAAGTGACCGGCGGCGGGCGCGTCTGGTACCTGCTGGATGCCGGTCGCGACACTTGCTGGATCACGTTCGCGGGCACAGGGCACCCTCGGGCGACGGACCAGCGCTGAGGTACGGGGCAGCCCAGCGCCGTTGGGCCGGGCTCGGAATCTGACGCCCCAGCAACCCAGCAACCCAGCACCTCTGACCTGGGGTGTGGCCGGATGTTGTTGCTGCACTTGGGGGTGGGGCCCCGGGAGTGTGGTCTGGCTGCTCCCGGGACCGGTTGTCGGTTGTCTGCTGGTCAGGAGTGGACGTAGTACTCGGTCGAGCAGGCTCGTACGTAGTGGTTTTCCAGGCAGGCCTTCAGGCCGTAGCCGTGGTCTTCGGGGAGGTTTCCTCCCTGGCAGTCGGAGCCGCCTGGGGCGGGCCTGCCGGCGGTGCTGACGGTGGAGAGGATGCCCTTGACGTAGTAGCCGTCCGACCTGTCGTCCACGGCGCACAGGTGGTCGCCCGTCGGGTCGCCCTCGTAGGGGTCGGCGACCCAGCTGACTCGTCCGGCCGGCTTTCCGTCCACGTAGGCGACGAGCACGCTGATCTTGCCCGGGTACATCTTGAACGTGATGTCGTACTCGTCGGCGTGGGCGTTGACGGCGCTGGTGGTCAGCAGGGCCGCGGCGCCGACGAGGCCGGTCGCGGTCATGGCGATCTTCCGGCGGATGGTGCGCATGACTTTGTGCCCTCTCTGCGGTGGGGACGGCCCGGAAGCGGAGTTCGGGGCCGCTCGGTCGTGGTGCAGGGAGGCGTGGGGACGTGTGGGGCGGCGCCTCCGGCGTGGGGAGGGGTGCCGCTGTCGTGGTCGGACGTCGCGGTGAGGTTCTTCTGCGTGGTCGTGGCGCCACCGCCACCGCGCGGCGTTGGCCGGCGCGGCAGCGGTGGCGATATCCCCCGTTGTGTGAGCTCAGGGCCCGGATGGGGCCCCGGCTCACGTACCCCCGTACACCTCGGCGCGACGTGACGCTAATGCTTCTCGCCGCGCATTAAGGTGTGCTCACGCTATCCGGAAGTCGCGGGCCCACACAATTCGAAAACGGCAGGAATCGACCGGGCCGCACGTGAAGATCTGGTGCCCATCGGGTCGGCGTCTAGATTGGCGTCGATGACTGAGCGACCACAGCACGGCTCCGCCCGCCCCGGCGGACGTACGGCCCGCACCCGCGCGGCCGTCCTCGCGGCCGCGCTGCACGAGCTCGACGAGACCGGGTTCGGCGGGCTCACCCTCGACAAGCTCGCGGCGCGTTCGGGTGTGCACGTCTCGACGATCAGGCGCCGCTGGCGCAGCGTCGAGGGGGTCGTCGTCGATCTGATGGCCCAGCACAGCAAGACGATCGCCACGCCGGACTCCGGTGAGTTCCGTCGGGACCTGTACGAGCTGGCCGAGGCCATCGCCGGGTTCCATGCCCTGCCGCGCAGTCGCAACCTCGTCGAGGCGATGGTGGCGGCCGCCGCGTACGACCCGCATATCGCGGATCTTGTCCGCGGCGCTTTCGTCGCGCGCACGGAAGTCGTGACGCAGTTGGTGCGTCGCGCCGTCGATCGGGGCGAGGTTCCTCCGGACACGGATGCGTACGAAGTCATCGCGGCGCTGAGCGCGCCCTTCTACTACCGGTTGCTCATCATGCGGGCGGACATTGATGAGCGGCTTGTTGTTGCGAGCGCTGAGGCGGCTTATCGGGCGGCGTTGGGCGGGGTGTTCTGTGGAGAGGGGGCCGGCGGGCGCTCGGGCGACGGCGTGGTGCGCGATTGAGGGCGGGGCGTGCCGGCCTGACGGGTCGGCTGGTGGGTGATCATTTTTCGGCCGTGCGGGCGCCCCACGCGGGCATGGCCTGGAAGTGCCCCGATCGTTGCCGTGCACCACGTCGTCAGCGCCAAAACCTCGCCTGTCCCATACAACCCTTCAGGCTCACCAGAGGTCATCTCCGAGCCGCACATCTGGCCTGGAGGAGAGGAACCCATGTCCCGGTCCCATCACAAGCGCTCCCGGCGACCCGTCGTCCTGGGCGCCACCGCCGTCGCGGCTGTCCTGGCCGGTGGCCTGCTCATTACCCTGCCCGGCGGCGCGAGTGCCGCCGCGTCCGGGCCTCGCCGACGACTTCAACGGTGACGGCTACCGCGATCTTGCGACGGGCGCCCCGGGTGCTGTCGCGGGCGGGAAGGCGAAGGCGGGCGCCGTGGTCGTCAACTACGGCTCGTCGAGCGGTATCAGCGCCGCGCGCCACAAGACCACTTCGCAGAGTTCCTCCGGCGTGCCGGGCGCCTCGGAGACCTCGGACCGCTTCGGCACCGAACTCGCGCACGGCGACCTCAACAACGACGGCTACGGCGATCTCGTCGTGGGCACACCGCTGGAGGACGTCAGCGGCGACGTCGACGGCGGGTCGGTCACGATCCTGTGGGGCGGCTCGTCCGGCCTGTCGGGCGGCACGACGATCAGTGACCCGAACGCGTCGGGCCACGACCGGTTCGGCCAGTCCCTCGCGGTCGGCGACTTCACCGGTGACGGGAAGGCCGACCTGGCGGTCGGTTCCACCGGCAAGGACGTGTGGATCTTCAAGGGCGGCTTCACCAAGTCCGGCGGCGCGGCCGGGAAACTGCGCTTCGACGCGCAGATCGAAGCCGGCGCGCACCCCAAGGGCGCCGTCCGGCTGGCCGCCGGGGACTTTGACAACGACAGGACGGACGACGTGGTGGTGGGGTCCTCCGCGGGCAACTTCGTCTACCGGGGCGCCTCGACCGGGCCCACGCTGCAGACCGAGGCGGGCGCGGGGTACGCGGGTGCGCTCACCGTGGCCGACTTCGACCGTGACGGGCACGACGACCTGGTCGTCGGCTCCGACTTCGTCTCCGTCTTGGACCAGGCGGCGAGGGGCGGCTACGTCACCGTGTTCTACGGCGGTGCGGCGGGCGTCGACACCGCTCGCAGTGCTGTCTTCAGCCAGGACACCGCGGGTGTGCCGGGAACGGACGAGTCCGACGACTCGTTCGGCGGCGCACTCGCCGCGGGTGACGTCAACGGTGACGGCTACCCGGACCTCGCCGTCGGCGCGGACTTCGAGAGCATCGGTTCCGCAGCCCAAGCAGGCAACATCTGGGTACTGCGTGGCGGCGCCTCCGGCCTGACGGGGACCGGCGCCCAGTCCTTCAACCAGGGCACCTCGGGTGTCCCGGGCGCCAACGAGTCGTCGGACTTGTTCGGCGACGCCATCCACCTCGCCGACCACAACAAGGACGGCCGCGCCGATCTGTCGGTGGGCGCGGGCGGCGAGAACAGCGACGACGGCGCCGTGTGGGTCCTGCGCGGCTCCACCGGAGGCGTCACGGCCACCGGCTCGGTGAGCTTCGGTGCGTCGTCCGTGGGCATCGGGAACTCGGGGGACGACCCCATGTTCGGGGACGTCATTTCGGGCTCCTGAGCACATGCCGTTACGAGGGAGCGATCGACTCCGGCCGAATCGGCGTGGCCCCGCGGCGCCGCTCGCACGACTCATTCATGGCGATGACCAGCGCAGACGTGTGTGTGACGGTCGCGAGCCGGGCGTGCAGATCGAGCAAACGTCGGCCATCTGCGGGCCCGCGTCCGCTCCTGTGTACTTACTGTTGAGTACGAGGGCCGCCCGGCTTCCCCCGTGGCTAGGCGGCCCTCGTCCGCGACTTGGCAGCTCTCACTCCGTTTGCGGAAGGCCCGTGGTCATCCGGCGGCCGCCTGGTGGAGTTGCAATGGTCCAGGCCTATGGTGAGGCGGCACTGCCGCGTCACGGGGGTGGCAGGAGCGGTCGGTGGGGCCCCGTATCTGACACGGGGCCCTGTACGACCCATCGGGTTCAGGGTCGTTGCCAACGTGGCCCGTTTCTCCGGATATGGCGGGGCGGCTGATTGCGGGTTCCGGCGGGGTCGTACGTTGGGAACGCGAACGTCGCGATGCGCTCGGAGAGGACGGCAGTGGTGACGACGAGTGAGACTTCTGGTCGCCAGGAACCGGAGGACGGGCCCGAGCCGCGCGCTTACGAGCCCGGACCCTCCGCCGGGAAGCTGATGCTCTTCGTGGCGGTGTTTGTTGCGTTTGCGGTGATTGTTGTGGGTGGGGGCGTGATTCTTACGGCTGGGGGGTGACGCGTCGCGTGCGCTCGCTCGTCAGGGGTGGGTGCAGCCCACGGCTTTTATGGTGGCGGGCATGTAGGCGCGCATGAACTGCTCGATGTCCCTTCTGAGACGTGGCACACCGTCTCGGTGTTTCAGTTTGAGGGCCAGTGTGAAGTGATTATTCGGCTTCGTCTGGCAGCGAGTGGTCGCGATCGCGCCGTCATCGCCGAGTGCGGCATTGTCCGCCAGTTGCATCTGGACCGGATTCTGCAGGCCCGTGACGTTTTTGTCGGGAGAGGCCGACTTCATCGGGTCCACGGCGTCCGAGTGCCACGCAAATTTTAAGCGCAGAGATTCTTCTTTCCCGACTCGAACAATGCACCAGTTGGTCTCTCTATCGCCCCAGCCTGCGGTGTGCCATTCGTTGACTTTTCCGGTAGCCCTCAGTAGTGGCTCGGTGAGTTTCTGGTCCACACGCGTGCCGCAGATGGATTCGGGGATTGCGGGATGCTGGGAGCTGCAAGCGGGCAGTGCAAGCCCTGAGAGTACAGTCAGTGTCAGCAGTCCGATCGGTGTTCGGTGGATCATTTTGCCTTCTCTCCTGAAGCACCCCGGCCCCGTTCGAAGCCGGCATATGCGGCTTCATCGATAGCCTCCTGTGCCGCAATGGCGGATCCACCGTGGGACCCATGGACCTTGTGCCACTCACTTGCGAGGGCCATGAGTTGCCTGTTCCGCTTGGTGTAGTCGGCGACGTTTTCATCGGCTGCCTTGTCATCGAGCTTCTTCTGCTCGTCGGCGAGCCATCGATCGGTCACGTAATCCACTCCTGATTGGACCTCGTCACCGGCCACTGGGAGGTAGCCGATAGCTTGATCGACGACCCACTTGTGCTTGAATTCCGCCACTTTGGGATCCCCCGCGGCGTTGGCGCGGGCCTGCTCGAGAAAACCCACTGTCCGTCCGGCGTGAGTAAGTGAATCCTCTGGGTGCTTCTGGTTTGGGTCGTGAATGTCCGCGACCATGAAATGGTTGATGCCACTATTGAGAGCCGCATAAGAATCCTGGTTCTTGGAAACCTGCTTCACGACCTCGTAAAGCTGATCCTGCTCCAGTGGCGCCCCATGCATATCTACCGCGCTAGCCGCCGCATGCACCGTATCCCCATGATTCACCAGAATTTTCGCCATGGGTTCCCGTAGTGACGCCGGGAATTTGTCGCCCTCTTCCGCCAGGTACTTCAGCGACGACTTGAACACCTTGTTGTTGTCCGCGGAGTGGTCCACATATTTCGCGTTCGGGTCCGATGGGTCCAGGCCCGTCGCTCCCGCCTGGAGCGCCGCCGCGAAGCCTGCGTGGGTGTCCGTGTCCAGGGATGGGGTGTAGACCGTCGCCTTCGGCGTCTCGGTCGTGTGCAGCGTGAGCTTCCAGTCGCGGTCGTGCATCAGGTACTTCATGCGGTCGTCGTCATTGAGGTAATGCGCCGCCGTGGCCGGCTCGTGGCTCATGATGCCGAGTACGCCGTCGACCGGGTCGTTGGCGAACCAGCCGTCCCGTTTTCCGCTGTATTCGCCCTTCAGATCCCAGATTTCCGGGTTCTTCTTCTCGGCCTTGATCATGTCGTCGCCGAGGTCCTCGAGGAAGTCGCGTCCGTACCCGTCACCGTGCTGCATGAGTGTGATCAGCGACTGGTATCCGTGGACCTTGTCCAGCCTGGCTGCCTGGAAGTCGGTCTCGTAGCGCGCGACTCCCGCCTTCCGCATTTCCGTCCGCCAGTCCTTGTACCACTTGGAGTGGGGGTTCTTGGTGGCCGTCGCGAGGGAGTTGGCGAGGCCGGTTTCGATGGAGTTGTAGTCGGCCGCGTGCCGGGGGTCGGTCATATGGGCGAGGTCGCCGAGGTTGTTGGTCAGGCGGATCGTGCCGCTCGGGCCCAGGCTGTCCAGGACGGTGCGGCTGAATCCCGGATCGCGGCTGTTGTCGCGGAACGAGCGTTGGAGTTCGGCGAGTTCGTGTGGCGTGAGCCGTTCGCCGCCGGCGAGTTTGCGGGCGGATTTCTTTGCCACGTCCGCCTCGTATTGTTCGATGTCGCCCTTGGCGCGGGCATTGAATCCGTTGCCCGTTCCGTCGGTGAGGTTGGAGTCGAAGACGGCGGCCCCTAGTGCGATCTCGACTCCTTCGTCGGCGTCCCCCACCGCACGTACCGCCTTGTCGATACGGCCCTGCCAGGATTCGACCGCCCGTTGGACTTCGGCCCTGCTTGCGGGGTCGTGCATCGCCGAGTCCGAGGCGTTTCCGGCCGCGCGTTCCTCGTCGTATGCCACCACGCCGCGATCCGAGACCTTTATGCCGGCCTTGATGGCCGCCTCGCGCTCGGACTTGAGGTGGCCGCGCAACGTGGTGAACTGCGCGTGAGCGTCCCGGAGAAGCGAGGCGATCGCCTTTGCTTCCGTCTGGGCGTTCTGGAATTCGTGGAGCGTTACGTCGAAGCGCTTGCCGGCCGCGTCGGCGCTCAGACCGGTCCAGGTCGAGGGGGACGGCGGGCCGGGCGTGATGCCATGCACGTCCCGCTTGTAGTCCGTCTCCCGCTTTCCGAATTCCTTCGCCATACCGTCCCAGCGATCGGCCGCGGTGGTGAGCGTGGCGAGGTCAGTGGTCATGATCTCGTGGTACGTAGGCATGGGTGGGTCGGTCCTCGTGCGTTGGTCGGGGGCGGGCCGTACGGCAGTCAGTAGCGGTCGAGCGATGACGTCGTCCGGACCTGCGCCCCTACACCGAAGTCCGTTCCCTGGAGGAGTGCCGTGGTGGCGCGCAGGGACACCTTCTCTGAACTCAGCCTGTTCATAAGGGACTTCACCTGATCCACCCAGGCCTTGTGCGCCCTCTTCAGGGACGACGACGTGACCCAGCCGTGCCCGTCCTTCGCGTCGAACGCCCGGACGGCGGCGCCCGTGTCCTCGTCCGCCCACTCGCCCGAGCGGCGCGTGTCGGGCTCGATGTGGTTCTCGATCGCCCGTGCCGCGGCGCGCTTCCGCGCGGGCGACGAAGCGAGGTTCTGCTGCCCCTGGGCAGGTCCGATGACCATGATGCTGATGTCCTCCCCGTGTGTGTACTCACATCCCCGCGCAGCCCAACTGTCTTGAGTCGAGGCGGGATTCTGGGCAACGAGGACCGGACGCGCCGGTCACCCCACGTCCGGGTGATCAGTGCCGCAGGCCAGTAGTGGGCGGGGTGGAGGGCGGTCCGTCCCGGGTGACGCAGTCCGTGCGGCTTGACGGGGCGGCGACGCGATGGTGGGCGCGGTCAGCTTGCGGGGGACGGCCTGCCGGTTGGGCGGCGGATGGAGATGCGCAAATGCAACGCTGGCAACAGAATTCGACTTCCGGAAAGCGCGTATTTAGTAGGGCATTTCGCGGCTCGTGAGGCCCGCAAGCCGGCTCGCGCGTGTGAGCAAGTTGCACCCATCTTCATCCTGTTCACTTCGGCCCCATACGAGTTGCTAACGTGCATGAAGCGAAGGCGTTCCTTGGATCGACCAACGTACGGGGAAGGGCTCAACCCATGGCATGGGACGAGTGGGAGCAACTCAAGGCTCAATCTGCGGACCGGCAGTCCGCGAAGATGCAGCTCAACCAGCTTCCCGCCGAAGGCGGTGGTGGCGGTGGGGGCGGATCGTCCGACGCTGATCTTGTCGTCCATGACGATCAGTTGGGCAAGCGGGGAAACATGGCGTACGACCTGCGCGAGAAGTTCCGCGTGGACAGTGACTTCGCGCGGCCGAGCACGTTCACGGCATCGGTCGACCTCTTCAACGACGGACTCGACATGGGTTCCGCGCTGCTCGAGCTCCACGACGCGTGGAACACGCAGACGCAGACGTTGAAAGAGGCGTGCGCTCATATCTCGAACCATCTGGACTTCACGCGTGCCCAGCACGCGAAGGACGAGGTCCACATCCAGACCGGAATGAAGGATGCGGCCGGTCACCTGATGACGGTGTCGAGGATCAACGACTACATGAAGTGACCGACGTCGCAGGGCATTTCGCGGCGACGGTACACGGGGGCATGGCATGGCGGAGAAGATGATGACCGCGCAGGAACTCAGCAACCTGCGCCTAGGTACGCTGGACACCGCTGTTTCGGACTGGGAGACCATGTCGAAACGGCTGGACACGCTCTCCACCGGTGGTCATGGCGATGTGAGCGCCAAGGACCTGGAGACGAAGGCGAACGCCGCCGATTGGAAGGGTGTCAACGCGACGGTGTCGCGGGAGTTCGTCACGAAGACGGCTGTCGAGTTTCAGGACGTGGCAGGGGAGGCGGCAAGTGTCCTCGGGATTCTGAAGGGCGCCAGCGCCGCCTTCAAGCAGCACAAGACGGATCTGCGGACGGCCGAGAGCGACCTCGCCAAACGGAATCTCCACGTCGACGCCAAGGGTGGTGTCGTACGGCAGGAAGCGTCCGGAGCGGCCGGCGTCGGTGGCATCCATGCCACGGACGAGGAGATCGAGGTCGCGCAGCACCGGATCACTCGCATCTTGTGGGAGGCATCCGAGACCGATCGGATCGCGGCGCGCGCACTGCGCAAACTCGCCAAGAGTAAGTACGACTTCACAGGCGACGGCCCTCAAGGTCTCAAGGAGGCCGACGCGCAACAGGGTAAAGAGGACGCCGAGTACTGGGCGAAGCGCATCAAAGAGGGCGACGTCAAGGATTGGAGCGACGCGGATCTGCGGCGCTACAACGAGACCCTCAAGAATCAGCGCGACAACCCCGGGTTCACCGAGACGTTTGCGACCACGCTCGGCGCGGACGGCACGCTGCAGTTCTGGCGCGACCTGGCCGCGCCGCCCGGTGGCGCCGTCGACGGCGACCGCGCAAAGATCCTCGCCGACGTGCAGGACAACCTCAGCATGTCGCTCGCCAACGCCACCCAGAGCGACAGTCCCGCCATGGAAACCTGGAAGCGGGAGGTCATCGCTGCCGGTGACAAGCCCTTCCCGATCCAGGGACTGCCCATGGGGCCGAACGGCTTCCAGGTAATGAGCAGCCTGATGGGCAAGGGGAAGTTCGACGGCGACTTCATGCACGACTACGGCAACGCGATGCTCAAGTACGAGCGCGAGTATCCAGGCGACCCCAAGGTGGCGTGGCGCGACTCGACGAACCTCAACTACCCGCCGACCGACGAGCCGAACGACCCCGTCGCCGGCTTCATGGAGGGCCTCGGCCACAACCCTGAGGCATCCCTGAAGTTCTTCAATGACTCGACGACGGCCGATGGGAAGAAGCTCGACAACTGGGACTATCTGGTGGCCAAGGGCGACGGTGCGCGCGAGTGGCCGCTGGGTGACGACGGCAAGCCGATCGGGCACGATGCGCTCGGACATGCGCTGGAATCGGCGACGATCGGGGTCCCTTATGGATCTGATGCGACGCCGCCCAAGCACTCGGCGGAGAGCGCGGAACTGGTCAACAGGATTGTTCAGGAATTCGGGACCAACCCTGAACAGCTCGACGATTCGCCCATGAGTGACAGCTTCGGCAACATCACAGCGGAGTACATGCGCGACGTTCAGGATGGATTGAACGGTGAAGGTGGAATTGCGACATATGGGAGTAACGCGAATCTCGAGGCCCTTGCCGATGACGGCACCCTGAAGCGCTTCTTGGGGGAGGTAGGCAAGGACCCGGATGCGTACGGCGCGATCATCAATTCTCAGCAGGCGGTCAGCACGGAACTTATCAATGGCGCCTTCCATGACCGGGACAAGTTGGGGGATCAGCTGATGTTCGAGGTGAACAACAGGGTGTCCCCGGGTGCAGAGATCGCTGGGATCATGGCCGACTCTCGAACGCAAGCGGTGTACGACCAAAAGATCGCCGAAGACGCCGAGTTCAACAAGGGCGTGGTGACTGCGGACAAGTGGGCGGGGCGCGCCATCGACACCGGGCTCGCGCGCTTCCCCGTGGCCGGGGATGCCGCAGGGTGGGTGATCGGGGATATCCGCGAGTCAGTTGTTGAGCACTACACCCGCGACTCGAGTGGGGAGGCTCAGGTGGAACGGGACAAATTCCTGGCGACTCAGCGTTCCGGCTCGGCATCCGCCGTCTATGACGCGACATATACGGCAGCCAAGGAGGCAGGTGTCAGCGATATCCAGGCTAAGAGCATGGCCACCACTGCGTCCGAGAAGGTGAAGGACAGCTACGGTCAGGGCCAGCAGTAGGCGGCAGGGAAGGTCTCATGCAAGACATTGCTTCAGAGCCGGGGCGTAGAAGCTGGCGCAAGGGTGTTGTTGTTCCTGTTGCGTTGATCGTGGCACTGCTGGCTGGGTTCGGCGTCTGGAAGTTCTGGCTGTCCGACGACCCGCTCGTTGCGGTGCCCGACCGCGTGTGTTCGCGGTCTCTGCCGGGTGATTCGCTCCGGCCACTGCTACCGGAGCGGGGGGAAGCCTTCGAGGAGCACGCGTTCGACTTCTCGCCGCGGGGATCGCTGTCAGCGCCCGGTAAATGTGTTCTATCGGGTGGTGGAAAGTCGGTTCACATTGGCTACTACACGGTCTTTTGGCCCGACGGGTACAGGAAAGAAGATGTCGATCGGGACGCCAAGAAGCCGGGGAATCTTCCCGTCAGTCTTGGGAAGGCCAAGGGGTATGTGGAGGGCCGCGCCGTCAAGCTCTTTGTGAACTGCCCCCGCGTCAACGGGCGCGACGGCCTGCTTCAGGTAACTGCCAGTCTGGGAGGCGAGAGCGGGAAGCTGAAGGATCGGCCCACCATGGCGAGAGTCGCGGCACTGGCAGCGGACAGCGCGCGAGCCCTGGGGCAGCGGGTGGAAGGCTGTGACAGCGCGACTCGCCTCCCCGATGGGGTGCCGAGCGTCGGCTGACGCGGCGTAGCGGGCGGGCCGTCGTCCGGGTGTCGCCGTAACGCCTTAGGGGTGGCCCACCAATGGTGGGCCACCCCTAAGGCTGCGGCTCGGCGCCGTCGAGCCGCTCGAGGCCGTGACCGGAATCGAACCGGTGTGCTTCGCTTTGCAGGCGAATCCCTAAACCACTCGGGCACACGGCCAACTGAGTTCGGAACTTCGGAACAAGGTTCGTTACAAGGTTCGTTGAACTCGATGTCTCGACCGTATGGCCCCTGGGCCGCCGCGCCAAGAGGGGCGCGTGGGCCGCAATGTGACTGCCATACGGCGTTCATGGTCGTACGACCAAGGGACCAGGGGAACGGGGACCACCGACAGGGGTCAAGTGGTTTCGTGCCCCTTACTCTGAGCCGTATGGCCACCCTGGAACCGCGTGACGACGCCGATGTCGTCGCCACCCCGACCCCGACCCCGACCCCGCCCCCGACCGCTCCGACCACCCCGCCCGGCGTCGGCGTCCTCAGCCGTTCCTACCGGTCCCTCAGCGTCGGCATCGTCTCCGTCGTCCTGCTGATCGCCTTCGAGGCCACCGCCGTCGGGACGGCGATGCCTGTCGCCGCGCGTGAGCTGGACGGGGTGTCGCTGTACGCGTTCGCGTTCTCCGGATACTTCACGACGAGTCTGTTCGGGATGGTGTTCTCGGGACAGTGGGCGGACCGGCGCGGTCCGCTCGGGCCGTTGGGCGCGGGGATCGCGGCGTTCGCGGTGGGGCTGCTGCTCGCCGGGACCGCGGGGTCGATGTGGATGTTCATCGCCGGGCGGGCCGTGCAGGGGCTCGGGGGCGGGCTCGTCATCGTGGCGTTGTACGTCGTCGTCAGCCGCGCCTACCCGGAGCGGTTGCGGCCCGCGATCATGGCGGCGTTCGCGGCGAGCTGGGTCGTGCCGTCCGTGGTCGGGCCGCTCGCGTCGGGGGCCGTGACCGAGCATCTCGGGTGGCGGTGGGTGTTCATCGGGATCCCGGTGCTCGTCGTGTTCCCGCTGGCGCTCGCGCTGCCGCAGATCCGGCGGCGCGCGTCGGGGCCCGCGGAGGGCGCGGCGCGCGGAGCCGTCGACGGCCGTCGCATCCGGCTCGCCCTCGGGATCTCGCTCGGGGCCGGTCTGCTCCAGTACGCCGCCCAGGACCTGCGGTGGATCTCGCTCCTGCCCGGTGCGGTGGGCGTGGCCCTGCTCGTGCCGGCCGTGCTCGGGCTGCTGCCCCGCGGGACGTACCGGGCGGCGCGCGGGCTGCCGTCGGTGGTGTTGCTGCGGGGTGTCGCGGCCGGGTCCTTCATCGCGGCCGAGTCGTTCGTGCCGCTGATGCTCGTCACGCAGCGCGGGCTCTCGCCGATGATGGCCGGGCTCTCGCTCGCGGTGGGCGGGGCCACGTGGGCGTTCGGGTCGTTCCTGCAGTCGCGGCCGCGCTTCGAGCCGTATCGGGAGCGGCTGATGGCGGGCGGGATGGTGCTGGTGACGGCGGCCGTCGCGACGGCGCCGAGCGTGCTGATCCAGGCCGTGCCGGTGTGGATCGTGGCGGTGGCGTGGGGCTTCGGGTGCCTGGGGATGGGGCTGGTCATCTCGTCGACGAGCGTGCTGCTGCTGGAGCTGTCGGCGCCCGAGGAGGCGGGGGCCAACTCGGCCGCCCTCCAGATCTCGGACGGGCTGTCCAACGTGGTGCTGCTGGCCGTGGGGGGAGCGGCGTTCGCAGCGCTCGGGGGCGGTGCGGTGGGCTCCGCCCACGAGGTGGCCTCGGCCGGCGGCGGATCCCATCCGGCCGCCTTCGTCGCGGTGTTCCTGCCGATGGCGGCGGTCGCCCTGGTGGGGGCCTGGGTGGCTACGCGCGTGAGGTCGGCTCCCCGGCCTCCGGCTTCCGGCCCGCTGAAGCCGGGGGTCTGAATCCGGCCGTCCGAATCCGGTCGCCTGGAACCGGGCGGACACCCGTCCGGACGCGCCCCGTACGGCACCCGTACGCGCTCCGTACGGCACTCGAACGCGCTGCGTGAGGCCGACTGTGAAACGGGTCGCATCGCGCGTCGCCCCGGCGCCGTTCCCCCGCTGACCCGACCACCCCACCGGTAGGGTGGCCCGGTTGTCGTACGTACCCCCAGCGTCAAAGTGCGTACCCCCAGCGTCAGAAGCCTGCGTCAGTACTCAGATGCTCGCGTCAGACATCAGAAGCCTGCGTCAGTACTCCGCAGCCCGCGCCCGTACCTGCGTCAAAACCGGAGACCGTGACTACCACCGCCGCCGCCACCGCCTCTTCCGCCTCCTCCCACCACCTCTCACCCGCCTTCCCCGGCCGCGCCCCCTGGGGCACCGCGGGCAAGCTGCGTGCCTGGCAGCAAGGGGCCATGGAGAGGTACCTGCAGGAGCAGCCGCGCGACTTTCTCGCCGTCGCCACCCCGGGCGCCGGCAAGACGACGTTCGCGCTCACCCTCGCGTCCTGGCTGCTGCACCACCATGTCGTGCAGCAGGTGACCGTGGTCGCGCCGACCGAGCACCTGAAGAAGCAGTGGGCCGAGGCCGCCGCGCGCATAGGGATCAAGCTGGACCCGGAGTACAGCGCGGGGCCGCTCAACAAGGAATACCAGGGCGTCGCCGTCACGTACGCGGGTGTGGGCGTACGGCCGATGCTGCACCGCAACCGCAGCGAGCAGCGCAAGACGCTCGTCATCCTCGACGAGATCCACCACGCCGGTGACAGCAAATCGTGGGGTGAGGCGTGCCTGGAGGCCTTCGAGCCGGCGACCCGCCGACTCGCCCTCACCGGTACGCCGTTCCGCTCCGACACCAACCCGATCCCCTTCGTCCAGTACGAGGAGGGCAAGGACGGCATCCGCCGCTCCTCCGCCGACTACACGTACGGCTACGGCAGTGCGCTCGGCGACGGCGTCGTGCGGCCCGTCATCTTCCTCTCCTACAGCGGCAACATGCGGTGGCGCACGAAGGCCGGTGACGAGATCGCCGCCCGGCTCGGCGAACCCATGACCAAGGACGCCATCAGCCAGGCCTGGCGCACCGCCCTCGATCCGCGCGGCGAGTGGATGCCGAGCGTGCTGCGCGCCGCCGACCAGCGGCTCACCGAGGTGCGCAAGGGCATCCCGGACGCCGGCGGTCTCGTCATTGCCGCCGACCAGGACTCCGCCCGCGCCTACGCCAAGCTGATCCGGGAGATCACCGGCACGAAGCCCACCACCGTCCTGTCCGACGACACCGGCGCCTCGAAGCGCATCGACGACTTCTCGGCGAGCAACGACCGCTGGATGGTCGCCGTCCGCATGGTGTCCGAGGGCGTCGACGTGCCCCGTCTCGCCGTGGGCGTCTACGCGACGACGATCTCGACCCCGCTCTTCTTCGCGCAGGCCGTGGGCCGTTTCGTGCGTTCGCGGCGGCGCGGCGAGACCGCGTCCGTCTTCCTGCCCACCGTCCCCGACCTCCTCGGCTTCGCCAACGAGATGGAGGTCGAGCGCGACCACGTGCTCGACAAGCCGAAGAAGGACGGGGAGGAGGACCCCTACGCCGAGTCCGAGGCGGAGATGGACGAGGCGAACAAGCAGGAGGACGAGGACACGGGGGAGCAGGAGCAGTTCTCCTTCGAGGCGCTCGAGTCCGAGGCCACGTTCGACCGGGTCCTCTACGACGGCGCCGAGTTCGGCATGCAGGCCCACCCGGGAAGCGAGGAGGAGCAGGACTACCTCGGCATTCCCGGGCTCCTCGAACCCGACCAGGTACAGATGCTGCTCCAGAAGCGGCAGGCCCGGCAGATCGCGCACAGCAAGAAGAAGCCCGACAGCGAGGCCGATCTGCTTGAGATGCCGGCCGAGCGGCGGCCCGTCGTGTCGCACAAGGAGCTCCTCGAACTCCGTAAGTCGCTGAACACGATGGTCGGCGCGTACGTACATCAGAGCGGCAAGCCGCACGGCGTCATCCACACCGAGCTGCGGCGGGTGTGCGGGGGGCCGCCGAGCGCGGAGGCGACGGCCGGTCAGTTGCGGCAGCGCATCGCGAAGGTCCAGGAGTGGGCCACCCGGATGAAGTGACATCCCCTCGCGCCGTGCCGGGCCGGCGCGCCGGGAATCGTGTGCGCTACGTGCAGAGGTGGTGCACGCTCCGTTGATCACGCCCCCCGTAACGGGGCAATCGGTACAGGTCAGGATAGTTACTGCCCGGATTCTGGACGGAGTCTTCCGCTGAGCGGGACGACCTCGCTACATTCCCGGCAACGCACACGCCCCGTGGCAGAGCCGCCGCGGAGCGCAGCCGGTGCGCCATGCGCCTCCGCCCGGGACCATCCGAACCGGGTCGATTGCCGACCGGCGGCCTCTGACGCGCGTCGCCCACGGGACCGGCGACGCAACCGCCGCGGAGGGGGCCGCCGCCTTCACCACTAAGGAGTGGGCGTCGTGACCGCGGAGACCTCCCAGACGCTCGACCGAGGACTGCGTGTCCTCAAGCTGCTCGCCGACACCGACCACGGACTGACGGTCACCGAGCTGTCCAACAAGCTCGGCGTGAACCGCACCGTCGTGTACCGCCTGCTCGCCACGCTCGAACAGCACGCCCTGGTCCGACGCGACCTCGGAGGCCGGGCGCGGGTGGGGCTCGGCGTGCTGCGCCTGGGCCGCCAGGTGCATCCGCTGGTACGGGAGGCCGCGCTGCCGGCGCTGCGCTCTCTTGCCGAGGACATCGGGGCCACCGCCCATCTGACGTTGGTCGACGGCTCGGAGGCGCTCGCCGTGGCCGTCGTCGAGCCGACCTGGACGGACTATCACGTGGCGTACCGGGCGGGGTTCCGGCATCCGCTCGACCGGGGGGCCGCGGGGCGGGCGATACTCGCTGCGCGGCAGGGGCTGGTGCCCGAGCCCGGTTACACGCTCACCCATGGGGAGCTCGAGGCCGGCGCCTGCGGGGCGGCTGCGCCGCTTGTCGGGGTCACCGGGCTCGAGGGGAGCGTGGGTGTGGTGATGCTGTCGGATTCCGTGCCGGAGCGGGTGGGGCCTCGAGTGCTTGACGCTGCGCGGGAAGTGGCGGATGCGTTGCGCTAGGCGCGCTGCGGACTGGGCGTTTGTGCGGGGGATCAGTGCCGGGCGTTTTGCGCAGTTCCCCGCGCCCCTTGATGAAGCGGTCCGTTGTTGGCTGCGGGTCGGGTTCGGCTGAGCGCGCAGTTCCCCGCGCCCCCTCCGGGGCGCCACCCCCGGCACATCCGGCCCCCCTGTCCCTCGCGTTAGATTGGGCTCGTGCTTCTCTCTCGGATTTCTCGGCCCAAGGCCCTTGCCGTTTGTGCTTTGCCTGTGGTGGCTCTGCTGGCCGTGGCGGGGTTCGCGCCGCTGCCGTTCGCCCTTGCGCAGCCCGGGCCGACCACCGATGTCCTCGGGGATTCGAAGGGGAAGCCCGTCATCGAGATCTCCGGGGCGCCCACCCGCGACACCTCGGGGAAGCTGCGCATGGTGACGATCGTGGCTACGGGGCCCGACGCGGAGGTGGGTCTGGGCGATGTCGTCGACAGCTGGTTCCGTACGGACCGTGCGGTCATGCCCCGCGACTCCGTATACCCGGCGGGCGACTCCACCAAGGAGATCGAGCAGCACAACCTCGGTGAGATGAAGAAGTCGCAGGACTCCGCGACCGAGGCCGCGCTCGGCTATCTGGGCAAGGACCCGAAGGACGTGCACGTGAACCTTCAGCTCGCTGACGTCGGCGGGCCGAGCGCGGGGCTCTTCTTCTCCCTCGGCATCGTCGACAAGCTGGACGGCAACGGCAGCGGCGGCGACCTCACGGGCGGCCGTTCCATCGCCGGTACGGGCACCATCACCTCCGGCGGGAAGGTCGGCGCGGTCGGCGGAGTCTCGCTCAAGACGCAGGCGGCCTGGCGGGACGGCGCGAAGGTGTTCCTGGTGCCGAGGGCGGAGTGCGGCGACGCCAAGGCCGAGTTGCCCAAGGGCATGCGGCTGATCCCCGTGACGACGTTGACCGGCGCGGTCTCCGCGCTGACGGCCCTGGACAAGGGCGACGCGAGCAAGGTCCCCAGCTGCTGAATCCCTGCCCCTGACAGCCGGAGTCCCCGGCAGCCGGATCAGCTCACTCCGTCACGAAGCCCTCCTTCACCAGCCAGTCCTTCGCCACGTCGTGCGGGTCCTGGCCGTCGACGTCGACCTTCGCGTTCAGCTCCTGCGCGACCGTGTTGTTGAGCTTCTTCGTGATCGGCTCGATGACGTTCGCCATCGCCGGATACTTCTCCAGGGACTTGGTGTTCATCTCCGGGGCCGCGTTGTAGTTCGGGAAGAAGTGCTTGTCGTCCGCCATCACCTTGAGGTTCATCGCCCTGATGCGGCCGTCGGTCGTGAAGACCTCGCCGAACGTGCACGTGCCCTTCGCGGCCTGCGTGTAGATGATCCCGGTGTCCATCTGCGTGATGTTCGCGGTCGGGATCTTCATGCCGTACGCCTTCTCCATGCCCGGCAGCCCGTCCGCGCGGTTGGCGAACTCGCTTTCCACGCACAGTGTGACGGCCTTGGGGTTCTTCTTGGCGAGCGCGGCCACGTCCGAGAGGGTCTTCGTGCCGTACTTCTTGAAGTTGGTCTCGTTCATGGCCAGCGCGTACGTGTTGTTGAGCGCGGACGGCGGCAGCCAGGTGATGCCGTTCTTGAGGTCGGCGTCGTGGACGGCCTGCCACTGCTTCTGTGGGTCGGGGATGGGGTGGGAGTTGCCCAGGTAAGTGATCCAGGCCGTGCCCGTGTACTCGTACATCCCGTCCGCGTCACCGCTCTTGATGGCCTCGCGGGCGCCGATGGAGCCCTGGATGCCGGTGCGGTCGAGGACCTCGGCGCCGGCCGCCTTGAAGGCGATGCCCATCATGGCGCCGAGGATCAGCTGTTCGGTGAACTCCTTGGACGTGACGGTGATGTCGGCGCCCTTGAGCGGCTCGCCCTGGCCGACCGAGCCCGGCTTCACGTCGTCGACCATCGGGCTGCCACTGGTCAGTCCGCAGCCCGCGAGCAAGGACGCCACGAGGCCCGCTGCCGCCGCCGCACGGTACGTACGCCTCATGACCGCACCTCCAACCCGCGCGGGCGCAAAAGGAGTTCGGCGAGCGACGCCAGCCAGTCCACCATCAGGGCCAGCGCGACCGTCAGGACCGAGCCGAGCACCAGGATCGGCATGCGCTGGGTGGTGATGCCTGTGGTGATGAGGACGCCGAGCCCGCCACCGCCGCCGAACGTGGCGAGGGTCGCCGTGCCGACGTTCAGGACGAGCGCGGTGCGCACGCCCGCGAGGATCAGCGGTACGGCCAGCGGAAGTTCGACCTTGGTGAGGACGCCGACCGGTGACATGCCGATGCCGCGCGCCGATTCGAGGAGTGTCGGGTCGTTCGCCTTCAGGCCCGCGATGGTGTTGGAGAGCACGGGCAGGATCGCGTAGATGATGATGCCGATCAGGGCCGACCGGCGGCCGATGCCCAGCCAGATCACCAGCAGGGCGAGCAGGCCGATCGCGGGGGTGGCCTGGCCCATGTTGGCGAAGGCGAGGGCGACCGGGGTCGCCTTGCGGAACATCTTGCGGGTCAGCAGGATGCCCAGCGGGATCGCGATGATCAGCACGAAGAACGTGGAGACCGCCGTCAGGTAGATGTGCTGCTTGACGAGCTTCCACACCTGACCGCCCACGATGGCGTTCTCGGAGATCGTGTCCAGGGAGGCCTGCTGGAACCAGAGCCAGGTGGCGAGGAGCACCGCCGCGACCGCGGCCGGCAGGAACGTGAGCTTCTGCCAGGTGATCCGGCGCTTCTCGCGGACCGGCGGCGGGGGCGCCTCCTGCTCGGCCTCGCCCTCGTCGCGGAAGGCGACGCCCTTTACCTCGTGCTCGCCCTCGGGACGCTCGCCCAGGGGTGACTTGGGGGTGTTCACGCCTTCGGTCCCCCCTCGCCTTCCTGCTCCTTGTGGGTCTGCTGCGCCCGCAGCTCCTCCAGTTCGTGCTGGTGTTCCACGGCTTCGAGCCGGTCGGCGTCCAGGAGTTCGTGCACGGAGTTCATCAGCGTCTCCATGTCGACGACGCCCTCGTACTCGCCGCGCCGCCCGGTCACCGCGACCCGCCCCGCGTTGTCGATGAGCACCGCTTCGAGCGCGTCGCGCAGGGTCGCGTCCCGGGTCACCGTGTCGTGCACGAGGGTGCCCGCGCGGGCCAGTGACCCCTTGGCGCGCATCAGGTCGCCGCGCCGCAGCCACTTGTAGGGGCGGCGCCGCTTGTCGAGCAGGAGCAGCTCGTTGGTGCCCGCGTCGCGCAGCTTGTCGAAGATGGTCTGGAGGGGGTCGTCGACCTGCACGGTGGGGTAGTCGGTGACCTCCACGTCCCGTACGCGGGTGAGGTTGAGGCGCTTGAGGGCGGCGCCCGCGCCGACGAAGCCGGAAACGAAGTCGTCGACGGGGTTGGTGAGGATGGCCTCGGGGGTGTCGAACTGGGCGATGTGCGAGCGCTCGCGCAGGACCACGATGCGGTCGCCGATCTTGATCGCCTCGTCGAAGTCGTGGGTGACGAACACGATCGTCTTGTGCAGCTCGCGCTGGAGCCGGATCAGCTCGTCCTGGAGGTGGTCGCGGGTGATCGGGTCGACGGCGCCGAACGGCTCGTCCATCAGGAGTACGGGCGGGTCGGCCGCCAACGCCCGTGCCACGCCCACGCGTTGCTGCTGCCCTCCGGAGAGCTGGCGCGGATAGCGGCCGCGGAACTCGCCCGGATCGAGGCCGACCAGATCCAGCATCTCCTCGACGCGTGCCTTGATCTTCGACTTGGACCAGCCGACCATCTTCGGCACGAGGGCGATGTTCTGCGCGACCGTCATGTGCGGGAAGAGGCCCGAGGACTGGATCGCGTAGCCGACCTTGCGGCGGAGCTTCACCGGGTCCATGTCCGTGACGTCCTCGCCGCCGATCCTGATGCGGCCGCTGGTCGGCTCGATGAGCCGGTTGATCATCTTGAGGAGGGTGGTCTTGCCGCCACCCGAGGGTCCTACGAAGATGACGGTCTCGCCCGCCTTGATCTCCAGGCTGACGTTGTCGACGGCCGGGGCGGCGGACCCCGGGTAGCGCTTGGTGAGGTTCTCCAGCTCGATCGTCGCCCCGGTCGTGGAGCCGGGCTGCCCCGCTCCGGGCTCGGCGGTGGCGGTCGCCGTGGCGGCGGACGCGGGGGTCTCGGGCACGGAATCAGACACGGATCCCCCTCGGGATGGTCAGGTGGCCGATGAGGACGTACGCGGCGTCGAAGAGGAGCGCGAGGATGATGATGCCGAGCGTGCCCGAGAGGACCTGGTTGAGCGCGTTCTTGCTGCCCAGGGACGCGATGCCGCGGAAGATCTCGTTACCGAGGCCGGGGCCTGACGCGTAGGCCGCGATGGCGGCGATGCCCATCAGCATCTGGGTGGAGACCCGGATCCCGGTGAGGATCGGCGGCCAGGCCAGCGGCAGCTCCACCTTGGCGAGCCGGGCGATGCGGGACATGCCGATACCCTGCGCCGCGTCGATCAGGGAGGGGTCCACGCCCCGCAGGCCCACGATCGCGTTCCGCACGATGGGCAGCAGCCCGTACAGAGTCAGCGAGATGACGGTCGGCGGGACGCCGAGGCCGACGATCGGGATCAGCAGACCGATCATGGCGAGCGAGGGGATCGTCAGGATGGTCGAGGTCGCCAAGGTGGCGAAGTTGCCCGCCCACTCGCTGCGGTAGGTGAGGACGCCGATGAGGACGCCGGCGAGGGTCGCGACGACCATGCACTGGAAGACGAGGCTGGCCTGCTGGTAGGCATCCGCCAGCAGCTGCTGATGGCGGGTGACGATGTACTCCCAGAAGTTCACGGGCCTCACCTCCTCGCGCCGGGCTGACGTCCGGCCGGCTTCGGCCGGTGGTCCGGGGTTGTCCCCGGGAAGACGCAGCGCCGGCACTCACCTCGTCCGGGCGGACTGTGCGAGCGTCGGGGACGTGCGCGTCAGGAATCTGACGAGGCCTGCTCCACGAGCGGGATGATCCGCAGCGGAACGGGGTTTTCCATGACGATCGCGGTGGAAGCCCGGACGATGCCATCAAAACCCACCACCCGGTCGATCACCCGCTGGAGATCGGCGTTCGAGCGGGCCACGAGGCGGCACAGCATGTCGCCGCTGCCGGTCGTCGTGTGGAGTTCGAGGACCTCGGGGACCGTCGTCAAGTGCGCCCTGACGTCGGGGCCTTGGCCCTGCCGGATCTGGAGCGTGGCGAACGCCGTGACCGGGTAGCCGAGGGCCGCCGGGTCGACCTGAGGTCCGAAGCCGCGGATGACTCCGTTCGACTGAAGCCGGTCGAGGCGCGCCTGCACGGTGCCGCGCGCGACCCCCAGGCGCCGGGACGCCTCCAGGACCCCGATCCGGGGCTCGCGCGCGAGCAGCAGGATCAGCCGCCCGTCCAGATGATCGATCGCCATACGGGCCTCCGTGGTGGTCATCCTGTACAGATCGCTCGCCCATATTGGCGATCCACTGAGCAGATTGACCACCGGAATCACAAACTATTGCGCACCTTGTGGTTCGGAGAGAGCCTCGGGCCATGGCAGCTACTTCTGCGCACACCCAGCCCACCCCCGACACCGCGCGCGAGGCCGACCCCTTCCCGGTGAAGGGAATGGACGCGGTCGTCTTCGCCGTGGGCAACGCCAAACAGGCCGCCCACTACTACTCGACCGCCTTCGGCATGAAGCTCGTGGCCTACTCGGGCCCGGAGAACGGCAGCCGCGAGACGGCCTCCTACGTGCTCACGAACGGCTCCGCCCGCTTCGTGTTCACCTCCGTCATCAAGGTCTCCACCGACTGGGGCCACTTCCTCGCCGACCATGTGGCCGAGCACGGCGACGGCGTCGTCGACCTCGCCATCGAGGTCCCGGACGCCCGCGCCGCGTACGCGTACGCCGTCGAGCACGGCGCCCGCGGCATCACGGAGCCGTACGAGCTCAAGGACGAGCACGGCACGGTCGTGCTCGCCTCGATCGCCACGTACGGCAAGACCCGACACACGCTCGTCGAGCGCACCGGGTACGACGGCCCCTACCTGCCAGGATTCACCGAGGCGTCGCCGATCGTGGAGCCGCCCGCCAAGCGCACCTTCCAGGCCATCGACCACTGCGTCGGCAACGTCGAGCTCGGCAGGATGAACGAGTGGGTCGGCTTCTACAACAAGGTCATGGGCTTCACGAACATGAAGGAGTTCGTGGGCGACGACATCGCGACCGAGTACAGCGCGCTGATGTCGAAGGTCGTCGCGGACGGCACGCTCAAGGTCAAGTTCCCGATCAACGAGCCGGCCATCGCCAAGAAGAAGTCCCAGATCGACGAGTACCTGGAGTTCTACGGCGGTGCCGGCGTCCAGCACATCGCGCTCGCCACGAACGACATCGTCGCGTCCGTACGGACCATGCGCGCCGCGGGCGTCCAGTTCCTGGACACCCCCGACTCGTACTACGACACCCTCGGCGAGTGGGCCGGCGAGACGCGCGTGCCCGTCGAGACGCTGCGCGAGCTGAAGATCCTCGTCGACCGGGACGAGGACGGCTATCTGCTGCAGATCTTCACCAAGCCGGTCCAGGACCGGCCGACCGTCTTCTTCGAGATGATCGAGCGGCACGGCTCGATGGGCTTCGGAAAGGGCAACTTCAAGGCGCTCTTCGAGGCGATCGAGCGCGAGCAGGAGAAGCGCGGCAATCTGTAGGGACCTGCAGATCTCTGGGGGCACTCCGTAGACACACGTCCTAGGCTGGTCCTATGGCCAGGATCAATGACGTGGGCGGCATGACAGGGTTCGGCGCCATCGACACCACCGACGACGCCGAGCCCTTTCACGCGGACTGGGAGGCGCGCGTCTTCGCCCTCCAGCGCGCGCTCC
The DNA here is from genome assembly GCF_045040855.1 of Streptomyces sp. NBC_00009. Lineage (NCBI taxonomy): Bacteria > Bacillati > Actinomycetota > Actinomycetes > Kitasatosporales > Streptomycetaceae > Streptomyces > Streptomyces sp. NBC_00009. The sequence continues at coordinate 4,910,672 of NZ_CP108312.1, forward strand.
TCGTCAAAGGGGTCTTCAACCTCGACGAGTTCAGGGACGCCATCGAGACGATGCCGCCGGGCGAGTACCTCGCGGCCTCGTACTACGAGCGCTGGTTCCACGCGATCCGCACGCTCCTCGAACGCAAGGGCGTCATCGAGGAAGGGGCGCTGCGCGATGACTGACCGGTTCGCGGCCGGCGCCCACGTCCGCACGTACCCGCACGACCCGCCGCACCACACGCGCCTGCCGCGGTACGCCCGCGGCAAGCTCGGCGTCGTGGTCGAGCCGGAGGGGCGGGCACCGCTCGCCGACGTGCGCGCGCAGGGCCGGGACGACGCCCCCGTCGAGATGATCTACGCGGTCCGGTTCGCGGCACGCGAGCTGTGGGGTGAGGGCGACCACCACGTCGTACTCGACCTGTCGGAGAGCTATCTGAGGGAGGCCGAGTGATGTCCGGTACGCATGAGGACGCGGTGATCTCCCGTCAGGTTCGGCGCCTGGAAAGCCTGTTGGAGGCACAGGGCATCGTCGGGGGCGACACCGTCGACGAGGTCATCGACGGGTTCCTGGCGGGCGCCTCGCCCGTGAACGGCGCGAAGGTCGTGGCCCGCGCGTGGACCGACCCGGCCTACCGCGAGCGGCTCCTCGCCGACGGTACCTCGGCGGTGGGTGAACTGGGCTTCTCCGCCGGGGGAGTTCAGAAGCAGCGGCTGCGCGTCGTCGAGAACACCGCCGACACGCACAACGTCATCGTCTGCACGCTGTGCTCCTGCTATCCCCTGCGCCTGCTCGGGCCCTCGCCCGGCTGGTACAAGAGCGAGGCGTACCGCTCCCGCGTCGTGCGGGACCCGCGCGGCGTCCTCGCCGAGTTCGGCGTGACGCTCCCGGAGTCCGTGGACATCACGGTCTGGGACTCCAGCGCGGAGACGCGGTACATGGTCCTGCCCAGGCGCCCCGCGGGGACGGACCGCCTGAGCGAGGAAGAACTGGCGTCGCTGATCACGCGGAACGGGCTCATCGGGACGGGTGTGCTCTAGGGGGCCGGGGGTCCCGGGGGTCCCGGGTTCCGGGGGTTACGCACCCGGGGGCTTGGGCGTCTGAGGGGCCTGACGGGGCGACGGCTTGGCCGGGGCCGGAGGCTTGGCCGGCGGGGCCGAGGGCTTGGGCGGCGCGACGGGGGCGGTCGGGCGGGCCGCGGGGCTTTGGCTCGCCGGACGCCGGGATTCGGGGCGCTCGGGGGCCGAGCTCCGGGGCGCCGCGTGGGGCCTCGGAGCCGGTGCCGCGTTCGCCCCCGTCCCCCGCGCCTTGTCGGGCCTGCCGGCCGGCGGATCGCCCAGCGCGGCCAGCGCCGCCTTCGCGAGCGGGGCCAGGAGCGGAGAGAACGCCGGGTTGATACGCAGGGCCTCGCCGATGTGCCGACGGGCGGGCCCGTCCAGCTTCAACTCCCTTTCCACTTCCCCCCGGTGGTAGGCGATCAGTGCACTGCGTACGGTGCCCCCGTGCTCCGGGTCCGTCGCGCGCTTCGCGTACGTCAGCGCCTCCTTGTCGTCGCCCGCCTTGTGCAGCGCCCAGCCGAGCGCGTCCGCGGTCTGCACGCTCGGCGCCCGCTTCCACTCGGCCCGCAGTCGGGTCACGGCCGCCCGCGGGTCCCCGTGGTCCGCCTCGAACCGGCCGAGGAGGAGCGAGTCGTCGACCCCGTTCGCCCCGTCCGCGTCCACCCGCTTCCGCAGCAGGCCGTACTGTGCCTTCGCCGCGTCGCCGAACCCGATCGACTCGTACAACTCGCCCAGTTCCAGGGAGTATTCGGGCCGCGGTTGCCTGGTGAGCACGCTCCGGTACGCCTGGACCGCCTCCGTCGTACGGCCCAGCGACGTCAGGGCGCGGCCCTTCCCGGCGAGCGACGCGTAGTGGTCGGGGTCGGCCGCGAGGGCCTGGGCGAAGTAGTTCAGCGCCTCCGTGGGCTCGCCCCGCTCCCACGTCAGCTCGCCCGCCCTGTGCAGATACGCGGCCTGCTCGGACGGCGTCGAGGCGAGCGCCGCCGCGTCGGTCAGCGACGCGAGCGCGTCCTCGCGCCAGCCGCGGTCCCGGTAGACCTGCCCCTCGCGCGCCATCACGGCCGCGCCCGAGCGCAGCCCCGTCAGCGTCTTCAGGGCCCGGTCCACGGCCTTGTAGTCCCCGAGCTGCCCGTAGGCGTCGATGAGCAGCGGATACGTCGTCCACCGCTTCGGCGCCAGCTTCAGAGACGCCTCGCCCCACTTCTTCGCGGCGCGGTAGTCGTGCCGCGCGTCGGCGAGCGCGGCGAGCCCGTTCAGGGCGTCCACGTTCCCGGCGGGCCGCGTCTTCAGCGAGGCCTGCAGGGCGCGCTCCGCCTTCGGGTAGTACGCCGAGTCGGCCGTCCGTAGCCCGCGCTCCACGTAGGCGGCCCCGAGCACCGCCCACGCCCGGTCGTCACGCGGATGGGCCCGCAGATACGACTCGCGCTCTCTGATGAGGGCCGTCAGATCGGGCAGCGACGCGTCGGCCCCCGCGGCCGCCGCGTCCATCGCGCGGCCGGCGGACCCCGCCGCGGGCGGCACGGCCCGCTCCGACGAGGAGGGCAGCACCGGCAGGACGCCGCCGAGCACCACGGTTCCCGCGACGGCGCTGATCATCACGCCCTTCACCAGCGGGGACAGCAGGCGCCCCGGCTCGGGAACAGTGGCCGGAGCCTGCTGTTCCACTTCGATCTCCTCGGTCTTCATGGCGCACACTGTGCGTCAATACGAAGAGCGCATCACGGCAACATCCCGGCAGGTGAAGGCTGCCGCAGACGGGTTCACACCGATGGCCCCGAGTGCGAGGCTGTGATCATGAGCCGCACACTCGTCGAACGACTTCAGGAAGGCCTGCCGGCCGGGGCGGTCCTCACCGACCCCGACGTCACGGCCTCGTACGCGCATGACATGGCCAGCTTCTGCGACGCGGGAGCGCCGGCCGTCGTGGTGCTGCCCCGCACCGTCGAGCAGGTCCAGCACGTGATGCGCACGGCGACGGAGCTGCGCGTCCCCGTCGTCCCGCAGGGCGCCCGCACGGGCCTGTCGGGCGCGGCGAACGCGTCCGACGACTGCATCGTGCTGTCCCTGGTCAAGATGGACCGCATCCTGGAGATCAGCACCGTCGACAGGATCGCGGTCGTCGAGCCGGGCGTCATCAACGCCACGCTCTCCCGCGCCGTCAACGAGAAGGGCCTCTACTACCCGCCGGACCCGTCCAGCTGGGAAATGTGCACCATCGGCGGGAACATCGGCACGGCATCGGGCGGCCTGTGCTGCGTGAAGTACGGGGTGACGGCGGAGTACGTCCTCGGGCTCGACGTCGTCCTCGCCGACGGCCGGCTCCTGTCCACGGGACGCCGCACGGCCAAGGGCGTCGCGGGCTACGACCTCACGCGTCTGTTCGTCGGCTCCGAGGGCAGCCTCGGCATCGTCGTACGGGCGACACTCGCGCTCAAGCCCGAGCCGCCGCAGCAGCTGGTCCTGGCCGCCGAATTCGCCTCCACGGACGCCGCCTGCGACGCGGTCTGCAAGATCATGGAGGGCGGTCACGTCCCGTCGCTGCTCGAACTCATGGACCGTACGACCGTGAAGGCCGTCAACGCGATGGCGAACATGGGGCTCCCCGAGACCACCGAGGCGCTGCTCCTCGCCGCCTTCGACACCCTCGACCCGGCCGCCGACCTCGCCGCCGTCGGCGCCCTGTGCGAGGCCGCGGGCGCGACCCAGGTCGTCCCCGCCGAGGACGCCGCCGAGTCCGAACTCCTGCTCCAGGCCCGGCGCCTCTCGCTCACCGCGCTCGAAGCGGTCAAGGGCACGACGATGATCGACGACGTGTGCGTGCCGCGGTCGAGACTCGCCGAGATGCTCACCGGCGTCGACCGTATCGCCGAGAAGTACGGCCTCACGATCGGCGTCTGCTGCCACGCGGGGGACGGCAACACGCACCCCACCGTCTGCTTCGACGCCCAGGACGCCGACGAGGGCCGGCGGGCCCGCGAGTCCTTCGACGAGATCATGGCGCTCGGTCTCGAACTCGGCGGGACCATCACCGGCGAACACGGCGTCGGCGTACTCAAGAAGGAGTGGCTGGCGCGCGAGCTCGGCCCGGTCGGCATCGAGATGCAGCGCGCCGTCAAGGCGGCCTTCGACCCGCTCGGCCTGCTCAACCCGGGCAAACTCTTCTGACGCCCGCCGCTCCTGGTCGGTCGGCCCGCATCCACCCCCGTGGGACGCGCGCTCACTCACCGTCCTGGGACTCGTCCGAGGGCCACGGGTCGCGCAGCCACAGGTCGTCGACGCGGCCCGAGGTGGGTGCGAGCAGCTCGGCGAGGCCGTCGTCGATGCCGAGCCGCTCGGACTCAGAGCCCGGAGGGACCACCCGCAGCGTCCGCTCCAGCCAGGCGGACACGGCGGCGGCGGGCGCCTCCAGGAGCGCGTCGCCGTCCGGTGAACTCAGCGCCATGAGGACGACGCTGCGGCGGTCGACCTTCGTCGGCCACACGCGCACGTCCCCGTGCCCGCACGGACGGAACACCCCCTCCACGAGCAGCTCGCGCGCGAACGTCCAGTTGACCGGGTGCTCGGAGCCGATGTGAAAGGCGATGTGGACGGCGTACGGGTCGTCGGTCCGGTAGGTGAGCCGGGCAGGGACAGGGATGCTGCGCTCGGGCGACAGGACGAGCCTCAGCTCGAGTTCGCGTTCCACCACGGTGTGCATGTCGTGCGTTTCCTCTCCTCGTACGGGTCGTGCGGGGGCCCGCGAGAGCGGGCCCGTGCAAGGAGAGAGGGCGAAGGGCGCGGAGCATTACGCGAGTTCCGGAAAGTTTTTTCGGCGTCCCCGGAAAGTGGTCCGTACGGGTGGACCCGCCCGGTGGCGGGCGGTGGTCTGATAGATGTGGACCCCCAACAAAACCCCCGAGCAGATACGGGACGACGGACATGAGCGCCCCAACTCCGGCACCCGGCGACGACAGGCCCCGCGACGGGTACTACCCCGACCCGTCCATTCCCGGATATGTCCGGTACTGGAACGGTGCCGCATGGGTGCCCGGCACGAGCCGCCCGGCCCCGTCCGACGGCGAACCCCTCGCGGCCCCCGCCGGGGTGACCCCGGCCCCCGCCCCCGAGCCCGCCCCCACGCCCGCGTCCGTCGAGGAGACCGGCCCGGTCTTCCTCGACGAGGAGCCGGAGCGGTACTCGGACGAGCCGGCCGCACCCGAACCCGCCACGGCCTGGCAGGCGGACGCGTCCCGCCAGACCGGCTTCGGCGGCGAGCAGGACCGCCGCGTGTCCTGGGGCGCCGACCCGCGCGTGCCTGCTCCGCAGCAGCAGCAGCAGCAGGAGGAGCGCGCGGACGGTGCGGTCACGAACCGCCCGGCACAGCCGGAGCCCGCGACGCCGCCCACGGACGGGACCGTCATGTTCCGCCGCCCCACCCCGCCCACGGACCGCCCCGAGGGCACGATGACGATGCGAGCGCTGTCCGCTCGACAGGTGCCGGGCCAGCAAGGGCCTGCGGTACAGGGCCAGCAGGGTCAGGGTCAGCAAGGGCCTGCGGTACAGGGCCAGCAGGGGCAGGGGCAGGGGCAGGGACAGGGACAGGGTCAGCTGGGTCAGCAAGCGCAGGCCCAGCAAGCGCAGGCCCAGCAAGCGCAGGCCCAGCAAGCTCAGCCCCAACAGCCCATCGCCCAGCACCCGCAGGCGGCCCAGCAGCCCGCGCCCCAGCAGGCCGACGCCCAGCCCTGGTCCGGCTCCCAGTCGCAGCCTCAGCCTCAAGCGGGCTTCGCCCCGCAGGGGCCGGCTCAACAGCCCCAGGCCCAGCAGGTGCAGGCCCACCAGGTGCAGGCCCACCAGGCGCACGCCGCACAAGCCGCCCCCCTCCACCCGCACGCACCCCACGCACCCCAGGCCCCCACCCCGGCGCAGCAGCCCCAGGCCGGCCGCCCCGGCGCGGTCCCGCCGCAGGCCGCCGGTGCCGCCTCCGGCACCCCCATGACCTCCGGCCCCGGTGGCGGTTCGCCCTCCTGGGCGCAGCAGGTGCACCAGCTCGCCCAGCCTCAGTCCGCGCAGCCCGCCACAGGCGAACCCGCGGAGCCGGAAGGCCCCGTCACGCCGTGGAAGCCCGTGGCCAACGACCCGTTCCTGGCGGCAGCCCAGGCGCAGGCGTCGGCGCGGCCCGCGGGGCTCGGCAAGCGTCTTGCCGCGCGGCTCATCGACTCGGTGGTGCTCGGCGCAGTCACCGCGGTGGCGGCCGTCCCGCTCGGCACCAAGGCCGTCGACCACATCGACGGGAAGATCGACGCGGCGAAGGCGTCGGGCCGCGAGGCCACGGTCTGGCTGCTGGACGGCACGACGGGCGCCTACCTCGGCATCGTCCTCGCCGTCCTCCTCGTCGCCGGCGTCCTCTACGAGGCCCTGCCGACCGCCAAGTGGGGCCGCACCCTGGGCAAGAAGGTGTGCGGGCTCCAGGTGCGGGACATCGAGGAGCACGAGGCGCCGACGTTCGGCGCGGCGCTGCGGCGCTGGCTGGTGTACAGCGTGACCGGCCTGCTGGCCATCGGCCTCCTCGGCGTGCTGTGGTGCCTGTTCGACCGGCCGTGGCGCCAGTGCTGGCACGACAAGGCGGCCCGTACGTTCGTCGCGGGCTGACCCCAGCCGTTCCGCTCGGCCGTCGCACGGGCGAGCCGTCGTACTCCGGACGGCGGCTCGCCGGATGCGGAATCCGGGGGTTCGCGGTCGACTCGGGCCATGAGCACCGAACCGCCGCCCCCCGGCTCAGGCCAGCCCCCGGAAGACGACCCGTTCAGAAAGCCGCCGCCGTCCCAGGGCGGTGGCTCACCGTACGACGGCCCGCAGGACCCGTACGGGACTCCCCAGAACCCTCAGGACCCCCAGAACCCCCAGGGCCCCCAGAACCCCCCGGGCTCGGGGAATCCGTACGACTCCGCGCCACCCCCGCCCGGCGGCACCCCGCCGCCCCCGTACGGCGGCGGTGGAGGAGACCACCCCTACGGGGGTGACCCGTACGGCGGCGGTCCCTACGAGGGTGACCCGCTGGCCGGGATGCCGCCCCTGGCGGACAGCGGCAAGCGCGTGCTCGCGCGGATCATCGACATCATCCTGGTCAGCATCGTCGTGGGGCTGCTGTCCTGGGCGTTCGGGATCGCCGAGTACCAGACGAACCCCGACAAGATCCAGTACGGCAGGCAGTTCGGCCAGTCCGTCCTCGCCGCGGTCCTCTACATCGGGTACGACACCTTCATGACCGCGCGGACCGGCCAGACCCTGGGCAAGCGGCTGCTCAAGCTGCGCGTGGCGAACCTCAACGACGGTGCCACGCCCAGCGTCCAGACCAACCTGGTGCGCGCCGCGGTCCTGTGGCTGCCGGCGGTGTTCTGCTGCGCCTGCATCTGGACCGCGATCTGCGGCGGCTGGAGCTTCTTCGACAAGCCCTACAAGCAGGGCCTGCACGACAAGGCCGCGAAGACAGTGGTGGTCAGCACCGGCTGAGCAGGAGCGGGGCGGTGCTTCCGGCGGGTCCGTGGGTCACGGGCCCGCCGGTCCGCGTGTGCCGGACGGCGCGACCTCGTACACGGACTCGGCGGCGGCCTGCGGGGCGGCCGCAGAGGGCACGATCGCTCGCTGCACCGGCACCCGCTCCTCCGTCGCAGCGGCAGTCGTCGGCGGGGCGGCGGGCCGCGACTTCGGCAGGGGAACCGTCAGTGCCACGAGGAGACCGAGGCCGAGTGCGGCCAGGGCGATGACCGCGACGCCGAGGCCCGAACTCGTCTGCGACAACAGCAGCATGGCGAGTGTCGAGAAGATCACGGTCGCGGAACCGTAGGCGAGCTGTGCGGCAGTCGGACGCGGCATGGCGTTATCCGTCCTCGGGACAGCGGATGCTTGCTTCACTGGCGTATAGCAGGAGCCATTGGCAGCTGCATATGTAAGGGATGCGGAGCCGGGTCGACTTGGCCGTAGCGCGCCGTCAAATGACTCTAATCCGACGCATGCCCGAGGGGAACGGGCGGTAAGCGTGACCTAACCCACGGTGCCGGTGCACGGGGGGCGCACGGAGTCACCGAGTCCACGAAGTGGACGGTTCGGCGCGCCCGTTGGGGGGAAGTTCGCGTCCGGATATCGGTGTCGCGCCACTGCATAGTGCACTTCGGTTGCCCCAGTCAAGGTCTGTTATTTCTCCTTCACCTCCGGTCAAATAGCGTCACTTGTGATGCGTGGCTGAAACGCCACGGAGGAGGGGAACCACCAAGTGACCACCAAGAGACGGGCGTTGAGATCCGCCGCCGTGCTCGTGACGCTGGCCGCGACCGCGGCTGCCGGACCGGTCCTCGCGACGGGCGCCCAGGCCGACACCCCGGCCGTAGGAAGCTCCACGTCGCACGGCAAAACGTACGGGGGCAAGGGGCACGTCATCGGCGGCCCCTTCAGCCAGCAGATGGAGCAGCAGCGTAAGACCGCGCTGGAGCAGGTGCTTTCCGGGAAGTCGAAGGTCGAGAAGCGTGACGGCTCGCAGGTCGTGAAGCTCGGCAAGGACAAGTACGTCGAGCTGGGCCGGGAGCGGACCGACAAGATCTTCACGATCCTGACGGAGTTCGGCGACAAGGTCGACAACACGACGCTGGTCGACCGCGCCGACGACGACACGCCTGACCTGAAGCCCAAGTACGGCGGTACGCCCGGCCCGCTGCACAACCGGATAGCCGAGCCGGACCGTGCCAAGAACAACAGCACGGCCTGGCAGAAGGACTACAGCAGCAAGCACTTCCAGGATCTGTACTTCGGTACGGGCAAGGGAGTCGACTCGCTGAAGACCTACTACGAGACGACGTCGTCGGGCCGCTACTCGGTCGACGGCGAGGTCTCGGACTGGGTCAAGGTCCCCTACAACGAGGCCCGTTACGGCTCCAACTACTGCGGCGCCGACAACTGCCCGAACGTCGAGGACCTGGTCCGCGACGGCGTGACCGCGTGGGTCGAGCAGCAGAAGGCGGCCGGCAAGTCCGACGCCGACATCAAGGCGGACCTGTCCCAGTACGACCAGTGGGACCGTACCGACCACGACAACGACGGCAACTTCAACGAGCCCGACGGCTACATCGACCACTTCCAGATCGTCCACGCGGGCGAGGACGGGTCGGCCGGCGGCGGCGCGCAGGGCGGCGACTCCCTGTGGGCGCACCGCGGTTACGCCTACGGCCGCGACGACGGCGACACGGGCCCGGCCGGCTTCAAGGCGGGCGGCGCCCCGGTCGGCGACACCGGCATCTGGGTCGGCGACTACACGATGCAGCCGGAGAACGGCGGCCTCGGCGTCTTCGCCCACGAGTACGGCCACGACCTGGGCCTGCCCGACCTGTACGACACCACGTACAGCGGCGAGAACTCGGTCGGCTTCTGGTCCCTGATGTCGGCCGGCTCCTGGCTCGGCACCGGCAAGGACTCCATCGGCGACATGCCGGGCGACATGACCGCCTGGGACAAGCTGCAGCTGGGCTGGCTCAACTACGACAAGGCCAAGGCGGCGACCAAGTCGACGCACACGCTGGGTGTTTCGGCGTACAACACCAAGCGCAAGCAGGCGCTCGTCGTCGAGCTGCCCGAGAAGAAGAACGTCACCACCGACATCGTGAAGCCCACCGAGGGCGCGAAGCAGTGGTGGTCGGACTACGGTGACGACCTCTCCAACACCCTGACGCGCCCGGTCGATCTGACCGGCAAGTCGAAGGCGGCCCTCGAACTCGACGGCTGGTACGACATCGAGAAGGACTACGACTACCTGTACACGCAGGTGTCCACGGACGACGGCGCCAGCTGGAAGACGATCGACGGCACCGCCGACGGCGTCACCATCCCGCGCGACGGCGGCGACAAGCCGGCCCTGACCGGCGTCTCCGGCAAGTTCCAGCACCTGGTGTTCCCGCTGGACGCCTACGCGGGCAAGAAGATCAGCGTCCGCTTCCGCTACAAGACGGACGGCGGCGCCGGCGGCATGGGCTTCACCGCCGACAACCTCACCGTCAAGGCGGACGGCCAGGCGCTGTTCACCGACAACGCCGAGGGTGACGACAACGGCTGGACCGCGCGCGGCTTCTCGCGCGTCGGCGCCTCCGTGACGGGCGACTTCCCGCAGTTCTACCTCGCGGAGAACCGCCAGTACGTCTCCTACGACAAGACCCTCAAGGTCGGTCCGTACAACTTCGGTTGGCGCGACGGCGGTGCGAAGAACGACTGGGTCGAGCACTACTCGTACCGTCCCGGCCTGATGATCTGGCAGTGGGACACCTCGCAGCGCAACAACAACGTCGGCCAGCACCCCGGCAAGGGCCTGATCCTGCCGGTCGACGCCCACGCCAAGCCGCTCAAGTGGGCCGACGGCAAGAACATCACCAACAAGATCCAGCCGTACGACGCCGCGTTCAGCTGGTTCCGGAACCAGGGCTTCTCGCTGCACAGGCTCGGCGTCGAGACCAAGATCCCGGCACAGTCGGGCGTCCCGGTCTTCGACGACCACAAGGGCACGTACTGGTACAAGGAGAACCCGACCGGCAGTGTCCAGACAACTGACACCAACACCCGGATCTCGATCGTCGGGCAGCCGCTCGACGGCTCGTCGATCACGGTGAAGGTGGGCCCCTCGGTGAAGTAGTCCACATCGCCGCAGGTCAGAGCATGATCGGCCGTCGCCCTCTAGCGGGCGACGGCCGATCGTGTTTAGGTGCGTCCTGTGAGTTCCTTATTGACACTACGTCTCACGGGGGTGTGACAGTCATGTCCGCAGGAGGGTTCTGCAAGCTGCCGAACGGCACCGTGGTGGTGGCGCTGACCGTGCCCAGCCCGTCGCCGGACGACGGCGCGGTACGGGTCCTGGTGCACGCGGCGAACCGCGCCCGCGCCCTGACCCGGCTGCGCAACCTGGGCCTGCGGGCGATCTACCTGAGGGGCAACGCGGAGCCCCCCACGCCCGACGAGATCACGGCGGTCCTGCACCACCCGGACGGCCTGCTCTGGCGAGCCGCCCCCCATTGCACGGCGGGCGAGCTCTGGCACCCGATCAGAGCCCTCCTGAGACCGAGACAGCCCGGCCGGGCCGGCTACTCCAGCGCAGCCTCCACCCCGGCACCCAGCCCCTCCGGCGTTTGAGAAGCGGCCTCCACCATCCAGCCCCTCCGGCGTTTGAGGAGCGGGGTCTGGGGCAGAGCCCCAGGACTTCGGGAAGGGGCGGGCTGGGGGAGAAAAAGGCTCAGACGACAGGCTTACCGCTGAGCTCGACCCCGGCGCCCCGCATCTCATCCAGCGCCGCCGCAGTGGTCCCCGCAGCAACCCCCGCCGTCAGATCAAGCAACACCTGAGCACGGAACCCCTCCCGCACCGCATCCAGCGCGGTGGCGCGAACGCAGTGATCCGTAGCGATCCCGACCACATCCACCTCGGTGATCCCCCGAGCCCGGAGCCAGTCCGCCAAGGACACCCCGTTCTCGTCGAGCCCCTCGAACCCGCTGTACGCGGCCGCGTACGCCCCCTTGTCGAAGACGGCGTCGATCGCGCCGGACGCGACGACGGGCGCGAAGTTCGGGTGGAACCCGACGCCCTCCGTGCCTGCCACGCAGTGCGCGGGCCAGGAGTGGACGTAGTCCGGGGACTCGGAGAAGTGGTCACCGGGCGCGATGTGGTGATCGCGGGTGGCCACGACGTGCCGGTACCCGGCGGGCGCCTGCCCGATCAGCTCGGTGACGGCCGCGGCCACATCGGCCCCGCCCGCCACCGCGAGGCTGCCGCCCTCACAGAAGTCGTTCTGCACATCTACGACGATCAAGGCGCGGCGCATAGGAGGTGTCCTTCTGCTGGGAGACTTCGAGCGTAGAGACTCGAAGTGCGTTGCGGGAGAGGGCATTTGACCGTTAAACGGGCGTGTTCACCAGATACTCCGTAGGGATCACCGCTTCCCCGCGCGACAGCTGCGTCGCCGAGAGCGGCAGCCCGCCGAGCGCCTCGATGTGCCGCTCGCGCACCGCGTCCAGCGGCTCGCGCGCGACGACCGTGCCGCCCTTGACCAGCTCGACCAGGAGCTGTCGGTCGACGAGGTCGGCCGGGACGGGACCCGTGCCGAGCACCTCGGCCTCGGCGACCCCCTGTTCGTCGCGTCGCCGCGCGGCCCACTTGCGGCCGCCCACGGATGTCTTCGCGCCCATGGACTTCTTCGCCACGGGCAGCAGCGGCGCCTTCGGATCGGTGGACTCGGCGCGCGCGACGATCTTGTAGACCATCGAGCACGTCGGGTGCCCCGAGCCGGTGACCAGCTGTGTTCCCACTCCGTACGCGTCCACGGGCGCGGCCGCGAGCGAGGCGATGGCGTACTCGTCGAGGTCGGAGGTGACGACGATCTTCGTCTCGGTGGCGCCGAGCTCGTCGAGCTGCCCGCGCACACGGTGCGCGACGAGCAGCAGGTCTCCGGAGTCGATGCGCACGGCGCCGAGCCCGGGCCCGGCGATCTCCACGGCGAGGCGCACGGCCTCCGTGACGTCGTACGTGTCCACGAGCAGGGTCGTGCCCTCGCCGAGGGAGTCGACCTGCGCGCGGAACGCGTCGCGCTCGGTGTCGTGCAGCAGCGTGAAGGCGTGCGCGGACGTGCCGACGGTCGGGATCCCGTACCGGAACCCGGCCGCGAGGTCCGACGTGGTGGCGAAGCCGCCCACATACGCGGCGCGGGAGGCGGCGACGGCGGCCAGCTCGTGCGTGCGGCGCGCGCCCATCTCGATCAGTGGCCGGTCGCCCGCGGCGGAGGCCATGCGGGAGGCGGCGGCGGCGATCGCCGAGTCGTGGTTGAGGATGGAGAGGATCACCGTCTCCAGGAGGACGCACTCCGCGAAGGAGCCCTCGACCCGCAGGATGGGGGAGCCGGGGAAGTACACCTCGCCCTCGGGGTAGCCCCAGATGTCACCGCTGAAGCGGTAGGTGGCCAGCCATTCGAGGGTCCGTTCGTCGACGATGCCGCGCTCGCGCAGGAAGCGCAGTTCGCCGGCGTCGAACCGGAAGTTCTCGACGGCGTCCAGCACCCGGCCGGTGCCTGCCACGACGCCGTAGCGGCGGCCCTCGGGCAGCCTGCGCGTGAAGACCTCGAAGACCGAGCGCCGGTCGGCCGTGCCCGCCTTGAGCGCGGCCTGGAGCATCGTGAGCTCGTAGTGATCGGTGAAGAGCGCTGTCGACGGAACATCCACCGGCAGGCCAAGGTCCGCTGTGTTCATATCCGGGATGCTACCCCCAATTAGCGTCAGTGTGACGATTTCCGTGGCCCATTTGTGCGGTCGCCGCCCCCTAGTGGCAGCATGGGCTGTGTGACGGCTCCTGCACCCCTAGAGATCGAACGCACCGAGTCGGCGGAGGAGACCTTCGCCGTGCCCGAGCCGGACGTTCCCTGGATCACGCTCGTACACAACGACCCGGTCAACCTCATGAGTTACGTGACGTATGTCTTCCAGTCGTACTTCGGGTACTCGAAGGACAAGGCCACCAAACTGATGCTCGACGTGCACCAGAAGGGCCGTGCGGTCGTCTCCACCGGGTCCCGCGAGGAGATGGAACGCGACGTGCAGGCCATGCACGGCTACGGTCTGTGGGCCACCCTTCAGCAGGACCGCAAGTAGCGCACGCAAGCAGCGACGGAGTAGCGACGCACCTGATGCCAGGACACTTCGAACCGATTCCCGGCGGCGGCGCTGCCGTCGCGCTCGACGAGGTCGAGATCTCGATCATCCGCTCCCTCGCGGTCCAGCTCCTGGAGCTGATCGGCCCCGGGCCCGGCGGGGACGCGTCCGACGACCCGCTCGCCGAGCTCTTCGCGGAGGGCCCGAGCGAGCCGCCGTCCGACCCGGTGCTCCAGCGCCTCTTCCCCGACGCCTACGGCGGCCCGGGCAAAGAGGAGGCGACGGTGGACAAGGCGGACGAACAGCGCGCGCACTCCGCCGAGTTCAGGCGCTTCACCGAGAACGACCTGCGGGCCGGCAAGCGCGAGGACGCGCTCGCGGTGATCCGCTCGCTGGACGCGCTGACGTCCGCCGGTGAGGGGGGAGCGGTCCTCAAGCTCTCGCCCGAGGAGTCCCTGCGCTGGATGCGCGCGCTCAACGATCTGCGCCTCGCGATCGGCACCCGCCTCGACATCACCGACGAGGAGGACACGGATCTCCTCTACCGGCTCCCCGACGAGGACCCGCGCAAGCCGATGGTGATGGCGTACCTGTGGCTGGGCGGGCTCCAGGAGACTCTGGTCGAAACCCTTATGCCCTGACCTGTCGGGACATATCGAGCGGACTCCAAGAGTCCGTATGTAAGCGCGTTCGCTCAGCGGTTGCTCAATTCCGGATAACGATCCTGTTACTCGAGCGGTCTTGTATGCCGCACGAGGGGTTTTTTGTCCGGTTTTTCCAGTGGTGTGTGCCACACGCGCCTTTCTCGATCAGTGTTGCCGCCGTGATAAATCTTCACGACCGCCCGACGGACGCCACCCCTGTCCCGTCGGGTGCGCCCCGACCGGCAGACCGCCGGTAGGCACAGCTCCATCCATCCAGGGGCCCAGACCCCGAGGATCGTCACAGTCGATCCGAGCCGCAGCGGCACGGATCGGCATGGAGAAAGGCGCAACACCATGACCTCAGTGCAGGTCGGCAAGCAACACGACGGCAATGAGGCCGTGCAGGCCCCCGGTGAGTCCGGTGAGGGCGAGGGTTACCAGCGCGGACTCGGTGCCCGGCAGATCCAGATGATCGCCATCGGCGGCGCCATCGGGACCGGCCTCTTCCTCGGCGCGGGCAAGGGCATCTCGAAGGCGGGCCCCAGCCTGATCCTCGCGTACGCCATCGCGGGCCTCGTCATCTTCTTCATCATGCGGGCGCTCGGCGAGCTCCTCATGTACCGCCCCGTCTCGGGCTCCTTCTCGGAGTACGCACGTGAGTTCATCGGCCCCTTCGCGGGCTTCGTGACCGGCTGGACGTACTGGCTCTTCTGGGTCGTCACCGGCATCACCGAGGTCACCGCGGCCGCCCAGTACATGAAGTACTGGACCCACGACAGCGTTCCGCAGTGGCTCACCGCCCTCGTCTTCACCCTCATCCTCTACGCCGTGAACCTGATCTCCGTGAAGCTCTTCGGTGAGCTGGAGTTCTGGTTCTCGATGGTGAAGGTCACCGCGATCGTCGGCATGATCCTCATCTGCGCCGGCATCCTCACGATCGGCTTCTCCGACGCGGGCGACACCGCCTCCGTCACGCACCTGTGGTCCGACGGCGGCTTCTTCCCGCACGGCATCGGCTCCACCCTCATGACCCTCCAGATGGTCATGTTCGCGTTCCTTGCCGTCGAGCTGGTCGGCGTCACCGCGGGCGAGTCCAAGGACCCGAAGACCGTCCTGCCCAAGGCCATCAACACCGTGCCGTGGCGCATCGCCGTCTTCTACGTCGGCGCGCTGATCATGATCCTGTCGGTCGTGCCGTGGACGAGCTTCCAGCCGGGCGTCTCCCCGTTCGTCGAGGCCTTCGAGAAGATGGGCCTCGGCGTCGGCGCTGCCATCGTCAACTTCGTCGTCCTGACCGCGGCCCTGTCGTCCTGCAACTCCGGCATGTACTCGACCGGCCGCATGCTGCGTGACCTCGCACTCAACGGCCAGGGCCCGAAGTTCTTCACCAAGCTGACCAAGTCCGGCACGCCCCTCATCGGCACGACGGTCTCCGCCGCGATGATGCTGGTGGGCGTCTGGATCAACTACCAGTGGCCCGGCGAGGCGTTCAACTACGTCGTCTCCTTCGCCACCATCTCCGGCATGTGGGCCTGGATCGTCATCCTGATCTGCCAGATCCGCTACCGCATCAAGGCCGACCGCGGCGAACTGCCCCAGTCCTCCTTCAAGGCCCCCGGCGGCATCATCCCCAGCATCGGCGCGCTCGCCTTCATCGGCATGGTGATCGTGATGATGGGCATCGACAAGGACGCCCGCGTCTCGCTCTACTGCGCGCCGCTGTGGGCCGTCATCCTCGGCATCGCGTATGTCGTCCTGCGCAGCCGCAACCCGCAGAGCGCGGCGTTCGCGAAGCGCAAGCAGTCCGAGCAGTCCACGCAGTCCAAGCAGTCCAAGTAGTCCACGCAGTCCAAGCAGTCCAAGCAGTTCCGGGGCGACCCCCCCGGTCTCAGCATCCGGGCCCTTCCGTACCGCACTCCGGTACGGAAGGGCCCGTCTGTCTATCCTGAGCCCCATGCTGACCCTGACCCAGGCCCTCTACGACCAGATCGTGGCCCACGCGCGCGCCGACCACCCCGACGAGGCGTGCGGCGTCGTCGCGGGACCGGTGGGCACCGGCAGGCCCGAGCGCTTCATCCCGATGCTCAACGCCGCCCGCTCGCCCACGTTCTACGAGTTCGACTCGGGTGACCTGCTGAAGCTGTACCGCGAGATGGACGACCGGGACGAGGAGCCCGTGATCATCTACCACTCGCACACCGCGACCGAGGCCCACCCCTCCCGCACCGACATCACCTACGCGAACGAGCCGGGCGCCCACTACGTCCTCGTCTCCACCGCGGACACCGACGACGCGGGCCCCTTCCAGTTCCGCTCCTTCCGGATCGTCGAGGGCGTCGTGACCGAGGAAGAGGTCGAGGTCACCCCGTAGCAATGGCCCGCAATCGCGGATGTGTCCCAACCTTCGGACGGATATCGACCACATGGTGAGATCACACTCCGGGGTCCCGGCCGGGAATCGATACGATGACCCCATGGTTCTTCACGACGTGAGCGACAAGACGCCGGGCATGCTGCTCGTGGCGCGCCTTCACGTCGACCTGTGCCGCCTCGCCAGCGCCATCTGTACGCGCTGAACCGATTCGCCGTACGGCCGTGAGCCGCGGCGCCGCACCCGCGTACGACGACCCCGTACACCCAGGCATTGCCCCGCGCCGCCGCGCGAACACCAACCTGACTTCCTTCCGACAGGAGCCCTCAGCCATGGCCATCGAGGTCCGCATCCCGACCATCCTCCGCACCTACACCGACGGCCAGAAGTCCGTCGAGGGCAGCGGGGACACTCTCGCCGAGCTCTTCGCCGACCTCGAGACCCGCCACACGGGCATCCAGGCCCGCATCGTGGACGGTGAGCAGCTGCGCCGCTTCGTGAACGTCTACCTGAACGACGAGGACGTCCGCTTCCTCGACGGCATCACCACCAAGCTCGCCGACGGCGACAACGTCACGATCCTGCCGGCCGTGGCCGGCGGCATGGCCTGATCGGGATGCGGTACGACTCCCCGCTCGCCGCGGTCGGCAACACGCCCCTGGTGCGGCTGCCGCGGCTCTCGCCGTCCGAGGACGTACGGATCTGGGCGAAGCTCGAGGACCGCAACCCGACGGGCTCGGTCAAGGACCGCCCCGCGCTCCACATGATCGAGCAGGCCGAGAAGGACGGCCGGCTCACCCCCGGCTGCACCATCCTCGAGCCGACCTCGGGCAACACCGGCATCTCGCTCGCCATGGCGGCCCGCCTCAAGGGCTACCGCATGGTGTGCGTCATGCCGGAGAACACCTCGCAGGAGCGCAGGGACCTGCTCGCGATGTGGGGCGCCGAGATCATCCCGTCGCCCGCGGCGGGCGGCTCCAACACCGCCGTCCGCATGGCCAAGGAACTGAGCGCGCAGCACCCGGCCTGGGTGATGCTCTACCAGTACGGCAACCCGGACAACGCGGGCGCCCACTACGCGACGACCGGCCCCGAGATCCTCGCCGACCTGCCGTCCGTCACCCACTTCGTGGCGGGCCTCGGCACGACGGGCACCCTCATGGGCGTCGGCCGCTACCTGCGCGAACAGAAGCCGGACGTCAAGATCGTCGCCGCGGAGCCGCGCTACGACGACCTGGTCTACGGCCTGCGCAACCTCGACGAGGGCTTCGTCCCCGAGCTGTACGACGCCTCCGTCCTGACCACCCGTTTCTCGGTCGGCTCCGCCGACGCGGTGACCCGCACACGTGAACTCCTCCAGCAGGAGGGCATCTTCGCGGGCGTCTCCACCGGAGCGGCCCTGCACGCGGCGATCGGCGTCGGCCGCAAGGCGGTCGCGGCCGGGGAGTCCGCCGACATCGTCTTCGTGGTCGCCGACGGCGGCTGGAAGTACCTGTCGACCGGCGTCTACACGGCGGCCACGACGGAAGAAGCGATCGAGACGCTGCACGGCCAGCTCTGGGCGTGAGCACGAATCGTAGAAGCGGGGGCCGGGCCGGCAGCAATACGGCCCGGCCCCCGCTCTCACGTGAGCTCGCTCCTGCGTAAGCCCGTTTTCCGGTAGGCCCGCTCCTGCGTAAGCCGCTGTCACGTAGGCCCGCTTCTGCGTAAGCCCGTTTTCCGGTAGGCCCGCTCCTGCGTAAGCCGCTGTCACGTAAGCCGGCTGTCACGTAAGCCCGCTCTCGCGTCAGCCGGCTCCCACGTCACCCCGCCAGATGCCGGACCTGGTCCCACACCGCCGGGTCCAGCACCCCGGCCCTGCGCCGGAAGTCACCCACGGGAACCTCGCGGAGCTCATCCGTCTCCAGGAAGCTCGGCCTGCCCTGCGCGTCCCCCACCGTCCCGGGCGGCAGCGCGATCACTCCGGCCCGTTCGTCGTGGTACTTGCTGGTGATCTTCGCAACGCGCGCCCGCCGCCGGCGCACCGCCAGCACGAGGCACGGCCGGTCTTTGTCGCCCGGCCCGTCCTCGTACGGCACCTGCGCCCACCAGATCTCGCCCGGCTGCGGCCGCGCACCCGGTCCGCGCGGCCCCCGCGGCGGGCGGGTCCGGCCGCCGGGCCGACGACGGTGCCCGCGCCCCCACCCGTCGACGAGCGTCGCGACGAGCGCGAGCAGCAGCACCGCGGCGAGCGCGAGCCACCATGACGTGTCCATACGGAAGACGGTACCGGTGGCACCGGCGCGACGCCGCACCGGACGCACGCCCCCCGAACCGGTGACAGCACAGGTGAGTTCTCCCACAACGGCCCACGACGGAGGAGCGACCGGCCCTTTTGCGCCTTACGCTCGACGGACCGCTCGCCCCCTCTTCCTTCTGCTCCCATCCCGCTCTCTGACTGCCAGCGCGGAGGTTCCGGCTCTTATGAAGCTCACCGTCGTCGGTTGCTCGGGGTCGTTCCCGTCCGCGGATTCGGCCTGCTCGAGCTACCTCGTCGAGGCCGACGGCTTCCGGCTGCTACTCGACATGGGCAACGGCGCCCTGGGCGAGCTGCAGCGCCACTGCGGTCTCTACGACCTCGACGCGATCTTCCTCAGCCATCTGCACGCCGACCACTGCATCGACATGTGCGGCTACTTCGTGGCGCGCTACTACCGCCACGACGGCGGCCGCTGCGCCCCGATCCCGGTCTACGGCCCCGAGGGCACGGAGCAGCGCCTCACCACGGCGTACGCGGACACGCCCTCCGCCTCCTCGATGAGCGAGGTCTTCGACTTCCACACCGTGAAGCCGGGCCGGCACGAGATCGGCCCGTTCACCGTGCGCACGGAGAGGGTGTGCCACCCCGTCGAGGCGTACGGCATCCGCGTCGAGCACGGCGGCAGGTCACTCACGTACTCCGGGGACACGGGCGCGTGCGCCGCGCTCGACGAACTCGCCGCGGACAGCGACCTGTTCCTGTGCGAGGCGGCGTTCACGCACGGCAAGGAGAACATCCCCGACCTCCACCTCAACGGCCGCGAGGCGGGCGCGTCCGCGGCCCGGGCCGGCGCCCGCCGCCTCGTCCTCACCCACATCCCGCCGTGGACGGACCCCCAGGCCAACCTCGCGGACGCCCGCGCCGTGTACGCCGGACCGGCCGAACTGGCCGTGCCCGGGCGGGTGTACGAGATCTGAGCCCGGCATGACGAAGGCCCCCGGAACCGCATCGGTTCCGGGGGCCTTCGTCGTCGTGCGGGGGCCGGGGCCTACTTGCTCTCGGCCTTGAGGAGTTCAGCCAGTTCCTCGTCGGACTCACGGCCCGGCGTAGGAATGTTGAACTTGGTGATCGCGAACCGGAAGATCACGTAGTAGACCACCGCGAAGCAGAGGCCGACCAGCGCGAGCCCCAACGGGTTGGTCGCGATACCGAGGTTGAGGAAGTAGTCGACCGCGCCGGCGGAGAAGCCGAAGCCGTCCTTCATGCCGAGCGCCCAGGTCAGCGCCATCGAGACACCGGTGAGCACCGCGTGGATCGCGTACAGGGCCGGGGCGATGAACATGAACGTGAATTCGATCGGCTCGGTCACGCCGGTGACGAACGCGGTGGCCGCGAGCGAGAACATCATGCCGCCGACGACCTTGCGGCGCTCGGGACGGGCGCAGTGGACGATCGCGAGGCAGGCCGCCGGGAGGGCGAACATCATGATTGGGAAGAAGCCGGTCATGAACTGGCCGGCGCTCGGGTCGCCCTGGAGGAAGCGCGCGATGTCGCCGCTCTTGCCCTCGTACGTACCGGCCTGGAACCACGGGAACGAGTTGAGCAGGTGGTGCATGCCGATCGGGATCAGCGCACGGTTGGCGACACCGAAGATGCCGGCGCCGACCGCGCCCGAGCCGACCAGCCACTCACCGAAGTTGTGCAGGCCGGTGCCGAGCACGGGCCAGATGAGACCGAAGACGATGCCGATGACCAGGCCCGCGAAGGCGGAGAGGATCGGGACGAGGCGGCGGCCGCCGAAGAAGCCCGCCCAGTCGGGCAGCTTGGTCCGGTAGAACTTCTGGTAGAGCAGCGCCACGACGACGCCCATGACGACACCGCCGAGCACACCGGCGTTGACCGGCGCCTCGTTCATGACGATCTTGCCGTCGACGACGGCGGCGACCTTCGGCAGGTTGCTGTCCGTGAAGGTGGCGAGCACCTTCTGGAAGACCAGGTAGCCGGTGACGGCCGCGAGCGCGGTGGAGCCGTCGGACTTCTTGGCGAAGCCGATGGCGATACCGACGCAGAACAGCAGCGGCATGTTGTCGAGCAGCGCACCGCCGCCCGCCGACATGTACGACGCCAGCTTGGTGATGAAGGTGGGGAACGAGTCCTTGCCGAGCATGTCGGGCTGCCCGAACCGGACCAGGAGCGCGGCGGCGGGCAGCACCGCGACCGGCAGCATGAGGCTGCGGCCGATGCGCTGCATGACAGCCATCGCGCCCGCGCCCTTCTTCTTGGCGGCCGCGGGGGCGGCACTGGCCGTGGTCACAACTTCCTCCAGTAGGCAAGGCGCCGCCCGGGGGACAGGTGGGGACGGCGGCGTCTCGGAAACCCGGCTCTGCGGCCGCGTGGTCTACACCACTCAGTGGTGTAGACCTGTTGTAGCACGGTGAAGGTCGTATAAGGAACCCGCTCCTTCCCGGGATCCTTGTGCGCTCAGTCATATGCGACAGCGCGGAACAAAACCCCCGGACCAGGAGGTCCGGGGGCTGTTGGGGCTTGAGGCTCGGAGGGGGCGGGGTCAGGCCTTCGTGACGTCCTCGACCTGGTCCTCGGGCTCGCGCCCGGGTGTCTTCAGGTCGAACTTGGTGATCGCGAATCTGAAGATCGCGTAGTAGACCGCCGCGAAGGCCAGTCCGATCGGGACGATCAGCCAAGGCTTGGTCGCCAGGCTCCAGTTGATGACGTAGTCGATCAGACCCGCCGAGAAGCTGAAGCCGTCGTGCACACCGAGCGCCCACGTCACCGCCATCGATACGCCGGTGAGGAACACGTGGATCACGTAGAGCGCCGGAGCCACGAAGAGGAACGAGTACTCGATCGGCTCGGTGATGCCGGTGATGGTCGAGGTCAGGGCGACCGAGAGCATCAGACCGCCGACCACCTTACGGCGCTCCGGGCGCGCGCAGTGGGTGATCGCCAGGCACGCGGCCGGCAGCGCGAACATCATGATCGGGAAGAAGCCCGAGGTGAACTGGCCCGCGTTCGGGTCACCCGCCAGGAACATGTTGATGTCGCCGTGGACCTGCGTGCCGTCCGGCTTCGTGTACGTGCCGAACTGGAACCAGATGGGCACGTTCAGGAACTGGTGCAGGCCGACCACCAGCAGTGCGCGGTTGGCCATGCCGAAGATGCCGGAGCCGATCCAGTCCAGGCCCACGAGCCAGTCGCTGAAGCTCTCCAGGGCGTCACCGATCGGCGGCCAGATCCACAGGCAGATCGCGGCGACGGCGATGGCGACGAAGGCCATGATGATCGGGACGAGGCGGCGGCCGTTGAAGAAGCCGAGCCAGTCGACCAGCTTCGTGCGGTGGAAGCGCTGCCAGAAGAACGCGGCGAGCAGACCCATGACGATGCCGCCGAAGACACCCGGGTTCTGGTAGCCGAACGCCACGACCGTGCCGTCCGGCCCCGCGCAACCAGTGACGACCGCCTTCGAGCCGGGCCCGCAGTCCACGGGGAACTGGTGCAGCACGTTGTAGTAGACGAGGAAGCCGACGACCGCCGCGAGCGCCGTCGAGCCGTCCGCCTTCTTGGCCATGCCGATGGCCACACCGACACAGAAGAGAAGGGGGAGGCCGAGCGCGCCGTCCAGCAGGGCGGAACCGGCGCCGACCATCACCTTGGAGACATCGGTCCACCCCAGACCCTGGTCACCGAAGACGTCCGGCTGGCCGAGCCGGTTGAGGATGCCGGCCGCCGGCAGTACGGCGATGGGGAGTTGGAGACTGCGACCCATCTTCTGCAGACCCTGGAAGAGGTTGTTCCAAGGGCTGGGTTTGTAGACGGCCGCGCTGTCGGCGCTCATGGGCGTCCTCCCGGAACAAGGCGCAGGGGCGGTACGTTTGGCGGTCGTGGGAAACTGGTGTAGACCAGTTGAGGGACGGGTCGGTCGGCGCCGTCCTGTGAGGGCATGACGCCGTGATCGTCATCATTCGTCACGGGTTGCATGACCGCTCGTGAAGATGGGCCAACCGTGGGTTACCGTGACAAAGCGGGCCCATGGCGGGCCAAGAGAGAAGTCAGGGAGAACCACATGGCCACCAAGGCTGAGAAGATCGTCGCCGGGCTCGGCGGGCTCGACAACATCGAAGAGGTCGAGGGCTGCATCACCCGCCTGCGCACCGAGGTCATCGACCCCAGCAAGGTCGACGAGGCCGCCCTGAAGGCCGCCGGCGCCCACGGCGTCGTCAAGATGGGCACCGCCATCCAGGTCGTCATCGGCACCGACGCCGACCCGATCGCCGGCGAGATCGAAGACATGATGTGAGCGCCCGGCAACCCGCCTAGAGTCTCCCGGCTGGATCGGGCACGCACGAAGAAGGCCCCTCACCGGACACCCGGAACGGGGCCTTCGACGTTTTCGCTAGGCTCCCCCCATGTCTCGCATCGACGGCCGCACCCCCGAACAGCTCCGCCCCATCACCATCGAACGAGGGTGGAGCAAGCACGCAGAAGGCTCCGTCCTCATCTCCTTCGGCGACACCAAGGTCTTCTGCACCGCCTCCGTCACCGAGGGCGTCCCCCGCTGGCGCAAGGGCAGCGGCGAAGGCTGGGTCACCGCCGAGTACTCGATGCTCCCGCGCGCCACCAACACCCGCGGCGACCGCGAATCCGTCCGCGGCAAGATCGGCGGCCGCACCCACGAAATCAGCCGCCTCATCGGCCGCTCGCTGCGCGCCGTCATCGACTACAAGGCCCTCGGCGAGAACACCATCGTCCTCGACTGCGACGTCCTCCAGGCCGACGGCGGCACCCGCACCGCCGCCATCACCGGCGCCTACGTCGCCCTCGCCGACGCCATCACCTGGGCCCAGGGCAAGAAGCTCATCAAGGCCGGCCGCCAGCCCCTCACCGGCACCGTCTCCGCCGTCTCCGTCGGCATCGTCGGCGGCATCCCCCTCCTCGACCTCTGCTACGAGGAAGACGTACGCGCCGACACCGACATGAACGTCGTCTGCACCGGCGACGGCCGCTTCGTCGAGGTCCAGGGCACCGCCGAGGCCGAGCCGTTCGCCCGCGACGAACTCAACTCCCTTCTCGACCTTGCCGTTTCGGGCTGCGCCGACCTCGCCACCGCCCAGCGCGCGGCACTCGAGGCCACCCTCGAAAGGTAAAGAGCACGCCAAGTAGGGTGGCAACCCGAAAGACGCCAACCGCGTCACTACGGACGGGTGTACGGCATCTCGCCGTATGCCCGTTCCGCACACAGGGGAGGACCGTTCCATGGCCGCGCGCCCACGCAACCGTCGCCGCATCGCCGTCATAGCCGCCACCGCGGCACTCATCGCCGTACCGGCCGCCACCGGCTGCAGCGCGGTCGACAAGGCGCTCGACTGCGTCCAGACCGCCGACTCCATCGCCGACAGCGTCACCGACCTCCAGCAGGCCGTCGAGAACGCCGCGAACGACCCCGGCCAGGCCGACGAAGCGCTGAACTCCATCGACAAGAACCTCGACAAGATCGGCGACAAGACGGACAACGCCGACGTCTCCAAGGCCGTCGACGACCTCAACAAGGCCGTGGGCAACGTCCGTACGGCCATCAAGAACGGCGACGAGACCCCGGACATCACCCCGGTCACCGACGCCGCCGGCGAACTGACCAAGGTCTGCACGCCGTAGCACCCGCCGTAGTGCGCCAGCGCCGGCCGCGATACTGGTCTCCATGACCCGCCTCATCCTCGCCACCCGCAACGCCGGCAAGATCACCGAGCTCAGGGCGATCCTCGCCGACGCAGGCCTGCCCCACGACCTCGTCGGCGCGGACGCCTACCCCGACATCCCCGACGTCAGGGAGACCGGCGTCACCTTCGCCGAGAACGCCCTCCTCAAGGCCCACGCCCTCGCCAAGGCCACCGGCCTGCCCGCCGTCGCCGACGACTCGGGCCTGTGCGTCGACGTACTCGGCGGAGCGCCCGGCATCTTCTCCGCCCGCTGGGCCGGCCGCCACGGCGAGGACAAGGCCAACCTCGACCTCCTCCTCGCCCAGCTCGGCGACATCGACGACGACGTCCACCGGGGGGCCCACTTCGCCTGCGCCGCGGCACTGGCCCTGCCGGACGGTACGGAGCGCGTGGTCGAGGGCCAATTGCGTGGCACCCTGCGCCACGCCCCCGCGGGCACGAACGGCTTCGGCTACGACCCGATCCTGCAGCCGGAGGGGGAGACGCGGACCTGTGCCGAGCTGACCCCGGACGAGAAGAACGCGATCTCGCATCGAGGGGAGGCGTTTCGGGCACTGGTGCCGGTGGTGAAGGAGCTGCTGGGCTGAGCCCGGCTGACAGCGAACGAAGGGCGCTCCCCACCGGGGAGCGCCCTTTTGTGTGCGGTCGGAGGGATTCGAACCCTCACGGGATTTCTCCCACCGGGACCTAAACCCGACGTGACTGCCAGATTCCACCACGACCGCAACATAACGGACATCTCGCCTTCCCGGCGAGATCCGCCCCGTCAGTGTACGGCGGCGCTGCTCGGCGCGGGAGCGCGCGTGTTGCGTCGGCATCAAGTTCTAGTCAATGCATGACAGTTCGGGCACAGGGGGCGCAGATCGTCCCGCCCGCGCGGAGCAGCTCCCTGCGGAGTCATCAGTTCGCGCTCTAGTACGGGCTAACGAACCGAAATCGGATCGGCACGCACGAAATGCGGAACGGCCCGCTCCGTGCCGGCAAGGCGGCGGGCGGGCCGTTCGGGGAGCTGGGGGTCAGAACTTCGGTGCGCGGGCCTGGGACTCCACCGGTTCCGCGGTCGGCGGGTCAGATTCCGAGGTCCTTGATGATCTTCGCTACGTGGCCGGTGGCCTTCACGTTGTAGAGGGCGCGCTCGACCTTGCCGTCCTCGTCCACGACGATCGTGGAGCGGATCACGCCCGTCACCGTTTTGCCGTAGAGCTTCTTCTCGCCGTACGCGCCGTAGGCCACGAGGGTCTCCTTCGAGGGGTCGCCGAGGAGCGTGACCTTGAGGTTTTCCTTCTCGCGGAACTTCGCGAGCTTCTCCGGCTTGTCCGGGGAAATGCCGATCACGTCGTAGCCCGCGCCCGCGAGGACGTCGAGGTTGTCCGTGAAGTCGCAGGCCTGCTTGGTGCAGCCGGGGGTGAGGGCGGCCGGGTAGAAGTAGACGATGGTCTTGCGGCCCTTGTGGTCGGCGAGGGAGACCTCGTTGCCGTCCGCGTCGGGCAGCGTGAAGGCGGGGGCGGTGTCGCCGGTCGTCAGTCGCTCGCTCATGGTGGGACTCCTCGTACGGGATACGGGTACGGGACCCGAGCGTAATGGGGGTGCCGTGGGGTGCGGTGGCCGCCGAGCTGACAGACTGTCCACGACCAGTGCCATAACAGCGACCACGGAGGCAGCGCGGTGTCGGACACGTCGAGAACGTCGGATGCGCGGACCCCGGCGCAGATCGAGGCGGACATAAAGCGCCGTCGCGAGGCGCTGGCCGAGACTCTCGACGAGATCGGGGTGCGGGTGCACCCGAAGACGATCGTCGGTGACGCGAAGGCCAAGTTCGTGTCGAGTGTCGACCACTCCGTCGGGCGGGCCTATGTGGGCGCGAACCGGCTGGTGTCGGACGTGAAGGCGCAGTTCGTCTCCGAGGAGGGTGCGCCGCGTGTGGAGCGCATCGTGCCCGTGGCTCTCGCCGTGGCCGGTCTCGTGGGGCTGCTCGCCGTGACCGCGCGGCGCCGCAAGCGCTGACCCTTCCTGCGTACGGGCGCGGCCGCGGCAGGTAGGTTCGGGGCGTGAGCGCCAACAGCGAGAAGCACAGCACCCAGCACGACAAGTTGCCCATCCGCATGCTGCACGACCGTGTGCTCGTACGGCAGGACACCGCCGAGGGCGAGCGGCGCAGCGGCGGCGGGATCCTGATTCCGGCGACCGCGGCGGTCGGGCGGCGTCTGGCCTGGGCCGTCGTGGTGGCCGTCGGGCAGAACGTGCGGACGGTGGAGCCGGGCGACCGGGTGCTGTACGACCCGGAGGACCTGGCCGAGGTCGAGGTGCGGGGTGTCGCGTACGTGCTGATGCGTGAGCGCGATCTGCACGCGGTGGCCGCCGACCGGTTCGAGGGTTCCCAGGATTCGACGGGCCTGTACCTCTAGACCCGCGCGGCTCGTACTCATTGCGTCGCTCAAGGGCTGGTGACCGTTGTCACCAGCCCTTTTGCACGCTCTTTGCTACCTTTGGGGGACCCCGACGAGACGCGCCGTACCGGGTATCGCAAAGACGACGCACCCCTGTTGATCCAACTGACGGAGGTGCCTGTCATGGCCTGGGTTCTTATCGTGATCGCCGGATTTCTCGAGGTCGGCTGGTCGATCGGCATGAAGTTCACGGACGGGTTCACCCGGCTGTGGCCGAGCGTGTTCACCGGCGCGGGCATCGTCGCCAGCATGGTGATGCTCTCCTACGCCGCCAAGACCCTGCCGATCGGTACGGCTTACGGCGTATGGGTGGGCATCGGTGCGGCCGGTGCGGCCGTCGTCGGCATGCTGGCGCTCGGGGAGCCGGCGACGGCCGCGCGGATCTTCTTCATCGTGCTGCTGATCGTCGCGATCGTGGGTCTCAAGGCGACATCGGGTCACTAGGCGTCGGGCCGCTGAGGGGCACTGTCACTCGTCGTAGTCGTAGTGGTAGTCGGAGTCGCGGGTGGAGTCCGAGTCGCCGAACAGTTCGTTCACCGGTCCTGACGGTGGGTTCGGTTCCTCCGACGGAGTCGCGAAGGTGGGCTCCGCCGGTGTGGACGGTGCGGTCGGGGGGCCGGACGACGCCGGTTCGGACGGGGGCTCGCTGGAGGGCTCGCCGGTGGTCGGTTCGGTGGACGGTTCGTCGGGTGCGGCCGAGGGGATCTCGGGCTGTTCGGCGCCGGACTCCAGGTCCAGGTCGAAGTCCTTGGCGGAGCTGCCCATGAGCGCGGCCTTGGTGAACTGGGCCCAGATCTGCGCCGGGAAGCCGCCGCCGTTGACGCGCGGCAGACCCAGCGCCCCGTAGAGCGGGGTGTGGGCGCCGGTGTCGGGGTTCTGGCCCATGACGGCGACGACGGTGGCGAGGTCGGGGGTGTAGCCCGCGAACCAGGCCGCCGTGTCCTCCTCTGCGGTGCCGGTCTTGCCGGCGGCGGGCCGGTCCGCGGCGAGGGCGGCGGTGCCGGTGCCGCCCTCGACGACGCTCTGCAGGACGGACGTGGTCGTGTCGGCGGACTCGCGGGTGACGGCGCGCCTGGTGGTCTGCTCGGGCAGGTCGACGCTCTCGCCGTCCTTGGTGACTTCGGCGACGATCGTGTACGTGGCGCGCCTGCCGTGATTGGCGAGGGTCGCGTACGCCTCGGTCATGTCGAGGACGCTGGCCGTGGCCGGGCCGAGCGCGATCGAGGGGGACTCGGTCAGGTCGGGGGTGTTCTTGGGGAGGCCGAGGGCGATTGCGGTCTGCTTGACCTTGTCGGAGCCGACATCGACGGCCATCTGCGCGTAGACCGCGTTGACGGACTTGTCGGTGGCGGTGCGGACGGTGATGGGGCCGTAGTCGACCTTGTCCTCGTTCTCGGGGGCGTAGTAGCCGCCGCTCCAGCCCTGTACGGGGCGTGCGTTGGTGCCGTCGTAGACGGTGTTCGGGGTGATGGTGCGGCCGTCCTGGGTGGTGGAGGCGTTCTCCACGGCCGAGGTGAGGACGAACGGCTTGAACGTGGAGCCGACTTGGTAGTCGCGGCGCGTGGCGTTGTTGACGTACTGCTTCGTGTAGTCGATGCCGCCGTACATCGCGAGGACCTTGCCGGTCGCGGGGTCGATGGCGGCGCCGCCGGCGCGGACGTTGCGGTCGGCCGCGCGGTTCTCCTTGTCGAGTTTGGACATCAGCCGGTCGTCGACGGCTTTGACGAAGGCGTCCTGTTTCTTCTTCTGGAGTGTGGTGGTGATGCGGTAGCCGCCGACGGCCAGGGTGTCCTCGTCGATGATGTCGTTGTCCGTGAGGTAGTCCTTGACGGCCTGGACGAGGTAGCCGCGCTGGCCGGACATCCCGGCGGGGCCCTTGGCGTCGTCGGGCATGGGGAACGTCGTCTTCGTGCGTTCGGCGGCGCTGAGCCAGCGTTCCTTGACCATGCCGTCGAGGACGTAGTTCCAGCGGGCGACGGCCTGCGCCTTGTTCTCGGGGTGGGCGATGACGTCGTACGCGCTGGGGGCGTTGAGGAGGGCAGCGAGGTAGGCGCCCTGCGCGGTGGTGAGGTCCTCGACGTCCACGCCGTAGTAGGCCTGGGCGGCGGCCTGGATGCCGTAGGCGTTGCGGCCGAAGTAGCTGGTGTTGAGGTAGCCCTCGAGGATGTGGTCCTTGCTCTCCTCGCGGTCCAGCTTGATCGAGATGAAGAACTCCTTCACCTTGCGGGTGATGGTCTGTTCCTGGCCCAGGTAGTAGTTCTTCACGTACTGCTGGGTGATCGTCGAGCCGGACTGTTTGCCCTTGCCGGTGACGGTGTTCCAGGCGGCGCGGACCATCGCCTTGGGGTCGATGGCGGACTCGTTGTAGAAGTCGCGGTCCTCGGCGGCGAGTACGGCGTGCTGGACGTTCCTGGGGATCTGGGAGAGGGAGACGTTCTCGCGGTTGATCTCACCGTCGCGGGCGAGCTGGCTGCCGTCGGCGTACAGGTAGACGTTGCTCTGCGCGGTGGCGGTGGCGTTGGCGGGCGGGATCTTGACGAGGACGTAGCCGAGGGTGAACAGGCCGATGCACAGAAGCAGGAAGCCGAAGATCGTGCCGAGGACCATGCGCCAGGTGGGGATCAGGCGGCGCCAGCCCGTGCGCCGGGGGCGTTTGCGTTTCGCCGGCTTCCCGGCCTTCCCGGACTCTGCGGCCTTCGGCTGCTGCGGCTCGTCGCTCATGCCCTGTGGAACTCCTGTTTCCCTCCGTACGTCACGTACGCCTCGTACGGCTCTTTACTTCCTGCCGGACACTCTGGCATCGATGGGTGGTGCGGCCGGGGCGTGGCACGCGCCGGGGGAGCCGAAAATGCGTGGCACGGTACACCCTGCTCCCGCTAGGCTCCTGCGCTTTGGTCCGGAACGGAAGACGGAACGGAAGACGGGAGCGCGGGGAAGTGTTCGTGGGGTCCTGCCGTCTGTACGCGGCCGTCGCCGCCGGGGGGTTCCGGCGCTTCGCGACGTACCGTTCGGCCACCGCTGCGGGCGTGTTCACGAACACCGTCTTCGGGTTCATCGTGGCGTACACGTACATCGCGCTGTGGGACGAGCGGCCGGGGCTCGGCGGGTACGACCAGACGCAGGCGCTGACGTATGTGTGGATCGGGCAGGCGCTCGCGCAGGCCCTGTCGATATTCAACGCGGGTTTCGCCGTCGACATGGTGGCGCGGATCCGTAACGGCGACATCGCTGTGGATCTGTACCGGCCCGTGGACCTCCAACTGTGGTATCTGGCCGGCGACTTGGGGCGGGCCGGGTTCCAGTTGTTCAGCCGGGGTCTGGTGCCGCTGACGGTGGGCGCGCTCGCCTTTCCGCTCGCGCTGCCGGGCGATCCGGTGGTGTGGCTGGAGTTCCTGGTGGCGGTGGTGCTGGCGGTGGTGGTGAGCTTCGCGATCCGCTATGTGCTGGCGCTGAGCGCGTTCTGGCTGCTCGACGGGTCGGGGGTCCTGCAGTTCGGGGGTCTGGTGGGGATGTTCTTCACGGGGCTGCTGCTGCCGCTGAACGCGATGCCCGGCGCGCTCGGCGACATCGCGCGGGTGCTGCCGTGGGCGTCGCTCCTCCAGATGCCCGCGGACATCCTCCTCGGCGCCCGCTCCGGCGCGGCCGAAGTCCTCATGGCGTACGCCTTCCAGGCCGGCTGGGCGGTCGTCCTGCTCGCCGCGGGCCGCCTCCTCCAGTCCTCCGCGACGCGCAAGGCGGTGCTCCAAGGTGGCTGACGTCGGCGGGAGCGTACGGGTCTACGGCCTGATCGCCGCGATGTGGATCCGCTCCACCCTGGTCTACCGCACGTCGTTCGCGGCCGCGGTTCTCACCAACTTCCTTGTCACGGCCCTCGATTTCGTCGTGATCTGGATGATGTTCTCGCAGGCGACCTCGATCGGCGGCTACAGCTTCGCGGAGACCGCCTTCCTGTACGGGACCGCTTCCGTCTCCTTCGGGATCACCGCTCTCCTGCTCGGCAGCGTCGACGATCTCGGGCTGCGGGTGCGCGACGGCTCCCTCGACGCGTTCCTGGTGCGCCCCGCCCCGGTGCTCGTGCAGGTCGCCGCGGACCGCTTCGGCCTGCGCCGCCTCGGCCGTTTCCTCCAGGGCGCCCTGGTCCTCGGCTGGTCGCTGACGCGCCTGGACCTCGACTGGACGCTCGCCAAGCTGCTTCTGCTGCCCGTGATGCTGCTGAGCGGCGCGGCGATCTTCGGCGCGGTGTACGTGGCCGGGGCGGCGTTCCAGTTCTGGGCGCAGGACGCGGCGGAGGCGCAGAGCGCGTTCACGTTCGGCGGGCTGACGCTGCTCCAGTACCCGCCGACGGTGTTCGCCAGGGACTTCGTGATCGGCGTGACGTTCGTCGTGCCGCTGGCCTTCGTCAACTGGCTGCCCGCGCTGTACGTGCTCGGCCGCCCCTACCCCGTCGGCCTGCCCTGGTGGCTCGCCTTCACGCCGCCGCTGGTGGCCGCCGGGAGCTGCGCGCTCGCGGGTCTGGCCTGGCGCGCGGGTGTCCGTTCGTACCGCAGCACCGGGAGCTGAAGACGTATGGCTGAGGACTTCATCGAGGTCGACGGCGTGGAGAAGGTCTTCGACGTGCGCAGGAAGACGGGGCTGCTGCGGCGCGAGCGCCGTCAGGTGCGGGCCGTCGACTCGCTCACCTTCAGCGTGCCGCGCGGCGAGATGGTCGGCTACATCGGGCCGAACGGCGCGGGCAAGTCCACCACGATCAAGATGCTCACCGGCATCCTCACGCCCAGCGCGGGCAGGCTGCGCGTCGCGGGTATCGAGCCGTCCCGGGAGCGGACGCGGCTCGCGCGGCGGATCGGCGTGGTGTTCGGGCAGCGCACGACGCTGTGGTGGGACCTGCCGCTGATCGACTCGTACCGGCTGATGCACCGCATGTACCGCATCCCGGACGCCCGCTACCGGGAGAACCTCGACCGGTGTGTCGAACTCCTGGAACTGGGCGGCCTGTTGGACACGCCGGTGCGGCAGCTCTCCCTCGGGCAGCGCATGCGCGGCGACATCGCGGCGGCCCTGCTGCACGACCCCGAGGTGCTCTACCTCGACGAGCCGACCATCGGGCTCGACGTCGTCTCCAAGGTCAAAGTGCGGGGATTCCTGCGGGAGTTGAACGAGGAACGGGGCACAACGGTGCTGCTGACCACGCACGACCTGACCGACATCGAACAGCTCTGCAAGCGCGTCATGGTCATCGACCACGGTCGCCTCATGTACGACGGTCAGCTCGACGGCCTGCACCAGGTGGGGGAGAGTGAGCGGACCCTCGTCGTCGACCTGGAGCGTGAACTTCCGCCGCTGGACGTGCAGTTCGCCCGGGTGGTGAAGGTGGACGGGCCGCGCCAGTGGCTGGCGTTCCCGGCCGCGCAGTCGGCGGCGCCGCTGGTCGCGCAGATCGCGGCGGAGTATCCGCTGGCGGATCTGTCGGTGCGGGAGCCGGACATCGAGTCCGTGATCGCCCGGATGTACGCCAGGGAGGAACCATCCCTGGGAGGAACGGCCGCGCCCTCGTAGGCTGACCCCATGACGGACGAACGCCCTGAGCGCCCCGAGCCGAACGACCTGCCCGAGCTGCGGGCCTCCGACGCCGACCGGGACCGGGTCGCGGAGGTCCTGCGGGACGCCCTCGCCGAGGGACGCCTGGACATGGAGGAGTTCGACGAGCGGCTCGAGGCCGTGTACGCGGCGCGTACGTACGGTGAGTTGGCGCCGATCACGCGTGATCTGCCGGGGGCGGGCGCGGCGGTGCCGGGGACCCCGGTGAGCTTCGTGAAGGAGCCGCAGCCCGAGGGCGCGGTCGACTGGCGGGCACGGATCGGCGGGGAGGCCACGTCCACGTGGGCGCTCGCGCTCTTCGGCGGGTTCGGCCGCAAGGGGCGCTGGACGGTGGGCGAGAGGTTCACCGCGTTCACGATGTTCGGCGGCGGCGAGATCGACCTGCGGGAGGCGCGGTTCGCGTCCCGTGACGTGGTCATCAACTGCTTCACGATCATGGGCGGGGTCCAGATCAAGGTGCCGCCGGAGCTGGATGTCACCGTCAAGGGCTTCGGCATCATGGGCGGCGTCGACGACCGGGCGTCGGGCGAGGGCACGCCGGGCTCCCCGCGGGTCGTCGTACGGGGGTTCGCCCTGATGGGCGGCGTCGGCGTGGACCGCAAGGCGAGGCGCGAGGACCGTCTTCGCTTCAAGGAGGAGCGCCGCAAGGACAAGCTGGACCGCATGGCCGCGCACCTTGAGGCGCTGGAGGGGCACCGCGAGCGGCACGCCGAACGCCATCAGCTGCGGCACGAGCGCCACGAGGAGCGGCGCCAGCGCCAGTGGGAGCGGGCGGAGGAGCGCCGCGAGAGGCGCGAGCGGTAGCGCACCCGCGCCGTGAGCGGTGGTGCAGCCGTGCCGGGCGCTACAGCTCGGCCGGCGTCGACCCCTTCAGCGTCGTCAGGTTGAACGTGTCCGCCATCCTGCGGAAGCCGGAGTCGCTCGGGTGCAGGTGGTCACCGGAGTCGTACGCGGGCAGGAGCTTGCGCGGGTTGTACGGGTCGCGCAGCGCCTTGTCGAAGTCGACGAACTCGTCGAAGACCTTGCCGGAGCGGATCTGGGTGTTCACGGCCTGGCGCACGCCGTCGAGGCGGGGCTCGTAGCCGCGGTGGCCCTGGAACGGCATGAGCGTCGCGCCGACCACGCGCAGGCCGCGCGTGTGCGCCTGCCGGGTCAGCTCCCGCAGCCCCTCGACGATCTTGTCGGGGTCGTTCTGGTGCGGGTTGCGGAGGATGTCGTTGACGCCGAGCGCGATGACGACGGCCTTGACGCCGGACCGGTCGAGGACGTCCCGGTCGAAGCGCGAGAGGCCGCTCGGGTTGTTCGCGGGGCGGCCGAGGCCGTCGGACAGGATGCGGTTGCCGCTGATGCCCTGGTTGACGACGCCGTAGCGGGCCGCGCCGTTCTCGTCGCGCAGCCGGGCGGCGAGGATGTCCGTCCAGCGGTGGTTGGCGCCCACCGTCGAGGTGACGCCGTCGGTCAGGGAGTCGCCGATCACGACGACGGTGCCGTCCGACTCGTTGCTGAGCACGTCGAGCGCGGTGACGTAGCGCCAGTACGGGGTCTGCTCCGTGTACGCGGCGCCGGTCGCGTCCTCCGCGCGGTCGCCCTGGGCGACGTACGACATCTGACGGGCCTGTGGGTGGTAGGTGACCGGGCCCGACGGGGTGGGCGAGTAGCTCGTGACGAGCATGTCCGCGTCGTGCGGGACGTGCAGCCGCACGGCGTCGCTCATGGCCTGGGAGCCGGCCGGGATGACGACCGAGGTGTTGCCGGCGAAGGTGAGGCGGCGCAGCGTGCCGGCCGCGGCGGCCGGGCTGTTGGGCGCGGCGGCGACGGCGACCGAGGCGTGCGTGATGCTGAGCGGCTGCTGCCCGTAGAGGTTGGAGAACGTGATGCGGGCGCTGGTGCCGCCGATGCTGGTGTGCACGACGTTGCGCACGGAGCGGCCCGCGAGGCCGTCGGTCTCGGTGCCGGGCTCGCCGCCCGCGGGGGAGGCCGACCAACTGCCCGACCAGGTGCCGGTGGAGGCGGGGGCCGCCGAGTTCTGCGGGTGCCGGGGGCCGGCGCTGACCGTGCTGTTCGAGCCGTCGTAGGCACCGGAGACGCCCAGGTATATGGCGGCCGAAATCACGACGATCAGGGCCGCGACCGCGGCCAGCAGGGCATAACCGTGTCGCTTGGTCATGCGGGGGTGTCTCCTCGGGCAGCGGGAGCCCCGAGGCTCCGATGTGATGTTCCCATGATGCGTCATGGGCCGGGAGGAAGCCGACACTGCCCCCCTCCGCCTTTTGAGACGCCGGGAACTTGTCGTCCGTTCCGGGAGTCGGTCAGGTAGGGACAATGTGTGAGAGGGATGACACGGGGGACTGCCGGGTGAGCGGACTGCGACGGGCGGAGTGAGCTGAGTGGACGAAGTGGAGGACGCGAAGCGCGCGGCGGCCGCGCGCGACACGGAGGAAACGGGCGAAGCGGGCATGGGTGAGCATGCCCGTGCGGGCGGCTCCTCATTCAGGACGCGACCGGCCCCGTTCGGCGCGGGCCCCGGCTCCTTCAGCCCCGCCGACGTGGAGAAGCAGCGCG
This sequence comes from Streptomyces sp. NBC_00009, assembly GCF_045040855.1. Lineage (NCBI taxonomy): Bacteria > Bacillati > Actinomycetota > Actinomycetes > Kitasatosporales > Streptomycetaceae > Streptomyces > Streptomyces sp. NBC_00009. The sequence continues at coordinate 4,945,943 of NZ_CP108312.1, forward strand.
GCGTACGGCGGATGAAGACCACCGCCACCGGCCTGCTCCTGCTCGTCGCCGTCATCTACGTACTCGCCAAGTGGGGGCAGAACTCCGGCGCCGGCGCCTGGGCGGGCTACGTGGCAGCCGCCGCCGAAGCGGGCATGGTCGGCGCCCTCGCCGACTGGTTCGCGGTCACCGCGCTCTTCCGCCGCCCCCTCGGCCTGCCCATCCCGCACACGGCGATCATCCCGACCAAGAAGGACCAGCTGGGCGTCTCGCTCGGCGAGTTCGTCGGGGAGAACTTCCTCTCCTCCGACGTCGTACGGCAGCGGCTGCGCGCCGTCGGCATCGGCGGCCGGCTCGGCACCTGGCTGGCCCAACCGGAGCACGCCGACCGGGTGACGGCCGAGCTCGCCACCGCCCTGCGCGGAGCCCTCACCGTGCTGCGCGACTCGGACGTCCAGGCCGTCGTCGGCGAGGCCATCACGCGCCGCGCCGACGCCCAGGAGGTAGCGCCCGGCATAGGCAAGTTGCTGGAGAGGGTCGTCGCCGACGGCGGCCACAAGCGGGCCGTGGACCTCGTCTGCGCACGGGCCCACGACTGGCTGGTGCGGCACGGGGACTCCGTGATGGACGCGGTGCAGGGCGGCGCCCCCGGTTGGACCCCGCGGTTCGTCGACAAGAAGATCGGCGACCGCGTCTACAAGGAGCTCCTGCGCTTCGTCACCGAGATGCGCGACATGCCCGAGCACCCGGCCCGCGGCGCCCTCGACCGCTTCCTCGGCGACTTCGCCTCCGACCTCCAGTCCGACACGGACACGCGGGCGCGCGTCGAGCGCCTGAAGTCCGAGGTCATCGCCCGTCCCGAGGTCCAGGACCTGATCGCCTCCGCCTGGTCCGCGGTCCGCGCCATGATCGTCGCGGCGGCGGAGGACGAGCGCAGCGAGCTGCGGCTGCGCGTACGGGCCTCGCTGCTCTCCCTCGGCGCCCGGATGGCGACCGACGCGCGCCTCCAGGACAAGGTCGACGGCTGGGTCGAGGGCGCGGCCACGTACGTCGTGACGACGTACCGCACGGAGATCACCTCCCTGATCACGGACACCGTGGCGGGCTGGGACGCCGAGCACACCTCGAAGAAGATCGAGGCGCACATCGGCCGTGACCTGCAGTTCATCCGGATCAACGGCACGGTGGTGGGCTCGCTGGCAGGGCTCGCGATCTACGCGGTGTCGCGGGTGCTGGGGGCATGACGCGCGGCCCCTGCGCCCGCCGTACGGTCAGCGCGAGCAGCGCCGCCCCCGCGCACAGCGCGCCCGCGCCCACCCACACCGGGTCGTACGAGCCGAAGGCGTCCCGCGCCATCCCGCCCGCGAACGCCACGGCCCCGGCCCCGACCTGGTGCGCGGCGCTCACCCAGCCGAACACGACCGGCGCGTCTGCCCCGTAGTGGGCGCGGCACAGCGCGATCGTCGGCGGCACGGTCGCCACGTCGAGCAGCCCGAAGACGACGGTGAACGCGACGAGCGGCGCGTCCACGGCCGACGTCAGGAGTAGCGGCAGCGCGAGGAGGGTGAGGCCGCGCAGGGCGTAGTACACGGCGAGCAGGCGGCGCGGATCGGCGCGGTCCGTCAGCCATCCGGACGCCACCGTCCCCGCGACATTGAAGATCCCGATGAGGGAGAGCAGCGACGCGGCGACGGTCACGGGCATCCCGTGGTCGTGGGCGGCGGGCGCGAAGTGCGTCCACATCACCCCGTTCGTCGAGGCGCCGCAGACGGCGAAGGTCCCGGCAAGCAGCCAGAACGGGCCGGTGCGGGCGGCTCGGGCGAGGGTGCGCAGGGCGCGCCGCGCGGCGTCCTCGGTACGGCCGGCGGGGCGAGCGGTGTCTTCGGTTCGGCCCGGGGCCTTCCGCGGATCGCGCACCGCGGCCCACACCACGGGCAGCGCGCCGGCCGCGGCGAGCGCGAGAGCCGCGGCGGCGGCCCGCCACGAGTACGCGTCGATCACCCACGACAGCACGGGCAGGAACACGAACTGCCCCACCACGCTCGCCGCCGTGAGCAGCCCGGTGACGAGCCCGCGCCGCGCGACGAACCACCGCTCGGTGACGGTCGCGGCGAACGTCGTGGCCGTCGCCCCCGTCCCCAGGCCCACCAGCACGCCCCAGTACAGGACGAACTGCCAGGGCGTGGTCATGGTCGTCGCGAGCCCGGCCCCGGCCCCGACGAGACACAGGGCGCCGACGGCGACGCGCCGCATCCCGAACCGGTCCATGAGCGCCGCGGCGAAGGGGGCGGTCGCCCCGTAAACGACCATGTTCACGAGCGAGCCGAGCCCGACGGACGCCCGTGACCAGCCGAGATCCTCGTGGAGCGGCCCGACGAGCAGACCGGCGAGCGTGCTGAACGCTCCGGCCGTGACGATGGCGAGCGCGGCTCCGGCGGCGACGGTCCAGGGGGACCCGGGTTTCCGGGGGTGCGGCCGGGGGCGGGAGTTCTTCATGACTTCACCCTGTGACGGAGGCACCCGCCGCCACGACTGGCCAGATGGCCACGAGGTGAAAGAATCTGGCCATGACTCCCGTAAGGCCCGCGACCCCGGCGGACGGCGGTCGCCGGACCGTCGCCGTCCTCGTCCGCGACGGCGTCCTGCCCATGGAACTCGGCCTGGTCCACCAGTTGTTCGGCACGGCGAGGTCCGCGGCGGGCGAGCCGCTCTACGACGTCCTCACCTGCGCCCCGCGCCCCGGCAGGATCCGTACGGACGCGGACTTCCCGATCTACGCGGAGCACGGCCTGGCGACGGTGGCGGCCGCGGACACGGTCCTCGTACCGGCGTCGCACGAGACGGACGAGGGCCTGCGGCCGGGCGGCCTGCCCGAGGAGCTGGCGGCGGCCCTGCGCGCGGCGGCGGCCCTGCGCGGGCCGGAGGACGCATCAGCCCCGCGCCGGATCGCCTCCATCTGCACGGGCTCGTTCGTGCTCGCGGCGGCGGGGCTCCTGGACGGCCGGCGCGCGACGACGCACTGGATGTCGGCCGATCTCTTCGCGCGCACGTTCCCGTCCGTGACGGTGGACCCCGGCGTCCTGTACGTCGACGAGGGCCGGATCCTCACGTCCGCGGGCGAGGCGGCGGGAATCGACCTGTGCCTCCACATGATCCGCCGCGACCACGGCGCGGCCGTCGCGGCGGAGGTGGCGCGCCGCACGGTGGTGCCCCCGCACCGGGAGGGCGGCCAGGCGCAGTACATCCAACGCCCCGTGGAATCAGAGGGGTTGACGTCCACGTCCGCGTCGCGCGCGTGGGCCCTTACCCGCCTCGCCGAGCCCCTCACCCTCGCCGAACTGGCCGCGCACGACGCCATGTCCGTGCGCACGTACAGCCGCCGCTTCCGGGAGGAGACGGGCCTCACCCCCATCCAGTGGCTGACCCAGCGCCGTGTGGACCGCGCGCGCGAACTCCTGGAACAGACGGACCACACGGTCGACCGCATCGCGACGGAGGCGGGCTTCGGCACGGGTGCGTCGCTCAGAGCGCACTTCCAGGCGGGCCTCGGGGTGCCGCCGGGGGCGTACAGGTCGACGTTCAGGGGGAGGTGACTCCTGCGCGCCGCCCGGACCCCACTCCACCGCACGGGAGCCCCGATGACCATCCGCAGGATCGTCCCGAACCTCACGACGCCGTCACAGGAGTCGATGGCCGAGAACCGCGACTTCTACGGCCTGCTCGGCTTCGAGGAGGTCATGAACCAAGGGTGGGTGATGACCCTCGCGTCCCCCTCCAACCCGACCGCCCAGGTCAGCTTCCTCACCCACGAAGCGACCGCGCCCGTGGTCCCGGACCTCAGCGTGGAGGTCGAGGACGTGGACGCGGTCTACGCGCAGGTACGCGCATCCGGCGCCGAGATCGTCCACGACCTCCGCGAGGAGGAGTGGGGCGTACGCCGCTTCTTCGTACGGGACCCGGAGGGGCGAGTGGTGAACGTACTGGGGCACCGGGGCGCGTAGCCCCCGTAAGTAGCTCCGGTACGGCTACGGCTTACGCGGCGCGGCGGTCGGCGAGCGCCCAGGACGCGGCGGCGACGCCCCCGGCGACCGTGAACACGGCGGGCCAGGCGCCGAGCTTCTTGGCGAGCGGGTGCGACCCGGCGAACGCGGCGACGTAGGCACCACCGAGCACGGCGGCGACCCTGCCCCCGGCGGCCTGCCGCCACTGAGCCCCGGCCGCGACGCCGGCGGCGGCCAGCACCACGCCGCCGAGCTGCCGCTTCTTGGTGAACCGCGCCACGGCGTACCCGCCGACAATCCCGCTCGCGGCCACTGCGGCCGCCGGTACCTTCGCCATCACTGCCTCGCTTCTCCGTCATGTGCGGCCCGGGGTGGACGTGGACCGATTCGAGGCTAACGCGCGGGATTGCGGCACCTGCGGGCAGGTGCGGTTCCCTGCGTACGGGGATCCAGGGTGCCGTCGTATATGGCCCGCGGTGCTCTAGAATTCCTGTGCGATCAACGGGGGTTGAGCGCCACATGTGACCGGGGGAGCGGTGTGATGGGCGATCCAAAAGATCTACGGGTTCCACCCGAGAAGCTGACCAAGCTCGCGGACGACCTGGACGGCATGCAGGACCACCTGGACAAGCAGGTGAAGCGCATGGACACGATCGTCGACAGCATCGAGGCGGGCTGGAGCGGCTCGGCGTCGACGGCGTACCGGGGCTTTCACCGGGCGGCGGCCGAGGACGCCGTACGGATCCGCGAGGTGATGAAGGTCCTGGAGCAGGCGGTCCGCATGAGCCGCGACGGCTTCACGCAGCTCGAACTGGACAAGCTCGACCAGTTCCGCCGGATCCAGGTCAACGTCGACGTGGCGGGCGAGGCGGACAAGCTGTCCACGCCGAACGTCGAGGCGCCCGCGCCGCCGTCACGGCCGCGCAGCGGCCTGGACAGCTTCTGATCCGGCCGGTCCACCCGCTCACCTCACCGGCTCACCTTCACCATTCGCCGCCGCATCCGTACGCAGCCGTCGACCGCAGGCCCGTACGCAGATGTAGCCGTAGCCATGACTCGTAGCCGCAGACGCGCACAGCGACAAGGGGGATCCGTGCCGCCCAGCGACGCCGACGACCACATATCGGTCACCTTCACCACCCTCCACCATCTCGCGGTGGAGCTCGAGGACATCCTCAAGCAGCTCAACGGCCGGATCGACGACCTCTACGACCGCGTCGAGCCGGTCGTCCTGTCCTGGCAGGGCGAGGCCCGGGAGATGTTCGTCGACAAGCTCGACGAGTGGGACCACTCGGCGCAGGACCTCCAGGCGGCCCAGAAGTGGCTGCACGAGATCGTGACGACGGGCCACATCAACTACGCGGCGGCGCACCGGGCGGTCCTGCGCGGCTGGGGCGCGGCCTGATGGGGACGCCGGCGCCGAGCAGCGGCACCATCGACGTCAAGCCCTCCACCCTGCATCAGGTCGCGGGCGGGTTCGCGGGCGAGCAGACGCCGTTCGACAAGGCCGCCAAGAACCTGATCAAGGAGCTCAAGGAGTACCCCGACGCGGGCGGTTACGGCACGGCCCCGCAGGCCTTTGCTGCCTCCTACCTCAAGGCCGGCAACCGCTACCTCGAGGTGTGGGCCAAGGCCGTCGTCAGTATCGGAGGCGCCGCCGTCGGCTTCGCCACCACCGCGAACAACTACTCCAAGGCGGAGGCCGCCAACGACGCCTCGGGCAAGACGAAGCCCCAGACGCAGCCCCCGCCCGTCGTCATCGACAAGGCCCCGGACTACGGCTCGGTCCCCGACCTGAAGTGGGGCGACGACGACGGCGGAGACGACTTCATCCGCTCGCTCCTGGAGTGCATTCCCGACGTCGTCTGGCACCTCATCCGCCCGCTGCTCGAACACGCCTTCCGCTGGGGCAAGGTCGCCGAGGTCTACCCGTATCCGCAGCAGCACTACCTCAACTCGCTGTCGCAGTCCTGGGCGGACATGACGAAGGCGCTGTCCTGGGCCGAGGGCAATCTGACGGGCCAGATGTACGGCATCACCCAGCAGAGCAACAGCGAATGGCACGACGCCATGCGCCAGTTCTGCAGCTCCCTGTGGGGCAGTACGGCCTGGGGCAAGCAGACGGCGAACTACGAGTGGAAGCACGACTCGGCGGCCAACCAGAAGCCGAGCCACCCGGTCATGACTGTCCTCTTCGACACCGCGATGAAGATCAGCGACTTGCTGCGCGAGTTCGCCGAGGCGGCGGTGTACGTGAACGGCGAGGTCTGGGACATCTACCTGGACGCGGTCAAGAAGGCCGTCGGCGACATCGACCTCAGTGACGGCGTCGACCTCAAGGACCTCAAAGAGGGCGCGAAGGGCGTAGGCCGTTTCCTCAAGGGCCTCGCCAAGGGCGGCGCGGAACTGAGCGTCGAGATCACCCTCAACATCGACACGGCCGCGCTCAACCGTGTCGTGGAGGAGTACAACCGCCGCGTGAACGCGCTCTGGCCCCGACTCGACGCGCTCATGGAGGCGTTGGACGAGGCGCACCGGGCCGCTCCGACGTACGCGGCGGAGGAGGCCCGCGCGGAGGCCTTCGGCGCGCGCTCGCTGAACGACTACAAAAAAGAGCACCACTTCACCGTTCCGGGGCAGGACCCGGACAACATGTTCTATCCGCTGGACCTGGCGAATCAGGAAGGCCTCTACGGAAGCCATCCCATCGACAAGCACGTCGGCCTCACCGACGATCAGCTGAGAATGCGGCTCCGCGATCAGGCCGGTGCACCCGCCGCTTCGACGTTCAAGGACCTCGCGTCCGCCCAGAAATTCACCACCGCGGCCATCGAGGACATCAACAACGCCGACCGCATCGACAAATGGATCGAGAGCGTCGAGAAAAAGATCCAGAACAACCCGAACTACGACCCGAACAAATCGGAGATCCAGCCTCCGATCTACAAGGAATTCGCGGGTCAGTCCACGGGCCGCAGCGTCTCGCGTGACGACTATGATACTGACGGCATGAGTGCCAAAGCCGACGACAAGAGCTGGGTACAGGTCCGCCTGATCTACAAGGAAGGCCTTCACCCGCCGTTCATCGTGCTCACTGCCATGCCGCACAAGGGACCCTAAGGAGAGGTGGTCAACGTGCAGTCCTTCCCTGCCTCACTGTTCTCGGACGGCCCGGCGCAGCGACTCCTCGACCTCGCCGTCAAGGCGCAGGAGTCCAAGGGCGAGCTGTCGCTGGACGACGAGATCCGGCGCTACATCCGCACCGTCCGCGGCAACTGGATCGCGAACTGGAACTGTTCCGTCTACACGGCTTCCGGAGTTCTTGAATTCACCGCGGATTTCGTGGAACGTGGTGAAGGGCTCGCCCCCTTCCCGCCGGAGTTCCGGGAAAAGGCGGAGCGAGCGGCCGGCGACGTGGACCCGGCGGAGTATCTGCGCATGCTCGCCGAGATCGTACGAATCCTCGACCGCGAGCCCTCACCCGAGTACGGCGAACTCCCGATGGCGGGCTGGGAATTCCAGCTGACCTTCCCCTACCTCTTCGGATTCGACGCGATCCTCATGGACGAAGGGGATCAGGAATTCGCGGACACGGTCCGGTCAGCGGTGACGAACGAACACCCCTATTGCGCTGAGCGTGCCGCGTCCTACACCACCGAGGCGCAGCGGGCGCTGGTCCTCTTCCCGGGCCCGGACGGGCTCAAGTCGCGCCTGTACTGGGCCACCCGCGACCGGCTCCGGGAACTCATCGCCACCGTCAACGAGCACATGCAGCGAGAGCACTCATGACCGCACACCCGACCCGCTCCGCCACCTACCCCGACCGCGAGACCGCGCAGTGGGCCACCCAGCAGGTGGTCACCGCCAACGAGCAGCTCATCCACCGCTGGCTCGCGCAGTCGACCCGCTCCCGCCTCGCCATCGAGGCCGCGTGGCCGTCCCGCCCGGACCCGGTCGGCCGGGTCCTGCTCCAGGCGATGATGCTGGCGGGCCGCGACCCCGTCGACGTACGGGCCGCGCGCGTCATCCTCAAGCGGGACGACGCGAGCCCGCACGGCTTCGTCGTGCACGCCACGTTCCCGGTCTACCTGTAGCCAGCCGTATCCGTATCACCCCGTAGAGGACGCCGCAGCCGTGCCCATGAAACCCCTCGAACACGACCGACGTTACGGCGAGTTGGATCAGGTGATGCGCGCCTACGACGGCCAGCCCGCCGATGACACCGAGGACAAGCCGAGCACCGCCCTCACCGCCTACCTGCGCCACACCTGGCACACGCGCCCCTGGGCGCTGGCGACCGCCGAAACGCAGCTGCGCGAGTACTCCCGCAACCCTCCGGGCCGAGTGCGCCTGCGCCTGGGCGAGTTCTACTCGGTCTCGGACGTCGGCCTGCCCGAGGGCGACATCCAGGGCTGGCTGGCCATCCTCGCCGACCACATCAAGCAGAGCATCGAAGAAGGCGAAGTCCCACCCCCTTCAGCCCCCTTGACCCACTGGGAGTGGCGCGCCCGCTTCCCGGAGGCGGCGCAGTTCCTGGGTGGCTGGTTCTCCCAGGACATGCCGGACGAGTTCGCAGACCATGACGCGGCGACCACGGACTACATCACCACCACAGACCCCCACCTCAAGGCCCGCCTGGCGGGCGAACTCCACGAACTGCTGGCCCTGCCCCTGGACGAGTCGGACTACGCGCTGGCGCTGACGGAACTGGGCATGGAGGTCGACCCTGAGACCCCGTACTCCCCGTCGGGCTGGCTGGCACGGGTGGCGGAGCAGGTGGGCGGGGGAGGCTTCGTGGCGGATTACGGGGAGGGGCGGGGGCAGGGCGGCGAGTAGGAGGTCGGCAAACAGTGGGTCACGGGACGCGGGTACAGGCGCCCAAGACCTGCTCGGCGTAAGGGAATTGAAAGCCGCCCAATAAGACGATTCGCGGCCGAAGGCTGGGGTGCTACGTTCCCGGCCATGCCCAACACCACCAACACCACCAACACCACCAACACCACCAAGACCGAGATAGACGCGATCACGGCGGAATTCTTCGGCGCGTTCGACAACAGGGGCGGCAGTGAGGCGGACGTCGACCGCATCCGCCGCCTCACGATCCCGGGCGCGCTGATCGTGAGCACCGGCCCGGCGACCATGGCCTACACGGTGGACGAGTTCATCGAGCCGCGCCGGAAGCTTCTGTCGGACGGCCGGCTGGTCGAGTTCTCCGAGTGGGAGACGACCGAACGGACGGAGATCGCGGGCGACATCGCAGCGCGCTTCGGCGAGTACCGCAAGTCAGGCGTCATGAACGGCGAACCGTTCGAGGGCGGCGGCACGAAGTCCATCCAGTTCGTCCGCATGCCGGAGGGCTGGCGCATCGCCTCGTTCACTTGGTACGACCAGCCCTGACGGCCGGTGCGCGGGAACCGGGCGTTATCGGCGATCTTTTACTGACCCGCGCTCGTCTGTAACTCGGCGTCGGCCGGCTCGTCGTCATCGCCATCAGGCACGGGGAGGCGGGCGCCTCTGCTACGGGCGATGCGGTGCACGTCGTGCAGCGCCTCGGCCAATCGAGCGGCCAGGAAGCGGAGTTGGTGCGCGGTGGTCCTGTCGTCACCTTCGCCTTCGCCTTCGTCTTCGCTGTCGCCAAGGAGGTCGGCGGCGTGGTCGAGGAGTTCTTCGGCCATGTCGAGCTGAACGGACTCGACGTTGTCGGCCACGCGGGAGAGATGGCTGCTGCCGGTGCCGTCGCTGAGGAGGTAGCAGGGATTCCCGTCGAGGTTGGGCCAGGGTAGGAGCCTGGGCCGGCCGACGGATGTGGCGTCGTGGCTCTGGGGGATCACGCGACCACCTCGACGCCGTGGATGAGGCGCGGGCCGATGTCCACGCCATGCACGGCGAGCCAGAGGGCGCGGCGACGGGCGCGCTGCCGCTTCGCCTGCTCGCGTTGCTCATGGGCGAGGAGATATGGCCGGACGAGCCGGGAGTCTTCACCACGGAGGGGCGCCGTGTGCGGGGAGGGGCGGCGAGGCGGGTCGGGGACTGCGGGTACGGGGTCTAGCGGCGCCCCCGTGTGCTGCCGATGCCGCCCGGAGGCGGGCCATGCAAGCCGCAGCAGCGGCTCGATGAGGCGGGCGATAGGGTTCAACACGTCATCAATTCCTCTGAAGTTGGTGGCCATGCCCCCGGGCCGTTTCGAGGACGGTCGCGGGGGTCTTCCGTGCCTGAGGGCAGGACGACCTGCATGGACGTCGCTGTGTAGCGATCCACTTACAGAGTGGTACGGCGAGGGTTACGCTCACCAGGGGGTTTGTGGTGACTGGACCTCTGTCACACGGGAGTTGACGATGAGTAGCACCTATGGGGATTGGTTCAGGGCTCAGCGCGAGGCGGCAGGCCTGACGCAACAGGAGCTGGCTGACCGGGCGATCATGACGCGTTCGCACATCGCGCACATCGAGGCAGGGCGTCGTCTTCCGTCAAAGGAGGACGCGCGGCGGCTGGACAAAGCGTTGGGCACTGGGGATGTGCTCAGCAGCTTCCTGCCGGCGGAAGACGCGGCGGTCGCAGAGTACTTCGAGACGGCCCTCCAGCTCGAACAGCAGGCCACCATAATCCGCGAGTTCGCGTTGTCCTTCATTCCGGGCATCCTCCAAACGGAAAGGTACGCACGTGCGGTTCTGGGCACGTCGTTCCCTCCTGTGGGGCAAGAGGAGCGTGACAGGCGCCTTGTCACACGCCTCGAGCGCGCAAAGATCCTTGCGGATCCAGTGGCGCCCGTAGTGTGGGCATTACTGGATGAAGCCGTACTGCGCCGCCAGATCGGCGGCCCGCATGTCATGGCGGAGCAGATCGGCCACCTCACGAGCCTCATCGAGGTCGGCCGGATCCAACTGCACGTACTGCCTTTCACGTTGGGCATCCATCCCCTGCTGAACAACATGCTCACGCTGATGTGGTTCGAGGACCAGCCACCCACGGCGTACGGCGAGGGGCTGCACATGGGGAAGATCCACGACAGCCCATCCGTGGTTCAGGAGCTGCAACATCGCTACGATTTCGCCCTGGGCAACGCGCTGCCACTCAAGGAATCATTGGCTCTACTCAGGGCAACAGCAAGGGACTACGAACGCCATGACTGACCGAAGCATCCCGCACGCGGCGTCACTGAAGGGCTGGCGGAAGTCGTCCTACAGCAACGACCAGGGCGGCAGCTGCCTGGAAGTCCTGGACAACCACCCCGCAGGCATCCCCGTCCGCGACTCCAAGACCCCCAATGGGCCCGCACTGGTCTTCCCTTTGGCTGGCTGGTCCTCGTTCATCACAGCGGTCAAGGCCGGAACCCTCCACTCCTGACCTCTCGCGCCAGCTCGGACGTGATGGCTGGACTGGTCGAGGAGTGACGGCACAGCAGGCAGGTGCGGTTGCGCTTCTGGTGTCGGAGTCGGCGATGAATTCACTGCTGCGCGGCTGTCTCCGGGGCCCCTCTTTCAAGTGGAACTGACTGTTGCTAACAGCGCGTTGAAGATTTCGATCTCCGACCCCAGGGGAGAGCTGTCGTCGGAGCCACGGTCGGCGAGCGAGAGCGAGCGGTTCGGCCGGGGGCTGCTCATCGTGCAGGAGGTCGCGTCGGACCGGGGAGTTGAGGGGCGGAGTGTTGGTAAGACCGTGTGGTGCGAGGTCTGTGGCGGGTAGTTCAAAGCTGCTCGGTGGGTCGGGTGGCTGACGCGGCCGGCCGCCCGAGGCGGTGCCTCAGGCGGCTGCCTTGAACTCTGCCTGATGTGTGGGGGTGCCCGTGGTTGCCTCAGCTCTGGAGGAGACCCGAGAAGAACCCTATGGAGGGGTCGTCCGGGGTGCCCACCAGGAGCGCGCGGTCGAGCAAGCAGTTGTTGTGCTCGCAGCTGGTCTCCGGAAGCATCACGCAGGCGTGACATGCGGCCAGGTTGGTGCTGCCCGCGCCGGAGCCTTCCGATTCGACGCACAACGGATCGGCTGAGCACCACTCGGCGCGGCGTACCGCCGAGCGCAGGGCCTGAGCCAGGCGGTCGGGTTCGCCCTGGGCGACCACGCCGCCGAGGCTTCCCGCCGAGTCGCTCGTGGCGGTGTAGATCAGTACTCCGGCCATCGTGTCGTCGGCGTACAGGCGCTCCCGGAGGGAAGCGGCCGGATACCCGGCGTCCAGGCTCCACTCGTTGATCAGCGCGTGGGCCAGGGTGTGGAGCAGGACCATGCGTGGGGCGGCGGGAGAATCAGGGACCTTCAACGGATCCGAGGCCCTCTCCCTCAGGAGCCGTTCGTGGCTGGTGCGCATGCGCTCGACGCGGGCGGCCACGGCGACGGATTCGGTCCAGTCGTCGAGGCGCTGCTCGTCCAGGCGGAGGAAGACCCCCTCGCCCCGGACCTCCATGGCGGGGAGCCAGTTGGTGGGCTTGAGCGAGAGGGGCGCCTCGTGGACCTCGACATTGGAGTCGGGGGCCGTGACCCGGGAGAAGGCCTTCAGCGCACGCACCTCACGGAGGCGCTTGACGAGCATGGGGGCGACTATGCCGGTAGGCGCGAGCGGGGCGGCATCGGATACCGGGGGCTCGCACATGAACTGCTGACGGCGATCCTGATCGAGTTCCGCGTTCCCCGCGCACAGGTGCTGGTACTCCTGCTTCCGCAGGGCGAGGTAGCGGTGGTCCCGCCCGGTGGGCGCGGGCGCGTCCGGCTCCGGGTCCTCCTGGGCCTCGGCATCGAGGAGCGCGAGGACCGCTTCGACGGGAATCGTCTCGTTCGGGAACGCGCCCTTGAGATACGCCTCCAGGGAGATCGGCTCGCCGGCGAACTTACGCAGGTCGTCCCAACGGTCGGCGAGTCGGTCCGCGAGGCCGTCGCTCCACGGAGGGATGGACAGGGCCGACTTGAGCACCGGCTGCCACACCACGGACGAACCACGCTGCAGGGTGCGCGGCGGCTGCGAGCAGGACTCGGCGGGCGCGTCCTTGAGCCAGGGCCGCCTGCCGGAGCAGCTGACCTTGAGATCGATGAGCGCGAAGCGACGGAACGCTCCTTCCATCGAGACCTCGGGCACACCACAGGTGCAGGAGATCAGGATGGACCGGAGCGAGGCGGAGCGGCCGGAGGTGCGCAGGCGCAGCTCGCCTCCGCAGAGGCCGGACTCTCCCTCGGCGCGGTTGCCCCGGTGAGTCCACTGCCAGTACGGGAAGTCGTCGATGTGCCCGTGCTCGCAGGCCACGACGAAGCGGGACGGGACGAGATCCTCCTCGCAGTCGGTGCAGATGTTCCTGCCCGGCGGAGGGTTGAAGCCCTTCACATGCTGGAGCGAGCCACAGCCCGGGCACGAGTGCCACAGCGGGAAGCGCCGCACGCGGATCCCGTCCCGGCTGTCGTCGGTCGAGGCCGGAGGTAGCCGGAAGTGGGCGACCCGAAAGCCGAGCTCGTTGGAGAGGACCCGCGCCAGTCGGTGTTCGTGGATGGTCGGCGCCTCGTCCCGGCTCCAGGAGGCGTCCGCGCCGTCGATCCCGGAGACGATGAACGACTCGTTGTCGACGGCGATCAGGGAGCCGACACCGTACGTAGTGATCATCTGCGCGCGGCGCACGGCCCCGCGTCGCGGGAGGTTGTGTCGCGGAGTGGCGTCGGCGCCGCGGCGATGGCGTGCGGGGGGCGGGGTCATCGGGAAGCCTCCATGAACAGGGCGGACTCGGCGTCGACGTCGCGCAGACTCCACAAGGTCGACCAGGCCTCGGCGTCCTCCGACTCGTCGTCGTACGCCTTCAGCAGGGACGGGCTCTTCTTGCCGCGCACGGGTTCGTACAGCAGGCCGCCGTGGTATCCGGCCTCGTCCACCCACCACTTCACGAACTCGTCGAAGGCGTCCGAGGTGGCCTGGTACTCGTCCTTGTCGATGCCGTGGACGCGGGCCATCAGGACAGGCTTGATCACGTCCTGGATCTGGTCGAGGTAGTCGTGGATACGACCGGCCGCGTCGTTCGGCCGCGCGACCGGGATCAGGATCCGGGTGAGCGCTACCACGACGGCGTGCAGTCCGCGTTCGCGGGCGCGGGACGAGAACGGGGTGACCGACGTCGACTCGACCTCGCGGTACAACGCCGAGTGGAAGTGCAGGAAGTTCTCGTAGTGCGAACGGTCCCGGGATCGCGCCGAGTTGAGCATGACGGTCACCAGACCCGGGTGGGCACGGCCCACCCGGCTGGTTGCCTGGATGTACTCGGCGGTCGTCTGCGGCTGGCCCATGACGGCCATGAGACCGAGCCGGTCCACGTCGACCCCGACCGAGATCATGTTCGTCGCGAGCAGGACGTCCACGGTGTCCTTGTCCGGAAGCCGCTTCTCGATCTGCTTGAGACGTGCAGGGATGGCGCTCGCATCGATACGGCTCGTCAGCTCCGAGTAGCCGTCCGTCGAACGCGGCGAGGTGCCGTCCCGCTCGGCCAGAAGCTCCAGGTACGACACCACATCGTCGTGCACCTGGAGTTCGGCGGCTGCCAACAGACGCAGGCTGTTGAAGTAACCGACCAGGGTCCAGTAGGCGTCTCGCACCTTCTCGGAGGTGTCGGTACGCATCGCCTGGTGCAGAAGGGTCGCGTAAGTGCGGATCAGCAGAGTCGACTGGCTGGTGCCGGGCGTGAGCAACCCGACGTAACGCCGGCTGGCCTTGACCGCTCGCGGCGTCTCCACCGCGAACCAGGAGTCCCGCGAGTCGAGCCCGGCCGGCGGGAACTGCTGAACCTCACGGTCGAAGAGGGCCTTGCCCTGGTCGGCGGCGCGTCGGATGGTCGCGGTCGAGGCGATCACCTTGGGCTGGTCGGCGAGTGCGTCCACGGCCGTCTCGTACAGGCCCGTGAGCGTGCCCAAGGGACCGGAGATGAGGTGCAGCTCGTCCTGGACGATCAGTTCGGGCGGCGGTGTGCCGTCGGAGCGGTCACGGTTGAACAGCGCCGCGGTGCTCTCCCGCCACGGCATCGAGGCGAACTTGTCGACGGTGGCGATGACCAGCGTCGGCCGGGCGTCGTACACCGCCTCGTCCACGAGGTGCACCGGAAGCCCGGCGGTGAAGTCGCAGTGGTCGCCGGGGCAGCGGACGTAGAGGCGTCTGGCGTCCTCGTCCACCTCGTAGTCGTTCGCGTCCATGGCCGTGCCGCACCACGGGCAGTAGTGGAGCTGGGCCGGATTCTCCTTCTGGAGGCTCGCACCCCCGCGCAGATCCTTCAGCTTTTCCGCGGCTACCTTCAGCTTGTTGGGCGTCGCGGAGCGGCCCACCCACATCCCGATCGAGATCTCCTCGCGTCCCAGGAGGTCGGGATCGCGGCGGCGCATCAGCTCCATCGCGCAGATGAGGATCGTGGCGCGCTCGAACTGCTGGAGCGTGAGCAGGCGCAGGGTGTAACGCATGAGCACGGTCACGCCACCGCCGCGCTCCTGCCCGCGGATGCGACGCAGGAAGGTCGTGAAGGCGATCAGCCCCAGATAGGCCTCGGTCTTGCCACCGCCTGTGGGGAACCAGAGGAGGTCGGAGATGCGACGGTCGTCGTGGTCTGGATCGTCGATCCCGGTGAGGCACAGGAGGATGAAGGCAATCTGGAACGGGCGCCAACGGCCGGATGCGACCTCGGGTTCGCCGACGCGGCCGTCCTTCACCCAGGCGCTGCGTGCCCGCTGGTCGGCCATGGCGCGGTTGGCCAGCCGAAATGCCTCCATCACGTCGGGCTTGTCCCGAAGGAGCCGGACACCCTGGCGGATTCGGCACAGCGCCTGGCGGCAGGCGCGGATCTGTTCACGAGCGGCGTCCTCGTACGGCGAGCCGGCGAGTTGCGCGGCCTCGGCGTCCTTCCGCGCGATCCACTCCTCGTAGCCGTTCGCCAACCCCTCCAGCGCGGCGAGGACTTCGGAGTCCGGGAGGGTGGCCAGGCCGTGCATGGTGAGTGCCGAGGCGTCGATCTCCGGATTGGAGTCGGTGAGGAGCACCTCGTGCGTGGGGAGGAACTCGGTGCGCACTTCGGTGATCGCGGCCCGCTCTATGTCGGTGACACCGACCGGGGGCGGAGCCCAGTCCCAGTCGGCCGAGCAGCCGTGGCCGACCGCGAACGTCGGGGCGTGCCGGTGAAGCAGTCGACTGGTGCCGAGCTCCTGGTCGACAGCGGTGAGAGCGGCCGGACGCTCGACGAACGCGGACGTACCGTTGGCCGCGGTGACGGTCAGACGGGGCTGGAACAGGGCGAAGGCGTCCTGGAGTTCCCGCTCGCCCACTTTGTTCTCGTTGATCAGCGTCGCGGTGACGGTGACCGTTCCGTTGGCGGCGCTCGGCCTGCGGACGAAGACCTCCAGATCTACACCGCCGCCGAGTGGTTTCTGCGGATGGAAGCGCCCGGGCCGGGTGATGTCCACCGAGAAGTCCGGCAGGTCGAGCACCCGGCGACGCCAGTGCTCGCGCTGGTCCGCGGTGGTACGGGCTTCGGCCCGCTTAGGCGCGACCCTGCGCCCGTCGGCGCCGATCGGGTCGTACGCGGCGGCTCGTACAGCGACCACGATCGTCTCGGCCGCCGTCGGATCGACGGCGAAGGTCAATCCCATACTGGAGGGCCTGCGGTCGTCGCCCGACGGGGGCTCCGCGGCAGGCGACGACTCCTCGACGCTGTCACGGCTCAGGACCGGCGCCGCGTCGGAACCGTCCTGTTCCTTCACGTCCTCCTGGCGGGCGGCCCGCGCTTCGGCGTCGGCGGGCCGCGGGAACAGCACCCCCATGGGATAGACGGTGATCGGCGCGTCCTGGGTCAGGATCTCCTCGCGGTCCTCGCCGGTGGCGTCGTCGGCCGGCCCGAGCAGGTCCCTGCGCAGTCGCTCGACCAGGTCCTCGCGGGCCCGATAGTGGGCGTCGTGCGGTCCGTTCGCCTCATGTGTCATGCCTGAACCTCCTGCTGTGAGCCCGATGTACGCCGATAACGGCCGAGTCCCGTGATCCTTGGAACCACCCATGCGCCGTGGTCGCCCAGTCCGGCGCGGGCGCCGACGGCGGCACTGCCCGCCACCGTTTCGAGGGTGTCTACCCGGAGCCCGGTGATCTCGAAGGGCCACGTGATCTCCCAGTTCGCGGAGACCTTCTCGACCGTGAACAGATCCCTGCGGAACTGCTCCGAGACCTCCCCGATCTCGCGACCGGCGTGGTGCAGCGCGTACGGCGGGCTCTGGTCCACGCCCATGGGCAGTTCGTGCCGCAGCCGCAAGGTGACCGGGTCGCCGGGGTGCACGTGCGTGAGTAGGTACTCCTGCACCGCGAGGGCCGTGGTGTCGGGCACGTCCGTGCCCGGCGGCACCTCATGGCAGACGTCACGATCGGCCGCCGCGATTCCGAATCTCCGGTACGACTGCCAACCGCCGATGTAATGACGGCCGGTCCGGCATTCTCGACGGAGATGAGACGTGTTCGGGGCCTTCACGTGGCACAGGTCCACGCGAGGCCTGGTCATCGCGACATACAGGGCACGTGCCTCCGCTGCCGGGTCCACCGTGGTGTGCCGCTTGCGCAGCTCCGCCGGCGTGGGCGGCGCGAGCAGGATGACCCGGTCGTACTCCAGCCCCTTGGCCCGGTGCACCGTCGATACGACCAGCCGCGCCGACTCCGGGACCACGAGTTCATCGGGGAAGCGCCCCTCCGCGACCGCGCGGCGGACCTTGCCCAGGTCCAGAAACCCGCGGGGCCCCCGCGCCACACCACGCAGGGAGCGCCACAGCTGCGCCGGGTCGGTGTTATCCGGCAGCGGAATCGCGGCGAGGATCTCCAGGAAGCGTGCCTCGGCCAGGGTGGGCGCGCCGGCGCGTCGCAACAGTTCGGCGATCCAGTACGGCACGGGGCGATCTCGGAGGGATCGCTTGAGACAGTGATCGATGCCCTGGGCGGTGAGCAGTTCGGAAACCACCAGCGCCTGGCTGTTGTTCCGGGTGAGTATCGCGCAACTGTCGGGGAAGTCGCGAAGCGACGCCACGGTGGACGGATCCTCCAGCGTGCCCAGGTCGGGGAGGACCGACAGCTGTCCGCACAGCCGACGGTAGAGGCGTTCGCCGTCCTTCCCTGCCGGGTCGGGGCCGAGCCGCTGGATCTCCGGACCGAGCGACAGAGCGGTCCGCGCCTCCTCGGTCTCCGCACGGAAGTTCTCGGTCAGGTGGAGCTCGACCAGATCGTCGGAGTACGAAGTGCGCAACCAGGTCAAGAAGTAGTCGACCTCGGCGGCCCGGGCGTCCGGGTCCTCGATCTGGAAGCCGTAGATCGACTGTGCGGAGTCACCGACCACGGTGAACCCGCAAGAGTCCTGGAACTGGTCCAGCAACGTCTCGACCATGTCCCGGCGGTCGCCGACGAGGTCCTGGACCTCGTCGATCACCACATGGGCGGGCGGACCGGCCTCCCCGACCTCGACCGCTCCCTTGCCGATGGCCTCGGTCGCCGCCCTGATCCGCTCGTCGAAGCCGATGCGACTCCAATCCTCGTCCGGGTAGGAGTGGACCAGGAGGGAGTACGCCCACGAGTCGAACGTCTGGACCCGCACACGCCTCGCGCGTTCCCCATGGGTAGCGATGCGGTGGCGCAGCTCACGCACGGCGGCCCGGGAGAAGCTGAGCACAAGGATCTCGCCCGCCTCCAAGGCATCCTCCTGGTGACCGACCAACGCGTCGAGCCTGCGCACCAACGTGTGCGTCTTACCCGATCCGGCCCCGGCCGTGACCAGGACGCGCGCGTCCCAGGGCTGTTCGACGACGGCCCGCTGCGCATCGGTGAGCTGCGGGCTGCCGGCGTACGCGTCTATCACTTCTTGCTCCACAGGTGCTCGAACTGCGTGAAGGCCAAGGCCTTTCCGTAGTTGGTAATGTTGTCGCGGACGTTGAGGATCAGACACGTTTCCTTGCCGCCGTTGCGCGGACCGCGCAACCCGCGACCGATCATCTGCTGGTACACGTTGGGGCTGTAGGTGGGGCGGGCAACGACGACCGCCCTTGTGGCGGGCGCGTCGAACCCCTGGGTCAGGACGCCGTAGTTGGTGAGGACCCGAGTGCGACCGCTGCGGAACGCGTCGATCCGGCGACGGCGGTCGGACGTCGATGTCGCCGAGTCGACGGCCGCGGCGGTGATGCCCCGGTCGTTGAGCTTGGCCGCCAGGAACTTGGCATGGCTGACCGAGGTGGCGAAGACCAGTACGGGCCAGTCGGCCGGCATGGTCTCGATCTCGGTGATGATCCGGTCGTTGCGGTCGTGGTCCTCCGCGAGCTCCTGCTCGACAGCCTTGGACAGCATGCTCAACTGCTCGGCGTACTTCTGCTCCTCCGGCTTCAACCGGATCGTTCCGCCCGCGAGTTCGCGGGTTTCCACGCGGGCCAGCATGCCGAGTTCCTGAAGTTCGGCGTACGGGTCTCCCGTATCGAAGACGCCGTCGTCCAGCCGCGTACTGCCGAATCGGCGGACGAGGCGCTGAGTCTCCTCGACATTGGTGTTGCGGAACGGCGTCGCGGTCAGGCCGAGCAAGTGCCGGTCCGTTCGGGACGGGGTCAGACCCAGGTGGGAGAGGATCTCCGTGTACTGGGGGGAGATGGCAGTGTGGGCCTCGTCGACGATCACGAGTGCGGCCCGGTGCAGCCAGGCGTAGGCGTCAGAGCCGAGGCAGACCCTCAGCTTGGCGTCGGTGGCCACCACTAGATGCGGCCTGTCCGCGATCGGCCCGGCCTCGTTGGTGGACCACAGCCGGCTGATCACGAGCGGCGTCTCCGCGCCGACCTTCTCCCAGACGAACTTCCAGCTCTGCACGGCCTGTTCGCACAGCTCCTCGCTCTGCGCGATCCACAGGATCGGACCGGACAGCCCATCCACCTGCTTGGCCCAGCGGATCACCGCTTCGGCCGTGACGCGCGTCTTGCCCGCGCCGGTGGGAAGGGAGAGCATCCCGCGTTGCGGGGCGAGCCGGTCCAGCATGCTGAACACGTTGGCCGCCAACCGCTCCTGATAGTCGTGGAGTCGGGGGAACTGGGTGGGCCCGGACACCTCGATCCGGGGCTCCAGGGTGGGCGCCTTGACCCCGGCGAACGAGTCCGGGAAGTCAAGGTCGGAGACGAACGCGAGTGCCCGGGAGCTGCCGGTGAACGAGGACGGAGCGCCGGTCGGGTAGTTCGCCTGAAGGTCCCTGACGTGCACCTGGAGAATTCCGTCCCCGTGAGCGTTGAACGCCAGCTGTGCGATGCGGGTCCCGGACGGCTCGGCCCCACCCAGGCCCGCCCGCTCACTATCCAGCAGGCCGGTGGGCAGACCGGCGCGCAGAGCGTCGGCACCGATGAGCAACTCCAGCTTGGTCACCACGTTCTCGGCGTCGCGCACCGCCTGCAGGGTCTCCTGCACCTTCCGGTTCTGCTCCTGCATCTCCTGCGCCTCAAGCACCTGACGGCAACCCGTCTCGCGCAGATTCAGACGCAGTTCACGGTCCACGGCGATCAGGGCCTCCAGATCCGAGGCCGGTTCGAGGACCAGCACCACGGTGCCGTGCAGGGCGCTCTTCAGCGGGGTGGGTCGCATGCCGTTGGGGGTTCGGACGACCTCCTCCAGCTCGGAGCAGCGCAACATGGAATGATCGTTGGCCGCCCTGCCGACCCGCTGCCGGAGCGTGGGATAGGCGTCCCGGAGAGGGATCGGTTCACCGGCCGCGACGTGCCGGGTCTCCTTGCTGATGACGTCGGCGAACGGGAGCATTCCCCACTGCTTGACCAGAAGATCGGCGTCCGCTGGAGAGGCGGTGAGCAGGGCGGGGACCTGTTCGGCGCGCAGAGCCTTGTACTCCTCCGCCGACGCGGCCACGGCGATCTCGCCGTCCTCGCGGGTGCTCCACTCCGTGCCGACCCGGCAACGGGTGAGGGAGTCCTCGGGAAAGGCGACCTCCAGGCGGGTCAGCATCACGTACATGTTGCCGACGAAGGCGTCGTCCTCGCTCTCGCGCAGCTTCTCCAGGAGCTGTTCCCAGTGCCTGTCCGGCACCTTTTCCAGCGTGGTGGGAAGCCCTAGCTTGCGGGCCTTCTCGGAGCTGACGGCCGCGACCGGCAGCAGGTCCCGATAGGCATCGAGCTGCGGTCCCACGGCGTCCGTGAGCGGCTTGACGCCCTGGGAGGTCATGACCCGCCCGTGGTGGCGGACCATCCAGCGCAGCGGCGAGGGGATGGCCCGCCGTGTGCTGACCTGCGCGCCGAACTGGCGCGTCCACTGGTCGATCACCGCGTCGTCGGAGAGGGCCTTCACGAAGGCGGCCTTCGCCACTTCTGACATGCGGGGAAGGAGGTGAAGGGGCCCGCCCATGGCGGCCCCTTCGAGCTTCATCCGATTGGCCAGCGGCCGGCTGCCCTGCTTGTCCCACTGCCGCAGAGCCTGGTCGAAGATCCACTCGCGGTACGCCCGCTCGTACCAGTCCTCGCCCTCCGGGCGGTATCCGCCCGTCGGTCGGTCGCGCAGGCCCACTTCGCGGAAGAAGCCGGCGTCGTCCGAGTGGAACACCATGTCCACCGCGAGGGCGGGATCTGAGTCGGCGTTCACCACAGGGCCCGGCAGCATGCAGTCCCGCATGGGGCGGAAGGTCCCGCCGGCCACACGCACCTGGAGCGTGGTCAACGGGGTGGCGACCCGGGCACTCACCTCGCCGGACACATGGCTGCCGCCGGCACTGTGGAACAGTTCCCAGAACCGGGTCCAGTCCTCGGGCGAGTAGTTCTCGAATCCCTGGTCGAGGACGCCGACGAAGCGACCGCGGGCGTCCGCCTCCTGGATTCCGACAGCGTTGAGCGCCATCAACAGCGAGTCGTCGTCGGACAGTTCGGGGTCGACGTACACAAGGTCGTCCTTCAGGCCGTCCTGGACCGACCGACGGAACACCCTGCCCGCGACGGGGGCGACCATGCCGTGCTCCTCGGTGAGCACGACGCGCGCGTGGCGGGCCTCCATCGCGTACGAGGACCCCTTGCCGATCATGTCGGCAAGAATGCGGATCGCCGCTGCCGAAGCCGCAGCCGTCCCGTCCGAGACGAGGGCCTCCAGCCACTCCTTGACCGTGGACCGCCCCTGCTCGGAAGCCTCCAGGATGTGCTTGACCTTGCCCGCGCGGAGATTGTCGGCCTCCGCCGACGGGTGCAGCCAATTCGCCGGGCGTCCGGGGTAGTCGTTCCACATGCCCAACCAGCGAACCTGGTCGGTGGGGGTGGCCCGGCCGAGGTCCGGAGGGAAGTGGAGGTCCCGGGGGATCCGCAACACGCCGTCCTGGTCCGGCAGGGACGGCCGCTGCGCCGTCGCCGCCCAGATGTGCCGGGTCAGGTATCGGTCGGCCCAGCTCACGGTCTCCGACTCACGGGCTCGGCCGGGCAGCAGGGGGAGGTAGGCGGCCGGGTCCTCGGCCGGAGCCAGCTTCGGCAGCGAGTCGACCACCAGGCGCGCCCCGACCTGGATCAACTCCTCGTTGAACGGCGAGGAGTCCAGGAGGTTCTGCCTGTCTTCGTTCGTCTTCCAGGCGCCGTTGAGGTATCCGCTCAACGTGATGTCGTACTTGGTGGGGAAGAAGGACCAGAACGTGCCGCGTCCGCGTCCGCGAGGGGCGGTCAGCAGGCCGGTGGTCTCGTCCTTGGTGAACGCGGGGACCGCCCACGAGACGTCGATCGCGATCCGGTCGTGCATCTCGCCGGCGCTGAGACGCGCCCGCTCCGTGGGGTGGTGCACGTGCGTGAACACGTTCCACCGGTGGGTCGCGGCCGTGCTGCCGGTCCGCGCCTCGTGGACCGTGCGGGTGTGGCCGTCCTGTTCGGTGCTGAGTACACGACGCACCACCGGACGGGTACGGCGGTCCTCCAGAGTCACCTCGCCGACATGCGGGGAGAACAGCTGGAATCCGGCCGGGAAGCTGTCCCGTGCGGGAGTTGCCCCTTCCTTGCGTCCCGCCGACACCGCGTGCATGTCGCGTGCCAGCTTCTCGGCCGCTCCGACGAGCAGCGGGAGCCGGACGACCGTGGTCGCCCACCCCATCAACTCGTGGAGCACGTCGTCGTTTCGGCGTTCCGTTGCTTCGTCGAGCTGCCTCGCCATGCGCAGGACCGGTGCCTCGAACCCCTCGCCGAGACGCTCGACCCCGGGCACCTGGCTGATCTGCTCGTACGCCCACTCCCGGTCGAAACCGAAGCAGCCAGTACGGCTGAAGAATTCCGGGGCGTCGGACACGACGAGCACGGACTTCACGCCGACACCGAACCGGCCGATCTGCCCGCCGCGCTTTCGCGACATGCTCATCCGAAGGATGGTCTCGGCGCCTTCGGGGGTGACCGGGTCTCCCTGATTCGCGCAGTAGAGATACTTCTCGGTGAGGACGACATGGATCTTCCCGCCGGGGTCGTTCGCAATTTCGTCGGCCGCATTCTGGACCAGTTCGAAGAGCTGGCGATCACCGTAACCGCCCTGAGTGATCCGCCTTTCTCCGTTCGCGTGCTCCGGAATGAGGCCGGGGTCGACCCGATACGTCTCCAGGACGCGAGCGGACTGCTCGACAACGGTTCTGATGACATCTGATTCGGTGTTGGCCATGAGCAGAGTTCCGTTCCTGGAGCGGCGGGCACGGGAGAGGGGGAGTGGCGGGTGCAAGCCGCGTGAACGGTGTCACGTGACCTGTAAGGAGGTTGGCAGGGTGGGGAGTTGGGAGATCTGACGGGATGCCGTTCGGAGGTGACTGTCGATCAGACGGACGCGGCGTCGTCGAGCCCGGTTCCGGATTTCTCAGGGAAATCCCGGTGCGTTACGTCAGGTGGAGGTGAGCCCGAAAGTCGTGGGCACGGAACGCCTTTCGCGGTGAGGAGAATTGCTCGTACAAGGACGGCAGAAGACACGCGAAGGCGGGGGAAGTGTTTTCTGAATGCAGCAACGAAGGATCCGTGGGAATCCCTCGAACGGCACTGAAACAAAAGAGAAGAAGCGTTTATTCAGAGCGGTCACCGCTTCTGGCGGAGGACGTTAGCGCGCCCCACCCGAAGGGCGCAAGGAGAAAAAGCGGAACGCTGCCTCCCACTTTCGAGGGCGTGAGGCCCAATTGGGGACATAAGGGGAACTTCTGGGATGCATTTTCCTGACTTCAGGAGCTGGTGATCCCGGCTGCCCGCCTGGCGTGTCAAGCAAAATTTGACACTCCGCATCCGTGTCAATCCAGTGCTGTAGCGTGAACACCTCAACGTGTGCGTCGACCCAGGAGGGTGTGAAGCGTGGAGGTCGGAGAGGACTTCGGGCCCTGGCTGTCCCGCCAACTCCAACTGGCGAGAATGAAGCAGACGGAGCTCGCCGACGCGGTGGGAGTGACCCGCGCCGCCGTCTCCGCGTGGATCACCGGCAGGGCGGAGCCCCGGACCGAGACGGTGAACAAGATCGCCGAAGTGCTCGGGATGGATGCCGGCACGGTGCACACGCGCACCACGGACACCTTGGCCGGCCTTCCGGTCACCTGGTACCACCGCCCCGGACACGCCGACGGTGGACGGGAGTTCGGCAACGCCGCGGCCTTCGCGTTCGAGGCCGACCTGGAGGTTCTGGCCCGTGAGGCGACCCAGAACAGCCTCGACGAGCGCCGCAAGGAGAACGACCGGCCGGTACGAGTCCGTTACACCCTGCACGAGTTGACCGGGGAGACGCTGGCCCGATTCCGCACGGCACTTCGCTGGGACGATCTCTTCCCGCACTACGAGGCCGCTGCCGCGCAGGATCAGAAGGTCGGCCGTGTCATCAACGCCGGGATCAAGGAGATGTACGAGCGGGACCGGTTGGTACTGCTCCGCGTCGACGACTACAACGCCAACGGGCTGACGGGCGACGACTACGACGACGGTCGCTTCGCCGCCGTGGTCCGTCGCCAACTCGACAGTCGCAAGTCCGACTCTGCCGCCGGAGGCTCGTACGGCCTGGGCAAGGCCACGCTCTGGGCGACCAGCCGACTCGGCCTGGTCCTCATGAATTCCACGCTCTCCGAGCCCCATGAAGGGCGCACGGAACGGCGGTTGATCGGACGACTCGACCTGCCGTGGCGCGAGGTCGACAACAAGCCGTACGCCGGCCCGGCCTGGCTCGGTCGCCCCGATGCGGAGGCGGACAACGTGCATGTCGTCCGCTCCTGGTGGGCCGAGGAGGAGACGGTGGAGAGCCTGCACCTCACTCGGGAGAGCGACGACCCCGGCACGTCGTTCCTCATCGTCGGGGCGCACGATGTGGCAAGCCTCGTCGGAGCGGGGCAGGCCTATGACGGCGACACAGGTGATGACGAGGACAGCCTCGAGCGCATGCACCACAGACTGGTCCGCGCGCTCGGCCGAAACTTCTGGGCCGCGATGACAGCGGGTGGAGAGCGCCAGCCCCTCCTTGAGGCGTCGGTGCGGACCCTGCGCAATGGGGACGAGTACCTCCGGGAGGAGCGCGTGGACCCGCTCGTGCACCAACCCGCCCGTGCGCGTGCCCTGCAGGCGTTCCTCAGCGGGAACACGGTGGACCGGCTCACCGAGGCCGGGCAGGTGGCCATGACCACGGTCCCCCTGAAGGTGCCGGAGCGGGACGGCCGACCCGGCTCGGCCGGTGAGCACCGGGCGGTGCTGCTCGTGACGGACGCGACGGATGCCGACGGCAAGTTGAACCAGGTAACGGCGATGCGTGGCAATCGCATGACCGTCAAGACCAGCCGGGTGCCTGAACTCCCGGTGGGGACCAACCCGTTCCAGGCGGTGCTTCTTGCCGGTCGTGCGGCAGGCGAGGAGGCTCCGTTCGCGGGCGAGGCCGAGGAGTTCCTGCGGACCGCCGAGCCGCCGGAGCACAACAAGTGGGGCCAGAACGAGGAACTGCGCATGCGGTACTCGCCTTCGGCGCATCGGCGCATCGGCGCCCTGACCACCGAGACGAACAAAGCCGTCAAGGAACTGGTGGCGATCCCCAAGGAGAAGAAGGGCGGCGGGGCTGGTCGGGTGGGGAAGCGCCTCACGGTCACCGGCAAGGCTGCGGCCAAGGGGAAGGCGACGACGGAACCCCCGAAGCTCGACGATCTGGACGCCGTGATCGACGCTGCGGGTGCGTGGCAGGTCACCGCCGAGGTGAAGGTGCCGACCGGGGATGAGAGCTGGCGCATGAGCCCCGTTGCGAAGCTGGAGGTGCGGTCGGGCCCCCGCCCCGTCGTGCGTTGGGCGGAGCTTGTCGCCCTGAGCAACTGCGAACTGGTGGACGGAGTCCTGCACTTCACCCCAGGAGCCCGTCGCGCCTCCTTCCGGGGGGTCACCGACGTGTCCACACATCCGGTGAGGGCCGCACTGACCGGGCTTGTGGTCGAACTCCACACCGGTAAAGGAGACACCGCGTGAAGGCCTTCCCGTACCCCAGACTCTCTGGTGCGGTCACCGCGCGAGTCACCGCCGTCCGGTTGCGCGGCCCCGGCGACACGCGCGAGGACCTGGACACCAAGGGATATTCCGTCGTCGAGCAGGTCGTGGCCCTTGGGCGGGCCGAGCGCGACGACTGGGAGACGGCCCGACTGGCGGTGTCGGCGACCGTTCCGGCCCGGGAGTTGGAGACGAAGGGCCACTGGTCCGACGTCTCGGTCGTCGCCGTACTGACGGAGAAGGCCACGAACGCACGGACCGTCGCCGTCCTGGAACGAGGTGCGAGGGAAAGCCGTGACTGGTCAGGGGCGATCACTCTCCTCAGGGCCGACCACTTGGACCGGGCCACGCTGGCCGTGCACGTCGTGGCCACCGTCGGTGGGGAAGCCGGCCGGATCATCACTTCCACCGAACGGGACTGGCTGGTCGATGTCACGGCCGACGTGCCATTGAGGGACCGTCAACTCGATGTCACCACAGTTAGTTTCGCCCGAGGGGCGGAGTGGTTGCGCTCCTTCCGGGACACGCCCTGGATCGTGGACACCTCGGGCCGGATGCCCACTGTCCGTCTCAACTCCGACTTCGAAGGCCTCACCGCGCTCGTGGAAGGCACGGGGTCGAGGGTCGAGAGCCTCGTCGGGGACATGCTGCTCGCCCAGTTGTGCACCGACGTGTGGACGGCCGTCTTCCACACAGCCATCGGGGACCTGGAGATGGAGGACGACGGTACCCCGCTCCTCCCGCCGGACTGGCGGGGCGAGGTGCTTCGGGAGATGCTCCCGGACATCGTGCCCGGCCGTTCCGCCGAGGACGCGTTGCGCGACGTCCACCGCCGCCGTACCGGCAGTGGTGGGTGGGCCGGGCTCCAGCCCCGTATCCACTATGCGGCCGCCCGCCGCGCCGAGGTGTCCAAGACACTGGACGATGTCGTCCGGGCCATCGCACGACTCGACCAGGAGACCGACGCGTGACCGCCAAGCCTGAGCACTTCCCGGAGCGGCTCGCCCTGATCTCCGACATGCAGGCCGCCGAGTACATCAGCGAGGGGCTGCTCGCGGGTCGTGAGGACGTGCCTGCCGTCGCGCTGAACAAGGTGACGGAACCGATTCCGGGCGACGAGGCGCGCAGCCGGCTCCACCCCGTACGGGACCTGCTCGTCGACGCGATGTACAAGTTCGGGGACGACAAGCCCACCGCGGCGGACGCCTGGCTGGCTCCGCGACTGCACGCCACGCTGCGGCTGACCAGGAGGGAAGCGGCTGATGCCCGGCTGTGGACCTACCTGGCCCTGGGGGTGGGGCCGGACTATGTCGTCTGGCGGCACATCTCGGGTCCGAAGAAGGACGGCAGCGCGCCGAGCGTGGCCAGGAGCAGGTTCCAGGGCCCGCACCACAAGCAGGCCTTCGCCCGCCTTTGGTGGGCGGCCGAACTCTTCCGCAACGGCCCCGACTACCGACCCGCCGAGGTCGCCTGTGCGAACCAGGACATGCTCAACACCGCGCTGCGACTCGATGTCATCGACCACAGGCCCACGGCTCAGGCCGTCGTGCGCCTCATGGAGAAAGGGACCGTGCGGACCGGCCGTGAGGTGAATGGCCTGGCCGCCGCGATCAACGCGTCGGCGGCCACGCTCATGTACGACGTCGTCGCGCCGGACGCGGAACGGGACGGCGAGCCTCTTCGTGACTGGGTCGCGGCCGCGGAATCAGCGCGGGCGGTGTCCCGGCACGTGCTCCCTGAGGGGCCGGAGGAGGAGGTTGCCCCGGAGCCTTCCGTGGAGGCCCTCGTCACCTACTTCGAGGGGCTCTTCGCGGACGCGCCCGTACGCGGGAAGGAAGAGGCGACGGCGGACGACAGCGCGGCTTGAGCGACTGTCGTACGTCTCAGGAGTCCTCGGCGGTGATCTCCGTGGCCGACGACGCCGGCGGCCGCCACCCCCGCAAGGCGGGGAACAGAGCGTCGTCCGGCTGTCCAAGCCCCAATGCCGTACTGAGGATGTGAAGGGACAGACGCGGCGGAATCGCGTTGCCGATCTGCTGGGCGACGTCGGTCGAGCGCCAGGGGTACGCGGCGGGGAAGGACTGAAGGAGGCCGGCCTCCTCGAAGGTCAGTCGCTCCAGTTCCTCGCCGACCTCCATCTCGCCGGACTCCGTCTCCTTCAGGAGAAAGACACGGTTGCGTCTGATCTTGCCGGTCACCGTGGCGGACGGGTCCGCGGACGTACGACGGCCACGCTTCTTGGGGTCGCCGCCCGAGCCGTAATTGGAGACCACCACGAAGTTCTCGGGCCGCTTGTCGAGGACGTCACGCATCGACGTCCACGGCTCGACCCCGGGTTCGACCTTCTCGTCGCTGTCGGAGTCGGTGAACAACTCCTGCTGCTGCTCCGGCCCCGACTCGGTCCCCTCCGGGAGCCGTTCGGCTCCCGGGCGGTACCGCTGATGAGTGCGACCGGGGAAGGGGACCTTCATCTGCTCGTTCCCCGGGGCGTACCGGGCGATCAGCACCGCACGCCGACGGGTCTGCGGCACACCGAATTCCTCGGCGTGCAGGACGTGGGCATCAGCGGCGTAACCGACGGTCTTGAGGATCTTGGCGTAGTGCTTCCACACCGGCAGGACGGTCGGCACCTGCTCGAGGACGACGACGTCGTACGGCCTTCCGCGCTTGAGCTTGGCTTCCATGATCCAGCGCAGCGGTTGGAGCACGAGACCGGTTCGTTCGTCCGACATGGCATCGGTCTCGGCCTTGACCCTTTTCCAGACGGCCTCGAATCCCGCCGCGTCCGTGGGGCTCACCAGGAGTGTTGCAAGGCGCTGTACGTCCTCCAGCGCCTTGTGTCCCTCACGGTTCCCCGCGACCGAGAACGTCTGGCACGGCGGGCCGCCGGTGAGCACGTTCGCCTCCACGACCGCGGGATCACACGCGCTCAGCTTGGCGACGTCCTTCTCCTCGGTGGTCAGCAGACCGGCCGCCGCTCGCGTTTCACGTGTCGCGTCGTCCCACTCGACCCCGATGCAGTCCTCCACTCCCATGATCGTGGCCGCGATATCGAGACCACCGGGTCCCGCGAAGAGGTCCACGATGTGAACATCCGCAGGTAGGAGTGCTGGTTGAGGTGCGAGGGTCATGGGGTTTGAGTGTAGCCGGCGTTGAAGATCTTCTGTCCCGTGCATCCGAGGCGCCAACGCTCCATGATCAGCCCGTCGGGTCAGGCACCGAGGGCGCGTCTGACGGCGTGCCCGAGCGCCTCCCCGACAGGTGGTGGAGACGCGTGGCCGATCTGCCGGTAGCGGGCCGTCTTCCGGCCGGCGAACCGCCAATCCTCGGGGAAGGCCTGGAGGAGGGCCGCCTGCGCGTCCGTGATCTTGACCAGGCCGGGGGTTCCGAGGCCCGGGTCCCACACGAAGTCCGCCTCCGGGACCTCGTCGGCCACGGTGCCGCCGTTGACGCCGATACGGGCCCACGCCTTCTTCGTCCCTGTCGGCCCGAGGTCTGCGCCTCCCCGATTGTCGGAGCCGCCCACGAGGGTCGGCGCCACGCAGAGCGCCTGGGCCGCCCATCGGTCGGCGTCCCGCCAGCCCCTGGCGGCCATGGATCTGCGCAGCGCCCTGCCTACGGGAACATGTTCCTGAACGGTCGGCGTCGGCTTACGGAAGGCGTCGAAATACCTCTTCTTGAGGGCGACGAGAACCCCCTGCTTGCGATCCTGTGGCACGCCGAAGTCGGCTGCATTCAGGACGAACCACTCAAACCGGTATCCGAGGTGTTCGAGTTCCTTGTGGATGAAATCGCGAACCGTCACGAACTCGGGTGCGTCCACCAGGCCGGGTACGTTCTCGATCAGCAGAGCCCGCGGCTGGATCGCGTGGGTCAGCAATACGGCCGCTTCAAGGAGCCGCTGTTCCTCGTGGGTCTCCGTCCGGGCGACGGTGGCGTTGGACTTCACCCGGGGCGGTCCCGCCGACAGCAGGTCGACGTCGTACGTCTCCTGGTGCTCGGCCGGATCGAAGTCCAGAAGGTTCTCCTGGAGAACCTTCCATCTCGGCCGGTTCATCCGCAGGGTTTCGCATGCCACCGGGTTGTCGTCCAGGAGTAGCACCGGTTCGAAGCCCGCTTGCTCCAGCCCCACCGCGAGCCCGCCCGCGCCCGCGCATACATCGACGGACCGTAACCCGCTCATTCGCCCCCACTTTCTCGCTGTTGTTTCTGTACCCCGGATCGTTTCCGATCGACGACGTTTCTCACCTCGCCGGCCACGACATCTGGACTCTCGTGCTCCCAGAACCGCAGGACGGTCCACCCCGCCGCCGTCAGATGACTGGTCGTCTCGATGTCCCGGCCCATATTCCGGTCGAGCTTCGTGCGCCACCACTCCGCGTTCGCCTTCGGCTGCGTTGCGTGTTCAGGGCAGCCGTGCCAGAAGCAGCCGTCCATGAAGACCGCGACCTTTGCCCCCGGGAAGGCGATGTCGATCGTCCGTCTGGGCATGTCCGGAACGCGCACGTTGAGGCGGTACCGCAGGCCCGAGGCGTGGAGGAGGCGGCGGACCGCGACCTCGGGGGCGGTGTCCTTGCTCGCCTGGCGGCTCATTCTCGCGGAGACGCCGGGCGAGGAAGGTTTGGCGGTAATCATGATGCGCGTCGCCTCTTACGGCCGGATGTCCTGGCGATCGATGATCGCGAATTCGCTCTTGCCCGAGTCCCTGGCACGGAAACGCAGCCGGCTCTGGCCCGGCTGTCCCGAACCCGCCGGTGGAACCAGGTTAAAGGCCATGACCAGGTGGCGCGGGTCGATCGATCCGTCCGTACCGAGCGTGGGCACCTCCTCGACGACCGGGTACAGCATGACTGCTCCGCGTCGCGGACGCACCAGCGACTCGACCAGCTCGTTGCCCGCCAGGGCCGTGGGCGCTCCGGCGATGCGCAGGGCTGCGTTGCGGTGCTTCGGTTCACTGATCGCGCCGAACAGGCGCCCGCGCCGCCGAACGCGTCGGGCGAGGGAGAGGGGCCGTGAGCCGAGGATCCTGGCCTCGGTGCGCCGGCCCGAGGTCTGCTGGGGCGCGATCACGACCCAGTCGTCGATTGGCGGATTGAGGCCACCGGCCTCGACGAGCGACTCCAGGTGCGGCGAGAACTGTGAGGGCTCCGACCAGCGCAGTTCGCACAGCAACTTGAGCAGGTCGCTGTGCCCGATCGTGGAGACGAGAGCCTCGTACTGCTCCCCCAGGTGGGAGCCGAGTGTGACGGGCGGCTCGGTGAGTCCGTTCAGCACCGACATCCACTGATTCGCGTTGTGGCCCAGATCTGCCGATTCTGTCGGATACGCCGTCGGCTCCACCCACACCCCCGGCGACCGCACCTCCACCAGCTCCGCGTTGAACATCTTGTTGGCGGCAGCCGGCTTCAGCCACGGGAGGTGTTGGGAGACCAGGGGTGGGACCTGGGACGGGGTCAACTGCGGGCGGCCGTCCACCAGTTCCGCGTAGCGGGCGAGCTGTTCGCGGAAGAGTTCCTCGTCGCGGCACACCGCCTCGAATGCCTCGTACAGGTCCGCCGTCCGGTCCCGTCCGTATGTTTCCTCCCGGCCGATGTACAGCCGCACCAGGTCGCGGTAGCCCGGGCGGAAGCCGAACCAGCGGCCCATCTGCATCAGGGTGTCCGCCTGCTGCGTCGTGCGGCGGTAGTACGTGATCGTCAGGCCCTCGACCGTGAAGCCGCGGGACAGCTTCGTGCCGCCGACGAGGATCTTCCAGACGTTCGAGCTGTCGAAGTCCAGGTCCAGCTGGTCGAAGTAGCGGTCCGAGTCGCCGTTGACCACGATCACCGGGGTGCCGGTGGAGCCGATCAACTGGCGGGCGCGGCTCACGTGTTGGCGCAGCTCGTCGTACGAGGCCGGGCAGGGGAGTCCGTCGGCGCGGGCCTCGCTCACCGGGGCGAAGTCCGACTCCCACAGTGCCGCGAGGCGGGCGTGGCCGGGCGCGGACGTCTGCGGGGCCTCGTGCCACATGGTGTTGATGCGCAGCGCCAGCTTCGCGTGGTCGTCCATCTTCACCGACTCGTGGACGAGCATCGTGTGGTGACGGAAGTTCTTCTCCGGGACGCCCGCGGCCAGGCGGTACAGCTTCAGCGCTCCGGACAGCACGAACGCGTCCATCGCCTCCTGCAAGCGGTCGCCCGTGGAGTCGTAGATGCCCCGGACATGCGCCTTCTCCTGGGAGTTGGCGACCGTGCGCTCTCCGTCCTCCACGGGTGAGTCCAGGTCGTGGAAGTCCTGTACGCCCATGTAGCCGGTGGGGCGCGGGAGCGAGATCAGGAAGTCGCTGGGGAAGATGTCCTCGCCGTCGCTGGGGTCCACGAAGACGTTGGCGAAGGGCGTGGCCGTGTAGCCGACGTACTGGGCGCGCGGGAGGAGCGTGAGCAGCTGGGATATGAGGCTGTTGATCGCCGTACGTTCGGTGCGGCCCTGTTCCCACTTCTTGGGGTTGGACGTGTTCACCGACGCCTGGTCCGACTCGTCGTCGATGATCAGCGCGGGGAGTTCGCCGAGGATGCCGTGGATCTGCTTGAGGTCCTTGACCAGCTTGGTCAGGACCGCCTTGTTCTTCTTCACGACCATCACGCGGGCCGCCGCGTGGTGCAGGTTCGACGGGTCGTGGAGCGGGAGCGTCCGCTCGCGCTTGTCGTACTCGAGAGCGCGGATCCCCGTCGCGAGGCTCTTGTAGTCCTTGTCGCGCGTGGTGAGCCGGTCGATGTCGAAGGAGCCGCGCGTCGACGGGCGGCCCCCGTGGCTCACGAAGTCGTCCCACTCGGCGTCGTCGCCCACGTAGTCGATGCCGACCAACGAGTCGACGTCCGACGGGTCCGCGCCGCCCAGGATGTTCTCCTGGCCGATCAGCTCCATGTCGATGCGGCGCTGCGTCTGGGCGCGCAGCATGTTGAGCGTGCCGCCGAGGACGATGACCAGGCGGTAGCCCGCGTCGATCGCCTTCGCCGCCACACCCGTGAAGTTCGCGGTCTTCCCGGACTGTACGTAGCCGACGACCAGGCCCTTCGCCTGGCGGGCGGCCGGCTGCTCCGGGTTCGACAGGCGCTCGACGACCGCGCGGCTCGCCCCGTCCAGGCTCGCGATCGCCGCGTCCGACCAGCCCTTGTCGCGCAGTTTGTGCTCGTACGCCCGCCAGTAGAAGGTGCGGGCCGCCGCGCGCTCCTGCGTGTACCAGGGCGTGAACTCCCGCGTGATCACAGTGGGTCCGGCGATCACCGAGACGCGCACGGCCTCGTCCAGGACCTTGCGCAGGTCCTCGCCGAGGCGCAGCCGCTCGTACACCGCCGCACGGCGCGCGGGTGTGCGCGGCGCGGTCTCCGGGGACCAGAGCGGGGACTCGGCGAAGTCCCAGTCGTTGAGGTGGCGGCTCCACAGCGCGAGCAGCGCCTCGTCCCCGCCGACGAGACGCGCGCGGAACGTCTCCTCGGTCAAGTCCGCGTCGGGATGGTCCTCGTCGGCGGCGAGCGCGGCCCAACGGGCGAAGTGGCGGGGGCTGTTGACCATTCCGGCCAGGGCGGAGGTGTGGATCTCCAGGAGGATGTTCGCGTCGTCGTCGCTCATTGAGGGCCGGTCCTTCTGTCTGTCTGCGGAGGGCGGTGTCGGGCAAGGAGGTGGGGTGCAGGGCTCAGGACGTGCCCCGCACCCGCCTCTCCCGCTGCGCGCCCACCGACGCCAGCAGGATCGTGTTCCAGTAGTCGATCCGGTCCTGCCGCGTCTTCTCCCAGCGGCCGAGGCCGAAGCAGTCCTCCAGGAGCAGGTACAGAAGGGTCTTGGTGACCGGGGCGTCATTCGAGCCGCCGCGGCGGCCGTCGTTGAAGTCGTCGCGGAACGTCTGGTTCAGGACGATGACGTTCGTCTCCCGGTCCAGCTCGAAGAAGCGGTCGTCGGGGAGCGGGCGCCAGGTGAACTCGATGGGGTCCTCGCCCGGCTTCTCCGGGAGTTCCTCCCTCACGACCCGCTTGACCCTGGGGTCGAGACCCTTGCCCGGCGGCGTCACGGGCTTGCGTACGATCTCGGACCGCTTGGCGCCGTCCCGGTAGGCGGCCTCCGCGTCGGCCTGGTACGTGGGGAACGTGGTCCCGGCCGGGTCGAGCGCCTTCTCCACACCCAGCGTGAACGCGGGCGTCACGGTGACGCCTTCCTTCTTCACATCGAGGCTGAACACGTTGTTGGTACCGGCGGGCAGGTCGACCGCCACCCGCGCCAGAACGAGGTGACTCTCCGGGTTGCGCAGGCCGTTCCAGCCGCCCGCCTGTACGAGGCGGTCGTTGCGGTAGAAGTAGAAGCCCTGCCGCTCGGCGAGCGCCCCGATCTGGCGGAACCCCGCCTGCTTCGACTTCGCCGGCCAGATGTGCGTGGTGAGTCCGACCTCGCCGACCCCCTCCACCGGGGCCGAGAACTTCCGCGGATAGCCTTTGCGCCCCGGCACCTTGTAGCCGAACGGATCCAGGGCCTCCACCGCGATGTGGTCGACCTCCTCGCCGAGGCCGTTCCCTGCGCTGCCCACGTCCCACACCGCGATGTCCAGCTTCAGGCCGCGCTGGAGGAACCGGTGCAGGTACAGGCCGAGATGGGTCTCCAGACGGGATATCGCCTTCGAGAGGAACTGGTCGCTCTGGCCGCGCGCGACCGTCTCGAACGCGCGCACCTGGTCCCAGCGCACCACCGTGCCCTGCCACTCGATGATTCCGTCGTAGCGGTCGACGAGGTCCTGTGCGTAACGCGGGTCGACGGTGTCGCAGCGGAAGCCGTCCTCGACCCCCTCGGCGGTGAGCCGGCGGCCGGCGGCGCGGCTGCGCCGGGTGCGGCTGACCACGGTGAGCGAGGACGCGTGGGACAGGGACGCCGCCTTCAGCCCCGTGCCGTACATGCCGAGGGCGTCCTCGCCGTACTCGCGCCGACGGCCCACGGTCATCGCTCCGTCGAGGGCGTCGTCGTCCATGCCCCGGCCGTTGTCGATGATGAGGAGCGTCAGGATGCGGTCGGCGTCGCGCAGGAAGTGCACGACGATCTGGTCGGCCTTCGCGTCGATTGAGTTGTCGATCAGGTCGGCGACGGCGACCTCGAAGCCGTAACCCTGATTGGACAGGGCCTTGCCGTAACCGGAGTCCGGCGGCAGGTGTGTGCTGCCCGTCGTGGGTACGTCGTACTGCCACGCAGCACCGGATTCGTAGGGCATGTTCATCCTCGCGCACACAGGTCGGGGCCTGCGTGGGGGGACGGAGCGGCCCGACAGTTGAATCGGTAAGTGTGACGGTACTGCAAAGGTCGGACATAGCGTGGCGAGAGTCCGAAGGCTGGCGGAATCCCCCCGGCGGAGGTCCAGTTCCCGCCCTTCCGCCTGCCTTCGCGCATGCCCGGACCGCCCAACTTCCCCCAGCCCGCGGTCAGGTCAGCTCTCCTCCGCCCCATGACACTCCCCATAAACCCGCCCCGACCCGCACCAGCACTCAGCCCCCCGCTCCGGCGGCCACGGGATCGCGCGGCCTCGGGCCGCCAGCGTCGTGGCGTACTGCGGCAGCAGCGACGCGTCTGTCGGGGACGAGGACTCCGACGCCGCGAAGGCCTCGTACGACGGGACCGTGCCCGTGACGATGCCCAGGTTCGGGGTGCCCGAGGCCGCGAGTTCGCGGAGGGAGGACTCTATGGTCGCCAAGTGCTCCTCGTGGGAGGGGTATTCGGCGGTCAGGGACGGGTAGGCCGCTACCAGTTCCGAGAGTTCCGACGCCGTCCAGTGCAGTACCGCCACGGGGAACGGGCGGGACAGTGCCTGCCTGTACGAGCCCAACTCCGCGCGCAGGCGCAGGATTTCGGCCTTCAGCTCCGCCGGGTTGTTCGAGCCGAGCGCCCACGTCCGGTTCGGGTCGTGGAGTTCGTCCAGGGACACCGCCGCCTTGTGGACGAGGTCCGCGAGCGCGTCCCACTCGTCGTGCTCCGCGCCGATCAGGCGGCGTACGCGGTGGCGGCCCAGGAGCAGCGGGTGCGTCTCGTACGGCGGGTTCGTGCGCTCCGCCGTAGGCAGGAGCAGCGTCAGGGCCTCCGTGAAGGACTCGTGCGCCGCTTCCAGCTCGTCGTGCGACTCCAGGGCCTCCGCCACGATCACGTACGCGGCCGGGTCCTTGGGGGCCGCGGTCCGGATGCCCGTGATGATCGCGCGGGCCTCGGCCTCGTGGCCGTACTCCCACAGGTTCGCGGCCATCAGGGCCTTCACCAGATGCGGGTGGTCCAGCTCGGACGGCGGTCCGGCGATGAGGCCGTCGTACAGCGAGGCCGCGCGTTGGCGGACGTCCGCCAGTTCGTAGTGCGCCGCGGCCTGGAGGAGCAGCTGCTCCGCGTCCTCCGGGTACAGGCCGGCGATGCGCTCCAGGCGCTCGGCTTCGGCGATGTGGTTGACAGGGTCTACAGGCTCGGCGGGCGTAGCAGGCGTGTCGGGGCGCATGAGTGACACCGTACTGCCGACCACCGTCACCGGCGCCAGGTCACCACAGGCTCGCGTAGCCGTTGCTCTCGTTCAATACGTACGCCATGCGCCCGACCACCACGGCCAGCGTGCCCGCCCACAGGACCGTCCCCGCCCACAGCCAGGCCACGCACGAGCGGTAGCGGCCGTCGGTGTCCAGGGCCGCGAGACCGGGGTGCGCCGGGTCGAAGCGCACGCGCACGCGGGCGCCCTCCTGGAGTGCGTGGGCGCCCACCTCGTCGGGCAGCGCCTGTTCGTGCGCCGTGCCGTCGGCCGCCGTCCAGCTGACCACCGGGTGCAGCACCGCGTACGACGCCTCGTTCGACGCGACATGGCCCGTCACCGTCGCGTCGACCACCGTGCCGGTGCTGCGGCGGAGCGTCTCGGTGACGAGTTGCAGCACCTGCGAGGTGGCCAGGACGAGGCCGGCGATGAAGGGGATCAGTGCCAGTAGCCAGAGGGGACCCATGAGGGGCGAGCTTAGGGCGCCGGTCCTTTCACCGGTGACTTCCCTGGTGAGTTACGGAGGCAGGGCCTATCTTGCGGCCGTGCGCGAGCGGAAGCAGCGGGAGTGGCGACGGGATCGCGACCGGGATCGGGACCTGCATCGGGAACGGGATCCGGAGCGTCGCCCGGTCGTCGTGCGGCAGGGGCCGCACGCTGGACGCCGTGCGCCCGGGCGACGGCTCTCGATCCTGGGCCGCCCGCAGAGGCGCCGCCCCTCGACCCCGGGCCCCCCGCAGGGGCCCCGTCCCTCGGCCCTGCGCCGCACCCTGTGGACCGGCGCCGAGGTCACCGTCACCCTCGGGGTCGTCCTTCTCCTTCTCGTCGTCCATCAGTTGTGGTGGACGAATCGCGAGGCCAGAGCCGGTGCCGAGCGCAAGGTGCGGGCGCTGGAGCACGAGTGGGCGGCCACCCCCTCGGACGGGCGGGGTGACGGGGGCGAGGACAGCGCCTCGGATCCGGCCGGTGACGACCCCCCGGGCGGCTCGTCGGGCGGCGAGGGGGCCGGGAGCGGGTCCGGGGGCCGGACATCCGCCGACTCCACCTCCGCCTCCCGGGAAACGCCCCGCTGGGACCAGGCCTACGCCGTCCTCACCATCCCCCGCCTCGGCCTCACCGTCCCCGTCGCCGAGGGCGTCGGGAAGCAGAACGTCCTCAACAAGGGCTACGTCGGCCACTACCCCGCCACCGCCCAGCCCGGCCGGCCCGGGAACTTCGCGCTCGCCGGGCACCGCAACACCCATGGGGAGCCCTTCCGGTACATCAACCGGCTGCGCAAGGGCGACGAGGTCCAGGTCCGTACCCGCGGCGCCGTGTACACGTACGTCGTCGACAAGACCCTCGCGCAGACCTCCGCGCGCGACGGCGGCGTCATCGCGGGGGTGCCGCGCAGCGCGGTTGTGCGGGGCGCCGGGTACAGCGAGCCGGGGTACTACATCACGCTCACCACCTGCACGCCCGAGTACACGTCCAAGTACCGGCTCGCGGTGTGGGGGAAGCTGCGGTCGATGCGGCCTCGGTGACGGATGTCGGTGGCCTCGGCGGCAGGATCTGGCGGACCGGTTACGGGATCTGCCGACCCGACGACGGGCGGCCGGACGGCGGAGCGCGGTGCCGGCCCGGGACCGATCAGCGATCCGCCCGGGCCGGTACCTGGGGGGCGGGGGCTGGGGCCTGGGCCTGGGCCTGGTCCTGGGCGGGCCGCCGCTCCCGCAGGGTGAGCAGCGTTAGCGCCGCGACGACAGCGAGGCCCGCGGACACGGCCAGCGCTACGTCGGCGCCGTGCGTGAGCGCGCCGGGCGTCGTGCCGGTCGCCGTGGAGAGGGCGATCATCAGGGAGACGCCTGCTGCCGAACCGATGTAGCGCGCCGTGTTGTTGGCCCCGGAGCCCATCGCGGCGCGCTGCGCGGGCACCGACTCCACAGCGAGGAGCGGGAGCGCCGCGTTCAGGAGCCCGCCGCCGATGCCGGAGATGAGCAGGCCCGGCAGGAGGCGGGTCCACGAGCCGGATCCGAAGGCGCCCAGCATCGTGAGGACCGCGGCGGCGTGCAGGGCGAAGCCCACGGCGAGCTGGTGGCGCGGTGAAACCCGTCCGGCCAGGCGCCTGGCCTGGAGCGCCACGAGGAACGACGTCCCCGACCAGGCCAGGAACAGCCAGGCCGTGCCTATCGGGGACAGGCCCATTGTGTGCTGGAGCAGCGTCGGCAGGTAGCTGAAGAGCGCGATCACGGACAGGCCCGTGAACAGGGCGCCGGCGGAGGATGCGAGGAAGAGAGGGCGGCGAAGGAGGCCGAGGTCGAGCATGGGCGTCACGCGGTGGCCGTCGGCCGCCCCGTCGCGCCGCTCGACCCACACGAACGACGCGATGAGGACGACCGCCGCCGCGAGGAGTGCCCAGACCGGCGCGCGCAGCCAGCCGTCGCGGCCCAGGGTGAGCCCGGCGAGCAGCGCTACCAGGGCGAGACCGAGCGTCAGGGCGCCCGCCAGGTCGGGGCGGCCGCGCGCCTCGGCCCGGGACTCCGTGAGTGCGCGTGGCGCGAACGCGGCGACCAGCAGGGCGGCGAGCGCGAGCGCCGCGTAGGACCAGCGCCAGCTCATCGTCGCGATGCCGCCCGTGAGCAGCGGGCCCACCGCGATGCCGCCGCTGACGAACGCGCCCCAGACCCCGGTGGCCCGCACCCGCCCCGCGCCCGGTGGGAACGCGTGGACCAGGAGGCCGAGGCTGCTCGCGAGGATCGCCGCGCTCGCCGCGCCCTGCGCGACGCGGGCCAGCGTGAACAGCCAGGTGTCGGTGGCGAGTGCGCCCAGCGCCGTGGTGACGCCGAGCGCGGCCGTGCCGGCCAGGAAGGCGCGGCGGCGCCCGTAGTCGTCCGCGAGGCTGCCCGCGACCAGGAGGAGCGCGGCGAGGCCGAGCGGGGTGCCGTTGAGCAGCCAGGCCTGGCCGGAGAGCGGGGTGTGCAGGTCGGCGGCCGTGGCGGGGAGCGTGACCATCGGGGCGGTGTACGTCATCAAAGCGACGGCGGTGGCGGCACTGGTGACGGCGAGGGTGGCGGCGGGGGACGGAGGTCGTACGGGCCGTGGCATGGGAGTGCCCCTTCAGGCTCGGATTCAGCGCGGTTCAGCGCGGTTCAGCTCGCATCAGCGCAGGATCAGCTCGGGCAGCTCAAGTTCATTCAACGAACTCACTCGATGCATCGACCGTAGCATCGTTGGTTCGGTCATTGAACCTAGAGGGGGAAATGTGGCTACAGTGGAGCCATGGCTCTCGGCAAGGACTACGCGACGCAGGAGTGCTCCATCGCCCGCGCGCTCGAGGTGGTCGGGGAGCGCTGGACGCTCCTCGTCGTCCGCGACGCGCTCTTCGGCGTGCGGCGCTACAACGACTTCCTCGTCCACCTCGGCATCCCGCGCGCCGTCCTGGCCTCGCGCCTCCAGGCACTGACCGCCGCCGGGATCCTCGAGAAGCGCCGCTATCAGGAGTCCCCGCCGCGCGAGGAGTACGTCGTCACCGAGCGAGGCAAGCAACTGT
This sequence comes from Streptomyces sp. NBC_00009, assembly GCF_045040855.1. Taxonomy (NCBI): domain Bacteria; kingdom Bacillati; phylum Actinomycetota; class Actinomycetes; order Kitasatosporales; family Streptomycetaceae; genus Streptomyces; species Streptomyces sp. NBC_00009. The sequence continues at coordinate 4,986,369 of NZ_CP108312.1, forward strand.
GGCCCACGGTGCGCTCGCTCGGCGCCTGGGGGCTCGAGCACCTCTCCGACGGGGCGCCCCTGCGTGTCTTCCGGCACGTCACGTGCGGCACGGGCCTTGGCCCCGTGGGGGACTGCCCCACCTGCCGGATCCTCGTCCCCGTCGACGAGGTCGAGATGCTTCCGGGCCCCGGGCTCGACCCGGAACCCGTCGATCCGGTCAGCCGCGCGCTTCTCTCGCCCCGACGGCTGCTTCAGCCGATCGTGGCCGATCCTGTATAACGGGCAGAACGCCACAACACGTGGGCACGGACCGAACAGCGGGAAGGAGGGACGCCGGACATGACCCGCACCTGGGCCACGGCCCTGCGGCCCGCCGCCCTGCTCCTGTTCCTCCTCGTCGAGACCGTCCTCGTCGACACCGGCAGCCTCACCGCCGCCGTCGCGTTCGCCGCGACCGCCGCCGCGGGCTCCGCACTCGCCGTCTGCTCCCTCCTCGCCGCGCGCTGCGCCCCCGCCGTGCCCCGCACCCGGGTCCGCACCGCGATGCGCGACCGTGAGCAACGCACCGCGTTCCTGCCGCAGCGCGATCCCGACGCCCGCGGGCGCAGCCGCCCCCGAGCACCCGGCCGTTTCCTCCTGACGGCCGCGTAGGGAACCCGCTCCACCCGCAGTCCCGACAAGGACCGCAGTCCCCCTACGGGCCGTCACGCCGATCGGCCGCCCTTCCCGGCGGTCTTCCGATTCCGGCACGACGGGACCCCCGGAGGGCTCACCCATGTCGACGTTCATGTCTGTCTTCGCCAGCCTGGTCGAGCACATCGCCGACCTGCTCGACCCGGTCTTCCACGCCTCGGCGACCGCGGCGGCGATCGTCCTGTTCACCGCGTTCGTACGCCTTCTCGTGCACCCCCTGTCCCGTGCCTCGGCCCGCGGGCAGCGCCAGCGCGCCAAGCTCCAGCCGCGCATCGCCGAGCTGCGCAAGAAGCACAAGAAGAGCCCCGAGAAGCTCCAGAAGGCGATCATGGAGCTGCACAAGGAGGAGAAGGTCTCGCCGCTGTCCGGCTGCCTGCCGAGCCTCCTCCAGCTGCCCGCCTTCTTCCTGCTCTACCACCTGTTCTCGAACGGCAGCATCGGCGGCGAGCCCAACGCCCTGCTCGGCCACACCCTCGGCGCGGCGCCGCTGGGCGGGCGCTTCAAGGACGCGCTCGCGGACGGCGGGCTCTTCGGCGCGCAGGGCGTCGTCTATCTGGTCCTGTTCGCGATCGTCGCGGCGGTGGCGAGCTTCAACTACGCCCGTACGAAGCGTCAGATGGCCGCCCAGCCGATGCTGCCGGCCGCCGCGGACGGGCCGCAGGCGCCGGGCGCGGGCGCGATGGCCTCGATGACGAAGATCATGCCGCTGATGTCGTTCATGACGCTGTTCACGGTGGGCTTCGTGCCGCTCGCGGCCGCCCTGTACGTGGTGACGAGCACGACGTGGAGCGCCGTCGAGCGGGCCGTCCTCTACCGCGACATGCCCTCCGCCGCGGCGCTTGCTACTGCCGTGTAAAGGTCCAGTCCGTGAACGAGGTATTGCGGACTGGACGAGGACCTTGGACGATCGACCAGTCCTCCGATGGCTGCACCCGTCGCGAGGTCCCTCCTCGATCAAGGGAGTCTCAACCATGAAGCTGCTGCGAGTCGGTACCGCTGGGGCGGAGCGCCCGGCCCTGCTCGATGCCGAAGGTGTCCTGCGTGACCTGGGCGGAGTCGTCCCCGACATCGACGGGGAGCTGCTCGCCGACGACGCGGCGCTGGGGCGCGTACGGGCTGCCGCCGAGTCCGGCGAGCTGCCCGTGCTCGACGCGGACGGCCTGCGGGTCGGCCCGCCGGTCGCGCGGATCGGGAAGGTCGTGTGCATCGGCCTGAACTACCACGACCACGCCGCCGAGACCGGCGCCGAGCCGCCGTCGGAGCCCGTCGTCTTCTTCAAGGCGGCGGACACGGTCGTCGGCCCCGACGACACCGTGCTCGTACCGCGCAAGTCCGTGAAGACGGACTGGGAGGTCGAGCTGGCGATCGTCATCGGGCGTACGGCGCGCTACCTGGAGTCGCACGAGGAGGCCCTCGCGCACGTCGCCGGATACGCGGTGGCGCACGACGTGTCCGAGCGCGAGTTCCAGATCGAGCGCGGCGGCACCTGGGACAAGGGCAAGAACTGCGAGACGTTCAACCCGCTCGGCCCCTGGCTCGTGACGGCGGACGAGGTCGCGGACCCGCAGGCGCTCGGCCTGAAACTGTGGGTGAACGGCGAGCTGAAGCAGAACGGCTCGACGGCAGACCAGATCTTCCCGGTCGCCGAGGTGGTCCGGTACGTCAGCCAGTTCATGACCCTGTACCCGGGCGACGTGATCAACACGGGGACGCCGGCGGGTGTGGCGATGGGGCAGCCCGAGCCGAAGCCGTATCTGCGGGCCGGGGACGTGGTGGAGCTGGAGATCGAGGGTCTGGGGCGCCAGCGCCAGGAACTCAAGGACGCGTAGCGCTCCGCGTGGGGGCGGGGGAACTGCGGGGGTCGTTGGCCGTCGGTTGCCGGTTGCCGGTTGCCGGTTGCCGGTTGCCGGTTGCCGGTTGCCGGTTGCCGGTTGTCGGCTGACGGTCCGTTGGGGCTGGTCGCGCAGTTCCCCGCGCCCCTTATGGGGGCGCGTGCCTAGCCCGTGATGAAGAGGTCCAGGGCCTTTACCACCAGTGCGTGGTCCTCCAGCTGGGGGAGGCCGGAGACCACCACCGCTCCGATGACTCCCGCGCCCTCGACGGCCAGCGGGAACGCTCCGCCGTGTGCCGCGTACGTGTCCGGGTCGAGCCTGGACGAGTCCTCGAACGTCGTGCCCTTCGCCCGGAAACGGGATCCGACCAGCAGCGACGAGCAGGCGTAGCGCTCCACGACGCGGCGCTTGCGGGCGATCCACGCGTCGTTGTCCGGGGTCGAGCCCGGGAGCGCCGCGTGGAACAGCTGCTGGCCGCCGCGTGTGATGTCGATCGCCACCGGCGCCTTGCGCTCCCTGGCCAGCTCGACGAGCAGCGAGCCCAGCTCCCAGGCGTCCTCGTAAGTGAACTTCGGCAGGATCAGGCGGCGTTCCTGCTCCTCGATCTCCTCGACCGTCGGCGCGCTCACAGGGTCACCGTCACACCGTCACGGGCCGAGCGGCGGGCCGCCTCCAGGACGTCGAGCGCGGCCGCGGCCTGCTCGGCGGTGACAGGGTTCTCGCCGGTGCCGCGCAGGGCGGCGGCGATGGCCGCGTAGTACGCGGGGTAGGCGCCGGGGAGCGTCTCGACGGGGCGTCCGCCGCCGGTCAGCGGGGACTCGCCGGAGCCGATCCGGCCCCACATCGACTCGGGCTCCACGCCCCAGGGTTCGCCGGCCGCCGGGATCGTGCCCTCGCGCAGCACCGCCTCCTGCGGGTCGAGGCCGTGCTTCACATAGCCGGCCTGCGAGCCGAGGACGCGGAAGCGCGGGCCGAGCTGGGCCGCGGTCGCGGAGACGTACAGGTGGGAGCGGACGCCGTTCGCGTGCGTGATCGCGATGAACGTGTCGTCGTCGGCGGCCGCGCCCGCGCGCCGCACGTCGGACTCCGCGTAGACCGAGACGGCCGGGCCGAACAGCACGAGGGCCTGGTCGACGACGTGGCTGCCGAGGTCGTAGAGGAGACCTCCGATCTCTTCCGGATCGCCGGACTCGCGCCAGCCGCCCTTGGGCTGCGGCCGCCAGCGCTCGAAGCGCGACTCGAAGCGCCAGACGTCGCCGAGCTCGCCGTCCGCGATCAGGCTCCGCAGCGTGAGGAAGTCGTTGTCCCAGCGGCGGTTCTGGAAGACCGAGAGCAGCAGGCCGCGCTCCTCGGCAAGCGCCGCCAGCTCGCGCGCCTCGGCCGCGGTGCCGGCGATCGGCTTGTCGACGACGACCGGGAGGCCCGCCTTGAGGGCGGCCGTCGCGATCGGTACGTGCGTCTTGTTCGGGGAGGCGATGACGATCAGGTCGAGCTCGTCGGCCCGCGCCCACAGCTCGTCGGGGGTGGCCGCGCAGCGGATGCCGTCACCGAAGGAGGCGCGGGCCTGCGCCTGGCGCTCCGGGTTCGAGGTGACGACCGTGTCGAGCACGAGGCCGTCGGTCGCGGCGACCAGCGGGGCGTGGAAGACGGAGCCCGCCAGGCCGTAGCCGACGAGACCGACGCGGAGGGGGGAGCCGGTGGTCCCAGCCGTACCTGATGTCATGCCTTCAGTCATGCATCCACTTAAGCAACGGTGTTGCCAAAGTGCAAGCGGAGGGGACAATGGGGGAGTGAACAGGGCTTACTCCGGGGTCAATCTGGCGGTGCTGCGAGGCCATAACGCCGCACTCGTACTCGATCTGCTGCGCACGGCGGGTGACGAGGGCATCAGCAGGCTCGAACTGGCCGAGCGCACCGGGCTCACCCCGCAGGGCGTCAGCAAGATCACGGCGCGGCTCCGGGAGCAGGGCCTGGTCACGGACACCGGCCGGCGCGCCTCGACGGGCGGCAAGCCGCGCACCGTCCTGCGCCTCGTGCCGGACGCGGGGTACGCGGTCGGGCTGCACCTGGACCGCGACGAACTGACGGCGGTCCTGGTCGACCTCGCGGGCGCGGTCGTCGCCGAACGCCGCTCCCCGCTGGCCTTCGGCGCGGGCGGCGACGCGGTGGTGGAGGCGGCGGCGAGCGAGGTGGAGGCGCTGCTCACGGATGCGGGAGCGGGCGCCGGGGAGGCGGCTGCTGGGGATGTGGATGCCGGGGACACGGACGCCGGAGACCCGGGCCACCTCGACGCGCAGGACCCCGCACATCCGGAACTCCCTGGCCCCCGCGTCCTCGGTGTGGGCGTCGCCCTGCCCGGTCCCCTCGACCACTCCTCCGGAGTGCTGCACCGCGTCACCGGGTTTCCCGAGTGGGACGGGTTCCCGCTGCGGGACGCGCTCGCGGCGCGGCTCGGGCTCCCCGTGGTCGTGGACAAGGACACCAACGCGGCCGCGCTCGGCCTCGCGCTCGCCGGGTGCGGCGACTCGTTCGCGTATCTCCACCTCGGTACGGGGCTCGGCGCCGGACTCGTCCTGGGCGGCGCGCCCTACCGCGGGCCGCACACCGGAGCGGGCGAATTCGGCCACCAGGTGATCCAGCTGGACGGCCCGCTCTGCGGCTGCGGCAACCGCGGCTGCATCGAGGCGCTGTGCCTCGCGGCGGTCGCCGCCGGTTCCTTCGACGAGGCCGCGCGCGTGCTCGGCGAGGGCGCGGCGAACACGGTCGGCCTCCTCGACATCGACCTCGTCCTGCTCGGCGGACGCACGGTCGCGGCCGCCGAGGAGCGCTTCGTCGAAGGGGTGCGGGCGGTCCTCGGGGAGCGGGCGCGGCGCGGCGGCACGGTGGAGGTCCCGGTGCTGCGCGCGCCAGGGGCGGAGAGTGTGGTGGTCGAGGGTGCGGCGCAACTGGTCCTCGCACCCCTGTTCGGCCGGGCGCACGGTCGCTTCCCGGCCAACCGGAATGACAGAAATCTGAGCTGATCGAGCGGAATCGCTCGTGCATCGGGCCGTACGGGGCTCTGCCGGTCCGGTACGGGGCGCGGCGCGCGTGACATGGTCGCGGCGGCAGTACCCTTCCCGCCCCGCGATCACAAAGGCTCCCCATGCGACCGCGTATCCCGCTCGCCGTCACTGCCGTGGCCCTGACCTCCGTGGTGACCGGCGGCCCCGCCCTCGCGGCCGACGACGCGGGCAGGGCCGGGTCCGCCGCGCGCGAGCCCACCTGCGCCACCCCGCACCCCGCCGACTTCCCGATCAGCACCCGGATCCACGGCGGCCCCACGACGTACCACCCCGGCGGCGGCTTCCGGACCTGGTTCATCGACCTCACCAACAGGACCGACGCGGAGTGCGCCGACATCCACCCCGTCCTCGTCCTCATCGACAAGAAGCGGACGCTGGCGACGCGGCAGATCCAGCTGGAGTTCTCCGACGGCAAGCGACGCCACCCCGTCCGGTTCGAGCGGACCGACCAGGACGAGAACATCGGCGTCTTCGACGACGGCTTCCCCGGCTTCCGGGTGGGCCCGGGCAAGACCGTCACCGTCCAGGCCCGGCTCACCTTCACCTCCGACGCCGTGCCGAACAGCGTCGTCGCCAACGCGGCCGTCGTGCAGCGCCGGGACGACGACGGCGACTGGGTGGGGCAGTCCCGCGACTACCGGTTCACGCTGACCGACGAGGAGAAGGACAGGGGCGGCGAGCAGTCCGGACGGCCCCCCGGCGAGCAGCGCGACGAACCCGGCGCAGCGGATGACGGCCTCCTGGAGCCCGGCCGCGACAGCGGCACCGCGAGCGGCCGGCCCACCGACGGGCCCGGCCGCACCACTACCGCCCCCATTCCCACCCCCACCCCCACCACCGATACCGGCACGGGCACCGGCACCGGCACAGACCCCGGTGCGGACCCCGGTGCAGACCCCGGTACAGGCACCGGCACCGAGGGCGACCACAGCGGTGGTCTCCTCATGCCCGGCGAACTCGCACGGACCGGACCGCGCTCCTTGCGCGGACTCGGCCTCGCGTCCGGCGCCCTGCTCGTCGTCGGCGCGGCCCTCGTGGCGGGCTCCCGGCGGCTGCGCACCGACCGCGGGTGAAGAGCGACCGCGGGTGAGGAGCGACCGCGGGTGAGGGGCGACCGTGGGCGAGGGGCGGATTCCGGCCACCCCGCCCGCCGCGCGCACCGCACTCCCGGCCCGCCCCCGACACCCCGTTAACAAACGTCTGGGAACATCCCTGGGTGGATTACCCGAACGACCAGGCACCTGGCGCACCCGTGCGCGCCGGCATCCCCGAGCACGGCCGCATCCCGAAGTACTACGCGGTCAAGGCCCATGTCTCCGCGCTCCTCGACGAGCTGGGCGAGGGCGAGCCGCTGCCCACCGAACGGGATCTGGCGCTGCGCTTCGAAGTGGCGCGCGAGACCGTGCGCCAGGCGCTGCGCGAGCTGCTGCTCGAAGGGCGCCTGCGCCGCCGGGGCCGGGCGACGGTCGTGGCCGGGCCCAAGCTGGAGCAGCCGCTGTCGATGGCCAGTTACACCGAGGGCGTGCGCCGCCAGGGCCGCCGCCCGGGACGTACGCTCATCGGCCTCGACCGCTTCCCGTGCCCGCCCGCCCTCGCCGGCGAGATCGCGGTCGAGCGGGGCGAGCCGGTGTGGCACATGGAGCGCGTGCTGCTCGCCGACGACGAGCGCGTCGGCCTGGAGAGCACCTATGTCGCCGTGGCGCGGATGCCGCGCCTGGACGTCGACTTCGACCCGGACTCGTCCTTCTACTCGTATGTGCACGAGCGGCTCGGGATCGAGTTCGGGTCCGCCGACGAGCGCATCGAGACCGTGCTGGCCACCCCGCGCGAGGCCCTTCTGATCGGCACGCCGCCCGCCCTGCCGATGCTCCTCATTCACCGTGTCTCGTACGACACCGGCGGCCGGCCCACGGAACGGGTGCGCACGCTTTACCGCGGGGACCGGTTCTCGTTCACCACGCGTTTGGGCAACTGACCGCCGGGGGGCGGCAGTTGACTCACGATGATAACGAAAATGTAACGGGTCTAGGCCAACCTTGGGTGGCCGTTCACCGTCCCGTTGCCGTGCGGACCGGTACGGGTCATCCATCCCGAGGAGCGTGGCCGCCGTGAGAGAGAAGACCGACCCCATACCCCGCGTGCGCTCGGGAGCTGAGAGCTGATGGCGAGCGGCATCCGCTTCGACAAGGTGTCCGTCGCCTACGGCGCGAACACCGTCCTCCAGTCCCTCGACCTGACGGTCGAGCCCGGAGAGGTCATGGCGCTGCTCGGCCCGTCCGGGTCCGGCAAGACGACGGCCCTGCGCGCCGTCGCCGGATTCGTGCGGCCCGCGTCGGGCCGTGTCCTGATCGGCGACCGCGACGTCACGGACCTGCCGCCCCACCGGCGCGGCATCGGCATGGTCGTCCAGCAGTACGCCCTGTTCCCGCACCTGCGCGTGGAGGACAACGTCGCCTTCGGCCTGAAGGCGCAGAAGGTCGCCAAGGCCGAGATCCCCGCCCGGGTCACCGAGGCCCTGGAAATGACCGGCATGGCGTCCTACGCGAAGCGCTACCCGCGCGAGCTGTCCGGCGGACAGCAGCAGCGCGTCGCCATCGCGCGCGCCCTCGCCATCCGCCCGGGCGTCCTGCTCCTCGACGAGCCGCTGTCCGCGCTCGACGCGCAGCTGCGCTCCGGCATGCTGGCCGAACTCGCCCGTCTGCACCGCGAGTTGCCCGACGTGTCGATTCTCTACGTCACCCACGACCAGGTCGAGGCGCTCACCCTCGCCGACCGGATCGCGGTCATGGACAAGGCGCGGCTCCAGGACTGCGGGACCCCGCAGGAGCTGTACCGCAGGCCCCGCACCGAGTTCACCGCCTCCTTCGTCGGCAACGCCAATCTCCTTCCCGTACAGGTGGGTTCGGGGTCGGTGTCCTTCGCCGGCGCCCGGCTGAAGGTGCCCACCGGCGACGTCGCCTCCGGGGTGTCCGCCACCCTGTGCGTGCGCCCCCACCTCGTCGGACTCGGCGACGGGCCCAACGCCCTCACCGGCTCCGTGTCCGAGGTCCAGTGGCGCGGCTCCACCCACCGCCTGTACGTCGACGTGGACGGGCACCGGCTCAAGGCCGACCTGCGCGAACTGCGCACCCCGCCCGCGCTCGGCGACGAGGTCACCGTGCACTTCGCACCCGAGGACGCGGTGCTGCTGTCGGCCGGGGTGAGCAAGGATGGCTAGCGCCACGCTGAGCACGCCGGTGAGCAAGGCGGCGAAGCCCCGTAAGGGGATACCGAAGTGGGTGTGGGCGCTGCCGCCCGTCGCCGTGCTCGCCCTCGTCTTCCTCTACCCGCTCGCCCTCGTGGTGCAGCAGTCCGTGCAGCCCGACACCGGCGGCACCTCGCTCAAGCCGTACGCCGACGTCTTCGCCTCGTCCGCGTTCCGGGAGGCGCTCGGGACGACGGTGTGGCTGGCGCTGGGAGCGACCGCCGGATGCCTCGTGCTCGGGTTCGCGCTCGCGCTCGTCATCGCGTTCGTCCCGTTCCCCGGCGGGAAGGCCGTCGCCAAGTTCATCGACGTGTTCCTCTCCTTCCCGTCCTTCCTGATCACCCTCGCGCTGCTCTTCGTCTACGGATCCGTGGGCATGGCCAACGGACTGTGGACGGACGTCACGGGCGCCGCCTCCGGGCCCTTCCAGTTCCTGACCACCCCGTGGGGCGTGCTCCTCGCCGAGATCACGTACTTCACACCGTTCGTGATGCGGCCCCTGCTCGCCGCGTTCTCGCAGATCGAGACCGCGCAGCTGGAGGTGGCGTCCTCCCTGGGCGCGAGGCCCGCCCGCATCGTGCGGCAGGTCATCCTGCCCGAGGCGCTGCCCGCGCTCGCCGCCGGCGGCAGCCTCGTCCTCGTCATGTGCCTCAACGAGTTCGGGATCGTGCTCTTCACCGGCGCCAAGGGCGTCACCACGCTCCCGATGCTCGTGTACAGCAAGGCGATCCTTGAGTCCGACTACCCGGGCGCGTGCGTGGTCGCCGTCGTCAACGTCCTGATCTCCGTGGGCCTCTACGGCCTCTACCGGGTGGTGAGCCGCCGTGCTGGTGCATAGCCGTAAGGGCAAGTGGGCCACCTGGGTCCTGTTCTTCGCCCTCTTCCTGCCTCTGTTCGCGCTGCCGCTGCTCGTCATCGTCGCCGCGTCGTTCGCCACGAGCTGGTCGAGCGCCTTCCCGACCGGATTCACCGGCGGCCACTACGAGGCCGCCACCAGCGGCGCGTCCCTCCAGGCGCTCACCACCAGCCTGGTCACCGCCGTCAGCGCCAGCCTTCTCGCCCTCCTCGTCGGCACCTGGGCCGCGCTCGCGGCCGCCGCGCTCAGGAAGGGCGGCCGCAGGGTGCTCGACGCCCTGTTCATGCTGCCGGTCGCCGTGCCGTCCGTCGTGGTCGGCCTCGCCGTACTCGTCGCGTTCTCCAAGCCGCCGATGCTGCTCAACGGCACCCGGTGGATCGTCATCCTGGCGCACACGATTCTTGTCACCGCGTTCGCCTATCAGTCGGTTTCGGCGGCGATCGTACGACTCGACCCCGCGTACGAACAGGCCGCCGCGTCGCTCGGCGCCCGTCCCTCGTACGTCCTGTGGAAGGTGAAGCTGCCCCTCCTGCTGCCGTCCCTGAACGCGGCCGCCGGACTCTGCTTCGCCCTGTCCATGGGCGAGCTGAGCGCCACGATGATGCTCTACCCGCCGGACTGGATGCCGCTGCCCGTGCAGATCTACGCGGTCACCGACCGCGGCTCCCTGTTCACCGGCTCGGCGATCTCCGTGATCCTCATGGCGACGACGCTGCTCGTCCTGCTGCTCGTCTCGCGGATCCGCACCAAAGCCTCGTACCGCTGACTCTCGATTCCCACATCGCTGCAAGGAGTTCACCTCGCCATGCGCAGAAACATGCTCAAGCCGATCGCCGCCGTCACCGGAAGCATCGCCCTCGCCGCCACCCTCTCCGCCTGCGGCGGCAACTCCGCCGCCTCCGACGACAAGACCGTCACCGTGTACAGCGCGGACGGCCTCAAGGGCGAGAACGGCGACGGCTGGTACGACCAGGTCTTCAAGGACTTCACGAAGAAGACCGGCATCAAGGTCGAGTACGTCGAGGGCGGCTCCGGCGAGATGGTGCAGCGCGCCGCCCGCGAGAAGTCGAACACCCAGGCCGACGTCATCGTGACGCTCCCGCCGTTCATCCAGCAGGCCGACGGCAAGGGCCTCCTGCAGAAGTACACGCCCCAGGGCGCCGACCAGGTCGACGGGGCCGACAAGGCCGCCGACGGCACCTGGACCTCCGTCGTCAACAACTACTTCGGCTTCGTCTACAACAAGAAGGACCTGAAGACGGCGCCCACCACGTGGGACGAGCTGCTCGACGGCAAGTACAAGAACAAGCTCCAGTACTCCACGCCCGGCGTCGCCGGCGACGGCACCGCCGTGGTCGTCAAGGCCATGCACGACTTCGGCGGCAAGAAGCCCGCCATGGACTACCTGAAGAAGCTCCAGGCCAACAACGTCGGCCCGTCCGCCTCCACCGGCAAGCTCGCCCCCAAGGTCGACAAGGGTGAACTCCTCGTCGCCAACGGCGATGTGCAGATGAGCTTCGCGCAGTCCAAGACCATGCCGAACCTCGGCATCTGGTTCCCGAAGAAGGCCGGCGGCAAGCCCACCTCGTTCGCCCTGCCCTACGCCGGCGGCCTCGTGAAGAACGCCCCGCACAGCGAGAACGGCAAGAAGCTCCTCGACTTCATGCTGTCCACCAAGGCGCAGCAGCAGGTCAGCTCCGTCGGCGGCGGCTTCTCCGCGCGCAAGGACGTCAAGGCGACCGACGAGAACGCCATCGCCCTCACCAAGGTGATGGACGGCGTCGAGATCTTCGAGCCCGACTGGAACGACATCGACAAGAACCTCCAGACGTACGTGGAGGACTGGAAGTCGGCGACCGGCAGCTGACCCTTCACCGTCGCGCCCGGCCACCCGGTCGCTCCGGGTGGCCGGGGCACTCGTCAGACGAGGTCGACGAGGTCCGCGATCGACTCGACCACCTTGGTCGGCCGGAAGGGGAAGCGGTCGAGATCGGCCTTGCTCGTGAGTCCGGTCAGAACGAGGTAGGTCGTCATTCCGGCTTCGAGTCCGGCCAGCACGTCGGTGTCCATACGGTCGCCGATCATCGCGCTGGACTCCGAGTGCGCACCGATGGCGTTGAGCCCCGTGCGCATCATCAGCGGATTGGGCTTGCCGACGAAATACGGCTCCTTGCCGGTCGCCTTGGTGATCAGTGCGGCCACCGACCCCGTGGCGGGGAGCACACCCTCCGTGGACGGGCCGGTGTTGTCCGGGTTGGTGGCAATGAAACGGGCACCGTTATTGATGAGGCGAATCGCCTTGGTGAGAGCCTCGAAGGAGTAAGTGCGGGTTTCCCCCAAGATCACAAAATCGGGGTCCGCGTCAGTGAGGATGTAACCCGCTTCGTGTAGAGCGGTGGTGAGGCCGGCCTCACCGATCACGTAGGCCGTGCCGTTCGGCCGCTGACTGTCGACGAATCTGGCGGTTGCCAGGGCCGAGGTCCAGATGTTCTCTATCGGCACTTCGAGGCCGATGCGATTGAGTCGCGCATGCAGGTCGCGGGCCGTATAGATGGAGTTGTTGGTGAGGACGAGGAAGGGCTTGCCGGAGTCACGCAGCTTCTTGATGAAGGCGTCCGCCCCGGGGATCGGGACGCCCTCGTGCATGAGGACCCCGTCCATGTCGGTCAGCCACGACTCGATGGGCTTGAGCTCTGTCATGGGTGCGGACTCCTACCCTGTCGACCTGCGGGATGGCCATGTTATGCATGCAGCCGGGCGACGGCCCGTCAACCGATTCCCCTGCTCACGATGCCCCGGTCAGCACTTCCACACGATCTCGATCAGATCAGGGCGAAACGCACCTCGTTGCGCCCCTCCCTTGCCTGCGGGTTTGCTGATCACCGTGTCGATCGCGCGCTCCATCTCCCGTCGTTTCATGTCTGTGGTGCAGGACTCCCATTCCCGGATGACGCGGGCGAGAGTGGACTTCGAGGGCCTCGGCGCTGTGGACAGGACGGCGGCCTCTTCCCTGACAGCCTGCTCTTTCTCCTCAAGCCGTCTGATCTCCCGCGCGAATTCGGCCAAGGACAGCAGATCGTCGGCTCGGAGTTGCCGGGCCTCGGCCTTGTCCGCTTCGATCTGCCGAAGAGTCTGCCGTGCCGCTGTCAGCTCGGGGACTTCCGTGGCTGACGACCCCGCTTCGATCAGCTGCTGTCGGAGCCGGTCAAGGAGCTGATTCTCCACATGGTCCTCGACAGGGGGCCCGCTACGGGACAGACTCCCGCAACCTCCGTCGGCGGCACGGCAGTAGTAGTGGTAGCCGTACTTCTCGTGGCTTACGGTGCCCTTCTGGTAGACGCCGGAAGAAAGGGCGGCCCCGCACTTGGCGCAGCGGGCGATGCCAGTCAGCAGCCGTTTGGTGACTGTGGTTCCCTTCTTCCGCCCGGTGCCGCTCTGCTTGCGCGAGTCCAGCTCTTCGACGAGTTCACACCACTCCTCGGCGCTGAGGATGGTGCCCCAAGCCCCGGTGACGGGCTTGCCGTCCGTGCGCTCCACCAGATACTCGACGGGGTCCACTCGGCCCGATCGTTCCCGGACTTCCTGCGGAATGTAGGAGCGGTATCCACAGAGGCGGGGATTCCGCAAGATGTACAGCACGCTGCTGTAACCGATTCCCTTAGTGCCGTCTTCTCGGCCGGGGGTCTGGGGGTTGTCCCCCCGGGGGGACACGGCATCTGCACCAACCCGGACGAGACCGGCCCCTCCACCGAGGGCCCGCTGCCCGCCACCGGCGCCGTCGCCGCGCTGATCACCAAGGCGACCGGCAAGCAGCCCTACTTCGCGGGCAAGCCGAACCCGCTGATGATGCGCACCGGCCTGAACGCGATCGGGGCGCACTCGGAGAGCAGCGCCATGATCGGCGACCGCATGGACACCGACGTCCTCGCGGGCCTCGAAGCCGGGATGAAGACCTTCCTCGTCCTGACGGGGCTCACCGGCAGGGCCGACGTCGACCGCTATCCCTTCCGGCCTTCCGAGGTCGTCAATTCCATCGCTGACCTGGTCGAACTCGTCTGATCCCGCTCCCGGGGGCGGCCTTTTCCGGCGCCCCCGGGATGCGGATCTGGCCTGCGCGCGTGACCCTTCCAATACAGGAGGTTCACAATGCGTAGAGAGATGTTCGCTCTCCGTGCCATAGGGGCGGCCGCCGTTCTGGTGACACTGCCCGTAGCCGCCGCCCACGCGGAGGGCGGGGAATCCGACGGATCCACCGGTTCCGTCACCGTCACCCCGTTCACCCCCGCCCCCGGGACCCAGGTAGACCTCAGGGTCTCCGGTTGCAAGGAATCCAGGGGCAAGGTCTACTCGGACGCCTTCGAGACGCCCGGCGATCTCGCCCCGTCCGCGGACCGGCCCACGCTGACCAGCCAGGCCCGCATCCGCTCGTCCGCGACACCCGGGATCTACGAGATCAGGGTGACCTGCGACGGCGACAGCAGCAGGGTCAAGGGCAGCGTCCAGGTCCTCCAGCAGGGCCGGCCCGCGCCGGTCCCCACCGCACCCGTGCACGCGGGCGGCGGCGGTACCGCGCAGCTCACCGCGGCCCGCACCACCGAGATCACCGACGGTCTGCGCGAGGAGGGCCCCGGCACCCGGCACGCGGTGCTCGGCCTGGTGCTCGCGGCGGTCGCGGCCGTCGCCGTGGCCCTGCGCAGCGTCCGCCGGCGCCGCTCCGACTGAGCGGGGGCCGATCATGGCTGACGGCGAACGACCGCACGGCAACGGGCGGCTCGTGACCGGAGTGGCCTGGGCCGTACTGCTGCTCGGCCTGTGGCTGTGGGGCCGAGGAGTCACCGATATCCACGGCCTGTCCGCGCCCACGACGGGCGACGCGGCCGCCGTCGGACGGCCGCTCGGCATCGAACTGCCGCCCGCGCACAAGCCGATGGCCGGTGCGGAGCCGCAGCACATGGATGTCTCCGCACTGAAGATCGAGGCGCCGGTGACGGCCCGCGGCCTCGACGGGAGCGGCGCGATCGACCCGCCGCCGTTCTCGCAGGCAGGCGTCGTCGGCTGGTACGGCGGCGGCGTGAAGCCGGGCGAGCGCGGCACGGCCCTGCTCGTCGGGCACGTCGACACGGACACCAGGCCCGCCGTGTTCTACCGCCTCAGCTCGGCCAAGCCGGGCGACAAGGTGCGGGTCGCGCGGGACGACGGCTCCGTCGCCGAGTTCACCGTCGACGACGTGCAGGTCTTCAGCCGCGACCGGTTCGACGCGCAAAAGGCGTACGGCCAGCGGAAGTCCGACCGGGCCGAGCTGCGGCTGATCACCTGCGGCGGCTCCTTCGACCGGGCGTCGCACACCTACACCGCCAACGTCGTCGTGTCCGCGTACCTCACCGGCGTGACCGACGCGCCCGCGCGCTGACAACCCGGCCCGGCCGGCGGCCGCTCCCCCCGGGGAGACGCCGGCCGGGCTGGTCCTCGACCGCGCGCGCTCGGGCTGCGGGAGTAACCCGGCGTCGGCGCGGGAGGTCGGCAGAGACCTGCCCTCCCGGAGAGGTGGTGCAGGCCGGGGCTCGGGCCGCTCACGACGACTCTAGAGCGGATGGGCGACGCGGCCTAGAGGCTGTTCGACGCCAAGTCCGGATGTGCTCGCAGCCCCCGTGAACACCGAACGCGGGTGCTGTAACAGGTATTTGACGAACCCTGTCCGCCCTCGTGGTCGCGGCGGCCCGTATGCCAGGATTGAGAGTCGTACAGGGCACCCAAGGGGGAGTGGATGTACCGCAAGGACGCAGGCCGCGTACGCGGTGTCGGCGCCTGGGGGGTGAGGGCGGGAGCGGCGGCCGTGGGGGCGGCGCTGCTGGTGTCCGGATGTTCCTCCGGGGACGGCAAGGACAAGAACGGCTCACCGTCACCCGTGAAACAGCAGCCGAAGGGGTCCGACCCGTACTGGGTCAACCCGGACGGCAGCGCCGCCAAGCAGGTCGCCGCCTACGAGAAGGCCGGCAAGAAGGACGACGCCGAGCAGATCCGGAAGATAGCCGAGCAGCCGAGCGGCGAGTGGATCCTCCCGGAGAACGCGGAGGACCAGGCCCGGGGCTACACCGAGGCGGCCGACAAGGCCGACCGGGACGCCCTGCTCGTGCTCTACAACATCCCGCACCGCGACTGCGGCCAGTTCTCCAAGGGCGGCGCGGCCGACGGGAACCAGTACCGGGCGTTCATCGACAGCGTCGCCCAGGGCATCGGCGACCGGCACGCGACGGTGATCCTGGAGCCGGACGCCGTGCAGCACATGGTGGACAACTGCACGCCGGAGGAGTTCCACGAGGAGCGTTACGACCTTCTCAAGGGCGCCGTCGGCAAGCTCAAGTCGCTGAAGAACACGACCGTTTACCTCGACGCGGGCAACGCCGGCTGGGGCAAGCCCGACCAGATCTTCCAGCCGCTCCAGTGGTCCGGCATCGACCAGGCCGACGGCTTCTCGGTCAACGTGTCGAACTTCTACACCACCGCGGACTCCGTGAAGTACGGCAAGGAGCTCTCGGCGAAGGTCGGCAACAAGCCGTTCGTCATCGACACCAGCCGCAACGGGAACGGGCCCTACACGGGCGGCGACCCCGACCAGCGCTGGTGCAACCCGCCCGGGCGGGCGCTGGGCGAGGAGCCCGGCACCAAGACGGGCGACCCCCTGGTCAAGGCGTACCTGTGGGTCAAGCGGCCCGGCGAGTCGGACGGCGACTGCAAGGGGGGTCCCCCGGCCGGGAAGTGGTGGCCGGAGTATGCGTTGAAGCTGGCGCGGGCGACAGGCTAAAAGATGTCCTCAAACGCCGGACGGGCTGGATATGCCAGCCCGTCCGGTGCTTTTACGGCACGTGCACCCACTGTGCCTTGCTGGGCGTGCCCTGATCGTCCGTCACGAACAGCATGTACCAGCCCGACTCGACCAGGCTGCGGTTGTTCGGGATGGTCACCGTGACGCTGTCCTTCGACTTCTTCAGGTCGAGGGCGATCGACGTCTGGTCGACGTCCGTGACGTGCGTGGACGCGCTCGGCCTGATCAGCCGGGCCGTCCTGATCGCCGTCGCGTGGTCCGACTCGTACGTCGCCGTGCCGCCGCGCGCGACGGTCTTCGTGCCGCCGCTGAGCGTGGGCCGCGAGTCCTGGTACAGATACGGCGGCGTGTAGATCTCGATGCGCTGCTCGAAGACGCCGGGCTTGGTGTTCGCCTTGTCGGCGTAGAGCGAGTCCGAGCCGAAGAACATCACGCGGCCGTCGGGCAGCAGGATCGAGCCCGAGTGGTAGTTGCGGCCGACGAGCGGGTCGGCGACGCGCTTGAACGTGTTGGTCTTCACGTCGTACAGCCGCGCCTGGTGGATGTTCGAGTCGCCGCGGCCGCGGTAGTCCTCGGAGCCGCCGGACACCAGGACCGTGTCGTCGGGGAGCGTGGAGGACTGCGGGTAGCGCGTGCCCTTCTCCAGCTCGGGACCGTCGACGAACTTCGGGTCCTTCGCCTTCAGGTCGACGATCCGCGTCCTGCGGCTCGACTCCTTGGACTCGCCGACCCCGCCGCCGCCGACCACCATGTAGCGCTGGTCCTGCGCGGGCGGCAGCTCCACCGTGCCGGCGGTCTCCATCAGCTTCGGGTCGCTCAGCCCGGGAATCTTCCGGAACTTGTTGGTCGCGAGGTCCCAGATGCCGGGCGTGCGGCCGACGTTGTCGGGCCCGTAACCCGCGTTGGCACCCGAGTAGAAGATCTTCCCGTCCTCCATCTGGAAGAGGGCCGGGTACGTCGGGAACTGGCGGATCCCCTTGGTGTACGTCCACTTCTTGGTTTTCGGGTCGTACGTCTCGTTCTTGCCCGGGACGAGCTGGCCGATGTCGTCGAGCCCGGAGACCGAGAGGACCCTGCCGTCCGAGAGCGTGGTCAGCGTCGGGTACCAGCGGGCCTCGTTCATCGGGTCGACCTTGATGTACTTCTCGGCGACCGGGTCGAACTCGTAGCTGTCCCTGATCCCCTGGAAGTCCTTCTTGTCCAGGGCGAGCTTCTGCGCGATGCCGTAGACGTTGCGCGCGTCGGCGCCCTTGAGGCCCTGCACGCGGTAGTTGTCCTGCGTGCCCGTCTCGTACTTCGTGCCGCTCTTCTGCGCCTCGACGTAGACCCGGCGGATGCCCGGGTCGTTGCGCAGGAACTTGCCCGTCTTGGGGTCGAAGACCTTCTTCGCCCGCTCGATGGTGATGTTCTCGCTGGTGACGAAGGTCTTGCCGTTCTCCTTGCCGGTGAACCTGGACCCCTTGGGGATCGTCTTCGGCTCGTCCGGGTCCTCGTTGTGGACGATCATCAGGCCGCCGGCCTTGGTGACGTCGCCCTTGAGCTTCTCGTAGCTCTTGGTGCCGCCGGCGATGAGCAGATTGCCGTTGGCCAGCTGCGTGTGGCCCGTGCAGAACAGGTCGCTGGGCGTGGGGATCTTCTTGATCGTCCCCTTCACCGGGTCCCACAGCCGGGTGTCGAACTTCTTCGCGTCGAAGTTGTCCTGGTTGTTCCCGGACCCGGCCACGAGCAGGATCTTGCCCGTGTGCAGCAGGGCGGCGTGGATCGTGTTCTGCCGGTACTCCTTGGGGAACTCGACGATGTCCCACCTGCCGTTCTCGGCCTTGTACTCGGGTCTGTTGATCTTGTACTCGTGGTACTTCGCCGACCCGAACCGGTAGAGCCACGGACCGTTCATCCCGGCAAGCGCTAGCACCACCACCGAGCCGATGGCTATGCGTCGGGCACGGCGGCGGCTGGCACCGTCTTTCATTTCTTACGTCCCCCAAGGGCGATCTGCATGGTCTGGTCGGGCGCGGCCCAGGTGGGCTTCTCCTGGGCGTGCTGCGCCGTGGTCGCCGGGTGCTCCGCCTGGTCGGGGGGAGCGGTCACCGGCGGCTTCGGCTTCTTCCTGTCCTGCCGCATCGTCCACCGCCACACGAAGATCGGCGAGGCCGTGATGAGCAGCGCGAACGAGGCCCAGGTGAGCATCGCCGGGTGCGCGTGCCCGTACACGAAGGACGCGGTCATGGACGCCGCGAAGACCAGGATGAAGAACAGGTGGATGCGGAACGTGCCAAACAGCGTGTCGGGGCTGGCCGACTCACCCTTGGGGGTCACGACGAACTTGCTCTTGCGCCGCAGCACGGCGTCCAGCAGGGAGCGTGCGTAGATCGGCGCGGACAGTGCCGACATCACCATGCCCGCGATACCGCCGGAGCCCTCGGGCTCGTGCGGCGACACGTTGTGGCGGCGGTTCCAGATGTAGAGGCCGATCTGCAGCGCGGACGCGTTGCCGTACAGCATCAGCCAGATGGTCGGGTCGATGTTCACGCCGGACGCGCCGAGACCGAGGAACAGGGCGCAACTCAGCGCCGCCAGAATCCAGTTCATGGCGGACATCGGGTAGAAGATGACCATCATCGTGTAGTTGAAGAAGCGGCCCGGCGGCAGCGAGAACGGCGCCTTCCAGAACTGCTTGAGGATCGTCTCGTACGTGCCTCGGGACCAGCGCAGCTGCTGCGTGAAGAAGTCGGTCCAGGCGTTCGGGCCCTCACCGACGGCGAGCACGTCGGGCGTGTAGACCGACTTCCACTTCTCGCCCGTGGCCGGGTTCTTGGCGCGGTGGATCTCGAAGCCCGTCGCCATGTCCTCGGTGATCGAGTCGTACAGACCGCCGATCTGCTTGAGGGTCCTGATGCGTACGGCGTTGGAGGTGCCGACGAACATCGGGGCGCCGTAGGCGTTCCCCGCGCGCTGGATCAGCGCGTGGAAGAGGAACTGCTGGGATTCGGCGGCCTTCGTGACGAAGGAGTCGTAGTTGCCGTAGACCTGCGGGCCGATGACGAAGCCGACGTTCTCGTCGCGGAAGAAGCCGAGCATCCGCTCCAGGTAGTTGGGCAGCGGCACATGGTCGGTGTCGACGGAGGCGAAGTAGTCGTAGTCGTCGCCGTGCGCGTCCAGCCAGGCGTTGTAGTTGCCGTGCTTGGTCTTGGCGCGGTGCGGGCCCTTGGCCTGGTTCCACCTCGCGACGCCCTTGCGGGAGAAGTGGTGCACGCCGAGGCGCTCGCAGACCGCCTTCACCTCGGGGTCGTCGCCCTCGTCGAGGAGCCAGATGTGCAACAGCCCCCGGTGGCGCAGCTTCACGGCCGCCTCCAGGGTCTTCGTCACCATCTCGATCGGCTCCTTGCCGGGCACGAACGAGGTCAGGAACGCGACTCTCGTGCCGGTCTCGGGCACCACCGGGATCGGGTCGCGGGCGACGAGCGTGGCGTGCGCGTTCGACAGCACGTTCATGCAGCGGAAGAACTCGATCAGGCCGATCGACACCAGCATCACGACGTCGAGCGCGGGCAGGAAGTCGTACGCCGGGTAGTCCCGCTCCGTCCAGTGCTCGGGCTGGAGCAGCCAGAAGAGCAGTACGAGAGAGAGGAGCGGCGCGGCGCCCAGCATCAGCGCGGCCCGCAGCCGGTGCGGCTCCTGCGAGAGCAGCGAGCGGTACTGCACCTTGTACGGCTTGCCGGGTTCGGGCTGGGTCAGCGGCCCCGCGAGCCGGCTGTAGTGCTCGTAGTCGTAGCGCGGCAGGGCCTTCTTGATGCGCCGGAAGCCGCCGGTCCGATGCGGCGGCACGCGTAGCTGGGTGGTCTGGGACGGATCGAAGTTCTGCCGGGCGCCTGTCGGCGTCGACGTCATGAGTCATTCCCCCCGCACGCAAGTCACTGCGTGGTCGTCGGTCATCCGTCCGGTTCGGTCCCCCTTGACCTGGCCGGACGTGTCAGTGGCAGGCCACGGTCCCCCGTCTAAGACTGAGACGACGGCCTTCCGGTTGCATGATGCCCCCCTCGGCATCGCTTCATGAACGGGGCCCCCCGCCCCAGTCGTAAGCACGTCGAGCGCAACCGGCGCCGGCCGACTGCCGGCCCCCAACTGCCGTGTACCGCCTGCCTCATCGGAGCCAATGGCTCCAGGACAGGGTTCTACGCACCTCATCATGATCGCAAGGGCGATACGAAGCGAAACAAGCTGTTTACCGGTCATACGTGTGAATTGACGCGCCTGTTGGGGCGGACGGGGTGCTCAGGCGTCGTTCACGAGGCGCACGCCGGGGGCGCAGACGTTGCTTATCGGGCGCGCGCCGGAGTGCTCAGACGTTGCTCACGGGGTGCCCGTCGGGTTGCTCAGCCGGGTGCGGATGTCGCCGAAGTGCTCCCTTATGGCGCGCTCCGCACGCAGTGGGTCGCCGGAGCGCACCGCGTCGACGATCTCGCGGTGCTGGAGTCCGGTGACCTTCGGGTCGTGCGGGATGGCGACGAGGTCGGTGCGCACCCGGTGGAAGGCGTCCCAGAACGCCTCCATGACCTCGCCGAGCAGCGGGTTCCCGAGGCCGCGGTAGAGCGTCGCGTGGAAGGCGCGGTCGGTGCCCGGGCTCACGGCGCCGTCGGTGGCCGCCTCGGCGTCCATGCGGTCGACGAGGGCGTCCAGTTCGGCCAGGTCGGCCTCGGGGACGCGGCCGGCGAGGCGCGCGATGAGGCCGGTCTCGACGGCCTCGCGCAGTTCGAGGAGCTGGAGCAGGCTGTCCTCGCCGCGGTAGTGCCCGGCGACGGTGCGGAAGGTGAGCCCCTCGATCATGGGGGCCATGGACATCGGTCCGACGTAGGTGCCGAAGCCGTGCCGGATCTCCACGATGCCCATGGCCTGGAGGGCCTTGAGCGCCTCGCGCACGGAGTTCCGGCTGACGCCGAGGAGCTCCATCAACTCGGGCTCGGTGGGCAGGGAGGCACCGGAGGGAAGCCGCCGGTCGATGATGAGCTTTTTGATCCGCTCCTGGAGGTCGCGCGCCATGGGCCCACGTTATCTGCAGGAGCAGCAGCCGTAGCCCCCCGAGCAGCAGAAAGGCCCCCCGCTTACGCGGAGGGCCTCTCTTGTCTGTGCGCCGCCAGGGACTCGAACCCCGGACCCGCTGATGCTGTGTCTTCCCGGGGGGTAACCCCCGGACCCCCAGCCGCCCTGGCTGGGTCGGGGTGGGCCTGTCAATAGCGAAGGCCCCCCACGCGTGTGGAGGGCCTTTGCCTGTCTGTGCGCCGCCAGGGACTCGAACCCCGGACCCGCTGATGCTGTGTCTTCCCGGGGGATAACCCCCGGACCCCCAGCCGCCCTCGCTGCGTCGGGGCGGGCCTGTCAATAGCGAAGGCCCCCCACTCGCGTGGAGGGCCTTTGCCTGTCTGTGCGCCGCCAGGGACTCGAACCCCGGACCCGCTGATGCTGTGTCTTCCCGGGGGGTAACCCCCGGACCCCCAGCCGCCCTCGCTGGGTCGGGGTGGGCCTGTCAATAGCGAAGGCCCCCCACGCGTGTGGAGGGCCTTTGCCTGTCTGTGCGCCGCCAGGGACTCGAACCCCGGACCCGCTGATGCTGTGTCTTCCCGGGGGGTAACCCCCGGACCCCCAGCCGCCCTCGCTGCGTCGGGGCGGGCCTGTCAATAGCGAAGGCCCCCCACTCGCGTGGAGGGCCTTTGCCTGTCTGTGCGCCGCCAGGGACTCGAACCCCGGACCCGCTGATTAAGAGTCAGCTGCTCTAACCAACTGAGCTAGCGGCGCCTGCTGACCTGGAGAACTCTACCCGAATCCCGGGAGTGCTCCGGACCACCACGCCTGTCCGTATCACCCTATTTATCCGGTAAATCCATCATTCGGACCGTCAACATGCGATATCGCCGGAGAGTTGAGAGGCTTCCGTTTGTGCAGATTGTTGGACATTTCATTCTGGAGTGTGAGGGGAATCGCATGAAGGCTCCGGTGTTCGAGGAATTCGATCCTGCGAGCGACTGCGACTGCCCGGGGTGTCTTCACTGGCGGAGTGCCGCCCGGAGCTCCCCGTCGTCGCTGACGATCAGTCTCGGCGGCCACCCCGCCGCCCACGGCGCCCGGCGCGCCCTCGTCCTCGCGGCCGCGGCCGGCACGGTCATCGGTGGCGCGCACACGGTCCCCGCCGTCGCGTCCGACCACGGACCGGCCAGGCCGGGGCTGCCGTCCTCGGACGAGCCGCCGACCCCGCAGGGCGGGTCGGGCCCGCTGCACGGACCGGCGGGCAGCCCGGCCTTGCCCTCGGGGCACGTGACCGGACTGCCGGCCACGACCCGCGCGGCGGTCGTCAACCGGGCCAAGCTCTGGCTCGCCGCCAAGGTGCCGTACAGCATGGTGAAGTTCTGGAGCGACGGGTACCGGCAGGACTGCTCCGGCTTCGTCTCCATGGCGTGGAACCTCGGCAGCAACGAATGGACCGGGAGTCTCGCCAAGTACGGGACGCGCATCACGCGCGAGCAGCTCCAGCCCGGCGACATGCTGCTCTTCCACAATCTGTCGGACCCTCAGAAGGGCTCGCACGTCGTCCTCTTCGGTGGCTGGACCGACTACACGCACACCTACTACATCGCGTACGAGCAGACGCCGCCCAGCGCCCGCAAGCAGTCCACGCCCTACGCCTACTGGAGCAACTCGTCCCACTATGTGCCCTATCGCTACAAGGGGCTGAAGCTGGAGGAGAAGGCGGCGGTCGGCGGTTCGGCGTCGACGCAGTTCCCGGGCGCCAAGTCGTTCGGTACCGGGACGGACAACGCGAACGTCACACGGCTCGGGAAGCTGCTCGTCGACCGGGGCGGCGGGCGGTTCTACACGACCGGACCCGGGCCGCGCTGGGGTGAGGCCGACCGGCTCGCCACACAGGCGTTCCAGCGTGCGCAGGGCTGGACGGGCACGAACGCCGACGGCCTGCCCGGGCCCACGACCTGGGCCTATCTGGTCGGCGGCAAGGGCAAGAACATTCCGCCCCTCGCCGGCGGCGCGTCCGGCCCCGGCTCCGCCGCTACCAAGGTGCCGCCCTATCCCGGGCGGGGCATGTTCCGGCCGGGCGCGAACAACGCGTACGTCACCCAGCTCGGCAGGCAGCTGGTGAAGAAGGGGTTCGGCAAGAACTACACCAAGGACCCGGGCGCCCGCTGGGGCGAGGCCGACCGGCGGGGCGTCGAGGCGTTCCAGCGGTCCCAGGGCTGGCGCGGCGGCGCGGCCGACGGCTACCCGGGGCCCGAGACCTGGCGACGGCTCTTCTCGTGAACGCCCACCGGCCGGCCGCCGGCGGGGCGTGAGGTCCCGCCGGCCGCACGCGGCCCCGGGGTGCGTGGCGACTCGCCTCGCCGCACACCCCGACCCCTCCGGCTCTGCCGGGCCGGAGGCCATCGCGGATGTACGGATCCAGCACGGAGGCAAGGATGAGTACGACGACGGAGTGGCCGGAGGGGCCCGAGCTGCCCGCGGAGGCCGACGGTGGCGGTGCGCGTGGCGGTCACGGGGTGTCCGCGGGCGTCCGCGCCGCGGGCTTCGCCGAGCCGGGAACCGAGACGTCCGGCGGGTGGGGCGCCCGGCTGATCCGCGGTGGGGCCACCACGGAGATCCCGGTCCATCTGCTTTCCCGGGACGGGCCCGACCCCGTCTCGGTGCGGCTGCGGCCGGCCGTCGTCGGGCGCCGGCGGAGCAGCGGGGAGCAGCCGCGCGTCCCGCGCCGTATGCCGCTGCGACCGCCCTCGCGCCCGGCGCCGGTCGTCGACCCGGACCTCGTCGAGTGCCCCGGGCGCACGCTGCCCGGCGCGGTCGGTGTGCTCGGCGGTCTCGCGGGCGCGGCGGGCGGCGCCGCGTCGCTGTGGTGGGGCGGGGTGCTGCCGCACATCACGGCGCTGCCCGTCCCGGCGGGCGCGCAGCTCGGGTTTGTCCAGTGGGCGGCCGTCGCGGGTTCGGGCACGCTCGCCCTGTTCGGGTTCGGCGGTCTCGCGCGCGGCCGGACCGGCAAGGCGTGGGTGCTCACGCAATTCGGCCGCTACCGCGGAACCGTCCGCCGTACCGGCCTGATGTGGGTGAACCCCCTGCTCCTGCGCCGCCGTACCGACGTACGCCTGCGGCACTGGCGCAGCGAGGCGATGCCCGCGGTCGACGCGAACGGGGTCGCCCTGCGTGTCGTCATCCTCGTCGTGTGGCGCATCAAGGACACCGCGCGCGCCGCGCTCGCCGTGGAGGACCACCAGCAGTATCTGCGCCAGTGTGTGGAGGCGGCGATGGCTCGGGTGCTCTCCCAGCTGCCCGCCGACGCCTTCCACCAGGACGCCCCGACCCTGCGCGACGCGGAGGCCGTCGGCGACGCGCTCACCCGGCAGCTCGCCGCCGACGCGGCGCCCGTCGGCATCGAGGTGTTCTCGGCGCAGCCGACCAGGATCGAGTACGCGCCCGAGGTCGCCGCCGCGATGCAGCGACGCCGGATCGCGGCCCTCGACGCGCAGCACCGGGACAGCGTCCTGACATCGGTGGTCGACTCGGTCGAGGACACGATGATGCGGCTGACGACGCGCGGCCTGGTCGAGCTGGACGACTACGAACGCAAGGCGCTGGTCAAGGATCTGACGGTGGCGTTCTACACCGGCCGGGGCGGCGACGCGTCGTAGAGTCCCCGCCCATGGGGATCTCGAGACTGACGGCCGAAGCCTGGAAGCTCACCGCGTCGGGCCCGCGTGTCCTGCTGGGTATCGCGGGCCCGCCCGGCGCCGGGAAGTCCACGCTCGCGCGGGCCCTGGTCGAGCGGATCGGCGAGCAGGCCGCGTATCTGCCGCTCGACGGATTCCATCTGGCCAACGCCCAGTTGGAGCGCCTCGGGCTGACCGCGCGCAAGGGCTCCGAGCCGAGCTTCGACGTGCGGGGGTACGTGGCGCTGCTGCGCCGGGTCCTCGACGACACCGCCGCGGACATCTACGTGCCCGATTACGACCGCACGTTGCACGAGCCCGTCGCCGCCCGGCATCTGGTGCCGCCCGCGGCCCGGCTCGTCGTGACCGAGGGGAACTACCTGGCGTGTGACCTGCCGGGCTGGCGGGAGGCGCGGGAGCTGATGGCGCGGTGCTGGTATGTCGAGGCTCCGGTGGAGGTGCGTCAAGTCCGGCTGGTGGCACGGCAGTTGGCGGGCGGTCGGGACGCGGCGGGGGCCCGCGTCTGGGTGGCCGGAAATGACGCGCCCAACGGCGAGCTGGTCGAGACCTCCCGGGGGAGATGCGACCGGATCCTCTCCACTATTGGTATGGACATGTCTTTTGATATGGACACAGTCAACTCCTGGCAATAATCTGGGCCTGGTCTAGACCTGATTCAACGCTGTGCGCACGGCTCACCGGAACTCCCCCACGTTCTCCAGGAGCGGCAGCATGCGAAAGAAGATGTACGCGGCCCTGCTCGGCCTCACCACGGCGGGGGCCTTCGTGCTCTCGTCGGGCGGCGCGAGCAGCCACGGCTACACCGACCTCCCCATCAGCCGGCAGAAACTCTGCGCCAATGGCACCGTCACCGGATGCGGCAACATCCAGTGGGAACCGCAGAGCGTCGAGGGCCCCAAGGGCTTCCCGGCCGCCGGTCCCGCCGACGGGACGATCTGTTCCGCCAACCACGGCGAGTTCGGCGCGCTCAACGGCGCCAAGGCTCCCAACGGCACCGCCTGGCCGACGACCAAGGTCACCGCGGGTGCGAGCCAGACCTTCCGCTGGCAGTTCACCGCGCGGCACTCCACCACGGACTTCCGCTACTACATCACCAAGAACGGCTGGGACGACAGCAAGCCGCTGACCAGGGCCGACCTGGACACCGCGCCGTTCCTCACCGTGCCGTTCAGCGGCCAGCCCCCGGCCACCCTCTCGCACACCGGCACCCTGCCCTCCGGCAAGAGCGGCCACCACGTGATCCTCGCGGTGTGGACGATCGCGGACACGGCGAACGCGTTCTACGCGTGCTCGGACGTTCAGTTCTGAGCATGGCTTGAGGCTCCCGGGGCCTTCGCGCGGGTACGTTCCGTGCACGCCGTTCCGACCGGTGCGGCGTGCACGGAACGTGGTATCGGGGGATGGCCATGCAGGTGTTGTTCTTGATCGTGCCGGTGTTCATCGCGTCGGTGGCGCTCTTCATGGCGGTGACGCTGACCCGCCGCTCGATGCAGGTAAGAAGGGCCTGGGCGAGCGGTCTGACCGCAGAGGCCCGCTGTCTGCGCGCGTTCACCTCGACGAGGCGTGACAGCGACGGCCACCGGAGCACCACACAGCACCACGTCTACGAGTTCACGGCCGGTGACGGACGCCCCGTCAGGTTCGAGGAGGCCAACGGGCCCGCGACCACCGTGCAGGGCGATGTCGTGATGGTGTACTACACCGCCGACCGCCCCGACCGTGCCACGGCGCACGCCCCGGCCCCGGTGCGGGCGGCGGCGGGCATGGTGTTCCTGCTGGGCTTCCTCGGCCTCGTCGTCGCCTTCTGCGTATTCTTCGTTGTCGCCGCCGCCGAGATGCCCTTCTGACCCGAGGCTTTCAGGTGTTCAACAACATCTCCCGCCGGGGTCTCCACTTCTGACGGTACGTCAATTATGGTGCGCGGTCATGGGTCCCATGAGGCGTACCGTCGCGGAACTCGTACAGGAGCGATGGGGCGACCACCGCCCCGGACTGTGGTGCGAGGACCAGGTCCTCAGCCATCACGAGGTCGCCGCGGGCGCCGCCGCCCGGGCCGCGCTCCTCGCCGACCTGCTGCCCCGGGGAGCCGATCCGCACCTCGGCGTACTCCTCGACAACACCCCGGAGTTCCCGCTCTGGCTGAGCGCCGCGGCCCTCGCGGGCGCCGCCGTCGCCGGCGTCAACCCGACCCGGCGCGGCCCCGAACTCGCCCGCGACATCCTCCACACCGACTGTCGCGTCCTCGTCACTGAGCGGTCTCATCTGCCGCTGCTCGACGGGCTCCAACTCCCGGGCGTACGCATCCTGGTGACGGACTCCGACGCGTACGCCGAACTGCTCGCGCCGTACGAGGGCGCCAAGCCCGATCCCACCCGCGCCACCCCCGAAACCCGCATGCTGCTGTACTTCACCTCCGGCTCCACGGGTGCGCCCAAGGCCGCGATCTGCTCACAGGGGCGCCTTGCGGCCGCCGGACAGTCCCTCGTCGGCCAGTTCGGGGTGCGCCGCGACGACGTCCACTACATCTGCATGCCGCTCTTCCACGGCAACGCGGTGATCGCCGACTGGGCGCCGGCCGTCGCGGCGGGCGCGGGCGTGGCGCTGCGACGCCGGTTCTCGGCCTCGTGCTTCCTGGACGACGTACGGGCGTACGGAGCCACGTACTTCACGTATGTCGGGCGGGCCGTGCAGTACATCCTGGCCACCGACGAGCGGCCCGACGACCGGGACAACCCGCTGCGGGTCGGCTTCGGCACGGAGGCGGGGGCGGTGGACGCGGCGCGGTTCGCCGAGCGGTTCGGGGTGCGGCTCGTCGAGGGGTACGGGTCCTCCGAGGGCGGCGCCGCCATCCAGCGCTCGGCGGGGACGCCGGCCGGGGCGATAGGCCGGGCGACGCCGGGGGACGACCTGGCCGTCGTCGACGCGGCCACCCGGCGGGAGTGCCCGCCCGCGGACTTCGACGCGGACGGACGGCTCCTCAACGGGGCGGTCGCGATAGGGGAGTTGGTCAACCGCGGCCGTACACCCTTCGAGGGGTACTGGCGCAACGAGGACGCATACGGACAGCGGGTGCGGGACGGCTGGTACTGGACGGGGGATCTCTTCTACCGCGACCGCGAGGGGTTCCTGTACTTCGCGGGCCGCACCGACGACCGGCTGCGGGTCGACAGCGAGAACCTGGCACCCGCGATGATCGAGAACATCCTCGCCCGGTACGAACACGCCGCCGCCGTCGCCGTGTACGGGGTGCCGGACCCGGTGGCCGGCGACCAGGTGATGGCGACGCTCGCCCTGCGTGAGACGGGCACGGCCGGCCCCTTCGACCCGCTCGCCTTCGCCGAATTCCTGCTGTCCCAGGCCGACCTGGGGACGAAGATGGCGCCGCGCTTCGTCCGGATCGTGGAGCGGATGCCCGTCACTGCGACGAACAAGGTGCACCGGGTGGGGCTGCGCCGCGAGGGGTTCCGGTGTGCGGACCCCGTGTGGTGGCGGCCACCGGGGGAGAGCGGGTACCGGCGCCTCACCGATACCGACGTCGTGGCGCTCACGGCGGAGTACGCGGCGCACGGGCGGTCGGAACTGCTGGACCGGTGAGCCGGGCGCGCTCGTGGGGCCGGTCAGGCGAAGGCCGCCGCGTTGCGGGCCGCCCACTGGGCGAACGTGCCGGGTTCGCGGCCGAGCAGGGTCCGCACGTCCGGGCTCACCCGCTGCTCGGCGGGGTGCGGCGAACCGAGGATGTCGAGCGTGCCGTCCACGACCGGCTCCGGCATGAACCGCGTCATGAAGGCGCGGGCCTCTGCGCGGCTCAGTTCGGTGAACCGCACCTCGGCGCCGATCGCCTCGCCGAGCGCCGCGGCCTGCTCACGCGGTGAGACGCCCACCGGTCCCGTCAGCTCGTAGGCCCGGCCCGCGTGACCGTCCTCGCGCAGCGCGACGGCTGCCGCCGCGGCGATGTCCGCCGGGTCGATCACCGGCAGCGCCACATCGGCGAACGGGGCGGCGACGGTGCGGTGGGCGCGTACGGAGTCGGCCCAGGCGAAGGCGTTCGAGGCGAACCCGCCGGGGCGCAGCAGCGTCCAGTCCAGGCCCGACTGGCGTACGGCCTCCTCGAACGCGTGCAGCCTGGCGTGCGAGACGGCGTCGGGCCGCGTCACCGCCCCCTGCGAGGAGAGCAGGACCACCCGGCGTACGCCCGCCGCCTTTGCCGCGTCGAGCACGGCGGCCGGCGGTTCCCCGGCCTGATGCAGCTCCGCGCCGATCAGCAGGAACAGCGCGTCGGCCCCCTCCAGCGCGGGCCGCAGACTCTCCGCGTCGCCGACGTCCGCCTGGACGTGGCGAACGGGCAGGTCGGGCGCGGGGCGGCGCGATACGGCGGTGACCTGCTCGCCCGCGGCGGTCAGGGCGGTGACGAGCGGACGGCCGACGTTCCCGGTGGCACCCGTGACAACGATCATCTTCAACTCCCTTGTCCTGCTGGGACCTTGATGCCCCGCTCGGTTCTCGAAAGCTAGCATCCTGAGTAAAGTAGGTACCTAGAGGAAAGTGACTTCCCGGGAGGGCTGTATGAGCGGCAGTACGCGGTGGCAGGGCGGCGGGCCCGAGCAGGCCTGCCCG
Organism: Streptomyces sp. NBC_00009; assembly: GCF_045040855.1. Lineage (NCBI taxonomy): Bacteria > Bacillati > Actinomycetota > Actinomycetes > Kitasatosporales > Streptomycetaceae > Streptomyces > Streptomyces sp. NBC_00009. Next base: position 5,016,191 of record NZ_CP108312.1, read on the forward strand.
ATCTCGCCGGTCCTCGACATCGTCTTCAGCCGCTGGACCACGCCGATCCTGTGGGCGCTCAACGAGTACGGCACCCAGCGCTTCGTGCAGCTCCAGCGCACCATCGGCACCATCACGCCGAAGGTGCTCACACAGCGCCTGCGGCAGATGGAGCGCGACGGACTCGTCGTGCGCACGTACTACCCGGAGGTGCCGCCCCGGGTCGAGTACGAGATCAGCGACCTGGGCCGCAGCCTCGCCCCGCTGTTCGCGACGCTCGCCGAGTGGTCGTCCGGGCACCTGCCCCTGGTCGAGGAGGCCCGGCAGAGGTTCGACGCGGGGGAGTCGGCGGGGCCGTCTCCGGTTACGGGGCCGTCTCCGGTTACGGGGCCGACTCCGGTTACGGGGCCGTCCCCGGCTGCCGCCGGGCGCTCTCCAGCCGCCGGCCCCGCCCGATGACCTCCCTCGCCGCCTCCCTGCTCAGCCCCTCCTACCTGCGCGGCAGCGCCCCGTGGCGCGCCGCCGGGTATCTCGCGGGAGGGGTGCTCGTCGGAGCGCCGCTCCTGGTCACCTTCGTGACGCTCGGCGTCGCGGGCGCCGTGCTCTCCCTCGTCCTCGTGGGGCTGCCGCTGCTCGCCCTGCTCGCGCTCGCCGGGGTCCCGGTCGGGGCGCTGGAGCGACGCCGGCTGCGGCCCGTGACCGGGCAGGCGGCGCCCAGCCCGCACCGCACACCGGCCGAGCCCGGCGCCACGGCCTGGCTACGGCTGCGCCTCGGTGAACAGGCGACCTGGCGCGAACTCGCCTATGCCGCGCTCCTCGCGCTCGTCCTGTGGCCGCTCGACCTGCTGGTCCTGGCCTGCACGATCGGCCTCGCGGTGGCGGTGGCGGCGGCGCCGCTCCAGCTCGCGAGCGCCGGGCACGACACCCGGGTCGTGAAGCTCTGGCTCATCGACTCGTCCGGGCAGGCCGCCCTGTGCACCGTCGCCGGGCTCGCCCTGCTCGCGGTGCTCCTCTACCCGCTCGGCGCCTACGCCGCAGCCCGGGGCGCGCTCGCCCGGCTGCTGCTCGCGCCCCGCGAGACGGAGGAGGAGGTGCGGCTCGCGGAGGTCACCAGGTCGCGGGCGCGCCTGGTCGCCGCGTTCGAGGCCGAGCGGCGCCGCATCGAGCGCGACCTGCACGACGGCGCCCAACAGCGCCTGGTCGCCCTCACGATGAGCCTCGGACTCGCCCGCCTCGACGCCCCCGCGACGGGGCCGCTCGCCGAACGCATCGCCACCGCGCACGACGAGGCCTGCCAAGTCCTCGTGGAGCTACGGGAGTTGATCCACGGAATCCACCCCCAGGTCCTCGCCGACTACGGGCTCGCGGCCGCCCTCGACGACGCCGCCGACCGCTCGGCCGTCCCCGTAGACACCCGTATCGACCTGCCCCGGCTGCCCGGACCCGTCGAGTCCGCCGCCTACTTCGCCGTGTGCGAGGCCCTCGCCAACACCGCCAAGCACAGCGGCGCCACCCGCGCCCGGCTCACCGCACGCCACGAGCGCGGCCGCCTCGTCATCGACGTGCACGACGACGGGGGCGGCGGCGCCGACCCCGCGCGCGGCAGCGGGCTCACCGGACTCGCCGACCGGCTCGCCGTTCTCGATGGCACACTGACGATCATCAGCCCGGCCGGCGGGCCGACCGCACTGTCCCTGGAGATCCCGTGCCCAGCGCTCTGAGAGTGGTCCTCGCCGAGGACGCCGTGCTGCTGCGCGAGGGCCTCGTGGGCCTGCTCGCCCGGTTCGGGCACGAGGTGGTCGCCGCGGTCGGCGACGCGGACGCGCTGCGCGCCGCCGTCGCCGAGCACACGCCGGACCTCGTCCTCACCGACGTACGGATGCCGCCCGGCTTCCACGACGAGGGCCTGCGCGCCGCGCTCGCCCTGCGCGCGGACCGCCCCGGCCTGCCGGTCCTGGTCCTCAGCCAGTACGTGCAGCGCTCGTACGCGGCCGAGCTCCTCGACACGGGCGACGGCACCGGCGTCGGCTATCTGCTCAAGGACCGCGTCGGGCAGGTCGAGCAGTTCGTCGAGGCGGTGGAACGGGTTGCCTCCGGCGGCACGGTCGTCGACCCCGAAGTGGTACGCCAGCTGCTGCGCCGCCGCCGCGACCCTCTGGAGCGCCTCACCCCGCGCGAGCGCGAGGTACTCGCCCTGGTCGCCGAGGGCAGGTCGAACGGCGCGATCGCCCGGGACCTGGTGGTGAGCGAGGCCGCAGTCGGCAAGCACATCGGCAACATCCTGGGAAAACTGGACCTGCCACCGGCCGACGACTCGGACACCCACCGAAGGGTGCTGGCGGTGCTGGCGTACCTACGGGCCTGAGGCCACGCACGCAGGACCACACGCAAAAGGCCCCCCGCTTCCGCGGAGGGCCTCTCTTGTCTGTGCGCCGCCAGGGACTCGAACCCCGGACCCGCTGATGCTGTGTCTTCCCGGGGGATAACCCCCGGACCCCCAGCCGCCCTGGCTGGGTCGGGGCGGGCCTGCTAATAGCGAAGGCCCCCCACGCGTGTGGAGGGCCTTTGCCTGTCTGTGCGCCGCCAGGGACTCGAACCCCGGACCCGCTGATGCTGTGTCTTCCCGGGGGGTAACCCCCGGACCTCCAGCCGCCCTGGCTGGGTCGGGGCGGGTCTGCTAATAGCGAAGGCCCCCCACGCGTGTGGAGGGCCTTTGCCTGTCTGTGCGCCGCCAGGGACTCGAACCCCGGACCCGCTGATTAAGAGTCAGCTGCTCTAACCAACTGAGCTAGCGGCGCCTGCTGACTCGAAAATAATACCTGGTTCTGAGGGGTGCTCTGCACACCCCGGGGACGGGTGCCTAGATCGCCAGGGAGAGCAGTACCGGGGCCGCCCCGCGGTTCAGGGTGTCCGCCGCGTGGTGCAGGCGGTGGGCGTGCTCGATCGGGAGGGACAGGGCCAGCGCGCCCACCGAGGAGCCTGCCGTGATCGGGACGGCGGCGCACACCGTGCCCACCGCGTACTCCTGGAGGTCGAGGACCGGCACCGTCGCGGGCTGGGCGTCGAGCTTGGAGAGCAGGACGCGCTCGTTCGTGATCGTGCGCGAGGTGAGGCGGGCCATCTTGTGGCGGGAGAGGTGGTCGCGCCGCCCGTTGAGGTCGAGCTGGCCGAGGAGGCTCTTGCCGATCGCGCTGGCGTGCGCCGCGGAGCGGAAGTCCACCCACTCGTTGACCGCGGGGGTCGTGGGGCCCTGGGCGAACTGAGTGATGCGGATCTCGCCGTCGACGTACCGGCTGAGATAGACCGCCGCGCCCACCGTCTCGCGCAGTCGGTCGAGGGTGCGCTGGAGGCTCGTGGTGAGCGCGTCCTCGCGGCCCTGCGCCGAGCCGAGGCTGGTCAGCGTCTCGCCCGTGACATACGCGCCGTCGGAAGTCTGCTCCACGTACCCCTCGCGGCGCAGCATGCGCAGCAGTGGGGCGAGCCGGGCGGGGGACAGCTCTGTCTCGCTGCCGAGCTCGGCAGCGGTGACGCCGACGCCGCGTCGTGCGACGGTTTCGAGCACACGAAGGGCGTGCTGCACCGAGTGGTGCTGCGCGATCGGCTCGTGCTTCAGCGCCACGGCATCCCCCTGCAAGGACCGGTTCCGGACAGCTGGCCTCGGTCCACGATAGCCGCCAAGAGGCCTTTGTGGGGCGCCTGTTGGCGACTTTGGTGGCGCGCTCCGGGCCTGTCATCAGGAACGCGCCACCCTGGCATATGCCAAAGTCATGCCCCAGGTTCGGGACCTCGCTACTTACCGGCCCTCACCGATCGTGCTCACAGAACTGCGCTGAGAAATTCCCGCGTCCGCTCGTGCTCCGGATCGCTGAAGATCTTCTCCGGCGCCCCGGACTCGATGACCCGGCCCGCGTCGAACATCAGGACCTGGTCCGAGATGTCGCGGGCGAAATTCATCTCGTGGGTCACACAGAGCATCGTGATGTCCGTGGTGTGCGCGATGTCGCGCAGCACGTCCAGGACGCCGGCGACGAGCTCCGGGTCGAGCGCGGAGGTGACCTCGTCGAGGAGCAGCACCTGCGGGCGCATCGCGAGGGCGCGGGCAATGGCGACGCGCTGCTGCTGGCCGCCGGAGAGCTGCGTCGGGTACGCGTCGCAGCGGTCGCCGAGACCGACCATGTCGAGCAGCTCGCGGGCGCGCTGCTCCGCCTCGTCCTTGGAGAGGCCGAGCACGGTGACCGGTGCCTCCATGATGTTGCGCAGGACCTTCATGTTCGGGAAGAGGTTGAACTGCTGGAAGACCATCCCGATGTTCTTGCGGACCTCGCGGATGTGCTTCTCGCCGGCCGGGACGAGCTTGCCGGCCCTCTCCTCGTGCGTGAGGTAGTCGCCGTTGACCTTGATCGTGCCCTCGTCGGGCTTGATCAGGGTCATCAGGAGCCGAAGGATCGTCGTCTTGCCGGAGCCCGACGGGCCGATCAGCGTGACGTGCTTGCCGGAGTCGACGGAGAAGTCGAGCTCGTCGAGGACGGTGTTGCCGCCGAAGCGCTTGACGACCTTGTCGAAGCGGATCAGCTCGCTGCCGTCCACCTTGGGGTTCGGCTGGTCTTTGGGGAGGTTCGCGTCAGCGGACAAGACGTCGCTCCAGGGCTCGGAGGAGGAGGGAGGAGGGGTAGGCGATGGCGATGAAGGCGACCCCCACGACGGTCAGGGCCTCCGTGTACTGGAAGGTCTGGGCCGCTTCCAGGCGGGACCGCTGAAGCAGTTCGAGCACGCCGATCCCGGCGAGCAGCGGGGTGTCCTTCAGCATCGCGATCACGTAGTTGCCGAGCGCCGGGATCACGCGGCGGATCGCCTGCGGCAGGATCACCGCCGTCCACGTCCTGCGGTACGGCAGGCTCAGCGCCCGTGCCGCCTCCCACTGGCCGGCGGGCACGGCCTCGATGCCCGCGCGGTAGACCTGCGCGGTGTACGTCGAGTAGTGCAGGCCGATGGCGACGATGCCGGTGGTCAGGGCGGAGAACTGGATGCCCCACTCCGGCAGCACGAAGTAGAGGAAGAAGAGCTGCACGAGCAGCGGGGTGTTGCGGATGAACTCGGTGACGATGCCCACCGGCCAGCGTACGAAGCGCGTCGGGGCGCGGAAGGCGATGGCCCAGACCAGGCCGAGGCTGAAGGAGATCAGCGAGCCGAGGACGAGGGCCTGGAGCGTGACGAGCACGCCGTCCCAGAAGTGCGGCATGAAGTCGGCGACGGCCGACCAGTCCCAGGTGTCGGATGCGGTGGTGATCACGCGCCGCCACCTCCCGCGCTGGTGGGAACGGGAGCGGTCTCCGTCGTCTGACGGATGTTGAGCTTGCGCATGATGCCGGTTCCCGGGTCGGGGCGCCGGCCTATGCCGGCCTTGGTCTTGCGCTCGAGCGCGCGCATCCCGCGCGTGAGCAGGAAGGCGATCACGAAGTAGATGACCAGGGTGATCGCGTAGATCTGGGCGCTCTCCTGGGTGGCGAGGCGTACCAGGTACGCGGCGAACGACACGTCACCGATGCCGAGCAGCGAGACCAGGGCGGTGCCCTTGAGGAGCTCGACCAGCAGGTTCGAGAACGGCGGGATCATCTCCGGCACGGCCTGCGGCAGCAGGATCAGCCGCATCCGCTGCCAGGGGGTGAAGCTCAGCGCGACCCCCGCTTCGCGCTGGGCGGGCGCCACGGCGTTGAGTGCGCCGCGCACCACCTCAGCGCCGTACGCGCCGTAGGACAGGCCGAGCGCCAGGACCGCGGCCCACATCGGGACCAGCGACCAGCCGGCGAGCTGCGGCAGCACGAAGAAGATCCAGAACATTAGGATCAGCGCCGACGTGCCGCGGAAGACCTCGGTGTAGAAGCCGGCGAGGAAGCGCACGATCTTCAGCCGGTGGGTGCGGGCCATGCCCACACCGAAGGCGACGACGGTCGCGAGGGCCGCGCTGTACACGGTCAGCTGGATCGTGATCCAGATGCCGGGAAGGACCCAGTGTTCCCACAGTCCCGCTGTCATTTGCACAGCTCCTCTGCGGTCAGCTTCGTCATCTCGGCCTGGGTGAAGCCGAACGGCCGCAGGATGCGGAAGAGTTCGCCGCTCGCCTTCATCTTGTGGATCTCCTTGTTGAAGGCGTCGCGCATCTTGGTGTCGTTCGAGCGGAACGTGAATCCGCCGCCGTCGACGTGCTTCTTGCCTCCGACCAGGGGAGCGAACGGCTCGGTGTGCTCGGCCCTGCGGCTCTTCTTCGTCACCTCACGCGTGGTGAGGGCGGTGCCGGCGAACACGTCGATGCGTCCCGCCTCCACGGCGTTCAGGCCTGCGACCTGGTCCTGGAGGATGACGATGTCGCTCTCCTTGTAGCCCGCCTCGACCGCGTAGGCGATCTCCGCGTAGCCGGTGCCCGTGCCGAACTTCGCCTTCGCCTTCACGCAGTCCGCGTAGTCGTGCAGGTCCTTCGGATTGCCCTTGCGGACGATGAAGGAGTCCAGCATCTGGTACTCGGGGTCCGAGAAGATGACCTGCTGGCAGCGCTCCTTGTTGATGTACATCCCGGCCGACACCACGTCGAACTGCTGGGTCTGCAGGCCGGGTATCAGGGAGCTGAAGTCGGTGGCGACGGGCTGCACATGGCCGACACCGAGCCGTTTGAAGATGACCTTGGCGAGTTCGACGGCCTCACCCGTGAACTTTCCGCTGTCGTCGATGTAGCCGTAGGGCACCTCGCCCGCGATCCCGAGACGCACCGTGCCCTGGCCCTGGAGCCGCGCGAGGGTGTCGCCGTCCGGTACGCGGCTGCAACCCGCGGCCCCGACGGCGCCGGCCGCGCCGAGAGCGGTGGCGCCGATGAGCAGAGATCGTCGGCGTATGCCCTTTCTGTTGCCTTCTAGGCTTCGTGTTCCTTCTGTGACATTCCAAATAGGTGGAGCCATGGGCGCGCGGCTACCCGACTCGACACGACCTATGCGTATCAATTCAAGCCCCGGATGCGAGCGGGGCGCCCTTGACCCAGGGGGGAGCATGGGGCTGAACATGGAGGGCATGGCCGACCGATACATCGAAGTCTCCCTCGCCAAGCGGGGAGTTCAGTGCACGGCAAAGCTGCTCGACGACCGCGCTCCGCTGACCTGCGCGGCGGTGTGGGACGCGCTTCCACTGGGCTCCGACGTCTACCACGCGAAATACGCGCGCAACGAGATCTACGCCCTTTTCCCGGCATTCGCGGACCGGGAGCCACCCCTGGAGAATCCGACCATCACCCCCATTCCGGGGGACCTCTGCTATTTCTCCTTTTCCGGTACGGAACTGGGGACCCAGGCATACGGCTACGAATCCGGTGCCGAGCTGAGGCCCGGCGCGGCCGTCGTCGACCTCGCCCTCTTCTACGAGCGCAACAACCTGCTGATCAACGGCGACGTCGGCTGGGTCCCCGGCATCGTCTGGGGCCAGGTCGTGGAAGGCCTCGACCGGATGGCCGAGGCCTGCCAGGACCTGTGGCGCGGCGGCGCGCTGGGCGAGACGCTCGCGTTCAGGCGAGCGTAGGCGCCGGAATCCCGGCGATCCCCGCCTCGTACAAGGTGTGCGCGGCACGCAGGACCAGCGCGTCCGCGTGCCGCGCGCCGACGATCTGAAGGCCCACCGGCAGCCCGTCCGCGTCCACCCCCACCGGGACGGTCGCCGCCGGCTGCTGTGTCAGGTTGAACGGGTACGTGAACGGTGTCCACCCCGTCCAGCGCCGCAGCCCCGACCCCTTGGGCACCTCGGCGCCCGCCTCGAACGCCGTCAGCGGCAGCGTCGGCGTCACCAGCAGGTCGTACGACGAGTGGAACCGGCCCATCCGCCGCCCGAGTTCGGCCCGCACGTCGACCGCAGCGAGGTACGTGAGCGCGCTGACCCCGGACCCCTGCGCACAGATCTCGCGCAGGCCCGGGTCGAGCAGCGCGCGCTGTGCGGGCGACAGGTTCTGTGTCACCCGCGCCGCCCCGCTGAACCACAGTGTGTGGAACGCCTCGACCGGGTCCGTGACGTCCGGATCGGCCTCCTCGACGTACGCCCCGAGCCCCGCGAGCCCCTCCACCGCCTTGCGGACCGCCGCCGCGACCGCGGGCCGCACCGCGACCTGCCCGCCGAACGACGGCGAGAACGCGACCCGCAGACCCCGCACCCCGCCCCGCAGCCCGTCGCGGAAGCCGCCCCCGACCGGGCCGAGCTGCGACCAGTCACGCCAGTCGGCGCCCGTGATCACGTCCATCATCAGCGCCGCGTCGGCCGCGTCCCGCGTCATCGGCCCCACGTGCGAGAGCGTCCCGAACGCGGACGCGGGATAGAGCGGCACCCGCCCGTACGTCGGCTTCAGACCGAAGATCCCGCAGAACGCCGCCGGGATCCGCACCGATCCGCCGCCGTCGGTGCCCAGCGACAGCGGGCCCGCCCCGAGCGCCACCGCCGCCGCGCTGCCGCCGCTCGATCCGCCCGAGGTGCGCGAGACGTCGTACGGATTGCGGGTCACGCCCGACAGCGGCGAGTCCGTGACGCCCTTCCAGCCGAACTCCGGCGTCGTCGTGCGGCCCACGAACACCGCGCCGTGCTCGCGCAGCCGCGCCACGGACGGCGCGTCCTCCTCCCACGCGCCCTCGGCCCGCACCGTGCGCGAGCCGCGCAGCGTCGGCCCGCCGCGCATCAGCAGGATGTCCTTCACCGACACCGGGACCCCGTCCACCAGGCCCTGTGGCTCACCTCTGCGCCAGCGCTCCGCGCTCGCCTCCGCCTGCGCGAGGGCGGTCTCCGCGTCGAGCCGCACGAAGGCGTTGACCGCGGGATCCACCTCCTCGATGCGGCGCAGGACGGCCCGCGTGGCATCGACGGGACTGAACCCGCCCTTGCGATAGCCGTCGACGAGCGCTTCCGCGGTCAGCTCGGTGAGCTCGGTCATCCGCTCTCCTCAGATCGATCCGGGAGTGCCGATCCAGGACGTGATCCAACAGATCGGTCAGTGTCCGGGGACATACCCACGTTTCTTGTCGACCACGTTCGGAAGCTGCTCCCCGGACGCCCATTTCTCGTAGAACTCCACGAACTGGCGCGACAGTTCGTCCCGCCAGCCGACCGTGTCGCCGCTCATGTGCGGGGAGACGATCAGGCCGGGCGCGGTCCACAGGGCGCTGCCGGGCGGCAGCGGCTCGTGCTCGAACACGTCGAGCGCGGCGCCCGCGATCCAGCGCTTGGCCAGCGCGTCCGCGAGATCGTCCTCGACGACGAGCTGCCCTCGGCCCACGTTGATGAAGCGGGCGGACGGCTGCATCATCCCGAAGAGCCGCGCGTCGAACATGCCACGCGTGTCGTCGGTCAGCGGCGCCGCGCACACCACCCAGTCCGCGCGGGCCATCAGCCGGCCGAGATCCGCCGGCCCGTGCACGCCGGCCCGCGCGGTGCGCCCGACGAGCGCCGTCGTGATCCCGAGCGCCTTCAGCGTCGCGACGATCGCCCGGCCGATCGGCCCGGAACCCACCACGCACGCCCGGGTACCCGCGACGCGCTGCGTCTCGCGGTGGCGCCATTCGCGCTCGCCCTGGAGGGCGAGCGTGCGCGGCAGGTCCTTCGCCATGGCGAGGACGAGCGCGCCGACGTACTCGGCGATCGGCTGGTCGAAGACGCCGCGCGCGTTCGTCACGACCGTGTCCGACGCGGCGAGTTCCGGGCACATCAGCCGGTCGACACCCGCGCTCGCGGTGTGCACCCAGCGCGGCCGCGGGCCCTCGCCCGGCCAGGCGCGGCGCACCGCGTCGGACAGGAAGTCCCAGACCAGCAGCACGTCGGCCGAGGGGAGTTGAGCGGCGAGCGTCGACTCGTCGGCGTGCACGACGCGCACCCGTCCCATGAGCCGGCCCAGGCGCGGCGGGGGGTCGTCGTCGAGCACCAGCAGGGTCACTTCAGACACGTTCGCTCCGGTCGTCGGGCCGCGCACTGAGGGTCATCGGGCCGGGAATCGGGCTGGTCGTCGAGCCGGTCACCGGGCCGGTCATCGGCAGAAACCGTTTCGCAACGATGGTCCGCTTCATTGGTAGGAAAAAGTGCGGATTGACCACGCTGGCACCCGAACCTACCTTCGTCAACAGAGGCACTTTTACGTTGCCCACGCCCTGTCCCGACGTCCCGGCCCGCCGGCCGGCTCTCCGCTGCATCGTCTCGAACGTCTCAAGAGACTTGGGGCCTGTCATGGACGTCTCCTTCCTCGGCGGACCGCACCCGCAACGCGGTGTCGGTGTCGTCGCCCCCTTCGACTTCGCCCTCGACCGCGAACTGTGGCGCTGGGTTCCGGACGAGGTGTCACTGCACCTCACCCGTACCCCTTACGTGCCCGTCGAGGTCAGCCTCGACCTGGCCCGTCTGGTCAGTGAGCACGAGACGCTCGGCGAGGCGGTGCGCGCGCTGAGCGCCGCCGAACCCGAGGTCCTCGCGTACGCCTGTACGTCGGGCAGCTTCGTCGGCGGCATCGCGGGCGAACGCGCCATGTGCGAGGCCATGTTCCGGTCGGGCGAACGCCCCTCCGTCACCACGTCGGGCGCGCTCCTCGAGGCGCTCGCCGAGCTGGGCGCCCGCCGTATCGCCCTGGTCACCCCGTACACGCGGTCGGTGACCGAGTCGCTGGAGGAGTATCTGGCCGAGGCCGGCATCACGGTCACGGGCCGTGCCTTCCTCGGTCTGACCCGGCACATCTGGAAGGTTCCTTACCGGGACGTGGCCGACATGGCCAGGGGCGCCGCCCGCCTGGACGCCGACGCGCTGTTCATCAGCTGCACGAACCTGCCGACGTACGACGTCATCCCGCAGCTGGAGGCCGAGCTGCGGATCCCGGTGATCTCAGCCAATCAGGTCACGGTGTGGGCAGCGCTGCGCAGGCTGGGTACCCGTGCCGTGGGGCCGTATCAGGCGCTGCTCGACGAGTCGGCGCGCCACTGGCCGGCCCCCGAGCTGCCGCAGCTGCCGCAGGAACCGGCCCATGAGCTGCCGGAAGAACAGGAAGGGTGGGCATGACCGCAGTCGGATTTCTCTACCCGGGACACTCGGCCGAGGACGACTATCCGCGTATCGAAGTGCTGATCGACAGCGATGTGAGGCTGTCGGTCGTCCACACCGACATCGGTGAGGACGCGCACCGCGTCGACGCGCTGATCGAGATGGGCTCCCCGCAGCGGCTCGCCGCCGGTGTCGAGGAGCTGCGCCTGTCCGGCGCCGAGGCGGTCGTCTGGGCGTGCACCAGCGGCAGCTTCGTCCGGGGCTGGGAGGGCGCGCACGAACAGGTGCGGGACCTGGCCAGGGCCGCGGGCCTGCCCGCCTCCAGTACGTCGTTCGCGTTCGCCCACGCCGTGGGCGAGGTCGGCGCGCGCAGCGTCGCGATCGCGGCGACGTATCCGGAGGACGTGGCGGACCACTTCCGCACGTTCCTGAAGGCGGCGGGCATCGAGGTGGTCTCGGTGCGCGGCAGCGGCATCATCACGGCGGCCGAGGTCGGCACCTGGGGGTGGCCGGAGGTCAGGGCGATGGCGGAGGCGGGTGATCACGCGGACGCGCAGGCGCTGCTCCTGCCGGACACGGCCCTGCACACGGCGGCCTACGTCCGTGACCTGGAGCAGGAGCTGGGCAAGCCGGTCCTGACGGCGAACCAGGTCACCGTGTGGGAGGCGCTGCGGCTTGCGGGGCGGCGCGTGAACGCACCGGCGCTCGGCGCGCTCTTCACGAAGGAGCCGCTGGTGCAGGTGTGACCCTGGTCAGGCCTTCGGAACAAGGCGTCCGGAATAAACCGGAGCCATCCTCCGTTAAGTCCGGGCGCAGACAGCACCGTACTTACAGGAGGACTCCGTGGCCGGTAACGACGAGATCCGGGCAAGCGCCCAGGGCACCGCCCCCGTGCCCCTCTCGGTCCTCGATCTGGTGACCGTCGGCGCCGGCCGCACCGCCACCGACGCCCTGCGGACCAGCGTCAAGATCGCCAAGCTCGCCGAGAACCGCGGCTTCAACCGCTACTGGGTCGCCGAACACCACTCCATGCCCGGCGTGGCGTCCTCGTCCCCGGCCGTGATCCTCGCGCATCTCGCCGCCCACACCGAGCGCATCCGCCTCGGCTCGGGCGGCGTCATGCTGCCCAACCACGCGCCCCTGGTCATCGCCGAGCAGTTCGGCACCCTGGAGGCGATGGCCCCGGGCCGCATCGACCTCGGCCTCGGCCGCGCCCCCGGCACCGACGGCGCGACGGCCGCCGCCCTGCGCCGTACCGAGCGGCTCAACGAGGGCGCCGACGACTTCCCCGAGCAGCTCGCCGAGCTGACCCGCTTCCTCGACGACGACTTCCCGGACGGCCACCCCTACGCCCGCATCCACGCGGTCCCGGGCCCGGTCCAGGCGACGTCCCCCGGCGGCGTGCAGTCCCCGCACCGCCCGCCGATCTGGCTCCTCGGCTCCTCCGGCTTCAGCGCCCGCCTCGCCGGTGTCCTCGGCCTGCCCTTCGCGTTCGCGCACCACTTCTCCGCGCAGAACACGGTCCCGGCCCTCGACCTCTACCGCGAGTCCTTCAAGCCGTCCGCGGTCCTGTCCTCCCCGTACGCCCTCATCGGCGTCTCCGCGCTCGCCGCGGACGAGGAGAAGGAGGCCCGCCGCCAGGTCCTCGCGGCCGCCCTCAACATGGTCCGCCTGCGCACCGGCCGCCCCGGCCTCGTCCCGACCCCCGAGGAGGCGGAGGCCTACGAATTCAGCCCGATGGAGCGGGAGTTCGTCGACAGCTGGAACTCGAATGTCATCCACGGCACCGCCGACGAGGTCCGCGCGGGCCTCGACGACCTCCAGAAGCGCACCGGCGCCGACGAGCTGATGCTCACCGCCAACGCCCACACCGCCGAGATCCGCCTGCGCAGTTACGAACTCGTCGCCGACGCGTACGGGCTGCCGCAGGCCTGACCCGGCCGACCGGGTGCCGCCTCGCACGGGAGGAGGCGGCACCCCGCGTTCCTTCCCAACCCGCCGGGAAGCCGTCAGGAAGCCGTCAGCAGCGCGGAGATACGATCCGGCGCCACCGGACGTGAGTACAGCCAGCCCTGGCCCGTGTCGCAGCCGATCTGGCGCAGGCGCGCCGCCTGCGCCGCCGTCTCCACGCACTCAGCGGTGACCGTGAGGCCGAGCCGGTGCGCGAGCTGCACCATGGCCTCGACGATGACGGCGTCCGCGGGGGTCGCGTGCTCGCCCCCGTCGTCGTACTGGAAGCCGCGCACGAACGAGCCGTCCAGCTTCAGGACCGACACCGGGAGCCTGCTCAGATACGCGAGGTTCGAGTAGCCGGTGCCGAAGTCGTCGATGGCGATGTGCACGCCCATGTCGCTGAGCGACTGCAGGGCCTGGAGGGGGCGGCCCGCCGAGCCCATCACCGCCGACTCCGTCAGCTCCAACTGGAGGAGTTCCGGGGCGAGTCCGGTCTCCGCGAGGACCTCGGCGACATCCGCCACGAGGTCCGAGTCCCACACCTGACGCACCGCCACGTTCACGCTCACGTAGACCGGCGGCGCCTCGGGGTGCTCCAGCTGCCAGCTGCGCGCCTGCCGGCACGCCGTGCGCAGGATCCACCGGCCCAGCTGCACGATCGAGCCGTCCTCCTCGGCCAGTCCGATGAACCGATTCGGCGTGAGCATTCCGAACTGGGGGTGATCCCAGCGCACGAGCGCCTCGACGCCGCGCAGCACCCCGTCGCCCAGATTCACCAGCGGCTGGTACTCGAGCACGAACTCTCCGCGCTCCACCGCGGGACGCAGGCCCGACGACAGGGCCTGGCGGGTCACCCGGTGCGCGTTGCGCTCCGGGTCGAAGAGCGTCCAGCGCGCCTTGCCGTCGGCCTTCGCCCAGTACAGCGTGGTGTCCGCGGCCTGCATCAGACCCGTCGCCGTCGTGCCCTCCATGTGCCGCTCCACGACCCCGATCGAGGCCGACACGGCGAGCCGCTGCCCCGACAGGTCGAACGGTTCCTGGAGTGCGCGGAGCACCGACTCGGCGAACCCCGCGAGCTGTTCCGTACCGGCCGAGTCCTCCACGAGCAGCGCGAACTCGTCGCCGCCGAGCCGCGCGACCAGCGGCGCCCCGGCCCCCCGGCCGTAGCCGATCCGGTCGGCGCAGCGCGTCAGGCGCTCCGCGACGGCGGCGAGCAGCCGGTCCCCGATGCCGTGCCCGAGCGTGTCGTTGACCGCCTTGAACCCGTCGAGGTCGAGATAGCACAGCCCGATCCGGCCGCTGCCCGCCCCGTCGTACGCGCCCGCCTCCAGGGCGGCGGAGAGCCGCTCGAAGAACAGCGTGCGGTTCGGCAGCCGGGTCACCGGGTCGTGCATCTGCAAGTGACGCAGCCGCGCCTGGAGTTCACGGCGGGCGCTGATGTCGGTGAGAGAGAGCAGCACCGTACGGCCGCCCGGCACCGGCGAGACGGTGACCTGGACCCACACGGAGTGCCCGTCGGGGTGCTTGATCCTGCGGGTGCACGTCAGCCGCGCCTGCCGCCCGCGCAGCACCTCTTGGTACGTGTGCCAGGTGCGGGAGTCGGACGCCAGGTCCACCAGCTCCGCCGCCGTGAGCCCGGTCAGGCGGCCGGGGTCCTCCACGCCGAGCATCACGGCGAGCGCGGCGTTCGCGGTGACCACCTGGCCCCGGCGGTCCACGACGGCCAGGGCGAGGGGTGCGGCGAGGAAGGCAGAGAGGTAGGGGGCGGGCTGGGACGCCGGCGGGGGAGGGGGTTCGACGCCGAGCACCTCGTGGGCCCGGGCGTCCGGGCCCGTGCGTACGGAGTCGGGGGCGGGGGCGTGCGGGGGCGCCGCCACCGCTGCGGAACTCTCCGTGACGGCGCGGCGGGTGGAGTCGGGTGCCGCGTCGGCCGCGGTCATCGGCCCTTCGGACATTCCGCTCACCGCTCGCTCCCGCAGTGCAGTCGTTCCGGGGGTCCGGGAGGGTTGCTCCCGGGTCATCACAGTCTGGGTGGCGAACGGCCTTCGCAGCCGGGCCCGCGCAGGAAAGTGTGCCGATCATAGAGGCAGCCCCGAGGCGCGATCCAGCCTTGCCCGCCCGATCCGCCGGTTCGGCGGCATCCCGGGGTAGCCGGCAGATCGTTTCTGCTCGTGCCTGGCACTGCTTCTGGTCTCCCGCGATCATGCGTGACGTTCTGTGACCGCCCGGGGTGTCGCCCCCTCACCCGACCGGGCCAGATAAACAGGGCGAAGTACTACAAATCATCACACTCTGGGTTGGGTGTCCCGCTTTCCCCATCCGGAGGTCGACTTGCCGCGTCCGCTGCCACCCGGGGGAGTGGAGAGACCGCGCCTGCGCTCCGTCGGTGCGGCCCTCACCGCGCTCACCGCCATGGCCGCCACGTCCCTGGTCGCGGGCCCCGCGATTTCCGCCCCCTACGCGGGGCCCTGCGCGCTGGAGCGCACGGCGGCCCATCACTCGGAGGGTCTCGACACCTGGAACAGGGCCTATCCGCGCCCGGTCCGGACCCTCAACGCGGTGATGGTCTTCCTCTCCTTCCCCGACTCCCGGCCGACGGCCACCCCGAAGGAGCTCACGGCCGACTACTTCCCCGCCACCAGCGACTTCTATGACCGGGCCTCCTACGGGAAGTTCCACCTGGTCCCGCACCCGCAGCGCCGCTGGCTCCGCATGCCGCACGCCTCGACCTCGTACGCCATAGGGCGCGACTGGGACGCCGCGCACCGCGGCGCCTATCTGCGCGACGCCCTCGCCACGGCCGACCCGCACATCGACTTCAGCAAGTACGACATCGTCTACTTCGTCGCCGACCCCGACGCCCCGGGCGTCGACTCGGACGCCACCAAAGTCGTCAACTTCGACCGGCCGATGCGGGCCGACGGTACGGACATCAAGCGCATCGTCACCGTCTTCGAGCAGCATCCGCCCGACCGCAACGTCCTGGCCCACGAGACGGGCCACGTCTTCGACCTGCCGGACCTCTACGACCGGCCGACCGACGGCAAGGGCGACTGGGACACGTATGTCGGTGACTGGGACGTCATGGGCAGTCAGTTCGGGCTCGCGCCCGATTTCTTCGGCTGGCACAAGTGGAAGCTGGGGTGGCTGGACCGGCGGCAGGTGGTGTGCGTGACGAGCAGCCGGCGGCTCACCCTCGAACCCCTGACGTCCGCGCCCGCGCGGGCGGGGGCGGCGCCGGGGAACAGCGGTGCGCCCTTCGGCGCGGGCCGCGGGACGAAGCTCGCCGTCGTACGCACCGGGGAGGACAGCGCGATCGCCCTGGAGGCCCGCAGCGCCGACGGCAACGACGCGGCGACGTGCTCCGAGGGCGTCCTCGTCTACCGCGTGCGCAACGAGACCCCCTCCGGCAGCGGCCCGGTCGTGGTGCTCGACGCACACCCCGACACGGACGCGTGCACCGGCGACTCGGTCTATCCGCCGCTCGCGGACGCACCGGTACAGGTGGGCGAGAGCTTCAGGGTGCCGGGCGAGAACGTACGGGTGAAGGTCGAGGGACGCACGCGGTCGGGGTCTTGGACGGTCAAGGTCGAGACGGGCTGAACACCTGTGGAGGTGGCTGTGTCGGCGTACCGGCGTACCGGCGTCGCAAGGAGCGGCACGTCTTCTGGGCGCCCGCCGCACCGGCATAACGCAAGAAGCCCCTCGCTCTCGCGAGGGGCTTCTTGGTGTCTGTGCGCCGCCAGGGACTCGAACCCCGGACCCGCTGATTAAGAGTCAGCTGCTCTAACCAACTGAGCTAGCGGCGCCTGCTGACGTCGTAGACCTTAGCATCCTGATCCGGGCCAGGAAAAATCGATATCCGCACCGCAGGTTTGGCGCTCGCGCGGGCCGCCCGGACGCAGGCCCAGAGCAGTACCTCGGGTCCTGGCAGCCACGGGTGGCGGGTGTCGGGGGCGACCACCCAGCGCGAGTCGGCGCGGGGTCCCCCGGTGTGGTCGGTGCCCCCGGCCGGCGGCGGGACGGTCACGGCGTCACCGCTTCCATGGCACAGGAGAGGCGGCACGGCGGGGCCCCACTCCTCCCACTCCAGGAGGGAGGGCAGCCGGTGGGCGGTGCCGGGGGCCGTGAACAGGAGCATGCGGCCGCGGTGCGCGGCGACCGGGCCCGTGCCGGGGCCGTCCTCCCACAGCGCGTCTAACACCCGGCGCCCGAACATCGACGGCACGTTCACCACGTCGAAGATGGTGCCGCAGGGCAGCACCACGGGGGCGCCGGGCCGTGACTCCCAGAACGCGAGGGTGCTGCGCGGATGCGTTCCTGCCGAGGCGAGCCACGCGGCGCCCTCCCGGGTGGCGCCCGCGATGTCGAACCGGTCGTACCGGGTCAGCGGGCCGGTGCTGTTCTGGGGGTGTGTGGCGCTCATGGCATTTACATCTACCGGCCGTGAGCGCGCGACTTCCCAGGGTTGCCGGAAATCGGGACAGGAGGGGGCGGGGTGGAGTAACCTGCCCTCTGGCATATGCCAAATGATCTTTACGGGTGTGGTTGCTACGGCGTTGCTAGGGCCGGTTCTCGGCCGGCCCGCGCATCAGGTCGCGGCCGAACTCGACCATCCTCTTCGCGTAGTCCTCGGTCCACTGCGCCTGCTCGGCGATCGCCGCGGCCGTCAGGCGGTCGAAGCGGCGCGGGTCGGCGAGCTGGGCCGCCGCCATGGCCTGGAACTCCACGGACCGGTCGGTCGCGGCACGGAACGCGAGGGTCAGCTCCGTGGCGCGGGCGAGCAGCTCACGCGGGTCCTCGATCGCCTCCAGGTCGAAGAAGTGCTCCGGGTCCGCGGCGGCCTCGGCCGGCTCGAAGAGCAGCGGGGCCGGACGCATCCGCCTCTCGGTACGGGCCCGCTCGGGCTCGGCCATGATGTTCCTCCTCGTACGGTGTGCAGCCCCACGTCGCCGCCGGGGTCACCTTCTATTCTCCGCAGGCCCGCAAGAGCGCCCCGTTGTTCAAGGCGTCCACGCCACCCGGTGTTCCGTGAGGCGGGCCAGTACCGCGTGATTTGCCTCCCAGCCGTCCGGGAATTTCACCGTCACTCCCAGTTGGACCGGTTCCGTCGACGGGTGGTCGTCCAGCAGGTCGGGGACGCCCGCGCGGCAGACCACGATGCACGCGTGGCGGTGGCGGGAGGCCAGGACGCACAGGCGGCCCGTCTCCAGGTGGAACGCCGTCGCGTCGGGGCGGCCCGAGAGAGGGTGCAGGACGACCGTGACGTCGAACTCGCGGCCCTGCAGCCGGTTCGCCGTGTCCACGGTGACCTCCGTGACGCCGAGGTCCGCGAGCGCCGAGCGCACCGCCGCCGCCTGGTCGCGATGCGCCGTGCCGACCGCGATGCGGTCCGCCGTGAGGGGGGACGGGTCGGGGCCGCGCTCCGAGAGCGTGACGCCGCCGCGGTCGAGCAGGCGCCGCACCACCTGGGCCAGGGCCCGTACCGCCTCGGGGTCCGTGCGGGGCGTGTGCCCGGCCGGGAGTTCGAGCAGGCCCCAGCCCGACTCCGCCGCCTCGTCGATCACCCGGTCCGGGCCCGAGCCGTCGGAGGCCACCGTGAACCCCAGGCTGCGGTCGCCGTGGTCCGTACCGCTGCGGAACGGCGTGTACGGGTAGAAGGCGCCGGAGACCAGCGGCGCGGCGGACGCCGGGAGACGCCAGGAGACCGGGAGCCGGTGCTGCGGCAGCTCGGGGTTGTGCGCCAGGAGCGTCGTCACGGCGGACGCCGAAGGGTCGTACGACAGGCCCGCCCACTGTTCGGCCCCGACGATCGCGAACGGGTCCAGCTGGCCCGGATCGCCCACGAACAGTGCCCGCTCGAACAGGCCCGCCACGGCGAGCAGTGCGTCCGAACGCATCTGGTACGCCTCGTCGACGATGGCGTGCTGCCAGGGGTCGATGTCCTTGACGTGCGCCCACTTCGCGGCCGTCGAGATGACGACCGGCAGCGGCGCCAGGTCACCGGCCTTGGTCGACTTGCGCACGTTGACCAGGTCGTCGAGTGCCTTGTCGTACGGGTCGGGGTCGCTGCTGTGCAGGCGCCCGACGGGCAGCTCGGGGTTCTTCTCGGCGAGGCGCAGGACGAGGTCGTCGACCTGCGCGTTCGTCTGGGCGATGACCATCAACGGGCGCCCCGCCTCGGCCAGTTCGAGCGCGGCCCGCACCACGAGTGTCGACTTCCCGGCGCCGGGCGGGGAGTCCACGACGGTGCCGCGGGCCGTGCCGTGCAGGGTGTCGCGGAGGATCGCGTCGGTGGCGCGGCCGGCCGCCGCCCCCGGGTCGAACGGGGTGTCGCCGCTCGTGCCGGAGCGGCCGGGCCGATGCGCTGCGGCCGTCACAGCAGATCCTCCGTGGTCACGGCGTCCGGCGCCTCAGGCACCGGCGCACCCGAGCCGTCCGTACGCGGCGGGCCGCCGTGTGTCCACGGCGTCTCCTCCGGGTCCGGCAGCTTCGGGCCGCCCCGCTGCTCGTGCTCGAAGAGCGTGAAGCACACCTGGTCACCCTTCTCCGGGACGGATCCCGGCTCCGGCTCCTTGCCGCGGCCCATCTTGTCCAGGACGCGCAGGACGACCCCGCCCCCGGCGTCGTACGACACGAACTCCGCGGCCTGCGGCTTGCCGTCGAGCGAGCGGTACACCTTCGTGCGCTCGCCGAGATGCGGCACGTCGTCGGTGCGGACGGTGATCAGGGGGCGCGGCCGGTTCTTCTCGTTGTACGCCGGCACCGACTCGGTCACCTCGCCCGCGAACGCCTCCCCGGTGAGCCGGCGGCCCGCCATGACCAGCGGGTCGTCGAGGGCCTCCTGCGCGTCCAGCCTTGCCTGCTCGCGCTCGCGCGTCGCCAGCTTGTTGGCCGCCGTCACCGCGTCGTCGCGGCGCGGCTGAGGCGGCTCGCCCGCGGCCACGCGGTCCCGGTGGCCGGTGAACGACCAGCGGTCGCGCGTCCAGCGCTCCGCGGCGCGCGGCCCCTCGGGGAGCGTGCACAGCGCGTCCAGGCCGCGCCACACCGCGTCCCACGTAGGCCGGGTCCGGCTCTCGACGAGCGCGTGGATCTCGCGCTCGGCCGCCGTCAGCGCGGCCAGCCTCGCGTCCGCCTCGATGCCGTCCTCGGCGGCGGCCAGCAGGGTGCGGGCCTTGTCGTAGCGCTCGATCGCGGGCGCGAGCAGCTTGTTGTCGAACGCGGGGTCGGTGGCCGGGCCGGCGGGCGGGCAGACGAGCTGGCCGTCCCCGTCCCGGGCCAGCTCGGCGCGGAGCGCGGCCTCGGCGCCCGACGTGCCCTCCGGGGCCTCGATCCAGGCGAGCAGCGCGCCCAGGTGCTGGTCCTCCAGGGTGGACTGGCCCGTCGCCCAGTGCCGGGCCAGCAGGTCCGTCATGGCGAGCAGCAGCGCGGAACCGGGAACCCTGGCCCGCTCCCCGAAGTGCGTCAGCCAGCGGCCCAGGAGCGGGACGTGCGGCGGCGCGGGATGGGGCGCCTCGGGTTCCTGCTCGGCGGTGCGGCGGAACCGCATCGAGCGCCCCAGAAGCCGTACGAACTCGATGCCGGAGCGGCTCGGCAGGATCAGCTGGGGCGCGTCCGCGCACAGCTCGACCTCCACCTTGACCCGCTTGCCGGTCGCGGGGTCCGTCTCGGCGCGCTCGGCGGCCTCGACGTCGGCCGCGAACCCGTCGACGTACGGCAGGACGATCCCTGCCAGCTCGGCGAGGAAGGCGAAGCGCAGGTCCCGGTCGCGGGGCTGGGGCACCACGAGGAGCCGGGGCGAGGTGCGCTCCGTGCCGACGAGCGCGCCGAGCGGGGCGCCCGCCTCACCGGCCGTGATGAGCGGGACGAGGACGAGGGGGCGCTGCGACAGATGGCGGTGCCGCACGGTCGCGACCGGCTGGGCGCGCCCGCTCTGCACGGCCTCCAGGCGGGCCAGATCGTTGATCAGCGGCATGCCGGCGCCGCCTCTCCGCGCGCGCCGAGCGCCTCGGCCCGCAGCCGGGCCGCCCGGCGCAGGGCGGCGACCGCCGGGTCCAGCGGATCGCCGGAGTGGCCATGGGCGGCCGAGAGGACCTCGTCGACCGTGGTCAGACCGCCCAGCTCGGCCCGCAGGCCGCGGCCGAGCGAGGTGACCGCGCCCTCCTCACGGGCCCGGTCGCGGCAGTGGAACGCCAGCTCGCACGCGGCCAGGCACTCCGGCGCGTACGTCGCCGGCACCGACTCGACCGCCTCCGCCAGCTCGTCCGCGGGCCGCGTGACGTCGAAGCAGGTGCCCTCGGGCAGCGCGTCCGCGATGTTCTCGATGCGGGTGAGCCGCTCCAGCTGCCGCCGCGTCACCGACAGCTGCTTGCGTACGTCGACGGCGGACGCCGCCGGAAGGTTGCTGAAGTCCTTGGGGCAGACGAGCAGGATCCGGTGCCTGACCTCGGGCGCCGGGTCCAGGTGCCCGGCGACCCGCTCGAGCGCCAGCACGTACACCGCGGCCTGGCGGGCCGCGGCGCCGACCTTCGACGCGTCCGCGCTGCCGTCGATCATCGGGAAGGACTTGATCTCGACGACAGTCCACGTCCCGTCGGGGTGCACGACCACCGCGTCCGGTTCGAGGAAGGCCGGGGTGCCCGCGACGTCCAGGGCGAGCATCGGGTGCTCCAGGAACGTCCAGGCGCCGGAGGCGGCCGCTTCCGCCGTCGCCTCACGCAGCGCGAGCGCCGTACGGGCGGTGCGGCCCTCGGGGCCGACCGCCGTCAGATCCGGCGTACGGGCCTCGCCCGGCACCGGCTCCGGGCCGCCGCCCATGCGCTCGTGCACGAGCCGGAGCAGCTCCGCGCCCCCGTCGGCCTTGACCTTCGCCTCGAACGCGTTCCCCCGCATGAATGCGAACTGCGACTGGCCGAATCCGGACGGCGCCCCGAGCGCGTCCGCGAGCCGCGCCTTGTCGACGCCCGCCCCGTCGAGCAGCGCGCGCCGCCGGCACCCGGGGTTCGCCGCGAGCGCGGCCAGGGCCCGCGCGTCGAGCGCCCGTGGCGCTATGTCACTGCCGCGCAGCTCAGCGAGCTGCTGCCGCAGCGCCGTCCCCCGCGTCGGAGGAGCGGGCACCCGGGCCGCCGCCCGGTCCTGCACTGACCTTGCGCTGTCGGGGAATTCGCTCACCCGCCGAAGTCTGGCACTCCCCACTGACAATCGAGGACGCCGCCGTGGATGCCGGGGCGGGAGAGGTGCGGCCGGGCCGTGCGGAACCGGCCGCGGGCGCGCTGCGCACCCGGGCCCGTACGAGGTCCGCGGCCCGCACAACGCGCCGGCTCACCAGGAATCCGAGGCCCATCACCGCGACCCCGGCGAGCGCGTCGAAGAAGTAGTGGTTCGCGGTGCCCATCACCACGAAGGTGGTGATCAGCGGGTAGGCGATACCGGCCGCCCGGACCAGCGGCGTACGGCCGTGGCGCCACAGCATGACTCCGCACCACATCGCCCAGCCGACGTGCAGGCTGGGCATCGCCGCGTACTGGTTGGTCATGCCGCCGAGCCCGCGCGGAGCGCTCGCCTCGCCGCCCCACCAGCCCCACGAGCTGTACTGGGCCATGGTGTCGACGAAGCCGTGGCCGGGGGACAGCAGGCGCGGCGGGCAGGTCGGTACGAGGGTGAAGCCGATCAGGCCGATCAGGGTGGAGGTCATCAGCCAGGTCCGGGCGGCGCGGAAGTGGACGGCGCGGCTGCGGAAGAGCCAGATCAGGATGCCCGGAGTGACGAGGTAGTGCAGTGAGGCGTACCAGAAGTCGGCGGGGACACCGATCCAGGCCTCGGCGGTGAAGAGACGGTTCAGCGGGTGTTCGAGGTTGAGACGGAGTGCCTTCTCGGCCCGGAGTATCGCGAGGCCGTGCTCGACGGCGTGCGCCTCGTCCCCGCGCACCATGAGCCGGCCCGCCGAATAGGCGGCGTACACCAGCACGATCAGCGGCAGTTCGGTCCACCAGCGCAGCCGGTCGCCTGTCGCCGCAGTGGACGGTGCCTCGGTCTGCGACATCAGGCCGCTCCCCCTTAACTCCCTGTACGGCGGCCCGTGGCCACGTGGACCACTTTACGGTGTATGTGTCCGCCTGGAAGGGGCGCCTCCGACCCACGAAGACGCAACGATCGCCCGGTGGGTTGCCTGAATCCCGGGTGAGCGATGATGGAACGAGCGGGCGCGCCTGGCCTGACTTATCGGTACATGGCAGCCCTTTTCACCCGCCCTCGGAAAGGTCACCCATGGCACCGCGCATCCTGTTGGCCCGGCATGGACAGACGGAATGGTCACTGTCCGGGCGGCACACCGGCAGGACCGACATCCCCCTCCTCGAAGAGGGACGGCGCGGCGCGAAGCTCCTCGGCGAACGTCTGCACCGGGCGCCCCTCGACGGACTCCCCGGCGCCGAGGTCCGCACCAGCCCGCTCTCCCGCGCGCGCGAGACCTGCGAACTCGCCGGCTTCGGCGACCGGGCCACGGAGTGGAACGCGCTCATGGAGTGGGACTACGGCGCGTACGAGGGGCTGACCCCCGCCCAGATCCAGGAGCGGCGCCCCGGCTGGTTCATCTGGCGCGACGGCGTCCCCGAGGGGGAGACCCTGGAGCAGATGACCGCCCGCGCCGACGAGGTCGTCGCCTGGGCCAGATCCGAGAACCGCGACGCCCTGGTCTTCGCGCACGGCCACATGCTGCGCTCCATCGGCGCCCGCTGGCTGGGCCTCCCGCTGGACTTCGCGGCCCGCATCCGCCTCAACCCGACGTCCTTGTCGGTCCTCGGCTGGGCCTACGGGGAACCGGCGATCGAGTCGTGGAACGACATCGGCCACCTCGCGGGCCACGAGGGCTAGGGCCCAGGGGGCCGGGCGCGCGAGCAGGGAGCTCACGCCGTGCGCGGCGC
Source organism: Streptomyces sp. NBC_00009 (assembly GCF_045040855.1). NCBI lineage: Bacteria > Bacillati > Actinomycetota > Actinomycetes > Kitasatosporales > Streptomycetaceae > Streptomyces > Streptomyces sp. NBC_00009. Next base: position 5,040,076 of record NZ_CP108312.1, read on the forward strand.
CGACGCGTGCTGCTCCAGGAACGCCGAGACACCCGACGCCCTGCGGTGCGGAAGGAGCACGCGCGCGGTGGTCGCCAGCATCGACTGGATGCGCGACGACTGGACCTCGGTCAGCAGATGCAGGACCCGCATCCCCGCGGACGCGGCCTCGTCGGGCTGGCCCGCGCGCGCCAGGTCGTCGGCGAGCTCCGCCGTGTACAGGGCGATGTTCCGGGTGAAGTGCGGGTCCTGGAGGGCCGCGGCGCGACGCGCGTGCCGGGCGGCGCGCGTCCAGTCGCCGAGCGCCGAGTAGCACTGCGCCTCCAGGCCCTCCAGCTCGGCCTCGCCGTAGAACGTCATCCACTCCGGGTCGTCGTCCGACCGTCCGCGCGCGAAGAGGGCCTGCGCCCGGGCCAGCGCCCGCTCGCACCCCGTACGGTCCCCGAGCCCCGCCCAGCCGCCCGCCTCGCGCAGCGCCAGCAGCGACAGCAGTCGTGGCGACGCAAGCTGGGCCGCGACGCGCGTGGCCGCCTGCGCCGCCCGCACCGCCTCCCTCGGGCGCCCCGCGTCCCGCGCCAGGAACGCCGTGTTGCAGAACGCGTGCGCCTCCAGAGCCGGGTCGCTCGCCACGCGCGCGGTGGCCAGCGCCTCCGCGTAGTGCGAGCGCGCATCGTCGAAGCGGCCCGAGTCGTGCGCCAACCAGCCGACGGAGATGGCCAGTTCACCCGCCCCGGCCTGGAGCCGCTCGGCCGTGCCGGGCGCCGCCGTCCCCGCGTCGAGCAGCGCGAACGCCGTACGCAGCGGGGCCGCGGCCCTCTTGTAGAGCCCGTCGGCGCCGTGCCGGTCGTCGAGCAGCCGGATCCGGCGGATGGCCTCCTCGACCGCGCCGACACCGGCCCCGGGCGCCGCGCGCCCGCCGTGGCCCGCGGCCGGATGTTTCGCAGCGCGGCCGACCGCGCGATAGGCCGTGCCGTCGGCCGCGATGGCCAAGGGCGCCAGGGAGGCGACGGCCACGGTGGCCGTCCCTCCGGTCATGAATGCGCGACGCCGCACGTCGCTCTCCTCGTCGTGGTGCGGGAACTCGAACTCGGTGTGCGCGAGGGGTACGGGCTCCGCGGGGCGTGCCGCCCGGCCGCGTACGGCCGAGCGGGGCGCGAACCCCAGCTCCGTGAGCGAGCGGCCGGGGAACATGTGCAGGAACACCCGCTCGTACGCGTAGTTGGGACAGCGGATCTCGCCGGCCTCCACCCGCCCGATGTAGCGCGCGTCGCAGCTGACCCGCTCGCCGATCTCCCGGGCGGCGCGTCGCACCGCGGCCGCGAACTCGCCCGGAGAGCGCTGCCCACGCAGCCGCCTGAAGGCGAGATTCGGCCGCGGGGACTGCGCTGACGATGCCACCGGTGACGGCGTCATGACCGGGCCCTCTCGTGCGAACCGTGCCGGATCACCGGGGAGTTGGGTCTCTGTGAGCCCTGGTGCAACCCCTGTTCCGACGGGGCACGAAGGTACCTGCTGTAACGACTCCGACACACAGTGTTTAGCTACAAACGGGATATCTCACCCCGCATCCGCCATGAAGTGCCATCCTTTGCGGCGGCGTGCCGCCGTAGCTGTTGACGCTTACGGGCGTTGAACCTTGCGGGGCCGGAGCGGTCGCGTTCCGGTCGTGCAACCCGTACGCGAGAGCGAGGAGGGGCTGACGTGTTGGAGGCATCACTTTCGACGGCGCGGCACCGGCCGACCCAGGACCACAGCGCGCCACCCCGTGACAGCGCGTCCTGCGACGTGGTGACCGTCCCGGCCCGGCAGGGCCTCGAAGCCGTCGACATCCTGCGCCGCGGCGCCACCGAGGCCGTCGGTCCGGTCCTGCACGACGGGGACTGCGACACCCTCGGCTTCCTCGTGCCGCCCGGCACCGCCGACGCCTGGGACGTCCCCGGCAGCGCCTGCACCCACACCCCCGCGTCGTCCTCGCCGGAGCGCGGCCCCGGTGCGGGCCCCGTGCCGCCCGCCCCCGTCGAGGGCGGCGGCTGGCTGCTCCCTCCCGGCGAGGCCGAGCTCGTCACCGACCCGGCGGTCCTGCGGGCGGCGCTCGACGAGGCGGCCCGCATGATCGAAGCCGCGGACAACTGCCGCTGAGGCCGGCCGCCGGGCCCTTGCGGTCCCTGGCCCCGCGGCCGCTGGGCCGACTCGTCGCCGCCCGTCGATAATGGACGGATGGCAAGGTCAAGGGCAAAGAACAAGCAGGCCGGAGCGGCCCGCGGCGGCCGGGAGGCCGTCGTCGAGGCCGTCGACGGCGGGCTCGCCGAGCTGATACCCGACCGGGACCGGCCGCGCGCCTGGACGCTGCTCGTGGACGGTGCCCCGCAGTCGCACGTCGACCTCGACGATCCCGGGCACCTCGAATTCGAGTACCAGCGCAGGATCGGCCATGTCATCGACCTCGCCGTGGACAAGGGCCGCCCCGTGCACGCCGTGCACCTGGGAGGCGGCGCCTTCACTCTCGCCCGCTACATCGCCGCGACCCGCCCCCGCTCCACCCAGCAGGTGGTCGAACGCGACGAGGCGCTCGTCCAACTGGTGCGCCGCGAAGTGCCGTTGGACCCCGGCGGCCGGATCCGCGTCCGCGCCGGCGACGCCCGCGAGGGCCTCGCGAAACTCCCCGACGGCTGGGCCGACCTCCTGATAGCCGACGTGTTCAGCGGAGCGCGTACGCCCGCGCACCTCACCAGCACGGAGTTCCTCACCGAGGTGCGCCGGGTGGTCAAGCCCGGCGGGTGCTACGTCGCCAACCTCGCCGACGGGCCGCCCCTCGCGCATCTGCGCGGCCAGATCGCCACCGCCGCGGCCGTCTTCCCCGAGCTCGCCCTCGTCGCCGACCCGGCCGTCCTGCGCGGCAAGCGCTTCGGCAACGCGGTGCTTGTCGCCTCCGACCGGGTCCTGCCCGTAGCCGAACTGACCCGGCGCGCGGCCGGCGATCCGCATCCCGCCCGCGTCGAACACGGCAAGGCCCTCTCGGACTTCACCGGGGGCGCCGGTGCCGTCAGCGACTCGCATGCCGTTGCTTCGCCTGCTCCTCCGCCGTCCGTATTTCGATGACGGGGGTGGGGCCGAGGGGGCGTTCCGGGTAGGCCTGGGTGGGTGGGTGGTCGTGCCGGTGGTCAGTACTTCGCCACTTCCACGCTCGGTGCGTGGTCGTGCCACGTGCAGAACACCGAGACCTTGTCCGTGCCCGAGGTGAACTCCACCCTGATCCACGTCGAGTCCTTCCACACCTGCACCGACCAGCCGGCCGCGGGCGTCGCCGACACCAGCGACGCCGAGTCCTTGCCCAGGTCGAACACGGCACGGCCGCCCTCCGTCGCGTAGCCCTTCACCGTGCCGGACGCCGACGGCGACGCGGGCGGCTTCGCGGAGGTGCTCGGTTTCGCCGGGCGGCTCGGGGACGGGGTGGCCGAGCCGGGGGAGTGTGACGGCTTCTGCGATGCGGAGCGGGACGGCGACGCCGGCGGCGACGGCTCCGGGCGGTGCGTCGACGACGCCCGCGCGTCCACCGCTCCCGCGGCGATCGGCACCGCGCGCGGCGGGTCGTACGCCGTGCCCGCCATCACCGTGTGCACGCCCCACCACGACAGCGTGACGGCCGCGCCGGTGGCCAGCAGCCAGGCCGCCGTGTGAACAAGTCCTCTGCGCATGGGGTGCATCGCGGCCATACTGCCGCACCCGCCCCACCCGTGTCCCGGGGGGACCGGGGTTGCCCCGGACCTGGGCGGAAGGAGGACCGGGGTCCCCCGTATGGCGTACGGTGCCGCCCATGGCAAGTGTGCTCGTGGTCGAGGACGACCAGTTCGTGCGCTCGGCCCTCATCCGGCACCTGACCGAGGCCTCCCACACCGTACGGAGCGTCGGCACGGCCCTGGAGGCGCTGCGCGAGGTCGCCCATTTCCGTTTCGACGTCGTGATTCTCGACCTCGGACTGCCCGATCTGGACGGATCCGAGGCATTGAAGATGCTGCGCGGTATCACCGACGTACCCGTGATCATCGCCACGGCCCGCGACGACGAGGCCGAGATCGTCCGGCTCCTCAACGACGGCGCCGACGACTACCTCACCAAGCCGTTCTCGCCCGAGCACCTGTCCGCGCGCATGGCCGCCGTGCTGCGCCGCGCGCGCTCCAGCGCCGCTGCCGAGCCGCCCTCGCGCCTCCTCCAGGTCGGCGGCCTCGCGATAGACCCGCTGCGGCGCCAGGCCGAGCTGGACGGGGCGCGGCTCGATCTCACCCGGCGCGAGTTCGACCTGCTCACCTTCCTCGCGGGCCGGCCCGGCGTCGTCGTACCCCGCAAGGAACTCCTCGCCGAGGTGTGGCAGCAGTCGTACGGGGACGATCAGACCATCGACGTCCATCTGTCGTGGCTGCGCAGGAAATTGGGCGAAACGGCCGCACGGCCGCGCTATCTGCACACTCTGCGGGGCGTCGGTGTGAAGCTGGAGCCGCCGCGGGCGGAGGGCGGGCCGGCATGAGGTGGGCCCTGGTCAAGGTGTGCCTCGCCGTCACCGCCATGGTTGTGGTGGCTTTCGCGGTTCCTCTCGGCCTCGTCATCAAGGAGATGGCCAGGGACCGCGCCTTCTCGAATGCCGAGCGGACCGCCGCCGCGATCGGGCCCACCCTCTCCATCACCACCGACCGTGACGAACTGACCCGCGCCGTCGCCTCCACCGAGGCCGGCGCCGACGGCCGCATGGCCGTGTACATCCCGGCCTCCGGCGGCGCCCCGGCGATCCAGGTCGGCACGTCGCGCGCCGGTGACGGGCACGTCGGCCTCCGGCAGGCCACCGTCGCCGATGTGCCCGGCGGGTCCGTGTGGCTCCAGCCCATCGCCGTCAGCTCCGGCATCGCCGTCGTCGAAGTGTTCGTGCCGGAGTCCGAGGTCACCAACGGGGTCGCCACGGCGTGGCTTGTGCTGGCCGGTGTCGGTATCGCCCTCGTCATAGGGTCCGTGGCCGTCGCCGACCGGCTCGGCGTACGCATGGTGCAGCCCGCCCAGCGTCTCGTCTCCGCCGCGCACGATCTGGGCGAGGGGAAGCTCGGGGCCCGGGTGCCGGAGGAGGGGCCTACGGAACTCCGGCTCGCCGCCGTCGCGTTCAACTCCATGGCCGATCAGGTCGTCCAGCTTCTCGCCAACGAGCGGGAGCTGGCCGCCGACCTCTCGCATCGGCTGCGTACGCCCCTCACCGTTCTGCGGCTCAACGCCGTCTCGTTGGGCGAAGGCACCGCCGCCGAGCAGACCCGCGCCGCCGTCGAGCAGCTGGAGCGCGAGGTCGACACCATCATCCGTACCGCCCGCGACGCCAAGCCGCAGACCGCCGCCGCGGGGCCCGGGGCCGGGTGCGATGCCGCCGAGGTCATCCGCGAGCGCATGGACTTCTGGTCCGCGCTCGCCGAGGACGAGGGGCGCAAGGTGCGCGTCGCCGGGGTCGACCGGCCTGTACGCATCCCTGTGGTCCGGGGGGAGTTGGCGGCCGCGCTTGATGCGCTCCTCGGGAATGTCTTCCGGCATACGCCCGAAGGCACCGCCTTCGCCGTCGACGTGCACAGCGGCGAGGACGCCGTGATCGTGCTCGTCTCCGACGCCGGGCCCGGGATTCTGGACCCGGACGCCGCGATGGCCCGCGGGCGAGGGTCCGGCAGCGACGGGTCCACCGGGCTCGGGCTCGACATCGTCCGTCGGCTCGCCGAGTCGACGGGGGGCGATGTGCGCATCGGGTCCTCCGTGCTCGGGGGGACCGAGGTGCGGATCTGGGTGCAGCTGGACGGGCGGGGGCCCGCCGAGGGGCGGCGCGGGCACCGCAGCGCGGTACGGCGCCGACGCCGCCCGTCGTCGTCGGGTGCCTCTGCGTAACCGGCCGGTCCGGATCCGTTTCGGGGTTGGTCTCTACCTTTAATCCGTTCCGATGGCTTCCTTAAGCCCTCCATAAGAACCTCAACCATCGGTGCTGGTGCCCCATTTGCCGGGTTCCGGATCGCTAGCGTGCTGCCGCACCCCCACCCCCGTACAGCTAAGGCAGGCACGCGATGAGCAGCACGCACCGGCGCAGGGTCAGTGGCAGGAACAAGGCGATAGGCGGGCTCGTCGCCGCGGCCGTCGTGGGCGGCGGCGCCTTCCTGTTCTCCGGCACGGCGCAGGCCGCGGGGGTCGGCGCCGCGTACACCAAGACCAGCGAGTGGTCCGGCGGTTACACCGCCCAGTACGTCGTCAAGAACGACTCGGACAAGGCCCAGTCGGACTGGAAGCTTGAGTTCGACCTGCCGTCCGGCACTAAGCTCGGCTCCCTGTGGAACGCCGAGTCGTCCGTGTCCGGCTCGCATGTCACCGTGCAGCCCGCCTCCTGGGACAAGGGAGGCATCGCCGCCGGGAAGTCCGTGACCGTCGGGTTCGTCGTCACCGGCGACGCCGATCCGGCCGGGTGTCTCATCAACGGCGCCAAGTGCTCCGTGGACGACGGGGCCACGCCTGAGCCCAGCGGACGCCCCACGGAGTCTGCGACTCCCACCCCGAGCGCCGGCGCCGGCGCCTCCGCTTCGGCCACCGCCAAGCCCACCGAGACCGCCACGTCGACGGCGAGCCCGTCGCCGTCCTCGTCCTCCGGCACCGGTTCGGGCTCCGCCGCGGCGGCCGGCTTCGCCCCCTACGTCGACACGTCGCTCTACCCGAAGTTCGACCTGGTCGCCTCCTCCAAGGCCACCGGCGTCAAGGAGTTCAACCTCGCCTTCATCACCTCCGGTGGCTCCTGCACCCCGAAGTGGGGCGGCGTGACCGACCTCGGCAGTGACGAAGTCGCCGCCCAGATCGGCGACTTGAGGGCCGCCGGCGGCGATGTGCGAGTCTCGTTCGGTGGCGCGTCCGGCACCGAGCTGGCGCAGGCCTGCTCCTCGGCCACCGACCTCGCGGCGGCGTACCAGAAGGTCATCGACCAGTTCAAGCTCACCAAGGTCGACTTCGACGTCGAGGGTGGCGCCCTGCCGGACACCGCCGCCAACACCAAGCGTGCCCAGGCCATCGCCACGCTGCAGAAGAACAACCCGGAACTGAACGTCTCCTTCACGCTCCCGGTGATGCCCGAGGGCCTCACCTCGGACGGCGTGAACTTCCTGAAGAACGCCAAGTCCAACGGCGTTTCGACCGACCTCGTCAACATCATGGCGATGGACTACGGCGCCTCTTACAGCGGCGACATGGGTACGTACGCCGAGCAGGCCGCCACCGCCACGCAGGCGCAGATCAAGAGTGCGCTCGGGCTGTCCGACGCCGCTGCCTGGAAGGCCGTCGCGATCACCCCGATGATCGGCGTCAACGACGTCTCGTCCGAGGTCTTCAAGGTCGACGACGCCACGCAGTTGGTCGCCTTCGCCAAGGAGAAGGGACTGGGCGGTCTGTCGATGTGGTCCGCCACCCGCGACAAGGCGTGTGAGGGCGGGGCGTCCAACTCGGCCCAGCCGACCTGTTCCTCGATCGAGCAGTCGGCCAACGCCTTCCAGAAGGCCTTCGCCTCCTTCAAGTAGCCCTCCCCCCGCGGGAAGCTGCGCGCCCCGGCCGGATCCTTGTCCCCCCACTCGGCCGGGGCGCGCGTTCTTTTGGGTGCGCCGCCGTTTCGCTCGGTTCGCTTTCGGGTGCGGGCTCGGTGCGGGCCGCTCAGGTTCGTTTTCGGGTGCGGGGCCGCGGGGGCATGTACGTGCTCGCTGTTCTATGGGCCACCGTCAGCTAGTTAATTGCCTGTACGTGGTGCTGGTGGCTGCGCGCGCACATGCCCCCACGTCCCCTCCCGTCTCGTACGCGGCTGTCCGCTCGGTGGGGCTCCCGGCCCTCGGGCCGCGTCTCGTACGCGGATGATCGCCGGTGGTGCTGCTAGTTCGCCGGTGGGAGTTGGTTGGTGCGTGACGCTTGTGCGTACCAGTGCGCGCTCGACTTCGGCGTACGTTTCTGGGTCGCGTAGTCCACGTAGACGGCCCCGAAGCGCTTCTCGTAGCCGTACGCCCACTCGAAGTTGTCCATCAGCGACCAGAGGTAGTAGCCGCGGACGTCCGCGCCGTCCTTGATCGCGCGGTGTACGGCGGACAGGTGGCCGTGGAGGTACGCGATGCGCTCCGGGTCGTGGATCCGGCCTGCCGGGTCCGGCTTGTCGTCGTACGCCGCGCCGTTCTCCGTGATGTACAGCGGCAGGCCCGGCGCCTCCCTGGTGTAGCGCATGATCAGGTCGTGCAGGCCCGTTGGGTCGATGGTCCAGCCCATCTCCGTGCGCTCGCCCGGGGATTGGTGGAAGGCGACGTCGTCCGCTCCTGGCCAGGGGGAGTGGTCGCTCGCGCCGTGGCCGTCGGATCGGGTTGTCGGGGCTGACGGGGCCGAGGAGACCAGGGACGGGGTGTAGTAGTTCAGGCCCAGCGCGTCCAGCGGCTGGTGGATCGCCGCCAGGTCGGTGGCGTGGATGAAGGACCAGTCCGTGATGCCTGCGGTGTCCGTGATCAGGTCCGCCGGGTACTCCCCGTGCAGCATCGGGCCGTGGAACACGCCGTTGGCCAGGTTGTCGATGCGCCGGCGGGCGTCGTTGTCGGCGGCATTGGTGGGTGAAAGGGGCCTGACTGTAGAGGAGTTGAGGCTTACTGCTACTTCTGCCCGGGGTGGCAGCGTCTGGCGCAGGGCCTGTGTTGCCAGGCCGTGTGCCAGGTTGAGGTGGTGGGCCGCTCGGAGCGTTGCCGCCGGTTCCGTCCTGCCCGGCGCGTGCACACCCGAGCCGTAGCCCAGGAACGCGCTGCACCAGGGCTCGTTGAGCGTGATCCAGAGGTCCACCCGGTCGCCCAGCGCCTCGCCGACCATGCCCGCGTACTCCGCGAAGCGGTACGCCGTGTCGCGTGCCGGCCAGCCGCCCGCGTCCTCCAGTTCCTGCGGCAGATCCCAGTGGTAGAGCGTCAGGGCCGGCTTGATGCCCTGGGCCAGGAGTTCGTCCGTCAGGCGCCGGTAGAAGTCCAGGCCCCGCTGGACCGCCGGGCCCCTGCCCGTGGGCTGCACCCTCGGCCAGGAGACCGAGAATCGGTACGTGCCCAGGTTCAGGTCCTTCATCAGGGCTACGTCGTCTTTGTAGCGGTGGTAGTGGTCCACCGCGATGTCGCCCGTGTCACCGCCCGCCGTCCTGCCCGGCGTATGGCTGAACGTGTCCCAGATCGACGGCGTCCTGCCGTCCTCCCGCACCGCCCCCTCGATCTGGTACGCCGATGTCGCCGCTCCCCAGATGAAGTTCGGCGGGAAGGTGGCGGTGGATGTGGGGGTGGGATCTGTTGTGGGTGTCTGCGTAATGGGCTTAGGCATGGAAGCGCTCCCATCGGTAGGAAGTTGTGGGGTGGGGCCGCCGCTTGCGGCGGCCCCCCGAAAAACGTCAGCCCTTTACCGCGCCCTGCATGATGCCGCCCACGATCTGCTTGCCGAACAGCAGGAACGCGATCAGCAGGGGCAGTGTGCCGAGCAGGGCTCCGGCCATGATCACCGAGTCGTCGGGGATGTAGCCGGTGCCCAGTTGGTTGAGGGCCACCTGGACCGTCGGGTTCTCTCCGTTGAGCGCGATGATCGGCCACAGGAAGTCGTTCCAGGCCATGACGAAGGTGAGCAGCCCGAGCACGGCCATCGCGGGGCGGGCCGCCGGGAAGACCACGTGCCAGACGACCCGCAGGCTGCTCGCGCCGTCGACCCGCGCGGCCTCGATCAGTTCGGTGGGCAGCGCCTGGACCAGGTACTGCCGCATGAAGAACGTGCCGAAGGCGCTGACCAGGGTCGGCAGGATGACCGTCTGGAGGTGGTTCGCCCAGCCCAGGTCCGTCATCCACAAGTACAGGGGTACGACGGCCAGTTGCGGCGGGATCATCATCGTGCCGATGGTCATCAGCAGCAGCGTGGTCGAGAACCGGAAACGCAGTTTGGCGAAGGCGAAACCGGCGAGTGTGGAGAACAGCACCGTGCCGACGGTGATGGTCGCGGCCACGAGGATGGTGTTCCACATCGCGGTGCCCATGCCTGCCTGGCTCCAGGCGGTCTCCAGGTTCTTGAACAGGTTTCCGCCGAACCAGAAGGGGGGTGGTGTCTGCGCGAGGCGGGTGTTGGTGCGCGAGGCCGCGATCGCCGTCCACAGCAGCGGGGCGATCGAGATCACGGCGAACAGGATCAGTACGACGTAGGTGACCGGACCCGCGTGCAACTGTTTGCCGGCGCCCAGGATCCGTCGCCTGCGCGGCGGATCGGCGTCCTGCCCGGCGACCTGAGGCGGTGTCGCGTCGGTGATGGTGGTCATTGGGATTTCCTCAGCCGTCGGGTGATCAGCAGGTTGATCGCGGCCACGATGAGCAGGATCAGGAACATCGACCAGGCGATCGCGGACGCCTTGCCGAGGTTGCCGACGATCCAGCCCTGGTCGTACATGTACAGGCCGAGCGTCTGGTACTGGTGCTCGGACCCGCCCTTGGTGCCGCTGACACCGCCGAACAGCAGGGGTTCGCCGAAGAGTTGGGTCGCGCCGATCGTGGAGACGACGACGGTGAACAGGATCGTCGGACGCAGCATCGGAATGGTCACGTGCCGGAACTGCTGCCAGCGGTTCGCGCCGTCCAGGGCCGCCGACTCGTACAGGTCGGCCGGGATGGCCTGCATCGCCGCCAGATAGATCAGCGCGTTGTATCCGGTCCACCGCCAGATCACGATCGAGGAGACCGCTGCTTGCGAACCCCAGTCGGATTCACGCCAGTTGACCGGGTCGATGCCGACCAGGTCGAGCGCCCAGTTGATCATGCCGGTGTCGGGCGAGAAGAGCAGCACGAAGACGAGCGTCGCCGCCGCCACCGAGGTGGCGTACGGGGTGAGCATGACGACGCGCCACACGGTGGAGCCGCGCAGCCGGTAGTTGAGCATGTGCGCGAGCCAGATCGCCGCGATCAGCTGCGGCACGGTCGAGATCACGCCGATGGTGAACGTGTTCTTCAGCGCGTTCCAGAAGAAGTCCGACTGGAAGAGGTTCGTGTAGTTGTCCAGGCCCGCCCAGGTCTGGCCGTCCAGGTTCGACAGCTGCACATGGTGCAGCGAGTACCAGGCGGTGTAGAGCAGCGGCACCAGTGAGAAGGCGCCGAAGATGATGAAGAAGGGGGAGATGAACGCGTACGGGGACGCCTTCATGTCCCAGCGGTACAGCCGGCTGCGCCAGGTGCCGGCGCCCGTCGGCGCCGTGCCGCGACCCTGAGCGCCCCGGGCCGCGCCCGGCTCCTGGGAGCCGGGCGCGGTGTCGGCGCTCGTCGCGGACTGCGCGAGAGCCTCGTCGGAGCTGGTCACTGGTCGAGCACGTCCTTGACTTCCTTGGTGGCCGCGTCCCAGCCCTGCGCGGGCGACTTGCCCTTCTGCTCGACCTGGAGGATGCCGGTGTCGGTGATCGCGGTGCCGATCGGCTGGTCCTTGACGCCGAAGACCTGGACCGGGATGGTCTTCGCCGAGTCGGAGAAGATCTGCGTCAGGGGCGCGCCGGAGAAGAACGTGGTCGTCGCGGCCTGCGGCTTCAGGCCGGCGTATGCCGAAGGTGTCGACGGGAAGCTGGCCTGCTTGGCGAAGACCTTGGCCTGCTGCGCGGGCGCCGTCAGCCACTTCGCCAGGGCGATGGCCTCCTTCTGGTGCTTGCTCGCCGTCGGCACACCGATGAACGAGCCGCCCCAGTTGGCCGCGGTCGGCGCGGCCGCCACGTCCCACTTGCCCTTGCCGGAGTCACCGGACTTCTCCTGGATGTAGCCGAGCATCCACGCGGGGCAGGCCACCGTGGCGAAGGTGCCGTTGGCGAAGCCCTGGTCCCACGGCTTGTCGAACTGCTTCAGCTTGGCCGACATGTTGCTGGTCGCCACCTCCATGGCGGCGTTCCAGGACTTCTTCACCCCCGTGGACTTGTCCCAGATGACGCTGCCGTCCTTGTCGTAGTACCGCTGCTTCTCGCCGCCCAGCGCCGCGTTGTAGACGGAGGACGCGGAGTCCACGTACTTGGTGCCGCCCGGCGCCTTCTTCATGTACTGCTTGCCGAGGTCGACGTACTTGTTCCAGTCGCCCTTCCACTGCGCGGCGAGCTTGGTGCGGTCGGTCTCCAGACCGGCCTTCTCGAAGAGGTCCTTGCGGTAGCAGATCGCCATCGGGCCGACGTCCGTGCCGAGCCCGATGAGCTTGCCGTCCTTGGTGGTGGCCTGGGCGTTCTTCCAGTCCAGCCACTGCGACGTGTCGACCTCCTTGCCGAGGTCGACGAACTTGTCGGCCTGCGTCTGGACGGCCTCGGCGATGTTGCCGACCTCGATCGCCTGGATGTCGTCCGTGCCGGATCCGGCCTGCAGCCGGGTGAGGGTCTTGGGCCAGTAGACGTCGGTGCGGGTGGTGACGTTCTCCTTGATCGTCACGCCCGGGTGCAGCTTCATGTACTCGTCGTAGAGCCCGGCCTGCTTGTAGCCGAAGACGCCGAACGTGCCGATCGTGACCGTGGTGCCGCCCTTGTTGCCGGCACCCCCGCTCGAACCGCCGTCGGATCCTGAGTCGTCATCGGTCGCGCATCCGGCGAGCAGCCCTGTGGCCAGGGCGGCGACGACCGCGAAGGTCATCGCGCGTCGGGACGTGCGGGCAGTCGTGCGCATTGCGTCCTCCAAAGTACTCACTTGCTCTGAAGTGCCAACCCCGGCCAACTGCCTTGCCACGCCCGTTCGTTCACGTGCGGCTCGGGCGGGGAACGTGCGGCTTCTGTATACGCCCAGTAGAGTGGGAGCGCTCCCATAGGTGATGTGTTGAAGGGTCGTCGCTCGGCCCGGGGGTGTCAAGACGCCCGGCAGCGGCAACTTGGTGCGGTTATCGGGCTGTTAGATTCCGCGTGAGACTTGGGGAGGTGGGAGTCATGGCGGCTCGCGGCACTCACGGCAGGCGTCCGACCCTTGAGGAGGTCGCGGCCCGGGCGGGCGTGGGCCGGGGCACGGTCTCCCGGGTGATCAACGGCTCCCCCCGGGTGAGCGACGCGACCCGCGCCACGGTCGAGGCCGCCGTCGCCGAGCTCGGCTATGTGCCGAACACGGCGGCCCGCGCTCTCGCCGCCAACCGCACCGACGCCATCGCCCTCGTCGTGCCCGAACCGGAGACACGTTTCTTCGCCGAGCCCTACTTCTCCGACATGCTGCGCGGCGTTGGTGCCGAGCTCGCCGAGACCGAGATGCAGCTCCTGCTGATCTTCGCGGGCAACGACCGGGAGCGGCAGCGCCTCGCCCAGTACCTCGCGGCACACCGCGTCGACGGCGTCCTGCTGGTGTCCGTCCACGCCGACGACCCGCTCCCCGATCTGCTCAGCCAGCTGGAGATCCCCTCAGTCATCAGCGGCCGCCGCTCCGCCGCCGAGACGCTGCCCTCGGTGGACTCCGACAACTTCGCGGGCGCATATTCGGCCGTCGAGCACCTCCTGAGCCGCGGCCGTACCCGCATCGCCACGATCACCGGCCGGCTCGACGTGTACGGCGCCCAGCGCCGCGTCGACGGCTACCGCGCCGCCGTCGAGGCGGCCGGCCGTGAGGTGGACGAGCGGCTCATCGTGCCGGGGGACTTCACGGAGGAGGGCGGCCGGCGCGCGATGACCGAGCTCCTGGAGCGCTGCCCCGAGGTGGACGCGGTGTTCGCCGGGTCGGACGTGATGGCTGCCGGTGCCCGCCAGGTGCTGCGCGAGGCGGGCCGCCGTATCCCCGACGACGTCGCCCTGGTCGGCTACGACGACTCGGCGATCGCCCGGCACATGGACCCGCCCCTGACCAGCGTCCGCCAGCCCATCGAGGAGATGGGCCGCGCCATGATCGACCTGCTCCTCGCCGAGATCGCCGACCGCCGCCCGGCCGCGTCCCGCACACTCGACGGCCGCCGGCTGGTCCTCCCGAACGAACTGGTGGAGCGCGCTTCGTCCTGAGGGGTGCGCGTCGGCCTCAGGCGTGCGTGTCGTCCTGAGCGGCGCGGGGCGCCACAACGATCAAGGCCCCGGTTCTTTCGAACCGGGGCCTTGATCATTCAGGGTGAGTGACGGGACTTGAACCCGCGGCCACCTGGACCACAACCAGGTGCTCTACCAACTGAGCTACACCCACCATGTCCGGTCGTATGTCGTTCTTCCGACCGGCCGAGAAAAAGTGTACAGGGTCCGAAGGGGTGCTCGTGCACCCCTTTTCCGGACCCCGTACACAGGGGTCGGAAATGCGGTGCGAGGCGCTATTCCGCAGGCAGCGCGTGCTTGGCCGCGATCTTCTTCGCGGTGTCGGAGTCAGGTCCCGGCTGCGGGACGAAGACCGCCTCGCGGTAGTAGCGCAGCTCGACGATGGAGTCGCGGATGTCGGCGAGCGCGCGGTGGTTGCCGTTCTTTTCCGGACTGTTGAAGTACGCCCTCGGGTACCAGCGGCGCGCCAGTTCCTTGACCGAGGACACATCGACGATCCGGTAGTGGAGGTAGTCCTCCAGCGTCGGCATGTCCCGCAGCAGGAATCCGCGGTCGGTGCCGACCGAGTTCCCGCACAGGGGCGCCTTGCCCGGTTCCTTGACGTGCTCGCGTACGTACGCGAGGACCTGCTCCTCGGCGTCGGCGAGCGTCGTGCCGCCCGCGAGCTCGTCGAGGAGGCCCGAGGCGGTGTGCATCTGCCGCACCACCTCGGGCATGGTCTCCAGGGCCTCGGCCGGCGGGCGGATCACGATGTCCACGCCGTCGCCGAGTACGTTCAGCTCAGAGTCGGTGACCAGTGCGGCCACCTCGATGAGCGCGTCATTCGCCAGCGAGAGCCCGGTCATCTCGCAGTCGATCCACACCATGCGATCGTTCATGCGCCTTACCCTACGGCGCACTCCTCTGCCCCGGCAGACTCGCGCGCCCCGCCGCATACGCGTCCGAGCTCGGTTTGCCCGGATCTGTCGGCAGTGAGGCGGTGGGTCCCGGGTAGGTTCCGGCCGCCGCGGTGCGCCGTGACTGGGCCGGGACCGGGGTCTCCGGCCCCGGCGCCGCCGCGATCTCCACCGGCTTCTCCGGCTGCGGCCTGCGCGCCCGGTAGGCCGCGCGGTACGCGGCCGGGGACGAGCCGAGCTGGCGCCGGAAGTGCCCGCGCAGGGCGACCGGTGAACGGAAGCCGCAGCGCCCGGCGACCTCGTCGACCGAGTAGTCGGAGGTCTCCAGGAGCCGCTGGGCCTGCAGCACCCGCTGGGTGATCAGCCACTGCAGGGGAGCGCTCCCGGTCAGGGAGCGGAACCGGCGGTCGAAGGTGCGGCGGCTCATGTAGGCGCGCGCGGCGAGGGTCTCCACGTCGAACTGCTCGTGGAGGTGCTCCAGCGCCCAGGCGACGACCTCGGCCAGCGGGTCGGCGCCGATCTCCTCAGGTAAAGACCTGTCGAGGTAGCGCTCCTGGCCGCCGCTGCGGCGCGGCGGGACCACGAGTCTGCGGGCGAGCGCTCCGGCCGCCTCGTTGCCGTGGTCCGTGCGCACGATGTGCAGACACAGGTCGATGCCGGCCGCGGTCCCGGCGCTCGTCAGGACGTCACCGTCGTCCACGAAGAGCTCGCGCGGGTCCACGTGGACCGACGGGTAGCGCTTGGCCAGCGTCGGCGCGTACATCCAGTGGGTGGTCGCCGGGCGGCCGTCGAGCAGGCCGGCCGCGGCGAGCACGAAGGCGCCGGTGCAGAGGCCGACGATGCGCGCGCCTTCCTCGTGCGCGCGGCGCAGCGCGTCGAGGGCCTCCTCCGGGGGCGGCGAGGTGATCGACCGCCACGCGGGCACGACGACGGTGCCCGCCCGCGAGATCGCGTCGAGCCCGTGGGGTGCGGTGAGTTCGAGGCCGCCCGTCGTGCGCAGCGGGCCCTCCTCACCGGCGGACACCAGCAGCCGGTAACGCGGAACCCCCGCGTCCTGGCGGTCGATGCCGAACACGGAGAGCGGAATGGAACTTTCGAAGATGGGTCCGCCGCTGAACAGCAGCACCGCGACTATTTCCCGGCGGCGTCGCCCGGAAAGCTTCCGAGCTGCCGCCTCCGGCGCAGCAGTGGAGTCGTGGCTCATCCCGCTAAGTCCCCCTCGGTGGTCGCGGCGCCCTTAGTAGTGTGACGGGCTTGTCGCTCCAGCACGTTTCCCCTCGGTCCTGCAGAGTCCCCCGCCGATGGACAGTCATGATCGAATCTACTGCGTCCGGTGGTCCCGTCGTGACCAGTTGGGGATCCGGCACATTGTCGACATGGCAACTTGGCGTGAAGCATTCGATCACGAAGCGTGGCACTCAGGGGCGTTGCAGGGAAGTGCGCCTCAACTCAGTGGCCGGTCCCCGTAGGGTGCAAGCGCCTTCTGCGGTCCTTTCATGCCTGGTGGCACGGGGGTTGGAGGCGGGTGACGGCAAGAAATGCACGGCCGGGCGAAGTTGGCTGAAAATATACGCGGTAGTGCGCGGAAACCAGTCAGCCCTCCGGCGCACATCATCCCGTGCGGCGACCGCCCTTGCGCGCCCCCGGCACCGTCCCGCCGCGCCGGCCCCGATGGCCGCAGGACCGTACCGGAGTCGGCCGCGCCGCGCACCGCTCGGACTGGCGCAGAAGCGCCCGGCAGGCCCCGGTCACCGCGGCGAGGCCGAGCGCCGCGCCCGCCGCCCCGGCCAGTGAGATCCCGTATCCCACCAGGACGACCGGGACCAGGACGCAGCTGAACGCGGCCCAGCGGACGACGTCGCTCACCGTGTCCGTGCCGGACGGCTCCGTGGTCTCCCGCCGGCCCTCGTGCGCGTCCTCGGGCGGCCGCCGCTCGCTTGAAGCGGCGTCGGGCGGGTACACGATGGACGGTCCGGGCACGGCGCGCTCCCTGTTGCTGTGGGTACGCACGTTCAACGCGTGGTGGTCCGGCCGGTCACTCGGCCGAACCGGGGGCTCCCGGACCGTACCCAAACCGTCTGTACGAGGCAGCAACCATTGCCATACGGGCGCGGCCTCGGGCATGCTCCCCTGAACGCCGCGGAGCGTGCGCTTAACCGGGCAGACGACTCTGGGCAGAGGAGGAGTGTCGCCGTACCCTTGGGGGTATGGGCTTGGGAAGATGATTCCCGGACACAGCTCCGCCGCTCCCTGTCGTCCCTCCATCGAGGATCCGCCGAGGATCCAGAGGACCTAATCGCCGAGATACCCATGGCCGGTCACGAATTCCCTGAACCCGCGGACCGCAAGCGGCAGGTCGCCGATCCCTCGGCGACCCCCCAGGCGGCGGAAGAAACACGTCAGTCCTGCGATCCCGCCTTCAAGCACGGAGTGGTCGTCGGCTTCGACGGCTCGACCTCCAGCGAGCGGGCCCTCGCCTACGCCATCGGCATGGCATACCGCTCGGGCTCCGGCCTGATCATCGTCCACGTCGCCAACCGGCTGCCCACCACGGTGTGGGCGGGCTGCGAGCCGCCGGTCTTCGTGGATGTGCCGGACCACCGCACCGAGGTGCTCGGTCTCGAACTCGCCTGTGCGGACTATCTGTCCGAGGTGCCCTGGATCCTGGTCGAGCGCGGCGGCGACATCTGCCACGAACTCGAAGAGGTGGGCCGGGAGTACGAGGCCGACGCGATCGTCGTCGGCTCCACGCACGGGATCGTCGGGCGGATCTTCGGCTCGGTCGCGGGACGGCTCGCGCGGCGCGCCAGGCGCCCGGTCATCGTCATCCCTTAACTCCCTTCGGCCCCAGGCGAGATGGGTAAATCCTACTCGCGCGTAGAGGTGCTTTGTGCCTTTGTGAAGGGTACATACCGGTCGCTGGACCATCGCAGGGCCCAGTACCGCGCGCAGCACAACTGCACCCGCATGAAGGGAGCCCGCCGTGGACAAAGACGTCTCCGCGGGAAGCACGACCTCCACTCTCGGCCATCTCGCCCTGGGACTCACCCTGTTGGCCTTCGGCCTTGGTCATACCGAAGTGATCGGCGGTGTGACGGCCGCGAATGCCGTATCCCTCGCGACGTACGTCGGTGGCATCGCCCTGTTCGTCGCCGGTCTGCTCGCCTACCGCGCCAGTGACGCCTCGACGGGTACGGCCTTCGCCGCGCTCGGCGCGTTCTGGTTCACCTGGGGTGTCACGGCCGGCGACGCCATGTCGGCCAACGCGCAAGGGCTGTTCATGCTCCTGTTCGCGATGCTCGCGCTGAGCCTGACCCTCGGGGCGTCCGGCTCCGGGACCCTGGTGCGCGGGGCGTACGGGGCGCTGTGCGTGGCCCTGCTGCTGCTCGCCGTGGCCGCGTTCGGTGACACGGCCGGGCTCGCCAAGGTCGGCGGCTGGTTCGCCGCGGTGGGCGGGCTCCTCGCCTGGTACGCGGCGACGGCCGCGCTGGGCGGGCTGCCCACGGCCCTGCCGGGGCGTGCTGCCGGCCGGGGGGTGACGGCCACCGGCTGACAGCTGCGGGCCGGGGAATGGGCGCCCCGGCCCCCCAATAAGAACGGGTCCCTGTGCGCTTGGTGGCGCGTGCGGGGACCCGTTCTCTTGTTTGGTTTGTCTGGTGCGGCTGTGTGGGGGCTGGTCGCGCCCACGCGGCGGAGCCGCACAATGTCACAGCCCCGCGCCCCTTTCAGGGGCGCATGCTTACGGAGCGCTCTACTCGACCGTGACCGACTTCGCCAGGTTGCGGGGCTTGTCGATGTCGCGGCCCAGGGCCAACGCCGTGTGGTAGGCGAGGAGTTGGAGCGGGATGCCCATGAGGATCGGGTCGAGCTCGTCCTCGTTCTTCGGGACGACGATCGTGCGGTCGGCCTTCTCCTGCTCCTGGTGCGCGACCGCGAGGATGCGGCCGGAACGGGCCTTGATCTCCTCGAGGGCGGCGCGGTTCTTCTCCAGCAGGTCGTCGTCCGGGACGATCGCGACCGTGGGGAGCGCCGGCTCGATCAGGGCGAGCGGGCCGTGCTTCAGCTCGGAGGCGGGATAGGCCTCGGCGTGGATGTACGAGACCTCCTTGAGCTTGAGCGAGGCCTCGCGGGCGACGGGGTAGCCGCGGACCCGGCCGATGAACATCATCGAGCGGGCGTCGGCGTACTCCTCGGCGATCTTCTTGATCTGCTCTTCCTGCTCCAGGATCTGCGTGATCTGCCCGGGCAGCTTGCGCAGGCCCTCGATGATCCGCTTGCCGTCGGCGACGGACAGGTCGCGGATGCGGCCGAGGTGGAGGGCGAGGAGGGCGAAGGCGACCGTGGTGTTGGTGAAGCACTTGGTCGAGACGACGCACACCTCGGGGCCCGCGTGGACGTACACGCCGGCGTCCGACTCGCGGGCGATGGCCGAGCCGACGACGTTCACGACGCCGAAGACGCGGGCGCCCTTGCGCTTCAGCTCCTGCACGGCGGCGAGGACGTCGTACGTCTCGCCGGACTGGGAGACCGCGATGTAGAGGGTGTCGGGGTCGACGACCGGGTTGCGGTAGCGGAACTCGGAGGCCGGCTCGGCGTCCGCGGGGATGCGGGCCAGCTCCTCGATCATCTGCGCGCCGATCAGGCCCGCGTGGTACGAGGTGCCGCAGCCCAGGATCTTCACGCGGCGCACGCTGCGCGCCTCGCGGGCGTCGAGGTTGAGACCGCCCAGGTGCACGGCGGAGAAGCGCTCGTCGATGCGGCCGCGCAGGACGCGGTCGACCGCCTCCGGCTGCTCGAAGATCTCCTTGTGCATGTACGTGTCGTGGCCGCCCATGTCGTACGAGGCGGCTTCCCACTCGACGGTCGTCGGCGACGCGGTCGTGCGCGTGCCCTCCGTCGTGTAGGTGCGGAAGTCGTCGGCCTTGAGGGTGGCCATCTCGCCGTCGTCGAGGGTGACGATCTGGCGGGTGTGGGCGACCAGGGCGGCGATGTCCGAGGCGACGAACATCTCCTTCTCGCCGATGCCGAGGACGACCGGGGAGCCGTTGCGGGCCACCACGATGCGGTCGGGGAAGTCGGCGTGCAGGACGGCGATGCCGTATGTGCCCTCGATCAGCCGGAGCGCCTCGCGGACCTTGTCCTCGAGCTTCTCGGCGGGGGAGCGGGCGATGAGGTGGGTGAGGACCTCGGTGTCCGTCTCGGAGAGGAAGGTGACTCCCTCGGCGGTCAGCTTGGCGCGCAGGTCGGAGGCGTTGTCGACGATGCCGTTGTGGACGACGGCGACCTTGTTGTCCGCGGACATGTGGGGGTGCGCGTTCTCGTCGGACGGTGCGCCGTGGGTGGCCCAGCGGGTGTGGGCGATGCCCGTGGTGCCCTTGAAGCGGGCGGGCACCTTGGCCTCCAGGTCGCGCACGCGGCCCTTGGCCTTCACCATTTTCAGGCCGCCGGCCTTCGGGCTGGTGATGACGACGCCCGCGGAGTCGTAGCCGCGGTACTCCAGGCGCTGCAGCCCCTCGAGCAGCAGCGGTGCCACGTCACGCTTACCGATGTAACCGACAATTCCGCACATATGTGTACTGATCCCCTCTAGCCGTAGACGATGCGCCGCAGCTGCCGCAGAGACAGCTCGGGCGGCGCGACCGCGCGGTACTTCAGGTCTGCCGAGATCCGTTCGAAGATCTCCGCGTTCACCAGGCCCTGACCCTGGAGCTCGCGGTGGCGGCGACGGACGAACACGTCGGTCGTCTCGTCGAAGTAGGCGAGCACGTCCTGGATCACCCGCAGTGCCTCGCCCCGGTTCAGGGGCGAACTGCGCGTCAGATGATCGACAAGTTCGTCGTGCACTCGGATGATCCTGGAGGATGAGGGGACGGTTCGCAAGAATTCTGCCCGATTTCGGGCAGGGGTGCGTCATCCGGCGTGGGCGCCGGGGTTCTTGGGACAGCTGTGGTCAAGGTTTGAAGGGCGCCATGCCGCTTGTTCCCGTTGCGTTCACATGCCGTATCCGGCCGGGATGAGTGACCCGAGCAACTTTTCCGGTCATGGACATTCCCCGTATGGGCGTACCCGAGCAGCTTGCCGACCGGAGCCTGGCCGAGCAGCACGAGTACCTGCGCAGCAAGTTCTCCCGCCGCACGATGATGCGCGGCGGCGCCGTCACCCTGGGCGCGATAGCGGGCGGCGCCTTCGTGCCGGGCGCTGCGAGCGCCGCCGTCCCCGCGCAGACCGGGCGGACCCCCGGCCACGTAGCCGCCGCCCAGAAGGTCGACGGCGCGCTCGTCGCGCCCTTCGCCCGCCACCTCGCCTACGGCACGGACGCCCGTACCGAGATGACCGTCTCCTGGCAGGTCCCGGTCGCCGTCAAGAACCCGTACATCCGCGTCGGCGTCCACCCCTGGGACCTGTCGCGGAAGATCGAGGCCGAGGTCCGGCCCCTCTACACCCCGGCCGGGGTCGGCACCGGCGCCGACCACACCCAGTACTACCTCCACGCCCAGCTGACCCGGCTGCGCCCCGGCACCACCTACTACTACGGCGTCGGCCACGACGGCTTCGACCCGGCGGCCGCGCACCTGGCCGGCACGCTCGGCACCTTCAGGACGGCGCCCTCGCACCGCGAGCCGTTCACCTTCACGGCCTTCGGCGACCAGGGCGTCAGCTACCACGCGCTGGCCAACGACAGCCTGATCCTGGCGCAGAACCCGGCGTTCCACCTGCACGCCGGAGACATCGCCTACGCCGACCCGTCGGGTTCGGGCCAGACCGGCGACACGTTCGACGCCCGCACCTGGGACCAGTTCCTCGCCCAGACGGAGTCCGTCGCCAAGCAGGTGCCGTGGATGGTCGCGTACGGCAACCACGACATGGAGGCCTGGTACGCGCCGCACGGCTACGGCAGCCAGCAGGCCCGCTTCACCCTGCCGGACAACGGCCCCGACGCGAAGAACCTGCCCGGCGTCTACTCCTTCGTGCACGGCAACACGGCGGTCATCTCGCTCGACGCCAACGACGTGTCCTGGGAGATCCCGGCCAACCTCGGCCTGTCCGGGGGCACGCAGACCTCGTGGTTCGAGCGGCAGCTGAAGAAGTTCCGCGCCGACCGCGACATCGACTTCGTCGTGGTCTTCTTCCACCACTGCGCGTACTGCACCGCCACGAGCCACGCCTCCGAGGGCGGTGTGCGCAAGGAGTGGGTGCCGCTGTTCGAGAAGTACACCGTCGACCTCGTCATCAACGGGCACAACCACGTCTACGAGCGCACCGACGTGCTCAAGGGCGACCGGGTCACCAAGGAGCTGCCGATCGGCGGCACGGCGTACCCCGAGACCGACGGCATCGTCTACGTCACCGCGGGCGCCGCGGGCCGGAGCCTGTACGCGTTCCCGGTCGACGACACGTACGAGGGGCACGAGAAGGAGATCGATCCCTTCACGTCCTTCGTGGTCCAGCCCGACGGCAGCAAGAAGAACATCACCGTCGACTGGTCGCGCGTGCGCTACACGAACTACTCGTTCCTGCGCGTCGACGTGGAGCCGGCGCCGGCGGGCCACACGGCGAAGCTGACGGTGCGGGGCCTCGCGGAGACCGGTGAGGAGATCGACCGCTTCGTCGTCGCGCGCAAGGTGCGGCGTGGCTGAGGCCGGCCTGTTGTGGGGCCCGCCCCTTCCCGAAGGGGCGGGCACTCCCGGGATTCCGTCATCCACCCGGTGAGAATTGGTCTACACCCTTGACCCGCTCATGGGGCGGACGGTACCCATGGTGACTGTTCGGCTGCACAGATGTGAAACCCCCCGCGATCCACGACCCAGTCGCTCGTCGAAGGGACCGTTTGTGAGACAGCAACAGAAGCAGCGCCGCAGGACCGCCCGGCTGTTCGGGTCGCTGCTGCTCGTCGCGGCCGCGGGGGTGTCCGCCGTCGGCGCCGCCCCGTCACCGGGTTCGGGATCCGCCGCCGCGACCCCGCTGGGCCAGGTGGTGCCCGCTCCGGCCTCGGTGGCCGCGGGCGGACCGGCGTACGAGATCACCTCGAAGACGCGGATCCGCGTCGAGCGGGACTCGAAGGAGGCGCAGCGCGTCGCCGACTACCTCGCGGGCGTGCTCAGGCCCTCCACCGGCTACCGGCTGCCCATCACGGGCCAGGGCGGCGACGACGGCATACGTCTCGAACTCAGCGGCAGGGCAAAGGACTTGGGGGCCGAAGGGTACCGGCTCGTGTCCGGCCGCGGCTCCGTCACCATCACCGCCCACAAGGCCGCCGGTCTCTTCCACGGCGTGCAGACCCTGCGCCAGCAGCTGCCCGCCGAGGTGGAGAAGAGCAGCAAGCAGACCGGGCCGTGGCTCGTCGCGGGCGGCACCATCGAGGACAGCCCCCGGTACGGCTACCGCGGCGCCATGCTCGATGTCTCCCGGCACTTCTTCGGGGTCGACAAGGTCAAGCGCTACATCGACGAACTCGCCCTGTACAAGGTCAACAAGCTGCATCTGCACCTGAGTGACGACCAGGGGTGGCGCATCGCCATCGACTCCTGGCCGAAGCTCGCCACGTACGGCGGGTCCACGCAGGTCGGCGGCGGGCAGGGCGGTTACTTCACCAAGGCCCAGTACAAGGAGATCGTCCAGTACGCCGCCTCGCGGTATCTGGAGGTCATCCCCGAGATCGACATGCCGGGCCACACGAACGCGGCGCTCGCCTCGTACGCGGAGCTGAACTGCGACGGTGTCGCGCCGCCGCTCTACACCGGCACGAACGTCGGCTTCAGCTCGCTGTGCGTCAACAAGGACCGCACGTACGACTTCGTCGACGACGTGATCCGTGAGCTTGCCGCCATCACGCCCGGCAAGTACCTCCACATCGGCGGCGACGAGGCGCACTCCACCAGCCATGAGGACTACGTCGCGTTCATGGACAAGGTGCAGCCGATCGTCGCCAAGTACGGGAAGACCGTGATCGGCTGGCATCAGCTGACCGGCGCCACCCCGGCGAAGGGCGCCCTCGCCCAGTACTGGGGTCTCGACGGGACCAGCGCGGCCGAGAAGGCGCAGGTCGCGGCGGCGGCGCAGAAGGGGACGGGGATCGTCATGTCGCCGGCCGACCGTCTCTACCTCGACATGAAGTACAACAAGGACACCCCGCTCGGCCTCGCCTGGGCCGGGTACGTCGAGGTGCAGCGCTCGTACGACTGGAACCCGGGCAGCTACCTTCCGGGCGTTCCGGCGTCGGCTGTCCAGGGCGTCGAGGCGCCGCTGTGGTCGGAGACCCTGTCGACCTCCGCGCAGGTCGAGTACATGGCCTTCCCGAGGCTGCCCGGTGTCGCCGAACTCGGCTGGTCCCCGCAGGCCACGCACGACTGGAACACGTACAAGGTGCGGCTCGCGGCGCAGGCTCCGCGCTGGGACGCGCTCGGCATCGGCTACTACAAGTCGACGCAGGTGCCCTGGCCGGCGAGCTAGGACGCCGGTAGGCGAGTGGGGCTTCCCAAGGACCGTCTTGGGGAGCCCCACTCACGTCTACGCGATCGGGTTCGGCAGTGTCCCGATCAGCTGGAGGGCCCCCGCCGGGTCCGCGAGGTCCACCATCTGCTCGTTGTTGCGCAGCTGGAGCCGGTTGAGGCAGGACAGCGTGAACTCCGGGGCGAACATGTCGTACTGCCGGAATTTGTCGGCGAGCTGGGGCGCCGACTCCTGGTAGTCGCGGACGCAGTCGGCGACCGCCTGCCAGAACGTGTCCTCGTCGAGCACGCCCTCCGTGACCAGGTTCGCCGCCAGGAAGCGGAAGAAGCAGTCGAAGACGTCCGTGAAGACGGACAGCAGTTTCTGGTCGTCGGGAACCTCGACCCGGATGCGGTCGACGCCCGGCGGGAGAACCGCGTCGGGGTCCATGACGGCGATCTCCTCGGCGATGTCCTTGAAGATCGCCCGCTGGACCGTGCCGTCCTCGCCGAGCACCAGGATGACGTTCTCGCCGTGCGGCATGTACACGAGGTCGTACGCGTAGAAGCTGTGCAGCAGCGGCGTGAGGTACGACCGCAGGTACGGGCGCAGCCACTCGGCGGGCGTCAGGCCCGAGCGCTCGACGAGGGCCGCGGCGAACGAGCGGCCGTCGGCGTCGACATGGAGCAGCGAGGCCATCGTGGCGAGGCGCTCCCCGCCGGCCAGGGACGGGACGGGCGACTCGCGCCACAGGGCGGCGAGCATTTTGCGGTACGGGGAGTAGCGGTCGGTCGCGGCCTCGTACTCCAGGTGCCGGTAGCCGACGGCGGCGCGCTCGCGGATGATCGTCAGGCCGGTCGCCTTGAGGACCTCGTCGTTCTCGATGAGCTGCGCGAGCCAGTCGTTGATGGCCGGCGTGGCCTCCATGTACGAGGCGGACAGGCCGCGCATGAAGCCCATGTTGATGACGGACAGGGCCGTCTTCACGTAGTGCCGTTCCGGGTGCGACGCGTTGAAGAACGTGCGGATCGACTGCTGCGCGAGGTACTCGTCGTCGCCCTCGCCGAGGAGCACCAGACGGCGCTGGGCGACCTCGGCCGCGAAGGTGACCGACAGCTTGTTCCACCACTGCCAGGGGTGGACGGGGATCAGCAGGTAGTCGTCCGGGTCCAGGCCCTGGTCCGTGAGCGTGGCGGTGAACCGTGCGAGGGTCTCCTCACCGAGCTCGGCGCGCAGGTGGGACTCGTAGTCGAGCCCGACACCGGCCGTGAACGCGGCCCGCTCCCGAGTCGCCGCCAGCCAGATCAGCCGGATCGGGCTCGCGGTCTCGGGGGCGTACGAGAGGTACTCGTGGACGCCGAAGCCGAGCCGGCCGTTGTTGGCGACGAAGCAGGGGTGGCCCTCGGTCATGCCCGTCTCGATCTCCTGGAAGGAGCCGTCGAGGGCGAGGGAGGCCGCGGTGACCGGGGTCTTGGCGAGCTTGTAGCAGGTGCCGGAGAGGGTGGAGGAGATCTCCTCCAGGTAGACCGGCAGGATCGTGTCGCTCAGGCCGAGCGAGGTCTTCAGCTCGATGAAGAACTCCAGTGCACTGAGCGGGAGTTCGGTGCCGTCGCGGTGACGGGTGATGGAGTCGGCGGCCACCTGCCAGTGGTCGAGGCGCAGGCGCCGGGCCGTGAAGCGGTAGCGCGTGAGGCCGTCGTCGCTGCGGACCGTGTACCGGCCCGCGCCGTCGGTCTCCTCGGGCGTCAGGAGCCGCTCATGGGCGAATTCGGCGAGCGCCTTGCGGATGAGCAGGCGGTTGGCCTGAGCCCAGCGCTCGGGGGAAAGGTGGGTGGCGGTGTCGGCGAGGGTCATACGGTGCTCCCTGCGGTGGCGCTCTCGAACTGCTCGCGCGTGCAGAAGCTCAGCAGCGCCATCTTCTCCGGCTTCTGTATCTCGCGGTCGGGGACGAAGCCGACGGCCTCGTTCAGGGCGTGCACGGCCGTGTTGCGCACGTCGGGCTCGACGACGACACGCCGCACGGACGGGTCCGTGAACAGGTGCTCCATGACGGCCGTGATGACGGCGCGCGTGAAGCCGTGCACCGGGGAGTCGGTGGGGGCGACCAGGAAGTGCATGCCGATGTCGCCGGGCTCGGGGTCGTACAGGCCGACCAGCTCCACGTGCGCCGGGTCGTAACGCTCCATCAGGAATGCAGGCACTCCGTCGAGTTCACCTATGAACGCGTCGTGGTGGGCAGCCGCGGATATCGCCATGTACTCGCGCTCCACGTCCTGCAGTTTCGCGTCCTGCATCAGCCAGAACGCGGCCTTGGGGTGGGTGACCCAGCCGTGGACGAGCTCGGCGTCCTTTAGGGGGTCGAGGGTGCGGACTGCGAAGGTCATGCGGCGAACTCCTGGAACGCGATGGTCTTTTCTACGGGGTAGTACTCGGCGCCGAGCAGCTCACGGATGATGTACGCGTTGCGGTAGGCGCCCATGCCCAGGTCGGGCGAGGTGATCGAGTGCGTGTGCACGCCGGCGTTCTGGACGAACACGCCGCGGCCCGTGGTGTCGACGGAGTAGTTGCGGGCGAGGTCGAAGCGGCCCCGGCTGTCCCAGTTGAGCCGGTCACGGACCGGCTCCAGGAAGGCGGGCGTCTCGTACTTGTAGCCCGTGGCCAGGATCAGGCCGTCGGTGCGCAGCTCGAAGTCCTTGCCCTGCTCCTCCTGGCGCAGGCCGAGCGTGTACGTGCCGTTCTCGTAACTCGCGCTCTGCAGAGCTGAGTTGGTGAGCAGCCGGGTGGGGACGGGCCCGGCCAGGTTCTTCTGGTAGAGCAGGTCGAAGATCTCGTTGATGAGGTCGCCGTCGATGCCCTTGAAGAGGTTCTTCTGCTGGGTCTCCAGGCGGTAGCGGGTCTCCTCGGGCAGCGCGTGGAAGTAGTCCACGTACTCGGGAGAGGTCATCTCCAGCGTCAGCTTCGTGTACTCGAGGGGGAAGAAGCGCGGGGAGCGGGTGACCCAGTTGAGGCGGTAGCCGTGGACGTCGATCTCGCTGAGGAGGTCGTAGTAGATCTCCGCGGCGGACTGGCCGCTGCCGACGAGGGTGATCGAGCCCTTCTGCTGGAGCTCCTGCTTGTGGTGCAGATAGCGGGAGTTGTGGATCGCGTCGCCGCCGAGGCCCCGGCAGGGCTCGGGGATGTGCGGCGGAGTGCCGGTGCCGAGGACGAGGCGCGGCGCGCGGTAGGTCTCGCCGCCCTCGGTGCTCACGACGTACACCTCGGCGGCCTCGTCGTACGAGACCTGCGTGACGGTCGTGCCGAAGCGGATGCTGGTGAGTTTCGCGGCGGCCCAGCGGCAGTAGTCGTTGTACTCGGTCCGCAGGGGATAGAAGTTCTCGCGGATGTAGAAGGAGTACAGCCGCCCCGATTCCTTGAGGTAGTTCAGGAAGGAGTACGGGGAGGTCGGGTCGGCGAGCGTGACCAGGTCCGACATGAACGGGGTCTGGAGGTGGGCGCCTTCGAGGAACATCCCCGAGTGCCACTCGAAGTCCGGCTTGGACTCCAGGAAGACACCGTTCAGTTCGGCTATCGGCTCGGTGAGGGCGGCCAGGCCGAGGTTGAAGGGGCCGAGGCCGATCCCGATGAAGTCGAGGGGATCAGGGGACTCAGGAAGCTTCGACAAGGTTCTCTCCCAGGTACTGCTCGGCGTGGCCGGCGATCAGATCGAGGACCGCGACGATGTCGTCGACGGTGGTCTCGGGGTTGAGCAGGGTGAACTTCAGGTAGTGGCGGCCGCCCACCTTGGTGCCCGCCACGATGGCGTCGCCGGAGGCGAACAGGGCCTTGCGGGCGTACAGGTTGGCGCGGTCGATCTCGGCGGGGTCGGTGACGCCGGCCGGGATGTGGCGGAAGACGAGGGTGGACAGCTGCGGCTCGACGACGACGTCGAACCGGGGGTCCGCGGCGAGCAGCTCCCAGGCCTTGCCGGCCAGGTCGCACACCTCGTCGAAGAGCTGCCCGACACCGTCGGCGCCCATCACGCGCAGCGTCATCCACAGCTTGAGCGCGTCGAAGCGGCGGGTCGTCTGGAGGGACTTGTCGACCTGGTTGGGGATGCGCTCGGTGACCATGCGGCGCGGGTTGAGGTAGTCGGCGTGGTACGTGGCGTGCCGCAGGGTGGCCGCGTCCCGGACCAGGACCGCGCTCGAACTCACGGGCTGGAAGAACGACTTGTGGTAGTCGACGGTGACGGAGTCGGCGCGCTCGATGCCGTCGAGGAGGTGCCGGTTCTTGACGGAGGCGAGGAGTCCGCAGCCGTACGCGGCGTCGACGTGCATCCAGGTGCCGTACTGGGCGCAGAGCCCGGCGATCTCGGGGAGCGGGTCGATGGAGCCGAAGTCGGTGGTTCCGGCGGTGGCGACGACCGCCATGGGTACGAGGCCCTCCTCGCGGCAGCGCTCCAGCTCCCGCGCGAGGGCGACGGTCTGCATCCGCTTGTCGCGGTCCACGGGGATGGTGACGACGGCGTCGGGGCCGAGGCCGAGGAGCGTGGCGGACTTCTTGACGCTGAAGTGGCTGACGTCGGAGGCGAACACCCGCATTTTCGTGGGGTGTTCGGCGTTCTCGGACTTGGTCTCGTCGCGGGCGAGCAGCAGCGCCTGGAGGTTGGACTGGGAGCCGCCGGAGGTGAAGACGCCGTCGGCGGCGGGGCCGAGGCCGATGCGGCTCGTGGTCCAGTCGATGAGCTTGCGTTCGATCAGGGTGCCGCCGGCCGACTGGTCCCAGGTGTCGAGGGAGGAGTTGACCGCGGAGAGCACGGCCTCGCCGACCACGGCCGGGATGACGACCGGGCAGTTGAGGTGGGCGAGGTAGCGCGGGTGGTGGAAGTAGACCGCGTCGCGGAGGTAGACCTCTTCGAGCTCGTCCAGGGCCGCGGTGGTGTCGGGGAGGGGCTTGTCCAGGTCGACGGCGTCGATGCGGGGCGTGAGCTCGTCGACCGTGACCCCGGTGAACGGCCGGTCGGTGGTGGCGAGTTTGGCCGCCACCCGCTCGATTCCCTCGGTCACGGAACGGCGGTAGTGCTCCGCGGTCGTGTCGTTGAGCAGGTGCGAGCGCATGAACGGTCCTCCGGGTGGGGGCAGGAATGCGGGTGAGCGGGGAAGACGGGCGGCATGGGAAAAGGGGCGAGGTCCCAGCACTTGACTTAGGTTAGCCTAACCTAAGTTGTGCTTGCGACCCCGCCCCTCTCGAGTGGCCGGAAGGTGCTGCCCGTCAGTCCTCGGCGGCCGCCTCCTGGGCCTCGGTGACGCGCAGCCCGTCCTCGCTGAGCCCCTTGCGCCAGTAGCCGACGAACGTCACCGACCGCTTGTCGTAGGCGCGTTCGCGCACGAGATGGCGGCGCAGCTCCTTCATCGTTCCTGACTCGCCCGCGAGCCAGGCGTACGGACTCGACGCGTCCGGCAGCTCGGCCGCGCGGATCGCGTCCGGCGCGGACGGCGCATTCTCGTCACGCACGAGCCAGGTGACGGTGACGTCGCCCGAGGTCTCGATCGCCGGGATGTCCTCGCGGTGCGGGACCTCGAGCCAGACATGCGCGGGCAGTTCCGGCGGCAGCCAGGCGAGGATGCCCAGGGCGGCGGGCAGGGCGGTCTCGTCGCCCCACATCAGGACGTGGTCGGCGCCCTCGTGGGGGCGGCAGCGTACGGCCGTGTTGTCGGCGACCGCCGGGCCGAGGACCGTCACGCGGTCGCCGGCCTTCGCCGCCTCGGCCCAGACGCAGGCGGGGCCCGCGCCGCCGGGGCCGTCGTGGTGCAGGACGAAGTCGATGTCGACCTCGCCGGGTTCGCCGGGCGTGCGGCGCTGCCCGCTGACCGTGTACGAGCGCATCACGGCCCGCACGTCGTCCGGGAGCGCCCGGTACGCGGCGTGCCAGGCGCGGCCGTCGTCGCCCGGCTCGGCGGCCGGCAGGACGGGAGCCTCCTGGCCCGGCTGCGGCAGGAACAGCGACAGGCTCTGGTCGCGGCCTCCGGCGTGGAAGTCCACGAGGTCGGGCCCCGTGAACGTCACGCGCTGCAGCGACGGACCGAGCCGCCGCGTCCGCGCTACCTGGAGGTCGAAGAATCGGAAGGGTGCGATCGCGGGGGACTCGGTCGTCGCCGTCATGTGTGTCAGCCGACCTTCTTGGCCTTCTCGATGGCCTCGGCGAGGTCCTCGAGGATCGGGGCGCACTTGGCGTACGAGTAGATGGGCTCGGTGACGCGCGGGATGACCTGGCCGGCCTTGACGGCGGGCAGCTTCTTCCAGGTGGGCTTCTCGAGGTCCGCGGGCTGAATGGTGGCTGTGCGGTTGTCCATCATGATGATGTCGGCCGGGTACTTGTCGATGTTCTCCCAGCTCAGGTTCTCGAACCAGCCGCCGGACGCCTTCTTCGCCTTCTCCGACGGCTCGACGAAGTTCACGCCGAGCGACTTGAGGTACTCCAGGTCGGCGGAGAGGTTCGTGCCGGAGACGTAGAAGATGTCCTGGCTCGCGGATCCGACGAGGACCCTGATCTCGGGGTGCGCCTTGGCGGCCTTGCGCAGGCGCGCGGCCGCGGCCTCGAAGCGCTGCTTGGCCTTGACGACCTTGTCGGCCTTCACGTCGGCGCCGAGCGACTCGGCGAGGGCGAGCAGGCGCTGCAGCGGCTGCGTCATCTGGCGGTCGTAGACGGAGATGCCGACGCTCGGGGCCAGCTTGAGGATCTTGTCCTTCGATTCCAGCGGGACGGACCAGAGGGTGCCGGCGGTGTCGTACACGGTGGTGACGAGGAGGTCCGGGGCGAGGCCCGCGTACTTCTCGATGTTGAAGCGGCCCCACTCGTTGCCGATGATCGTCACCTTGTCGACGTCGATGTCGCCGGCCTGGACGTCGGCCTTGCCGTCCGAGGTCTTCGTCGGACCGAAGACGCCCTTGCACTCGATGCCGTAGTCCCACAGGGCGGCGGCGACACCGGTGAACGCGACGATGTTCGCCGGGATTTTGTCGCTCTTCGCCGTCGTGCCGCGGTCGTCCTTGAAGGACCAGGGGCCGGACTTGGCGCTGCCCGACTTGGGGCCCGAGCCGCTGTCCTTGGAATCGCTGCCGCAGGCGGCGAGTGCGGCCCCGAGGCCGAGGGCGCCGCCCGCGGCGAGGATGCCGCGACGGGAAGGGGTGGTGAGACGGGCATTGGGCATGACAGTGGCTGCTTTCGTGACGAACGGAGGGCCGCTGGCCGGATTCTGGCTTAGGTTAACCTAACCTAAGTTGTTGTCCAGAGGGCCCCCTCGTCGCCGCCCTCTCAGCCCGTCAGGCCCAGCTCCCGCGCGATCAGCATGCGCTGCACCTCGCTCGTCCCCTCGCCGATCTCGAGGATCTTGGAGTCCCGCCACATGCGGGCCACCGGGTACTCGTTCATGAAGCCGTAGCCCCCGTGGATCTGCGTGGCCTCGCGCGCGTTGTCGACCGCGATCGTCGACGAGTAGAGCTTGGCGAGCGCCGCCTCCTTCTTGAACGGCTCCCCGCTCACCAGCCGCGAGGCCGCGTCACGCCACGCGAGGCGGGACGTGTGCGCCTTCATCTCCATGTCGGCGATCTTGAACTGGATCGCCTGGTACGAGCCGATGTTGCGGCCGAACGCGTGCCGCTCCTTGGCGTACTTCACCGACTCGTCCACACAGCCCTGCGCCAGACCGGTCGCCAGCGCGGCGATCGCGATGCGGCCCTCGTCCAGGATCCGCAGGAACTGGGCGAATCCGCGGCCCTGTTCGCCGAGCAGGTTCGCCGCGGGGACCCGTACGTCGTCGAAGTGCAGCTCACGCGTGTCCGACGCGTTCCAGCCGACCTTCGAGTACGGCGCCGCCACCGTGAAGCCCGGCGTGCCGGACGGCACGATGATCGAGGAGATCTGCGGCTTGCCCTCGGGGGAGCGGCCGGTGACCGCCGTGACCGTGACCAGACCGGTGATGTCCGTACCGGAGTTGGTGATGAAGCACTTCGTGCCGTTGATCACCCACTCGCCGGTCGCCTCGTCGACCCTCGCAGTCGTACGGGTCGCGCCCGCGTCCGAGCCGCCGTCGGGCTCGGTCAGGCCGAACGCACCGAGGATCTCGCCCGAGCACAGCCGCGGCAGCCACTCAGCCTTCTGCTCCTCGGTCCCGAACAGGTGGAGGGGCATCGCGCCGAGCGAGACGCCCGCCTCCAGCGTGATCGCCACGGACGAGTCGACGCGCGCCAGCTCCTCCAGGGCGATCCCGAGGGCCAGATAGTCGCCGCCCATCCCGCCGTACTCCTCCGGGAAGGGCAGCCCGAACAGGCCCATGCGGCCCATCTCCCGCACGATCTCGTACGGGAACTCGTGCCGCTCGTAGAAGTCGCCGATCTTGGGGGCGACGACGTCGTGCGCGAACTCCTCGACGGTGCGGCGGAGTTCTTCGTGCTCGCTGCTCAGGCGGTGGTCCATCTTGTTCACTGCTCCTGTAGGGGCTGTGCCGTCTTCACGAGGGCGCGGACGGTGCGGGACGGGCTGGGCCGGCCCAGCTGTTCGGCCATCCACGCGCTGGTGGCGGTGAGACGGCCCAGGTCGACCCCGGTCTCGATACCGAGGCCCGAAAGCATCCACACGAGGTCTTCGGTGGCGAGATTTCCGGTGGCGCTCTTCGCGTACGGGCAGCCGCCGAGGCCGCCCGCGGAGGCGTCCACGGTGGTCACTCCGTGCTGGAGCGCCGCGAGGGTGTTGGACAGGGCCTGGCCGTACGTGTCGTGGAAATGCACGCCGATCGCGTTCGTCGGCACGCCCTCCTCGT
The DNA here is from genome assembly GCF_045040855.1 of Streptomyces sp. NBC_00009. NCBI lineage: Bacteria > Bacillati > Actinomycetota > Actinomycetes > Kitasatosporales > Streptomycetaceae > Streptomyces > Streptomyces sp. NBC_00009. The sequence continues at coordinate 5,073,186 of NZ_CP108312.1, forward strand.
TGAGCTCGGCCAGGAGCGTCTGGACGTGGCCCGGCGTCGCGACGCCGATCGTGTCGCCGAGGCTCAGCTCGTCACACCCCATGTCCATCAGGGCCTTGGCGACCCGGACGACCTGGTGGACCGGGACGGCGCCCTCCCAGGGGTCCCCGAAGCACATGGAGAGATAGCCGCGCACATGCGCCCGGCTCTCCTTGGCGCGGGTCACGACCGGCTCGAACATGGCGAGCGCCTCGTCCACCGTCCGGTTCAGATTGGCCTTGGCGAAGGACTCCGTGGCGCTGGCGAACACGGCGACGCGGCGAGCCCCGAGCGCGAGGGCCCGGTCCAGACCCCGCTCGTTCGGCACGAGCACGGGCAGGTGCGGGCGGGGCTGGATGTCCTGGAGGAGCGGGAACAGGGCTTCTGCGTCCGCCAGTTGGGGCACCCACTTGGGGTGCACGAAGCTGGTCGCCTCGATGGTGGTCAGGCCCGCGGCAGCGAGGCGGCGCACGAACTCCGCCTTCACCTCTGTGGGGACCGTCGCCTTCTCGTTCTGCAGTCCGTCGCGCGCGCCGACCTCGTGGATCCGCACGCGCGCGGGCAGGTCCTGGGAGGGCACGACCATGGGCAGGGCGGTGGGTACGGGGGAGGTGGGGGATGAGGGGGATGCGGGGGTGCTCATGCCGTCGTCTCCTCGTGCGGTGTGACGACCGCGAGGATCTGGTCCATCGCGACGGTCGTGCCCGGTGTGACGTCCAGTTCGGCCACGGTGCCGGCGTGCGGGGCGGAGATGACGTGCTCCATCTTCATCGCCTCGACCACCAACAAGCTCTGTCCTGCGACCACTTCGTCGCCGACGGCCACCTTCACCACGGTGACCGTGCCGGGCATCGGCGCGGTGAGGGAGTCGGCGCCGGAGTGCGCGGCGCCGGTCAACGAGGCCGCCACCGGGTCGAAGTCCTGCACGTGCCAGGCGTCGCCGTCACGGCCGAGCCAGTCACCGGCCCGGTGGAAGGTGTGGGTGAGCCCGTCCAGGTGGAGGGTGACCCGGTCCTGGGTGACGGTGTGGGCGCTGCTCGTGGCGTGGGTGACGGGTTCGTGGCCCGGCACCTTGAGGTCGAAGCCGAGCGGTGCGGGCGTGCCGCCCAGGCGCCAGCCGTTCGGCTGCGAGAACGGGTCGGTCCAGCCGGACCCCGACGGTGCCAGGGCGGTCTCGCGGACCGCGGCGGCCGCCTCGTACACCTCCGCCGGGACCTCGCTCTCGACGAGACCGTCCACCTCGCGCTCCACGAGCCCCGTGTCCAACTCGCCCCCGACCACGGCGGGATGGGCGAGCAGCCGGCGCAGGAACCCGGCGTTCGTCGCGACGCCGAGCGTCACCGTGTCCGCGAGGGCCGCGCGCAGCCTGCGCAGCGCCGTCGCCCGGTCGGGCCCGTACGCGATGACCTTCGACAGCATCGGGTCGTACAGGCTCCCGACCTCCGAGCCCTCGCTGAGGCCGGAGTCGGTGCGCACCCCGTCGCCCTGCGGCTCGCGCAGCGAGACGACCGTGCCGCCGGAGGGAAGGAAGCCTCGCGAAGGGTCTTCCGCGCAGATCCGCGCCTCGACCGCGTGCCCGGTGAGCGTGATGTCGGCCTGCTGGTAAGGGAGTTGCTCGCCCGCCGCGACCCGCAGCTGCCACTCCACCAGGTCGATCCCCGTGACCATCTCGGTGACCGGGTGCTCCACCTGGAGGCGGGTGTTCATCTCCATGAAGTAGTACGACGAAGGGTCGTTGCCCGGCACGATGAACTCCACCGTGCCGGCGCCGCGGTACCCGCACGAGCGGGCCGCCTGCACCGCGGCCTCGCCCATCGCCGCGCGCGTCGCCTCGTCGAGGAGGACGCTCGGCGCCTCCTCGATGATCTTCTGGTGGCGGCGCTGGAGGGAGCACTCGCGCTCGCCCAGGTGGATCACGTGCCCGTGGCCGTCGGCCAGGACCTGGATCTCGATGTGCCGGGGGCGGTCGACCCAGCGCTCCACGAGCAGCGTGTCGTCGCCGAAGGAGGCGCGGGCCTCGCGCCGTGCGGCCGCGATCTCGTCGCCGAGCAGCGCCTCGTCACGCACCAGGCGCATGCCCTTGCCGCCGCCGCCCGCGGACGGCTTGAGCAGCACGGGCATGCCGATCTCCCGTGCCGCGTCGGCGAGTTGGGCGTCGGTGAGCCCGCTGCCGGAGGAGCCGGGCACGACCGGGACGCCGGCCGTCTGCACGGTCTCCTTGGCGCGGATCTTGTCGCCCATGAGGGAGATCGCGTCGGCGGAGGGGCCGATGAAGGCGAGGCCCGCGTCGGCGCAGGCCCGTGCGAAGGCGGCGTTCTCCGCCAGGAATCCGTAGCCCGGGTGGACGGCCTGCGCGCCCGTGCGCGCCGCCGCCTCGAGCAGCCGGTCCACGCGGAGGTAGCTCTCGCCCGCGGGCGGCGGCCCGATGCGGACCGCCGTGTCGGCCTCGCGCACATGGCGGGCGTCGGCGTCCGCGTCGCTGTACACGGCCACCGAGCGGATGCCGAGCGCCCGCAGCGTACGGATGACGCGGACGGCGATCTCGCCGCGGTTGGCCACAAGAACGGTGTCGAACATGCTCATGGGGTCCCTCCCCTCACATCCGGAAGACGCCGAAGCCGCCGGACTTCTCCGGCAGTGGCGCGTGGGCACAGGCGGTCAGGGCGAGGCCGAGGACCTGCCGGGTCTCCAGCGGGTCGATCACGCCGTCGTCCCAGAGCCGGGCCGTCGCGTAGTAGGCGTTCCCCTGGTGCTCGTACTGGGCGCGGATCGGCGCCTTGAAGGCGTCCTCGTCCTCGGCGGGCCACGACTCGCCGCGCGCCTCCAGCTGGTCGCGCTTGACGGTCGCGAGGACGGAGGCGGCCTGCTCGCCGCCCATCACGGAGATCTTGGCGTTGGGCCACATCCACAGGAAGCGCGGCGAGTAGGCCCGGCCGCACATCGAGTAGTTGCCCGCCCCGTACGACCCGCCGACGACGACGGTCAGCTTCGGCACGCGGGTGCTGGCGACGGCCGTGACCATCTTGGCGCCGTGCTTGGCGATTCCGCCCGCCTCGTAGTCCCGCCCCACCATGAAGCCCGAGATGTTCTGCAGGAACACCAGCGGGATGCCGCGCTGGTCGCACAGCTCGATGAAGTGCGCGCCCTTCTGGGCGGACTCGGAGAACAGGATGCCGTTGTTCGCGACGATCCCGACCGGGTGGCCGTGGATGCGGGCGAAGCCGGTGATGAGGGTCTGCCCGAACTCCGCCTTGAACTCGGCGAACCGCGAACCGTCCACCACACGCGCGATGACCTCCCGCACGTCGTACGGGGTGCGCGAGTCGACCGGCACCGCGCCGTACAGCCCCGCGGGGTCCACCTTCGGCTCGATCGCCGGGGTGACCGACCAGGGCAGCGGGCCGCGCTCCGGGAGCGTCGAGACGATCGTCCGCACGATCCGCAGCGCGTGCGCGTCGTCCTCCGCGAGATGGTCCGTGACGCCCGACACCCGGGAGTGCACCTCGCCGCCGCCCAGCTCCTCGGCGGTGACGACCTCGCCGGTGGCGGCCTTCACCAGGGGTGGGCCGCCCAGGAAGATCGTGCCCTGATTGCGCACGATCACGGCCTCGTCGCTCATCGCCGGGACGTACGCGCCGCCCGCCGTGCACGAGCCGAGGACCGCCGCGATCTGGGGGATGCCGGCGCCCGACATCCGCGCCTGGTTGTAGAAGATCCGCCCGAAGTGCTCGCGGTCGGGGAAGACCTCGTCCTGCATCGGCAGGAAGGCGCCGCCCGAGTCCACCAGGTAGACGCACGGCAGCCGGTTCTCCAGGGCCACCTCCTGGGCGCGCAGGTGCTTCTTCACCGTCATCGGGTAGTACGTGCCGCCCTTGACCGTCGCGTCATTGGCGACGATCACGCACGCGCGGCCGCTGACCCGCCCGATCCCGGCGATCACCCCGGCGGCCGGAGCCTGGTCCCCGTACATCCCGTCGGCCGCGAGCGGCGCCAGCTCCAGGAACGGGGAGCCCGGGTCGAGCAGTGTGTCCACGCGGTCGCGCGGCAGCAGCTTGCCGCGCGCGGTGTGCCGGGCGCGGGCCCGCTCACCGCCGCCGAGCCGGGCCGCGGCCAGCTTGCCGCGCAGCTCGTCGGCCAGCGCCTCGTGCGCCGCCTCGTTGGCCTTCCAGGCCTCCGACGCGGGGTCCGCCGCGCTCGTCAGCTCCGGTGCCTCCTGCATCGCGCAGTCCCCTCATTCGGCTCGCGTCGTTCGGCTCCCGCTCGGTTAATGAGCGTTAACGCGTTTCCCTCAGGTTAACGACCGCTAACGTCGCTGTCTAGAATTACCTTCATGGCCACCAGAACCGACGCCCCCACCCGCCGCGAGCAGATCCTCAAGGAGGCCGCGCGGCTGTTCGCCGAGCGCGGGTTCCACGGGGTCGGCGTCGACGAGATAGGTGCCGCGGTCGGCATCAGCGGCCCCGGGCTCTACCGCCACTTCGCGGGCAAGGACGCGATGCTCGCCGAGCTGCTCGTCGGCATCAGCGGGCGGCTCCTGACCGGCGGCAAGCGCCGTCTCGCCGAGTCCGACGGCGGCGATCCCGAGGCGCTGCTCGACTCGCTCATCGAGGGGCACATCGACTTCGCCCTCGACGACCGCCCCCTGATCACCCTGCACGACCGCGAGCTGGACCGCCTGCGCGACAGCGACCGCAAGCTGGTGCGCCAGCTCCAGCGCCAGTACGTCGAGCTGTGGGTCGAGGCGGTGCGCGAGGTCTATCCGGGCCTGGTCGAGCAGCCCGCGAGGGCCGCGGTGCACGCGGTTTTCGGCCTGCTCAATTCGACCCCGCACCTCGGCAGGTCCGGCGGACTGCCCGGCCGCGAGGCGACAGCAGGGCTGCTGCACCGCATGGCGCGCGGGGCCTTTGAGGCGGCCCAGGCGTGACGTGCGTCTCTGGACGCTCCAGAAACTGGCGGGTAACCTAAGCTGAGCAAGCGCTTAGTCGTGCAGTGATGCCGTTTCCGAAGGAGCAGGTCGTGCGCCGTACCGTTTACAACGAGGACCACGAGGCGTTCCGGGACACCATCCGCGCCTTCATCGAGGCCGAGGTCGTTCCCGTCTACGACGAGTGGTTCGCGGCCGGACAGGCCCCGCGCGACTTCTACTACAAGCTCGCCGAGCTCGGCGTCTTCGGTATCCGCGTGCCCGAGGAGTTCGGCGGCGCCGGCATCGACTCGTACAAGTTCGAGGCGGTGATGTACGAGGAGACCTCGCGCGCGGGCGTCCAGTTCGGTGGCTCCGGCGTGCACGTGCTGCTCGGCCTCCCGTACATCAAGATGCTCGCCACCGACGAGCAGAAGAAGCGCTTCCTGCCGAAGTTCGTCTCCGGTGAGGAGATGTGGGCCCTCGCGATGACCGAGCCGGGCACCGGCTCCGACCTCGCGGGCATGAAGACCACCGCCAAGCTCTCCGAGGACGGCACGCACTACGTCCTCAACGGCGCCAAGACCTTCATCACCGGCGGCGTCCACGCCGACAAGGTGATCGTCTGCGCCCGCACCGACGCGCCCACCGCCGAGGACCGCCGCCACGGCATCTCCCTCTTCGCGGTGGACACCAAGTCCGAGGGCTACTCCATAGGCCGCAAGCTCGACAAGCTCGGCCTGAAGACCTCCGACACCGCCGAGCTGGCGTTCGTCGACGTGAAGGTCCCCGTCGAGGACCTCCTCGGCGAGGAGAACAAGGGCTTCTACTACCTCGGCCACAACCTCGCCTCCGAGCGCTGGGGCATCGCCTTCGGCGCCTACGCGCAGGCCAAGGCCGCCGTCCGGTTCGCCAAGGAGTACGTCCAGGAGCGCACCGTCTTCGGCAAGCCCGTCGCCTCCTTCCAGAACACCAAGTTCGAACTGGCCGCCTGCCAGGCCGAGGTGGACGCCGCCGAGGCCGTCGCCGACCGCGCCCTCGAGGCCCTCGACGCGGGCGAGCTGACCCCCGCCGAGGCCGCCAGCGCCAAGCTGTTCTGCACCGAGGTCGCGCACCGCGTCATCGACCGCTGCCTCCAGCTGCACGGCGGCTACGGCTTCATGAACGAGTACCCGATCGCGCGCCTGTACGCGGACAACCGCGTCAACCGCATCTACGGCGGCACCAGCGAGATCATGAAGACGATCATCGCGAAGGACATGGGCCTGTAACCCACCCGTCCCTCCGCCTTCTGTAGAACTGGCTGTATGAATCAGGCACTGGAGTCCCTGCTCGATCTGCTCGACCTGGAGCAGATCGAGCAGGACATCTTCCGCGGGCAGTCCCGTTCCGCCGTCGTCCCCCGGGTCTTCGGCGGACAGGTGGCCGCCCAGGCGCTCGTCGCCGCCGGGCGCACCGTCCCCGGCGACCGGCACGCCCACTCGCTGCACGCGTACTTCCTGCGGCCCGGTGACCCGGGCGCGCCCATCGTCTACACGGTCGACCGGATCCGCGACGGGCGCTCCTTCACCACGCGCCGCGTCGTCGCCGTCCAGCACGGGCAGCCGATCTTCCATCTCTCGGCGTCCTTCCAGACGTACGAGGACGGGCTCGAGCACCAGGCGGCCATGCCGCCCGCGCCCGACCCCGAGACGCTGCCCACCGCCGCCGAGATGCTGCCGCGCTACGCCGACGCGTTCGTCGAGCCCGGCGTCGCCGAGCGGCTCCTCGAAGCGCGCGAGGCCGTCGACCTGCGGTACGTGGACGCGCCGCCGTTCGGCAGCGTGGGCACCCCGCAGGAGCCGCGCTCGCAGGTCTGGTTCCGTACGAACGGCAAGCTCCACGGCGTCATCGACGAGCCGCTGCTGCACGTCTGCCTCGCCACGTACGTCTCCGACATGACACTCCTCGACTCCGTGCTGCTCGCGCACGGGCGCGGGGGATGGGCCGTGGGCGACGTGGTCGGCGCCTCGCTCGACCACGCGATGTGGTTCCACCGGCCGTTCCGCGCCGACGAATGGCTCCTGTACGACCAGGAGTCGCCGTCGGCCTCGGGCGGGCGCGGCCTCGGCCAGGCCCGCATCTACACCCGCGACGGACAGCTCGCCATCTCCGTGATCCAGGAGGGCGTCGTCCGCGTCCCGCGGTGAGCCCGCGTGGTTCGCGGCGCGTGGCGATCGGACATACCGTCACCTGCATGGGCACGAGCGCTGAGCAGAGTGGGACGGCCGGGGACGCGGGGGAGGACGGCGGGGGCGAGAGCGTCACCACCGTCCTCGTGGCGGCCGCCGCCAATCTCGGGATCGCCCTCGCCAAGGCCGTCGCCGGAATCATCAGCGGGTCGAGCGCCATGCTCTCGGAGGCCGCCCACTCGGTCGCCGACACGGTCACCGAGGTGCTGCTGCTCACCGCGCTGAAGCGCAGCGAGAAGCCCGCGGACGAGGAACACCCCCTCGGCTACGGGCCCGAGCGCTACATCTGGGCCATGCTCGCCGCCGTCGCCACGTTCGTCGGCGGCGCCGTCTTCTCGATCTACGACGGCATCCACACCCTGATCGCCGGCGAGGAGCTCGGCAACCCGCTCATCTCGTACATCGTCCTCGCCCTCGCCTTCCTCCTGGAGGGCTTCTCACTGCGTACGGGGATCAAGCAGGCCCGGGGCGAGGCCGAGCGCATCGGGGCGCCCGTGGGCCGGTATCTGCAGCGCACCCCCGACACGGCTGTCAAAGCCGTCGTCATGGAGGACTCGGCCGCCCTCGTCGGTCTGCTCCTCGCCGCGGGCGGCCTGCTCGGCGGTCAGCTCACCGGCTCCGGCGTCTGGGACGCCATCGCCTCCCTGTGCATCGGCGCGCTGCTCCTGTACGTCGCCTGGGTCCTCGGACGGTCCAACGCCGAACTCCTCATCGGGCGCCCGCTGCCCAAGCCGGTCCGCCTGGAGATCCGCAAAATCCTCGCAGGCGTCGAGCACATCGAGGCCGTACTCGAACTGACCACCCTCGTCCAGGGGCCGCGCGAGGCGCTCGTCGCGGCGAAGGTCGACCTGCGCGACACCTCCACCGCCGCGCAGATCGAGTGGGCCTGCGAGGAGGCGGCCCGCCGGCTGCGCGAGCGGTTCCCGAACGTGACCCGGGTCTACCTCGACCCGACGCCCGGCTTCGCGCAGCGGCGCGAGGAGGGGCTCAACCCGTGGGGCTGAGGCCCGCCGCGTCGAGGAGATAGGCCGTCATCGGGTCGTAGTGGCGCGGGCTCGTGACGTGGTCGTCGAGCGGCACCGTCACCTGAAGGGTGCCCTCCGCCTCGCCGATGAACAGCGCCGGGTCGTTGCAGTCCGCGTACCCGACGGAGTCGATGCCCCGCTGCCCCGCGCAGCCCGCCCAGCCGTGGTCGGCGACGACCAGGTCCGGCAGCGGGCGCCCCTCGCGCTCCAGGCCGTCCAGGATCCGCGCCATGGGGTCCGGGGAATGCGTGTGCCAAAGGGTCGCGCCGCGCTCCAGCACCGCCACGTCCGCGAACTGGAAGACCATGCCCTCGTCCGTCGACAGGCCCTCGGGGATCACGACGATCTCGCAGCCCGCCGCGCGCAGCGCCGCGGCCGTCGCGCGGTGCACGTCGAGGAGGCCGCCCGGGTGGCCCGTCGCGAACAGGACGCGCTCCTTGCCGGCTGCCGCCTTGCGCAGCCGGGCGCCCATCCGGTCCAGGGCGTCGACCGTGAGCTGCGGGTCGATGGTGTCCTGGCCGAAGCGGTACTCGGGGTCGTCGTTCACGCCGCAACGCTCCGCCATCACCGCGAGGACGTCCTGCTCGTCGGTCCAGCGGTCGCCGAGCTCCAGGCCGAACCAGTAGTGGCGGTCGCCGTTCGCGAGCCTGCGGTAGTGGGAGAGGTTGTTGTCGCGGGGTGTGGCCACGTCGCCCGCGATGCGGGTGCGGATCAGATGGTCGACGAGCGCGGCGCGGCTGGGGATCCCGGGTATCGGCATGCCCCCCATTGTGCCGTCGGGCGCTGTGACGGGCCCCGATGTCCCGGGGGGTGGGACGGGCGTCACTCTGCGTGGCGCAGGGCGAACCACAGCTCCATGCGCACATCGGGGTCGTCCAGGTCGGTGTCCAGGAGTGTGGCGCACTTCGCGATGCGCTGGCGCACGGTGTTGCGGTGGACGGCGAGCGCGGTCGCCGTACGGTCCCAACTCCCGTGCAGGGACAGCCACGTACGCAGTGTCTCGGTCAGCGCGGGCGTGTGCGCGATCGGGGCGAGGAGCGTCCGGGCGTGCGCCGTCGCCTCCCCGGGGTCGAGGAGCGAGGCGAGTCCGCGCGCGTCCGAGTGGTGGTGCACGAGCGGGGCGCGGGTCGCCTTCGCCCGGGTCAGGGCGCGCGAGGCCTGAGCGTCGGCCGCCGCCAGGTCGTCCGTGGGCGCCGCGCCGCTCACCCCCATCACCCAGCCCTCCTGGGCGACGACCTCCTGGTCCGCGGGGAGCAGGGCGCGTACGAGGGAGTCGGTCGCGTCGAGGAGGGGCGTGCCGAGGGAGACGGAGGGAGGGGACGGACGGTCGGGTGCGGCGTGGACCACCCGCCAGGTGCCGTCGCCGAGCAGCGCCGCTACGGCGGCCGGCTCCTCGCCGAGCAGGAGCCGGACCAGGGCCGCCGAGCGCGCCGCCTCGGCCGTCGTCTGGTGTTCGCCCGTGAGCAGGGAGAGCAGGACCACCGCCACCCCCGCGATGGTGTGGTCGCCGGGGTCGCGGTGGCCGACCGCCGTCCCCAGCGCGTAGCCCTGGCCGCCGCCCAGCGCGTACGCAGCCAGCTGCGCGCCGCCCACCGTGTCCGCCGCCGATGTGGGCGCGGGGAAGAGGCGGGTCTCGCCTGGGCGCACGATCCGCATCAGCTGCGCCATCGCCGCGCTCACCTCGGCCGACGGGTCGGGGCCCGCCCGGCCGACCTCCGTGCCGTCCGGCGCGGTGAGCACCGCCCAGCCGCCGGTGCGCTGCGCCAGCTGCCGCAGCACCGCGGGCACCGGGTAGGGGCGCGCCGCCGCCGTGGCGAGGCCCTGCTGCGCCTCGCTGACGCGGCGCAGTTCCGCGTGGCGCGCCTGGGCCATCAGCTGCCACACCGCGCGCGTCACTCCGCTGAACGTGGAGTGCGGCGGCACCTCGAGGAGCGGCAGGCCGTGCCGCTCGCAGGCCTCGACCAGGGAGCGCGGCACCGTGTCGTGCACCGGCGCGACCCCGAAGCCGAGCGCCGCCCCGCCCGCCGCGACGATCCGCGCCACGTAGTCGTCGTAGTACGGGCCTGTTCCCGCGGCCTCCGTCGCGTGCACGCCGGCGGTCAGGAGCAGCTCGCCGCCGAGCAGATACGGGTACGGGTCGGCCATCTCGGACGTGTGCGCCCAGTGGATCACCGTGTCGGGGCCGACGGGCGGGCCCGCGATCTGGCGCAGGCCCAGGTCCTCGCGGGCGAGCAGCGCGGTGAGCGGCACCGGCGGGGTCGGCGGAACGGCCGGTGCGGGAGGCCCCGACGGTGCTGTCGGGCCCCCCGCAGGCCGGGTTGCGTCCGGCATGGTGGATATTTTCTCCATCCAGTCACGGGAGAGTGGATAAAAAGTACACTTCAGCGTTGCTTTCAGGCCACCTAAGGTCGTGCCGACCGCAGGCCTCGGGTACGGGCGGATGTCCCCACGGCCGGTCACCCACCCCCATCTGCACGTCACGCCACCGAGGTGCGCGAAGGAGGGCCCTATGGCCGTCGACTACACAGTGATCGTCGTCTATCTCGCCGGCATGCTGGCCATGGGCTGGTGGGGCATGCGCCGCGCCAAGTCCAAGAGCGAGTTCCTCGTGGCGGGCCGCAGGCTCGGCCCGATGATGTACTCCGGCACCATGGCCGCGATCGTCCTCGGCGGCGCCTCCACCATCGGCGGTGTGGGCCTCGGCTACCAGTACGGCCTGTCCGGCGCGTGGATGGTCTTCACCATCGGCCTCGGCCTGCTCGCGCTGTCCGTGTTCTTCTCGGCGCGCATCGCCCGCCTGAAGGTCTACACCGTCTCCGAGATGCTCGACCTGCGCTACGGCGGCCGGTCCGGGCTCATCTCCGGCATCGTGATGTGGGCGTACACGCTGATGCTCGCCGTCACCTCGACCATCGCCTACGCCACGATCTTCGACGTGCTGTTCGACATGAACCGCACTATCGCGATCATCCTCGGCGGCTCGATCGTCGTCGCGTACTCGACGCTCGGCGGCATGTGGTCCATCACCCTCACCGACATGGTGCAGTTCGTGGTGAAGACCATCGGCGTGCTGCTCCTGCTGCTGCCGATCGCCGTCATCAAGGCCGGCGGCTTCAGCGAGATGAAGGCCAAGCTGCCCACCGAGTACTTCGACCCGCTGGGCATCGGCGGCGAGACGATCTTCACGTACGTGCTGATCTACACGTTCGGCATGCTGATCGGCCAGGACATCTGGCAGCGCGTGTTCACCGCCCGCAGCGACAAGGTCGCCCGCGTCGGCGGCACCGTCGCCGGCACCTACTGCCTGGTCTACGCCGTCGCCGGCGCCGTCATCGGCACCGCCGCGAAGGTCATGTACCCGAAGCTGCCCAGCGCCGACGCCGCGTTCGCGACCATCGTCAAGGACGAGCTCCCCATCGGTGTGCGGGGCCTGGTGCTCGCCGCCGCGCTCGCCGCCGTCATGTCGACCTCGTCCGGCGCGCTGATCGCCTGCGCGACCGTCGCCAACAACGACATCTGGTCGCGGCTGCGGGGCGCCGTCAAGCCCTCCGGCGGCGACAAGGACGAGGCGCACGAGGAGGCGCACGACGAGGTGAAGGGCAACCGCCTCTTCATCCTGATCATGGGCGTCGCGGTGATCTGCATCGCCATCGCGCTCAACAACGTCGTCGAGGCCCTGACCGTCGCCTACAACCTGCTCGTCGCCGGGCTCCTCGTGCCGATCCTCGGCGGCCTGCTGTGGAAGCGCGGCACCGTGGCCGGCGCCCTCGCCGCCGTCTCCGTCGGCGGACTCGCCGTCATCGGCCTGATGTGGGGCTACGGGATCCTCGCCAACGAGCCCGTCTACTACGGCCTCCTGCTCTCCCTCGCCGCCTACGTCATCGTCTCCCTCGCCACCAAGCCGACCGACGCCGCGGTGCTCGCCGCCTGGCGCGAGCGGCTCGCGGGGCGCGGGGCCGAGGCGGAGACGGACGCGGAGCCGGCCACCGTCACCCAGTAAATTCGGAAAGCGCCGCGTAGCCCCGTCAAGGGCTGCGCGGCGCCAAGAAGCGTAGGAAAGAAGGCAATTCGCATGAGCAGCAACGAGACGCCCCGCGGTCCGGTCGACTCCTCCCGCGTCCCGCGGTACGCCGGTCCCGCCACCTTCGCCCGGCTGCCCCGCCTCGACGAGGTGGGCACCGCGGACGTGGCCGTCGTGGGCGTGCCCTTCGACACGGGCGTCTCGTACCGGCCGGGCGCCCGCTTCGGCGGCAACGCGATCCGCGAGGCGTCCCGGCTGCTGCGCCCTTACAACCCGGCGCAGGACGCCTCCCCGTTCGCCCTCGCGCAGGTCGCGGACGCCGGTGACATCGCGGCCAACCCGTTCAACATCAACGAGGCCGTCGAGACGATCGAGGCCGCGGCCGACGACCTCCTCGGCACCGGCGCCCGCATGATGACGCTGGGTGGCGACCACACCATCGCTCTCCCCCTCCTCCGCTCCGTCGCCAAGAAGCACGGCCCGGTCGCGCTGCTCCACTTCGACGCGCACCTCGACACGTGGGACACGTACTTCGGCGCCGAGTACACGCACGGCACCCCGTTCCGCCGGGCCGTCGAGGAGGGCATCCTCGACACCGAGGCACTCTCCCACGTCGGCACGCGCGGCCCGCTGTACGGCAAGCAGGACCTCACCGATGACGAGAAGATGGGCTTCGGCATCGTCACCTCGGCGGACATCTACCGCCGCGGCGCCGACGAGGTCGCCGACCAGCTGCGCCAGCGCATCGGCAACCGTCCCCTCTACATCTCCATCGACATCGACTGCCTCGACCCGGCCCACGCGCCCGGCACCGGCACCCCCGAGGCCGGCGGCATGACCTCGCGCGAGCTCCTGGAGATCCTGCGCGGCCTGTCGTCCTGCAACCTCGTCTCCGCCGACGTCGTCGAGGTCGCCCCGGCCTACGACCACGCGGAGATCACCGCCGTCGCCGCCTCGCACACCGCGTACGAGCTGACGACGATCATGTCCCGCCAGATCGCGCAGAGCCGCGCGGCGAAGTAGTCCCAGTCGGGTTGTGGGCATTCGTTCCGCAGGGCGGGACGGGTGGGCACAACCCGACCACCGGGCCGCACCCGACCGACCACGCCACGCCCCGAGGGACCCATGACCCACGACCACGACCTGGAACTGCTGCCCACCGAGGCGCAGACCGCAGCCGCGCTGAACCCTCCCCCCGGCCGCAACGGCGGCGACCTCGTCGTCGAGACCCTGCACGGCCTCGGCGCGTCCACCGTCTTCGGGCTCCCCGGCCAGCACGCGCTCGGCATGTTCGACGCGCTGCGCCGCTCGGACCTGCGGTACGTCGGCCTGCGCGTGGAGAACAACGCGGGCTTCGCGGCCGACGCCTATGGGCGCGTGACCGGTGAGGTCGCACCCCTCCTGCTCTCCACCGGCCCCGGCGCGCTGATGTCGCTCGCCGCGCTCCAGGAGGCGGCGGCCGCGTCGGCGCCGGTCCTGGCCATCGGCAGCCAGATCCCGGTCGCCGGGCTCGGCGGCGGACGCCACGGCTATCTGCACGAACTCCGGGACCAGCAGGCGTCGTTCCGGGACGTGGTCAAGTCCGTCCACACCGTGCGGACGCAGTCGCAGATCCCCTCCGCGATCGCCGCCGCCTGGGAGTCCGCCCTCACCGCGCCGCACGGCCCGGTCTGGGTGGAGATCCCGCAGGACGTACTCCTGGCCGCCACCACCCTTCCGGTCGTCACGGCGATGGACGCGACCCCGCGCGACCTCGTGCCCCGCCCCGAACTGACCGCTGTGGCAGCCGACTTGCTGTCGCGCGCCGAGCGTCCCGTGATCATCGCGGGCGGCGGCGTCGTACGGTCGGACGCGAGCGGCAAGCTGGTAGCCCTCGCGGAGCGCCTCGACGCCCCCGTCGTCACGACCTTCGGCGGCAAGGGCGCGTTCCCCTGGGAGCACCCGCTCTCGCTCCAGTCGTGGATGGAGGACCGCCACACGACGGACCTCCTGGAAGACGCGGACGTCCTGCTCGTAGTCGGCTCCGGCCTGGGCGAACTCTCCTCGAACTACCACACGTTCGCGCCGCGCGGCCGAGTGATCCAGATCGAGGCGGACGCCGGAAAGCTGGAGTCCAACCACCCGGCGCTCGGCATCCACGCGGACGCGCGCCTGGCGCTCTCGGCGCTCCTGGAGACGGTCGCGGAGCGGCACGACCCTTCGGCTCCCGAGCGGGTCGCGGCCCTTCTCTCCGCGGTCCGCGAACGCCTGGACGGCCAGGACCTGGCCTTCGAGCGCGAGATCCTGGGTTCTGTGAGGGCTGCACTCCCGGCCTCCTCCCCCTCCTTCTGGGACATGACGATCCTCGCCTACTGGGCCTGGTCGGCGTGGCCGGGAGCGCTGCACTCGGCGCAGGGCGCGGGCGGCCTCGGCTACGGCTTCCCGGCCGCGCTCGGCGCCGCCGCGGCCGACCCGTCGAAGCCGGTCCTCGCGGTGTCGGGCGACGGCGGCGCGATGTACTCGATCGCGGAACTGGCCACGGCGAAGCAGTACAACCTGCCGGTGACCTGGCTGATCGTGGACGACGGCGGTTACGGCATCCTGCGCGAGTACATGACGGACGCGTTCGGCGAAGCCACGGCAACGGAACTCTCCCGCCCGGACTTCGTGGCGCTGGCGGAGTCGTTCGGGGTGAGCGGCGTGCGGACGTCCCCCGAGACCCTCCGCGACGACCTGACGAAGGCACTCGCGACGCCGGGTCCCTCGGTCGTGGTGCTGCCGGCGCTGCTGAAGATGTTCGCGCCTACGCATCTGGGCTGAGGCGATCAGCCGATCGGTCGTTCACGCGGCGGCCCCCGGGAGATGTCTTTCCGTGGGCCGTTGGCGTTTGCGGTCCCTAGGCCGCTTTGGCTGCCGCCACATCGCGTGCTCGGAGCGCAAGTTCGCGTACAGGGCGGGCAGTTGGGTGCCGGCGCAGGTCTGCGTGCATCGTGTGGAAGTGATCGTCACCGCGGTTGGACGAGACATGTTCGTACTCGTCCAGGAACCGCGACCAGCTCTCGCAGGCGGCGTCGAGGTGGCCGAGGCGTAGCTGGCGTTGCGCGAGGACCGCGTAGGCGTGCACGCGCCCTTGGTGTTCCTGCTGGGGCTGAAGCCGGATCGACTGCTTGAGAGCCCTGATCGAGCCCTTGAAGTCCTTTTCCTCGTACAGGACATGGGAGACGTGGAAGAGATAGGCGGTCTGGTCGTAGCCGCCGATCGCGTCCCTGCGGTTGTCTGCCTTCGACAGGGCGTCCTCGGCCTCCTTGAGCCGGGCGTGGGCTTCGTGCCTGAATCCGACCATGGACGCGGAGTGGGCTTGCTGACCGCGCAGGAATGCCACGAGACGCGGGCCCGCCGTGGGTGCTGCTTCCGCTGCGGAGTCCGCGAGCTCCAGAGCCTTTGGCCCGTGTCCCCGGTTGGATGCCTGGAGGGACATGCCGCGCAGGGTCCTGGAGTAGGTGATGTGGTCCTCCGCCTCACGGGCCAGGCCGAGGGCTTGGACGTAGTAGCGCTGTCCGAGGCCGTGGGCCTTCTCGTACATCGCCATCCATCCGGTCAGGTACGTGAGATCGGATGCGGCTGCCAGCATTTCTCTGCGGACCGATTCCGTGGACTGCGCCTGTAGCCAGGGGCCGACGGTGTTGACGAGAAACGCGGATGCCATGGGCAACGCGTGCCCGGCTCCGAGTTCGTCGAGGATGTCCGCGATCCGTTCGGTCATGGTGCGAATCGACTGCACCTGTGAAGAGCCGATGCGAACGGTCTTCTTGCCAGGGGTGACTTCTTCGTCTGCTGCCCGCGCGGGTAGGGCGAACGCGGACACGGAAAGAGCAGCGGAGAAGACTGTGGCAGCCAGCATGCTGCGGCGGGACGGATCCATGGTTGCCCTTCCGAGATCGATCAACTCCTCGACAGTGTTGTCCTGTTGAGACCTCGTGAGGGACGGTGCGGGCTCCAAGCCCGCCTCCGCGTGTGTGACCGGCCGTCCGAGCCGCGCGGAAAGAGCTTCGACGACCAGCGCCCTGACCTGTGATTTTGGCTGGACTCCTGCGATCCAGTGCGCGACTGCGGTGCGGTCGTACGTCAGGTCGAGTCCTGCCTGGGGGCCAAGGCGGTTCACCTGCTGTGCGAGCTGGGTCCTGGTCCATCTCGCCTGGTCAAGCAGGTTGTGCAGGGCGGGATTGGGAGTGCGCTTCCGTGCCATGTCCTCAACTCCTGGCAGATTCCGCGGCATTCAACGACGGCGTTCACGGTGTTCACGGTCCCACCGTCTCCCAACGGTACCTGCGGAGGGTGTCGGAGCGGTTACCTCTTGCACAGGCGCCGAGCGATCTCGGCCGAAACGGAAGACCCCCGCGACCGCTGGAGACGGCCCGGGGGCATGGCCCTCAACTAACCAGGAGTTGAAGACGTGTTGCACGATATCGCCCGCCTCGTGGAGCCGATGCTGCGGTTACTCGTCCCTGCCTCGGGGCGGCACCGGCAGGACGCCGGAGAGCCGCTCAGCCCCGAACCCGCAGTCCCCTCCCCGCCCCTCCCCGCACATGGCCCCGCTCCGCGGCGAGGACTCCCGACTCGTCCGCCCGTACCTCCTCGCCCACGAGCGACGCGACCTCGCTCACGAACAACACGAGCAGGCGAAGCGCCAACGCTCCCGCCGCCGCGCCCTATGGCTCGCCGTGCACGGCGTAGACATCGGCACGCGCCGCATCCACGGTGTCGAGGTGGTCGCGTGATCTACCAGAGCCACGACGCCACAGCCGTTACCGTGACCCGCCTCCTGCCCTGGCCCAACCTGGACGGGAACCCCTGCTACCTCATCGGTGACGGCGCCGCCAACAGTCATAGCCACCTCTCCCGCGTAGCCGACAACGTCGAGTCTGTTCAGCTCGACATGGCCGAAGAACTCCTCGACCATGCTGCCGATCTCCTCGGCGAAGGCGAAGGCGAAGGCGAAGGCGAAGGGGGAGGCAAGACCACCGCGCCCCAACTCCACTTTCTGGCATCTCGATTGGCCGAGTCGCTGCGCGACGTGCACCGCATCGCGCTGAGCCGGGGTGAGCGACTCCCCGCTCCCGACCACGGTGACTACGCCTGTGAGGCGGATGACGGCGTCAGTGCGGCGGACTGATCCGTTCCGCCGGATATGACTGTGGCCGGTGCGCGTATGAGGTATGCCGAAGCATCACGCGGTTCGGTCGCAGGCATGCGCTATCCGCGCTCCAACCGGAAGGCCGGGCACGTGTCCGGGTCGGCCTCGTCGTAGAGGGCAGTACGTTTCGAGTCGACACCGATTGAAAGGAGGTCGACCGTGTTGACAGTGGTGAGCGCATCCGGCTCGTCGAAGGAGAGTCGGACCATCGGGTACTTACCGGAGTCGGCTGTCTTGTCGACCTGCCAGGTGCCCGAGCCGTCGAACGTCTGGTCCTTGCCGTACCTCGGGAAGTCGCTGCTTGGCCATTTGCGCACCGTCATAGTGCCGCCGAACTGGCCAGGAGTCGTCTTGAGGGTGATCGTGGTTCTGTCAGCGTCGCCCGAACCCCGGTAACTGCCCTCAAGATCGGCCGAGCTGACCTCCGCGGACTTTCGCGGCACGCACCGCTCGAACGTATCCGACGAGCAGCCCACGAACAGCCCGCCGGCAAGCGCGGCCAGTGCGATCCCAGCACAGAGAAGTTTCTTGTTCACTGGGACCCCTTGTGCGACTGGGCCGGGATGCGCTCGGTCCAAACGATCTTCTGGTCGACGGAGGAGAACGGTCCCGACTCGCGGTTCGTCTTTTCCAGCCAGTCGTAGTAGCCGACGTAGTGCAAGAACGATGCGTTGCTCGTCGAGTTGTCGAGTGTGTACTCGACGACAAGTGAGCCGTCCGGATCTTCGCCCTTGACGTCGTAGCCGAGGGAGTACGAGCCGACGAACGCCTCCCCCAAGTGGTCCTTGTCGCCGGTGACGATGGCGGGAATATCCGTGGTGACGAGTTTCTTGAACGCGCCGAGCTTGCCGCTCTCGGAGATCGAATAGTGCACAGCTCCGGAGTCGTTTCCGTCCGTTCGCCACTTGTGCAACGTGTCGAGGCGCAGTTGCTTCATGCTCTCACTGGAGCGGATCAGCTCCGTCATCTTGTCGCCCGCTGCGAATTCCTTGTCGCGCGATCCCTCGCCTGTGACCCAGTTCCCGCCGAGTGAGTATGGGGAGTCGCCCTGCGTCAGCGGGTAGGGGTCCTTGCCCTGCATGGCTCGACCGAGCGCGTTGTACTCGTCCTCACCGATCTTGTCCGTGGTGTCGATATTCGTGTGCTTCGGCTTGTCGTTGAACCACTCACCGAGTCCCACGTCGGACATGAGGCTGAAGGTAAGATTGCGGTCAGCGGCTACGGCACGCCCGCAGAGGTGTGCAATCTCCCGTTGGGCCGCCTTGATCGCCCGCTCGTCCTCCGAGCCCTTTTCGATTGGCTTACATATCCCGTCGATGATGTCGGGCGAGACATCGCCATTCCCGTCGACGTACATCCCCTTGCCCGTGGCGTGCTTCACCGCCGCCGCCAGATCGCGGCGTACGGCCTTCACCTCACCGACGGCGTCCTCGACGACTCCGCGCATGGCCTCGACGACCTTGTCCGCCGCATCGATCTGCCGCTGCATGTCGTCAATCATCCGCCAGGCGTACGGGGCCGCAGCGCCCTCCCAGTACCCCTTGTTGCGCAGCGGGACGAGGACCTCGCCATGGACACGTTGCGGAAGACCCTTGATGTCCTTGTGCAGGGTGCTGAGCTGGTCGGCGAGGCTGTCCAGACCCGTGATGTCCGCGTCCATGAACTCGCGGTAGAACGCGGGCATTTCAGAGACCGTCCAGACTCGACTTGGGGCGGCGCACCTGGTTCAGATCATCCCGAACAGCGCCATCCGTCTTGTGGTAGCTGTCAGCGCTGCCCCGAAGGCTTGCTGCGATGTGCGCCAGCCAGCCCGTGACCGTACCGGCCTGCTTCTCCCAGTTCTTGTGAGCAAGCGTTATGCCGAGCTTCGAGTCCCAGCCCGACAGTCCTTTCGCCGCTGTGAGTGCCGGCCCTTCGAGTGACGCCGCCGCCTTGTAGAAGGCTTCGTGGACCTCGTCCGTGTGGTGTGCCGCCTTGCGCAGGATGGACGGCGCGATCCGCAGCCGATCCTTGCCGTTCGGGTCAGGGGTGCCCTTCGGCGGCAGCAGAGGGGATGGTCGGGGCAGGAGTGGGTCACCCGTCGGCAGCGGCTGGATTTCCAGCGGGTCCCTATAGCTGTCAGCGGGCGGCGCAGTGGCCAGCCCTGCCGTCGCGGGACTGTGGTGCTTGGCTGCCTCGTCCGGCGATATAGGAAGCTGCGTCTGGGACGGTTCGGGAAGCTTGTCGTCCCCTTCCACCGTGTTCCCTGACGTGCCGTTGCCCGTTTTGCTGTCGCTCATGCGATGCAACCCCCCGTACCTCTATCTTCGCGAGCGACTTTAACGGAAGCGAATCAGGCACCATCAAACGACCTCTCATCAGTCCAGATCGAGGGGACTTCACGGACGTATTGGTCGAAGGGCATCGGAACAGCCGAGCCTGGTCTCGTGAACGCGTCTCGTACAACCCTTCGACCCCACCCAAGAGTCATGTGAGGCGAGTGCGCTCGATCGAGGCGTGCTCGTTTCGTTCCAGGGGGGACCCACATGACTCACCGAATATCCCTGCGCACCCGTGTGCTCCCGGCGGTCCTCGCGACCGCCGGAGTCCTCGTGCCGCTCGTCGCAGGTGCCGCGCCCGCCGCCGCGGCGACGACCCCGCAGGCCAGCTGCACCTCCGGCAAGGCAGGCCTCGCCGCCAAGCTGCAGAAGGACATCACCGCCGCCCTTGCCGGCCGTAAGGGGACCGTCGCCGTCGGGCTCTACGACCGGACCACGAACACCACGTGCTCGCTTCGGGCCACGTCCTCGTACGACTCCGCCAGTGTCGTGAAGGTGACCGTTCTCGCCACGCTGCTCTGGGATGCCAAGAAGACCAACCGGTATCTGACGACGCGCGAGGCGAACCTCGCCACCGCCATGATCACCAAGTCGGACAACGCGGCCACCACATCGCTGTGGAAGCAGCTCGGCACCACCAAGGTGAAGGGCTTCCTGAAGGCCGCCGGGATGACGCGGACCGTGCCGGGGTCCGGTGGCTACTGGGGGCTGACCCAGATCAACGTCCAGGACGAGCAGAAGCTGCTCTCGCTGGTCACCGCCAAGAACTCCGTCCTCAGTGACAACTCCCGCGCCTACATCCTCAAGCTCATGGGGAAGGTCGTCTCGTCGCAGCGGTGGGGTACCCCGGCCGGCGCGCCCTCGTCCGTCGCCGTGCACGTCAAGAACGGCTGGCTGGAGCGCTCCACGCACGGCTGGCGCGTGCACAGCATCGGCGCGTTCCAGGGCGGCGGCCACGACTACACGATCTCGGTCCTCACGCACGGGAACAGCACGATGAGTTACGGCGTGAACACGATCCAGGGCGTGGCCAAGGTGATCCACAAGGATCTGACGCCGACCGCCCCTGCTGCGTCCCGCTACACGCCGACCACCACCCCCAAGGAGGCGTTCGTCGCCGTGCCCGGGAACTGACGGAACCGGGACCTGAGGACCAGGGCGGCTCGGACCTTGGTCCCGGTCTGCTCCCCGTTTTGTTGCGGCGGGATGAAATCCGCCGGTCTCCGCGTTGGCCCTCTGGGCAGGTCAGGACAACAGGAGGCGGACACGTGGCGGAGCAACGGGGCTGGGGTCGGCGTCTCGCCGGGTACGCGTGGCGGTACCCGAAGGACGTCGTGCTCGCGCTCGGCGCGTCCCTGGGCGGCATGGCCGTCATGGCGCTGGTGCCGCTGATCACCAAGGTGATCATCGATGACGTGGTCCAGGACCACACCCGCTCCATGGGCCCGTGGGCGGGCGCCCTGATCGGCGCCGCCCTCGTCGTCTACGTCTTCACCTACATCCGCCGCTACTACGGCGGCCGCCTCGCGCTCGACGTCCAGCACGACCTGCGCAACGAGATGTACGGGACGATCACCCGGCTCGACGGCCGGCGCCAGGACGAGCTGTCCACCGGCCAGGTCGTCGGCCGGGCGACCAGCGACCTCCAGCTCATCCAGGGCCTGCTCTTCATGCTGCCGATGACCATCGGCAACGTCCTGCTCTTCGTGATCTCCCTCGTGATCATGGCGTGGCTGTCCCTGCCGCTCACCCTCGTCGCGCTCGCCGTCGCCCCCGCCCTCTGGTTCATCGCCAAGCGCAGCCGCTCCAAGCTCCACCCCGCCACCTGGTACGCGCAGGCGCAGGCCGCCGCCGTCGCCGGTGTCGTGGACGGGGCCGTCTCCGGCGTGCGCGTCGTGAAGGGCTTCGGGCAGGAGGACCAGGAGACCGGGAAGCTCAGGGAGGTCGGGCGGCGGCTGTTCGCCGGCCGCCTGCGCACCATCCGCCTGAACTCCAAGTTCACCCCCGCACTCCAGGCCGTGCCGGCCCTCGGCCAGGTCGCGATGCTCGCGCTCGGGGGCTGGCTCGCGGTCCGCGGCCAGATCACGCTCGGCACGTTCGTCGCGTTCTCCAGCTACCTCGCCCAGCTCGTCGGCCCCGTCCGCATGCTCGCCATGGTCCTGACCGTCGGCCAGCAGGCCCGCGCCGGCGTCGAACGCGTCCTCGAACTGATCGACACGGAGCCGTCCATCGAGGACGGCAAGAAGGAACTGCCCGCCGACGCCCCCGCGACCGTCGAGTTCGACGCCGTGTCGTTCTCGTACGAGGGCACCGACCGCGCCGTACTCGACGGACTGTCCTTCGAGATCCCGGCCGGCCAGACCCTCGCCGTCGTCGGCTCCTCCGGCTCCGGCAAGTCCACCGTCTCGCTGCTCCTGCCGCGCTTCTACGACGTCACGCACGGCGCCGTCCTCGTGGGCGGCCACGACGTGCGCGAACTGACCCTCGACTCGCTGCGGGCCGCGATCGGGCTCGTGCCCGAGGACTCCTTCCTCTTCTCGGACACCATCCGCGCGAACATCGCGTACGGCGCCCCCGGCGCGAGCGACGAGCAGATCGAGACCGCGGCCCGCGCCGCCCAGGCCGACCGCTTCATCGCCGAGCTCCCCGAGGGCTACGACACGACCGTCGGCGAGCACGGCCTCACACTCTCCGGCGGCCAGCGCCAGCGCATCGCGCTCGCCCGCGCGATCCTCACCGACCCCCGCCTCCTCGTCCTCGACGACGCCACGTCCGCCGTCGACGCGCGCGTGGAACACGAGATCCACGAGGCGCTGCGCGGCGTCATGGCCGGCCGCACCACCCTCCTCATCGCCCACCGCCGCTCCACCCTCGGCCTCGCCGACCGCATCGCCGTCCTGGACGGCGGGCGCCTCGCCGCGATCGGCACCCACGAGGAGCTGGAGGCCGGATCGGCCCTCTACCGGCGCCTGCTCACCGACCCCGACGAGCTCGGCGGGGTCTCGCCGGGCCACATCGCGCCCGCGCTCCCCGACGAGGACACCTCCGTACGCGACGAGCTGGACGCCGAGTTCGACGCCGAGCGAGGCATCACCCCCACCCTGTGGACGGGTGATCGCGAGGCGAAGAACGCCAAGGATCCGGCGCTCGCCGGGATGCCTGCGACGCCCGAACTGCTCGCGCAGGTCGACGCCCTGCCCGCCGCGACCGACGTCCCGGACATCGACGAGGCGCGCGCGGTCACGGCCGAGGAGTCGTACGGGCTGCGCCGCCTGCTGCGCGGATTCGGCGCGCCCCTGCTGATCAGCCTCGTGCTCGTCGCCCTCGACGCCGGCATGGGCCTGCTGCTCCCCGTGCTGATCCGGCACGGCATCGACGAGGGCGTCTCGCAGCTCGCGCTCGGCGCCGTGTGGGCGGCCGCCGGGCTCGGCCTGGTCACCGTCCTCGTCCAGTGGTGCGCGCAGATCGGCGAGACCCGCATGACGGGACGCACCGGCGAGCGGGTCCTCTACTCGCTGCGCCTGAAGATCTTCTCCCAGCTCCAGCGGCTCGGCCTCGACTACTACGAGCGGGAGCTGACCGGGCGCATCATGACCCGGATGACGACCGACGTGGACGCCCTGTCGACGTTCCTCCAGACGGGCCTGGTCACCGCCTTCGTCTCCGTCGTCACGTTCTTCGGCATCATGGGCGCGCTCCTCGTCATCGACGTCCAGCTCGCCCTGGTCGTCTTCGTGACGCTGCCGCCGCTGATCGTCGGCACGTTCTTCTTCCGCCGCTCCAGCGTCAAGGCGTACGAACTCGCCCGTGAGCGCGTCTCGGTGGTCAACGCCGACCTCCAGGAGTCCGTCGCCGGGCTGCGGATCGTGCAGGCGTTCCGGCGTGAGCGCTCGGGTGCCGAGCGGTTCGCCGAGCGCAGCGGCGCCTACCGCAGCGCCCGTATCCGCGGCCAGTGGCTGATCTCGGTGTACTTCCCGTTCGTGCAGTTCCTGTCGTCCGTCGCCGCGGCCGCGGTCCTGATGGTGGGCGCGGGCCGCGTCGAGGCGGGCACCCTGACGACCGGCGCGCTCGTCGCGTACCTCCTCTACATCGACCTGTTCTTCGCACCCGTGCAGCAGCTCTCCCAGGTCTTCGACGGCTACCAGCAGGCCACCGTCTCGCTCGGCCGCATCCAGGAGCTGCTCCAGGAGCCGACGTCCACGAAGGACGCCGAGGAACCCCTCGACGTCCTCTCCCTGCGCGGCGAGATCGCCTTCGAGGATGTGGACTTCGCGTACGGGGCCGCGGACGAACAGGAGGCGGCGCTCAGCGACGTGGCCCTGCGCATCCCCGCCGGGCAGACCGTCGCCTTCGTCGGCGAGACCGGCGCGGGCAAGTCGACCCTCGTCAAGCTCGTCGCCCGCTTCTACGACCCGACGGCGGGCCGCGTCACCGTCGACGGCACCGACCTGCGCGCCCTCGACCTGACGAGCTACCGCCACCGCCTCGGCGTCGTACCGCAGGAGGCGTACCTCTTCCAGGGCACCGTGCGCGACGCCATCGCCTACGGCCGCCCCGACGCGACCGACGCCCAGGTGGAGGCGGCGGCCCGCGCGGTCGGCGCGCACGAGATGATCGCCACCCTTGAGGGCGGCTACCTCCACGAGGTCGCCGAGCGCGGCCGCAACCTGTCGGCCGGGCAGCGGCAGTTGATCGCCCTGGCCCGCGCCGAGCTCGTCGACCCCGACATCCTGCTGCTCGACGAGGCGACCGCCGCGCTCGACCTCGCCACGGAGGCCCAGGTCAACCAGGCCACGGACCGGATAGCGGGCAAGCGCACGACCCTCGTCGTCGCGCACCGCCTCACCACCGCGGCCCGCGCCGACCGGGTCGTGGTGATGGCCGACGGGCGCGTCGCGGAGGACGGCACGCACGCCGAGCTCCTCGCGCTCGGCGGGCAGTACGCCGAGCTGTGGCGGACCTTCGCCGGCGAGCCCGAGCCCGAGGCGGAGATCAGCTCTTCGCTGTGACAGCGGGATCAGCGCAGCCACCGGGGCGGGATCAGCGCAACCACCGGCCCTGTGTGTCGCGTCCGTTCATCAGTACGCTGTGGCACACGTGACTGGAGGGGCGACGGTGGGTGGAGGCATGAGCGAGGGCGGCATACGCAGACGGCTGGCGGCCGCGGCAGCAGTACTGACCTCGTCGGCGCTGCTGGCCCTCGCGGGGCCGGCCGTCGGCACGGCCCAGGCCGCGGCGATCTGCCCCGGCCACAAGGTGCGCACTCTGCCGTTCTCCACCGGCAGGACGGTCCTCTACCGCAGCGGCAACTACCTCTGCGCGATCACCCTCACCAAGCGCGACGGCGTACGGCAGAAGATGTCGGTCAGCGTGCAGGCGCGCGGCAGCAGGCCGGTTCAGGACAGCGGGCGCTACACCCACCACGCGGGCCCGGTGACCGTCCACACGGGCCACCGCTGCGTGTGGGTGAGGGGCGCGGTCGGCCGGGCGTCGGTGAGCTCGGGCTGGATCCTCTGCTGAACGCGCGCCCCGAGCGCTCCGTGCGCTCACAGAACATCAAGAACCCCTGACAGAACAGATGTTCCTCCGCTAGGTTCCGGTGCGCATCTGTGTTCTACAGGGGAGTATGCATGCGCAATGCGCTGAGATGGTTGCTGGCGCTCGTGGTGCTGATAGGCACCGTGAGTACGGCCACAGCGGCCACCGCCGCTCAGGCCCGGCCGGCGGCCGCCGACACCACTACCGACATCAAGGACCGGCTCCTCGCCATACCCGGCATGAGCCTGGTGGAGGAGAAGCCCTACACCGGCTACCGCTACTTCGTCCTCAACTACACCCAGCCGGTCGACCACCGGCACCCGTCCAAGGGCACCTTCCAGCAGCGCATCACCGTGCTGCACAAGGACGTCAGCCGCCCCACGGTCATGTTCACCAGCGGCTACAACGTCTCCACGAACCCCAGCCGCAGCGAACCGACCCGCATCGTCGACGGCAACCAGGTCTCCGTGGAGTACCGCTACTTCACCCCGTCCCGGCCCGCCCCGGCCGACTGGTCCAAGCTCGACATCTGGCAGGCGGCCAGTGACCAGCACGCCATCTACCAGGCCCTCAAGCCGGTCTATGGCAAGAACTGGCTGACCACCGGCGGTTCCAAGGGCGGCATGACGGCCACGTACTACGAGCGCTTCTACCCGCGCGACATGGACGGCGTCGTCGCGTACGTCGCGCCGAACGACGTCGTGAACAAGGAGGACTCGGCGTACGACGACTTCTTCAAGACGGTCGGCCCGAAGGACTGCCGCGTGGCGCTGCAGAACGTGCAGCGCGAGACGCTGGTGCGCCGCGACGCCCTGGAGAAGAAGTACGCGGAGTACCTGAAGGCCAACAACTACACGGTGGACACGGTCGGTTCGCTGGACAAGGCCTACGAGGCCACCGTCCTCGACCTGGTGTGGGGCTTCTGGCAGTACCAGCCGTCGCAGACGGCGTGCGCCGAGGTGCCCGACGCCGCGACGGTCACGGACCAGGCGCTCTTCGACTACGTCGACGCGGTCGGCGGCTGGTCCTCGTACGCGGACCAGAGCCTCGCCACGTACACGCCGTACTACTACCAGGCGGGTACGCAGCTCGGCTCGCCCGACATCAAGCAGCCCTGGCTGGGCGACCTGTCGCGCTACGGCTACCAGCCGCCGCGCAACTTCGTGCCGCGCTCCATCCCGATGAAGTTCCAGCCGTCGGCGATGCGCGACGTGGACTCCTGGGTGCGCCACCACGCGACGCGGATGCTGTACGTCTACGGCTCCAACGACCCGTGGGGCGCCGAGCGGTTCCGCCCCGGCAAGGGCTCGACGGACTCGTACGTGCTCACCGCCCCCGGCGCCAACCACGGGGCGAACGTCGCCGGTCTGAACGCCGACGACAAGACGTTCGCCACGGAGCGGATCCTGAAGTGGGCCGGCGTCTCCGCCCCCGCCGCGCAGGCCGCCAAGCCGCTGGCCCCGTACGACGCCAGGCTCGACAAGCGTGACGTCCAGCGCGAGCTGACCCTGCGGCCGTAAGGCCTCTCGTCTGGATCAAGCTGAACTACACCCGGACCGCGCATCCCACCGGTTCGGACCCGCCCAGCGTCACGTACAACGCCGTGAGCGCAGGGCACTTGGCGCGGTCGACCGCCGCGGCGGCCACCCGGTACTGGGGCTTCTCCTTGCCGGAGCCGTCGCAGGCGGTCTCGCGGACCTGGCCGCGGCCCGCCGCGTACACGCAGTCCCCGACGATCGTGCGGGGCCCGCCGCCGCCCCCCGGATCCCCGGGGTGCGGCGGCTCCAGGTTGCGCATGCAGGCGTAGCCCTGCGGGATCTCCCCGGCGGCGGTTCTGTCGCTCCCGTCCGCCGAGGGCCGGTCCTCGCTGATGTGCAGGACGAAGTCGGTGCGGGCCGGGCACGTCGGCCCGTCCGCCACCTTTCCGTCGTAGCGGGCGGTGACCCGCGCCACCGCCCGCTCGCTCCTGCACGGCACCTCGGTGAACGTGTTGCGCCCCCGCGAGCTGCACTCGTCCACGGCGAGGAACACCGCCCCGTACCCCGACGGCGACCGGCTGGCCCCCGGCGAAGGTCCGCCGGACCCCGAATCCGGCGACCCCTGACACGCCGCGAGCATCATGGCGAGCAACGCCGCGCACACCGCCCCCGCCCACCGCGCCCTGTTCCACGCAAGCATGGCAATCCCCCCGATACACACCCCAGCGTGACCCGCCGGGGCGGGCGCACGCCAGGCGTGCAGGGTGGTTTGGGCCACTTGGGGGTGGTGCGCCGGGTGTGCGGCGTACGTCTAGTACGACAACCCGTAGCCGATCGGGTACAGCACCTGCGTCGGATCGTCGGCCCGCTGCACCGGCACGGGCAGCTTGCCCCGCGGCCTGGCCCGGCCGGCGATCACCCGGACCGCGGCCCGCAGCTCGACGTCGGTCCACGAGTACGAGGCGAGCGAGGCCCCGACGCCGGGCACCTGCGCGATGTCGTACGGGTTGCGGATCGCGACCGCGACGACCGGGACGCCGGTGGCGGCCAGGGCGTTCACGAGCCGCTGCTGAGCGCTGCCCGCCGTGACGTTGTACGTGCCGACCAGGACCGCGTCCTTGCCCTGAGCGGCGGCGACCGCCCCGTCGATCTTCGCCTGGTTCGGCGCCGTCCCGGTCGACAACACCGTGGCGGTGAAGCCGAGTTCGGTCAGGGCCTGGCCGAGTGTCGTCGTCGGCGGGCCCGTCGTGCCGGAGGGCGAGGCCGGGTCGGCGCCGACCACGAGGATGCTCTTGTGGGTGCGGCGCGACAGCGGGAGCAGCCCGTTCTTGTTGAGCAGGAGCGTCGTGGTGGCCTCGGCGATGCGGTCGGCGGCGGCCAGGTGGTCGCGGGTGCCGACGGTCTTGTCGACGCCGCGGCCGGTGACGTACGGCTCGTCGAACAGACCCAGCTTCTCCTTGAGGCGCAGGACGCGCAGGATCGACTCGTCGAGGCGCGCCTCCGCCAGCTCACCGCTCTTCACGGCGTTCAGGACGGCGTTCCAGGACACCTCCAGGGAGGGCGGGTTGAGGAGCTGGTCCACGCCCGCCTTCAGGGCGAGCACCGGCACGCGGTCGTCGCCGTACTTGTCGCGTACGCCCTGCATGCCGAGGGAGTCGGTGACGATGAGGCCCTCGAAGCCGAGTTCCTGGCGCAGGATGCCCGTCATGATCGGGTGCGAGAGCGTCGCCGGGTCGCCCGAGCCGTCGAGGTCGGGGACCATGATGTGCGCGGTCATGATCGAGTCGATGCCCGCGGCGATCGCGGCCTTGAACGGCGGCGCGTCGATCTTCTGCCACTGCTCGCGCGTGTGCGTGATGATCGGGAAGCCGAAGTGGCTGTCGGTGGCGGTGTCGCCGTGGCCGGGGAAGTGCTTGGCCGTGGAGGCGATGTCCGCGCTCTGGTAGCCCTTGACCTCGGAGGCGACCAGGCCCGCGACGGCCTCGGGGTCGGCGCCGAAGGAGCGCACGCCGATGACCGGGTTGGCCGGGTTGATGTTCACGTCGGCGTCGGGCGCGTAGTTCTGGCGGATGCCGACCGCGCGCAGTTCGGCGCCGGCGATCCGGCCCAGGGTGCGGGCGTCGGAGCGGGAGCCGCCCGCGCCGATGGCCATGGCGCCCGGGAAGAGCGTCGCGGGCTCGCCGACGCGGCAGACGATGCCGTGTTCCTGGTCGGTGGAGATGAGCAGCGGGATACGGCTCGGCTGGGCGAGGCCCGCGCGCTGGATGCCGTTCGAGAGGTCGGCGATCTGGTGCGGGTCGCGGGTGTTGTGCGCCCAGGTGAAGTAGATGATGCCGCCGAGCTTGTACTTGTCGATCAGTTCGGCCGCGGTGCGGACGCCGATCTCGGCGAGGTTGGCGTCGATGTCGGCCTGGTCGGGGTCGGTGGCGGAGTGGCCGTAGACCCGCATCACGAAGAGCTGGCCGACCTTCTCCTCGAGGCTCATCCGGGAGATGAGCTGCTTGAGTTGCGCGTCCTTGTCCTGGCGTGACGCGTCGTCGGCCTGGGCCGGGACGCCGGACAGGGTGACCGCGGCGGCGCCCGCGGTGGCGGCGGCGAGCAGGGTGCGTCTGGACAGGTTGTGGTGCACGTGCGCACTCCTTCCGGAGGAGAACTGGTGATCCATACCCTGAAAGAATCTTCCGAGGGTCACGATTATCCGGAAAGTTTCTGCCAGTCAAGGGTGCGCGCAGCCGGGGCGGCAGAAGGGTCGGGGGAGGGGCCGTCACCGGCGCAAAGGAGGGGGGCGCGCCGGTGACGGCGTGCTGCCGGCCGCAGGCGGCGGAGAGGGTGGTCAGCATTCGCAGCCAGCAGCGAGGCCGACACCGCTCTGCGGAGACTCTCCGGCAGCATGCCGTTCTGACGGAGCGGTACGCGGGCGGGTTCCCCGCTTCCCGGGGATTGCCGGAAAGTGGGGCGCCGGTGAAATCAGGGGAGCGGCACCGCTCCTGAGCACCGGTCAGCGGGCCTGATCCGTCTGTTCCGTCTGTTCCGGCTCCCGGGTGACCTCGCCCCACCGCTCCCGCAGCGTCCGTACTGCCTCCGCGATGGCCGGCCTGCGCGACGCCCCTGTCCGCCACAGTGCGTACAAGTGCCGTACGGGCATGGGGTCCAGCGGTACCGCGACGACGCCGTCCGGCAGCGGGCCGCGGCCGAGGCGGGGGATCAGCGCGACGCCGAGCCCGGCCGCGACGAGCGCGGTCAGCGTCGGGTTCTCCTCGGCCTGGTGCCTGATGTCGGGCTCGAAGCCCGCCGCCCGCAGCGTCCGCACCAGCCAGTCGTGGCACACCCGCCCCGGCGGCTGTGACACCCACCGCTCGCCGCCGAGCTCCTCGCGGCGCACCGCGTGACGTCCCGCGAGCGGATGCCCGGCCGGCACGAGCAGGTCGCACAGGTCGTCCCCGATGGCGGCCTGCTCCACGCCGGCGGGGGCCGGCAGCGGCGCGATGTCCCAGTCGTGCGCGACGGCCAGGTCGACGGCCCCCTTGGCGACCAGGTCGACCGACAGATGCGGGTCGACCTCCGTGAGCCGGGCCTCCAGCGCGGGATGCCGTACGGCGAGATCCGCGAGGACGGACGGCAGCAGGCCGCGCGCCGCCGAGGCGAACGCGGCGATCGTCAGCCGCCCGGCCGGGAGCCCGCGCCGCTCCTCCAGATCGGTCTCGGCGCGCTCGACGATGACCATCAAGTCCTGTGCCGTACGGGCGAGTTCGAGGGCCTCGTCAGTGAGGCGGACGCCCCGCCCGTGCCGTTCGAGGAGCACGGTCCTCGTCTCCCGCTCCAGCTTGGAGATCTGCTGCGAGACCGCGGACGGCGTGTAGCCGAGCGCCGCCGCGGCGGCCCCGACGGTGCCGTGCACGGAGACGGCGTGCAGCGCGCGCAGCCGCTGGAGATCGAGCATGCCGGCCTCCCGGTGGGTCTGGGGCGGAGTCAGGGGGCATTCATTAGCGTTACTGAATTCAACCATGCAGACATTCGCGCTGGTGCTACACGGTCGTGCCCGGTGATCCTCGACGCATGGCTCCTACGCTCCCCATGCGCCCGTCCCACATCGCGCTCGCCGTCCTCGTCACCGCCATCTGGGGCGTCAACTTCGTCATCATCGAGGTAGGCCTCGACCACTTCCCGCCGCTGCTCTTCTCGGCCCTGCGCTTCCTCGTCGCGGCACTGCCCGCGGTGTTCTTCGTGGGGCGGCCCAAGGTCGCCTGGGATGGGGTCTCCCCTGCTCGATCGAAGTTGAGAGCTTGGGGATGGGTGATCGGCGTCGGACTGGCCCTCGGAGTCATGAAGTTCGGCCTGCTCTTCGTCGGCATGAACCAGGGGATGCCCGCCGGGCTCTCCTCCCTCGTCCTGCAGATCCAGGCCGTGTTCACCGCCCTGTTCGCCTTCGTCGCACTCGGCGAGCGGCCCGGCCGTATCCGCCTGGCCGGCATGGTCGTCGCGCTCGCCGGGATCGGCGTCGCGGCCGCCGACGAAGGCGCGAGCGGCCCCCTGCTCGGCTTCACGCTCGTCGTGGTGGCCGCCGTCGGCTGGGGCGTCTCGAACGTCCTCACCCGCAAGGCGGCGCCGTCCGCCCCCTTCACCTTCATGGTGTGGACGTCGGCCGTCCCCGTCCTGCCGCTGCTCGCGCTCTCCCTCGCCTTCGAGGGCTGGGACCGCGACACCCGGGCGCTCGCCTCGCTCGACTGGACCGGCGCCGGCATCATCGCGTTCGTCGCCTGGGTCACCACGCTCTTCGGCTTCGGCGCCTGGACCTTCCTGCTGCGCAGCCACCCCGCCTCGTCGGTCGCCCCGTTCACGCTGCTCGTCCCGGTGTTCGGGATGTCGTCCGCCGCGCTCTTCCTCGGCGAGAGCGTCAGCCCTCTGCGCTGGTGCGCCGCCGCGCTGCTCGTCGGCGGTGTCGCCCTCGCATCGCTGGCGCCCGCTCCCCGGAACCGGGTCGTCCAGCGTGTGGACACTCCGGCGCCCGCACTGCCCGTCGAGGACCATGAAGCGCATGCCAGTCGTTGAGATCCCCGGTTCCAAGTCCGTGACGGCGAGGGCCCTGTTCCTCGCCGCGGCCGCGCAGGGCACCACCACCCTCGTGCGCCCCCTCAGCTCCGACGACACCGAGGGCTTCGCCGAAGGACTGCTCCGGCTCGGCTACGGCGTCGAACGCGGCCCGGACGCCTGGCACATCGAGGGCCGCCCGACGGGCCCCGCCACCACGGACGCCGACGTGTACTGCCGGGACGGCGCGACCACCTCTCGCTTCCTGCCCACGCTCACGGCGGCCGCCGCGCACGGTACGTACCGCTTCGACGCCTCGCCCCAGATGCGCCGCCGCCCCCTCGCGCCGCTCACCAGGGCCCTGCGCGACCTGGGCGTGGACCTCCGTCACGAGGAGGCCGAGGGGCACCATCCGCTCACGGTCACGGCGGGCGGGGTCCGGGGCGGCGACGTCACCCTCGACGCGGGCCAGTCCTCCCAGTACCTCACCGCGCTCCTGCTGCTCGGCCCGCTGACCAGGACCGGCCTGCGCATCACGGTCACCGACCTGGTCTCGGCGCCGTACATCGAGATCACCCTCGCGATGATGCGCAGCTTCGGGGCCGAAGTCACCCGCGAAGGCGGCGTGTTCACGGTCGCGCCCGGCGGCTACCGCGCCACCACCTACGCGATCGAACCCGACGCCTCGACCGCCAGCTACTTCTTCGCGGCGGCGGCCGTCACCGGCGGCGAGGTCACCGTCGAAGGGCTCGGGAAGGACGCGCTCCAGGGCGACCTGGGGTTCGTCGACGTACTGCGGCGCATGGGCGCCGGGGTGACGACGACGGCGGACCGCACCACGGTCACCGCCCCCGGCCCCGCGGGCCTGTCCGGCGTCACCGTCAACATGCGGGACATCTCCGACACGATGCCGACCCTCGCCGCGATCGCGCCGTACGCGAGCGGCCCGGTCCGTATCGAGGACGTCCACAACACCCGCGTCAAGGAGTGCGACCGCCTGGATGCCTGCGCGCAGAACCTGCGCGCGCTCGGGGTGACGGTGGCGACGGGACCCGACTGGATCGAGATCCAGCCGGGCACCCCGGCCCCGGCAGAGATCACCACGTACGGGGATCACCGCATCGCGATGTCCTTCGCGGTGACGGGCCTGCGGATCCCGGGCGGCGTCACGTTCGACGACCCGGGGTGCGTGCGGAAGACGTTCCCCGACTTCCACGAGGCGTTCGCGAAGGTGTTCGGACAGCCGTCTACGCCGACTCGTTGAGCAGCCGGGCGAGATGCTCACGCCCGGCCGTCAGAAGCCCGGGCAGCGGGGCGGCGTCCGGGTACCAGCGCTTCTCGTACTCCCAGCACAGCCACCCGTCCCAGCCCTCGCGGCACAGGACGTCCACGACCTCGGTGAGCGGCAGCACGCCCGCGCCCAGCGCGAGCGGCGTCGTGTCGTCGGCGCCCGCGATGTCCTTCACCTGTACGTAGCCCAGGTGCGGGGACAGCGCCGCGTACGACTGAACGGGCTGCTCGCCGCCGAGCCACGTGTGCATGACGTCCCACAGGGCGCCGACCTGCCGGTGTCCGACCGTGCCGAGCACGCGCGTCGCGTCGGCTCCGGTGCGGTGGGAGTCGTGCGTCTCCAGGAGGATGCGGACGCCGAGGTCCGCGGCGTACTCGGCGGCGGTGCCCAGGCGCCGGGCGGCCGTGGCGTCGGCCTGGTCGCTGCTCTGCTCCGTTCCGCCGCCCGGGAAGACGCGTACGTAGGGCGCTCCGACGTCGCGGGCGAGTTCGAGGAGTGACCTGATCTCCGTGATCACGGGTTCGTCCTCGCCGGGAGCGGCCACCCGCGCGTACCCGGCGAGCCCGAGGATCTCGACCCCGGCGGCCTTGAACTCGGCGGCGGCGTCGGCCCGTTCGGCGAGCCCGAGCCCCGGGTGTACGGGTTCCTCGGGGTGGGCGCGCAGCTCGACACCGTGATACCCGTGATCGCCGGCGAGCCGGACGACATCGGCGAGGGGAAGCCCGGGAACCCCGAGCGTGGAGAAAGCCAGTTTCATGGCGGGGACGCTACCGGGCCCCGGGCCGGGGTCAAGGGCGCGCCGGGCGGGCGTAGGGCGGGCGGGTGACAGGCACCACGTGCGGGGCACAGGCGACGGGCCGGGCGCCTCCGCCCGGCCCGGGCAGGCAGATTTCCGGTCGGGCCCCGCTCACGCGTCGGGCCCCGCTCACGCGTCGGGCCCCGCTCACGCGTCCGCACCCGAGGACGGCACCCCGGTCGACCCCCGCACCATCAACTCCCCCTGGACCACAGCCATTCCTCCGGCGGGAGCCGCCTCCCGGCCCATCGCGATCCGCCCCGCGCGGGCCCCCGCCTCCGCCAGCGGCAGCCGGACCGTCGTCAGTGCCGGTACCGCGTCCACGCTGAACGGCAGGTCGTCGAAGCCGGCCACCGATACGTCCCCCGGAATGCTCAGGCCCGCCTCTCGCAACGCGGCGCACGCGCCGAGCGCCACCGTGTCGTTCGCGGCGACCACGGCCGTCAACGACGGCTCGCGGCGCAGGAGTTCGACCGTCGCCTCGTAACCGGACCGCCGGTCGTACGGGCCGTGCACGGTCCACCCGGCGTCGTCGGGCACGCCCCGCGCCGCCAGCGCCGCGCGGTGCCCTTCGAGGCGGTGGCGGGTCGTCGTCCGTTCCTCGGGGCCCGCGATGTAGCCGATCCTGCGGTGGCCGAGGTCGAGCAGGTGGTCCGTGAGGGCCTTGCCGCCGCCGCGGTTGTCGAAGGCGAGCGCCACCGCGTCCGCGTCCGGCACGGGCGGCCGCCCGCACAGGACGACCCGGGTCCCGGCGTCCGCGAGGCGCCGCAGCTTCCCGGAGATCGCCTTGGCGTGCTCGGCGTCCTCGACGGCGCCGCCCGTGAGGACGACGGCCGCCGCCCGCTGGCGCTGGAGGAGCGTCAGATAGGTGAGTTCGCGCTCGGGCGACCCGCCGGTGTTGCACACGACCGCGAGCCGCTCGCCGCCCGCGCGTCCGCCGGGCCCCACGATCTCGGACTGCACGGCTCCGGCCATGATCCCGAAGAACGGGTCGGCGATGTCGTTCACGAGGATGCCGACCAGGTCGGAGGTGGCGGCGGCCAGAGCGCTCGCGGGCCCGTTCAGCACGTAGTCGAGGTCGTCCACCGCGCGCAGCACCCGCTCGCGCGTGGCCGCGGCCACGGGGTAGTTGCCGTTCAGCACGCGGGACACGGTGGCGGGGGAGACCTGGGCGCGGGCCGCCACGTCCGCCAGGGTCACGGTCATCGCATCATCCTCCGGTCGGCCGTCCGGGCGGCCGTCCGGACGTACGGCCTTGCTGTCCCGTTTCATCAGCCCCCGGTCTTGTCCGACCGGCTGTGCAGAGGCTAGCTTCTTCCCGTGTAGAAAGCGCTTGCTACGACGAGCGTGTTCTCCATCGGCGTCCGTACGAAGGGACTCACGTGACACGCAAGACGGTGCGCATCGCCATGAACGGGGTGACGGGGCGCATGGGCTACCGCCAGCACCTCGTCCGCTCCCTCCTCGCCCTGCGCGAACAGGGCGGCCTCGACCTCGGCGACGGCACGGTGCTGTGGCCGGAGCCGGTCCTCGTCGGCCGCCGCGAGCACGCGCTGCTCGCGCTCGCCGAGCAGCACGGCCTCGACCCGGCGAACGTCTCCACCGACCTCGACGCCGTCCTCGCCGACGACACGATCGACATCTACTTCGACGCACAGGTCACGTCCGCCCGCGAGGAGGCGCTCAAGAAGGCCATCGCCGCCGGAAAGCACCTCTACACGGAGAAGCCCTCGGCGACGAGCCTCGACGGCGCGCTCGAACTGGCCCGCCTGGCGAAGGCGAAGGGCATCAAGCACGGCGTCGTCCAGGACAAGCTGTTCCTGCCGGGCCTGCTCAAGCTCAAGCGCCTCATCGACGGCGGCTTCTTCGGGCGGATCCTGTCCGTGCGCGGCGAGTTCGGCTACTGGGTCTTCGAGGGCGACTGGCAGGAGGCGCAGCGGCCGAGCTGGAACTACCGGTCGGAGGACGGCGGCGGCATCGTCGTCGACATGTTCCCGCACTGGGAGTACGTGCTCCACGAGCTGTTCGGCCGCGTGACCAGCGTGCAGGCGCTGGCCTCGACGCACATCCCGCAGCGCTGGGACGAGGGCGGCAAGCCCTACGACGCGACGGCCGACGACTCGGCGTACGGCATCTTCGAGCTCGACGGCGGCGCCGTCGCGCAGATCAACTCCTCCTGGTCGGTACGGGTCAACCGGGACGAGCTCGTCGAGTTCCAGGTGGACGGCACCGAGGGCTCCGCCGTCGCCGGGCTGCGCAACTGCCGTGTCCAGCACCGCGCTTCGACCCCGAAGCCCGTATGGAACCCGGACCTGCCGGCCACGTACTCCTTCCGCGACCAGTGGCAGGAGGTCCCCGACAACCAGGAGTTCGACAACGGCTTCAAGGCGCAGTGGGAGCTGTTCCTCAAGCACGTGTACGCCGACGCGCCCTACCGCTGGGACCTGTTCGCCGGCGCCCGTGGGGTGCAGCTCGCCGAGCTCGGCCTGAAGTCGTCGGCCGAGGGCCGCCGCCTGGACGTCCCGGAGATCGCGCTGTGACGATCCGACTCCCCGGCCCCGGCGGCTCGCTGCGCGACTACACCCCGCGCGCCGAGCCGGCCTCCTTCACCACGGGCGCGCCGCTCGTGTCGCGGACCGTCTTCTCGGCGGCGCACGTCGTCGCCGACCCGTTCGCCGACGCCGGCCCCGACGTGGCCGCCGTCGACTGGGACGCGACGCTCGCGTTCCGCCGTCATCTGTGGGCGCACGGCCTGGGCGTCGCCGAGGCCATGGACACC
Source organism: Streptomyces sp. NBC_00009 (assembly GCF_045040855.1). Taxonomy (NCBI): domain Bacteria; kingdom Bacillati; phylum Actinomycetota; class Actinomycetes; order Kitasatosporales; family Streptomycetaceae; genus Streptomyces; species Streptomyces sp. NBC_00009. The sequence continues at coordinate 5,109,785 of NZ_CP108312.1, forward strand.
GCCCAGCGCGGCATGGGCCTCGACTGGGCGGGCGCGGCCGAGCTGATCAGGCGCTCGACCGCCGAGGCCAGATCGGCCGGAGGTGCCGTCGCGTGCGGGGTGGGCACCGACCAGTTGACCGGGCCCGCCACGCTCGCCGAGGTCCGCGCGGCCTACGAGGAACAGCTCGCGCTCGTGGAGGGGACGGGCGCGCAGGCGATCCTCATGGCCTCGCGGGCCCTGGCGGCCGCGGCGTCCGGACCCGAGGACTACCTCGACGTCTACGGGCATCTGCTGCGCCAGGCATCCGAGCCCGTCATCCTGCACTGGCTCGGCCCGATGTTCGACCCTGCCCTGGAGGGCTACTGGGGTTCGCCGGACCTCGACGCCGCCACGGAGACGTTCCTGGACGTCATCGCCGCGCACCCCGACAAGGTCGACGGCATCAAGGTCTCGCTCCTGGACGCCCGGCGCGAGGTCGAGCTGCGCCGCCGCCTCCCGCGGGGCGTGCGCTGCTACACGGGGGACGACTACAACTACCCCGAGCTGATCGCGGGCGACGAGCAGGGCTTCAGCCACGCGCTCCTCGGCATCTTCGACCCGCTGGGCCCGCTCGCGGCCGAGGCGGTGCGCGTCCTCGACACGGGGGACACCGCCAAGTTCCGTGAACTGCTCGACCCGACGGTCGAGTTGTCCCGGCACCTCTTCGAGAAGCCGACCCGCTTCTACAAGACGGGCGTCGTCCTGCTCGCCTGGCTCGCGGGCCACCAGTCCCACTTCACGATGGTCGGCGGCCTCCAGTCGGCCCGCCCGCTCCCGCACCTCGCGCGCGCCTACGAACTCGCCGACGGCCTCGGTCTGTTCCCGGACCCCGCCCTTGCCGAGACCCGGATGAAGTCCCTGCTCAGCGTGTACGGAGTCGACCAGTGAGCCACGCCCTCGACCGCTTCTCCATCAACCAGATGACCGTCAGGCAGCTAGGCCTCGAAGAACTCGTCGCGGCCTGCGCCGAGTCGGAGGTCCCGGGCGTCGGCCTGTGGCGCGAGCCCGTGCAGACGTACGGGGTCGAGGCCGCGGCGAAGCTCGTACGGGACGCGGGGCTCGCCGTCACCACGCTGTGCCGGGGCGGCTTCCTCACCGCGATCGACCCGCACGCGCGCGTGCGGGCCCTCGACGACAACCGCGCGGCCGTCGACGAGGCCGCCGCCCTCGGCACGGACACCCTCGTCCTGGTCTCCGGCGGCCTCCCCGAAGGCAGCAAGGACCTGCACGGCGCGCGGGAGCGGATCGCCGACGCGCTCGCGGAGCTCGGCCCGTACGCCGCCGAGCGCGGGGTCCGGCTAGCCATCGAGCCGCTGCACCCGATGTACGCCTCGGACCGCTGCGTCGTGTCGACGCTGGCGCAGGCGCTCGACCTGGCCGAGCGCTTCCCCGCCGAGCAGGTCGGCGTGTGCGTGGACACGTACCACATCTGGTGGGATGACCGGGCGCCCGCGCAGATCGCGCGTGCCGGGGCGAGCGGTCGGCTGCACGCCTTCCAACTGGCCGACTGGACCACGCCGTTGCCCGAGGGCGTCCTCAACGGACGGGGGCAGATCGGTGACGGCGCGATCGACATGCGCGCGTGGCGCGGCCTCGTCGAGGACGCCGGGTACGCGGGGCCCGTCGAGGTGGAGCTCTTCAACGACGGGCTGTGGGCACGCGACGGGCGCGAGGTCCTCGCGGAGACGGCGGACCGCTTCGTGCGGCACGCCTGCTGACCTCACTGGCGGGCGGTACCTCCTACGGGCGGCCGCCGCCCGTCTTCCTGCCCGCGGCCCGCTTGGTGAAGACCGTCAGCAGCACCGGGATCAGGAGTTCGACGACCCGCGTGACGGTCGCGGGCGGCAGGCCCGTCTTCTTCGCCACGGCGTTCGCGACCGGGCGGCTCATCTTCGAGAGGATCCCGGACATCAGCCCGCCGGCCGCCAGCCCGCCGAGCCCGCCGAACGTGGCCACGCCCTGCAAGGGCTGCTGCTCCTGTGTCTCGGCGAGCGCCTGCCGGACCTCCTCGGCCTGCGCGGGATCGGCCGTCGCCTTCTCCCTGAGACCTCCGGAGAGCTCGGAGACGGTGGTGCCCACGACGTCCTGCGCGCCCGCCGCGTCCGTGCCGAGCAGGGCGGCGATCTCGCCGAGCCGGTCGTCGCCGAGCTCGTCGAGTACGTCCTTCTGCAGGGAGGGTTCGGCAGAACCGGTGTTTTCGCTCATGCCGGAAACGCTACGTCTGCCCCACTGCGTCGGCACCCCGAAAAGATTCCGGGCGGACCGTACAACCCTTTCCGCGATTTGCGGGTCGTATGTGGCATCAGGACTTCTGGAGGGGGATCCGGGGGGATCGCGGGGGTTCTGATGGGGAGGGGAAGCCTCAGGGGGTCCGGTCCGCCGACCGGGCCCCCTTTTGCACGCCCACAAGCCAGGCCCGAAGCCACGTCCGCAACAGCCGGCTAGAAGAAGACCCCGCAGCGCAGCAGCACATTCGCGTACGGCCGTGCCTCTCCCGTACGGACGACGAGCCGCGCCCCCCGCGAGAGCTCCTTCAGCTCCTCGTGCGGGACGAAGGCGAGCGCAGGAAGGCGCTCCGCGAGCAGCCCCGCGGCCTCGGGGTTCGCGGCCCGGATCTCCGCGGCGGCCGTCCCGCCTTCCACCACCAGTTCGTGCAGGAGCCCGTCGACGACCTCGGCGAACGACGGGACGCCGGCCCGGAACGCCAGGTCCACGACCCGCGGCCCCGCCGGGATCGGCATGCCCGCGTCGCACACGAGCACTCCGTGGCCATGGCCCAGCTCGGCGAGCGCGCCGGCCAGGTGGCGGTTGAGTATTCCGGCTTTCCTCACAGCGCCGCGACCTCGGCGGCCGTCGGGTAGGACGCCTGGGCGCCCTCCTTCGTGACCGCCGCCGCGCCGACGCGGGCCGCGAAGGCCGCCGCGTCCGCGAGGCTCTCGCCCGCGCCGAGCCGCCACGCCAGGGCCGCCGTGAAGGCGTCCCCCGCACCGGTCGTGTCCACGGCCGTGACCTTGACGGACGGCACGCGGCGCGTCCCCGTGCCGTCGGCCACCAGCGCGCCCTCGGCGCCCAGCGTGATCACGACGGAGCGCGGCCCGAGGGCGAGCAGCGCCGGCGCCCAGTCCTCGGGCTCGCCGGTGACGTCCGCGCCGAGCACGACCCGCGCCTCGTGCTCGTTGACGATGAGCGGGTCGCAGGCAGCGAGGACCTCGGCGGGTAGGGGAGCGGGCGGGGACGGGTTGAGGACGAACCGGCTGCCCGGTGCCAGTGCCCGTACGACCTCGGCGACCGTGTCGAGCGGGATCTCCAGCTGCGCCGAGACCACCTGCGACGCCTGGAAGAGGCTGCCTGCGGCCTTGACGTCCTGCGGGGTGAGCCGGGCGTTGGCACCCGGTGACACCACGATGCTGTTGTCCCCGGACGGGTCCACCGTGATCAGGGCGACCCCGGTGGGCGCCCCGCCGACGAGGACGCCGACCGGGTCGACGCCCGCCGACCTCATCGAGTCGAGCAGCAGCCGCCCGTGCCCGTCGTCGCCGACCCGCGCGAGCAGCGCCGTACGGGCCCCGAGGCGCGCGGCGGCGACGGCCTGGTTGGCGCCCTTGCCGCCCGGGTGGACGGCCAGGTCCGAGCCGAGGACGGTCTCCCCGGCGCCCGGGCGGCGCTCGACGACGGTCACCAGGTCGGCGTTGGCCGACCCCACCACCAACAGGTCGTAGTCGTGCATCGCTGTCACTTTCTCCGTGTTCTGGATGGGCGTTCTCGATGGGCCGGCCGGGCGCCCGGGTCGGTAACTCGGAACCCGCGACGGTTACTTGAAGCTCGCGACGTTCTTCGAGGTGACGACCTTCACCGGCACCTTCACCATCTCTGCGACCTTCTTGTCCTTCGCCGCCCTGACCGCGTTCTGCACGGCGATCCGGCCGAGCTCCTTCGGCTGCTGCGCGACGGACGCGTACAGCGTGCCCGCCTCGACGGCCTTGAGGCCGTCCGGCGTGCCGTCGAAGCCGACGACAGCGACGGACTTGCCGGCCTTGGAGCCGAGCGCCTTGATCGCGCCGAGGGCCATCTCGTCGTTCTCGGCGAAGACACCGTCGACGCCCGCGTTGGCCTGGAGCATGTTCGTCATGACGTCGAGGCCCTTGGTGCGGTCGAAGTCCGCGGGCTGCTTGGCGACGACCTTGATGCCGGGGTACGCCTTGATGCCCTCGGCGAAGCCCTGGCCGCGTTCCCGGCTGGCGGAGGTGCCGGCCGTGCCCTGGAGGATCACGATCCTTCCGCTGCCGCCGAGCTTGTCGGCGAGCGTCTTCGCCGCCTGCCGGCCGCCCGCGACGTTGTCGGAGGCGACGAGCGTGGCCGTCTTCGCCTTGTTGACGCCGCGGTCGGCGGCGACGACGGGGATGTCCGCCTTGTTGGCGCCGCGCACGGCCGGGCCGACCGCGTCGGAGTCGACGGGGTTCACGATGACCGAACTCATGCCCTCACTGGTGAAGTTCTGGAGCTGGTTGGCCTGCTGGGACGCGTCGTTCTGGGCATCCGTGACCGTGAGCTTGACGCCCTCCTTCTTCGCCTCAGCCTGCGCGCCCGCCTTCATCTGCACGAAGAAGGGGTTGTTCAGCGTCGAGACGGACAGGCCGAGCTTGGTCGACGTACCCGAAGAGCCGTTGTTCCAGAGGGAGATGCCGCCGATGATCGCCGCGGCGACGACGGCCGCGATCACGTACTGGGCGGCCTGTCTGCCCTTGGAGCCGCCCGGCCCGGACGTGGCGCCGGCGGCCGTCGGGGTCGCGCCCGCCTTGCGGCGCACGGTGTCGAGGAGCACGGCGAGCGCGATGACGACGCCGATGACGACCTGCTGCCAGAACGCCGACACGGAAAGGAGGTTGAGGCCGTTCCTGAGCACCGCGAGGATCAGCGCGCCGATGAACGTGCCCGACGCCTTGCCGACGCCGCCGGACAGCGAGGCGCCGCCGATGACGACCGCGGCGATGGCGTCCAGCTCGTAACCCTGCGCGGCCTGCGGCTGCGCGGAGGTCAGACGCGAGGCGAGGACGATGCCCGCGACCGCGGCGAACAGGCCCGACAGGGCGTAGATGACGACCTTCTGCCGCTTGACGCGCAGCCCGGACAGGCGCGCCGCTTCCTCGTTGCCGCCGATCGCGAACATGGACCGGCCGATGAACGTACGGCCCAGGATCAGCGCCGTGATCAGCCCCATGACGACCATCACGAGCACCGGCACCGGCAGCCAGCCGCCCAGCGTGTCCCCGACCCGCGAGACGGACGACGGGAACGGGATCGGGCTGCCCTGCGAGATGACGAGCGACAGACCACGCCCCACCGACAGCATCGCGAGCGTCGCGATGAACGGCGGGAGCTTGCCGTACGAGATCAGCGCGCCGTTGACGAATCCGCAGGCGATACCGGTGACGACGGCGAGGATCACGGCGATCCACACCGGGACGCCCTCGCTGGTCGCGGCCCACGCGAGGACCGTCGCCGACAGGGCGGCCACGGAGCCGACCGACAGGTCGATGCCCGCCGAGACGATGACGAAGGTGACGCCGAACGCGAGGATCGCGGTCACGGCGGCCTGCACGCCGACGTTGAGCAGGTTCTGCGTGGTCAGGAAGTCGCCGGACAGCAGCGACATCGCTATCACCAGGACGACCAGGGCGCTCAGTGCGCCGTTGTCGAGCAGGACGCGGCGCAGGCCACCCGCGCCGGCCGTGCTGCTCTTGAGCGTGTCAGTGGCCACGGGAGCCCTCCACTTCATTGTGTACGGGGGTGGTTGCCGGGGACGACGGGGATGCCGCGGTGCTGACGGCGAGCGCCATCACGGAGTCCTGGGTCGCCTCGCCGGCCGCGAGTTCGCCCGCGATCCGGCCCTGCGCCATGACGAGGACCCGGTCGCTCATCCCGAGGACCTCCGGCAGATCGCTGGAGATCATCAGGACGGCGTGCCCGGCCGCGGTGAGTTCGTTGACGAGCTGGTAGATCTCGACCTTCGCGCCGACGTCGATGCCGCGTGTCGGCTCGTCGAGGATGAGGACCCTGATGTCGGCGAGCAGCCACTTGCCGATGACGACCTTCTGCTGGTTGCCGCCGGACAGGGTCCGCACATGCTGGCCGAGCCCGGCCATGCGCACACCGAGCTGCTCGGCCATCCGCGCGGCCGCGGCACGCTGGGACCTGCGGTCCACGAGGCCCGCGCGGGTCGCCGAACGCAGCGTGACCAGGCCCAGGTTCTCCTCGACGGACGCGTCCAGGAGGAGGCCCTGCCCCTTGCGGTCCTCGGGCACGAGCCCGACGCCGGCTGCCATCGCCGCGTTCACGTCGTGCCGCGGCAGCCGCGCGCCCGCGACCTCGACGGTGCCCTTGTCGTACGGGTCGGCGCCGAAGACGGCACGGACGACCTCGGTACGGCCCGCGCCCACGAGGCCGGCGATGCCGACGACCTCGCCGGCCCGCACCTCGAAGTGCACGTCGTGGAAGACACCGTCGCGGGTCAGCCCCTCGACCCGCAGCAACGGAGCGTCGGTGGCGTCGAGTTCGGGCCGCTCGCGCGGGTACTGCTGCTCGATGCTGCGGCCCACCATGAGCCGTACCAACTCGGCCTCGGGGGTCGACGCGGAGACCTGGCCGACGCTCTTGCCGTCGCGGATGACCGTGACGCGGTCGCCGAGCGCGGCGATCTCCTCCAGGTGGTGGGTGATGAAGACGACGCCGACACCGTCCTCGCGCAGCGCGCGCACGATCCCGAAGAGCTTGTCCACCTCCTCCGAGGTGAGCACGGCCGTCGGTTCGTCCATGATCAGGACGCGCGCGTCCAGGCTCAGGGCCTTCGCGATCTCGACCATCTGGAGCCGGGCGATGCCCAGTTCACGCACCCGGGTCCGGGGCGAGACCGTCAGGCCGACGCGCCGCAGCAGCTCCTCGGCGTCGGCCTCCATCTTCTTTCGGTCGATCATCCCGAAGCGGCGCGGCTGGCGGCCCAGGAAGATGTTCTCCGCGACCGTCAGATCGGGGACGAGGTTGAACTCCTGGTAGATGGTGGCGATCCCGAGGCGCTCGGCGTCCTGCGCCCCGTGGATACGGGTCTCCCGGCCGTCGACGACGATCCGGCCCGCGTCGGGCCGGTAGGCGCCGGAGAGCATCTTGATGAGGGTGCTCTTGCCCGCGCCGTTCTCGCCGAGCAGCACGTGCACCTCGCCGCGGCGCAGATCGAAGTCGACGCTGTCGAGCGCGACGACGCCGGGGAACGTCTTGCGTATCCCCTCGATGCGCAGCAGCTCGTCGGGCGGTCCGGCCGACTCCTGGGCCTGCTGCTCTTCCGGGTTGCTCACGGGTTCCTCCTCGTTGAGGTCGTGGCGGTGGGGGTGTCTGCGGGAGCCGGGGTGGCCGTGGGGGCGGCCGGGCTGTCCGCTTCGCCGCAGGACCGGCGGACGACCAGGCGCGCGGGCAGCGTCACCGACTGCGGGGGCCTGCCCTCGATGCGGTCGATCAGGGCCCGTACGGCGGCCCGGCCGAGTTCCTTGGTCGGCTGGGCGATCGCCGTGACCGGCGGGTCGGTGTGCACGAACCAGGGGATGTCGTCGAAGGCCGCGAGCCCGATGTCGTACGGGACGCGCAGCCCGGCGGCCCTGATCGCGTCGAGCGCGCCGAGCGCCATCAGGTTGTCGGCGGCGAACACGACCTCGGGCGGCTCGGACAGGGCGAGGAAGCGCTCCGTCGCGCGCCGGCCGCTGTCCGCCTGGAAGTCGCCCTGCCCGATGTAGGCGTCCGGCAGCGCGATCCCGTACGCGGCGAGCGCCTCGCGGAACGCCTCGACGCGCTCGCTGCCGGTCGTGGTGGCGGCGGGCCCCGCGATGATGGCGAGGCGGCGGTGGCCGAGGGCGTGCAGATGGGCCACGAGGTCGCGCACCGCGGCGCGCCCGTCGGAGCGGACCACGGGCACGTCCACGCCCGGGATCCAGCGGTCGACGAAGACCATCGGCGTACCGGCCCGCGCGGCTTCCAGCATCAGCGGCGAGCCGCCGTCGGTGGGGGAGACCAGAAGGCCGTCGATGCGCCGGTCGACGAGGGTGCGTACGTGGTGGTCCTGGATGTCGGGCTGCTCGTCCGCGTTCCCGATGATGACGCTGTAGCCCAGCGCGCGGGCCTCCTCCTCGACGGAGCGGGCCAGCTCGGTGAAGTACGGGTTGAGTACGTCGCTGATGACCAGGCCGAGCGTGCGGGTCTGGGCGGTGCGCAGGGAGCGGGCCACGGCGTTCGGGCGGTAGCCGAGCGAGTCGACCGCGCCGAGCACACGGGCGCGCGCGTCCGGGCTCACGGACGGGTGGCTGTTCAGCACCCGCGAGACCGTGGCGACGGAGACACCCGCCGCCGCGGCGACGTCCTTGATGCTCGCCATCGCAGGACCACCTCCTTGTGGCTGCTTGGTCCGGAACGGATCCGAAACCTGGTCCGACACCTCATGGAATCGATTACACGGAGGATTGGAATCGATTACACGGGCTGTTGGCAACCCCCGTTCCGCTTGTCGAGACAGGATCGTGATGTACGCGGCCCTCGCGGGCCGGTGCCGGACGGCCGTGTCAGTGGTGCGTGAGACGCTGGCGGAGTCAGCCACGGAACCCGCACGGAAGGGGCACACGCCCGTGAATCACGCACAGCTCACCGCGCTCGGCCGGGCCCTGCGCCTCCTCGGCGAGCACGGCGAGGGCCTCAGCACCGACACACCCGACAGCAAGCTGCACGAGATGCGCGCGGACGTGAAGCGCGCGCTCGACCTCATCGAGGACTCCGTCACCGGCGACCCGCCCACCACGCGCTGCCCGGAGCACCCGACGGGCCCGGTCGACGAGAACGCGCAGGACCTGTGCCTGCTCTGCGAGACCCGCCGCCGCGTCGCCCGCCGCTCCGAGATCAATGGCACGTATCCCACGAGACCCCGGCAGGGCGAGAGTGCGGACGCCCCGGCGATGTCGCGGTACGGCGTCCGGGAGGACCGCCCGCAGCCCCAGCAGCGCTGGCTCCCCGAGAAGTGGAACGGGCAGGTGTGGCAGCTGTGCGGCACCCCGCGACACGACCGCAGGGAGGCCGAGCACTATCTCGCGGCCCAGCGCAGGGAGCCCCGCGCGGCCTCGGCGTACCGCCTGGTCCACGCGTTCACGGACTACGAGGTGGTGCGGGTCTGGGGCACGCCCATCAAGGTGGACATCGAACCCATGGGCGGGCTGTAGGGCCCTCCCGGATCATGCGCTCAAAGCGCGCTGAGCCCTTGAGCTGCGCGGCGCTGAGAGTCTTGTCACCGAGGCGGCGACGCAGGAAATAGAAAGGCTCCCGCGCGCGATTCAGGTGAACAAATTCGGTGCGACTCGTTTCGCCGGCCGGCCACACATGTTCGAGAATTTCCTGAATCTGGACCTTGTGAGGAGCGCGCCAGATACCCAGGTCCTTAAGCCGCCGTAGCTCCAACGCGTCACAGATTCAAGTGCGATCCACATCCTGACCTGGCGCATCCTGGAAGTCGACTCGACGACTGGCCGATATCAGGGATTAGCCATTGGCCTTTTCGTACGCTTCCTTAATCGAAGCGGGGACTCGGCCCCGATCATTCACCTCAAGACCCTGCTTCTTGGCCCAGGCCCGAATCTCGGCCGTGTCCGAGCTGCCGGCAGTTGCAACGGCCCGACGCTTGCCCCTCGTGCCGGCAGCGGTGATGCTGCCGCGGACCCGACGAGCACCCGTGGCGCTCAAGTAGGGGTGCAGGATTTCCAGCAGGCGATCGTGATTCTCGGTGGTGAGGTCAACCTCGACCCCAGCCCCATCGATGAGGATGGTGTGGGTGCCGATCTCCTCGGCTTCTTCGCCTGTGAGGTCGTCTGTGTAAGTGATTACTTCTCGCTGAGCCATGCGGTGATTGTAGGGCCTGCGCCGCCCCCCTACCTCACAGATGGAAGGCCGGCAGAGGCTCGCTGCAGAGGAAGCCTCTTCGTGAAGTCGATGAACCCGGCCCAGGAGGCCGGCCTGATGCCCAGGAACTCGCGGTGACGAGCCTTCGAGTCCCGGATCATGACCTTTCAGGGTCATTGTCAGCCAGGTCAATGCAGCTGTCGGACTTCGTGTATGTACTGGTTCGCCAATTCGGCATTTCAGCCACGATCCTCCCTTCCCTGGCGGCCAAAATGGTCGATTGCAGTCAAGATGAGGTCCTTGGCGGCCTGGCCATGGACGGCGGACTGCCGATGAAGTGCAAATGCCTTGCGGTACAGGTCGATTTCCCCCGGCTGTGCCCTCATGACCTCGGAGCCGGCTCTCGTCACTTCGCCGGATGGCGGCCGCGCTGTCACTGCCTGCCGGTAGCCTCCTATCCACACAGGGGCCAATAAGGGCAGGTGAGAACGTGTCTGGCACGGCAGGAAGCCCAGAGCGGGGGAGTCGGTCCGGCTTTTGTGAAGTCACCGGTGTCCTCGAGCGGATCACGTACGCCAATGAGGAGAGCGGGTACACGGTCGCCCGCGTCGACACCGGCCGTGGCGGCGGTGATCTGCTCACCGTCGTCGGCGCGCTGCTCGGCGCGCAGGCCGGCGAGTCGCTGCGCATGGAGGGCCGCTGGGGCTCCCACCCGCAGTACGGCAAGCAGTTCACCGTGGAGAACTACACGACGGTCCTGCCCGCCACCATCCAGGGCATCCGCCGCTATCTCGGATCCGGCCTGGTCAAGGGCATCGGCCCGGTCTTCGCCGACCGGATCACCCGTCACTTCGGCCTGGACACCCTCGACATCATCGAGCAGGAGCCGGGCCGCCTGATCGAGGTGCCGGGCCTCGGCCCCAAGCGCACGAAGAAGATCGCCGACGCCTGGGAGGAGCAGAAGGCCATCAAGGAAGTGATGGTCTTCCTCCAGAGCGTGGAGGTGTCCACGTCGATCGCGGTGCGCATCTACAAGAAGTACGGCGACGCGTCGATCTCCGTGGTCAAGAACCAGCCCTACCGGCTCGCGTCCGACGTCTGGGGCATCGGCTTCCTCACCGCCGACCGCATCGCGCAGTCCGTGGGCATCCCGCACGACAGCCCCGAGCGCGTCAAGGCGGGCCTGCAGTACGCACTTTCGCAGTCCACCGACCAGGGCCACTGCTTCCTGCCGGAGGAACAGCTGATCTCCGACGCGGTCAAGCTCCTCCAGGTCGACACGGGCCTGGTCATCGAGTGCCTGGGCGAACTGGCGGGCGAGGAGGAGGGCGTCGTACGGGAGCGGGTGCCGGGGCCGGACGGCGGGGAAGAGCTGGTGACCGCGGTCTACCTCGTCCCCTTCCACCGCGCCGAACTCTCCCTGTCCGCCCAGCTGTTGCGCCTCCTGCGCACGGACGAGGACCGGATGCCGGCGTTCCGGGACGTCGCGTGGGACAAGGCCCTGACCTGGCTCGCGGGGCGTACGGGGGCCGAGCTCGCGCCCGAGCAGGAGGAGGCGGTGAAGCTCGCCCTGACGAAGAAGGTCGCCGTCCTCACCGGAGGGCCCGGCTGCGGCAAGTCCTTCACGGTCCGCTCGATCGTCGAACTGGCCCGCGCCAAGCGGGCGAAGGTCGTCCTCGCCGCCCCCACGGGCCGCGCCGCCAAGCGCCTGGCCGAGCTGACCGGCGCCGAGGCGTCCACGGTCCACCGCCTGCTCGAACTCAAGCCGGGCGGTGACGCGGCCTACGACCGGGACCGGCCGCTCGACGCCGACCTCGTCGTGGTCGACGAGGCGTCGATGCTCGACCTCCTGCTGGCCAACAAGCTGGCCAAGGCCGTGCCGCCGGGCGCCCATCTGCTGTTCGTGGGCGACGTCGACCAGCTGCCGAGCGTCGGCGCGGGCGAGGTGCTGCGGGACCTGCTCGGCGAGGGGGGCCCGGTTCCTGCGGTCCGCCTCACCCGCATCTTCCGCCAGGCCCAGGAGTCCGGTGTCGTCACGAACGCGCACCGCATCAATGGGGGTCAGCATCCGCTCACCCAGGGCCTCAAGGACTTCTTCCTGTTTGTGGAGGAGGACACGGAGGAGGCGGGCCGGCTCACCGTCGATGTCGCCGCCCGCCGCATCCCCGCCAAGTTCGGCCTCGACCCGCGGCGCGACGTCCAGGTTCTCGCCCCGATGCACCGCGGCCCGGCCGGCGCCGGCACCCTCAACGGCCTGCTCCAGCAAGCCGTCACGCCCGCCCGCCCCGACCTCCCCGAGAAGCGCTTCGGCGGCCGGGTCTTCCGCGTGGGCGACAAAGTCACCCAGATCAGGAACAACTACGAGAAGGGGGAGAACGGCGTGTTCAACGGCACCGTCGGCGTCGTCACCTCCCTCGACGCGGACGAGCAGCGGCTGACCGTACTCACCGACGAGGACGAGGAAGTCGTATACGAATTCGATGAGCTGGACGAGCTGGCCCACGCGTATGCCGTGACGATCCATCGCTCCCAGGGAAGCGAGTATCCGTGCGTCGTGATCCCGGTCACGACCGGCGCCTGGATGATGCTGCAGAGGAACCTCCTCTATACGGCGGTCACGCGGGCCAAGAAGCTGGTGGTGCTCGTCGGTTCACGCAAGGCACTCGGTCAGGCGGTGCGCACGGTCTCCGCGGGGAGGCGTTGTACGGCACTCCGATTCCGGCTCTCCGGGGGCACATCCTTCGGTTTGGTAACTTTCGATCGATCAAATGAGTCGGAAACGTCACACGGGCTTTCCGGAAGCGGGGCGAAGGGGGCAGGATGAGCAGGTTCGCGGCACTCAGTGCCGCGAATAGGCCCAATGGTCGACCCCGAGTGCACTCTGCTGGGCCAAGTGGGGGATGGTAGAGAACAGTCAGGGCACCTCGAAGAAGAGGCACTACGTCGGTGAGGGATGACGTGAGCGACAACTCTGTAGTACTGCGGTACGGCGATGGCGAGTACACCTACCCGGTGATCGACAGCACCGTCGGTGACAAGGGCTTCGACATCGGGAAGCTCCGGGCCCAGACCGGTCTGGTGACCCTCGACAGCGGATACGGCAACACCGCCGCCTATAAATCCGCGATCACCTATCTCGACGGTGAGCAGGGCATCCTCCGGTACCGCGGCTACCCGATCGAGCAGCTGGCCGAGCGTTCCACCTTCACCGAGGTGGCCTACCTGCTGATCAACGGCGAGCTTCCGACCGTCGACGAGCTCTCCACTTTCAAGAACGAGATCACCGGGCACACGCTGCTCCACGAGGACGTCAAGCGCTTCTTCGACGGCTTCCCGCGTGACGCCCACCCGATGGCGATGCTGTCCTCCGTGGTCAGCGCGCTGTCGACGTTCTACCAGGACAGCCACAACCCGTTCGACGAGCAGCAGCGCCACCTGTCGACGATCCGGCTGCTCGCCAAGCTTCCGACCATCGCGGCGTACGCGTACAAGAAGTCGATCGGCCACCCGTTCGTCTACCCGCGCAACGACCTCGGTTACGTCGAGAACTTCCTGCGCATGACGTTCTCCGTGCCGGCGCAGGAGTACGACCTCGACCCGGTCGTCGTCGCCGCGCTCGAGAAGCTGCTCATCCTGCACGCGGACCACGAGCAGAACTGTTCGACGTCCACCGTGCGTCTGGTCGGCTCCTCGCAGGCGAACATGTTCGCCTCGATCTCCGCCGGTATCTCCGCCCTGTGGGGCCCGCTGCACGGCGGCGCCAACCAGTCGGTCCTGGAAATGCTCGAGGGCATCCAGGCCAACGGCGGCGATGTCGACTCCTTCATCCGCAAGGTGAAGAACAAGGAGGACGGCGTCCGCCTGATGGGCTTCGGCCACCGGGTGTACAAGTCCTTCGACCCGCGCGCCAAGATCATCAAGGCCGCGGCGCACGATGTCCTCTCGGCCCTCGGCAAGGACGACGCGCTGCTGGACATCGCGCTCAAGCTGGAGGAGCACGCGCTCTCCGACGAGTACTTCGTCTCGCGCAACCTCTACCCGAACGTCGACTTCTACACGGGCCTCATCTACCGGGCCATGGGCTTCCCGACCGAGATGTTCACGGTCCTGTTCGCCCTCGGCCGGCTGCCGGGCTGGATCGCCCAGTGGCACGAGATGATCAAGGAGCCGGGATCGCGCATCGGCCGCCCGCGCCAGATCTACACCGGCGAGGTCCTGCGTGACTTCGTCCCCGTCGAGGCTCGCTGATCCTCGGCCGGGGGTCCGGGGGTCGCCCCCCGGGCAGGCACAGTACCGGCGAGGTCCTGCGTGACTTCGTCCCCGTCGAGGCCCGCTGAGGCCTCGCGCCGTGCACCTCGCGCTGCGTGACCGCACACCATGCAGCGCACCCCCCGCGTCGAGCGGGAGCAGAAGTGAAGAGAAAGCGGAAAGCGCCCCGCTGCCAGTCCCCCCACGGGCCGGCAGTCGGGGCGCTTTCCTTTGTCCCGGTGCGGATTCCCCCCACGGGATCCGTCCGGGCGTCTGTGGTGCGGTCTGCCGGGACGCGTACACGGGAGGGCCGCTCAAGCTCTCCGTGGCACGTGTCCCGGCCAACGCGGTCGGGTCCGTCCCCCAAGACGGCCCCGGTCAACACAGAAACGCCCCCCAAGACGTTCCTGCATCGCCTCCTTAGACTCACGAGAACCTCAAATGGTTACGTTCAGATCACTGTGATCTGCGTCTCCTGCATATGTCCTGATCGTGCGCAAGAGACCCCATATGTAGATCGAGGTTCGGACGTGAGAATGCTGCGGTTGTGATGTGAGGCGAATGTGAAGACCCCTTGATGATGGGCCAGACCAGGGGCGATGTGAAGTCCTTCCAGAAAAAGGGCCGCTCACCTTCAGGAAAACGTCCTCAGCCGAAGGCTGTTCGTCACCACGAACACGGACGAGAACGCCATCGCGGCGCCCGCGATCACCGGGTTCAGGAACCCCGCGGCGGCCAGCGGCAGGGCGGCCACGTTGTAGCCGAAGGCCCAGAAGAGGTTCCCCTTGATGGTGGCGAGGGTGCGGCGGGAGAGCCGGATCGCGTCGGCGGCCACGCGCAGGTCCGCGCGCACCAGCGTCAGGTCACCCGCCTCGATCGCGGCGTCCGTGCCGGTGCCCATCGCGAGCCCCAGGTCGGCGGTGGCGAGCGCCGCCGCGTCGTTCACGCCGTCGCCGACCATGGCGACGGTGCGCCCCTCGGCCTTCAGGCGCCGGACGACGTCGACCTTCTCCTGTGGCAGGACCTCCGCGTACACGGCGTCCCCGTCGATCCCGACGGCCCGCGCCACGGACTCGGCGACGATCCGGTTGTCGCCGGTCAGGAGCACCGGCGTGAGGCCCAGCGCGCGCAGCTCGGCGACGGCCTGGGCGCTCGTCGGGCGGACCGCGTCGGCGACCGTGATGACACCCCGTGCCACGCCGTCCCATGCGACGGCGACGGCGGTGCGGCCCGCGGCCTCGGCGGCGGTCTTGGCGGCGGCGAGCGCGGGCGGCAGGGCGATCCCGTGCTCGGCGAGGAGGCGCTCCCGGCCGACCAGAACGTCGTGCCGGTCCACCACGCCGCGGACGCCGAGCCCGGCGAGCGCGGTGAAGCGGGTGACGGCGGGCAGCGTGCCGGCCCGGTCGGCGGCGCCCTGTGCGACGGCCCGGGCGACGGGGTGCTCGGAGGCGTGCTCCACGGCCCCGGCCAGCCGCAGCAGGGTCTTCTCCTCGACGCCCTCGGCGACGTACGCGTCCTGGAGCGTCATCCGCCCGGTCGTCACCGTGCCGGTCTTGTCGAGGACGACGGTGTCGACGCGGCGCGTGTTCTCCAGGACCTCGGGTCCCTTGATGAGGATGCCGAGCTGGGCGCCGCGGCCGGTGCCGACCATGAGCGCGGTGGGCGTCGCGAGGCCGAGCGAGCAGGGGCAGGCGATGATCAGGACGGCGACGGCCGAGGTGAACGCGGCGGTCACCTCACCGGTGGCGAGCAGCCAGCCGGCGAACGTGCCGAGCGCGATGACGAACACCACCGGCACGAACACGCCGGCGATCCGGTCGGCGAGGCGCTGCACCTCGGCCTTGCCGGTCTGCGCGTCCTCGACGAGGCGCGCCATGCGGGCGAGCTGGGTGTCGGCGCCGACGCGGGTCGCCTCGACGACGAGCCGGCCGCCGGCGTTCACGGTCGCGCCGGTCACGGCGTCGCCGACGGTCACGTCCACGGGCACGGACTCGCCGGTGAGCAGGGCGGTGTCGACGGCTGAGGCGCCCTCGACGACGGTGCCGTCGGTCGCGATCTTCTCGCCGGGCCGCACGACGAACCGGTCGCCCGGCCTCAGCCGCCCGACCGGCAGGCGCACTTCCGCGCCCGAGGCGTCCAGCACGGCGACGTCCTTGGCGCCGAGTTCGAGCAGGGCGCGCAGGGCGGTGCCGGCGCGGCGCTTGGAGCGGGCCTCCAGATAGCGGCCGAGCAGGATCAGGGTGACGACGCCCGCGGCGACTTCGAGGTAGATGGTGGACGAGGCGTCGGTGCGGTCGACGGCGAACGTGAATCCGTGCCGCATCCCGCTCATCCCGGCGTCGCCGAAGAACAGGGCCCACAGCGACCAGCCGAACGCGGCGAGCGTCCCGACACAGACGAGCGTGTCCATGGTGGCGGCGCCGTGCCGCGCGTTGGTCCAGGCGGCCCGGTGGAAGGGGAGTCCGCCCCAGACGGCGACGGGGGCGGCGAGCGTGAGGGAGAGCCACTGCCAGTTGTCGAACTGGAGGGCGGGCACCATCGCCAGCAGGACGACGGGCAGGGAGAGCAGCGCGCAGACGACGAGCCGCCGGCGCACGGGGGCGGTGGGGTCGGTCCCGGTCCCGGACCCGGTCCCGGCTTCCGTGCGGACCTCGGCCGGGGCTTCGTCGCCGGCCCCGTCCGGACCGTCCGCAGCGGCTTCGGCCGGCTCCTCACGGACGACCGGCTCTGCCGTGTACCCGAGCTTCTGCACCGTGGCGACCAGGTCGGCGACCTCGACCCCGGGCGCGTACGCCACCTTCGCCTTTTCGGTCGCGAGATTGACCGTCGCCGTCACGCCGTCGAGGCGGTTGAGCTTCTTCTCGATACGGGCCGAGCAGGAGGCGCAGGTCATCCCGCCGACGGCGAGCTCCACTTCTGAGAGCGGCCCGGCCGTGGTGTCCGTGGGCGTGGTCATCGCGGTTCTTTCCAGGGGCGTACGGGACCAGGGCCTGTCCGGCGGATCTTGTCGCGGTCGCGGGGTCTGGCACGCCCATCTGCGGCGTTGTCCTCAATCACCATCGCTCCGCGATGCCTCAATCGTCCGCCTTGCAGCTGCACGCGCCAGACCCCGCTCACCAGCACAGAACAGCGCGCGTCAACGAGATGCGACCTGATCCGCCGGACAGGCCCTACCGCCGAGCGTACGACCACGGGCGCCGGGTCGTGGTGGGCGGCCCGGCGCTCCCTGAGGTCTCAGGCCCTGCCGACCAGCTCGTAGCCCGCCTCGTCGACGGCGGCCCGGACTTCCTGCTCGTCGAGGGGCGCCGCGGAGACCACGGTCACCCGTCCCGTGGAGGCCACGGCCTTCACCGACATGACGCCCGCGAGCCCCGAGATCTCGTCCGACACCGCGCCCTCGCAGTGGCCGCAGGTCATGCCGGTCACCTGGTACACGGTGGTGACGGCTCCCTCGGCGCTCCCGGCGGCGTCCGAGTGGCACGAACCGCTGGGCGAGCAGCAGGAACCGGTCGACTCGGTGCCGATCTGGGGGAGCTCGGTCTGGGCGCTCATGTCGTTCTCCTTGTCGAAGGCCGCGTGCGTCCCGGTCTGCGCAGGCGTGCGGCGTACCGTGCGAGTGAGGCGCCGGGGCATCCCCGGGACCTCCTGACACTCACGACTGTATACCCCTAGGGGGTATTTCTCCAAGAGGGATCGCGGCGGGCGAGCGAACGTACCCAGGCGATCCCCGCGAGCGAGATGATCACGAGGCCGCCCACCGAGAAGAGCGTGAAGAGGTGCTTCTGGGTGTCGGTCGGCTGCGGGAGGTAGCCCTCGGCGAAGAGCGAGAGGGGCAGGTTCGTGGCGGTGAGCCGGGCGACGATCCAGGTCGCGATGCCGTGCATGGAGTCCCACAGAGCGTGCAGCAAGGAGACGCCCAGACAGGTGAGCACCACCGGCGACGCGAAGTGATAGCGCCCGTTCGGCTTGCGGAAGGCCAGCAGGACGGCGCCGGAGATCGCCGTCCACAGCCCGTGCCCGAACGGTGCGAGCAGCCCGCGCAGCACCTCCGTCTCCAGGAGCGAGCGCAGGTCGATGCCCTGCATGCCGACGGCCGCGTTGAACGCGTAGCCCGCGCTCTCGAAGGCCGCGAAGCCGAAGCCGACGGACGCGCCGAGGACGAGTCCCGCCCGCAGCCCGCGCACCCGCGGCTGTGTGCGCAGCATGTACATCAGGGCGGCGAGCTTGACCGCCTCCTCGATCAGGCCGACCCCGACGAACATCCACAGCGAGGGGTGCAGCAGGTAGTACTCCATGACCGAGGCGCCGAGCACCCCGAGGATGCCGCCGACGGCGAAGCATCCGAGCATCAGGCTCACGCCCAGGTCGCGCGCATGACGCTCGTACGCCCACAGCACGAAGGCGCCCGGGACGAGGAAGCTGCCGAGCAGGATCAGCGTCGGCAGGAGCGTGGTGTCCCTGGTCGCGTAGGTGACGACGGCGGTCAGGGCCCATAGGGCGAGTCCGCCCCGCAGCCAGTGCTTCCACAGTCCCGCCCGGATCCGCGGCACGGACGACGGGGGCCGCTTGGGGCCGGGGATGCGGGCTCGGGGCGGGCCGGGCGGCTGTGCTTGAGTCACGGCAATTCCCTCTGCGGGGGGAAGATTTGTGACGGAGTTTACGTAGATACGTGTTTTGTCGCACCGTGAGTTGGTGCGGGGGCGGGGTCCCGGTGTCCGGGCCGGGGCTACGTTCGTCCGGTCGGGTGACCGTCAGGGTCTTTCGTTCGATGGAAGTGGGGCGCGAGGGCGATGCGGGCTGTGGTGTTCGAGAAGTTCGGGGAGCGGGCCGAGGTGCGGGAGGTGCCCGATCCGGTGCCGGCGCCGCACGGCGTGGTCGTACGGGTCCAGGCGACGGGCCTGTGCCGCAGCGACTGGCACGGCTGGATGGGCCACGACCCGGACATCCGCCTGCCGCACGTCCCCGGGCATGAACTCGCCGGAGTGGTCGAGGCGGTGGGCGCCGAGGTATCTGACCGGAGGCCGGGCGACCGGGTCACGGTCCCGTTCGTGTGCGCCTGCGGCACCTGCGCCTCCTGCGCGGCCGGCGACCACCAGGTGTGCGAGCGCCAGACGCAGCCCGGCTTCACGCACTGGGGCTCCTTCGCCGAGTACGTCGCCCTGGACCACGCCGCCGTGAACCTGGTGGACGTGCCGGACGAGCTGTCGTTCTCGACGGCGGCGGGTCTCGGCTGCCGTTTCGCGACCGCGTTCCGCGCCGTGGTCGCGCAGGGCCGGGTCGCCGCCGGGGAGTGGGTCGCCGTGCACGGGTGCGGCGGCGTCGGCCTGTCCGCCGTGATGATCGCGGCGGCGAGTGGTGCGAGGGTCGTCGCGGTCGACGTCTCGCCCGCCGCGCTGGACCTCGCCCGCACCTTCGGCGCCGCCCACTGCCTGAACGCCTCCGAGGTGCCCGATGTGGCCGCTGCCGTAAGGGAGTTGACCGGTGGCGGGGCGCACCTGTCGCTCGACGCGCTCGGCTCACCGGTCACGTGTGCCGCCTCGGTGGGCGGGCTGCGGCGCCGGGGCCGCCATGTGCAGGTCGGCCTGCTGCCGCAGGACCCGGTCGTGCCCATGGGCCGGGTGATCGGCCTCGAACTCGAACTCCTCGGCAGCCACGGGATGGCCGCGCACGCCTATCCCCGGATGCTGGAGATGGTCCGCGCCGGGGTCCTGCGACCGGACCTCCTGGTCACCTCCACGATCACGCTGGACGCGGCACCCGCGGCGCTCGAGGCGATGGGGACGACGCCCGGCGCGGGCGTGACGATCATCGAGCCGTGGGCGGCCTGAAAGCCCCGGACACGGGTGCGGGTGCCGCGCCCCGGGCGCCGGCCGCCAGGGGCACGGCACCCGGGAAGGGGCGCAGGGCCGTAAGCCGTAACTACCTGTCCACTGCCCGTAGTTCGAGCAGGCTGATGTCCGCCGGGGCGCCGACCCGGACCGGCGGTCCGAAGAAGCCGGCGCCGTTGGTGACGTAGACCGTGGTGTCGTCGACCATGCCGAGGCCCGATGCGACCGGGTTGGACAGGGCCGTCACCGCCGTGAGCGGGAACATCTGGCCGCCGTGGGTGTGGCCGGACAGCTGGAGGTCGACGCCGTGGCGGGCGGCCTCGCCGGCGAACACCGGCTGGTGGGCGAGGAGGACGACGGGGCGTGAGACGTCCCGTCCTGCCAGGGTCCGCTCCAGGTCGGGGCCCCGGCCCGCGCCCTCGCCCGCCAGGTCCTCGACCCCGGCCAGGTCGACGTACGAGCCGTTGTGCCGGATCTCCACCCGCTCGTTCACCAGGGGCCGGATACCGAGGCCGCGCATCTCGGCCAGCCAGTCCTCGACGCCGTCGTACAGGTACTCGTGGTTGCCGGTGACGAAGAAGCTGCCGTACCGGGACTCCAGGCTCTTCAACGGGTGTGCGACCGGGCCGAGTTGGGATGCCCTGCCGTCGGCCAGGTCGCCGACGACCGCCACGAGGTCGGGCTGCAGTGCGTTGACCCTCCGGACGATCCGCTCCGTGTGGGAACGGCCGAGGAGCGGGCCCAGGTGGATGTCACTGACCACGGCGATACGGAGCCCGGAGAGCTGCGCGTTCACCTTGGTGAGGGTGATCGCCACGCGCTTGGTCTGCGGGTCGCCGAGCGCCGCGGCCATGCCGTAGCCGGTGGTGCCGAGGGCCGCCGCTCCGGCGAGGGTGCCCACCGCGCGGCCGAGGAAGAGCCGGCGGCCCACCAACTGCCCCGCCGGGGCGGATTCCTGGGCCCCGGCGTCCGGAGCCGGCGCATCGGCCGGCCCGCCGGACTCCGCGCCGGACGCGCCACCGGGCCCGGGCGCTGCCCCGGTCCCGGCCGTCACCACTGCTCCGGACCCGGGCGCCGGTTCCGGCGCGGCCTCCCGTTCGGCCCGGCGCCGCCAACTGCGTACCACCAGTGCCCTCGGCACTTCGAGCACGGCGAGCGCGAGGAGCAGATAGAGGAGCACGCCGATCAGCGTGTAGCCCGGCCACGCCACCCAGCGCCCGCCCCCACCGTCCGACGGGTCGAACAGCGGGGTGACGATCCGGGTCCCCGGCGCGGCGAGCGCCGACACCGCGACCACGCCCGTCCCGATGCGCCGCCCGCGGCTCGCGGGCCGGGTCGTGTCACGGACCAGGCGCATCCATAGATAGAAGTGGAAGACGCCGGAGCCCGCCAGCATCAGGACCCACATTCCGATTCCCAGCACCGGATCTCCTTACGCGTCGGCGGATGTGCCGACGGGCTGCCGGGCGGCGGGAGCCGACGGGGCCGACTCGGAGATGCCGAAGTGTTCGTGCACGGCGCGCAGCGGCGCGGGGGCCCACCAGTTCGCCTTGCCGGCCAGTCGCATGAAGACAGGCACGAGCACCGCCCTGATCAGTGTGGCGTCGATCAGGATCACCACCACCATGCCGATGCCCAGCATCTTGAGGAAGACGATGCCCGACGAGGCGTACGTGGCGAACGACGCCGCCAGGATGACCGCCGCCGACGTGATCAGCGGGCCGCTGCGCTCCAGGCCCACGGCCACTGCGCCGGCGTTGTCACCCGTACGGTCGTACTCCTCCTTGATCCGCGACAGCATGAAGACCTCGTAGTCCATGGAGAGGCCGAAGGCGGTGCAGAACATGAGGATCGGGATGCTCGGTTCGATCGTGCCGCTCGGGGTGAAGCCGAGCAGGCCGGACAGATGACCGTCCTGGAAGATCCACACCAGGGCGCCGAACATCACCGCCATGGAAAGGGAGTTGAGCACCATCGCCTTGGCGGGGAGCAGCACACTGCCGGTCATCAGGAACAGGATGATGAAGGTGACGACCAGGATCAGACCGAAGACGAGCGGCAGGCGGTCCACCAACTCGGTCCGGAAATCGCTCAGTTCGGCGGGATAGCCGCCGATCCTGACCGGCTCGCTCCCGGCGGTCGCGCGTACGTCGGACAGGACCCGGTCGATGTCCTGGTCGAGTCCGCGGTGGGTGGCGACCACCGAGTACCAGGTGTCCTTGTCGTTCGTGAACCGGTCGGCGGACGCGCTGTCGGGTTCGGAGACCCTCTTGCCCCCGGCGTACGAACCCGTGAGCGCGTCGACCTGATGGATCTCCGGGATGCGGGAGAGCTCGGCGGCCGTGGCGTCGATGGAGGCGCGGTTCGCGGGTGTGCCCGCCTGGCCGGGGCGCAGGACCTGGATCGCGTCCATCTCCTCCGCGGCGAAGTGGTCGCGGATCTCCTGCTGCACGACGCGGCTGGACACGTCCTTGGGCAGCACCCGCTCGTCGGGCACGCCGAAGGTGAGGCCGAGCGTCGGGGTGGCGAGGCCGAGAAGGACCACCAGGGCCGGAATGCCGTAGAGCAGCGGCCTGCGCATCATGCGCAGTGCCGTGCGGTGCCACCAGCCGTTCTGCGCACGGGAGTCGGCCTTCTTGCGGGCGACCCGGACGCCGAGCTTCGCCAGCGCGGCGGGCAGGATCACCAGGGCGGCGAAGACCGAGGTGAGAACCGTGCCGATACCTGCGTACGCGAACGAACGCAGGAAGGGGAAGGGGAGGAGGAGCAGGCAGGCGAGCGACACGATGACGGTGAGACCGCTGAAGGTGACCGTGCGGCCCGCGCTGCCGACCGCGTGCTCGACGGCCTCGGGGACGGAGCGCCCTGACCGCAGCTCCTCGCGGAACCGGTTGATGACGAACAGGCTGTAGTCGACGCCGAGCCCGATGCCCATCACGAGCGCCAGGTTGGCGGCGAACGTCGAGACGTCGGTGGCGTACGTGACGATGCGCAGGAGCGCCAGCGTGGTGATCACCGAGAACAGGCCCATGCCCAGGGTGAGCGCCGCCGCCGAGAACCGGCGGTAGATGGCGAAGAGCAGCAGAAGGACCAGCGGGAACACGATCATCTCGGCCCGCAGGAAGTCCTGCCGCGACTGCTCGGAGACCTGCCGGAAGACCTCGTCACCGCCGCCGACGCGGACCTTCACCAGCCGCTCGTCCCGGCTGAAGTCCGGGGAGAACTCGCCGAGTTTCGTACGGGCCTCGGTCACCGAGCCCGCCATCCGGGCGATGATCAGGGCCTGCTTGCCGTCGGTGGCGCGCATGGCGGGTGACTTGCCGCGCGACCAGTACGAGGCGACCTCGGCCACGCCGTCCTGCCCCGCCAGCTCCTTCTCCAGTCTGCGGCCCTCGGCGGCGACCGCCGTGTCGTCGACGGTGCCCTGCTTGGCGGTGACCATGAGCAGCACGCTGGGCGTGCCCTCCTTGAACTCCCGCTCCAGGACGGCCCGGGTGCTCAGCGACTCGGAGCCCGGACTCTCGAAACGGCTGAGCACCAGGCGGTCCATGGCCCCTGCGGCGAGCGCGAGGCCGAGCACGGTCAGGACGACGCAGGCCCAGATGACCGGACGGGAGCGCGCCGCGGTCAGACGCCCCCACCGCCGCAGGGCCGGCGGGCTTTCCTCGGGGCTGCCGGCGGTGGATTGACGGGTGGTCGGCACTTGTCACGCTCCGAATGCGGGGGGATACGGGGGACGCAGGGGGTGTGTGGGCGTGCGGGGGGTTCTACAGGCCGCGCGCGTCGAGCCACGCGGCGATCCGGTCGAAGGTCCGGGGTGCCGAACGGGCCATCGTGGCGTAGTGCCCGGCCCCCGGGATGTCGATGAGGTCGGTGTCGGCCCCGGTGAACAGGCGCCGGTGCGCGGCGCCCCCGGTCACGCGGGCGTCGTCGTCGCCGTACAGCATCAGGACCGGCACCTTGATGGCGCGGATGTGGTCCAAGTCCGTGAAGACGGAGTCGAGTTGGGACGTCATGTCGCCGCAGGGGTGGCGGTTCTGGTGTGGGGTCGCGGCGTCCACGACGCGTCGCTCGGTGTCGTGGAAGTTGCCGCGGCGGAACTGGTCGGGCCCCAGGTCGTAGTAGACGTAGCCGCTCGGGTCCGAGGGCTTCCGGCTCGGCGAACCACCCGCCATGCAGCTCTGGAGGGCGCTGAAGAAACGGGTGTTGGCCTCCGGGGTCAGACCGCGATCCGTCCAGTCCATGATCATCAGTCCGTCGATCCCGCCGAACGAGTACGCCTCGATCTGGACGATCTGACCGCCGTTGGACTGGCCCGCCAGAGTCACCGTGTCGAAACGGGTGCGCTTGGCCGCACTCTTGCCGGTCTTGGCCGCACCCCTGCCGGCCTTGAAGGGCTCCTGCGGCTTCCCGCCGACGGTGTACGTCCCCTCGCGCAGTTGCCGCACGACCTGGTGCGCGATGTCCGCCTCGGCGCCGATGCAGGTGCCGAAGCCGTCCGGGCGGTCGCTGGCGCCGTAGCCGAGCCGGTCGAGGGTGAGGGAGGCGTGGCCGCGCTCGGCGAGCTCCTCGGCGTAGTGGTAGCCGGGCACGTCGAGGCGCCAGTACCACTCGCCCGCGGCGATGCCGTGCTGATAGAGGGTGATCGCCTTCTTCTTGCCGTCTCCGGACCCCGCGAGCAGGGACGCGGGCGCCGTCAGGTGGCCGCGCACCCGGTACCTCCCGCCGTCCGTGCGGCACCCCGTCCTGCTGCGGTTGGTGTTGCGTACGGAGAAGGAGACCGGGACATCCGTGATGCCGGCCTTGGCCAGGCGTGCCGCGGTCGCCCTGCGGGCGGCGGCTGCCTCGGCCGGCGACGGCACGGACGAGGTGGCCGAGGCGGACTTCCCCGCCTTCCCGGGGCCCTCGGGTGCGTCGGACGACGTGGTCGCGGCCACCGCCACCGGACTCACGAGCAGGACAACTGCCGTGCCGAGCAAGGCGATCCCCTTCAAGACGCTCCTGCGCTGCTCGCTCATCCGCCGTTCACCTCTCGTGCTGTGCCGCCTGCGCCGGCCGCGGCAGGCAGCTGCCCCTGCGCGCGGTGCCACGCCGCCTGGTCGGCGATGGTCTGCTTCAACGGGCGGAATGCGGCGGCCAGTTCATGTCCGGCCCGGGCGGACGACACCCGGCGGTGGTGTCCTTCGAGCAGCACCCGCATTCCGGTCCGGGTCGCCACCGGCTGCCGGCCGCGCGCCTTCGCCTGCCACTCCAGGATCGAGGCGAGCGGTACGGCGGCCGCCGAGGGCAGCTTGCGGGGCACCGCTCCGGTGCCGCTGGCCCGGACCACGGCCGCGCAGATGTCGTGCAGCGGATGCCAGGTACCCCCGGCGATGTAGCGGCGGCCCGAGGTTCCGCGCGCGGCGGCGGCGACACAGACGGCTGCCACGTCGCGGGCATCCACGACATGGTTGCCCGCCGTGGGCAGCGCCTTGATCTCGCCGCGCGCCACCGCGAGGAAGAGCCGTCCGGCGGAGGTGGGGCCCGCGTCTCCGGGACCCCACATCCAGCCGGGAAGCACGAGCGGTACGCGCAGCCCGTGCTCCTTGGTGAAGCCGGCGATCATCCGCTCGGCGCGGATCTTGCTGGAGCGGTAGTGGTTGTCCTGGTCCGGGGCGCCGTTGGGGGTGTCCTCGTCGCCGGGGGACTGCGCGTCGCCGCCGCCGAGCACGGCGATCGAGCTGGTGTGCACGACAGCGGGCACCCCAGCCTGCACCGCCGACTTGAGCAGGTCCTCCACCGCCTGCACGTTCGTGCGGTACAGCAGCTCCAGGTCGTGGCCCGGCTGGTAGTACTCGCGGAAGTACGCGGCCGTGTGGATGACGGCGTCCGCGCCGCGCAGGTCGCCCGTGTAACTGGTGATGTCGGTGACGTCTCCGGTGACCAGACGCAGCGCGGGGTGGCGGGGCAGCAGGGTGCGGGCGCGCCCGGCGTCGCGTACGACCGCGGTCACCTCGGTGCCGCCGGCGAGGAGCCGCTCGACGACGGCGTTTCCGAGCAGGCCGGTGGCCCCGGTGACCACGACCGAGCGAAGGCCCATGGGTTCAGTGGGAGGCGGCGTGCCGCTCATGCGACGTCCTTTCAGGAGGATTCGAAGGGAGAGGGGAGTCCGGCTCCTCGCGCAGCGCGAACCGCTGATGGACGCGGCGCAGTGGCCTCGGCGCCCACCAGACGCGGCGGCCGAGGAGGCGCAGCACGGCGGGGACGAGCAGCGTGCGGACGACGAGGGCGTCCACCAGGACGGCGAGCGCGACGCCGAAGCCGAGCATCTTGGTGTTGGTGATCCGCGAGAGCCCGATGGAGACGAAGACCACGCTGAGCACCACGGCAGCCGCGGTGATCAGGCCGCCGGTGGTGCGCATGCCGTGGACGACCGCCGAGCGGTGGTCGCCGGTGCGGTCGAAGTCCTCCTTGATCCGGGCGACCAGGAACACGCCGTAGTCCATGGACAGCCCGAACGCGACGCAGAACATGAGGACCGGCAGCGTCGTCTCCACGTCCCCGGTCGCGGTGAAGCCGAGCGGGCCCGAGAGGTGTCCGTCCTGGAAGACCCACACGACCGCGCCGAACATGGCGGTCAGGCTCAGGGCGTTGAGCGCGACGGTCAGCAGCGGAAGGAGGACGCTCCCGGTGAGCAGGAAGACCAGCAGGAGCGTCGCGATCAGGACGAAGCCGAGGGCGGGGGCCAGGCCCCGGCCGATGGCCGCCTTGCTGTCCACCAGGGACGCCGCGGGACCGCCCACCCACGCCCCGTCGGACGCGGACGCGCCGCGCAGGGACTCGACCAGCCGCTGATGGGCAGCGGATGTCGCGGCGGTGTGGTCCTCGGCGACGACCGTCAGGAGGGTGTGGCCGGACGTCCTGCGCGAGGAGTCGGCGGGGGTCGGTATCTCCGACCGGTGGCCCGCGCGGTAGGTGCCGTCGGACGACTCGACGCGGGTGACCCCGTCGAGCACGGACAGCTTTCCCGCGATCCGCCCCGCCGTGGCCCGTGCCTCGGCGCGGGACGCGCCTCCCGTCCGCAACAGGACGGGCACCGAGCCGTCGGGCGTGTCGTCGAAGTCGTCGCGCACGCTGTCCTGGACGACCCGAGCCTCGCTGGTCGCGGGCAGCTGGCGCTGGTCCGCGGTCCCGAACCGGGCCCCGAGGAACGGCAGCCCGAGGACCAGGAGCAGCCCGGTCACCGCGACGGTGACCAGCGGCGCGCGGCGCATCACGGCCTCGGTGAGGCGCCCCTTCGCGGCCGGCGCCCGGCCGCCCCTGCGGCGTCGGCGTACCTGCCAGGCATCGACCCGCCGCCCGAGCAGCACGAGCACCGCGGGCAGCACCGTCAGGGCGGTGACCGAGGCGACCAGGACCACGCTGATACCCGCGTACGCGAGGGAGCGCAGGAAGTACAGCGGGAAGACCAGCATCGCCGAGAGCGCCACCGCGACGGTCAGCGCGGAGAACAGGACGGTGCGGCCCGCGGTGCGCACGGTGCGCAGGGCCGCGGCCGCCGGGTCGGCCCCCGTGGCCAGCTCCTCGCGGAATCTGCGGACGATCAACAGGGCGTAGTCGATGGCGAGTCCGAGGCCGAGCGCCGTGGTGAGGTTCTGCGCGAACACCGACACCTCGGTGAAGGAGGTGACCACTCGCAGCAGCGCGCCCGTCCCCAGGACGGTGGCCAGACCCACCAGGACCGGCAGCGCCGCGGCGACCACCCCGCCGAAGACCCGGACGAGCACGAGGAGGGTGAGCGGCAGGGCGATGAGTTCGGAACGGGTCAGATCCTCGGCGACGGTGCTCTCGATCTCGTCCTGGACGGCGAGCGCGCCGGAGATCCGTACCGTCAGATCCCCCCGCGTGCCGCGGAAGTCCGGTGCCAGGCGCTCCAGTTCGGCCCTCGCCCGGTCGTCGCCGCCCTCGATGCGGGCGGCGATCACCGCCTGCTTCCCGTCGCGGGAGCGCAGCTCCTCCAGCCCGGTCTGCCAGTACGAGACGACGCCGACGACCGACTTCTCGAACGAGAGGCGCTCGGCGAGGCGCACCCCCTGCCCGGCCACCTTCCGGTCGTCGACCTGCGCACCCTCGGGCACGGACACCAGGAGGACGAGATTGGGCTGCTGCTCCGGGTAGTGGTCCTCAAGGACGCGCTGTACGCGCGCCGACTCCGAACCGGGGTCGGTCGTACCGCCGTTGCTGAGCCGGTCGGGCAGATCTGCGCCGAGCAGGACGGCGTCCAGGATCAGGACCACGGCCGCGAGCAGGAACAGCCACGGTCTGCTCACGACCCGCGTACCGAGAGCGGTGAGACCGGGGAGCTTCCGGCTCACGCCGCACGTCCCACGGCGAGGCCGAGCACCGATACCCCGTCCGCCAGGCGCGGCAGGTCGAGGTGCGACGACCAGGCGCCGACCGCACCGTCGGGGCGTACGTAGATCACCAGTGGGTCCTGTCCGGGGCCGGCCAGGGCGGTCAGCTGCCGGCCGGTCTCCACGGCGCGCGCGTACGGAGCGGAGTAGTCCTGCTCGTCCGCGGGGGCGCGGCCGGTCAGGAGCAGGACGTCCGTCTGCGCGGCCACCGCGGAGCGGGCCGCGAGGTCGGCGGCCTGGCGGGCCGTGCGCTCGCCGTCCACCGTGCAGGCGCCGTTCTGGAGGACCAGGAGGGTGTGCCGGCCGGCGGCGAGCAGCTCGTGCAGGGAGGTCGACAGGGTGCCGGACAGCGCCTGCCAGCGGGTGTCGGGCAGCCGGAGGCCGGGGCGCAGGACGCTCTTGGCGCCGCGTGCGTTCTTGCCGGCGGGTGCGTTCTTGCCGGCGGGTGCCGGGAGCCGGCCGGGGACCGCCGGGCTCGACTCGAGGCCCGGGTCGAGCTGGGCGAGGTCGGGGACCATCTTGCGGTCGAGGGCGCCGGTCGCGGACGCCACCTTCAGCACGGTGTCACGAAGGACCCGCTTCGGGCCTTCGCGGAGCATCCACAGCTTGGTCTGGCGGTCGGAGTTGCGCAGCGCCCGCAGTGCCGCGGGGCGCCGCTCGGCCTCGTAGCTGTCGAGCAGCGCCGGGTCCGCTCCGCGCGACACGGCGGCCAGCTTCCAGCCCAGGTTGAAGCCGTCCTGCACCCCGGTGTTGAGGCCCTGCCCGCCGGCCGGGCTGTGGCAGTGCGCGGCGTCACCGGCGAGGAAGACCGGCCCCGAGCGGAACGCGGCGGCGACCCTCGTGTGGACCCGGAAGGTGGAGCGCCACCAGGTGGAGCGGAGCGTCCAGCCGCGCGGGCCGCGCGCGGTGAGCAGCTCCTGGAGATCGTCGTCGGACAGCGGACGCACCTCGCCGGTGGCGTCCCGGTCGAAGAACACGCGGTGTCCGCCGCCGGGCAGCGGAACGACGACGAGGACCCCTTCCGGAGTGAGGTGGTACTGCGCCTCGTCCTTGGGCAGGTTCCCGCTGAACTCGCCGTCGCCGAGCAGGAAGTCGCGGGCGTACGTACTGCCCTGGAACGCGATCCCGGTGGCCGCCCGCACCTTGCTGTGAGTGCCGTCCGCGCCCACCAGCCAGCGCGGCGCGAGCAGGGCGGGGGCGCTCTGGCCGGGCGACTCGACCGTGACGGAGACGGATCCCTCCGCGCTGTCGCCGATGAGCCGGACGTCGGTGAGTTCGGTGTTCCACTCGACCTGGCCGCCGAGCTTCAGGAGCCGCTGGTACAGGACGCTCTCGGTGACCGACTGGGGTACGCACAGCGGGCGGGGGAACGCGGTGTCGGCGAGCGAGCCGAAGCGGACCTGCCCGGCACGCTTGCCGCCCGACCAGTAGGACGCGCCCGAGAGCGGCAGCGACCGGTTGACCAGACACTCCGCCGCGTCGATGCGCTTGAGCACCTCGAGTGCGCCGCTCCACAGGATCAGCGCCTTGGGTTCGCTCGCGGGGCCCTTCCTGCGGTCGACGATTCTGCACTCCACGCCGTGCTGGAGCAGGGTGCAGGCGGTGGTCAGGCCCGTCGGACCGGCTCCCACGATCAGTACGGTGTCGGTGTTGTCGTATCGCCGCTTCATGCCAGGCTCCTGGGGTGGTAGGCACCGCGGGAGCGGAGCAGCGCGGTGATCTGGTCGATCGCCTCGTCGGTGGTGGTGAAGTGGACGGCGAGCATGCCGAGGTCCGAGGCGGTGGCGCAGTTCTCCTCGAGGTCGTCGAGGAAGACGCACTCCTGCGCGGCCGCCGGGAGGCGTTCGAGGAGCCGCCGGTAGATCAGTGGGTCGGGCTTGCGCACGCCCTCGGCGGACGAGTCGACGACGGTGTCGAAGATCTCGTCGACGGGGAACTGGGCCCGCCAGCGCGGACCCCACTCGACGACGTTGTTGGTGAGCAGGGCGGTGCGGTAACCCACCGAGTGCAGTGAGCGCACGAAGGCGACGAGCCGGTCGTCGACGGTCCTGCCCCGGAACCACAGTTCCCCGAACTCCCGCCCGTCGAGCAGGTGTTGACCCTTCCCGTCGGGTAACTCGGCCAAGACCCGGCCGACCATCTCCGCCTCGGTGCACAGGGCGGTCTCCAGGTCGGCCATCGGGCTGCGGCCCCGGCGCGCCGTGGCTTTGGCGAAGGCGTCCTGCAGCTCGGTCACGGGCAGGCCGACGGCGCGCGCGAAGGCCGCGAACGTCTCGTGCAGCGGATTGGTCAGGACCCCGCCGTAGTCGACGACGACGGTGGTCAGCGGCGGCGACGTCACTGCGCCACCTCGAGACGGAACGAGGCGACGACGCGCTCCTGCTGGACGACCTCGACCACGACCGGCACGACGAGGGTGCCGAGCGTCTCGCTGAGCCGGAACTGCTCGACGCTCGCCACCGCCTGTGTGCGCAGATCGAGTTCGGCGAACTCCTGGAAGCTCGCGTCGAGCGCGGTCACCTGGAGGCCCGCGGCCGAGATGGAGTGCAGTGAGGCGACGGAGGCCGCGGCGAGCTGCCGGGCCGCCTCCAGGAGGAGGTTGCCGGGGATGTGGTCGAGCTGGTGGTCGAAGAGGTGCGGGTGGGTCGTGTCGGAGAGCACGGTGGCGGCGAGCGTGCTCGTGCCCATGGGCTGCGGCTGGGTGATCACCACGTTGTGCGGGTCCCGGCGGCCCACCGACTCCGGCTCCGCGGCCACGTGGGTGGGCAGCACGCCGATCTGGCCCGCCAGGGCGTCGCGGCGGCGGGCGCGCAGCGCGCGGTAGACGGTGCGCGTGAAGAAGGCGAGGCCGCCGCTGAAGTGCAGGACGACCTTGCCCTCGATGGTGAACGTGCCGGTGAAGTCCAGGGCCTGCACCCGGCCGTTGCGCTTGCGCTGCGGGTCGACGGTGAAGGTGACGACGGCTCTGGCCGGGCGGTCACCGGTGCGTACGGCGGACAGGTCCTGTATCTGTATGCGCAGGTGGCGGAAGATGAACGACTCGTCGAGGCCCACGTTCTCGTAGGTGTGGGCCAGGAACACCCCGCCCTGGCGCAGGACTTCGACCAGGAGCAGGAAATCGTGGGTGCCGGACTGCTCGGCCATGATGTGCGCGCGCGGCAGCTGCGCCGCCACCTCGTAGGTGTCCTCCCGGCCGGCCACCGGACGGGAGTCGGTGAGGAACACCTCGGCGATCGCGGCGCGGTGCACGGCGGCACGGGAGACGGTGCTGTCGTAGCTGAGGACGGAACGGATCTGCTGATCCTGCGGTGCGGGGCCGGTCATCGGTTCTCCAAGCGTGAGAGCGGGACCGGATCACCTTGATGCAGGCGGTTTGACCAGACGTTGGTCGAAGCGCTGGAAGGACCGCTGAGGGCGGCTGGTCATTGCCCCAAAATTCGGGGCACGTCAAGAGGTCGCGCGACGTGATCTGTTTCTCAACCGGCCTTTGCCTGACGGGAACTGGTCAGTAATGCCTAGCCTTGTGAGTGACGGGTTGCGGGCGCGACGCCGTTGTCATGGGGGAGAAATGTCAGGAGTACTGCTGCGTGGACATGGTTCCGAGGGAGCCGGGGAGGACCCGTCGAAGATGGCGATCCGCCTCTTCGGCCCGCTCCAGGCCGCCCGCGGTCCGAAGCTGTTAGAACTGGGGGCGCCCAGACAGCGGGCGCTCCTCGCCGTGCTGCTCCTGCGGCCGGGTCTGGAGACCGGCGTGGACCAGCTGATCGAGGCGCTGTGGGGCGAGGAGTATCCGGCGTACGCGAAGAATCTGATCCAGAAATCCGTCTCGGGTCTCCGCGGCCTGCTCGCGCCCGGCCCGGCCACGGGCGGGGGCGTCCTGATCGAATGGTCGGGAGGCGGCTACCGCCTCGATGTCGGCGATGCGGAGGTGGACCTCTACGTCTACGAAAGGCTCGCGGCGGCCGGTATCGCGGCGGCCCGGGGCGGCGAGATCCTCAAAGCGGCCGGACTCCTCGACCAGGCCCGCACCATGTCCACGGGGCCGCTGGTCGAAGGCCTCGAGGGCCCGATGATGGAGCGCGAACGGCTTTATCGCCAGGAGCGGTTCCTCGCGGACATGGAAGTACTCGCCGAGCTGGAACTGGAACTCGGCCGGCACCGCTACGCCGTGCCGCTGCTGCACTACGCGGTGCACAAGTACCCGCTGCGCGAGCGCTTCGTCTGGCTCCTGATGCTCGCGCTCTACCGCTCGGACCGTGGCAACGAGGCGCTGGTCGTGTACGCCGACCACCGCGCCCGTGTCGTCGAGGAGCTGGGCACCGAGCCGGGCCCCGCGCTGCGCGCGCTGCACGCCCGGCTGCTGCTCCAGGACCCGCAGTTGATGCTTCTGTCCACCGTGCGTGAGGACGGTGACGCGGCGCCGTTCCTCTCTTCGGAGCCTGCGCCACGGCCGTCCTTCACGCGCCGGGTCCCGTTCGGTTAGGGCCTCTCGTTTGGATCATGCCGGGCTCGCGGGGTCTGGCACCGCACCTCGCGGCGTTGTCGTCGGTCCCCGACGCTCCGCGTCGACTCCCTCCTCCGCCTTGCGATGCACGGCACCAGACCCCGCTCCCTGATCCGGCCTGATCCAAACGAAAGACCCTAGATCTCCGGCCGCCCGCGGTGCTCCGCCCACTCCGGCGCGAGGACCGACATCAGCGTCGAGTCGTACCACTGGCCGTCGCGCAGCACCGACTGCCGGGCCACGCCCTCCTCGACGAAGCCCACCTTCTCGTAGACGCGGCGGGCCCGGTGGTTGTGGCTGAAGAGGTCCAGGCCGATGCGGTGCAGGCCCAGGCGCTCGAAGCCGTGGCCGACGATGAGGCGGACCGCCTCCGTGCCGAGGCCCCGGCCGCGGCCCTCGGGGCCGACGAGCGTGCGGAACGTGCAGCTGCGGTGCTCCGGGTCCCAGTCGTACAGAACGACCTCACCGACGAGTCGGCCGGTGGCGCGGTCGGTCACCGCGAGGTCGAGGCGGTCGTCCTGGGCACTGCGTGAGCCGTACCAGGAGCGCAGGGAGTCCACGGTGAGCTCGTTCGACGGGTCGCCGGTGAAGTGGCGGACCTCCGGGTCGTCGATGATCTCGGCCATCGTGTCCGCGTCGGCGGCGGTGAACGGCCGCAGGACGGTCTTCTCGCCGGTCAGTACCGGCTTGACGGAGAAGCCGGCCGCCAGGGGTTCTTGGGTCATCCGGGGATTGTCCAAAGGGGCGGCCGCGCGGGGCAATCGAATAACGGGGGCGCCGCCCCGCACGGTGGCATGCGTGCGGGGCGGTGCCCGTGCGACGGAGGGGTGGTCACTGCTTGAGGCCGCGGTTGCGGGGGCGGGAGGCGACCCAGGCGCGGACGGTGTCCGCGTACCAGTACGGCTTTCCCGATTCCACGTGGTCGGGCGGGGGCAGGAGCCCGTGCTTGCGGTACGAGCGCACGGTGTCCGGCTGGACCCGGATGTGCGCGGCGATGTCCTGGTACGACCAGAGCCTTCGGTCGGTCATCTGTGGCTCCTTGCTGCGGGTGCCGCAGCGGCGGCTCGGGGTGGCCGTTGGGGGAGCTGCGGCGCGAACGCTGGCGATCAGTCAGCCTGTGCCCGGACAACGACCCGCCCACAGCAGAGGCAAGGGGCTGTCGACGGGGTGTGACGCAAGACCCGCGTGCACGGGACATGTGTGACAGGACAGGGGTGTTTGTGACACGAGTGACGCATTGGCGGCGCATGGAAGGCGCGTACGCGGGCGTGACCGTTCGTCCGGTGGTGCCGGTGGCGCCGTCCTGCTACACCCCGCACGACCTCAGATAGCCCCTGGTGCGGCGGGCGATGGGCAGCGGACGGTCCGGCTCGCACGGGTACATGTCCTGCTCGACGATCGCGAAGAGATCGACGTCGAGGCGCTGCGCGGCCGCGATCACGGGCTCCAACGCGGGCTCCCCGGCCGGGGGTTCGCACATCACGCCGCGCGCCACGGCGGGCCCGAACGGGACCCCGCCCGCGCGGACCCCGGCGAGCACGGCCGGGTCGACCTGCTTGAGGTGGAGGTAGCCGATGCGCTCGCCGTACGTCTCGATGAGCTTGACGCTGTCGCCGCCGCAGTACGCGTAGTGGCCCGTGTCGAGGCAGAGGGAGACGAGGTCCTGGTCTGTGGAGTCGAGGAAGCGGGCGACGTTCTCCTCGCTGTCGATGTGCGTGTCGGCGTGCGGGTGGACGACGGCCCGCAGGCCGTACCGCTCGCGGACCTCGTGGGCGAGCCGCTCGGTCTGGGTGGTCAGGTCGCGCCACTGCGCCGCCGTGAGCGAGGAGTCCTCGATGACCTCGCCCGTCTTGTCGTCACGCCAGAACGCGGGGATGACGACGAGATGCCCGGCGCCGGTCGCGCGCGTGAGTTCGGCGATGGCCGAGACGTGCTCCCACGTCGCGTCCCAGACGCCGGGGCCGCGGTGCAGGCCCGTGAAGACCGTGCCGGCGGAGACCTTCAGGCCACGCCGGCCCGTCTCTTCTGCGAGGACGTCCGGGTCCGTGGGCAGATAGCCGTACGGGCCGAGCTCGATCCACTCGTAGCCCGCTTCGGTGACCTCGTCGAGAAAGCGCCGCCAGGGGACCTGGCGGGGGTCGTCGGGGAACCACACGCCCCAGGAGTCGGGTGCCGAGCCGATGCGGATACGAGGTGACATCGTCGTCATGGGACCAGCCTTCAGGGCGCCGGAGACGGGTGTCAAGACGTGGTCCGAATGTCCGGACAAAATGTTGACAGGGTCTTGTGGCAGGGCTAGACCTGAGCCTGAGACCGCCGAAGGGGCGCGCGCCCCGCCGAAGGGAATCCGTATGCAGGCCAGTCCCGGCGAGCCGTACGACCTGATCACCATGGGCCGGATCGGCGTGGACCTCTATCCGTTGCAGACGGGCGTGCCGCTGGCGGAGGTGGACACGTTCGGCAAGTTCCTGGGCGGATCGTCGTCGAACGTCGCGGTGGCGGCGGCCCGGCTCGGGCGCCGCACGGCGACGGTCACCCGCACCGGGGCGGACCCCTTCGGGGAGTATCTGCACCGCCGGCTGCGGGAGTTCGGC
Organism: Streptomyces sp. NBC_00009; assembly: GCF_045040855.1. NCBI lineage: Bacteria > Bacillati > Actinomycetota > Actinomycetes > Kitasatosporales > Streptomycetaceae > Streptomyces > Streptomyces sp. NBC_00009. The sequence continues at coordinate 5,145,291 of NZ_CP108312.1, forward strand.
GTCGACGACCGCTGGGTCACCCCCGTGCCGGGCCTGCCGACGCCCGTCACGTTCTGCGAGGTCTTCCCGCCGGACAACTTCCCCCTCTACTTCTACCGCCTGCCCAAGGCGCCCGATCTGGAGATCCACCCCGCCGAACTCGACCTGGACGCCATCAGGGCGGCCCGGGTCTTCTGGATGACGGGGACCGGGCTGAGCGAGGAGCCGAGCCGCTCGGCGACCCTGGCCGCGCTGGCGCACCGGGCGAAGGCGGGCATCACCGTCTTCGACCTCGACTGGCGGCCGGTGCTCTGGGGAGACGCAGCTTGGGAGGACCCGGAACAGGCGAGGCCCCACTACGCCGAGGCCCTGCGCCACGCCACCGTCGCCGTCGGCAACGTCGACGAGGTCGAGATCGCCACCGGCGAGCGCGAACCGGCCGCGGCGGCACGGGCGTTGCTCGCCGCCGGGGTGCGCCTCGCCGTCGTCAAACAGGGCCCCAAGGGCGTACTCGCCATGGCCGCGGACGGCAGTTGCGCGGAGGTGCCGCCGCTGCCCGTCGACGTCCTGAACGGGCTCGGCGCGGGCGACGCGTTCGGCGGCGCCCTGTGCCACGGACTGCTCGCCGACTGGGAGCTGGAGGAAGTCATGCGGTTCGCGAACGCGGCGGGCGCGATCGTCGCGTCCCGCCTGGAGTGCTCGTCGGCGATGCCGACCCGCGGCGAGGTAGAGGCCGCACTCACGGCGGGAGAGGTCCGATGAGCCGGGCGGGCCGGGTCGGCGGGAGCAGCCCGGGACACGTCCCCGCGCGGGGCGGCCGGGACATGAGCGTCGATCCCCTGAAGCTGGTGCGGCTGCGGGCCCACCATCCCGAGGCCGTCGCCGAGGCGGCGGCGCGGCGGCCGCGCAGGCCGCTGATCGCGCACGAGGCCGGGCGCCTCCTGATCGTCGCCGCCGACCACCCCGCGCGCGGCGCCCTCGCCGTGGGGGAGCGGCCCTTCGCCATGGCCGACCGCGCCGACCTCCTCGGACGGCTCTGCCTCGCCCTGGCGCGGCCCGGCGTCGACGGGGTCCTCGCCACCGCCGACATCCTCGACGACCTGCTTCTGCTCGGCGCGCTCGACGGCAAGGTCGTCCTCGGCTCGATGAACCGCGGCGGGCTCGCCGGGGCCTCCTTCGAACTCGACGACCGGTTCACCGGACACCGGCCCGCGGACCTGCACCGGCTCCGGTTCGACGCCGGCAAGCTGCTCCTTCGTATCGACTACGACGACCCGGGATCGCTGCGCACCATGGAGTCCGCGGCCCGCGCCGTCGACGAGATGGCCGAGCTGCGTCTGCCCGTGTTCGTCGAGCCGTTCCTGTGCCGCCGCGACTCGGTGAGCGGGACCCTGCGCAGCGACCTGAGCGCCGAGGCCGTCACCACGTCCATCGCCATCGCCTCCGGCCTTGGCGGCAGCTCCGCGTACACCTGGCTCAAGGTGCCCGTCACCGACAACCCCGACGACATGGCGCGCGTCATGGAGACGTCGACGCTGCCCGCGGTGCTGCTCGGCGGCGATGTGGGTGACGACCAGGACGCGGCGTACGAGAAGTGGCGGCACGCGCTCCAGCTGCCCACCGTGCAGGGCCTGGTGGTGGGGCGCTCGCTGCTCTACCCGGCCGACGGGGATGTGGCGGGCGCGGTCGACACCGCCGCGTCGCTGCTGTAGGAGGGGACGGTGACGAACGACAGGGACCTCATGAACCCGTACCTGCCCCGGGGGAGCGCCGCCGACGGGCCCTACGCCCTGGCCGTCGGCCCCGAGCGGGCCGGCTGGTCCCGTGCGGGGCTGCGAGTGATCGAACTGAGGCCCGGACAAACCCACGATCTGGACACCGGCGAGAGTGAATGGATCGTGCTGCCCCTGACAGGTGGTTGCACCGTGCGCACGGGAGGCCGGATCATCGAACTGCTGGGCCGGGAGTGCGTGTTCGGCGGGGTCAGCGACTTCGCGTACGTGCCCCGCGACGCCCATGCGCAGATCGCCTCCGGCGCGGGAGGCCGCTTCGCCCTGGCAGGAGCGAAGTGCGAGCGTCAGCTCCCCGCCCGCTACGGCCCCGCGCCGGAGGTTCCCGTCGAGCACCGCGGCTCCGGCACCAGCGCCCGCCAGGTGCGCAACTTCGCGTCCGCCGACGCCTTCGAGTGCGACCAGCTCATCGCCGTGGAAGTGATCACGCCCGGCGGGAACTGGTCCTCGTACCCGCCCCACAAGCACGACGAGCACCGGCCGGGCGTCGAGACCGAGCTGGAGGAGATCTACTACTTCGAGATCGAGGGGCCCGGCGGGTACGGGTACCAGCGCGTCTCGCCGTCCAGGCCCGGCGGCACCGACCTGCTCGCCGAGGTCCGTACGGGCGACGCGGTCCTCGTCCCCGACGGGTGGCACGGCCCGTCGATCGCGCAGCCGGGGCACACCATGTACTACCTGAACGTGATGGCGGGACCGGGCGAGGAGCGGGAGTGGCGGATCTGCTTCCACCCCGATCACCTGACGGAGGGATACCGATGACGCGGCTCACCACAGCACAGGCCCTCGTGCGGTTCCTGTCCCGGCAGTACACCGAGCGCGACGGCGAGCGCCGCCGCCTGATCGATGCGACCTGGGGCATCTTCGGGCACGGCAACGTCGCCGGGATCGGCCAGGCCCTCCTGGAGTACGCCGACGACATGCCCTACCACCAGGGCCGCAACGAACAGGCCATGGTGCACGCGGCCGTCGGCTTCGCCCGGCAGAGCGGCCGGCTCGCCGCGCAGGCCGTGACCACGTCCATCGGGCCCGGCGCCACCAACCTCGTCACCGGCGCCGCCCTCGCCACCGTCAACCACCTGCCCGTCCTGCTGCTGCCCGGCGACACCTTCGCGACCCGGCCCGCGGACCCCGTGCTCCAGCAGCTCGAAGTCCCTTACGCGGGCGACGTGTCGGTCAACGACTGTCTGCGCCCCGTCTCCAAGTACTTCGACCGGATCACCCGGCCCGAGGCCCTGATCCCCGCGGCCCTCGCCGCGATGCGCGTCCTCGCCGACCCGGTCGACACGGGCGCGGTCACCCTCGCGCTGCCGCAGGACGTACAGGCCGAGGCGTACGACTGGCCCGACGCCTTCTTCGACGAGCGGGTGTGGGGCGTGCGCAGGCCCGCGCCCGACCCGCGCGAGCTGGACGAGGCCGTCCGCGCGGTGCGCGCCGCGCGCAGGCCGCTGCTCGTCGCGGGCGGCGGCGTCCACCACAGCCGGGCCGAGGAGGCGCTGAAGGAGTTCGCGGACGCGACCGGGATCCCCGTCGCCTCCACCCAGGCCGGCAAGGGCTCCCTGCGCTGGGACCACCCCTCGGACGTCGGCGGCATCGGCCACACCGGCACCGCGACCGCGAACGAACTCGCCCGCACCGCCGACCTCGTCATCGGCGTCGGCACCCGCTACACCGACTTCACGACCGCTTCCGGCACCCTCTTCGGCCCCGGCAGCGTGCGCTTCCTCAACCTCAACATCGCGGCCTTCGACAGCCACAAGATGGCGGGCCTGCCCCTGGTCGCGGACGCCCGCACCGGACTGGAGGCGCTCACGGCCGGGCTCCGCGGCCACCGCGCGGAACCCTCGTACGTCATGGAGTACACCGACGACAAGGAGCGCTGGGAGTACCGCGTCGACGCCTGCTTCACGGCCGACGACGACCTGGTGCACCCCACCCAGCCCCAGGTGCTCGGCGCGCTCGACGAACTCGTCACCGAGGACGACATCCTGATCAACGCGGCCGGTTCGCTCCCCGGCGACCTGCACAAACTGTGGCGCACCCGGTCCCGCGACCAGTACCACGTCGAGTACGGCTACTCCTGCATGGGCTACGAGATCCCGGCCGCGATCGGGGTCGCGCTCGCCGCGCCGGGCCGGCCCGTGTGGGCGCTCGTCGGCGACGGCACGTATCTGATGATGCCGACCGAGATCGTCACCGCCGTCCAGGAGAACATCCCGGTCAAAGTGGTCCTCCTGCAGAACCACGGGTATGCGTCCATCGGCGGGCTCTCGGCCTCCGTGGGCGGTGAGGGGTTCGGTACGGGCTACCGCTTCCCGGCCGCCGACGGCACGTACACGGGTGCCCCGCTGCCCGTCGACCTCGCGACGAACGCGGCCAGCCTCGGCATGACGGTGCTGCGCGCGAAAACCGTCCGTGATCTGCGGGAAGCCCTCGCGGCGGCGCGCGTGGCGGACGGACCCACATGTGTCTACGTGGAGACCGAAACGGCAGACACAGTGTCGGGCGCGCCCCCCGCGCAGGCGTGGTGGGATGTGCCCGTGGCCGAGACAGCGACCCGACCGTCGGCGGTCAAGGCCCGCGAGGAGTACGACCGGCGCGTCACCGCTCGGCGCCGCCGGCTGTGAACGAACGCGAAACACCCGAAACACCCGTAGGACCCCAAAGGAGCTTGCCCTCATGACGACCGACGTCAAGACCGTCAACCACTGGATCGGCGGGAAGACCGTCGAGGGTGTCTCGGGCAATTACGGCCCGGTCACCGACCCCGCGACCGGCGCCGTCACGACGCAGGTCGCCTTCGCCGACGTCGACGAGGTCGACGCCGCGGTCGCCTCGGCCAAGGCCGCGTACGCGACGTGGGGCACCTCGTCCCTCGCCAAGCGCACCGCGATCCTCTTCAAGTTCCGCGCGCTGCTCGACGCCAACCGCGACGCGATCGCCGAGCTGATCACCGCCGAGCACGGCAAGGTCCACTCGGACGCGCTCGGCGAGGTCGCCCGCGGCCTGGAGATCGTGGACCTGGCCTGCGGCATCACCGTGCAGCTGAAGGGCGAGCTGTCCACCGAGGTCGCCTCGCGCGTCGACGTGTCGTCGATCCGCCAGCCGCTCGGCGTCGTCGCCGGCATCACGCCGTTCAACTTCCCGGCCATGGTGCCGATGTGGATGTTCCCGCTCGCCATCGCGTGCGGCAACACCTTCGTGCTGAAGCCGTCGGAGAAGGACCCGTCGGCGTCCATGAAGATCGCCGAGCTGCTCTCCGAGGCCGGCCTGCCCGACGGCGTCTTCAACGTCCTGCACGGCGACAAGGTCGCCGTGGACCGCCTCCTGGAGCACCCGGACGTCGCGGCCGTCTCCTTCGTGGGCTCGACCCCGATCGCCCGCCACATCCACACCACGGCCTCCGCCAACGGCAAGCGCGTGCAGGCGCTCGGCGGCGCCAAGAACCACATGCTGGTCCTTCCCGACGCCGACCTGGACGCCGCCGCCGACGCCGCGGTCTCCGCCGCGTACGGCTCCGCGGGCGAGCGCTGCATGGCCATCTCGGCCGTCGTGGCCGTGGCCTCGATCGCCGACGAGCTCGTCGCGAAGATCAAGGACCGCGCCGAGAAGATCAAGATCGGCCCCGGCAACGACCCGACCTCGGAGATGGGCCCGCTCATCACCGCCGCGCACCGCGACAAGGTGGCGTCCTACGTCACCGGCGCCGCGGCCGAGGGGTGCGAGGTCGTCCTCGACGGCACCGGCTTGCGCGTAGAGGGCCACGAGAACGGCCACTGGATCGGCCTCTCGCTGCTCGACCGGGTGCCGGTGTCGGCTGCCGCGTACAAGGACGAGATCTTCGGCCCGGTCCTGTGCGTGCTGCGCGTCGACACCTACGAGGAGGGCGTGGCGCTCATGAACGCCTCGCCGTTCGGCAACGGCACCGCGATCTTCACCCGCGACGGCGGCGCCGCCCGCCGCTTCCAGCTGGAGATCGAGGCGGGCATGGTCGGCGTGAACGTGCCGATCCCGGTGCCGGTGGGCTACCACTCCTTCGGTGGCTGGAAGGACTCGCTCTTCGGCGACCACCACATCTACGGCAACGACGGCACGCACTTCTACACCCGCGGCAAGGTCGTCACGACGCGCTGGCCCGACCCGTCCGACGCCCCCGCGGGCGTCGACCTGGGCTTCCCGCGCAACCACTGAGGTCCCGGCAGCACCAGGTGCCCCGGCCGCCACACAGCGCGGCCGGGGCACCTCTGTGTGTGCCCGGGGCGCCGGGGGAGTGTCCGGAGTGCGGACGAATTCCCGCGGACTTCGGAGCGGGGACTGCGGTTCCCGTACGTAGGGGATGTATCGGGTGTCCCAGTCGACGTGCGCTGTTTACCTGGGAAAGCAAGGTCATTAATCCGGGCGACCTGATGGAATGCACCTGCTGCGGCGAACCGGCTTGGAAGTGGCCGCAGTTGGATCAAGGCCCGGGTGCGGAATCCGCAGCTAAACGGCCGTTGACGTTCCGGATTTCGCAGGGTGCAATGACGCGCCGGGAGCGGATGAAGAACCCCCCACCGCGACAGCCCTTCGGAGGCGATAGCGCTCCCGGCCCGAGTAACAGAAACGCCTGCCGCACGAGTCGATCGGAACCGCTCCCCTATGTCCGACACGCTTCGCCCAAGCCCCACGACCGTCACCGAGGAGCCCCTCGCGCCCCTCGGCAACACGGCCAGTCCCCAGAAGCTCAAGCGTTCCATCGGCGTCGTCGGCGGCACCCTGCTCACGCTCTCGTGCGTGACGCCCGCCTCCACGCTCTTCGTGGTCGTCCCCGACCTGTTCTCCTCGCTCGGCACCGCCACCGCGCTCACCATCGGGATCGGCTCGCTGCTCTGTATAGCCGTGGCGTTCTGTTACTCGGAGCTGGGCACCCTCATCCCCAGCGCGGGCGGCGAGTACGCCATGGTGTCGACCCTCGCGGGTCGCCTCGCCGGCTGGCTCGTCTTCGTGCTCTCGCTGCTCGTCGTCATGATCGTGCCGCCCGTCATCGCGATGGGCACCGCGGACTACCTCGCCCCGCTCGTGCACCTGCCCGCCGCCGGCGCCGGCGCGGGCGTCATGCTCCTCGCCACCCTCGCGGGCCTGCTCGACCTGCGCGCCAACGCCTGGATCACCGGCATCTTCCTCGTCCTCGAGGTCATCGCCGCCGGAGTCGTCGCCGTCCTCGGCTTCTCCCACTCCGAGCGCGGCGCCGGCTCCCTCGTCGACCTGCACGTCTCCGGGGCGGGCGGCCACACCGACACCGTCACCGCGATGCTGATCATCTCCGGGCTCGCCATCGCCCTCTTCATCACGCAGGGCTTCTCGACCGCGGTGTACCTCTCCGAGGAGCTGGAGAACCCGCGCCGCAACGTGGCCCGCACGGTGCTCGCGACCCTCGCCATCTCCACCGTGGTCATCCTGGTACCGGTCGTCGCCATCACCATGGGCGCACCCGACCTCGCCGCCCTCACCAGCGGCGACATCAGCGGCATGGTCGAGGCCTGGTCCAACTCCGCCGTCGGCACGTTCGTCAGCCTCTGCGTCGCCCTCGCGATCATCAACGCGGGCATCGTCATGGTCATCCAGAACTCCCGCGTCCTGTTCGCCTCCGCCCGCGACAAGTCCTGGCCCGAGCCGGTCAACAACGCGCTCTCCAAGCTCGGCCGCTTCGGCTCCCCGTGGGTCGCGACCCTCGTCGTGGGCGTGCCCGGCGCGGCCCTCTGCTTCGTCAACCTCGACACCCTGTACGGCGTGACCGGCGTCTCCGTCACCGGCATGTACCTCCTGGTCGCCGTCGCCGCGCTGCTCGCCCGCCGCGGCTCCCACCGCGACCAGCCGGCCTGGCGCATGCCGCTGTGGCCCGCGGTGCCGGTGGTCCTGATCGCCGTACTCGCCTACATCCTCAGCCAGCAGGAGGTCTCCTACCTGCTGTGGACCGGTGGCATCACCGCCGCCGCCACCCTCTACTGGGCGCTCTACCTGCGGCCGCGCAAGGACACCCGCTGGCTGGTTTCGATCCCCGAGGACGAGCAGACCGTCTGAGCACGCAGCACCGCGCGGGGCGCGCGGGTCCGGGAACTCCTGGGCCTGCGCGCCCTTCGCTGTCCGCGGTAGCGGGCCGACCGCCGCCACTGCCTGAAGGGCGTGGGGGTACCCCCAGGCAGGGCGGGGCAGCCGTCGAACAGGGGCCCGGCAGCGGACAGTTCGTCGACGGTGCGCGCACGGCGGATGCCGGATTTCTGCATGACGCTTCGTACCACGAGCGGTGTACGCGGGGGCGGGACCGTACTCCCCAGGGAGGTCCGCCGGTTCAGACCGGGGGCTGCCCCCGTTGTCGGCGGTCGCCCGTACCGTTGACGCATGGATCTACGACTGACCGGTCCGCGGGCCAGGCCGCGGCGGTGGGCGGCTGCCGCCGCGGCCGTCGTGGTGCTCGCGGGCGCCGGGCCATCGATGGCTGCGGCCGCGGCCGCCACGGACGACGCGCCCCCCGTGCAGCGCCGCGACACGGTGATGGACACGGGCGGAGCCAGGATCGACACGTCGTACTTCACGACGCCCGGATCCGAGCGCCGCCCCGCCGTCCTGCTCGCCCACGGCTTCGGCGGCAGCAAGGACGAGCTGCGTGCCCAGGCCGAGGGCCTCGCCCGCGACGGATACGCCGTGCTGACCTGGTCGGCGCGCGGCTTCGGCCGCTCCACCGGCAAGATCGGGCTCAACGACCCGAAGGGTGAGGTCGCCGACGCCTCCAAGCTCATCGACTGGCTGGCGAAGCGGCCCGAGGTGCAGCTCGACAAGAAGGGCGACCCGCGCGTCGGCGTCACCGGCGCCTCGTACGGCGGCGCGGTCTCGTTGCTCGCCGCCGGGTACGACGACCGGGTCGACGCCATCGCCCCGCAGATCACGTACTGGAACCTCGCCGACGCACTGTTCCCCCAGGGCGTCTACAAGAAGCTCTGGGCCGGGCTCTTCATCAACACAGGCGGCGGCTGCGACCGGTTCGAGCCGCAGCTGTGCCGCATGTACGAGCGGGTCGCCGAGGCCGGGAAGCCGGACGCCGCGGCCCGCGCACTTCTCGAGGAGCGCTCGCCGATCGCCGTCGGCAAGCGCATCAAGGTGCCCACGCTCCTGATGCAGGGCCAGACGGATTCCCTGTTCCCGCTCGGCCAGGCCGACGCGGCCGCCCAGGCGATCCGGGCCAACGGCGCGCCCGTCGACGTCGACTGGATCGCGGGCGGTCACGACGGCGGCGACCGCGAGACGGGGCGCGTCGAAGCCCGCGTCGACTCCTGGTTCGACCGCTATCTGAAGGACGACAAGGCGGCCGACACCGGCCCCGCCTTCCGCGTCACCCGCACCGGAGGCATCGACTCCACCGACGGCGCCGCCCAGCTGCGCGGCGCGAGCAGCGACACGTACCCGGGCCTCGCGAACGACCCGCGGCGCGTGCCGCTGACCGGGCGCGAGCAGCGCGTCGACAACCCCGCAGGGGCCAGCCCGCCCGCCATCTCGAACCTGCCGGGGCTCGGAGGCGGCGGCGGTGGTGGACTCGGACAGCTCTCCTCCCTGGGCGTCGGCCTCTCCCTCGACTTCCCCGGGCAGTTCGCCCACTTCGAGTCGGCGCCCCTGCGCGACGACCTGCACGTCACGGGGTCCCCGACGGTGACGGTGCACGTCGCGTCCGACAGCGACGACGCCGTCCTGTTCGGCAAGGTGTACGACGTCGCGCCCGGCGGCGGGTCCCAGCCGGTCCTGCCCTCCCAACTCGCCTCACCCATAAGGGTGGTGGGCTCCGGAGCCGACGGCGGCAAGGACGTCACGCTCACGCTCCCCGCCATCGACCACGAAGTGCAGAAGGGCCACCGGCTGCGCCTCGTCCTGTCCTCCACGGACCTCGGCTACGCGTCCCCGACGCACCCCGCCACGTACACCGTCTCCCTCAAGAGCGACCTGTCCGTGCCCACCGCACCCGCAGTGCGTACGGCCGCCGCGCCGCTGCCCGCCTGGGTGTGGTGGCTGCCCCTCGCCGGCGTCCTGGCGGCGCTCGCCCTGCTGCTCACCGGCCGCCGCCGCGCGAGCGCCGGAGCCCCCGACCCGGCCCTCGCCGAAGTCCCGCTCCAGATCACCGACCTGAGCAAGAAGTACGCGAGGTCGGCCGACAGGTACGCGGTCCGTGACCTGTCCTTCCGCGTGGAGAAGGGCCAGGTCCTCGGCCTCCTCGGGCCGAACGGCGCGGGCAAGACCACGACCCTGCGCATGCTGATGGGCCTCATCAGGCCCGACGGCGGCGAGATCCGCGTCTTCGGGCACGCCATCAGGCCGGGCGCGCCCGTCCTGTCGCGGGTCGGCGCGTTCGTCGAGGGCGCGGGCTTCCTGCCGCACCTGTCCGGCCGGGAGAACCTGGAGCTGTACTGGGCGGCCACCGGCCGCCCCGCCGAGGACGCCCACCTGGACGAGGCCCTGGAGATCGCCGGGCTCGGTGACGCCCTGGCCCGCGCCGTGCGCACCTACTCGCAGGGCATGCGCCAGCGGCTCGCCATCGCGCAGGCCATGCTGGGCCTGCCCGACCTCCTCATCCTCGACGAGCCGACGAACGGCCTCGACCCGCCCCAGATCCGCGAGATGCGCGAGGTGATGATCCGGTACGCGGCCGCCGGCCGCACGGTCATCGTCTCCAGCCATCTCCTCGCCGAGGTCGAGCAGACCTGCACGCACCTGGTGGTCATGGACCGCGGCCGCCTGGTGCAGGCGGGCCCGGTCACCGACATCATCGGCTCCGGCGACACCCTCCTGGCCGGGCTCGCGGCGGACATCTCCGACGCGCTGGTGGAGAAGGTGGAGGCGCTGCCCGGCGTGGAGTCGGCGGCCCGCGCGGACGGCGGACTCCTGGTCCGTCTCGCCGCCCCTGCGCACGCGGGAGTCCCGGCGACGGTTCCGGCGGTTCCCGCGGCGGTCGCCACGGAGAGCGCCCCGGCGGCACCTGAGGACCCGGCTCGGTCCGCAGACCTCATGCCACCCTCCGCCGACCGGGAGATGGCCGCCGCCAGACTCCTCGCCGAGCTGGTCCGGCTCGACGTGCCGGTCGCATCGCTCGGCCCGCACCGCCGCCTCGAAGACGCGTTCCTCACCCTGATCGGAGGCGAAGCCGGATGACCGCGCTCGTCGAGTCCACCGAGGTGGCGCCCGGATACCGCGCGCGCCGCACCCTGCCCCTGCGGGTCGAGGCCGTACGCCAGCTGAAGCGGCGGCGCACGCTCGTCATGGGCGCCGTCCTCGCCCTGCTGCCGTTCGTCCTGGTCGTCGCGTTCGCCATCGGCGGCGACCCGGGCGCGCGCAACGGGCAGGTGACGCTGATGGACACGGCCACCGCGTCCGGCGCCAACTTCGCCGCGACGTGCCTCTTCGTCTCGGCCGGGTTCCTGCTCGTGATCCCCGTGGCCCTGTTCTGCGGCGACACGGTCGCCTCCGAGGCCGGCTGGTCCAGCCTGCGCTACCTCCTCGCGGCGCCGGTGCCCCGCGCCCGCCTCCTGTGGAGCAAACTCACCGTCGCGCTCGCCCTCAGCCTCGCCGCGATGGTCCTGCTGCCCGTCGTCGCCCTCGCGGTCGGTACGGCCGCGTACGGCTGGGGCCCGCTGGAGATCCCGACCGGCGGCGCGCTCCCCGCGGGCACGGCGGCGCAGCGGCTCCTCGTCGTGATCGCGTACATCTTCGTGTCCCAACTGGTCACCGCCGGGCTCGCGTTCTGGCTGTCGACGAAGACGGACGCGCCGCTCGGCGCGGTCGGCGGCGCGGTCGGGCTCACCATCGTGGGCAATGTGCTCGACGCGGTGACGGCGCTCGGCGACTGGCGCGACTTCCTGCCCGCGCACTGGCAGTTCGCGTGGGCGGACGCCATCCAGCCGCGCCTGGAGTGGGGCGGCATGATCCAGGGGACGGCCGTCTCGGTAACGTACGCCGTCATCCTGTTCGCCCTGGCCTTCCGGGGATTTCGCCGCAAGGACATCGTCTCGTAGGTCTCCGGAGGATCACCCTCCGGCCTCGGCGGGCCCCCTCCGTAGCCGCATCGAGATTCATCCGCAACGCCACCGACTGCTCGTTCCGGCCGTCTCGGACGTCACATTCACAAGTGCTGACGCACGATCGGCGAACCGAGGGGGCACGGATGAGGCCTGACAGCGAGCACCGGGCAGGGGACCGCGACCGTACGCGGGCATCGGCGCGGGCGCGAAGGCGGCCACGCGCGCGGACACGGGCGCGGGCGGTCGGCCTGCTTGTGGCGGCGCTCGTGGGCGGGCTCCTCGTCACCGGGTGCGGCGGCGGGAGCGACGGTTCCTCGGCGGACGGCGGCAAGGCGCGGCGCACGGGCCCGCTGCCCGCGCCTGCCCCGGCCCGCCCGTCCGCGCCCGCGACGCCCGCGCCGGGCACCGAGGCCGACGGCGAGCAGCGCGACATCGCGCCGACCGGCACCCCGTCACCGACGCCCGCGGACTACCTCTCCACGTTCGCCCTCGACGTCGACACCGCGTCCTACGGCTACGCCCGCCGCACCCTCGCCGACGGGCGCCTGCCCGACCCGAAGACCGTGCGGCCCGAGGAGTTCATCAACAGCTTCCGCCAGAACTACCCGCGCCCCGAGGGCAACGGCTTCTCCGTGACGGCCGACGGGGCCCGCGCCGGCGACGAGGGCTGGTCCTTGCTCCGGGTCGGCCTCGCCACCGGCCCGGCGGCCCCGGCGTCCGAGCGCCCGCCCGCCGCCCTCACCTTCGTCATCGACGTCTCCGGCTCCATGGCCGAACCCGGCAGGCTCGACCTGGTCAAGCAGTCCCTCGGCGTCATGACCGACCAACTGCGCTCCGACGACTCACTCGCACTCGTCACCTTCAGCGACACGGCCGAGACGGTGCTGCCGATGACCCGCGTCGGCGGCGGCCGGGGACGGGTCCACGACGCGATCGACAGCCTGGAGCCGATGTCCTCCACGAACCTCGACGCGGGCGTGCGCACCGGCTACGACACCGCGGTCGAGGGCGCGCGCCCCGGCGCCACCAACCGCGTCGTCCTCCTCTCCGACGCGCTCGCCAACACCGGTGAGACCGACGCCGACGCGATCCTCGACCGGATCTCCGACGCCCGCCGCGAGCACGGCATCACGCTGTTCGGCGTAGGAGTCGGCAGCGAGTACGGCGACGCACTGATGGAGCGCCTCGCCGACAAGGGCGACGGCCACACGACGTACGTCTCCACTCCCGAGGAGGCACGGAAGGTCTTCTGCGACGAGCTGCCGCAGAACATCGAACTGCGCGCCCGTGAGGCCAAGGCGCAGGTCGCCTTCGACCCGCAGACCGTGCAGCGGTTCCGGCTCATCGGCTACGACGACCGGCAGGTCGCCGACGACGACTACCGCAACGACCGCGTGGACGGCGGCGAGGTCGGCCCCGGCCACACCGTGACCGCGCTGTACGCGGTGCGGCTGCGCCCGGGCGCGAGCGGCCACGTCGCCACGGCGGGCGTGCGCTGGCTGGACCCCGACACGCGAGCCCCGCACGAGGAGACGACCCAGATCGAGGCGTCCGCGCTGGACACGGACGTATGGCGCTCGAACCAAGGCCTCCAACTCGCGGCCACGGCAGCCTACTTCGCCGACGCCCTGCGCCAGGGTGCACTTCCAGGAGCCCCGACGCTGCCCCAACTGGCCGCACACGCCGACAAGTTGGCCCGTTCGACGGAGGACAAGGGCGTGCGGCAGCTCGCGGAAGCGATACGCAGGGCCGACGAACTACAGATCTGAGTCGCGTGTCCGATTCTCGTGCGGATTGGAGAAGCTGTCATTTTGCCCTGTAAGTTCTGGGTGAATATCGAGGAAAGCCATCGGCCGCCGAATGGGTCGGCGTAAATTCTGTGTGAATGGCTGGTCAGTTCCTGAAGGGTGATGAGAATTGAACTCAGACGTAACTGATCTAGTTCTCATCCAATTTGGCCATTCCCGGCCTTGAGCCCGCGTAATGTTTTCCGTGTCGAAGCCGAACGAGGCTTACGGCAAACGGAAAAGCGTCACCGAGAAAGGGACAACCCTCATGAGCTTCCACAAGGTCGCCCCCGTCAAGAAGACCCGCAAGCCCGGCGCGAAGCCGGCCGCTGCACACCAGCCGGCGCCCAAGCCGAAGCGGCAGCCCCGCCGCCGTCCGGTCGGCAACAAGGCCGGCAAGGACTGCTGAACCGTGCCGTCGAGGCGGGCCCCCGGCGTGTGCCGGGGGCCCGCCTCGGCCGTGTTCCCGGTCAGGGCGGAGAGAGTTGAGAAAGTCGGAGAAGTCGGAGGGGTTGGGGGAGTTGGTGGAGCGTAAAAGCGCGGGTGCCCGTCAGGCGTTCCGGCGTTTCTGGCCCTTGACGCGTGGTGACCGCAGATGGCTGGTGCTGATCATTGTCTGCGTCGTGGTCGCCGCGCTTGCCGAGACAGCCTCGATCCTGATTTTCGCGAATCTCACCGACCACGCGCTGGCTGCGGGATCGCTCTCCGCATTCTGGGTGCCCGCCGCGCAGTGGCTCGGTGTTGCCGTGATCGGTGCCGCGGTCGGGTATGCCGGAAACTCGCTCGCTGTATGGACCGCGGAGCGGTTCGTCCTGCGGCTGCGCGCCGGCGTGTTCCGTCATGTGCAGGGGCTGCCCCCGCACTTCTTCCAGAAGCACCGGCAGGGCGATCTCGTCGAGCGGCTCACCGGTGATGTCGAGGCCATCGAACAGATGGTGGTGTCCGGCGTGGTCGGCACCGTTTCCGCGTTGTTCTCCACCGTCTTCTACGCGGCCGCTGCCCTCTGGCTGCGCTGGGACCTTGCCCTCGTCACCTTCCTGCTCGCCCCTCTCTTCCTCATCGCCGCCCGCCGCTTCGCCGGCCGCATCAAGTCCGCGGCCCGTGACGAGCGCACCGCCGACGGCGCCATCACCTCGGTCGTCGAGGAGTCCCTCGGCAATGTCGTCCTCACCCAGGCCTACAACCTGCGCCGGGACGAGGAACGCCGGCTCGACCGGGAGGCCCGCGCGTGGCTGCGTGCCTCCGTGCGCGGCGCCCGCGCGAGCGAGCTGTACGAGCAGTTCGTCGAGGTCGTCGAGACGCTGTGCGTGCTGGCCGTCATCGGATTCGGCGCCTGGGAGATCGCCGCGGGCCGCATGACGCTCGGCGATCTGCTCGCCTTCGCGGCCTTCATCGGCTACCTCTATCCGCCGATCCGCAACCTCGGGCAGCTGGGCCTCACGCTCACCGCCGCCACGGCCGGAGCGGAACGGATTCAGGAGGTCCTGGACGCCGAGCCCGCCGTGACCGACCCCGTCTCACCCCGGCCGGCCTGGCCCGTGCACGGCCGCATCAGCCTCGAGGGCGTCTCCTTCCGCTACCCGGACGCTCCCGCGGAATCGCTGACAGACGTGTCACTGACCGCCGAGCCCGGCGAACTCGTCCTGATCACAGGGGAAAGCGGAGCAGGCAAGTCGACCCTCTCCAAGCTGCTGCTGCGCTTCTACGACCCGACGGCGGGGACCGTACGCCTCGACGGGGTGCCCCTCACCGACGTACCGCTGGAGTTCCTCCGCGAGAACGTAGCCCTGCTGCCCCAGGAGACCCTGATTCTGCACGGCACCATCCGCGAGAACATCGCCTGCGGCCTCCCGGGCGCCGGCGAGCGGGAGATCCGGCAGGCCGCACTGGAGGCGGCCGCCCACGAGTTCATCACTGACCTGCCCGAGGGCTACGACACCCGGATCGCCCCGGGCACCGCCGCCCTCTCCGGCGGTCAGCTGCAGCGCATCGCGATCGCCCGTGCCATGCTGCGCGGCGCCCCGGTCCTCGTTCTCGACGAGCCGACCGCCGGACTCGACGCGCTGGCCACACGGCGCGTGGTGCAGCCGCTGCGCCGGCTGATGGCGGGCCGTACGACCATCGTGATCACCCACGATCTGGCGCTGGCGCCGGACGCGGACCGCATTCTCGTCGTGGACGGCGGCCGTCTCGTGGAGTGCGGTACGCACAGGGAACTCCTCGCCC
Source organism: Streptomyces sp. NBC_00009 (assembly GCF_045040855.1). Classification (NCBI taxonomy): domain Bacteria; kingdom Bacillati; phylum Actinomycetota; class Actinomycetes; order Kitasatosporales; family Streptomycetaceae; genus Streptomyces; species Streptomyces sp. NBC_00009. The sequence goes on from NZ_CP108312.1 coordinate 5,161,110, forward strand.
GGGGCGGGGCGTATGCGCGGCTGCGCAGCGCTTAGTCCTAGGGGAGCGCCGCCCCCCCGAGGGCGCGGCTGCGCAGCGCTTAGCCCTACGGCAGCGCCGCCCCCCGAGCCGTCACCCACAGCTCGTACCACTCCTCGTGGGTGAGTTCGGGGTCGCGGCGGGCGGCGTCGCGGCAGGCTCGGATGCGGGCGGGGTTCGCCGTGCCGATGACCGGGGCGATGCGGGCCGGGTGGCGCTGGAGCCACCACAGGATGATCGTCTCCGGGGTGGTGTGCTTCTTCTCGGCCAGGGCCGTGACCAGCTGGGCCGTGGCGTATTCGGCGGGGGTCGCCTCGCGGCCGGTGTAGCTGCCCTGGGCGAGCGGCCCCCACGCCTGGAGGCGGATCCCGTGGGTGGCGCAGTGTTCCAGGGTGCCGAGCGGGAAGCCGTTCGTGGCGGCCTCGGGCGTGTTCACCAGGACCCCGGCCTCCACCCAGTCCCGGCTCTTCAGGCTCATCTCCAGCTGGTTGGCGACGAGCGGGAAGTCCAGGTGGGACTGGAGGTGGGCGATCTGGTGGGCGCTCATGTTGGAGACGCCGAAGCTCCTGACGAGGCCCTGCTCCTGGAGCGAGGTGAGGGCCTTGGCCACTTCGCCCGGGTCCGCCAGCGGGTCGGGGCGGTGCAGCAGCAGGACGTCGACGTGGTCGGTCCGCAGCCGGGTCAGGCTCTCCTCGACGCACCGCAGGATGCGGGCGCCGCGCAGGTCGTACACCCCGGGGCGGTCGCCGTCGGCGAGGCGGATCCCGCACTTGGTCTGTACGGTGATGCGCTCGCGCAGCCCGGGCGTCCGGGCGAGTACCTCGCCGAACACGGCCTCGGCCTTGCCGTCGCGGTAGATGTCGGCGTGGTCGAACGCGGTGATGCCGCTGTCGAGGGCCGCCTGTACGGCGGCCTCGGCGGCGTCGATGTCGGCGGCCTTGTAGGGCGCGGAGTCCCAACTCCCGCCCAGCCCCATGCATCCGTAGATCAGCCGGTCCTGGTCGGTGTGCGCGTGCGCGTGCGCGTGAGGTGTCGTGGTCACCTCGGCAGCGTAGGCCCCGCCGTCACGGCTTGGGGATGTCGAAGTAGCGGTTGAGGCCCGCGGCGAGCGCGACATCGCCGGTGATCCTGACCTTGCGCATCATGAACATCGTGACGGGGCTCTGATTGCCCGAGACCAGCTTCAGGAAGTCCGTGTCGCCCATGGCGAGCGTGACGCGCGGCGTGGCGTCCGAGCGGCCCTCGGTGACCGTGCAGGTCCCGTCCGCGATCGCCGTCTCGTACACGGCCTCCGCCTGGTCGGCGGCGCTCGTGACCTTCCAGCGGATCAGCGCCTGGAGCGAGCCCGCTGCGTCCGGCTTGAACTGGCGCTCCATGCGCGCGAAGACCTCTTCGAGGATGCGGGCCCGCAGCTCGCCGTCCTGCGCGATCCGGTCGATCTCCTTGGCGGACAGGCCCTTCACGATCTTCGCGAACTGCTCGGGCCTGACCGCCGAGAAGTCGAGGCCGGCAATCCCGTCGCGCGTGCTTGCACCCTCGCTCATGGAACCCTCCGTGTACCGAAACTGCTTACCATTCAGTAAACTTACCAACCAGTAAGGTTACGGCCGGGGCAGATGGGCTGACAAGCGTGACGGGTATAACGGGCGATCCGGCAGAAGGCTACGGGGGGCTCGGGGAGCCTTCCGGGGCGCGGGGTGGCGGACCGGGCGCCCCCGCCGGCCGGCGGCGCCGTGTCCCGCGCCGCGAGCGCGAGCAGCAGATGATCGACGTGGCCGTACGGGTCTTCGCCAAGCGCGGGTACCATGCCGCTTCCGTCGACGAGATCGCCGAACTCGCGGGCGTTTCCAAGCCGATGGTCTATCTCTACCTCGACTCCAAGGAAGGGCTGTTCCTGGCGTGCCTGCGCCGGGAGTCGGACCGGCTCGTCGCCGCGTTCCAAGGGGCGGCGCGAGCGGGCGGCGAGCCCGAGGAGCGGCTCTACGCGGGCCTCGCCGCGTTCTTAGCGTTCGTCGCCGGACACCGCGACTCCTGGGTCGTCCTGCACCGTCAGGCCTCCGAGCTCAGCGCCGCCATCGCCGCCGCGGTCGCGGAGGCGCGCCGGGCCGTCATGGCCGAGGTCGCGGGCCTGGTCGGGGACGGCATCGCGGACAGCGGGCGGGGAGCCCTGCTCGACGCCGAGGACGCCGACTTCGTGGCGCACGCGCTCGTCGGCGCCGCGGACGCGCTCACCGACTGGATGGAGCGCCACCCGGGCCAGTCGCCGGACGGGATCGCGCTGCGGCTGATGAACATGGTGTGGGTGGGGATGCGGCACGTCCTCGACGGCGAGGTCTGGACCCCGCGCGACGCCTGACCGCGCAGGAACCCTCACCCGCCCGCGCCGTTTGGTCTCGTCGTCCCCATTGAATTTCCGTTACGCGTGAGTAAGTTGACGGCCGAGTAAGTCTGCGTGGGACGAGCGAGACGCAGGGATCACGTCAGCCGCGACCTGGAGCCGTCATGGGCGTACGCAAGGATCTTCAACGGGCACAGCAGCGCAGCGACTTGACGGACCGGGCCACCGTCGAGACCGTCAAGGACGAGCACGGAACCGTGCGCGAGGTGCGCACGGCCGCCCTCGCCGCGGACCCCGGCGGGAGCACGCCCGCCGACATCCCCTTCACGAACGCCGCCGAGGCGCCCGACGCCGTGGTCCTGCGGCGCAAGGAGGGCGAGCACTGGCGTCCCGTCACGGCGGCGGCCTTCGCGCGTGAGGTGACCGCCGCGGCCAAGGGGCTGATCGCGGGAGGCCTCGAACCCGGCGGGCGCGTCGCCCTCATGTCCCGTACGCGCTACGAGTGGACCGTCCTCGACTTCGCCATCTGGGCGGCCGGCGGGCAGACCGTACCCGTCTACGCCACCTCGTCGGCCGAACAGATCGAGTGGATCGTCCGGGACTCGGGCGCGCGCCATCTGATCACCGAGACGCCCGAGAACACGGCCACCGCGCGGGCCGCGCTCGCCGCGCTGCCCGAGGACGAGCGGCCGCGCTGCTGGGAACTGGACGCGGGCGCCGTACTCGAACTCGCCACCCTGGGACGGGAGGTGGACGACGACGAGGTGACCAAGCGGCGCGCCGCCCTCACCCCCGACACCGTCGCGACCGTCTGCTACACCTCCGGGACCACCGGGAAGCCGAAGGGCTGCGTCCTCACCCACGCCAATCTGCACGCCGAGGCCGCGAACACGGTGGAGCTGCTGCACCCCATCTTCAAGGAGGTGACCGGACAGGTCGCCTCGACGCTGCTGTTCCTTCCCCTGGCGCACATCCTCGGCCGCACCATCCAGATCTCCTGCATGCTCGCCCGGATCGAACTGGGCCACTGCCCCGGCATCAAGCCCGACGAGCTGCGGCCCCAACTGCGGTCGTTCCGGCCGACGTTCATCGTCGGGGTGCCGTACCTCTTCGAGAAGATCCACGACACGGGCCGGGCCACCGCGGAGAAACTCGGCCGCGGTGCGTCGTTCGACCGGGCCGACCGGATCGCGGTGAACTACGGCGAGGCGCACATGGCCCGCTTCCTCAGCCGCGGCAAGGGCCCCGACGGCAAGGGCCCCGACGGCAAGGGCGGCCCGTCCCTCGGTCTCCGCCTCGCCCGCGGCCTCTACGACCTGCTGGTGTTCCGCCGCGTGCGCAAGGAGCTCGGCGGGCGCCTGCGCTACGCGATCAGCGGCGGCTCCCCCCTCGACCGGCGCCTCAACCTCTTCTTCTACGCCGCCGGGATCCTCGTCTACGAGGGGTACGGCCTGACGGAGACCAGCGCCGCCGCCACGATCACTCCGCCGCTCGCCCCGCGTCCCGGGACGGTCGGCCTCCCGGTGCCGGGCACGGCCGTCCGGATCGCCGACGACGGGGAGGTGCTCATCAAGGGCGGCATCGTGTTCGGCGGATACCGGAACAACCCCGAGGCGACGGCGGAGGTGCTCGACGGCGGCTGGTTCGCCACCGGTGACCTGGGGGCCCTCGACGAGGACGGCTATCTCACCATCACCGGCCGCAAGAAGGACATCATCGTCACCTCCGGCGGCAAGAACGTCTCGCCGGCCGTCCTGGAGGACCGGCTGCGCAGCCGCCCGCCGGTCGGCCAGTGCATCGTCGTGGGCGACAACCGTTCCTACGTCGCCGCGCTGATCACGCTGGAGCCGGAGGCGGTCGCGCACTGGCTGTCCGTACGGAAGATGCCCGCCGACACCCCGATGGCCGACGTCGTCCGTGACCCGAAGATGATCGCGGCGGTGCAGCAGGCCGTCGACTATGCGAACGAGGCGGTCTCGCGGGCCGAGTCCATACGTAAATTCGTCCTGGTGGAAGGCGAGTTCACCGAGGACAACGGGCTGCTCACCCCCTCGTTGAAGATCAAGCGGCATGCGGTCGCGGCCGCGTACGAGCGGGAGATCGAGGAACTGTACGGGGGGTGAGGGCGGGGGTGGTCCGGGTGGGGTCAGTTGTCTAAGTGATCATTGAATCGCTGGTGTCTGCGCGGTTTCAGCCCTTGACCGTCACTCAGGCGGCGGGCTTCCGCACGGAGCGAGGCCGCTCGTGCGGGACCTTCTCGTGAAGGCTTCTGGCTGAGCAAAGGGGGTACGCCGCCGAATCAGCGCCGGGGCGGCGCATGGAAGCGCGATGGTCCGGGAATTCAACGGCGATAAAAGCTGCCCGAATTCCCGCACCACGGCCGGGGAACACGGCACGGGGAAAGCGCAGTATCCTCGTGGAATGCGTATCGGAGAGCTGGCGCGGCGCACCGGAGTTCCGGTCCCCACCATCAAGTACTACTCGCGCGAGGGCCTGTTGCCCCCGGGTGAGCGCACCAGCCCGAACCAGGTCGCGTACGACGATTCCCATGTCCGCAGGCTCAAGCTGATCCGGGCCATGCTGGAGGTCGGTGGCCTGTCCATCGCGGCCGCGCGTGACGTCCTGTCCGAGGTCGATTCCCCGACCCGCACGGTCCACGGGATGCTCGGCGTCGCCCAGTCCGCCGTCACCAAGGCCACCGTCGAGCGGGGCACCGACGAGGACCGGGAGCGGGCCGAGGCCGAGGTCCGCGAGCTCGTGCTCCGGCACGGCTGGGCGGCGAAGCCGGAGAACCCGGGCTGGCAGGCGCTCGTCCAGATCGTGCTGACCTACCGCGACCTCGACCGGGGCGACCTGCTCACGCTGCTCGACAAGTACGCCGCCGCGGCAGGGGAGTTGGCGATCGCCGAACTCGGCGCCCTCGCCGACGTGCCCAGCGCGGACGGCAAGGTCGAGGGCGTCGTCCTCGGCACGGTCCTCGGCGACGCGGCCATGGCCGCGCTGCGCAGGATCGCCCAGGAGGACGCCTCCGGCCGTATCCGCAGCGGGCGCAAGCACCGCGCGTAGCCCCCGCCGGCTCACCCGGCGTGCGCCGGCAGCGGCGCCACCGGCGCCAGATGGTGCACATGGGCGGGTGGCAGATTCCCGAGCACCGTCTCCGTGCGGAACCGGTGCCGGTCCAGGGTCCGCCCGACGACGGCCTGCACCGCGAGGATCCGCTCTCGTGCCCCGCCCGTCGTGAACACCCGGCGCAGCGGCGGCATCCCCGCGTACGCGAAGAACGACAGGGTGCCGCCGGGGCGCAGCGCCGCGAGCATCCTTTCGAAGATGTCCTCGACCGTGCCCGCGTCGAAGTTCGCGAACGGCAGCCCGCACACGATCGTGTCGTAGCTGCCTAACTCATGTTCCTGCACCAGCCCGGTGAGCAGCCGTATCCGCTCGTCGCCGCCGTAGTCGCGGTGCAGGAGTTCGGCGAAGCGGGGGTTGGCCTCGACCAGGTCGAGGGTGTCCAGGGCGCCGAGCGAGGCCCTGATGTGCCGGGTCACGGCGCCCGTGCCGGGTCCGACCTCGAGCACCGAGCGCGCGCGGCCGGGGCTGGGGATCACATAGCGGGTGAGGGCCCTGGCCAGCAGGAGACTGCTGGGGGCGATGGCCCCGGTGTCCCGGCGGGTGCGGGCGAACTCTCGGAGGAACAGCGTCACATCGGTCATGGCCACCTGCGTCATAGTGATAGTGAAACTATCGATAGCGTAGGTTACTGTTGAAGCCCGGGACACGCACAGCCGCTGCCCACGGCGACGCCAGTGGGCCTCTGACCTGGGAACACGCCTCACCAAATACCCGGCACACGCCTCCAAAGAGGCATCGGGCCCAGGGAAAGGGAGACCGATGGACTTCGCCTCACTCATGTCATGGGTCGACTTCACGTCCGGCCTGTCCACCCGGATGTCGGGCGCCGCCTGCTGGGCGTACGCGATCCTCGCGGTCACCACGCTGCCGCCCCTGCTGCCGAACGCGGTACTCCTGATCACCGGCGGGATGCTCGCCGCGCGCGGCGAGATGTCCCTCGTCCTGGTCCTGCTCTCGGTGGCCGGCAGCGCGCTCGCCGGTGACGTCCTCATCCACCGCTTCGGCTGGTTCGCCGGCCGCAGGGTGCGCGGCGGCGCCGCGGGGCGCGGGCGCAGGGGCGAGCTGTTCGACTGGGCCGCGGGGCGGGTGCAGCGCGGCGGGATCCCGTTCGTCGTCGGCGTCCGCTTCCTGCCCAGCGGGCGCCTCCTCGGCGGGCTCGCGGCCGGCGCGGCGCGCTATCCGGCCCGCAAGTTCGCGATCGGCGCCGCGCTCGCCGAAGTCGTCTGGGCCGCCTACTCGGTGGGCGTGGGCTACTTCGGCGGAGCGGTCAGCGACGACCCCGTGTACTCCGTCGCGATAGGCCTCGGCCTGTCCGTCGCCGTCGGCGCGGTCGCGGCGCTCGCCCAACGCGGGGCGACCGCCACGGCCGCGGATGTCGCGAAGGGGACATAGCGCATTCCCCGAAACGCGGATGTCGGACGCGCACCTTTCCTGGAAGCCTCGGAATTCGTGTGCTGCGGACCGGAATTCACCGCAGCCGCCAGCCGCCAGCCGCCAGCCGCCGACATCACATGAAATAGGCGTTCGCCACACGCCATTTGATTGATTCAGGGAGGCAGAAGTGTTTGCCGCTATCGGAAAGTTCACCGCGCGGCGCCGGAAATGGGTCGTCATCGCGGCAGTCGTCTTCACGCTGTTCGCCGGCGTGTGGGGCACCGGGGTCTTCGGCTCGTTCACCGGCGGCGCCGGCTTCGACGACCCGGCCAGCGAGTCCGTCCAGGCCGACAAGGTCCTCGACGGCCCGCTCGGCCGCGAGTCCAACGACCTCATCGTCCTGTACGAGTCGAAGGACAAGGGCGCCACGGTCGACTCCTTCGGCACAGCTGTCCGCGCCGCGCTGGACGACGTCCCACGCGCCGGCATCGCCCGCCTGGACTCGTTCTGGCACCCCGGCACCCAGAGCCCGAGCGCGTACGTCTCCAAGAACAACCAACAGACGTACGCGACCGTCCAGTTCACCAGCGACGACGACCAGAAGCAGGTCGAGGCGCTGGAGAAGATCAAGGACGACTTCGCGGCCGACGGCGTCACGGTCCGCTACGGCGGCGTCGCCGCGATGACCGACCAGGTCAACACCCTCACCGGCTCGGACATCGCGCGCGCCGAGATGCTCTCGGTCCCGATCCTGCTGATCCTCCTGGTCCTGATCTTCCGCAGCGCGATCGCGGCGCTCCTGCCGCTGGCCGTCGGCTCGTTCGTGGCGCTGGGCTCCTTCGTCGTGCTCCGCGTCCTGACGATGTTCACGGAGATCTCCAGCACGGTCATCAACGTCATCACGATCCTCGGCCTCGGCCTCGCGATCGACTACGCGCTCTTCCTCGTCAACCGCTTCCGCGAAGAACTCCACGCGGGCGCCGACGTCGACACGGCCGTGGAGCGCGCCACCGCGACGGCGGGCCGCACGGTCGCGTTCTCCGGCATCGCCGTGGCGATCTCGTTCGCAGGACTGGCCTTCTTCCCCTCCCGCTTCCTCTCCTCGATGGGATACGCGGCGGTCGCCGTGGTGGCGTTCGCGGTGGCTGGCTCCCTCACCCTCCTGCCCGCCCTCCTGCGCTACACCGGGCACAGCATCGACAAGTGGCGTATCCCGCTGGGCGGCAGGAACCGCGCCCCCAAGCCGGAGAAGGAGGGCCGCTGGTATCGCACCGCCCACGCGGTCATGCGCAAGCCGCTGATCTCCTCGCTGGCGATCGTCGCCGTCCTCGTAGGACTCGGAGCCCCGCTCCTCGGCGTCAACTGGGCACGCCCCGGCGAGTGGGTGCTGCCCTCGGACGCCGACGCGAAGGTGGTCAGCAAGACACTGGCGTCGGACTTCGAGACAAACCCCGCACAGATCATGACCTCGGTCGTCCAGGGCACCACCGGCGCTGTGGACCGCGCCGAAGTAGGGGCCTACGCAGCCAAGTTGGCCAAGGTGGACGGTGTAGCCTCCGCGACCCCGACAGCATTCGAGGGCAACGACGCGCGCATCACGCTCCGCTACACGCCGGACGCCATGTCCGACGCCGCGCAGAGCATGGTCCACGACCTGCGCGCCACGGCGCCCCCGGCCGGAGCGGACACGCTCCTGACGGGCATGCCCGCGTCCCGGGTCGACATCGTCGGCATGATCGGCGAGCGCCTCCCGTGGATGGCCCTGTTCGTAGCGGTCGTCTCCTTCTTCGTCCTCTTCCTGGCCTTCGGCTCCCTGCTCCTCCCGCTCAAGTCGGTGATCCTCAACCTTCTCTCGCTCCTGGCCGCGTTCGGAGCGATCAAGTGGATCTTCCAGGACGGCCACCTCTCGGGCCTCCTGGGCTTCGAGCCGATCGGAGCGGTGGACGCCAACTTCCCCGTCCTGGTGGTCGCGATCGCCTTCGGCCTCGCCATGGACTACGAGGTGTTCCTGCTGTCCCGCGTCCGCGAGGAGTGGGAGGTGAGCGGCGACCCGGTCGAATCGGTGGCTCTGGGCGTCCAACGCACAGCAAAGATCATCACCAGTGCGGCGCTACTCCTCGTAGTCGTCGTGGGCGGCTTCATGGCCTCCTCGATCCTCTTCATGAAGATGATCGGAGTCGGCCTGGTCATCGCGGTCCTCGTCGACGCGACGATCGTACGAGGCCTGCTCGTGCCCGCGACGATGGCGCTGCTCGGCAAGTGGGCCTGGTGGGCGCCCGCCCCGCTGGCCCGCTGGTGGTCGAAGTACGGCTTCCGCGAGTCCTCGGCCCCACCGCCCCCTCCAGCGCCCGCCCCGACGCCGCGTACCGAGGTGCTGCGGTGACGCTGCCCTCCGCTCCGACGCCCAGCCCCACCAGCCGTCGGCGCCGCCACGACCTCTGGCGCGGGCCGGGGCGGCGGGCATGCTCGGCGCGGGGGGAGAGTCAGCCGGTCGGCAGGCCCCAACTCGGCCCCGAGGGCGTACCGAGCCAGACGCGTTGACGGCCGGCTGAGACGCTCACACCGAACTCGGACGGGCCCGGAGACCCGGCCGCATGCCAGACCGCGAGAGACCGCTCGACCCTGCGTAAACGCAGGTCCCTCGCGAACGGAAATCGTCGAGGCGCTTGCTGTCATCTCCGGGGCGCCCTGGGCCGGTTGCCGTCCCTTGTGGCTTCGCCCTGACCCATTGGGGCAGAACGAGGACACGTTCGCGGCCCCTCAGTCGATACAGAATTCGTTGCCCTCGATGTCCTGCATCGGGATGCACGAATCATTGCCGTCATACAGCGTTCGCACGTGTACCGCACCGAGCGGGACCAGTCGCGCGCATTCGGCCTCAAGCGCGGCGAGGCGCTCTTCCCCCACGAGCCCGGTGCCGACCCGCACGTCAAGATGCAGCCGGTTCTTGGCGGCCTTCCCTTCGGGGACGCGCTGGAAGTACAGTCGCGGGCCCACACCTGAGGGATCACTGCAGGCGAACCATGAATCCCGCTGCTCAGGTGGCTGCGAGCGCTTGAAGTCGTCCCAAGTGGCGAACCCCTCCGGCGGCGGCGGTACGACATACCCCAACACCTCGCACCAGAAACGAGCGAGGCGCTCAGGTTCTGCGCAGTCGAAGGTGACTTGGAACTTCTTGATCGACATCATCCGGTCACCGTATGGGCGCGTGCTGCTCACCGAAACCCCGGCGTGACATCCCCAGGGGAAACTCGGATCGCGCCCCCTGTGGGGTCGCAGCGATGTGCATCCGGACATGAAAGAGCCCCTCACGCGTTACCGCAGGTGAGAGGCTGTTTGTGCCCCCGGCAGGACTCGAACCTGCGGCCAAGCGCTTAGACGGCGCCTGGTGTGATCGTCGGCGCATCCCTCCTGACCTGGTGCTCCACGGACGCCGAGTGCGATAGATCGGCGCCTTCGACACGTATTCGACAGGGGGCGCCAACGTCCACTGGCTACGGCCGCTCCTGCCGGGTATCTGGCTGAGCATGCTTGCTCTGATCTATACCTCACACAGCGCGGCAACCACGGTGTGGGCCTTCGTGGGAGCCACTCTCATCGTGCTGGCGGTGGTGCAGTCGATCACGCCGAGGCCTCCAGGGCAGCCCGCCAGACGGGACTGTCGACGTAATGGTTGTCGAACCGCTTCGCGGAGGCGGCGATCTCCGTCGCGTCGGCCTCGCCACGCATCACCCGGCCGAGCAGGCGCAGGTAGTCGAACCGGCCCATGCCCGGCGTGAACACGAACAGCACGTCCGCCTCACAGCAGGGCGCCGCGGCAAAGGCGTGCGGGGTGTGGGGCGGCACGGCCAGGAAGTCGCCCGCCTCCAGGACGGTGACCTCCTCCCCCACCAGGACCTGGAGGGATCCGCTGATCACGAAGAACAGCTCTGTCGCCCTGGTGTGGAAGTGGGCAGGTGCCCCCACGGCCCCCTTGGCGAACGTGGACCGGTAGCTGGTGAAGCCGTCGGCAGTGCTGTCCGAGTCGGCGAGCAGCGTCATCACACTGCTGGGGTCGGCACAGGTCTCGGCCTCGGAGCGACGGGTCAGCACCGGCCGTCCGCCGGTCGCTGCGATCTTCATGTCGTGCCCTTTCCAGGGATAGCTGCCGCTGCGCGAACCAGTCACCGTCCAACTCGGCGATCAGGACAGCGACGAGGAATGAGTTGAGACTGCGCGCCGGGTTCTGCACCGGGTGCAGTCCGGGAAGGCGAGACAGCCCGCGAGGGCGGAGCCTCGATGGTGGTGGTGGCCGCCGGGCCCCGGAGCCCGGTCTGGCCTGGTCGGAGTGCATGGGCGTGCTCAGAGTGCCCGGTGCATGATGTGCAGACCCACGTATCCGTGCACCGGATGCCGGAAGCCTTCCGGGAGGGTCCCCAGCACTTTGAGGCCGAGCGAGCGCCAGAGGGCGACCGCCCTCGTATTGGTCTCCACGACGGCGTTGAACTGCATGGCCCGGAACCCGTCGTCCCGCGCCTGCTCGAGGACGTGTTCCCCGAGCGCCCGTCCCACGCCCCGCCCGGAGTGCGCCGGATCCACCATGAAGCTGGCACTTGCGATGTGCGAGGCGCCCCCGCGATGGTTGCGGACGCTGTTGGCGGTCCCGAGGATCTCGCCACCGCTGCCCACGGCGACGAACGTGTGCCCGGGCGGCTGCGGGAACCACATCACCCGCGCCTGCTCCTGGGTGGTTTCGCGATCCCAGGAAAAGGTCTCCCCGGCCCGCACGATGCCTTCCATGAACGCCCACATCGCGGGCCAGTCTTCCGCGGTCGCCTCCCGAACCAGCGGGGTACCGGTGCCGGTCACGTCTCGTGTTCCTTCCTCGTGCGAGTCGCCGGTATTCGTTGACTGGGCAAAGGCCGACGTCATCAGGTTCTTCCTCCCGTTCGATGGTCAGGCGGCGAAGATCGCGGCGGGGTCGCCGGTGAACCAGGCGTTGTCGATGCGCATCCTGCGGATCACCCAGCGGTCGCCGTCGCGGACCAGATCGACGGCGTAGGGGTTCTTCAGCAGGGCGAAGGTTCCGCGGTCGGCAACGAGCAGGTGCTGGGCCTCCACCAGCGCGGTCAGACGCGCGGTGGCGCCGTCGACGGCGATCCGAGCATTGGTGACTTGGTGGGTGGTGTCCACCCGCCCGGTGAACAGGCCGAGGATCGTGGTGACGATCGTGTCCCGGCCGACCATCAGCGGCGGTCTGCCTCCCCACTTCGCCGCCGCCGGGGCAAAGTCCAGCTCGGCGTCGGCGGCGAAGGCGGAGGCAAACAGCTGAGGATCCTTCAGGTCCTGGCCCAGGCCGAACCGGTACAGCGCGTCGAGGATCTCCGTACGGTCGCGCAGCTCCGCGACAACCTTCTCGGTCTCGGCGGCCGGGGCAGAAAGGGCGTGCGCCTCGGTTACGTACATTGCATGCTCCCATGCAGGTCAATTGGGCGTGCGAGCTGCATCAACCCTCGCTGGGCGCAGCGGTCCGATCAACGCCGGCCTGTGCAACGATCGTGAAGTCCGGATTCACGATGCAGGGGGCGCGATGTTGGAACGACACGAACTGGACGCCTTCCTCGCCCTGGCCGAGGAACTGCATTTCGGCCGGACCGCCGAGCGTCTGCACCTGTCCACCACCCGGGTCAGCCAGACCATCGCGAAACTGGAACGCCGTGTCGGGGTCCCGCTGTTCAACCGCACCAGCCGCCGCGTGGAACTGACCGCGGTCGGCCGACAGCTGGAGGAGGAGCTCCGGCCCGCCTGGATCCAGATCGCCGCCGCCTTCGAGCGGGCGGTCGATGCCGGACGCGGCCTCACCGGCACACTGCGCGTCGCGTTCGTCGGCGCCGCCGGCGGCCAGCTCCTGGCCGGAGCCGCCGAGTTGTTCCGCGGGCGCGAACCCGGCTGTGAGGTACGGCTGCGCGAGGCGCAGATGGCTGACGTCTTCCCCTGGCTCCGCGACGGCGAGGTCGACATCGCCCTGACCCACCACCCCGTGGACGAAGCCGGACTCGTCTGCGGCCCGGTACTCGTGCGCGAGGCACGCATGTTGGCCGTTCCCTCGGGACATCCCTTCGCCCGTCGCGAGTCGCTGTCCCTGGAGGATCTTGCCCAGGTGAGGCTCCTGCGGCTGCCCGAAAACGTGCCGGACTCCCTACAGCGGAATTGCACGCCCTCCGCCACCCCGGCCGGACGCCCGATCGAGCACGGCCCCGCGACCGCGACGTTCAACGAGATGCTCACCCTCATCGGCGCCGGTCAGGGCGCCTTCACCGTCGGCGCGCAGGTTCGCCGCTACTACGCCCGCCCCGACGTCACTTACGTCCCCTTCAGCGACGCCCCACCACTGGAGTGGGCCCTCCAATGGCGCGCCGACGCCGCCACCGCCCGTGTCCGTGCTTTCAACGAGTCCGCCCTCGTGCTGGTCGGCGGATGACCCTCTGGCACCACTGGTACTAGGGCCTGTCTTCAAATTCCCGTCTGCCCCGCGAGTCCGGCCGGAGCCCCGGCGCCCCGCAGCAGCGTGTCCACGACGCGGGTGGCGAGCGCATCCGTGTCGCCGCCTCCCGCTCCTTCCTTGGCTGCCTCGTGGATGAGGGCGTAGTAGACGCGCCGGGTCCAGTCGAGGTCGATGTCGGGGCGGAGCACGTCCGCCTCTTGGGCGCGGCGGAAGAGCCGGACGCAGGTGGCCCGGACCTCGGCGTGGATGCGGGCCGCCTCGGGGTGGGCGTCGTCGGCCGCGCGGTTCATGGCGAACGACCAGTCGGTCTTCACACGGAGGACGTTGGCAGTGACCTGGTAGAGGGCGACGAGTGGCGGGGCGGCGTCCGGGCGGGCGGTGTCGACGGCGTCCGCGAACTGGCGGGCGGCCCAGTCGGTTAGCTCGTCCAGGAGCGCCTCACGGGTGGCGAACCGGCGGTGGACCGTGGTTCGGGCGACGCCGGCGGCCCGGGCGAGTTGCTCCATGGTCGCCGCCGGGTTGGTGGCCAGGACGCGCTCGGCCGCTTCCAGGATCGTCTGCACGGTCCGTTCGGTGTCGGCCCGGAGGGGCCGTTTCGCCTGCTGTTCCGTCTGTTGCTTGTGCGCCGTCACACCTACATGCTACATCCGCACTCCCTCAGAGCTTCTACTTGCAACATCCCTGTTGCATGTCTTAGGTTCATGGCGTCGGAGAGGTAGCAACTCCGCGCCCCGTCTGCGGGGAGAGGCGACATCAAGGAGCAGTGAGTGATGCAGCAGAGGAAGCTGGGCCGCACCGGCATATCGGTCAGCAAGTTCGCGCTGGGCACCCTGCGCCTGGGCGCGTGGGGGAACACGGATCACGACGATGCGGCCCGGCTGATCCACACGGCCCTGGACGCCGGGATCAACCTCATCGACACCGCCGACCAGTACTCGGGCGGCGAGGCCGAGGAGATCGTGGGCAAGGCAATCCGAGACCGCCGCGACGAGGTCGTGCTCGCGACGAAGGGTCACTTCCCAGTCCGCTTCAAGGACGAGGACCCCAACCGGCAGGGAAACTCCCGCCGTTGGCTCACCAAGGCCGTCGACGACAGCCTGCGCCGCCTGGGAACCGACCGCATCGACCTCTACCAGGTGCACCGCCCGGACCCGAGCACGGACATCGACGAGACGCTCTCGGTCCTGTCCGACCTGGTGCGCGCGGGCAAGATCATGGCCATCGGGACCTCGGACTTCCCCGCCGAACAGCTCGTCGAGGCCCAGTGGACCGCCGACCGCCGGGGCCACATCCCCTTCCGCACCGAGCAGCCCCCGTACTCCGTCTTCGTGCGCGGCATTGAAGCGGACGTGCTGCCCACCGCGCAGAAGTACGGGCTCGGCGTGCTGACCTGGAGTCCGCTCAACAGCGGCTGGCTGACCGGGCGATTCCGCCGCGGCGAGCCGATCGAGATGAACATGTTCCGGCAGGCGGTCGCCCACAAGTTCAACCTCGACCTGCCGGGCAACCAGCGCAAACTCGACGCCGTCGAGCACCTGTCAGCCTTGGCGGCCGAAGCGGGAATCTCCCTGACGCACCTGGCGCTCGCCTTCGCGTCGACCCACCCGGGCGTCACCTCGGTGATCCTCGGCGCCCGCACGGTCGAGCAACTCACCGACCAGCTCGCCGCCGCCGAGGTCCGGCTCGACGACGAGATCCTCGACCGCATCGACGAGATCGTCGCCCCCGGCGTCACGCTCAACCCCGCGGACAGCGACTACCGGCGGCCGGCGCTGACCGACTCCGAGCAGCGCCGCAGGCCAGCTCACCACCGCTGACGGCGGTCCGCCTGCGACGAGTTCCTGCGGGACACACCGGAGCAGGGTCCGTCAAATGATCTTGGTTGTTGGGTCATGGCCGGGTGATACGTCGCCATGAACTGTCTGATGAGGAATGGGAGTTCGTCCGTCCGCTGCTGCCTGAGTCCTTGCGGGGGCGGAAGCGGTTGGACGACCGAACCGTGCTCAACGGGATCGTGTGGAAGTTCCGGACGGGCACGACCTGTCTTCTTGCCCTGGGTCTTGTCGGGGATCTTGTGGACCTGCGTTTTTGCAGCTCCGGGGCCTGGACACGGCCGTCTGGCTGGTCGTCATTGGTCGTTGTCGGCCGGTGTTGAGCGGCTTCGGACGGCCCAAGGACGGCCCAACCAACCACCGATAGGGCCAGACATGTCCCTGGAGGGAGTCAGGTTTGGCAGGATCCAGATATGGATCAGGGGGTGGCAGCTGTCCTCGGCGCAGGAGTGGGCGTCATAGGAGCCTTGGGGACTGCAGTGGTGACCTACATCGGGGTGCGGCACCAAACGGCAACGACGGCCGCGAACCAGCATCGCCAGACAGTGAGATCGGAAAGAGTCGAAGTGCTCTCTGCCTTCATTGACTCAGTACAGAGTGCCGACGCTTCACTTCTCGACGCGCAGATCGACCTTGATGGGCTTGATGAGGCAGAGGACGAGACGGAGCGCTTGGAGGACGCGGAGTCAGCGTTAGAGCACCTGATGGCCGCCAAGGAGGCAGTGGCGGTTGCACGTAAGTGGTACGCCAAGATTCTGATCCTGGGGCCGCAGGGCCTAGTTGGTAGCTCTTACGACGTGCTTCAGCTGACGCACTCGCGGATCTCGTCCCTAAGTCGGGCTGCGCCAAGCATGATCAACGGCACAGGGCACCCGAACGAGTGGCTTCAGCAACATGACAGCAATAGCCAGCTCTGGAGCGAGCGCCTTGGAATCTTCGCTGCTCGGGCAGCGCACGCCTTAGAGGGCCGAGAACTGCCAGTGCGAAGAGAGCTGTCTTAATCGCCCAATGGGGGTGCACTCTGCATCCCACTCAACCCACCACTCGCCACGATGTGCCCGCGGCCGGGAACGGCGCCCCCTCCCACCCGGTGCCGGCCGATCCCCCGCCGGAGGCATCGTCTGTGACCGGTGGCCGGGCGAGTCGGGTGCTCGACTCATGACCTCCGGGCCTATCCACAGTGGGCGGGCGTCGGCGGAGCCGGGAAGCCCGCCCGGCGGAGCGGAGCGCAGCCGGGTGCTTGATGAAGTAGGGAAAGTTCTATCGCGCTGGGGTCAGGTGCTTGCCGTCGTGGCTCCGCACATGGGGGCCTGCTCCATCGAGGGCGTCCAGGAGCCGGATCGAGTAGACCTCGGCCATGTACTGCGTGACCTCGTCGAGCGTCAGCCACTCAACGGCCGTCGACTCACTCGAAGTTCGCTCGATGCCGCCCGCGGGCTTGCAGCGGAACACCAGGGCTACGACGCCTCGGGTCGTGTTCTTGTAGACCCCGGTCAGCTCGTCCACCTCTACGTGGATGCCGGTCTCTTCCCAGACCTCGCGGCTGCTCGCGATCTACGCTCGGTGTGTCGACGGCCAGTTGTCGGACCTGAAGAAGCGGCTCGAAGCGGCTGGGGATCTCGAAGACCTCTCAGGCGCCGACTGACCCGCCGCCAAGAACTTCGACACGTATTCGACACAGCGACCCGCAAAAACCCGGTGACAGCCGGACAGCCCCGGACCCACTCAGTGATCATCGGGGGAGTGGCCGGGGCTTCTGCATGTGCGTGGGAAGGCCCTCTGACCAGCAGAAAGACCCTACCGAAGTAGGGCCGATGAGAGGTGCCCCCGGCAGGACTCGAACCTGCGGCCAAGCGCTTAGAAGGCGCCTGCTCTATCCACTGAGCTACGGGGGCCGGTGTGTGGCCAGTGGCTCGGGACGGATGTGGGGGAGATCCGTGACCTTGCCGGGACCAAGGATAGGGCTCCCGGATCCCTGTCCCTGCTGCTTCGCCTCCGTGGCACGATGTGGAGGTTCGGTGAAGCGGTCCTGATAATCGCAGGCAGGTACGAATCCTGCACCGCTTTTGGCGTCTCACGCCCCGGGTGTTGTGCACTCGTTATGCCTGCGCCCCAGTCGTCCCTTCCGTCCCATGGACCGGATGGGCCGCATCGGCGCGCAGAGACGTCCATATGCTTCAGAAAGCCGCCAAAATTGGGCATTCTTCGCATGTGGTGACCTTGGACGTACGGCCTCAGCTGCTCGACGCACTCTCCGCGCTGCGCGACCGTGTCGCCGCCGCGCGCTTTCCCCTCCCTCTCCCTGGGGCGCCCCGTGCGCGTGCCAACCGGGCGGAGCTCCTCGCGCAGCTCGACGACTATCTCGTGCCCCGGCTGCGAGACCCCGAAGCCCCCTTGCTCGCCGTGATCGGCGGGTCGACCGGCGCCGGGAAGTCGACCCTCGTCAATTCCCTCGTCGGGCGGAAGGTCAGCGAGGCCGGGGTGCTGCGGCCCACGACCCGCACCCCCGTACTCGTCTGCCACCCGGAGGACCACCGCTGGTTCTCCGGGGCCCGCGTCCTGCCCGACCTCACCCGCGTATGGACGCCACGGCGGACCGACGACACCGAGCTCGGCGCCTGTGCCCCCGCCGACGACGGCGAAGACGTCCTGCGCGTCGAGACCTCCGGCAACCTGCCCCGCGGGCTCGCCCTCCTCGACGCGCCCGACGTCGACTCCCTCGTCGCCCACAACCGCGTACTCGCTGCCCGGCTCATCAGCGCCGCCGACGTCTGGATCATGGTCACCACCGCCTCCCGCTACGCCGACGCCGTGCCCTGGCACCTGCTGCGCAGCGCCAAGGAGAACAACGCGACCCTCGTCACCGTCCTCGACCGCGTGCCCCACCAGATGGTCGCCGAGGTCTCCCGCCAGTACGGGGCCCTGCTCGCCAAGGCCGGACTCGGCGACGTACCGCGCTTCACCGTCCCCGAACTGCCCGAGTCCACCGGCGGCGGCGGCCTCCTGCCGGCCTCCGCCGTCGCCCCACTGCGCGCCTGGCTCACCCACCGCGTGCAGGAACCCACCGCCCGCTGCACGGCCATCGCCCGCACCGCCAACGGCGTCATCGACTCCCTCCGGGTCCGCACCCCCGAACTCGCCGGCGCCGTCGCCTCCCAGTACGCCGCCGCCCTGCGCCTCACCGCCACCGTCGACGAGACGTACGCGAGGGAGGACGCGCGCGTGCGCACGCGGCTCCAGAGCGGCGGCGTGCTCGCCGGGGACGCCCTCAAGCGGTGGCGCAGCTACCCCCTCGACTGCGCGCCCGCCGAACTCCTCGACGCGCTCACCGAGAGCCTCGGCGCGCTCCTCCTGTGCGCCGTCACCGCCGCCGACGAACGCATCGACGAGGCCTGGCACCGCGACCCCGCGGGCGCGGCGGACGGACTCGCCGCCCGCGACCCCGACCTGGAGACCGCGGAACACCGCATCGGCATGGCCGTACGCCGCTGGCGCCGCATGCTCGAGGAGTACGCGGAGGAACAGGTACGCACCCTGGACACCAGCCCGCCGCCCGACACCGAACTCGTCGCCGCGCTCCTCGCCACCGCCCTCCTCGGCGGGAACCGCGCCCGCAGCGCGGGCGAGAGCCTCGCCGAACGCATCGGCGCCCAAGGGGCCCTGCGCCTGCGTGACCGGGGCGGGCGGCTGCTCACCGACTACCTGGACAAGGTGCTCGCCGTGGAACGCGAACGCAGGCTCGCGCCGCTCGACGCACTCGACGTACACCCCGAGTCCCAGGCCGACCTGATCGCCGCGCTGTCCGTACTGCAGAAGGAGAGGTGACCGCGGTGACCGCCGTCACGGACCACGCCGATCACGCCGAGCACGCCGAGCACGCCGACGGGACGGAACCGGCCGGGCCGGTGGATCCGCCCCGGGACGACGCGGACGGCTCCGGCGGCGGCGTCTGGGACGACGGGCTCATCGCCCGGCGCGTCGCGGACTCCGGCGTCTTCGACGTGGAGGCCGTACCCGACCCGTACGCGCACGAGGACGAGCTGCACGGCGCCGACGCGGAACTCGTCGCGCGCCTCGACGCGCTGCGCGAACTCGTCGGTCTCTCCCGGGCCCGCGTCGACGGTGCGGCCCTCGCCGAGGCGAGCCACGTGCTCGACCAGGCGGCCGCCCGGCGCCGGCTCTCCGACCGGCACACCGTCGTCGCCGTCGCGGGCGCCACCGGCAGCGGCAAGTCGACCCTCTTCAACGCCCTCGCGGGCGTGCCCCTGTCCGAGACGGGACTGCGCAGGCCCACCACCTCCGCGCCCATCGCGTGCAGCTGGACGGACGGCGCCGCGGGGCTCCTCGACCGGCTCGGGATCCCCGGCCGGCTGCGCCGCCGCCCGCTCCAGGGTCAGAGCGGCCCGGCCGGTCAGAATGCTGACGCGCCGCTCAAGGGGCTCGTCCTGGTGGACCTGCCCGACCATGACTCGGCGGCCGTCGCGCACCGCGAGCAGGTCGACCGGATCCTCGAGCTCGTCGACGCCGTCATCTGGGTGGTCGACCCCGAGAAGTACGCCGACGCGATGCTGCACGAGCGCTATCTGCGGCCCCTGGCCGGCCACGCGGAGGTCACCTTCGTCGTCCTCAACCAGGTGGACCGGCTGCCCGGCGAGGCCGCCGACCTCGTACTCGACGATCTGCGGCGCCTCCTCGACGAGGACGGGATCGCGCTCGGCGAGCACGGCGAACCGGGCGCGACCGTGCTCTCCCTGTCCGCGCTCACCGGTGACGGTGTCGATGAACTGCGCGAGTCCCTGGACCAGTTCACTCGGGAGCAAGGCGCCGCCGCCCGCCGGATCGCGGCCGACATCGACGCGGCGGCGCTGCGGCTGCGGCCCGTCTACGCGACCGGGCGCAAGAGCGGGCTCAGCGAGGACGCCCGCGAGGAGTTCACCGACCGGCTCGCCGACGCCGTGGGCGCCGAGGCCGCGGGGCAGGCGGCCGAGCGCGCCTGGCGCCGCAACGCCAACAAGGCGTGCGGCACCCCCTGGCTGCGGCTCTGGCGCTGGTACGAGGACCGGCGCACCCCGAGCGCCACGCTGACGGTCAGGCCCGCCCCCTCCGACGAAGAGGCGACGGCGCGTCAGCGCGTGGAGCACGCGGTGCGCATGGTGGGCGAGCGGGCGTCGGCGGGACTGCCGGGGCCCTGGGGGCAGGCGGTGCGGGAGGCGGCGACGCGGGGAGCCGAGGGGCTCCCGGAGGCGCTCGACGACCTGGCGGTCTCGGCGGGGTCGCCGCCGCCTCGGCTGCCGAGGCCCGGCTGGTGGCCGGTCGCGGTCCTCGCCCAGATCTCCATGACGATCGTTCAGATCATCGGCGGGCTGTGGCTGTTGGGGCAGATCATCGGCGTCCTCGACCCGAACCTCGGGGTGCCGGTGCTGCTGATGCTGTGCGGCATCGTCGGCGGACCGTGCGTGGAGTGGTCGTGCCGGATGGCGGCGAAGGGGCCGGCGCGGCGCTACGGGCTCGACGCGGAACGGCGCCTGCGGGAGGCCGCGGCGGGGTGCGGACGGGCCCGCGTCCTCGATCCGGTGGCCGCCGAGCTGCTGCGGTACCGGGAGGTCAGGGAACAGTACGTGAAGGTGACGGGGTGAGACGCGGCCTCCGGGCGGGGTGAGGCGCGGCCCCCACCTGGCCCCGGCCGGGTGACGGGGTTTTCCACAACCGGCCGGTAGAACACAGGCTTCAGCGGGCTCGTCCCGGCACAGGCACTCTGAGATCGCGAACCCGGAACCGACCGGGAACGCGGTACGGACGAGACCGTGCGGGACGGGCCCGCACGCGTCCGTGCGCAGGGGAGGGGTGGACCGACATGAGCGAGACGACGGTGACGGTCGTGGGGAACGTCGCGACGACGCCGGTGTACCGGGAGCTGCCGAAGGGGCCGGTGGCGCGGTTCCGGCTCGCTGCGACGGCCCGGCGCTTCGACCGGGTGCGCAACGAGTGGGTGGACGGGCACACGAACTTCTTCACGGTGTGGGCGTGGGGCGCGCTCGGCACGAATGTGCAGGGCTCGCTGTCCATCGGTGAACCGGTGCTCGTCCAGGGGAGGTTGAGGGTGCGGGACGAGGAGCGGGGCGGGCAGCACTGGACGTCGGCGGACATCCAGGCGTCGGCCGTCGGGCACGACCTGTCGCGCGGGACGGCCGCGTTCCGGCGCGCCCGGCAGGGTCAGCTGGGACGCCAACCGGACGGCGACGAGCCGTCGTTCGAGATCGATCCGCAGGGGGAGGGCGAACCCAAGGAGCAGGGTGAACAGAGCGAACAGCGAGAACCGGCCGCCGTCGGCTGAAACAGATCGCTGAACCCTCGGACGGAGGCGCGTTGCGAATGCGGCCCGAAGTGCGGCTTATCGGCGAATGAACACCGGTTCCACGCCGTGGATTTGTCGATAAGCCAGGGTCGTAATCATTAGCGGCGATAACGATTCCGAGTCGGATCGCTCTCGTACCCCTCTGACCTGGGGACTGTGGTGCGCGGCTTCCTTAGGATGCCGGGCGTAGCCCACGGGGCCATTGATTCGGACGTCTGCTCACGCGTCTGATTCACACATCGTTCTGTCGGCGGGACGTCACCCCCCTCGTGCCAATGTCTCCCGCCTGAAGGGGAATTCTGTGTTCTCTGCGGTATCTGTGTTGTCGGCGGTCACCCCACGCGGGCGGGGCGCCGCCCGCCTCGCCGCGGCGGCCCTGGTGTCCGGACTCGTGGCCACCGCCGCGATATCCGGCGCTGGTGCGGCCTCTGCGGACGAGGTCCCCCAGCAGCAGGGCGGCGCGACCGCCACGATCGGCGGGCTCAAGACCTACGGTCAGGCCGTCATCCACGACCACGGCCAGGACCAGCCCGTCTCCGCCGGACTCTTCGAGATGTCCGTCGACAACGGCGGCACGCTGCAGACGTACTGCATCGACATCCACAACCCGACCCAGCGGGACGCCAAGTACCAGGAGACCCCCTGGAGCGGCACGTCGCTGAACGGGAACGCGGACGCGGGCAAGATCCGCTGGATCCTGCAGAACTCCTACCCCCAGGTCAACGACCTCGCCGAGCTGGCCCGCAAGGCCGGCGCCGGCAGCCTCACCGAGAAGGACGCCGCGGCCGGCACCCAGGTCGCCATCTGGCGCTACTCGGACGGCGCGGACGTGGACGCGGTCAGCCCCGCGGCCGAGAAGCTCGCCGACTACCTGCACAAGAGCGCCCAGCCCCTCGCCGAGCCGAAGGCCTCGCTGAATCTGGAGCCCTCCGCCGTCTCCGGCCGCGCCGGCGACCGGCTCGGCCCCGTCACGGTCCGTACGAACGCCGACAGCGTGAGCGTGACGCCGCCCGCCGACGCGGCCGCCAGCGGGGTCAAGGTCGTCGACAAGGACGGCAAGCCCGTGACGTCCGCCGTCGACGGCGGGCAGCTGTTCTTCGATGTCCCCGCGGACGCCGCCGACGGCACGGCCGCGCTGACGGTGCAGGCGTCGACGACCGTGCCGGTCGGTCGGGCCTTCGCCTCCGAGACTCGCAGCCAGACGCAGATCCTCGCCGGTTCCAGCGAGTCCACGGTCTCCGCGACCGCCACGGCGAACTGGGCGAAGAAGGGCGCGGCCCCCGCGCTGTCGGCCCAGAAGAACTGCGCCAAGGGCGGCGTGGACATCACGGCGACCAACAAGGGTGACGAGGCGTTCACCTTCAAGCTGATGGGCCTCGAGCACACCATCGCGGCCGGTGCCTCGCAGACGGTGACGATCCCGTTGCAGGAGGACCAGGCGTACGACTTCACGATCAAGGGTCCGAACGGCTTCGAGAAGCGCTTCAAGGGCGTCCTCGACTGCAAGACCGAGAGCACCACGGGCGGCAGTGAGCAGCCGTCGTCGCAGCCCAGCCCGGCCTCCGTGGGCGGCACCGGCACCCAGGCCGGCGACCTCGCCGAGACCGGCAGCTCGAACGCCACCCCGCTGATCGCGGGCATCGCCATCGCCCTCGTGGTGATCGGCGGCGGCGCGGTCTTCCTGGTCCGTAAGAAGAAGGCCCCGACCCAGGACTGACCCCCACCACGCCTGACCTCGGTCCCGGCCCGCCTCCACGGCGGCCGGGGCCGTATGCGTTCCCGGCCGCACCCGGAGCGTCACCAAGAGTGATGCACGCCACGCGGTTTCCGTCCGGGGATGGACGTCAGGCAAGATGGGGTGTATCTGCCCACACATCGATTGCCGGACGGTTTCTCTTGGCTGAGTTCATCTACACCATGCGCAAGACGCGCAAGGCGCACGGCGACAAGGTGATTCTGGATGACGTCACCCTGAACTTCCTGCCCGGCGCGAAGATCGGTGTCGTGGGTCCCAACGGTGCCGGTAAGTCCACGGTGCTGAAGATCATGGCGGGCCTCGAGCAGCCGTCGAACGGCGAGGCCTACCTCTCGCCCGGGTTCAGCGTCGGCATCCTCATGCAGGAGCCCCAGCTCGACGAGTCGAAGACGGTCCTGGAGAACGTGCAGGACGGCGCCGCCGAGACCATGAAGAAGCTCAACCGCTTCAACGAGGTCGCGGAGCTCATGGCGACCGACTACTCGGACGCGCTCCTCGACGAGATGGGCAAGCTCCAGGAGGACCTGGACCACGCCAACGCGTGGGACCTGGACGCGCAGCTCGAGCAGGCCATGGACGCCCTGGGCTGCCCGCCCGGCGACTGGCCCGTCAACAACCTCTCCGGTGGCGAGAAGCGCCGCGTGGCGCTGTGCAAGCTCCTCATCGAGGCCCCCGACCTGCTGCTCCTCGACGAGCCCACCAACCACCTCGACGCCGAGTCGGTGAACTGGCTGGAGCAGCACCTCTCGAAGTACGCGGGCGCCGTGGTCGCCGTCACCCACGACCGCTACTTCCTCAACAACGTCGCCGAGTGGATCCTCGAGCTGGACCGCGGCCGCGCGCTCCCCTACGAGGGCAACTACTCGACGTACCTCGACAAGAAGGCCACGCGCCTCAAGGTCGAGGGCCGCAAGGACGAGAAGCGCGCCAAGCGGCTCAAGGAAGAGCTCGAGTGGGTGCGGTCCAACGCCAAGGGGCGCCAGACCAAGTCCAAGGCCCGTCTCGCCCGCTACGAGGAGATGGCCGCCGAGGCGGACAAGATGCGGAAGCTGGACTTCGAGGAGATCCAGATCCCGCCGGGCCCGCGCTTGGGCAGCATCGTCGTCGAGGTCCAGAACCTCTCCAAGGCCTTCGGCGACAAGGTCCTCATCGACGACCTGTCGTTCACGCTGCCGCGCAACGGCATCGTCGGCGTCATCGGTCCGAACGGCGCGGGCAAGACCACGCTGTTCAAGATGATCCAGGGCCTCGAGACGCCGGACAACGGCTCGATCAAGGTCGGCGACACGGTCAAGATCTCCTACGTCGACCAGAGCCGCGCCAACATCGACGCGAAGAAGACCCTCTGGGCCGTCGTGTCGGACGAGCTCGACTACATCAACGTCGGCCAGGTCGAGATGCCGTCGCGCGCGTACGTCAGCGCCTTCGGCTTCAAGGGCCCGGACCAGCAGAAGCCGGCCGGCGTCCTGTCCGGCGGTGAGCGCAACCGCCTCAACCTCGCCCTGACGCTCAAGGAGGGCGGCAACCTGCTGCTCCTCGACGAGCCGACGAACGACCTCGACGTCGAGACCCTGTCGTCGCTGGAGAACGCGCTGCTCGAGTTCCCGGGCGCGGCCGTGGTCATCTCCCACGACCGCTGGTTCCTGGACCGGGTCGCCACGCACATCCTCGCCTACGAGGGTGACTCCAAGTGGTACTGGTTCGAGGGCAACTTCGAGTCGTACGAGAAGAACAAGATCGAGCGCCTCGGCGCGGACGCCGCGCGTCCGCACCGGGCCACGTACAAGAAGCTGACGCGAGGCTGATCGTGCGTCATATCTACGCCTGCCCCCTGCGCTGGTCGGACATGGATGCCTTCGGGCATGTCAACAACGCTGTCTTCGTGCGGTACTTGGAAGAAGCGCGGATCGACTTCATGTTCCAGCTGGCGCCCGGGGACGGGTCGCCGTCGTTCTCCGGCGGGTCCGTCGTGGCCCGCCACGAGATCGACTACGTACGCCCGCTGGTGCACCGGCACACGCCGGTCACCATCGAGTCGTGGGTGACGAAGATCGGCGCCGCGTCGCTCACGATCACGTACGAGATCAAGGACGAGGACCAGGTCTACGTGCGGGCCTCGACCGTGGTCGTGCCGTTCAACCTGGAGGCGCAGCGGCCCCGGCGGATCACCGCCGAGGAGAAGGCGTACCTCCAGGAGTACATGGACGACAGCGGCTCGGGGGCGCTGGCCGCATGACGGCACCCGTGCTGCACTTCGCCGACGCCGGGGAAGGGGCGGACCTCGCCGCCTTCCTCGGCCGGCTGGTGCACTACGACCGGGCCGCCGCCGTGCGGCTCCAGGCGGGCGGACAGGCGCTGGCCGTCTTCGGGCGGCCGCCGTCGTTCGAGGTGCTCGCGATCCGCACGGCCCGCCTCCTGAAGCCGTACGAGTACGGTCTTGACAGCTCGCTCGACGTGACCGTGTCGGCCGGTGAGCTGCTCGAGTCGATCGACGAGGCCGCCGGGACCGCGTGTGTGCCCGCCGCGGTGACCGGGCCTCCGTGGGCCGGTGTCCTGCCCCCTCGCGGCGGCTGGGAGCTGGTTCCCGGCTTCCCTGACATGGACGTCGTGCGCGGGCTCGTACGGGCCGCTGTCGCCGAATTCAAGGCGCGTGTCGAGGAGTTGGCTCCCGACGCGCGCTCTCGCGCCGAACTGGACCGGATCGGGCGGGAGATCTGGTCGCGGACCATCGGCGACACCGGCGTTCCGGTGCGGGCCGCCCACGCGGCCCAGTCCCTCGGCTTCCTGCGCGGGGACTCGCTCGACCTCCTGAGCGGCGGCTCGTGGCTACGGCTGCGCACGGCCTACGGCTCCGTGGCGCTGCGGCGCAGCAACGGGCTCTCCGGCCTCTCCGTGACGCCCGCCTGACCGACGGCACCGGACACGCTCTTGCCGGACAGGGATCAGCCCGGCTCGGTGTCGTCCGGCCACACCCCGATGTGGTCCTCCTCCAGCTCCAGGAGCACCCTGTCCCGCATTCCCAGTGCCCGCGTGTGGTCCGCGGGGAGCTGGAGCCGGCCCGCGCGGTCGAGCATCGCGTACTCGCGTGAGATCAGGGACTCCTGGCCCGTCGCCGCGTCGACCTCCGTGCGGCGCAGGACCTCCGTCGAGGTGCGGCCGTCGCGGATGGCGACCGTGCGGCGGACCTCGGAGGCGACGGTCTGGTCGTGCGTGACGATCACGATGGTCGTGCCCAGCTCCTCGTTCGCCGTGCGGAACGCGGCGAAGATCTGCTCGCCCGTGTGGGAGTCCAGTTCGCCGGTCGGCTCGTCGGCGAGCAGGACAGACGGCTCATTGGCCAGCGCCACCGCGATGGCGACACGCTGCTGCTGGCCGCCCGACAGCGCCTGCGGGCGCCGGTCGCGGCAGTCGCCGACCCCCAGCAGATCGAGGAGTTCCACGGCCCGCCGGGACTTGTGCGAGCGCTTGGTGCCGCCCCTCAACTGCATAGGCAGCGCCACGTTCTGAGCTGCTGTCAGGTAGGGGAGCAGATTGCGGGCCGTCTGCTGCCAGACGAAGCCGACGATGTCCCTGCGGTAGCGCAGGCGTTCCTTCGCGCCCATCGTGAGCAGGTCGCAGCCCGCGACCTTCGCCGCTCCCGCCGTCGGCTCGTCGAGCCCCGCGAGGATGTTCATCAGCGTCGACTTGCCGCTGCCCGACGCGCCGACCAGGGCCATCAACTCGCCCTCGCGCACCAGGAGATCGAGCCCCTGGAGCGCCTGCACCTCGACGCCGTCCGTGGAGAAGATCCGCACCAGCCGGTCGCAGGTGATCAGGGCGTCATGGCCGTACGCGGGCTGCTCGCGGCGGTCCGCGGCGCGCCGTTCGAGATCGGCGAGGGTGGGGTCGGTGGTGGTCATGATGTCTCTCCCGGTGTCCCTTCGGCCCTCGCCGCTGACGTTGCCGATCCTGTCGGTGTGGTGACGTCGTACGCCTGCTGTCCCCATCGGTTCATGACGCTTCCCCCGCTCTCAACTCCCGCACGAATCCCCGCCGTCCGGTCCACCAGGCCTGACCGGCCGCCACGGCCGTGGCGAGCAGGACGACGCACAGCGCGGGCAGCAGGAGCGACAGGGCGTCGGCGCGCAGCTGCGCCACCGGGCCCCCGTCACCGGCTGTGGCCAGGGCCAGACCCGTCAGGTCGAGGCCCGGCGAGAGGAGCCGGATCGCCGCCCACCCCGTGAGGGCGCCGCCCGCCGCGGCGAGCGCGGCCTGGGGGAGCGCTTCGAGGACGAGGAGGCGGCGGGCCTGGCGCCGGGTGAGGCCCATGGTGCGCAGGCGCGCGAGGAGCGCGGTGCGTTCGGGGGCGGCGCGTGCGAGCGCGAGGAGCAGGGTGAGGGCCGCGTACCCCGCGCCGATGACGACGGCCGCCGAGTAGACGCGGGCGGCGCCGGTCTGGAGGGGCGAGTCGACGTACCGGGCGCGTTCGGTGGCGCGCAGCCGCACCGACACCTTGGAGCCCGCGGCCTTGTGCAGGGCGGGCCCGTCGATGTGGTCGCCGGTGACGAGGAGGGAGCTGGGCAGGTAGCGGGACGCGATGTCCTCGTTGGCCTTCTGCCCGATGCCGACCCGGCGGGCCAGGGCCGTCCTGTCGACCACGAGGAAGTCGTCGGACAGGGCGGGCGTGGTCGTACGGACCTCGGAGATGCGCAGCACGACGTCCTCGCCGTCCATCCACAGCGAGAACGGCCCGGTCCCGAAGACGTCCCGCATCGAGGGGGAGGCCAGCACGGGGAGCGGGGACGCGGCGGTGCCGGCCTTCGCGGCGTCCGTCGTCAGCGCGCCGGCGGGGAACGCCCCGAGGTCCGTACGGGCGGCCAGGCGCGCGTACGACGGCGTGTCCACGACCGCGAGCGGCACCTTGCGCCTGCCGTCCTTCGGCTCGGCGTCGTACCGCAGCGTGAGCGGCGAAACGTCCCGCACCCCGGGCATCTTCCTGACGTGCCCGGCGAGCGCGGCGGGCAGCGCGGAGCCGGACTCGACGCGGGCGTCCGCGCCGGTCGCGAGGACCGCGGCCCGGTCCCGCTCGTGGTCGATGCCCGCGAGGACCGAACCGCCGAACGCGGCCGTCGTCAGCGCCGTGAGCAGCGCCAGCAGGGGGAGTACCGCCGTACCGGCACCGGCCGTCGCGCGGCCCGTCCGCGCGAGCGACAGATAGCCGACGACGCCGCGCAGCCGCCCCGCGGGGCGGGCCAGCCAGCGCAGCGGCAGCGGATACACGCGGACGAGGACGAACGCGGCGACGACCCCGATCAGGACCGGCGCGAGCGCGACGAGGCTGTCCCCGCCGTCGGACGTGCCCCGGCGGCGCAGCGCCACGATGGACGCGACCGCAAGGACGAGCAGGGTGAGTTCGGCGACGGTGCGGCGGCGCGAGGGACGGGCGTGGGCGAGATCGTCGCGCGCGCTGCCCACGTGGACGCGGCGGTGCGCGGCGACGGCCCGCAGGGGCAGCGCGAGGCAGGTGAGCACGACGACCGCGGCGGCCGCGAGCACGGCGGGCTGCCAGCGGCCGTGCCGGACCGCGACCAGCGCGAGCGCGAGTCCGCCCGCGCCCGCGGGCACGGCCACGACCGCCGTCTCGGCGAGCAGCCGCCCGGCGAGCCCGCGCACCGAACCGCCCCGCGAGCGCAGGACGGTGAACTCGGCTCGGCGCCGCTCGGCGGCCAGGCCGCCCGCCATCAGGAGCACGATGCAGGCGACCGTCCCCGTGCCGTACGCGGCGACGGAGACGACCGGGCCGATACGGGACCGCAGTTCCTGGTAGCCGGTGATGAACTCGTCGAGGCCGGTGGCGACCTCGGTGTCGCCGCTCGTGGCCCGGCGCACCGCGAGCAGGCCCGGGCCGTCCTTCGTATAGGCGAGAGCGGACTTGAGGGCGGGCATGGTGCGCGCGTCGAGGGAACCCAGGTCGGGCGCGAGCTGCCAGAACTGCTCGGGGTCGCCAGCTGTGCCGAGCAGCGCGGGCGCCGCGTCGGGCGCCAGGAGGAGCCCGCCGACCCAGAAATTCGACGGAGGTCTCGTCTCGGTCTGGCGCAGCGACGGGGCGGCGAGGACCGGAGCGGCCGCCCAGTACGAGGCTTTGGGGTCCTTCGCCTTCAGGACACCGGTGATGCGCACGGACACGTAGCCCTTGATCAGGGCGGGCACGTGGATCACCGAACCGGGCTCGATGTGCAGCGCCTCGGCGGTCGCGGCCGTCACGGCGCCCTCCACCTCGGTCGTCTCCCAGGTGACCTTGCCCGTCGCGCGCGGCAGGCGCCCCGCCGTGACCGTGCTGTGCCGGGCGAGGCCGCTCTGCGCGGAGAGGGTGAACTCGGCGGCCAATCCGTCGGGCTGCGGCAGCCACGTGTCGGTCTTCGCCGGCAACTGCGCGGTGGTGCGCAGCCCGTACGAGGACTGCGCCTTGTCCACGGCGAGCGGCGCGCGCAGGGAGCCCACGATCTCCTCGTACACGGCGCGCATGGACTCGGAGCGCATCATCTCGTCCCGCGCGCCCGCCTCCTGTTCGATGGCGGGCTGCGCGGTGGTGAGCGACAGGACGGTGCGCTGGGGTGCCGCGGTCGAGACCGCGTGGCGCAGGCCCGCGTCCTCGTAGTCCTGGACGGCGCGCGGGAACACGGCGGCCAGGCACGACGTGAGGGCGACCAGGAGGGCGAGCGCGCAGGCGGCGCCGGGTGCGGTGCGCAGGCGGGTGCGCACCCAGGGGGCGACGGTCGGTGGCGTCATGTCACTCACTCCCCTGGCGGCGCAGTGTGATGGCGGCGTCCGGCGGCCGGCGCAGGGCGATGCCCGCGGTGATCAGGACGGGCGTCACCGCGACGCCCGCGAGGAGCAACAGGACCTGCCCCCACGGCAGTTCGACCAGAACCCGGGGCATCGGCTGGGCGGCCTGCCCGGTCAGGACGACGAGCGGCACGACGGCTCTCGTGAGGAACGACCCCAGGGCCAGCCCCACCAGGAGGGCGAGCGCGACCAGGATGCCCTGCTCGGCGGCGACGAGGCGGGCGAGCTGGCGCCGGGGCGCGCCGAGCGCCCGCAGGATCGCGAACTCGTCGCCGCGCTCGCGCATAGAGCCCGCCGTGTTCACGGCGAACCCGACCGCGGCGAGGAGTGCGGCGGCGACGGCGGCCGCGGCGAGCGCCGACTGCGGTCCCGCGCCGAGCGGGTCGTCGCGCAGCGACTCGGCGATCTCGGACCGCACGACGACCTGCGCCGGGTCGGCGTCGGGGCGGGCGCGCAGCGCGGCGGCGGCCTCGGCACTGCGGCCGGGCTCGGTGCTCAGCCACCACTCGTCGGGCAGGACGGTCTCCTTGTGCCGGTCGGCGAGCGCCCGGTTCAGGGTGGGCAGATCGAGCAGCAGGGCGCCCCCGTCGGCGGACTTGGGGCCGGTGGCCGTCCCGGTCGTGGTGTCGGCCCCGGCCTCGGGTCCCGTGGTCGGCAGGGCGCGCACGCTCGCGGAGATCCGCACTTTGACGGGCGAGCCGTTGACGGGCACGGCGACGGTGGACCCGACCTTCGCGCCGGAGGAGCTCAGGAAGCGGTCGGTGGCCACGGCGGTGACCTCCTTGACCGCGGGGCGCTTCGCGGTGAGCCGGACGCTCATGCTGGGCGGCACTCCGAACGGGATGGTCAGCGGATTGAGCTGCCCGGTGTCGAACCCGACGGACACGTGGCCGCCCGACGGACGCTCGACCACGGGGGCGCCGGGCCGGGTGTCACCGGTGCCTTCCCCGCCACCCCGCACGGACGCCCGCCACTGGGTGCCCAGCTTCAGCGACTGCTGCGCCCCTTCCGCGTTCACGGACCGCAGCCCCTCGAACGTCAGGCGGTGCTTCACCGTCTCGGTGACGGACTGGTTGATGTCGAGGGCCAGGCCGGTCAGGGTCAGCGGGGTCGCGGGCCGGTCGAGGGAAGAGGAGCCGCCCCCGCCGAGGTCCATCGCGAGCCGGTGCGCGCGCCCGTCGGCGGGCAGGTCGTCCAGGAACACCTGGTACGGGATTCCGTAGCGGTCCTCGACGAGCGCGGTGACGGTGCCCCGCACATCGGACGGCGAGGCGTCGTGCGGACGGGCGGGCGTGCTCAGGCGCAGCGTGAGGGAGGCGCCGGCCGCGTCCGCGGGCAGCACGACGCCGGGCGAGCGGCGGTCGCCGCCGGTGCGCAGCGACGACAGCAGCCGCGACGGGGACTTCGCCGACATGTCGTCCCGCAGCATCAAGTGGTCCGTGGCGTGCGCCGTGTCGAGGGCGAGGAGCGTCGCCTCGCGGCTTCCGGTCAGGGGAATCGTCGCGCGGAGGGCGGGAGCCGCGTCTCGTACGCCCGGAGCCGCCGCGTAGACCCCGGCCTGGCCGAGCCCGCCGCCCGGCGCGAGGACACGGACGGAGGCGCCCGCCCGGAAGTCCGCCTGGTCCTCCTGCGAGCGGTTCCAGGACGCGCCCTGCCCGATCGCCAACATGCCCATGGCGACGGCGAGTACGAGGAGCAGGACGGGGCCCGCGCCGCGCAGCGGGCGGCGGCTGAGCTGCCAGCCCGCGAGCGCCGACGGCAGCCCGCGCCCGCCGGCCGCGCGCCGCTCCGCGAGCTTCGCGGCGGGCGGCAGCAGCCGCAGCGTCAGGACCGTACCGGCGAGCAGGGCCAGAGCGGGGGCCGTGACGAGGAGCGGGTCGATGCCGAGGGTGCCCGAGGCGTTGCTGCTGAGCGTGCCCGAACCGGACGTCTGCCGGTCCAGCTGCCAGTACGCCACGGCCGCGATGACCAGGAGCCCGACATCGGCGCCCGCCCGCAGCGGGGCGGGCAGGGCCCTGGCCCGGCCGCGCCCGGGACCGGCGGCGCTCAGCGAGGGCACCGTCACGGCGAGCGCGCAGCCCACCGCGACCGCCACGGCGACGAGCCACACCCCGCGGTCGGCGCTCACGTCGAGCCGCAGCCCGATCCGCGACAGGGCACCCCAGGAGGACAGCAGCCGGGTCAGCGGGCCCGCGAGGAGCGGCGCGCACACGGCCGCGGGCAGTGCGAGCAGCAGCGCCTCGATGGCAGCGAGCGAGGTCACCCGGGCCCGCGAACCGCCGCGCGCCCGCAGCATCCACGTCTCGCCCGCCCGGTCCGTGCTCAGCAGCCGGGCGACCAGCAGCAGCGTGTACGTGGCGAGCAGGACGAGCTGGAGCGCGACGATGAGGAGGGTGGAGCGGGAGACGAGCAGGGCGCGCTCCGCCCGGTCGAGGGTCTCCGGCAGCGAGGTGGTCACCCCGGTCGTGCCCGCGAGCGCCTTCTCGTGCAGGAGCGCCCTGGTGCCTTCGCGGGCGCTGGTGCGCAGCGTGTCGATGTCCGACGTCGTCACCGACGAGAAGTCCGCGGACGCCAGCCAGGCCGACTTCCCGACGGAGACCCGGCCGGCCGCGAGGTCGGAGGGGGCGGCGAGCAGCGGCCCGTACGTCGTGAAGGAGATCTTCTGGACGCCGCGACCGCCCAGGTCGTCGAGCTTCCAATAGGGGGCGGTCGGCCGGACGGGCCGGTACACGCCGGTGAGCACGACCGACACCGTGGGGCCGCCGATGCGGTCCTTCAGGGTGAGCTTGTCGCCGGGGCGCAGCTTCAGCTGCCGGGCTGCGGTCTCGGGGAGCGCCGCCTCGACGGGCGCCTTCGATCCCTGTGATGCCTCGGATCCTTGTGCCGGCTTGGGGCCGCGGCCCTTCGTGATGCGGACCTCGCCGCGCTCCAGCGCCGCGAACTGCGTCAGGTAGGGGTTCCCGGAGCGGGCGGCGGGCGGCTGGAGGGAGCGCGGCAGCGCGTACGGGCCCGACCTCA
Organism: Streptomyces sp. NBC_00009; assembly: GCF_045040855.1. Classification (NCBI taxonomy): domain Bacteria; kingdom Bacillati; phylum Actinomycetota; class Actinomycetes; order Kitasatosporales; family Streptomycetaceae; genus Streptomyces; species Streptomyces sp. NBC_00009. The sequence goes on from NZ_CP108312.1 coordinate 5,194,239, forward strand.
TCAGCGTCTGCACCCGCACCGGCAGACCGTCGAAGGTGTTCCGCGCCCCGGACCGGACCGCCGCGTCCGCCGCCTCGCGGCCCTCGGCCGGCACATCGGCCTTGACCGTCAGCGCCGTGGTCGCGGCGTCGCGGGTGCGCAGGCTGTTGCGCAGGGCGGCGTCACCGATCGCGCCCGAGAAGGCGCTGAGCATCGCGAGGACCGACGTCGTCAGCAGGACCGCGAGAAGCGCAGCCGTCAGGAGCAACCGGTGCGCGCGCACCCGAAGGAGAACAAATCCTGACACCCCTGCCCCCGTACCCGCTCTACGCCGTACATCCCCCGAAAGTCTGTCCGGATGCTTTCAGAGCGAACGGAGTTGGGGAAGGGGTCTGAACCGGATAACGGGGGCGGCGCGTCGGATAACGGCGTCTCAGCCCTCCGTGTTCACCATCGAAGCCGCCGCGTACGTCAGGTAGTTCCAGAGCGTGTGCTCGTGCTCCTCGGACAGGCCGAGCCCGTCGACCGCGGTCCGCATGTGCCGCAGCCACGCGTCGTGGGCCGCCCGGTCCACGGCGAACGGCGCGTGCCGCATCCGCAGGCGGGGGTGGCCCCGGTTGTCGCTGTAGGTGCGGGGACCGCCCCAGTACTGCATCAGGAACAGCGTGAGGCGCTCCTCGGCCGGACCCAGATCCTCCTCCGGGTACATCGGCCGCAGCAGCGGGTCCTGGGCGACCCCCTCGTAGAAGCGGTGGACCAGGCGCCGGAAGGTCTCCTCGCCGCCGACCTGCTCGTAGAAGGTCTGCTCCTGAAGCGTGCCGCGCGGAATCTCGGTCACGTCGGTGGGCCTCACAACTCTCACTCGGGTCACCCCGATGCCTTTCCGGCCGGGGGTCCGGGGGTCGTCCCCCGGGAAATGCAGCACGTGTCCATCGTCTCAGACGACCGGGACGAGGACTTGAGGCCTAGGGCCTCTCGTTTGGATCACGTGGATCACGCCGGGCCCCCGACTACACCCCGGACGGGGGCTCGCTCTTACGCCCCCGGCACAGCACAGTGGACGCATGGGCGCACAGGGCACGGACCCGGATGCGGGAGCCGACGCGGCACGGGCCGCGCTCGTGCGGGAGATCGCCGTGAGCGGGGCCTTCGACGGCGACCCGGCCTGGCGCGAGGTGTTCGAGCAGGTCCCGCGCCATGTGTTCGTGCCCTACTACTACCTTCCGGCGCCGACCGGCTACCGGCGGCTGTGGCGCGAGGACCCCGACCCAAGGGAGCGGGAGCGCTGGCTGCGCGGCGCCTACGCCGACGAGCCGCTCGCCACCCGGGTGCGCGATGGTGAGCTGGTGTCGTCCAGCAGCCAGCCGTCCCTGATGGCACGGATGCTCGTCGAGCTGGACGTACGCGAGGGGCACCGCGTCCTGGAGATCGGCGCGGGCACCGGATACAACGCCGCGCTGCTCGCCCGACGCGTCGGCGACGAGAACGTCACCACCGTCGACCTGGACCCGGAGATCACCGAGTCCGCGCGCCGGCACCTCGCCACGGCGGGCTTCCGGCCCCATGTCGTCACGGGCGACGGCGCGGCCGGCTGCCCCGAGCACGCCCCGTACGACCGGATCATCGCGACCTGCGCGCTACGGGCCGTACCCAGTGCCTGGCCCGCGCAGTGCCGGCCCGGTGCGCGCATCCTGGCGCCCCTCGCGACCGGCCTGATCCTGCTCACGGTGCGCGAGGCCGGCGACGCCGAGGGCCGCTTCCTGCACACGCCCGCCTACTTCGTGCCCCTGCGCGGCGGGACGCAGGGCGAGGAACCGGTGCAGCACATCGGCGGGCTGCCCCGCAGGGTGCTCGCCGACGACCTCTTCCGGTTTCTGCTCTCGCTGACCGCGGGCCGGCTCGACCCGCACGAGGCCCTCGCCCTGTGGGAGCGGGAGGGACGGCCCGTGCGGGAACGGTTCGGCATCACGGTCAGCGGCGAGCACGAGTGGGCCTGGCTGGACGACCCCGAAGGGCCGTACGCCTGGTCACTGCGCCCCGACCGGATGTAGGGGCTAGCCCCGGTGGATCGTGATCGTCGTCCAGGCGCCCACGTGCACCCGGTCGCCGTCCTGGAGCGGCACGGGGACGAAGGGCTGGATGGGCTCGTCGCCGCCGTTGACCGTGGTGCCGTTCGTCGAGTTCTGGTCGACGACCGCCCACGATCCGTCCGGCTGCTGCACCAGCACGGCGTGCTGATGCGAGACGCCCGGGTCCTCCGGCGGCACCGACAGATCGATGTCGGGGGTGTCGCCCGTGGAGTGGCGGCGACGGCCGATCGTCATCTGGTTCCCGATGAGCCGGCGCTGCTGCTCGGGCGAGTACGCGGGCAGGTTCAGGCCCGAGGCCTCGGGCCCGCTGCGGTGCATCATCGCCATGAAGTACTCGCGGTCCGGGCCGATCGTCGCGCTCCAGGACACCGGCTGCTGCTGCTGGAAACCCTGGGGCGCCTGCGGGGCCTGGGTCTGCTGCGGCGGCGGGAAGCCCTGCGGGCCGCCCGGCGCCTCGGTCGCACCGGGACCCGGAGCCTGCTGCGCCGGGGCCGACGGGGGCGAAAGCACCCAGTCGTCACCGCCGCCGAAGGACGGACCCGAGGGGCCCGGCGGAGGCGGCGGCGGACCCTGCGGGCGGCCGGTCTCCTGCGGGAACGCGGGCGGGGCGGGCGGACCCGGCTGCTGGAATGCCTGCGGGGCCGCCGGCGGACCTGGCTGCTGGAACGCCTGCGGGGCGCCACCCGTGCGGGGGCCCGGCGGGGGCGGCGGGGCCTGCGCCGGGTCGCCGCCGAACGGCGGGATCGGCTCGGCGGGCCGGTTCATCTGCGAGGGCCGCGAGCCCTGGTACTCGAACGAGTCACCGGGACCGGGCGGCGGCTGCTGGAAGCGGAGCGCCGGATTCGGGCCGACGGGGCCCTGGCCGGGGCCGGGGCCGGGAGCCGACGGGTTCGGCGCGGCCGGGGTGTACGACGTGGCCGTGTTCGTCAGGAAGTTCCACCGGCACTCCTCGCAGAACGGCGCGCCGCCCTCACGGGGCGTGCGGCACTGCGGGCACAGCTCGGGGCCGGCGCCGGGCGGCGGCGGGGCGGGCTGCCCCGCGTTCCCCGGCGGCGGGTAGCCGTAGCCGGGAGGCGGGGTCTGGCCACCCCGGGGGGAGCCGTAACCGGCGGCCGGGGGCGGCGGCGGAGGGGGCGGGGGTACGGCACCGGCCATGCGGTGACCGCAGACCTCGCACCAGTCGTCGGAACCCGACTGGTGTCCGTTCGGGCAGGTCGGCATGTCGGCGCTTCCCCCTCCGTTACTTCGCTACGTCATCACTTCTTGACACGGACAGTCTTCGTGGACCGGGTCTCGAGGGTCATTTCGTCCGCCTCGGCGACCTTGGCCTTCAATCGAACAGTACCTTCCGCGGCGTCGACCACGTCCACCACCTTCGAGAGCAGTTTGGCCGTATCCGCGTTCCCGGAGGCCGCGGCGAGCTGCACTGCGCGTCCCAGCTTGGCCGTTGCCCCATCCGCATCGCCCGCTTTGCGGGCATCCAGACCCTGTTGGATGACCTGTGCCAGTTCCGCCTGACCCGTGTAGTGCGCGACCTGCGGATTGATCGACGTGGACGCCGTCATGTCGTCCGTCCACACGGCCCGTACGAGTCCCTGCGCGAGGTTCTGCGCGCTGCCGTCGGTGCCCGGGATCACCAGCGAGACGCGGCCGGCCAGCATCTCCTGGCCGAGCTCGGCGTTCGGGACCTGTACGCACACGTGGTAGTCGCGGGACTCGTCGCCCCACGAACCCGTCGGGTAGTCGCCCGAGCGGGGCCCCGCCTCGACGCGACGGTCCGTCAACTCCTCGACGGTGGGCGCCACTTGCTTCACGAACTTGATCTCGGCGCCGAGCGGTGTCCACAGCCGCAGCGCGACGTCCGCGACCTCCTTGCCCATCGCCGTCTCCATCATCCGCGTGAAGTCGGCGGCCAGGCCGGCCGGGTCCGCGACGATGTCGGCGGTGCCGAGCATGGCCGAGGCGATCCCCGTGACCTCCTTGACCTCCCAGTCCGTCCCCACGCCACGCGCGTCACATGTGAAGCGGCCCGCGCACGCGTCGAGCGCGGCCTTCAGGTCCTCGGGCGACTCGTGCTCGTTGCGCCCGTCGGTCAGCAGGATGCCGTGACGCACCGAGGACGCGGGGACGTCGGCGGCCCAGAGCAGCCGGTCGGCGAGGCGCAGCCAGGTGCCGATCGCCGTGCCGCCGCCCGCGGACAGCTTCCGCAACGCCTGCTTGGCCTGGTCACGGGTCTGCGCGTCGGCGACCGCGAGCCGGCCACCGCCCGGGAAGACCTCCTTCGCCACATGCGTCCCGCCGATCACGGCGAAGTGCACACCGTCGCGCAGGGTGTCGATCGCGGCGGCCGTGGCGTCACGGGCGTTGCGCATCTTCGTCGGCGGGTAGTCCATCGAGCCCGAGCAGTCGACCATCAGCGCGACCGCCGCGTCGGCCCCCCGGCCCGCGGCGTAGAACTGCGGAGCGGCCACCGCGCCGCCGACCGTGCCGCCGCCCGTCGACGTCACGGTCACGATCGCGTTGACCTCGCGGCCGCCCTCCGGCAGGAACTCGTTCTGATAGACGTCGACCGAGAACTGCGGAACGCTCGACTTCGAGAACTTGGCCATGGTTGTTGGTCCCCCCTACACCTTCGTGCACCTACGTGGAACTTCCCCGACGACCCGGCGACTTCCCCGCGCCGCCCGGTCTACGCCGATCCTGCCCCCGCGGGCGGTACGGGGAACGGCAGCACCGCCACTGTTACGTTGTCGTGGCCGCCGCCGTCGAGCGCGTGGCCCACGAGGACCTGGGCGCTGTGCAGCGGCCGGCGCGCCGCGTCGGCCGGGATGACCCTGGCCATCTCCTCCGCGGCCTCCGCGTAGTTCCACAGTCCGTCCGTGCACACCACGACCACGCCGGGGCGGTCCGGCTTGAACGAGGCCGTGTGCGGCTCCAGTTCGTACGCATCAGCGCCGAGCCAGCCCGTGATGGCGTGCGCGCGCTCGTCCGCGTACGCCTCCGCCTCGTTCATCAGGCCCGCGGCGACCATCTGCGCCGCCCACGAGTCGTCCTCGGTGAGGCGGGCCGCGGGGGCCGTGCGGTCGTCGGGCACCCAGTAGGCGCGCGAGTCGCCGACCCAGCCGACGATCAGCAGGTCCTTGGCGACGATCGCGCCGACCAGCGTGCACGCGGGCGCGTTCTGGTGCGGGGCGTGCTCGCGGGCCGAACCGGGCTCCTGCGCCAGGACGTTGACCGCCTCGGCCGCCACGACGATCGCGTCGTGCATGGCCTGCTGCGGATGCGTGCCGCGCGGCAGGGACTCCAGCAGCGCCTCGCTCGCGGCGCGCGACGCGGCCAGGGACGCCTCGTCGGGGCGGGTCGCCGAGGAGACGCCGTCGCAGACGATCGAGACGACGGACGGCGTCCCGTCGGGCAGCGCGGCCGACGCGATCGCGAACGCGTCCTCGTTGCGGTGGTGGCGCAGCCCCCGGTCGCTGACCGCGGCGACGGCGCCCAGCTCCTGCTCCATGTGATCGCGCTCGCGCGGCTGTGCGTGCCCGCAGTTCTCGCAGTAGCCGTCCCGGTCGACGTGCCCGGCCCGGCACGCCACGCAGAGCTTCGTGCCCGCGGGCGGGGTCGCGAGCACCTCGGGCGGCGCCGTACGCGGATCGGGCGAGGGCAGCGTGTAGTCGCCGGCGCCGGTGGACTCACCGGCCTGCTCGGGAACCCCGTCGAAGCGGACGGCCGACGGCAGTTCGGAGCCGCCCGAGTCGGTGCCCGGCAGGTCGGTGGGCAGATGCACGGGCGCCGGGGTGTCGGAGCTGTCGAGCTCGGGGGCGGACGGCCAGTCCACGGCGTGCGTCTGTGCCGGCGCCGCGCCGTCCGTGCTCAGGGTGACCGTCGGCAGGTCGTCCGGCGGGGCCGGCACCGCCGACAGGTCGTACCCGCACGCGCCGCAGAAGCGGTCACCCGACTCGAGGGGCTCCTCGCAGCTGGGGCACGTCGACATGGCCGTCGGCCGAGGCATCTGCGACATCAACTCACACCCACGTCCGTGGACGGTAACGGTTCGCCCGCTCCACCAGTTCGATCCTCTCCTCGCCAACCTGAGCGAGCCTGGCCAGTGTCCGGTACGAGCGCTCGAGGCCGAGTCGCAGCCCCCGCTCGTCCAGGTCGTTCCCCAGCACCAGGGTCCTCACGGGTCCCTGGCGCGGAGCGGAACCTTGACTACCGGAGAGTACCCAGTCGAGCGCGGTGCCAAGGACCTCGGTCGACAACTGCTCCCGGCGCACCGCGTCGAGGCCGAACCCGTCCAGCGCCTCGACCTGGCCCGCCGCGGCCGTCAGGTCGTCGAGCAGCGGCCCGTGCGCGACGGCCGCCTCCGCCATCCGCTGCCGCAGCCTGGACCGCACCGCGGCGACCCGGGCCGCCGTGTAGTGGATCGACGACTCCGGTACGGACTCCAGGGTGTGTACGGCACCGTGCCGGTCGGCCGCGGCGAGCTGCACCCGGGCCAGGCCGAACGCGGCGCTCACATAGCTGGGGTCGGTGGCCCAGACGAGGCGGTAGTACTCCGCGGCGTTGTCCAGCTGGCCGAGCACCTCCGCGCACACACCGAGCGCGAGCTTCGGGGCGGGCTCGCCCGGGAACGCGTCGTAGACCGCGTCGAACGACAGGGCCGCGTTCGTGTGGTCGCCGGTCGCGAGCGCCGCGACCCCGCGGTACCAGACGACCCGCCAGTCGTCCGGGTGCTGTGCTTCCAGCTCCGTCAACGCCTGGGCAGCGGAGACCAGTTCGCCCATTTCGAGGCGGGCCCGCAGCTCGCGCAGGCGCAGCTCCACGGAGGCGGCGGGCGCGGCGCGCAGCGCGGTGATGAGCTCGCCCGGCGCCGACGCCATGAGTCCCGCGAGGAACCCGGCGTTCGGGTCGCCGGGGTCGACCCTCGGCACGGGGAGCGCGAGCGCGGTGGCAGCGGCGTTGAGAGGCTTCACCAGCGAGCCGGGGGAGGCGGGGGAGGCGGGAGTGCCCGGGGCGCCCGGGAGCGCGGTGGGCACGCCGGTCGGCGGGAGCGCGGCTGCGGCCTGCTGTGCGCCCCGCCCCTTCCGCCGCACCGGCTCCGCCCGGACCCCGAGCCGCGACACCTCGCCCGTCAGCTGCGCGAACAACTCCGTGTCCGTGACCTTGACTTCGGACCCGAACAGCGTCGACAGGGCCGGGCGCGGACGGCCCGTCTGGAGGGCCACCACCTCGCGCAGGACGCCGGTCAGCTGCTCCGCCATCTCCTGCGCGGACGCGAACCGGCGGGCCGGGTCGGGGTCGGTGGCGCGTACGAGGAGCCGGTAGAACGACTCGTACGTGCGGAAGACCTCGATGCTGTCGGGGTCGGGCAGGGAGTCCGCGAAGACGTTCGTGTAGCCCTGGAAGTCGAAGGTCAGGACGGCCAGCGTGCGCGCCACCGTGTACAGGTCGGAGGCGACGGAGGGGCCGACGTCCGCGACCTCGGGCGCCTGGTAGCCCACGGTCCCGTAGATCGCCGACTCGTCGTCGTCCATCCTGCGGACCGCGCCCATGTCGATGAGCTTGAGCTGGTCCTCCGTCTGGATCGCGTTGTCGACCTTGAAGTCGCAGTACAGGAGGTTGCGGCTGTGCAGGTGCCCGAGCGCCTCCAACGCCTCGATCCCGTACGCGCAGGCCTGCTCGACCGGCAGCGGGTCGCGCTTGCCGGCCGGCGTGCGGCGCCCGTTGGCGATCTCCTTCAGGGACTTGCCGCCGACGTACTCCATGACGATGTAGCCGTCCATGGAGCCGGTGCGCTGGTCGAGATGCTCGACGAAGTTGTAGATGCGCACGATGTTCGCGTGCTCGATCTCGGCGAGGAAGCGCCGCTCCGAGATCGCCGCCGCCATGGCGTCCTGGTCACCCGTGTCGAGGAGGCCCTTGAGGACGACCCAGCGGTCGGAGACCGCGCGGTCCACGGCGAGATAGACCCAGCCGAGCCCGCCGTGCGCGAGACAGCCCACCACCTCGTACTGGCCGTGCACGATGTCGCCCGTGCGCAGCTTCGGCACGAACGAGTACGGGTGGCCGCACTTCGTGCAGAACCCCTCCGTGCGGCCCGGGCGTTCGCCGCGCGCGCGGCCCACCGGCGCCCCGCAGTCCGAGCGCGAGCAGAATCGCTTCCGCTCGGGGACCTCGGGGTTCTCCTGAATCATCGCCCGCGGGTCGGGCCGCGGCACGTCCGGCACCTGGACCAGGCCGACGCCGAGGCGCCCGCGCCCCGAAGACGCGGCCGAGGCGCCCGAACTGCGCACCGACACCGATCGCGACGTCGACTGCCCCGACAGGGAGCGCGACAGACGGCCCGAGACCGAACGGCGCGACTGCGAAGAACGCGACGAGGAACGCGAGCTGGCCCGCGAGGACCGCGAACTGCTGCGCGCACTGGAACTGTTGGAGCCACGGCCGCCGACCGTGATGCCCGTCGGCGGCGACGCCACCATGCCCGTCGGCGAGACCACCGGGGCCAGACCGCAGGTGTCGCAGTACAGCTCCCCGCCGCCCACGTCCTCGTACGACCCCGCGCACCCGGGACGCTGGCACTGCCGCTGCTCGCTCATGATTCCCCCCTCCGGTCGGCGGGACCGCCCTGATCGGGCACCCGCGGGACCAATACGTCGGCGGCCGCCCGCTGGTACCGCAGGACCGCGTCCTCGGCCGCCCGCAGATCGCACGGCGCGCTCCACAGCATCCGCCGGGCCGCGTCGTAACGCTCCACGAGCAGCGGGTCCTCGGCGAACCCGAGCCGCGCCACCTTCGCCTTGTACGCGTCGAGGCGGCCGCGCAGCTCGGCGCGGACCGCCAAAGGCTGCGTGACCTCCGTCAACGACTCGCGCGCCCGCAGGAGTTCGTCCTCGGCCTTCGTCTCCAGGGACTCCAGAAGCGGTGAGAGCCGGTGCCACTGGGCGGATCTGCGGTACTCGGCCGCCGTCGCCAGCTGCTCCTGGAGCGCCGTCGGCGGACCGCTGACCGCGGGCACCTCGAACGCGGCGATCTTGGCGAGGACCTCGCCGCGCGCGGACCGCGCCTCGGCGAGCGTGCGGTCGGCGCGCGAGAGGACGTCCCGCAGCCTGCCGAGCCGGACCTCCGCGTCCTGCCGCACGGTCAGCACCGCGTCGATCTCCCGGCGCACCTCCTCCAGCGCCTGCGCCTCGCGGTCGTACGCCGTCGTGTCGGGCCGGCCACCGCCGGGCGCCGAACTGCCGCTCCCGGAGCGCCAGTACGCCAGCGGATCGGACACGACGTCCTCCCGCAGCCGCGTCAGCGCGTGCGTGATCCGCTCCAGGTCGTCGCCCGAGGGGTGCTCACCCGGGCGTACGCCGACGGAGTGCGCGAGCTGACGCGTGCGGCCCAGCTCGGCGGCGAGGAGGTCTATGCGGGCGGGCAGCGCCGACCAGACGGCGTCGGCGGCGACCACCATGTCCAGCGAGCTCGCGTACAGGTCGTTCATCCGCTCGACCAGGTCGGCGAGCGTGAACCGGTCGCTGAGCCGGGCGGGGCCGGTGAGTGACGCGGGCGTGGAGGGGCCGCTGCCGGCGACGGTCACGCTCTCGCCGCGCAGCAGCTCGGTCAGCTCGACGAGGTCCTCACGGCTCGACCAGCGGCGCCGCACCCGTATCTCACGGGCGGAGCGCAGCGCGGCCGTGTACGCGTCGAAGTACGTCCACAGCAGTGTGATCGCCTGGTCCGCGGCCGCCCAGCGCTCCTGAGTGGTGCCGGTCAGCCGCGCGCCTTCGAGGAGTCTGCGGCCCGCGTGGTCCTGGAGGGCGAACAGCGACGTCTCGATCGCCTCGTGCTCCGCGCCGAGCCGCGCCAGCGCACGGTCCACCTCGTCCCGGTCCATCACCGGACCGGGGGGTCCCGTGACGCCCATCGATCACCTCTCCGTTCACATCGCTGCCGCCGACTGCCGTCGGCCGCCGCTGTGCAGTTGCCGCAAGTAGCGCCCGGCCGGGGCTACTTGTACTTCGGTGCGGGCGGCCCCGAGGCCGCGCCCAGACCGTCCTTGAGCCACGTGTCGTACGAGTCCTGCCAGCCGCCGTCCTTGCGGAAGTCCTCCAGGACCTGGTTGACCCGGCGTACCAGGTCGTCCGTGCCCCGCTTCATCGCCACGCCGTAGAACTCCTTGGTGAACGGCGTGCCCTTGAGCTCGACCGTCGGGTCCTGCGCGGCCTGGCCCGCGGCGAGCGCGCTGTCCGTCACCACGGCGTCCACCTCGCCGAGCTGCAGCCTGACGAGGCAGTCCAGCTGGTTCGGCACCGTCGTGGAGATGTCGGCGCCGGCGGCGAGTGTGCCCGCCTTCCGGTCCGCGTCGAGGCGGTCGAAGGCGGTCGAGCCGGCCGCCGTGCAGATCCGCTTGCCCGCGAGCGACTTGTCGTACCCCGTGATCGAGGAGGTCTTGGGCGCCAGGACCTGCTGCCCGGTCTGGAAGTACGCCGTCGAGAAGGCGACGTCCTTGAGCCGCTCGCAGCTGATCGTCATTGTGCGGACGACCATGTCGACGTTCCCGTGCTGGATCGCCGGGATGCGCTGGTTGGTCGGGATCGCGCGGAACCGGATCAGGTCGCGGTCGCCGAGGATCTTCTGAGCGATCTCGTGCGCCAGGTCGATGTCGAAGCCCTCGAGCTCGCTGGACTTCTTGTTCGGGTCGCGGTAGCCCCAGTGGTAGCTGTTCTGGTCGACGCCGACGATGAGGTAGCCGCGCTTCTTGATGGCCTTGACCGCCGCACCCGACTCGTCGCCGGACGGATTCAGGCTGCGCTCCGGATCGGTGCAGTTGTCGGCCCTGGCCTGCACACCCGTGGCCAGACCGGGGCCGCCGACGCCCGTGCTTCCGTCGCCGACGGCGCCCCGGGTCAGGGGGAGCAGCAGCGCGAGGACCGCGGTCAGGGCACAGGCGACCGCCATGGCCGCCACACCGCCCCAGCCGCGCAGGCTGATCCGCGTACGTCGTGCGCTCATGGCTGTCCCGCCCCCTCTCACCGGTACTCCGAAAGCCGGCGCCCGATGCCGAGCACGGCGCCCGCCGCGCCCAGCACGGAGAGTACGGCGGCGCCCACCGGGATCCCCGTCATCGCGCCGCGCCCGTCGGTGGCCGCCTGCTTGAACTCCGCCTGCTCGTGCGTCAGGGCGGACTGCAGTTCCTTGTCGACGTTGTCGAAGCACTCGCGGGTCGGCTTGTCCTGCGCGGAGCCGATCACCTTGTCGAGCGCCCCCTGGTAGTTGCCCGCGTCGTCCTGCTCACGGGCGTCCTTGTGGCGGTCCTGCCACACCCGCATGTTGTCACCCGCGGCCTGCACGGGCCGCTTGCCCGTGCTGTCGTCGGCGAGCCTCGCCGCGTCCCCGAGCTTCGTGGCGAGCGTCTTCATCTGGTTCTGGTAGTCCACGTCGAAGGCGTCCTTGGCCACGCCGTTCACCTCGACGGTCTCGGCGCCGCGGCTGACCAGCGTCAGATTCTCGTTGCCCCGCGCCTTGAGGGAGGCGATGCGCGCGTCGTGCAGCACGTTCAGCGAGCGGACCCCGTGGTCGTACGACTCGTCGAGACCCGCGCGGGCGACGCTGTGGCCGACGACGAGCCAGAGGAGGACGACTGCGGACGCGGCCGTCGCGGCGACCAGGCCGTGGTTGAGCACGCGGTTCGTCCGGCGGTAGTTGCGCCGCTGGGCCCAGGCGAGTGCGCCGAGCGCGACGACGCCCAGGCCGATCGCGGCCCAGGGGTAGGGCGTGGCGCTGTCGTAGTCCGAGCGGAGCCGCTCGTTCTCCTTCTTGTACAGGTCCTCGGCCGCGGGGAGCATCTGCTTCTGCATCGTCTCGTTCGCGTACCGCAGGTAGGCGCCGCCCAGCGGGAAGCCCTGCCGGTTGTTCGCCCGGGCGCGTTCGATGAGGCCCTTGTACTGCGGGAGCAGCTTGTTGAGCTTCGAAATGGCCGCCGTGGAGGGGGAGTCGGGGTCCGAGTTCGCCGCCGCCGTCACCAGCTTGGCCGCGGCCGTCCTGATGTCCTTCTCGTACCGGTCCCGCGTCTCGGCCGGCTCCTGGCCGCCCGCCAGGAAGCCGCTGGACGCCGCCGTGTTGGCGTCGGCGAGCGAGCGGTAGATGTCCGCCGCGTCGGCGCTCAGGGGCTGGCTGCTGTGCAGGACGTCGTCCGCGGCGGCCGAGCGGTCGGTCATCTGCCAGGCCGTGACCGCGCCGAACGCGACGACGAGCAGCGCGAGCACCGCGCCGATGATGCGCAGGCGCCCCGGCTCCGTCGTCGCCGCGGCGCGCACCCGGTCGACGCCCTCCGCCCACGCGGTGCTGCGCGCGGGCGCGGCGGGCTCCGGGCCCTGCGCGTGCGGCGGCCGCACCTGCGGCGGCACGGACGGCATCGTGGGCGCGCCGACCGTCCCCGGCGGCGCCGCGCTGCCGTTCGGCGGGTTGTTCACTCGACCTCCCCCATGGTCATCGGTCCGTCACTTCCGTCCGGCGTGCGGGGAGCGCGGGCGAAGGTGCACGGCCGCAAGTATTGCCGCAGGGACTGACATCCGCACAGCCATTGACTGGATCTTGTTCGTATTGCCGTGCGAACACCGCACTTCGAGCGCCCCCGCGCACGCCGTCGTGCGGCCCCTGCCCCTGAACACGTGAGGCGAATCCGATCGGTTCCCTCCACGCGCCCCGTCACAGCAGGACGGTGAGCCGCTCCAGGCTACGGCGGCCCTCACGGCGCACGCCCAGCGGCAGCAGCGCGGCCCGCCCCGGCACCCGCACCCCGCCGGTGAACGCGACGCGGGTCCCGTCCCCGTCGGGCGCCGCCGCCACACCGAGCAGCAGGAACCGGCTCTGCAGCCAGCACCAGCCCGGCCGGTGCACCCCGCGCAGGCGGGCCCGCATCCCGTACTTGCTGACGGCCAGCGCCTCCACGCGCTCCCCGTCCCGGCGCAGCACGCGCAGCCCCCGCATATCGGGCGTGATCCGGCCGAACTCGCCCTCCAGATCGCCCAGAAGGGCGCACACGCGAGCGTACGGGGCGTCGACGTATCCCTCGGTGACGTGGGCGCCGCTGATGCCGGACGCGAGCGCGCGCAGCCTGCGTACGGGGTCGAGCTCCGCCCGGGGCCACTGCGGCAGCCGAGGGGAGTGTGGCGGCTGAGGGGGCTGTGTCATGAGGTCCACGCCTTCCGGAAGGTGTCACGGGCCCGGGACAGCCGGGACTTGACGGTGCCCACGCGCACGCCGAGGAGCTCGGCGGCGGCGCGCTCGTCGAGACCCTCCACATCGCGCAGGACGAGCACCGCGCGGTGCTCGGGGGAGAGCCGGTCCAGTACGTCCCTGATGTCGGCGGCGAGTTGGGGGTCACCGCGCGCGGGCAGGGTGCTCAGGTCGGCGGGCACGGCCCGCGCCGAGCGGCGCGCGAGGCGCACGGCCTCGCGCACGGCGATGGCGCGGACCCAGCCGCGCACGGCGGCCGGGTCCTTGAGCGAGCGCAGCGAGCGGAACACGGCGACCAGCGCCTCCTGAGCCGCGTCCGCCCCCTGGTCGAGTGCGATGGGACCGCAGATGCGCCCTACGTAGGGCGCGAGTTCGTCGAGGAGCCGCGCCATGGCGAGGGTGTCGCCGCGCTGGGCGGCCCGCACGAGACGCACGGTCCCGGCCCTGTCGTCGTCATCGGACACGTACGGCATCTTCCCTGCGCGCCACGGGCTCCGGCCGGGCGACCCTGACGGCGGCCACCGCGAGCCCCGCGCACAGCGGCGTGTACGCGCCCAGGTTGAGCCAGTAGAACGCCGTGCCGGGGTCCTTGGTGAAGAGCCAGTAGACCCCCGCGAGACCGCGCAGCGAAAGCCCGGCGGCGACGGCCCACGTGCCGAGGCGCAGCAGGGCGTGCGGGCGGTCGAGGCGCGCGCGGGCCACGACGACGCCGCTCGCCGTGAACAGGGCGGTGGCGAGCGGCAGCAGGACGGGCGGCGTGAAGGGCACGTCCGCGCCCAGGACGGCGTACGACAGGCTTCGCACGTCGTGCGCGGGCCAGGTCGACCCGGTGGACCAGCAGAGGTGCAGCACGGCGTCGCAGCTCAGTACGGAGGCGATGAGCGTGGCGGCGCGGCGGGCGGTGCGGTCGGTGGGCATGGGGCGTCCTCCGGAGGGTGCGATGAGTGACCGACACCCTCCAGAGGACGCGTCCCGGCGAAACGTTCCCCGTGACTTTTCCGGCGGCCGGGACCGTGGGCCGGGCCCCGTTCAGCCCCTGAAGTGCGCCCGCACGCGCGCGTGCACGTCCTCGTCCGCCCCCACGGCGTCGAGGCCGAGCAGTGCCGCACCCAGGACGGGCCGGGCGGTGACCACGCGCGGTACCGCCTTCGGGGCGCGCGCGGTGAGCATCTCCCGTATCCGGTCGTCGAGTTGGGGATGGCGCGCGGCGAGCACCGAGCCGCCCAGGAGCACGGGGGTCTCCTCGTCGAGCAGGCCGAGCCGGTCCAGGGCCACCACGGACATGGCCACGACCTCGTCGCCCATGCGGTCGATCAGGGCGCGGGCCACCGGGTCGCCGTCCGCTGCCGTCGCGAAGAGCACCGGCGTCAGCTCGTGCCGTCGCTCCATCGGGATGCGGCCCAGGTGCAGCGCCTCGATCAGCGCGTACATGGAGGGCAGCCCGAAGTGCGCGGGCAGGGAGCGCATCAGGGCGGTCGCATCGCCACGGCCGTCCTCGGCGCGCGCCGCGTACCAGAGGGCCTCCTCGGCGAGGCCGCCGCCACCGCCCCAGTCGCCGGAGATCTTGCCGATCGCGGGGAAGCGGGCGGTGCGCCCGTCGGGCAGCATTCCGGCGCAGTTGATGCCGGCGCCGCACACGACAGCGACGCCGCGCGGCTCGGAGTCCTGGAGGAGCCCGGCGCGCAGGACGGCGAAGGTGTCGTTGCGTACGTCGACGGAGGCGGCCCAGCCGCGAGCGCGCAGCTCTGCCGCCAACTCCCGTTCCTCGACGGGGAGATCGGCGTTGGCGAGACACGCGGAGACGTGTCCCACCGTGTTCGTGCCCGCCTCGGCGAGCGCACGGTCGACGGCCTCGGCGAGCATGTCGACGGCGGCCTCGACGCCCACCTTGGGCGGCTGGAACCCGCCGCCGCGGGCCGCGCCGACGACGGTGCCGTCGGCCGCGACCACCGCGACGTCGGTCTTGCTGTTCCCTGCATCGATGGCAAGGACGTTCATGCCCACGCGAGGTGCTCCCGGTTGTGCGCGATCAGCTCGTCCGTGAGCTGCTCGGCGTACTCGATCTGGCCCACCAGCGGGTGCGCGAGCAGCGCCTTGAAGACGCGGTCGCGGCCGCCGCGCAGAGCGGCTTCGAGTGCCAGGTCCTCGTAAGCGGTGACGTTCGCGATGAGGCCCGCGTACATCGGGTCGAGCGCCGGCACGGCCAGCGGCGTCGCGCCCTTGCCGTCGACCGCCGCCTGTACCTCGATCACGGCGTCGTCGGGCAGGAACGGCAGCGTGCCGTTGTTGTAGGTGTTGACGACCTGGTACGGGGAGCCACCGCCCCCAAGGAGCGACGCCGCCAGGTCGACGGCCGCCTCGCTGTAGAAGGCGCCGCCCCGCCTGGCGAGCAGCTCCGGCTTCTCGTCGAGCGCCGGGTCGCCGTACATCTCCAGCAACTCCCGTTCCATCGCGGCCACTTGAGAGGCGCGCGACGGCTTCGTGCGCATCTCCCGCACGACCGCGTCGTGCTGGTAGTAGTAGCGCAGGTAGTAGGAGGGCACGACCCCGAGGCGGTCCACGATCACGCGCGGCATGTGCAGGTCCTCGGCGATGGCGTCGCCGTGCTCGCCGATCAGGCGCGGCAGCACGTTCTCGCCGTCCGGGCCGCCGAGACGGACACCCAGCTCCCATGTGAGGTGGTTGAGGCCGACGTGGTCGAGGTGGACCTGCGACGGCGTCACGTCGAGCAGCCGCGCGAACTTCCGCTGGAAGCCGATCGCGACGTTGCACAGACCGACGGCCTTGTGCCCGGCCTGGAGCAGCGCGCGGGTCACGATGCCGACCGGGTTGGTGAAGTCGATGATCCAGGCGTTCGGGTTCGCACGGCGCACCCGCTCGGCGATGTCGAGGACCACCGGCACCGTGCGGAGCGCCTTCGCGAGACCGCCCGCACCGGTCGTCTCCTGGCCGACGCAGCCGCACTCCAGCGGCCAGGTCTCGTCCTGGTTGCGGGCGGCCTGACCGCCGACGCGCAGCTGGAGCAGGACCGCGTCGGCGTCGGCGACACCGGCGTCCACATCGCTCGTCGTACGGATGACGCCGGGGTGCCCCTGCTTGGCGAAGATCCGCCGGGCGAGCCCGCCGACCAGTTCCAGGCGGTCGGCCGCCGGGTCGACGAGCACGAGCTCCTCGATCGGCAGGGTGTCCCTCAGTCGCGCGAATCCGTCGATGAGTTCGGGTGTGTAGGTCGAGCCTCCGCCGACCACAGCGAGCTTCATATCGGTTCTCAGCCCTTTACTCCGGTGAGGGTGACGCCTTCGACGAAGGCCTTCTGTGCGAAGAAGAAGACGATGCAGACCGGCGCCATCACGAGGAGTGTCGCGGCCATCGTCAGGTTCCAGTTGACGCTGTGTGCGGACTTGAAGGATTCGAGGCCGTACGACAGCGTCCAGGACGCCGGGTTCTGGGCCGCGTAGATCTGCGGCCCGAAGTAGTCGTTCCAGCAGTAGAAGAACTGGAACAGCGCGATAGCGGCGATGCCGGGCTTGGCCATCGGCACGATGATCTTCAGCAGGGTCCGCAGCTCACCGCAGCCGTCGACCTTCGCCGACTCGATGTACTCCTTCGGGATCGTCAGGAGGAACTGACGGAGCAGGAAGATCGAGTACGCGTCGCCGAACGCCATCGGGATGATCAGCGGCCACAGCGTGCCCGACAGATGGAACTGCTGGGCCCACACCAGGTACATCGGGATCACGATGACCTGCGGGGGCAGCATCATCGTCGAGATGACGAGGATCATCGCCGTCCGGCGGCCGCGGAAGCGGAACTTGGCGAGTGCGTACGCGACGGGGATCGCCGAGCACACGGTGAACAGCGTCCCGAGGCCCGCATAGAGCAGGGAGTTCTTCCACCAGTCGAGGAAGCCGTCGGTCTCGAAGACGGCCTTGTAGTTCTCCCAGTGCCAGGAGTCCGGCCACAGGTCGCCGCTCATCGCCTGGCTGTCGCTCATCACGGACGTCAGGAAGACGAACACGAACGGCAGGATGAACAGCAGCGCGACGGCGATCGCGACGCAGTGCACGGCGATCCAGTGCAGGACGCGCTTGCGGCGGGCGCGTGCGGCGGCGGGGCCGCGCTGACGCGAGGCGCCGGCGGGAGCAGCGGTCGGGGTGGGGGTGGGGCTGAGTGTCGTAGACGTCATCTTGATCAGTCCTCCGCCGCGAGCAGGCCCGAGCGCTTGCGCATGAGCAGCATGGTCACGGCCATGGCGATGGCGAAGAGCACGAGCGAGAGGACGCACGCCGCGCCGGTGTTGAAGTTCTGGAAGCCCATCGAGTAGACGAGCTGCGGGACGGTGAGCGTCGAGTGGTCCGGGTAGCCGGGCTGGATGACGCTGCCGGGGCCGATGGAGACGCCGGAGGCGATCTTTCCGGCGACCAGGGCCTGCGTGTAGTACTGCATCGTCTGTACGACGCCGGTGACGACGGCGAACATGACGATCGGAGTGATCGACGGCCAGGTCACGTACCGGAACTTCGACCAGGCGCCCGCGCCGTCCAGCTCCGCGGCCTCGTACTGCTCCCTGGGTACGTCGAGCAGCGCGGCCATGAAGATCACCATCAGGTCGCCGATGCCCCACAGCGAGAGCATCACCAGGGACGGCTTGGCCCAGGCGGCGTCGTTGAACCAGTTCGGTCCGGTGATGCCGAGGTGCGCGAGGACCTCGTTGACCGGTCCCGTCGACGGGTTGAGCAGGAAGACGAAGGCGACGGTCGCGGCCACCGGCGGGGCCAGGTAGGGCAGGTAGAAGGCCGTACGGAAGAAGCCGGCGCCGGTCTTGATCTTCGTGATGAGCAGCCCGAGGGAGAGCCCGAAGACCACCCGCAGGGCTACCATCACGACGACCAGCCACAGCGTGTTCCACAGGGCGGGACCGAACAGCGGCATCTGCTCGAAGACGTACTTCCAGTTCCGCAGCCCCACGAAGTCGGGCTTCTGGATCTGGTTGTAGTGCATGAACGAGAAGTAGACGGTGGCGATCAGCGGGTACGCGAAGAAGACGCTGAAGCCGATCAGCCAGGGGGAGAGGAAGCCGAGCGTACGCAGTCTGCGCCGCGCGGGATTGGACAGTGTCAGGGCCATGATGGGACTCCCGCTCCTCAGCTCTTCGACTGAAGGGTGTCGGCGTCGATCTGCCGGTCGAGCTCGCGCAGCCCCTTCTTGAGGTCGTGGACCTTGCCCGCCTCGACCGAGTACGAGAAGTCCTGCAGCGAGGTGACGTACATGCCGCCGTTGGTGGAGGGCGGCATGACCTGGCTGTACTTGTTCTGCGCGATGTCCAGGAAGGTGCGGAACGTCGGATCGGCGTCCAGCTTCGGCGACTTGAGGGCGGCGAACGTGGACGGCACGTTGTGGATCGCGTTGGCGAAACTGACGACCTGATCGGTGTCGGCGGTCAGGAACCTCACCAGCTCCCAGGCCGCGTTCTGATGCCTGCTGCTGTGCGCGATGCCCGCGACGGTGCCGGTGAGATAGCCGCGCCCGTACGTCCCGGCCTGGTCGTCGGGGACCGGCAGCGGTGCCACGCCCCAGTCGAAGCCGACCTTGGCCTCGTTCATCATCAGGCCGCGCCACTCGCCGTCGAGGTGCATCGCGAGCTTGCCGTTCATGAACGCGTTCTGCGTGGACATCTCGTCACCGAAGGACGTGCGGAAGCGCTCCAGGGCGTTGTAGCCGCCCTGCGCCTCGACGAGCTTGTGGGCGGTGTCGAAGAACTTGTACGTCGCCGGGTCCTTCGCGAGCCGCGAATCGCCCTTGGCGTCGAAGTAGGTGGGGCCCCACTGGGCGAAGAGCCGGTCGGGGCTGTTCTGGTACAGGCGGAAGTTCGGCATGAAGCCGACGCGCTTGTAGGAGCCGCCCGAGCGCTTCGTGAGCTTCTTGGCGTCGGCCTCGAGCTCGGACATGGTCCGCGGCGGCCGGCTGATGCCCGCCTCCTTGAACGCGTCCTTGTTGTAGTACATCCCGTACGCGTCGGCGAGCAGCGGCAGGGCGCACTGGTTGCCGTCGTAACTCGTGTAGTCCAGCAGGGTCTTGGGGAAGACCTTCGCCTTGTCCAGGCCGCTCTTCCGCATGAACGGGTCGAGGTCCGCCCACATGCCGGAGTCGCAGTACTGACCCACGTTGTTGGTGGTGAACGAGGTCACCACGTCGGGTGCCTCGTCGCCGCCGGCCCGCAGTGCCTGGTTGATGGTGGCGTCCGTGACGTTCCCGGTGGACTGCACCCTGATGTTCGGGTGGAGCTTCTCGAAGCGGGCGATCGAGTCATTGATCGCCTTCACCTCGCCGGGGGCCGACCAGCCGTGCCAGAACTTCAGCGTCACGGGCTTCGCCGGGTCGTCGTCGGCGCTGCCGACGCTCGGGTTGGCGCAGCCGGACAGCAGCAGTCCGGCCGCGGCGAGCGCCACCGGCGCACGCAGGGGTATACGCCATCGCGGCATGGCGAACGTCCTTTACCTGTACGGGAGTTGGGGGAAGTTGCGAGAGGTGGGGGAGGGAGAGGGGGTGGGGTCAGGCGTTGCTGGTGTCGAAGACGATGTCGCGGGCCTGGGTGAGCGCCGAGCGCAGGGCGCCGGTGAGGATCGGGTCGTCGTCGAGATCGCTGATACGCAGCTGGGGTCGCGGCAGGGCGAGCCCGGTGAGTTCGGCTTCGACGCGGACGCGCAGCGCCTCGCCGCCGGCCTGGGCCACCTGTCCCGACAGGACGACGAGTTCTGGGTCGACGACGGCGACGACGGCGGCGAGCCCGGTGGCCAGGCGGCGGGCCACCTCGTCGAGCACGGCGGGGTCGGCGAGGGCCTCGCCGAGGTCCTTGGCGCCCCCGGCGAGCAGCCGCACGGCGGGCGCGGCGACCAGGCTCTGGAAGCCGCCCCCCGCGTCCTCGCCGGCGATCTCCTCCTCGCCGCCGCGCGCCAGCGGGGCGCCGGGCAGCGGCATGTAGCCGATCTCGCCCGCGCCGCCGGTCGCGCCCCGCAGGAGCACGCCGCCGAGCACGATCGCCGCGCCGACACCCTCGTCGACGTAGGCCAGCACGAAGTCGTCGTGGTCCTGCGCCGCGCCCTCGTACTGCTCGGCGATGGCGGCGAGATTGACGTCGTTCTCGATGGAGACCGGGGTGCCGAGGACCTCGGCGAGCTCGGCGAGCAGGGTGCGCGAGTGCCAGCCCGGCAGGTGCGGGGCGTACCGGAGCTGGCCGGTGTGCGGGTCGATGGCGCCGGGGGTGCCGATCACGGTGGCCGTGATGTCGTCGTGGCCGAGCCCGGCCAGCCGCAGGGCGCCGTCGAAGGCCTCGGCGACGAGTTGGGCGGTGCGGTTGCGTACGTCGTCGGCGACGGCGATGGCCTCGATACGGCAGCGGCCGCGCTCGGCGCCGGCGATGTCGGCGACCACGGCGGTGATCCCGGTGGGGTCCGCGGAGACGGCCACGATGTGGGCGGCGCCGGGGTGGATCTCGTACAGGAGGGCGTTCGGCCCGGGACGGCCGGTCTGGCTGCCCGTGGTGCGCACGAGGCCCACCGCTTCCAGCCGACTGAGCAGCTGGGAGGTGGTGGGCTTGGACAGGCCGGTCAGCTCCCCGATCCGGGTGCGGGTCAGCGGGCCGTGCGCGACGAGGAGGTCGAGGGCCGCGCGGTCGTTCATGGCGCGCAGGACGCTCGGGGTGCCGGGGGTTCCCGGGGCCGTACCGGCCATGACCTGTCTCCTCGCAGCACTGTTAGGAAGGTTTCCTATTGGGTGCGAGGAACGTAAGCCGTGGGTGAAGAGGGCGTCAATAGCCGACGGCCCTCGGGCAACCAAGTCGTTACCCACGCCGTCAGGGTCCGCCGCGCACGCGTGGTGGCCGTACGCCGGGAGACGTACGGCCACCTGGTGACGCGAGCCCGCAAACGCGAGAACCGGATACGCGAAGACTCCGGATACGCGAAGACCCGGATCGTTGTCAGGCGGAAATGCCTTCGATCCGGGCCAGGGCCTCGTCCGCGCCGAACGGCTGCAAGTACGGCAGCCAGCGCGGATCCCTATGCCCGGTCCCGATGATGCGCCAGGCGAGCCCGGTCGGAGGGGCCGGCTTGTGCCGCAGGCGCCAGCCGATCTCGACCAGGTGACGGTCGGCCTTGACGTGGTTGCAGCGACGGCAGGAAGCGACCACGTTCTCCCACGCGTGCTGGCCGCCGCGGCTCTTGGGAATGACGTGGTCGACGCTGGTTGCGACGCCACCGCAGTACATGCACCGCCCGCCGTCCCTGGCGAACAGCGCCCGCCGGGTCAGAGGAACGGGCCCCCTGTAAGGGACCCGGACGAACCGCTTGAGGCGGACCACGCTGGGTGCAGGGACAGTACAGGTTGCGCTGTGCATATAGGCGCCGGACTCCTCGAGGCACATGGCCTTGTTCTCGAGGACCAGAACGAGCGCGCGGCGGAGCGGTACGACGCCGAGTGGCTCGTACGACGCGTTGAGGACCAGGACATGCGGCACGGATGCCTCCTTGTACGCCGGCGGCGCGTGGCTCGCGCCGGGACGATCTGTAGTCAGTTTCCCCTCATGGCCTGCACAAGCGCCACCATGTCCCGGTAACGGGCTGGGAGTGTTTTCGACCACACCCCCTACATCCCCAGGTGAGGACCGGCTCTCCCTCGAACAAGACAACGATCCACACACAATGCCCCGTTAGTGTGGTGGGTCTGCCCGTAACTTCGCCTTTCGCGGGCGGCCGCTATGCCTGGAGGTTTCTGCCGTGATCTTGTCCGTCCTGTCGGCGTCCGACCCATCCTCGGACCCGACCACATTCAAGGACGCCCAGGAGCAGGCCACGAACGCCGCCAGCTGGGTCGAGCAGAACTGGTCCACCTGGCTGGGTATAGGCCTGCGCATCCTGCTCATCGTCGTCGTCGCCGTGGTCCTGAGAGTGGCCATCCGGCGTGCCATCACCAAGCTCATAGAGCGCATGAACCGCACGGCGCAGGCCGTCGACGGCACAGCGCTCGGGGGGCTGCTGGTCAATGTGGAGCGCCGCCGACAGCGCTCGCAGGCGATCGGCAGCGTGCTGCGCTCGGTCGCCTCCTTCGTGATTCTTGGCACAGCCGCCCTGATGATCCTGGGCACGTTCCAGATCAATCTGGCCCCGCTGCTCGCCTCGGCGGGCGTCGCGGGTGTGGCGATCGGCTTCGGTGCCCGCAACCTCGTCACGGACTTCCTGTCCGGCGTCTTCATGATCCTCGAGGACCAGTACGGCGTCGGGGACAGCATCGACGCGGGCGTCGCCTCGGGCGAGGTGGTCGAGGTCGGCCTCCGCGTCACGAAGCTGCGGGGCGCCGACGGCGAGATCTGGTACGTCCGCAACGGCGAGGTCAAGCGCATCGGCAACCTCTCGCAGGGCTGGGCCACCGCGAGCGTCGACGTCACCGTCCGCTCGGACGAGGACCTGGTCAAGGTCAAGGAGACCCTGACCGAGGTCGGCGTCGCCATGAGCAAGGACGAGCCCTGGAACGAGATGCTGTGGGGCCCGGTCGAGGTCCTCGGCCTGGACAGCGTGCTCCTCGACTCCATGGTCGTGGGCGTCTCGGCGAAGACCATGCCCGGCAAGTCCCTCACCGTGCAGCGCGAGCTGCGCTGGCGCATCAAGCTGGCCTTCGACCAGGCCGGGATCCGCATCGTGGGCCGACTGCCCCTGCAGGCCGCCGACGAGGCCACCGCCGACCCGACGGCCGGGGTCTCGGCACCGTCCGCGTACGCGTCGAGCACGTCCCCGCAGTCGCTCGCGGCGTCCCCGATCCAGCCGCCGAATCTGTCGAAGTAGGCGCGTCACGCGGACAGGCAAGGGGGCGGGGCTGCTCGGTCCCGGATCAGCCGAACCAGGTGACCTGGACCAGCACGATCCGCTCCCCTCGTACATCTGTCAGGTATTCGAGCGCATCCCGGGGTCCGGCCCCGTGTAGAGGGGTCCTTCCAGAGGGCGAGGCGTTCGGCATCGGCTCGCGCCTCACCAGGGAAGCCGTCGAGCACGTCGTCGCGGAAGCACTCCCGGCGCCAGTCAGCCACCGGCTACCTCGCGATGGGCGGCACGCACGATGTCGCCCGCCTCGCGGATGGCCCGGTCGCGCATCTCCGGGTCCGGGCTGTTCACCGCCTGCTCGGCGGCGTGCAGACGACGAGCCGTCTCTGGGTAGCGTTCGATCTCGACGACGACGCCCCACTGCCGGTGGAACATCCGGATCGGGACCACGCTGTCCTCGTCCCCGGCCCGTACGAAGGCCCGCTGAAGGTCCTCGAAGAACTCCGGAAGGCGGGACGGCGCGACGGTCGCCACGGCCTGACGCAGCGCCGGAAGGGTGAGTTCGGGCCGCGGAATCAGCGGAGCGTCCCCGTCCGTGTACGGCACAGTCATCGGTCGCCCCTTCTGCTCGTCAAGCGCCACTCCTGTCACTCCTCTCGGTCGCGAGCGGATACGTCCCGCCACTGAGCCCCCACTCCGCGTACACGGTCTTGCCGGGGCCGTTTCGCGGCTCGCACCCCCACCGGTCGGCCAGCGCCCCGACAAGGAGCAGTCCCCGTCCGAACTGATCCGTCCCGTCCGCGGGGCGCGATCTAGGCAGGCGTTCGCCCCTGGGGTCGCTGACCTCGACACAGAGCGTGGCGGCAGTCAGGGAGACCCGCACGCGGATGAGGCGGTCGCGGAGGCTGCGGTGCAGGAGGGCGTTCGTCATCAGCTCGGACAGTACGAGTGCCGTGTCTCCCGCGCGGGCGGGGTGACCCCACTCGGCCACGAGCCTTGCGGTTCGGCGGCGGGCGAGGGGGACGCTGCGCGAGGTCGGGGTGTAGTCGAGCACGTCTTCGCGTAAAGGAGGCCGGGGTACGGCTTGAGGTTCGGGCTCGGGTTCGGCCATGGAGCTCGCGTCTCCTTGTGTGGTCGGCGAGTTGGCGGTGGCTGTGCCGCTCCTGCGGGTGGCAGAGCGGTGCACTTCCGCCAACTGGCTGCGCTGGGTGGGTGGTTGAGTACTGACCGTAGCGAGCTGATTGAGACGGATGCAACAGGCTCGGAGACAATTGTCTCCAAAGAGTGAAGGTCTTCGACGAGTTGGCGCCGGAGGGGCGACACTGGGGCCGTGAATCGATCGGCTCAACTCGGCAATCGAGTGTCAACGGCCCTTGGGCGAAGGCTGGGCAGTGAGCTACTGCGCCTGCGCGACCTCTCCGGTAAGACTCAGCAGCAGGCCGCCGAGGCCATCAATGCGACCAACTCGAAGGTCGTGAAGATGGAACGCGGCTGGGTCCCGATGCGCGACCCGGACATCCGAGTTCTGTGCGAGTTCTACGGCGTGACCGACCGTAAGTCCGTCGTCCGCCTCCTGGAGTTGGCGAAGCTGGACCGCGAGCGGCGTAAGGCGAAGGGGTGGTGGCAACACGCGCCAAACGCGGGCGCGCTCGCGGAGTACATCGCCATGGAGGATGCCGCAAGTCGGGTCCGCACTCTGCAACTCGCCCTGGTTCCTGGCCTGTTCCAGACGGCCGAGTACGCCCGCTCCCTTGCTGTCAGCGATGGCATGTGGGAGGACCCTGACGAGATCGAGCGCATCGTCGAGGTTCGCATGCGTCGCCAGGAGCGTCTGGACGGCGATCGGCCGCTCCAGGTATATGCCGTTGTCTGGGAGGCGGCGCTGCGGCAACTCGTCGGCGGTTCGCCAGTCATGCGCGCTCAGCTGGAACATCTGCTGGATGTGGCGAAACTCCCGAACGTCCGCCTCCAAGTCCTCCCGTTCCATGCGGGTGGACATCCGTGCGTCGGCGGCACGTTCAACATCATCTCGTTCGCCGAGAGTGAGGCGGTGGACGTTGTCCACGTGGACACCTTCGCCTCTACCGTGTGGGTGGAGAATGAGTCCGACAGCGCCGAGTACAGCCAGCGTTTCGACCGAACGGCACGCCTGAGCCTCGCCCAGCACGACGCCGTCAAGCTCATCGACAGCATCCGTCAGGAGATGTGACCCATGCCCGAGTTCACCTTCAGGAAGTCCAGCTACAGCACTTCCGCCGGCGAATGCGTAGAAGTCGCCCGCAACATCCCCGGAACCGTCGCTGTCCGCGACTCCAAGGACCCAGACCCCAACAGCCCGATACTCCGCCTGACCCCCACCGCTTGGGCCGACTTCACGGCCTTCCTGCGCTGACGTCGTCCCCGGTTTGAGCCGGCTCGTGCCCTTGCAGCGCGGACGAGGTACTGGCCCGGATCGAGGGCATTTCCGCCTGACAACGATCCGGGCCTTTTGGTCACTCGTGGGCGCGGTCAGTTCGCGCATCCGGGCCATGTGGGCGGCGCGCTGGGCCCCAGGAGGGCGGCCGGGTCGACCGGTTCACCGGCCCCGGGCTACCCGCGCGAACCGCACGCCGCGCGCTACGAGCGTTCCCGCTCCCTGCGCGTGCCCACAGCCGCGTACAGCGCCCCGCCCACGACGAACACGGCCATCGCCACCGCCCACGCCCCCCGTTGCGGCCCCGGCTGCATCGACCAGGTCCATGCCGTGGCGGTCCTCAGGTGCGGTGCCGAGTACGACAGGTAGACCGACCCGAAGTAGAGCAGCGTCGGCAGCCAGCTCAGCCGGGCTCCCAGCAGTACCGCCGCGGCCGCCGTGATGCCGGTGGCCCCGAGGACGTTGCGGACCATCGCCACCGCGCCGAACTCCTGGGTGTGGCCCGGCACGACCACGGCGAGCAGCAGCGCGGCGAGCGCGGTCAGGGCGAGCAGGTGGGCCAGGCGCAGCCGCCACCAGGGGCGGGCGGCGGTGCGGTCCAGTTCCTGCGCGTACTGGTGCAGGCTCACGCCGATCGCTGACGTGGCGAGCAGGGGGGCCAGGGCGAGGAGCGGGATGCGCCGCTGCGGGTCCACATAGGTCTCGGGGCGGGTCGCCGCCCAGAGGGTGAAGAGCGTCGCCGCGGCGAACGCGGCGAGGGTGGTGGGGAGGGCGCGGGAGCGAGTGTAGAGGGCGAATGGGGTCACAGCGCCGGTACCTCGCTCTCCGTACGGGCACAGCGGTCGGTGGGCGCGAAGTAGCGGGTCAGCCAGGCGCGGCGGTCGGCCGTGCTCATGGTCCGCAGGTGGTCGTAGGCCTTCTGCTCGGCCGCGAGGTGCCGCAGTTCCGCCTGGTTGTCCGCGGTGCGGGCGGACTCGAGGTCGTGCGCGCGCATCGAGTCCTGGAGGTCCGTCGGCGCGAGATACCGCACCACGGCGCGGTCCACCATCCCGATCCGGGCCGGGCTCTCCGGGTTCGCGCAGTCGGCCTCCACCATCTGCACCATCGCCTCCCATGCGTACTGGTCGTGGTCGGCGATCTTCCCGCGCACCACGGTCCAGCCGTACGGCGTGAGCATCGGCAGCTCCGCCTCGTCGGCGTGCGTCCGGCGGGGCAGGTCCTCGAAGCGCGTCGGGAGATTTCCTACGCCCTTCAGGCGGCCGGTGAGGCCCGACAGCGCCTTCGTTACCTCGGGCAGCAGCGCGGCGCGGGTGGCGTTGACGCAGACCTGCGGCGTGGTCGTCGTGGTGCAGACCTGATGCCTGGCGCGCGGGTCGCGGTGGGCCATGGTGTCGCCCGTCCCCGCCAGCACGAGCGCTGTCGGCACGGCGACAGCGAGCGCGATCAGAGCCGTCCAGCGGCGGCGCGCCGCGTGGGCCAGTACCGCCGCCGCGGCGAGCGCGAGGAACCATCCGGCCGTGAGCAGCGGGTGCCACCAGGCGAGCAGCTCGAATTCGGGGGCGTATCCCGGTATGGGGCCCAGGAGGCCGGCCACTCCCGACGCACTCATGGACAGGCCGAACGTCCCGTACGCGGCCACCGCCAGCACCGGTGCCGTCAGCCGCCACGGCACGCGTGCGCCCACCACATGGCCGGTCAGGGCGCAGGCCACCAGTACGGCGCCGGCGGAGAGGAACGCGGTCGGCGCGAGGCCGCCCGGTGAGGCGTAGGGCGCGCTCGCCAGCAGGGCCGCCCCGACGGTCACGGCGTACACGGCCAGTGCCCACAGCGCGAGGGGCAGGGCTGCCGTCACGAACTGGGCCAGCGGGCTTCGGGCCGTCGAGGCGCGCAGCTCGTCGGTGCGCCGCCGCCGCTCCCGTGCGCCCTGCCAGCAGCCCGCCGCGAGCGCGAGCGGGCTGCCCAGCATGACGCCGGTCATGCGGAGTGCGATCGTGGTCTCACTCCAACTACCTTGCCAGCCAGCCGACTTGGCGATGAGCGCCCAGGCGAGTGTCAGGAACAGTGCGAGGCCGGCCCACGGGGCGAGGCCGCGCAGCAGCTCCGCGCGGAAGGGGTGTGGTGCGCGGCGGGGCCGGGGCGGCGCGTCGGTGGCCGGGCGGTCGAGAAGTGCGGTCATGCCTGGCCCCCGCCCGTCAGGTGGGTGCGGTGGGCGCGCAGGGCTGCGGTGTAGCCGCGCTCGGTGGCGTTGCCGTCGCTCTCCTCGCCGTCGCGGCCCAGCGCGGCCAGTGACTGCGGGGTGCCGCGATAGGCGACCCGGCCGCGTTCGATCAGCGTCACGTCCGTACAGGCCGCGGCGACGTCCTCCACCAGGTGTGTCGAGACGATGACGGTCGCTTCCTCGCCCAACTCCTTCAGCAGGGAACGGAATTCGACGCGCTGTTCGGGGTCGAGGCCCGCCGTCGGCTCGTCGAGCAGGAGCAGCCGCGGCGCGTTGACGACGGCCTGCGCGATGCCCACGCGCCGCACCATGCCGCCCGACAGAGTCTTGATCTTCGCGTCGATCCGGTCCGCAAGGCCGACCCGGGCCACGGCCCGCTCGACCGCCGCCGGGGTCGTGTCCGCGGGCAGCTCCTTCAGCCACGCCACGTACGCCACGAACTCGCGCACCGTGAAGCCGGGGTAGTAGCCGAAGTCCTGGGGAAGATAGCCGAGCCGGCGGCGGGCGTCACGCAGGGTGCGCGGTGTCGTCAGGTCGCCGCCGAACAGCTCCACCCGGCCGCCCGTGGGCCGGGCCACCGTCGCCAGGACCCGGATCAGGGAGGTCTTGCCCGCGCCGTTGGGCCCGAGCAGTCCGTGCACGCCGGTCCCGAAGTCCAGGTCCACGTCGTCCAGAGCGGTGGTGCGGCGGTGGCGAACGGTCAGGCCCGACACCTGTACGGCGCCGGTACCGGTAGTCGGTTGGGCCATCGTGGTCACATCGTCTCCCAGCGGTCGTACACGTTTCTGCGTACGGCGACGACGGCGGCGCACAGCACGAGTGCCGCCGCCCAACTCGTCTGTGCCGTGCGTCCGTCGAGGTAGAGCGAGAGCTGTTCGCCGAGGCGTGCGGCGAGGGATTGCGCCGACGCGGACTCGCCCAGGCAGGGCAGCGCCACCGCGAGCAGCCAGCCGCCGCCGACCAGGGCCGCGGCGGCGCGGCAGCCGACGTAGCCGCCGAGCGCGAGCACGGCGAGGGTGAGTGCGAGGCCCGGCAGCAGCCAGGTCGCGGGACCGGGCGCCGTCACCGAGGTGCCCGGCAGCAGCAGGCCCGCGACGGCGAGCACCGGCAGGCTTACCGCCAGCACGGCCACCGTGCGCACCAGCAGCAGCCGCAGCCCGCCACGCGGTGTCGAGGCGGCGATCTCGTGCAGCGGGTCGGTGTGCCGCCCGTACGACACGGCGACCCCGGCCACCGGGATCACCGGCGCGAGCGCGAGCAGCAGCGACCGCGCCCCGGCGAAGTCCGCCCCGCGCGCGAGCCCCACCGCCCCCGCCGCGACGACGACCAGCGCGAGCGCCCAGGCCCCGCGCAGCGCAGGCCCCACCGCCCACCACAGCCGGGTCGGCAGCCGGGCCTGCGCGGGCGCCACGGCTTTCCCCTGTACCCGCGCGAGCAGCGACGCCCGTACGTCACCGAGCAGCACGCCCGCCGGCCCGGCCCCCACCGCCCGCGACACACGGCCCGCGCAGGATGCGCAGCCCTCCACGTGCTGTTCCACGGACCAGCAGTCCGGCTCCGCGAGAGTGCCGTCCACGTAGCGTTCGGCGGTGGACGCGTTCACATGCCAGTCGCTCATACGGCGCCTCCCATCGGTTCCAGTGCATCGGCCGCCCCCAACGCGGCCAGTGCCGCGCGCAGTTCGCGGCGGGCCCGCATCGCGCGGGTCTTGACGGTGCCCTCGGGTATGCCGAGCAGCCGAGCGGTCTCGCGGGTGGTCAGGCCGTCGACGACCGTGGCCTGCAGCACCTGGCGCAACTCCGGAGAGAGACGGTCCAGGGCGGTGCCCATGTCTCCGTACTCCAGACCGGCCAGGACGTGTTCCTCGGCCGACGGGGCAGCCTGGGCGGAGGGCTGTTCCCACGTTGCGGCGGTCGGGTCCTGGCCCCTG
Source organism: Streptomyces sp. NBC_00009 (assembly GCF_045040855.1). Lineage (NCBI taxonomy): Bacteria > Bacillati > Actinomycetota > Actinomycetes > Kitasatosporales > Streptomycetaceae > Streptomyces > Streptomyces sp. NBC_00009. Next base: position 5,223,907 of record NZ_CP108312.1, read on the forward strand.
GAACCGCTCTCCTCCAGCCGCGTACGGCGCTCCTGGATCCGCAGCGAGTCGACCAGGCGTCGTGCCGCGATGACCCACAGCCAGCCGCCGGCCTCCTCGCCCCGGTGCGACGCGGCCGACCGCCACACCGTCACAAAGGTGTCCTGCAGTACCTCGCGTACGACTTCCGGGTCCGCGCACCGCCGGGTCAGCCGGGCGTAGAGCCACCCGGCGTGCCGGTCGTAGAGCGCGGCCATCGCGGCGGAGTCCCCGGCGGCGACGGCCCGCAGCAGCGCCGCGTCCCCCTGATCGTCTCGGTGGCCCCCCATGGGGCGGAACAGTCTCACACCCCGTCTATCGCTCCGGTCGCGGTCGCCGGTTCACGCGAGGACGCGTGAGCGGGGAAGAAAACCGATCAGTCCGCGACCGCGTACGCCTCCACCGACCACAGCGAATAGCCGTACTGCGTGGCCCGCTTGTCTCCCTGGACCCGTACGAAGCGGGTGTCGCGGGCGTCCATGCGGACCGACTCGCGGCCCCCGTGGCCGTCCTTCACGGTCGCGGCCGTGCGCCACGACTTCCCGTCGGCGGACGTCTGGATCCGGTAGCCCTTCGCGTACGCGTCCTGCCAGTGCAGCACCACCTGGCCGAGCCGCACCGGCTTCGCCAGTTCGACCTGCCACCACGCGCCGTCCTCGGCGCGTGACGACCAGCGGGTCTCCGGGTCCTCGTCGTTGGCGGCGGACGCCGGGAAGTCCGCGGTCTCGTCGGCCGAGGACGACGGCTTCCCGGACCGGGCCAGGTCCGGGCCCGCCGTGGGGGGATACGCCCGTACCGACACCGTGCGCGTCGTGCCTGCGAAGCTGACCGGGACGTCGTACGTGCCCGCCGGGGTGCCGTCCGGGACGGTGATGTCGACCGGGGCGCTCACCTGCGTGCCGCGCGGGAGCGTCGCCTGGGCGGGCAGCTCCACCTTGATGCCGTGCGGGCCTTCCGCGCGAAGGCGCCCCTCCACGGAGCCCGGCCGCTGCGATGTCAGGCGTGCCGTGACCCGCCGTGCGCCGCCGCCGATCTCCGCGTCCAGCTCCGTGCGGGCCAGCTCGAACGAGGCGTCGGGGGAGTCCGCGTACCAGGGGACGACGTGGCGCACGGCGCCCTTCTTGGCGCCGGTCACGCGGATCGCGTCCGCCCGTACGTCCTTCGGCCCCAGGTTCGGCTCGGTGAAGCCGCTGTCCGCGAGCGTGCCCACGGACTTCCAGCCCTGGCCCGGCATGTGGATCTGCAACGTGCCATGGGTGCCGGGGTCGGCCAGGACCGTCACCGCCGTGAGCCGCCGCGCCCGCGGCAGCTTCGCCTCTCCGTCGCGCGTCGCGTCGGCGCGACCGGTCCCCGCCCACGCCGCGTACGCCTTCTGCGCCCGGTCGAGGAACGGGTCAAGGACGCCCTTGCCGACGGTGACCTGACGGGACTCCAGACCGGCGCGCTGACGCTCCAGGAGCCGCGCCGCCCGCCACGCCGCCGCCCCGTCACCGCGGGCCTGCGCGTTCAGCATGTCGACGGCCGTCTCCCCGGCCTCCCCGTAGCGCGCCAACTGGTCGCTCCAGGGCCGCACTTCGGCGTCCACCGGCGTCGACCTGAGTCGCTCCGGCGTCCGCCGCATCACGGTGAACGCGTCCCGCAGCTTCTTCGCCCCGGCCTCGTACCGCGCGCGGTCGGTGACCAGCGTCGTACGGGAGTCCCAGAAGCCGGAGACGACCGGCTTCAGATACGCGGACTCGTCCTCGCCGAGCACGGACGACGCGTCGTTGCCCGCCAGCGCGCCGAGCGCCTCACGGGTGGGCGCGTCACCGCCCGCCAGGTCGTCGATCGCGGCCTTCCAGGACTCCTGCGGGCGGTAGTCGCGCGGGTTCCACGCGTAGTCCGCCGTCGTGAACAGCGGGATGCGGGAGGCCGCGGGCTGTTCCATCGCGTTGGCGAGCAGCGCCGCCGAACCCGTCGCCACGGCCGGCTCACGGCCCGTGTAGGGCCCGAGGAAGATGCGGTCCTGCGCGTAGTCGTTGACCGGGTAGTTGTCCATCGTGACGAGGTCATGTGCGGACCCGAACGCGGCCCGCGCGCCCGCCAGTTCGCGCCCGGTGATCGTGCGCGGGACCACGCCGACGCCCGTCCACGCCACCTCGACGGAGTCGTCGAGCCGGCCCGCGAGCGCCCCGCGGTACTCCGTCGACCCGTCCTGGTAGAACTCGGTCGGCATCAGCGACAGCGGCCCCGCGCCCGGGTGCCGCGCGGCGAGGTGCCGCGCCACCGCGTTCGCCACGCGCGCCTGCGCCCGCGCCGCCGCCTTCGGCCCCGAGCCGAACGTCCTCGCGTCCGCCTCGCAGTGCCACTCGCTGTACGACACGTCCTGGAACTGCAGCTGGAACGCCCGCACACCGAGTGCCCACATGGCGTCCAGCTTGCGGTTCAGGGCCCTGACGTCGTCGTCCGACGACATGCACATCGCCTGCCCGGGCGCCACGGCCCAGCTCAGCGTCACGTGGTTGGCGCGCGCCCGCTCGGCAAGCGCCCGGAAGTCCGCGCGCTGGGCGGCCGGATACGTCTCGCGCCAGCGCGCCTGCCGGTACAGGTCGTCGCCCGGCGCGTACAGATAGCGGTTCTGCTTGGTGCGCCCCATGAAGTCCAGCTGGTCGAGCCGCTGTTCACGGGTCCACGGGGTCCCGTAGAACCCCTCCGTCATGCCGCGCACGGCCGTACCCGGCCAGTCGCGCACGACGACCCCGGCGACCTTGCGCCCGCTCACCAGCTGCCGGAACGTCTGCACGGCGTGGAACAGGCCGTCGTCGCCGACGCCTTCCACGGCGACGGTGTCCCGGCCGTCGGTCCGCCCGACGGCGAGCCGGTACCCGCCGGACGGCAGGTCCTTGCGGGCGGACGCCCCGAGAGCGCCGAGCGCCGTCTCCAGGCCCTGTCCCCGGCCCGGGCGCGCGTCGGCCGCTCCCCAGCCGTCACCGGCCGCGGTCCCGGCGGCCACGGAGCCGATCCGCACCACGAGCGCGGGAGCCGCGGGCAGGGAGCTCTCGTCGTCGACCTCGGTGATGTGCCGGGCTCCCGCCCCGCGCAGCACGGTGCGCAGCGCGTCCACCGCGTACCGGTCGGCGCCCCGGCCGGTGACGAGGACGACCTCGTCGGTCACGGTCACGGACTCCGCGCCGGAGGCGGTACGCAGGGACTGCGGCCGGGGCCACACCGCGGGCGTCCCCGTCTCGCTGTCCCGGTCACCCGTGGAGAGCGGGTGCCCGGGAGGGGCCGCCACCGCTCCGGAGGCTCCCCCGAGCGCACTGGCGATGACGGCGGCAGCGATCGCCGCCGCCCCCTTCCTGTGGCGCCGGAGCTGCACGGCTCACTCCTCGTTGGTCTCGGCTCGGTGGTGGGACCGGTCATAGGTGTCCCAGGATGGCAACCGAGCCCACCACTGACCGGGTCGGAGTGTCAACGGGAGTGGCCGTTGTGCCGCAATTGCCCGGCCGGGAGTGGCGGAAGGGGGTGATTCGCGCCGCTCACCGGCCGAGTCCCGCCCATGGAACAGAATGTGACCAGTAACACGTTGTCGGGCCGTTCATGTCTGCGGCCGCGCTCGCTGGGTAGAGCTGCCGAGACCGTCACCCACGAAAAGATCGACGACAAGACCCGCGAAGAACCGCGAAAAGGAGGCCTTCATGGCCGCATCAGCGCACCTTCTGCTCTCGGCCCTGTCCAAACAGGCGGACGTCATCCTGCCCGCCCCCGCCCTGCCGCTGCCGGACGAGTTCGCGTTCGGCGCCGAACTGCCCCTCACCAGCGAACCGCCCCTCGCCGACACGGAGCCGCTGACCAGCGAGCCCGCCCTCATCGACGTAGCGCCCCTCACGAGCGAGCCGACCCCCTCGGGTCCGGTCGCGGGCCTGGACGCCTCGGGGGTCTAGGTGACACTGGCCCGGCTCGCCGCGCTGCACGGGGTCGCCCCGTCCTACTCGCCGTCCCCCGGCCGCACGGTCGAGGCCCCGGACGCCGCGCTCGTCGCCGTCCTTGCCGCCCTCGGTGTCGACGCGCGCACCCCGGAGTCCGTACGGGACGCGCTGGCCGCGCGCGAGGCGGAGGCCGCGGCGCGGCTGCTGCCCCCGACGGTCGTCCTGTGGGCCGGTGAACCCGTCCCGGCCTGGGCGCGGGAATTACCCGAAGGCGTGACGCTCCAGCTGGCCACCGAGCAGGGTGAACGCGTCGACGGCTGGCGACCGTCCGGGTCCGTTCCCCTCGGCGTCCACCGGCTGCGGGCCACCGCCCCCGACGGCGCCGCGGCCGAGGCCCACCTGATCGTCGCCCCGCCGCGCGTGCGCACCCCGGGCGAGCGCACGTACGGGCTGCTCGTGCAGCTGTACTCCCTCCTGTCGGCGAAGTCCTGGGGCATGGGCGACCTCGGTGACCTGGCCGACCTCGCAGCCTGGGCGGGCCGCACCGCCGGCGCCGGGTTCGTGCAGGTCAACCCGCTGCACGCGGCCGTACCCCGCGGGGAAGGACCCTCGGACCCCTCCCCGTACCGCCCGTCGTCGCGCCGCTTCCCCGACCCGGTACACCTGCGCGTCGAGGACATCCCCGAGTACGCCTATCTGCCCGACGCCGACCGCGACCGCGTGCGCGAGCTGCTCGCGGAGGCCGCCCGGCTGCGCGACGGCGTCCTGCACAAGGGCGCCCTGATCGACCGCGACGCCGTGTGGGACCTCAAGCGCCGCGCCCTCGAACACGTCCTGCGCGTCCCGCTCGGTCCCGGCCGCCGCGCCGCCTACTGGGACTTCCTCGCCGAGCAGGGCGCGGACCTGGACCACCACGCCACCTGGTGCGCGCTCGCCGAGCGGCACGGCCCCGACTGGCACACCTGGCCCGAGCCCCTGCGCGACCCCGGATCGCGCGAAACCGCCGAAGCCCGCGCCGAGTTGATGGACCGCGTCGACTTCCACAGCCACCTCGCCTGGCTCACCGACGCCCAACTGGCCACCGCCCAGCGCTCCGCGCGCGACGCGGGCATGCCCGTCGGACTCGTCCACGACCTGGCCGTGGGCGTACACCCGGAAGGTGCCGACGCCTGGGCCCAGCAGCACGTCTTCGCCGCGGGCATGTCCGTCGGCGCGCCCCCGGACGCCTTCAACTCCCGCGGCCAGGACTGGGGTCTGCCGCCCTGGCGCCCCGACCGGCTCGCCGCCGCCGGCTACGCCCCGTACCGCGCGATCCTGCGCGGCCTGCTCGCCCACGCGGGGGCGGTCCGCATCGACCACGTCATGGGCCTGTTCCGGCTGTGGTGGGTGCCGGCCGGGCAGCCGCCGACCGAGGGTGCGTACGTCCGCTACGACGCGGAGGCGATGCTCGCCGTACTCGCCCTGGAGGCCGACCGCGCCGACGCCCTGGTGATAGGCGAGGACCTCGGCACGGTCGAGCCCGGCGTCCGGGAGGCCCTGGACGCGCGCGGGGTGCTCGGCACGTCCGTGCTGTGGTTCGAGCGGGACTGGGACGGCACGGGCCGCCCGGTGCCGCCGGAGCGGTGGCGGACGGACTGCGTGGCCACCGCCACCACCCACGACCTGCCGTCCACCGCGGCCCGGCTGACCGGCGACCATGTGCGGCTGCGCGACAGCCTCGGCCTCCTCGGGCGGCCGCTCGCGCGGGAGCAGGCCGAGGCCACGGCGGAAGTCGCCGAGTGGACCGCCCTGTTCGCGCGGCTCGGACTGCTGCCCGGCGGCGGGGGACAGTGCCCGGGCGAGGAGGAGGAGATCCGCGCCGTCCACCGTTTCCTGCTGCTCACCCCGGCCCGCATGGTCGGCGTCTGGCTGCCCGACGCGGTCGGCGACCGGCGCCCGCAGAACCTGCCGGGGACCTGGGACGAGTACCCGAACTGGCGGCTCCCGATCGCCGACCCCACCGGCCGTCCGGTCACCTTCGAGGAGCTCACGGCCTCGCCGAGGGCGCACGCGCTGATCGAGGTCCTGCGGTCCGGACTGCCCCGTACGGCACCCCCGGGCGCGCGGCCCGTTTAGGTGTTCGCTACGTTTGCACCGTGGACAAGAAGAACGCCCTGCGCGCCGGCGCCCTGGCTGCCGGTACGACGCTGATGATGCTGCTCATGTCGTCCCCCGCGCTCGCGCTGGCGCGCGACGACGGCGACGACCCCGGTCAGGGCCTCTCGGTCATCGAGACCCTTGGCCTCTATGTCGTGGCGCCGATCGTGCTGTTCCTGGTGATCGCCGGCCTAGTGATCGTCGGTGACAAGTCCCGCAAGCCGCAGAAGCAGGGCTGACCGCCGCACCTCTCATTGACGTCTTTGCCGAGGGCGTCCTCGTGTGCACCGCGCACCGAGGGCGCCCTCGGTGCGTTCCTCGGGATGTTCTACGAGGTGTTCCATGGGCGTTCCACATGCGCTCGGCCGGGCGTTCTACGGCCGCTCGGCCGTCAGATAGCGCTGGAGGGTCGGCGCCAGCCACTCCACCATCTCGTCGCGGCCGAGCCCGACGGCGGGGCCGAAGCGCAGCACGTAGCGGGTGAGCGCGAGACCGAGGACCTGTGACGCGCAGAGCGCGGCCCGCACCGGGGCCTCGGCGGGGTCGGGGCAGACGCGCAGGGCGAGCGGCAGCGTCTGCCTCTTGAAGATGTCCTGCATGCGCTCGGCGCCCGCGGCATTGGTGACGCCCACGCGCAGCAGCGCGGTGAGCACCTCGTTCTCCTCCCACAGGTCGAGGAAGTGCCGCACGAGGGTCCGGCCTATGTCGTCGACCGCGATCTCCTCGGGGTCGGGCAGCCGCAGGTCCAGGTCGATGGCCGCGGCGAAGAGCCCCTCCTTGTTGCCGTAGTAGCGCATCACCATCGACGGGTCGATCGCCGCGTCCTTGGCGATGGCGCGGATCGTGGCCCGCTCGTACCCGTCGGCGGCGAAGCGTTCGCGGGCCGCCGCGAGGATCGCGGTGCGGGTGGCGTCCGAGCGGCGTGCCTGCTGGGTGGTTCCTGTCATGCCAACAAACGTAGGCCAACACCTGTTGACAGTCCAGGGCCGCGCCCCTAGGTTTGCCAACAGACGTTGACCAACAAGCGTTGGCAATGAGTGACCGGGTACACCCGACCTGAGCTCGCAGGCACCAGGAGGCCACCATGAACGGCACCACTCCTCGCACCGTGATCGTCGTCGGCTCCGGCCCCACCGGCCTGCTCCTCGCCGGCGACCTCGCCGCCGCGGGCGTCCCCGTCACCGTCGTCGAGAAGCGCCCCCACAGGATCAGCAACCTCTCCCGGGCCTTCGTCCTGCACGCCCGCACCCTGGAGCAGCTCGACGCCCGCGGCCTCGCCGACGGCATCGAGGCCAAGGGCCAGGCCCTCGACAGGCTGAGTCTCTTCGGCCGCCTCGCCGTCGACCTGAGCGACCTCCCCTCCCGCTTCCAGCACCTCCTGGTCCTGCCGCAGTACGAGGTCGAGGCCGCCCTCCAGCAGCGCGCCACCGACGCGGGCGTGAAGTTCTCGTACGAGACCGAGGTCACCGGCCTCACCCAGGACGCGGACGGTGTGACGCTCCAAGTCCGCACAGGGGACGGTGAGTCGACGACGATGCGGGCCGCGTACGTCGTCGGCACGGACGGCATGCGCAGCGCCGTACGCGAGAGCGTCGGGCTCCCCTTCCCCGGCAAGTCCGTCATCCGCTCCGTCGTCCTCGCCGACGTGAAGCTCGCCGAGGAGCCCGAGAACGTCCTCACGGTCAACGCCGTCGGCGACGCCTTCGCCTTCATCGCGCCCTTCGGTGACGGCTACTACCGCGTCATCGGCTGGAACCGCGCGCGCAACGTCCCCGAGTCCGCGCCCCTCGACCTCGACGAGATCAAGGAGGTCACCCGCCGCGCCCTCGGCCGCGACTACGGGATGCACGAGGCCCGCTGGATGTCCCGCTTCCACAGCGACGAGCGCCAGGCGCCCGCCTACCGCGTCGGCCGCGTCCTGCTCGCCGGCGACGCCGCGCACGTCCACACCCCGGCCGGCGGCCAGGGCATGAACACCGGACTCCAGGACGCCGCCAACCTCGGCTGGAAGCTCGCCGCAGTCGTCAACGGCCGTGCGGGAGTGGCCCTGTTGGACACCTACGAGGCCGAGCGCCACCCCGTCGGGAAGGCCGTCCTGCGCAGCAGCGGCGGCATCGTCAGGCTCGCCATGGCCAACCGGCCCTGGACACTCGCGGCCCGCGCCGCCCTCACCACGTTCCTCGGCCGCGTCCGCCCCGCGCGCACCCGCTTGCTCGGCCAGCTCACCGGCATCGGCGTCGCCTACCCGGCCCCGCGCGGTGCGCACCGCCTCGTCGGCACCCGCGTCCCCGACGTCACGCTCAAGGAGGGCCGGCTCTACGAAGCCCTGCGCCAGGGCACGTTCGTCCTGATCGTCCCCGAGGGTGCACACGACAAGGGCGACGACCGCTACGCCGTCACGCACTGGGCCAGTGACCGCCGCACGTCACTCCTGGTGCGCCCCGACGGCTACGTCGCCTGGGCGTCGGACGACGAGCCGGCGGACGGGGGCGTCATCTCTGCCGGTGTCCCGGACAGCATCGACTCGTACTCGTTCCGGGCGTAGGCGGCCGGCCGGGATCGGGGCATCCGGGGGGTCGGTCCGGTATCAGGAGGGCTGCGTGCCCGCCATCAACTGACGGAGCAGGTCGGCGAGTTGGCCGGCCTGCTCCTTGTCGAGCGAGGCGAGCGCCTCGGTCTGCACGGCGAGACCGGCGCCGACCGCCTCGTCGACCAGCGCACGGCCCTCGTCGGTGAGCGTCACCTGGAGGCCGCGGCGGTCGTGCGGGTCGGGCGAGCGGCGCAGCAGCCCGCGCCGCTCCAGCTTGTCGAGCCGCCCGGTCATGCCGCCGGTCGTCAGCATCAGCGTCGCCGAGAGCTGACGCGGCGAGAGCGTGAACGGGTCGCCGGAGCGGCGCAGCGTGGCGAGGACGTCGAACTCGCCCCGCGCGATGCCGTAGCGCGCGTACGTCTTGTCGATGCGGTCGCCCATCGCGCGCGAGATCCGGTAGACCCGGCCGAAGACCTCCATCGCCGTGGTGTCGAGGTCGGGCCTGACCTCGGCCCACTGGTCGACGATCGCGTCGACGGCGTCCTTGCTGCTGCTCATGGGGCGAGTATGCGACCCGGTTCCGGTAGGTCGCAAGAAGGTAGCTCACTGGAAAGTAACTCTGAAGGAAGTGGCTTGACGGCAAGTAGCTTACGGCTAAGCTACTTGCCGCGAAGCTACTTCTTTTCCAACCCATTTCACCGCGGGGGGCGCCCGATGAAGACGAACAAGCACAGCGTCGAGAAGGCGAACAAGCGCAACGGCGCCGTGATCGCACTGACCGCGCTGGCCCCGATCTCCTGGGGCTCGACCTACGCGGTCACCACGGAGTTCCTGCCACCCGACCGCCCGCTGTTCACCGGGCTGATGCGGGCGCTGCCCGCAGGCCTCCTCCTGCTGGCGCTGGCGCGCACGCTGCCGCGCGGCGCCTGGTGGTGGAAGTCCCTGGTCCTCGGCGCGCTGAACATCGGCGCGTTCTTCCCTCTCCTCTTCCTCTCCGCGTACCGCCTCCCCGGCGGCATGGCGGCGGTGGTCGGCTCGATCGGCCCCCTCTTCGTCGCGGGCCTCGCGACGCTCCTGCTCGGTGAACGCCCCACGCGGCGCACGCTGTTGACCGGCATCGCGGCCGCGCTCGGCGTCAGCCTCGTCGTCCTCAAGGCGGCGGGGGCGCTCGACCCGGTCGGCGCGCTGGCGGCGCTGGCCTCCACGGCGTCGATGTCGACGGGAACGGTCCTCACCAAGCGGTGGGGCCGCCCGGAAGGGGTGGGCCCCCTGGCGCTCACCGGCTGGCAGCTCACGGCCGGCGGCCTCCTCATCGCCCCGCTCGCCTTCCTCGTCGAGGGCGCGCCCCCGGCGCTGGACGGCCGGGCCGTCGCGGGCTACGCGTACCTGGCGCTCGCCAACACGGCGGTCGCGTACTGGCTGTGGTTCCGCGGCATCGGCCGCCTGACCGCGACGCAGGTCACGTTCCTCGGCCCGCTCTCGCCGCTGACTGCGGCGGTGATCGGCTGGGCGGCGCTCGGGCAGGCGCTGACTCCGGTGCAGCTGGTGGGCATGGCGCTGGCGTTCGGCGCGACGCTGCTGGGCCAGCGCCCGCCCCGGGCCGCCGCTTCCCCCGCTCCGCAGCCCCAACCTTTCAGTTTTGCTGAAGAGAAGGACCAAAAAGTTTCGATGGACCTGACGGGTGGGGAGCTGCGACGGTAGTCGGGTCGTAGAGAGATCACAGCTCAGGAGGGGATACGGGATGGCAGTCCTGGACCGGACGACCACCGGCGCCGAGAAGGTCGCAGCGGGGGACGCAGGGGCGGGAGGGCGCCGCGCGGGCAACGGGCTCGGCGCCGGCCTCGCGCTCGCGGTACTCGCCACGGTGGTCTGGTCGGGCAGCTTCGTCACCTCCCGCGCGCTGCACGACAGCGTGCCCCCGATCCAGCACGCGTTCTGGCGCTGGATCATCGCCATCGCCGCGGTGGCGCCGTTCGCGGCGCGCTCCGCCTGGCGGCAGAGGGCACTGCTCCGCGCCCACCTGCGCTTCCTGCTGCTCGCCGCGCTGCTCGGCGTGACCGTCTACAACACGCTCGTCAACCAGGCGGCGATGACGACGTCCGCCGGAAACATGGGCATGATCATGGCCGCGTCGCCGGTCCTGATGGCGGCGTACGAACGCCTCGGCGGCGCGCGGCTCGGGGCCCGCCGGGTGACCGGCACGGTCGTGGCGTGCGCGGGTGTGCTGCTCCTGGTCAGCAAGGGCTCCCTGGCGCCGGACTTCACGGCGGGCGACCTGTGGGTGGTCGCGGCGGCGGTCTGCTTCGGCTCGTACAGCGCGCTGCTGCGGCGCCGGCCGGCGGAGATCGGCGGGCCCGCGTTCCTCTTCGCGACGTTCGTGCTCGGCGCGCTGATGCTGCTGCCGGTGTTCCTCGTCAGCCTCGCCGTCCAGGGCGGCTTCGAGCCGACGGCGGCGACCGTCTCGCCGCTCCTGTACGTGGGTGTGGTGTCGTCCGCCGTCGCGTTCTTCGCCTGGAACAAGGCGATCGCCCAGATCGGCGCGGCCCGCGCCGGCGTCATCTACTACCTCCAGCCGGTGTGCGTGGCCCTGCTCTCGTACGCGGTCCTCGGCGAGGCCATGGGCCGGCTGCAGATCGCGTGCATGGCGCTGATCCTGGCGGGGGTGGCCCTCGGCTCCGCGACCCGGAGCGGGTCCCGGATACGTTGACCCCATGCGCGCCACCGACTGGGACATCAAGAAGCTCGCGATCCTGCGGGCACTGCGGGACCGGGGGACCGTCACGGCCACCGCGCAGGCGCTGCTCATGACCCCGTCGGCCGTGTCGCAGCAGCTGACCAACCTGGCCAGACAGCTCGGCGTGCCGCTCCTGGAGGCGCACGGTCGGCGCGTACGCCTCACCGACGCCGCCCACCTCGTCCTGCGGCACGCCGAAGCCGTGTTCGCCCAACTGGAGCGCGCCGACGCGGAGTTGGGCGCGTATCTGCAGGGCGAGTCCGGGGAGGTGCGGGTCGCCGCGTTCTCCACCGCCGTGCCCGCCCTGGTGGTGCCCGCCGTACGCGCCCTGCGCACCGCCCACCCCGGGATCGCGGTCCGGGTGCGCGAGGCGGAGGCGGCGGAGGCGTACGAGCTGCTCTCGGCCGGTGACGTGGACCTGGCCCTGTCGCTCGCCGCGCACGCGCCCACCGCGCGCGACCCCAAGTTCACGCGGGTGCCGCTGCTCGCCGACCCGCTCGACGTAGCCCTGCCTGCCGGGCACCCGCTGGCGGGAGCGGCGGGCCCGCGCCTGGCCGAACTGGCCGGCGAGCACTGGATCTTCGGCGGTTCGGGGCCCTGGTCGGAGATCACGCGGGCCGCGTGCGAGGCCGCCGGGTTCGTGCCGGAGCAGGCGCACAGCGCGGCCGGCTGGACGGCGATCCTGGCGATGGTCGAGGCGGGGATGGGCATCGCCCTGGTCCCGCGCATGGCGGCGGCGGGCCGGGAGGGCGTCGTGATGTGCGCGCTGGGCGAGGACCGGCCGGTCAGGCACGTGGTGGCGGCGGTGCGCAGGGGGTCGGAGGAGGCGCCGGCGGTGTCGAGGGTGCTGGAGGCCCTGAGGGACGCCGCGGCGGAGCGCTGACGCCCGGACCGACCGTTCAGTTCACCTGAACGTACATGTCGAAAAGTTTCGATGGACCTAAGGGCTCGGCGGTCCGACAGTGGACGTATGACGACATCTGACGCCACGCCGCTCGAAGCCCCCGAGGACCCCCACGCCAACGACGCCGCCCCCTACTCCGGCGGCGACCCGTACGCCGACTACCGCCACTTCGGCGACACCGAGAGCTACGCGGAGCTGGTGGACCTCGCCGACCGGCGCCTGGGCGCAGGAGTCATCGCCGCGAACGACGAGTTCTTCGCCCAGCGCGAGAACCTCCTCGTCCGCGAGCCCGCGGTGTTCGACCCGGAGCACTTCGGGCACAAGGGCAAGATCATGGACGGCTGGGAGACCCGCCGCCGCCGCGGCACCGCCGAATCCCCCTTCCCCGCGCCCGAGGACCACGACTGGGCGATCGTCCGGCTCGGCGCGCCCGGCGTGATCCGCGGCATCGTCGTGGACACCGCGCACTTCCGCGGCAACTACCCGCAGCGCATCAGCGTCCAGGCGGCGTGCGTGGAGGGCTCCCCGAGCCCCGAGGACCTGCTCGCCGCCGACGTGAAGTGGGAGGAGCTGATCGCACCGACCCCGGTACGCGGCCACGCGGCGAACGGCTTCACGATCACCTCCGAGCGCCGCTACACCCACCTCCGCCTCTGCCAGCACCCCGACGGCGGCGTGGCCCGCCTGCGCGTGCACGGCGAGGTGGTCCCCGACCCCGAGTGGCTCGACCTGCTCGGCACGTTCGACCTGATCTCGGTCCTCAACGGCGGTACGTACGAGGACGCGTCGGACAAGTTCTACTCGTCGCCCACGCAGATCATCCTGCCCGGCACGTCCCGCAAGATGGACGACGGCTGGGAGAACCGCAGGCGCCGGGTGCACGGCACGAACGACTGGGTACGGTTCCGCCTCGCCGCGCAGGGCGCGATCCGCGCGGTGGAGATCGACACGGCGTACCTGAAGGGGAACTCGGCCGGCTGGATCGCCCTGAGCGGCCGCAACGGCGACACGGGCGAATGGTTCGACATCATCCCCCGCACCCGCCTCCAGCCCGACACCCTCCACCGCTTCAAACTCCCCGCCCAGGCCGTAGCCACCCACGTACGCCTCGACGCCTTCCCGGACGGCGGCGTCGCCCGCATGCGCCTGCACGGCTCCCTGACGGAAGCGGGCCGTGACCAACTGCGCACCCGTTACGCCGAGTTGAACGGCTGATCGCTCGCACACGCGAAGGCGCCCGGCACCGGAGGAATCCGGTGCCGGGCGCCTTGCGCTGTGCCTGCGAGTGCTACGCGTCAGCCCCCTGCGCCCGCAGCGCGCGCTCCACGCCCGCTCGGGATTCCGAGACCAGGCGGCGCAGGGCCGCGTTCGGTTCGGCTGCGGTGAGCCAGGTGTCCGTTGCGTCCAGGGTGGGCTGCGAGACCTGGATCGCCGGGTAGAGGCCGATCGCCACCTGCTGGGCCATTTCGTGGGAGCGGGACTCCCAGACGCCCTTGACCGCGGCGAAGTACTTCTCCGTGTACGGGGCGAGCAGGTCACGCTGGTCGGTCTGGACGAAGCCGGCGATGACCGCTTCCTGGACCGCGTTCGGGAGCTTGTCGGACTCGACGACCGACGCCCAGGCCTCCGCCTTCGCCTCGGCGGTGGGGCGCGCCGCGCGGGCCGTCGCCGCGTGGCGCTCGCCCGCCGCGGTCCGGTCCCGCTCGTACTCCGCCGCGATCTCCGCCTCGTCGTAGCGGCCGACCGCCGCGAGCCGCTCCACGAACGCCCAGCGCAGCTCCGTGTCGACGGCCAGGCCCTCGACGGTCTGCGTGCCTTCGAGGAGCGACTCGAGCAGGTCGAGCTGCTCCGGCGTGCGGGCCGTCGCCGCGAACGCGCGGGCCCACGCGAGCTGGTGGTCGCTGCCCGCCTCCGCGGCCCGCAGGTGCGCCAGCGTCGCCTCGGTCCAGGTCGCCAGCGCCGCGTCGCGTCCCGCGGGGGCCGCGTACAGGTCGATGGCCAGCTTCACCTGGCGGTGCAGGGACTGCACGACGCCGATGTCCGACTCCTTGCCGATGCCCGACAGGACCAGCTCCAGGTAGGCGCTGGTGGGCAGTTCGGCGTCGCGCGTCATGTCCCACGCCGACGCCCAGCACAGGGCGCGCGGCAGGGACGACTCGAAGTCGCCGAGGTGCTCGGTGACGAACGCGAGCGACTCCTCGTCGAGGCGGACCTTCGCGTACGACAGGTCGTCGTCGTTGAGGAGGATCACGGCCGGGCGCCGCTTGCCGGCCAGCTGCGGGACCTGGGTCAGCTCGGTGGCCGTGACGTCCAGCTCGATGCGGTCGACGCGCACCAGCTTGCCGCTCTCGTCGGACAGGTCGTAGAGGCCGATCGCGATGCGGTGCGGGCGCAGCGTCGGCTCGCCCTTGGCGCCGGCGGGAAGCGCGGGCGCCTCCTGCCGGATGGCGAAGGACGTGATGACGCCGTTCGCGTCCGTCTCGATCTCCGGGCGCAGGACGTTGATACCGGCCGTCTGGAGCCAGGCCTTCGCCCACGCCGTCAGGTCGCGCCCGCTGGTCTCCTCCAGCGCGCCGAGCAGGTCGGACAGGCGCGTGTTCCCGTACGCGTGGCGCTTGAAGTACGCCTGCACGCCCTGGAAGAACTCGTCCATGCCGACGTACGCGACGAGCTGCTTGAGGACGCTGGCGCCCTTGGCGTACGTGATGCCGTCGAAGTTGACGAGGACGTCGTCGAGGTCGCGGATCTCGGCCATGATCGGGTGCGTCGAGGGCAGCTGGTCCTGCCGGTACGCCCACGTCTTCATGGAGTTGGCGAACGTCGTCCACGAGTGCGGCCAGCGGCTGCCGGGGGCGTACGCCTGGCAGGCGATGGACGTGTACGTGGCGAACGACTCGTTCAGCCAGAGGTCGTTCCACCACTCCATCGTCACGAGGTCGCCGAACCACATGTGGGCCAGCTCGTGCAGGATCGTCTCCGCACGCACCTCGTACGCCGCGTCCGTCACCTTCGAACGGAACACGTACTGGTCGCGGATGGTGACCGCGCCCGCGTTCTCCATCGCGCCCGCGTTGAACTCCGGCACGAAGAGCTGGTCGTACTTGGCGAACGGGTACGCGTAGTCGAACTTCTCCTGGAACCAGTCGAAGCCCTGCCGCGTGACCTCGAAGATCGCGTCCGAGTCGAGGAACTCGGCGAGCGAAGGCCGGCAGTAGATGCCGAGCGGCACGGACTGCCCGTTCGCGCCCTCGTACGAGGAGTGCACCGAGTGGTACGGGCCGACGATCAGGGCCGTGATGTACGTGGAGATGCGCGGCGTCGGCTCGAAGTGCCAGACGTCGTCCTTCGGCTCCGGGGACGGGGAGTTGGAGATGACCGTCCAGCCCGTCGGCGCCTTCACGGTGAACTGGAAGGTCGCCTTGAGGTCCGGCTGCTCGAAGGAGGCGAAGACGCGGCGCGCGTCCGGTACCTCGAACTGCGTGTACAGATAGGCCTGCTGGTCGACCGGGTCGACGAAGCGGTGCAGACCCTCACCCGTGTTGGTGTACGCGCAGTCGGCGACGACCCGCAGCTCGTTCGGCCCCGCCTCCAGGTGCTTGAGCTCGATCCGCGAGTCGCGGAACACGGCGGCGACATCGAGCGAATGCCCGTTCAGGACGACCTCGTGGACCGCCGGGGCGACCAGGTCGATGAACGTGTGAGCGCCCGCCTCGGCGCTCTCGAACCGCACGCTGGTCACGGACCGGTAGGTGCCGCCCTCCTGCGCTCCCGAGAGGTCAAGATCGATCTCGTACGACTCGACATCGAGCAGTTTCGCCCGCTGCTGCGCCTCTTCACGGGTCAGATTGGTGCCAGGCACGCGGTCATCTCCTAGATCCGGTCTACGTTTTTGACGTTCCGGTCATCCTTCCACGAGGGAAGCGGAGAGCGCGATGTCCGTTTTCCGCCGGTGAACCCGCGCGCGCGGGACGAGCCTGGGGCACATGACCACGTACACCGCACAGCCCATCGCACCGGCCGTCCTCAAGGAGCTGCGGGACACCGACGACGCGGGGCGCCCCTGTGTCGCATTCACCGCCGCCGACGACGCGGCCGTCGGGTCCCCGCTGCGCTGCTGTCTGCGCTCTGTCGAGCCCGGCGAGCGGATCGCGCTCGTCTCGTACGCGCCGCTGCGGCGCTGGGCCGCCGAGACCTGGGCCCGTCCGGGCGCCTACGACGAACAGGGCCCGGTCTTCATCCACGCCGAGGAGTGCGAGGGGCCGGGCGACGTGCGGGGGTACCCCTTCGCCCGCCCCGGCGCGCTGCGCACCCTGCGGCGCTACAACGCCGAGGGCCATATTGCCGGCGGCCGCCTCCTGGAGATCCCGGAGGCGGCCGACGAGGGGTTCGATCAGGCTCTTGCGGAGGCGTTCGCCGACCCGGAGGTGGCCCTGGTGCATGTCAGAGCCGTCGAGTACGGCTGCTTCCAGTTCGAGGTCAGGCGCCCTTGAGTTCGGCCGCCACCAGCTCCGCGATCTGCACCGCGTTCAGCGCGGCGCCCTTGCGGAGGTTGTCGTTCGAGACGAACAGTGACAGACCGTTCTCCACGGTCTCGTCACCGCGGATGCGGCCCACGTACGAGGCGTCCTGACCCGCGGCCTGGAGCGGCGTCGGGATGTCGGAGAGCTCGACGCCGGGGGCGCCGGACAGGAGCTCCGTGGCGCGCTCGACGGAGAGCGGACGGGCGAAGCGGGCGTTGATCTGGAGCGAGTGGCCGGAGAAGACCGGCACGCGCACGCAGGTGCCGGAGACCTTGAGGCCCGGGATCTCGAGGATCTTGCGGGACTCGTTGCGGAGCTTCTGCTCCTCGTCCGTCTCGTTCAGACCGTCGTCGACGATCGCGCCGGCCAGCGGCAGCACGTTGAACGCGATGGGGCGCTTGTAGACCTGGGGCTCGGGGAACTCGACCGCGGAGCCGTCGTGCGTGAGCTTGTCCGCCTCGGCGACGACCTTCTGCGCCTGGCCGTGCAGCTCGGCGACGCCCGCGAGACCGGAGCCGGAGACCGCCTGGTAGGTGGCGACGACCAGCGCTTCGAGGCCGGCCTCCTCGTGCAGCGGACGCAGGACCGGCATCGCGGCCATCGTCGTGCAGTTCGGGTTGGCGATGATGCCCTTGGGGCGGTTCGCGATCGCGTGCGGGTTGACCTCGGAGACGACCAGCGGGACCTCGGGGTCCTTGCGCCAGGCCGACGAGTTGTCGATCACGACCGCGCCCTGGGCCGCGACCTTCTCGGCGAGCGCCTTGGAGGTGCTGCCACCTGCGGAGAAGATGACGATGTCGAGGCCCGTGTAGTCGGCCGTCGAGGCGTCCTCCACCGTCACACCGTCGATGACCGTCCCGGCCGAGCGGGCCGAGGCGAACAGGCGCAGCTCGTCGACCGGGAAGTCCCGCTCGACGAGGATCTTGCGCACGACCGTGCCGACCTGACCGGTGGCTCCGACGATTCCGACCTTCACAGGGTTTTCCTCCGTACGTACACGAACAGAACAGCGGGGGTGCCGCTCCATGATGCGTCTGTCCCCGGCCGCCTTGTCCAATCCATTGTCCGAGGTGCGGGACGCCACATTCATCCCCGTCTCACGGTGCGAACGTTTCGCCCGGTCCCGGCGTCCTAGGGGAAACGTGGGAGAGCCAGGGGGAGGGGAGGGGCATTGCTGCGCAGAAGAACGCGCCGCGCGGAGGCGGCCGATCCGCTGGATGCCGTGCAGGAGGACCGGGTGAGGGCCGTCCTGTCGCTGGGCGGGGTACCGCACGGCGACCTTCAGGACGGCGTGCAGCAGGTGCGGCTGCGGCTGCTTGAACGGGCCGCGCGGGGCGACGAGGCACCGCGCGACGTGTCGGCGTGGGCCGCCGTCGTCGCCTCGAACCTGGCGATGGACTGGCACCGGGCGCGCCGCCGCCAGGAACGGCTCGGCGAGCGCCTCGCCTCGCTGCGCCAGGAGCAGCGCGCGGAAGACGGCGCCGAGTCGCGCGTCCTGTCGCTGGCGGTGGCGCAGGGCCTCGACGAGCTGCCGGACACCCAGCGCCAAGTGGTCGTGCTGCGCTTCTACGCGGATCTTCCGGTCCGGGCGATAGCCGACGAGCTGGGCATCCCGGAGGGCACGGTCAAGAGCAGGCTGCACACGGCGGTACGGATGCTGCGGGCGCGGCTGCGCGAAGGGGAGGTGGTGTGACATGGAGCACGAGGACCGCGTACTGATGCTGGTGCTCACGGGGGAGCCGCTTCCGCCGGAGGACAGGGACGACCCGGAGACGGCGGCCGCGCACGCGGCGGCCGAGGCGGATGTCGCGCTGCTGGGAGAGCAGCTGCGGGGGATCGGGGACGCGCTGGCGGCGGCCCGGGTGGCGCCCGCGCCGGAACCCGTAAAGGCGTCCGGACCCCCGCTCGTGCCCGTGACGCGGCCCCGCCGGGGCCTGCGCCTGGCCCTCGGCACGCTCGCCACCGCGGGTGCGCTCGGGGTCGCGAGCGTCATGATGTGGCTCGGGGCGCAGCCCGGGGACCAGACGGCCTCCGGAGCGTCGGACAAGTCCGTGAGCGACAGCAAGAGCGGCAACGAGAACGCGGATCTCACCCCGGAGGGCTTCGTGGCGTGCTCCCGGCTCATGGTGGAGGGCACGGTCGACCGGGTCACTCCCGAGCCAGGCGGCAAGAGCGACCGCATCACGCTGACCGTGATCCGCTACTACAAGCCGGCCTCCGGACCTGGGCAGGTCAGGTTCCGGATGGACCGTGACATCGACCCCCACCTGAAGAAGGGCGATCGCACGCTGATCACCATTCCCAAGGGCGGCTATCACCCGGACAACTGGGCCACGGGCAAGGAGATCAAGCCCCTGCGCGACATGATCGTCAAAGCGCTCCCGGGCTCCCGCGGCCTGAAGTGCGACGGGGGCAACGGCCCCGGCGTGTGAGCCCGGGCCGGTGACGACGAGGGGCGGGCGCCCGTACGGACACCCGCCCCCGCTGTCATCCGGTCACCGTTACGGCGTGACCTTCTCGATCTTCACGCTGCCGAGCCCGGCGACCGTGCCGCGCCCGTCCAGGAGCTGCACCTCGCCGAAGAACTCGCGGCCCTCCGGCGCGGCCGCTGCGGCGACGACCTCGGCGGTGACCTGGGTCGAGTCACCGTTGCCGAGCTTCACGGACTTCGCCTCGTCGACCTTGACCTGGCCGAGCGTCGGGGAGAAGAACACGTCGCGGTAGTCGTACTCCGTCGAACCGGACGGCACGGCGTAGCCCACGACCTCGACCGTGTACGTGCCGGCGGCCGGCCTGCTGATGCTGACGGCCTCCTCGGAGTCGCCGTCGGCGGACTGCCCGACCTGGTTGCCGTCCTGGTCGTAGACCGTCAGGTCCAGGTCGGCGGCGTTGTCGGAGACGCCGCCGATGGCGACGTCCAGACGCTCGGCGCCCGCGGGGACGACGACCGTGGAGGTCTGCGTCTCACCCTCCTTGAGGGACGGACGCGCCGTCTTCGACGAGCCGAGCGAACCGCCCTTGAGCTTGCCGTCGAGGGCGGCGAAGTTGTTCGTCACCTTCCAGGAGACGGCGGCCGGGGTGCCGACCTTGGCCTCGGGGACGGCCTGCACGGCCGGGTCGAAGGCCGCGCCGAGCACGGCGACATCGAGCTTGTACGGGTTGTCGAGCTGCGGCGACGTACGGCGCGCCTCGACCTCGATCTCCCAGACGCCGGCCTGCGGGTCGGCGTACGACCGCAGGTCGGGACGGCAGGTGTTGGCCGGGTTGTAGTTCGGGTAGCAGCTCGGCGTCGACGTGTCGTCGACCGGGACGCCGTAGGGGTGGATCGAGATGAAGCGGGTCTGGCTCTTGTCGGCCAGGCCGCTCATCGCGACCTCCAGGGACTTGGCGCCCTCGGGGACCGTCAGGAAGTACGACTTCGTGCTGTTGCGCTGCACGGAGCCGGAGTCCGAGAACGTGTACGACGGCTTCGCGAGCGGCGTCGCGACGACGACGGTCGCCATGACCTGCTGGTCGACGCCCTCGGTGCGCGGGTCGTCCACCTGAAGGATGGCGCTGCGCAGACCGGCGCTCTTCGGCGCCGCCTGGACCTTGACCGTGACCGGCTTGTTCAGCGGCAGCGAGACCGTGTCGTCGCCGAGGATGCGGAACGTGGAGCCCGAGTTGTTCTTGAGGGACAGCTCGTGGCGGACCGCACGGTCCGGGCCCGACGTGCGGGTGACCGTGACGTCGTAGGTCTTCTTCTGGCCGGCCTTGAGGCCGCCCTCGCGGTCGTAGATGCCCGTGCCGAAGCCCGGGTCCTTGAGCGCGTAGTCGATCGCGGTGTCGACCGGGGCCTTCACCGTGTAGGTGTGGGCGCTCGCGCCGTCCTTGATGGAGTCCCACGCGTCGACGATGTCGATGAGGCCGGAGCCCTCGGCGTACGCCTGCTCGCCGCTGATGTGCTTCGCGGTCGAGGTGAGCGCGGTGCGCAGCTTCGCCGGGGTGAGCGCTATGTGCTTCTGCTTGGCGGCGGAGAGCAGCAGGGCCGAGGCGCCCGCGGCCTGCGGGGAGGCCATCGAGGTGCCCTGGAGCATCGAGTAGCCGGCCGGCAGGTTGTAGCCCGCCTCGGCGACCGGGGAGCCCGGCAGCCAGGTCTGCGTCGTGTTGATCGCGGCGCCGGGCGCGGTGATGGTCGGCGTGAAGCCGCCGTCCTCACGCGGGCCGCGCGACGAGAACGGCATCATCGCGTACGACTTCTCGACGCCGGAACCGTAGTTGGAGGCCCAGGTCGCCTTGGAGATGGACGCGCCGACGGAGATGACCTTGTCGGCGAGGCCGGGGTCGCCGATGGTGTTGGCGCCGGGGCCCGAGTTGCCCGCGGAGATCACGAGCTGGACGCCGTAGGTGTCGATGAGGCGCTTGTAGAGCAAGGCGCGCGCGTTGGCGCCGTCGTTGAGGGCGGGCAGGCCGCCGATCGACATGTTGACGATGTCGACACCGCGCTTGGTGACGAGGTCGATCATGCCCTCGGTGAGCGCGACGTTGGTGCAGCCGCCGGACCAGGTGCAGGCGCGCGAGGAGACGAGCTTCGCGCCGGGCGCGGCACCGCTCATCTTCCCGCCGAACAGGCCGTTGGCGGAGGTGATGCCGGCGACGTGCGTGCCGTGCTCGGACTCGATGACGCCGATGTTGACGAAGTCGGCCTTCTTGCCGACCCAGTCGCCGCCGTACGGGTCCATCGGGACGTCCTTGCGGATCTCCACGACGAACGGGATGCGCTCGACGACGTCGGTCGCCGGGTTGTCCTTGCCGAAGTACCCGATCTGGTAGCCGTCCTTGTACGGCTTCATCGGGGTGTCGTCGGTGAAGTCGGCGTTGTTGTTCAGGTCGACGGTGACGGTGCCGGCCTTGGCGTCGTAGAGGACGGCCCAGGAGTCGGTGGTGTCGCCGTCGCGGTTCAGGTCGCCCTTGGCGTCGCCGCCGGTGGTGGCGGACTCCTTGAACGTCGAGACCTGGTACGAGCCGGCCGCGGCCTTGAAGGTCCGGCCGCCGAACGTGAACGTCGGGCCGCTCACGTTGGTGACCATCGCGCGCCAGGTGGCGTCGCCGTCGACGATCGGGTCGGTCGAGGTGACCCAGTCGACGATCTTGCGCTCGCCGGTGGTGGTCTTCTGGAGCGCCGGGTGACCGAGGTCCACACCGGAGTCGAGGATGCCGATCGTGACGCCGCGGCCGTCGGCCTTCGGGTTGTCCTTCACGAAGTCGACGGCGCCCGTCTCGAAGGACGGGTTGTACGGGTTCTTCGCCGGGGTGTTCTTGCCCGGGGCGGCGGACGTGCCCTCGGCGGCGTCCCGCGCGCCCTTGGCGGTGTCGCCGGCCGGGGTCGGGTCGTCGAGCTCGATCTCGTGGCGCAGGTCGATGCCCTGCACGGAGGAGAGCTTCTCGGCCGCCTTGATCGCGGCGTCCGCCTTGGCGGTCGGCACGGTGGCGCGTACGTAGCCGAGCTTGTCGTAGGTCCGGCCGACCGAGCCGCCCTTGACGGCGTCGAGCTGGTGCGCGACCTGCTCGGTCGCGCCGGGGGCGGTCGCGACCATCATGGTCACGTTCTTCTCGCCGGCCGCCTCGGCCTGGTCGAGGAGCTGCGCGTCGGACGAACCGAGCTTGTCACCGGCCGACTTGACGGGTGCGTCTGTCGACGGGGTGGTGTCCGCGTCCGCGGAGTAGGCCAGGGGTATCGGCCCGGCGGCGGTGAGCGCTGCGACGAGGCCGGCCGCGGCCGCGAGCCGGGCCGCCCGTCTCGCTCCGGATATCGGTGCGCGCTGGGGATCGAGGGTCATCAGCATCCCTGTACGTAAAGGTCGGAAAGGGTCCGGAATTCGGTGCCGGATGACCGGTCAGCTTTACGTAAGTGGCGCCTGTTTGGGGAGAGTTGCCCGTGACGTGATCAGGTCATGGCGTACTTCCGCCATACGTCATCGCGGACAAAGCGGCGCATACGGGGAAACGTGCACAGCGGGGCACGGCACACGCGCCCCGCAAGGAGTCCCGCCCGCCGCGTCGCCGACCCGCACGTTCACCACCCCGACCCACCGCGGACCGCATAACGTCACCGTGTGCACAGGGAACTGAGGGTCGCGGCCTACGCAGTCTGCGTACGGGACGGGCAGGTGCTGCTCGCCCGCTGGGTGGCCGGCGACGGCACCAGACGCTGGACGCTGCCGGGAGGCGGCATGGACCACGGCGAGGACCCGTACGACACCGTGATCCGCGAACTCGACGAGGAGACCGGCTACGCGGTCGAGCCCGTCACCCTGCTCGGCGTCCACTCCGTCCTGCGCCGCTACCCGCGCAAACTGGGCGCCGTCGCCGACTTCCACGGACTGCGCCTCGTCTACGAGGGCCGCATCACCGGCGGCGAACTGCGCCACGAGGTGAACGGCTCCACCGACATGGCCGCCTGGCACACCCTCGACGACGTGCCCCGCCTCGCCCGCGTCGAACTCGTCGACGTAGGCCTCGAACTGTGGCGCGACAGGCCCACGTCGGGCCGCCTCTTCCCCGAAAAGTGAACACGGAGTGACCGGCTCCTCTACGGCACACGAGGCGTACGTGACCGCGCAGGGTGGCCGGTGATCCACGTGGCGTGATCGGCGCTGCCCGTTGCGGCCTCGTTAACGTGCAGGTCATCCCCGATGTCAACGATCCAGTACGAGCGGGTAGTTCTGCCACGGCGAGCGCCCCGCGACCACTGCCGACGCGTTCGCACTCGGGGAGACCGCGCCATGCCGCGCATACGCTCTGTCGCCGACACCGCTGCATCCGCCACCGCCGCCAAGGCCGCCTCCATCGCCTCGGCGCTCGACCGCCGCACCTTCCTCGCCGCGTCCGGAGCCGTCTCCCTGACGGCCGGGATCGGCTACGCACTCGGCCCCGGCACGGGCAGCGCCGTCGCGGGCCCCGCGCCCGCAGGCCCCGTCCCGGCCGCCGTGTCCCGCCGGGCCCCCGCCGCCCCGCTCGCGCCCTACACGCGCGGCACCACCCTCGGCTCCGTCGCCGCCGCCCCGGCCGGCGCGGGCTACCGGCGCCTCGGCGACGGCCCCGCCTGGCAGCGCGTCGTCCGCGGCGACCTCGCGTCCGCCAAGTCGGGGCGCGAGGGCCGGCGCACCGCGCTCGCCGCGTTCGTCCAGTTCACCGACCTGCACCTGGTCGACGTACAGCACCCGCTGCGCTACGAGTACCTGCGCTCCCAGACCGCCAGCGCCTGGCGCCCCCAGGAGTCCCTCTCGGTCGCCGGGGCGGTCTCCCTCGTGGAGCGGGTCAACGCACTGCGCGGGGCGCCCGTCACCGCGTCGCCCCTGCACTTCGTCATGACGACCGGCGACAACACCGACAACAACGCCAAGTCGGAGCTGGACTGGTTCCTGAAGGCGATGAGCGGCGGGCGCATCACCCCGAACACCGGCGACCCGCGCCGCTACGAAGGCGTGCAGGACAGCGGCCTCAAGCTGTACTGGCACCCGGACACCGCCCTGCGCGACGCCGACAAGCAGCTCGGCTTCCCCCGCATCCACGGCTTTCTGGACGCCGCGATCGGTGAGCTGCGCAGCCCGGGGCTCAACCTGCCCTGGTACTCGACCGTCGGCAACCACGACGCGCTGCCCGGCGGCTGCTACGCGCCCGGCGACTCCTTCTTCACCGAGTTCGCGGTGGGCGGGCGGAAGCTGATGGAGCTGCCGGACTCCGCCGGCAAGGCGATCTGGGACAACGTCAAGAAGGGCGGCGACCCCAAGGGCCAGGCCTTCAAGGACCTCCTCAAGTCCCAGGCCCGCCACATGCGTTCGGTCACCCCGGACGAGTCCCGCGCCCCCTTCACCCCGGCCGAGTACCTCAAGGCCCACCTCGACCCCGCGCACACGGGCCCGGGCCCGCACGGCCACGGCTACACGCAGGCCAACGTCGACGCCGGCACCCAGTACTACGCCTTCCGCGTCTCGGACGACATCCTCGGCATCAGCCTCGACACGACGGACCCCGGCGGCCACTACGAGGGCTCCCTCGGCACAGCCCAGCTCAACTGGCTGGAGCGCACGCTCAAGGACAACGAGAAGAACGGGGGCTCCCACGTCCTCGTCTTCAGTCACCACACCAGCAAGACCATGCGCAACCTCCGCCAGGACCCGCACCACCCCCGTGAGGCCCGGCACGGCGGCGACGAGCTCCTCGCCCTCCTCGGCCGTCACAGCAATGTCCTGGCCTGGGTCAACGGCCACAGTCACAAGAACGACATCACCCCGCACGCGGGCCCCGAAGGCCGCTCCTTCTGGGAGATCTCGACCGCGTCCCACGTCGACTTCCCGCAGCTGGCCCGCGTCATCGAGATCACCGACAACCACGACGGCACGGTCTCCCTGTTCACCACGCTCATCGAGTCCGCGGCCCCGCACCGCACCGACTTCACCGACCTCACCCAGACCGGCCTCGCGGCCCTCTACCGCGAACTCTCCTTCAACGCCCCCGGATCCCGCGCCACCCTCTCCGGCACCCCCGGCGACCGCAACACGGAACTCGTCCTGCGCAAGGCCTGAGAGGCAAGGCCCTGGACGCAAGGCCTGAGATCGGCTTGATCCCGCCCAACCCGATCACGGCCCTCAACCCCGTCCCATGACCCCTGAGTCCCCCAGGTCGACCGCAGCACACAGCTGTCGAACGTCGGCGAAGGAGACACGGGATGTCAGTGCGTACCGGCCTGGTGGGTGTGGCCGTAGTGGTGTCGGTGACGGCGGGGGCGCTCGCGACCCCCGCTCTCGCCGACGCGCCGGCCAGGGACGGACACCGGGCGACGCAGCAGGCCATGGACGCCGCAGTCGCGGCGGGCGTGCCCGGGGTGACGGGGCAGGCGACGGACAAGTACGGCACCTGGAAGGGCACTTCGGGCCTCGGCGACCTGCGGACGAACACCCCGCGCGGCGACCGGGACCGCTATCGCGTCGGCAGCATCACCAAGACCTTCGTCGCGACCGTCCTCCTCCAGCTGGAGGCCGAGGGCAGGCTGAGCCTGGACGACACCGTCGACCACTGGCTGCCCGGCGTCGTCACCGGACACGGCCACGACGGCCGGAAGATCACCGTCCGCCAGCTCCTCAACCACACCAGCGGGATCTACAACTACACGGCGGACAAGGACTTCCAGCAGACCGTCTTCGGGCGCGACGGCTTCCTGAAGCACCGCTACGACACCTGGGCACCCGGCAAGCTCGTGTCGGTCGCCATGGCCCACAAGCCCGACTTCGCGCCCGGCACGTCCTGGAACTACTCCAACACCAACTACGTGCTGGCCGGCATGGTCGTGAAGGAGGTCACCGGCCACTCCTACGCGGACGAGATCCGCCACCGCATCATCGAGCCCCTCCACCTGCGCGCCACCAGCCTGCCCGGCACCGCCGTCACCGTGCCGCGCCCGGCGGGCCGCGCCTACAGCAAGTTCCCCGACGACCCGGACAAGAAGACGTACGACGTCACCGAACTCAACCCGACCCTCGCCTCGTCGGCCGGCGAGATGGTCTCCGACTCGGCGGACCTGAACCGCTTCTACTCGGCGCTCCTGCGCGGCCGGCTGCTGCCCGCCGCACAGCTCGCCGAGATGAAGAAGACCGTGCCCATCTCGAAGGACGAGCCGGGCCTCGGCTACGGTCTCGCCCTCATGCGGCAGAAGCTCAGCTGCGGCAAGGAACTCTGGGGCCACAGCGGCGGCATCCACGGCTCCAACACGGACTCCGTGACCACGCCCGACGGCCGCCACACCCTCTCGTTCAACTTCAACGGCGACTGGACGGGCGACAGCCAGGCCGTCATCGAGGCCGAGTTCTGCCCGAAGTAGCCGCAGTCGCCGCATAGTTGAGCGGCTGGGTTCCGGCGGTGCTCAGTGGGGCAGCACCATCACATACGCCGCCGGTTCCCGGTCCACGGACGCCATCAGCGCGGTCCGTACCACCGTCGCCTGCTGTTCGAGGGACTCGCGCAGCTTGCGCGGCGTGATGTGGACGACGGTGATCCCGAGGCGCTCCAGGTGCTCGCGCTTGCGGGCGTACTCGGACCACTCCAGGCCGTCGCTCTCCTCCTGGAGCTCGGGGCGCAGCCCGTGCCGGGGGGCGTTGGGGCCTCCCCTGCTCGAGCGAAGCCGAGAGCTTGGGGAAGTGTCCAGCTCCACGGCGACGGCCTGGTCGGGCCAGTACGCGTCGACACCGCCGAGGTGCGGCCCGCCGGGCAGGCGCAGGTCCACGCTCCACAGCGGGTCGGGCAGGCCGTACTCGCGCACCATCTCGTACAGCCGGTCCTCGGCGATGGCGCGCCCCTCGGCGAGCAGCGAGTCCACGGCGTCGATGACGTGCGGGCGGGTGAGGAGCCTGGCCTGGTTCAACTCCCGCACCACGGCGGCGGGTTCGCAGTGACCGCCGCGGACGGCCTCGGTGAGCACACGCCGCACCGCGCCCGCGTCGTCGAGCTGGGCAACGGCGTCCGCGAGGGCGCGCGGCACCGGCGCCACCGGCACCCCCGCGATCCGCTGCGGCGTGGGCATCCCGTGACTGCGCACGAGCCGGGCGAGACCGGTCGAGCGCAGCCGCCGTGTGCGCGGCACCATGACGTCGATCCGGTCGAGGGAGAGCAGCGGCGGAACGGAGACGAAGCGGTGCAGGGCCAGTGCGGCAAGACCCGTGACCATCGCGTTGGCGTACGGGGCCTGGGGCGCGGCCTGCGGGGGGTGCGGCTCGTCGGGGGTGGTCTGCGTGGGCACGGCGACAGCGGTACGGGTCTGGGGGCGGCCCGCGTACAGGAGGACCGCGTGCAGTCGCTCGTCGGCGGTGGGCCGGCCGGGGTGGAGCAGATACACGCCGGGCAGGAGCTGCTGCCAGGGGCCGCCCGGCCGGCACTGCTCGTTCAGGGCCGCGGAGTTGACCCCGTGCGCCTTGAGCTGGGCGGCGCTCAGCACGCGCTGCCGGCAGTCGTCGAGGTGCTGGAGGGGGCGGGGGGACAGCGGGGTGTTGTGGTTCATGACCTGGCCATTCCCGGCGCCGACCGGGCCCCTAACCGCTGTTACACGCCTGTCGACAAAAAGGGACAAGCCTGCCCTAAAGTACGGGCGTTCGACTGCCGAGAAGGGCAGGCGGGGCGACGGGTTACGGCCGGAAGTGCCCGCGTTCGGTAACTCCCGGCCGTAGCCGCGCCGTTGTGCTGGTCCCGGCTACTTCCCGGCAGCCGCGTCGCACGCCTGCGCGCGCAGGGCACGGGCCAGGTCGT
This sequence comes from Streptomyces sp. NBC_00009, assembly GCF_045040855.1. Classification (NCBI taxonomy): domain Bacteria; kingdom Bacillati; phylum Actinomycetota; class Actinomycetes; order Kitasatosporales; family Streptomycetaceae; genus Streptomyces; species Streptomyces sp. NBC_00009. The sequence goes on from NZ_CP108312.1 coordinate 5,251,934, forward strand.
CACGCGCCTCGAGGACGAGACGGCGCAGCGCGGGCGCCGAGCCCTCGTGCGCCGCCAGCCACGCGTCGGTCGCGTCGAGCGTGCCCTGCGAGTCCTGGAGCGAGGGGAACAGGCCCTTCACCACGTCCATGCCGATCTGGATGGACCGCTCCGCCCAGACGCGCTCGATCGCCGCGAAGTACCGCTCCGCGTACGGCGCGGTCAGCTCGCGCTGCGCCGGCTGCTGGAAGCCCGCGATCGTCGCCTCGACCAGCGCGTTCGACAGCGCGTCCGACTCGACGACCTGCGCCCAGGCCTGTGCCTTCACCGCCGCGGACGGGCGCGCCGCGAGGCAGCGCACCTGGTGCCGCTTGCCGGACGCGGTGTCGTCACGCGCCAGCTCCGCGTCGATCACCGACTCGTCGGCCTCGCCCGTGGAGGCGAGCGCATTCACGAACGACCAGCGCAGCTCCTGGTCGACATCGAGCCCGTCGATCTTCGCGGTGCCTTCGAGCAGGCCGCGCAGCAGCTGGAGGTCGGCCTCGGCGGAGGCGACGGAGGCGAAGAACCGCGCCCACGTCAGCTGGTTCTGGCTGGCCGGCTCGGCGAACCGCAGCTCCCGCAGCGCGCCCTCGGCGAGCTGCCGGCTGCCCTCCGCGCGCCACTCGGGCGCCGCGTAGTGCGTGACCGCCGAGTTCGCCCAGGTGTGCAGCATCTGGAGGACGCCGATGTCGCTCTCGCGCCCGGCGAACCGCAGCACGAGGCCGATGAAGTCGCGCGCGGGCATGAGCCCGTCCCGTGTCAGGCTCCACAGCGCCGACCAGCACAGGGCGCGCGCCAGCGGGTCCGTGATGTCACCGAGGTGCTCGCGCAGGGTGGCCAGCGAGTTCTCGTCGAAGCGGATCTTGCAGTACGTGAGGTCGTCGTCGTTGACGAGGACCAGCTCGGGCGCCTCGGCGCCGGCCAGCTCGTCCACCACGGTCCGCGGCCCGTCCACGTCGACCTCGGCGCGCGCGTACCGCACGAGCGACCCGCCCGCGCCGTCGCGCTGGTAGAGGCCCACGGCGACGCGGTGCGGCCGCAGTGTGGGGTGGGAATCGGCGGCCTCCTGGACGACGGCCAGCTCGGTGATGTGCCCGTCGGCGCTCAACGTCACCTGCGGGGTGAGGGAGTTGACGCCCGCGGTCTGCAGCCATGCCCGCGACCACGTGGCCATGTCGCGCCCGCTGGTCTCCTCCAGGACGGACAGCAGATCGCCGAGCTGCGTGTTCCCGTACGCGTTCCGCTTGAAGTAGCGCCGGGCCCCTTCGAGGAACGCCTCGCGCCCCGCGTAGGCGACGAGCTGCTTCAGGACGCTCGCGCCCTTCGCGTACGTGATCCCGTCGAAGTTGAGCTTGGCGTCCTCCAGGTCGCGGATGTCGGCCGTGACCGGGTGCGTGGAGGGCAGCTGGTCGGCGCGGTACGCCCACGCCTTGCGGTTGTTGGCGAAGGTGATCCAGCCGTTGGTGAAGCGCGTCGCCTCGACCATCGAGAACGTCCCCATGAAGTCCGCGAAGGACTCCTTGAGCCACAGGTCGTCCCACCACTGCATGGTCACGAGGTCGCCGAACCACATGTGCGCCATCTCGTGCAGGATGACATTCGCGCGCCGCTCGTACGACGCCTGCGTCACCTTGCCGCGGAAGATGAACTCCTCGCGGAACGTGACACAGCCCGGGTTCTCCATCGCGCCGAGGTTGTACTCCGGCACGAACGCCTGGTCGTACTTCCCGAAGGGGTACGGGTAGTCGAAGTGGTCGTGGAAGAAGTCGAGCCCCTGCTTCGTCACCAGGAACACGTCGTCCGCGTCGAAGTGCTTCGCGAGCCCCTTGCGGCACATCGCGCCGAGCGGGATCTCCAGCTTCGTACCGTCCTCCAAGACGCGCTCGTAGGAGTCCGTCACGTAGTGGTACGGGCCCGCGACGATCGTGGTGATGTACGTCGAGATCGGCTTCGTCTCGGCGAACTTCCATACACCGTCGGCCAGTTCACCCACGCCGTTCGACCACACCGTCCAGCCCTCGGGGGCCTGCACGCTGAAGCGGTAGGGCGCCTTGAGGTCGGGCTGCTCGAAGTTGGCGTACACGCGCCGCGCGTCCGCGGGCTCGTACTGCGTGTAGAGATAGATCTCGCCGTCCTCGGGGTCGACGAAGCGGTGCATGCCCTCGCCGGTGCGGCTGTAGGCGCACTGGGCGTCGACCACCAGCTCGTTCTCCGCGGCCAGGCCGTCGAGCGCGATCCGCGTGCCGTCGAAGACGGCCGCCGTGTCGAGGTCCTCGCCGTTCAGCGTCACCGCGTTCACGGACGGCGCGATCAGGTCCACGAAGGTGGCGGCGCCGGGCTCGGTGGCCCGGAACCGGATCGTGGTCACCGAGCGGAACGTCCGGGGACCCTCGCCCTCGGTCTCGCCGACCGCGGACCGCAGATCGAGCTGGACCTCGTACCCGTCGACGGACAGCAGGCCCGCCCGCTCGCGGGCCTCGTCGCGGGAAAGATTCTCTCCGGGCACGGGCGGCACTCCCTTGTGACTCGACTGGCTGCACTTGTGGTGCGAACAGGACCGATCCTGCCATGTGCCCCTGACGGCGGACAGCCGGGAATGGGACGCCCGTGCGGGACGTTGGCGAGGAGAGTCAACGCCACGGATTACATGAGGAGAACCATGTCCGAGAAGACCCCCGTCGACTTCTGGTTCGACCCCCTGTGCCCCTGGGCCTGGATGACCTCACGGTGGGTCCTCGAAGTGGAGAAGGTCCGCGACATAAAGGTCAGCTGGCACCTGATGAGCCTCGCCGTCCTGAACGAGGACAAGCTCGACGACCTGCCCGACGAGTACCGCGAGCTCCTGGAGACGAAGGCCTGGGGCCCGGTCCGCGTCGTCATCGCCGCGCAGGAGGAGCACGGCCCCGAGGTGCTCGGCGACCTCTACACCGCGCTCGGCACGCGCATCCACAACGGCGGCGAGGGCCCCACGAAGGAAGCCGTCGCCGCCGCCCTCGACGAGGTCGGCCTGCCCGCCTCCCTCCTCGACCACTGGGACGGCACGAAGTACGAGGCCGAGCTGCGCGCCTCCCACAAGGAGGGCATCGACAAGGTCGGCCAGGACGTCGGCACGCCCGTCATCGCCGTACCCGGCGCGAACGGCGAGCAGATCGCGTTCTTCGGCCCCGTCGTCACCCCGGCCCCCAAGGGCGAGGAGGCCGCGAGGCTCTGGGACGGCACGCTCCTGGTCGCCTCGGTCCCCGGCTTCTACGAGATCAAGCGCACGCGCACGCAGGGGCCGGTCTTCGACTAGGCGAATGTCTCGGGGAGGGTGCGGCCGTCCCAGTACCGGAAGTGATGCTGCACGCGCCGGCACGTGCCGTTGGCGCAGCGCCGGTAGTTGTTCGCCTCGCCCTTCTTGGCCCAGGTGGCGACGTACTTGAGCTCCTTGGGCTCGAGCCGACGGAAGAGCTGAAGCTCGTCCTTGCAGTTGACGCAGCGCTTGGAGGGGTCCGTCATGGGCCCACGGTGCACCGGAAGCCCGTAAACCGGAAGGCCCCCGCGAGTCACGTCCTCGCGGGGGTCTTCCGTCTTTCCGCCCGCCGCCGCGAAGGTTGAGAAGACGATCACGAGGCGGGACGCTTCAGGGGCTCAGGGGGCGACCAGCAGGTTGAACGCCCGGTCCTTCGCGGCCGCGTACCGCTTGGCGACGTCCTGCCAGTTGACTACGCGCCACATGGCCTCGATGAAGTCGACCTTCTGGTTCTTGTACTGGAGGTAAAACGCGTGCTCCCACGCGTCGAAGACCAGGATCGGGACCGAGCCCTGGCCGACGTTGCCCTGGTGGTCATAGATCTGCTCGACGACGAGGCGCCCGCTCACCGGCTCGTACGCGAGGACGCCCCAGCCGGAGCCCTGCGTCGTCGCGGCGGCCTTGGTCAGCTGGGCCTTGAACCCGGCGAAGGAGCCGAAGGAGGCGGTGATGGCGTCCGCGAGGTCGCCCACGCCGTCCGTGGCCAGCGGCTCGCCGCCGCCGTCGCCGGACATGTTGTGCCAGTAAATGCTGTGCAGGATGTGGCCCGAGAGGTGGAACGCGAGGTTCTTCTCCAGGCCGTTGATGGCGCCCCACGACTCCTTGTCGCGGGCCTCCTCCAGCTGCTCCAGGGTGTCGTTCGCCCCCTTCACATACGCCGCGTGGTGCTTGTCGTGGTGGAGCTCGATGATCTGCGGGTTGATGACCGGTTCGAGCGCCGCGTAGTCGTACGGGAGTTCAGGAAGCGTGTAAATGGCCATGTCCGAGCCCTCCGGCTGCGTACTGCAGAGCTTATTGCAACTTATGTGCAAGTGCAGGCTAGCAGCAGGAGTGCGCGGCGCAACGCGAAGGACCCCCGGCCAAATGGCCCGGGGGTCCTTCGCGTTGCTTCGGAACGGGGGAGCGCTACTGCTTCTTCTCGGCGGCCTTCTGGCGTGCGTAACCCACGGCCGCGAGGATCACGGTCAGGCCGCCCGCGTAGTAGAGCTGTTCGCGGGTGCCCTCCTCGCGCGCCATGAGGAAGAAGATGGCGGCCATACCGGCCAGGGCCACCCAGGTCAGGTACGGGAAGGCCCACATCTTCACGACGAGCCGCTCCGGCGCCTCGCGCTCCAGCTTGCGGCGCAGCCGCAGTTGCGAGGCGGCGATGAAGAACCAGACGACGAGGATGATGGCGCCGATCGTCTTCAGTAGCCACTGGAAGATGTCGTCCGGCCGCCAGTAGCTGAGCAGGACGCAGACGAAGCCGAACACCGTGGACAGCAGGACGGCGATGCGTGGAACCCCGCCCTGGATCTTCCCGATGATCTTCGTGCCCTGGCCGCGTGCGACCAGCGAACCGGCCATGCGCGAGGCGCCGTAGATGTTGGCGTTCATCGCCGAGAGCAGCGCGACGAAGACGACGATCTTCATGATGAGGCCGGCGGCCGGCAGGTCCAGGTACTCCAGCGTGGCGACGTAGGAACCCTTGTCGGGGTCGATCAGCGCCTTGGCGGACCACGGGATGAGCGCGACGACCACGATCATCGAGCCGACGTAGAAGAGCGCGATGCGCCACATCGCCGTACGGACCGCCTTCGCGACGCCCTGCACCGGGTGCTCGGACTCGGCCGCGGCGATGGTCACCGTCTCCAGGCCGCCGTACGCGAAGACGGAGGCGAGCAGTCCGGCGATGAGCCCCTCGGTGCCATTGGGCATGAAGCCGCCGTGGCCGGTCAGATTCTCGGTGCCCGGCGCGTCGGTGCCCGGCAGCAGGCCCGCGATCGCCAGTACGCCGATCACCAGGAACGCGACGATCGCGGCGACCTTGAGCGTCGCGAACCAGAACTCGAACTCGCCGAAGTTCTTCACGGCTGACACGTTGGTGGCGGTGAACAGGAGCATGAACAGCGCGACCCAGGCCCACTCCGGCACGCCGGGGACCCAGCCGTGCATGATCTGCGCCGCGCCGATCCCCTCGAGCCCCACCGCCACGCACAGCAGGAACCAGAACGACCAGCCCGCCGTGAACCCGGCCCACGGGCCGATGCCCCTCTCCGCGTGCACGGAGAACGAGCCGGAGGCGGGATACGCCGCCGCCATCTCACCGAGCATGCGCATCACGAGCATCACGAGCGCGCCCGAGATCGTGTAGGCGAGGATGATCGACGGGCCGGCGGCTGCGATCGCGGTTCCGGAGCCCACGAAGAGGCCCGCACCGATCACACCGCCGAGCGCGATCATCGAGAGGTGACGCTGCTTGAGACCGCCTGACAGCGACGGCTCGGCCGGCGACTGATCGATCGGCTGCGCGTCGACGGGCGACTGCGCGGACGTCCGAGACATGGATGTGCCCTGTTCATTAGCTGAGACGGGGGAAAGGCCCACAGTCTGAGCAGCGGCACCGGGTACAGGGAACAGCTGACCGGTATACGGACACGACGCTCACACATCGTGAAGGTTCAGGCACGCCGCGCGCGCAGTTCCCGCACCCCCGCGACGGCCACGACGAGCGCGGTCGCGCCGGTCGACCACAACAGCTGCGGACGGGCCGTGTCGTCGGTCAGCATCAGCCCGATGACGGCCGCCATCGCGGCGAGCGTCACCCACGTCAGCCAGGGGAAGCCCCACATCCGCAGCACGAGCCGCTCGGGCGCCTCCCGTTCGACGAGCCGCCGCAGCCGCAGCTGCGACGCCGCGATCAGCGCCCACACGAACAGCAGCACCGCGCCGACCGAGTTGAGCATGTAGAGGAAGACGGATTCCGGCCACTCCAGATTGAGCAGCACCGACATGAACCCGAATGCGACCGACGCGAGCACCGCCCGGCGCGGCACGCCCCCGCCGCTCACCTTCAGCAGCGCGCGGGGCGCCTCGCCGCGCTCGGCCAGCGAGAAGACCATGCGCGACGAGCCGTAGAGGTTCGCGTTGAGCGCCGAGAGGAGCGCCACGAACACCACGATGTTCATGATCTGGCCCGCGGACGGCACCCCGATCGCGTCGAGGACCGTGACGTACGGGCTGATGCCCGCCTTCTGTGCCGTCCACGGCAGCACCGTCACGATGACCAGCATCGAGCCGACGTAGAAGAACAGGATGCGGAAGACCGCGCTGCGCACCGCCCGCGAGACCGCGCGCACCGGGTCGTCGGACTCGGCGGCCGCGATCGTCACGACCTCCAGGCCGCCGAACGCGAACACGACGGCGAGCACACCGGAGATGACGCCCTGCCAGCCGTGCGGCAGGAAGCCGCCCTGCCCGGTGAGGTTGGTGAGGCCGACGGGATTCGTGTCGGGGAGGACCCCGAAGACCGCGAGCGTGCCGAGGATCAGGAACGCGACGATCGCGAACACCTTCAGGGCGGCGAACCAGAACTCGAACTCGCCGAAGTTCTTCACGGCCGCCAGGTTCGCCCCGGTGAAGACCAGCATGAACACCAGCACCCACGCCCACTGGGGCACGCCCGGCGCCCAGCCGTTCGCGATCTGCGCCGCGCCCGTCGCCTCCACGGCCAGGACGACGACGAGCAGGAACCAGTAGAGCCAGCCGACGCTGAACCCGGCCCAGCGGCCGAGCGCCCGCTCCGCGTGCACGGAGAACGAACCCGACGCCGGCATCGCGGCCGACATCTCGCCCAGCATCCGCATCACGCACATCGCGAGCGTGCCCGCGATCAGATACGAGACGACGATGCCGGGCCCCGCGACCGCGATCCCGGCGCCCGAGCCGACGAAGAGGCCGGCGCCGATGACACCGCCGAGGCCCAGCATCGTCAGATGGCGCTGTTTGAGCCCGCCGCCGAGAGGTTCGGATTCGGACGGGAGCTGGTCGTGCATGGGGAGTTCGGACCGCTTTCGGGGCTCGCACGGGTTTGGCAGGAACCTACAGTCTCCCCGCGGGCCGCCCCCGGACGCAAAACGGGCCGATTCGGCGCTGGCCTCAGTGACGAGCATCACGCCAAGTCGCGCTTGAGTGCCGCCCTTTGTGAGGAGCCCACCAACAGCCGCCGTTCCGCTTTGTCGAGCAGTGACCGTGATCGTGGATCGGCCCCTGGGATAGCGTCACGGTGTCCCAACCTGCCCTCACCCCCGCGGAGTCCCGATGAGTACGGCTGCCGTCTCCACCCGCCCCGGCAAGGTCCTGGCCGACCTGCTCCCCGCTTCGCGCACCCGCGACATCGCGCTCGTGCTCGGCGGCGCCGCCCTCACCGGCATCGCGGCCCAGATCGCCGTGCCCGTGCCGGGCTCCCCGGTCCCGGTCACCGGGCAGACCTTCGCCGCGCTCCTCGTCGGCACCGCGCTCGGCGCCCGCCGCGGCTTCCTCTCCCTCGCCGTGTACGCGCTCGTCGGCATGGCCGGCATGCCGTGGTTCGCCCAGGGCACCTCCGGTGCGGGCGGTGCCTCCTTCGGCTACGTCATCGGCATGCTGCTCGCCTCCACCGTCGTGGGCGCGCTCGCGCGGCGCGGCGGCGACCGTTCCGTCCTGCGCACCGCGGGCACGATGGTCCTCGGCTCCGCGATCATCTACGCGGTCGGCGTGCCCTACCTCGCCGCCGCCACCGGCATGACCTTCACGCAGGCGGTCGCCGCGGGCCTCACCCCGTTCCTCATCGGCGACGCCGTGAAGGCGGCCCTGGCGATGGGCGTGCTGCCCACCGCCTGGAAGTTCGCCAACAAGTAGTCCTCGATACGGGCGCTCAGCGCACGTTGTAGTTCCTCCGGAAGAGGTTCGCCGGGTCGTACGCGGCCTTCACATCGGCGAGCCTCTTCCGCGTCTGCGCGTCGTACAGCCCCTCCGTACGGTCGCCGCCGCCGAACGCGAAGTTCAGGGACCGGCCCATCCGCTGCTCCTCGACCTGCTTGAACGCGAGGGCGTGACGATCGCGGACGGCCTCACGGTCCGTCCCGTCCAGCGGCGACAGGATCCGCACCAGCCACCCCGCGTCCCGGTACGGCACGGAGTTCGCGGCGGGCCTCGACAGGGCCCCGCCCAGGTGGTTGACCTGCACGACGTTCATGGAAGAGGCGTCCGGCCCGCACAGCGCGAGGAGTTCGGACACGCCCTCCACGGCCGGCTCCCGCAGTACCGCACTGTCCCCGTAGTAGGCGTGCGGGAAGTCCGGGTCGCTGTGGATGGTGTGGCTCTCGGCGTACGGCATCTCGCGCAGGCTGTCCGTCAGGGCCGGTCCGAGCGCCGCCCGCAGGGGCGCCACGAGCCGCTCGCCCTCGTCCGCGCTCCCGGTGAAGGCGACGCGTACGGAGATCACGTACCGGCCGCGCAGGTGCGGCGGGAGCGCGGGGATGTCCGGGTAAACGAGGGCCGAGAGGGACGACGTCAGCGCATCCGGTACGGTCCGCGCCCAGTCCGTGTACGCCCGCAGCACGGCCCCCGCGCCGGCCTTCGCGCCGTCGTAGGCGAGCGAGCCCCCGTACAGCCGCGCGACCGGCACCAGAGCGATCTCCAGACCCGTGACGACGCCCAGATTCGCGCCGCCGCCGAGCAGGCCGCGGAAGAGCTCCGGCTCGGCATCGGCGGAGACCGTGCGACGGCGTGCGTCCGCCGTGACGACGTCGGCCGACCGGACGTGATCGGCCGCGTAACCGAACTCCCGCGCCAGGATGCCGAGTCCACCGCCCAGCGTGTACGACACCGCGCCCACGCCCGGCGCCGAGCCGTTCAGCGGGGCGAGGCCGTGCGGGGCGGCCGCCTCTACGACCTGGCCCCAGCGGGTCCCCGCGGAGACCCGCACCGTGCGCGCCGCCGCGTCCACCACGACCTCGTCCATGCGCCGCGTGGAGATCAGCACCCCGCCCACGGAGTCTCCGGGCAGCCCGTGCCCGGTGGCCTGCACGCCGACGGGCAGGCCGGCACCGGCCGCGTACGCGACAGCGGCCTCGACGTCATCGGCGGAGGTTGCCGCGAAGATGACGTCGGGCCGCTGGGCGAAACCGGTCTGGAAACCGGCCAGTTCCTCGTCGTACCCGGCGTCGCCGGGCCGCAGGACGAGCTGCTGTGTACGGATGTCGTCGGAGTTCATGCGGCAGACTCTGCCCGCATTACCTGACACCCGCCGTCAGCTTTTCTGCTGAGACCTTTCCGGGAATGCCCGGACGGGTCAGGCGGAGACCTTCTTCCGCTTCTGCACCTGCTCACGCACCAGCGCGAACCCGACCACCAGGGCCGCCACGAGCAGCGACAGGACGACCTGCTCGCGGCCCGCGTCGTCGGTGAGCATGTAGACGAGCACGAACGAGATCATCGCGATCGTGGCCCACGTCAGATAGGGGAAGAGCCACATCTTCACGACGAGCTTCTCGGGCTGCTCGCGCAGGATGATGCCGCGCATCTTCAGCTGCGTGAAGCAGATGACGAGCCAGACGAAGAGGGCGATGGCGCCGGAGGAGTTCAGCAGGAAGTTGAAGACGGTGTCCGGCCACTGGTAGTTGAACCAGACGGCGACGAACCCGAAGACGACCGAGCCGAGGATCGCGGCCTGCGGCACGCCCCGCTTGCTGGTCTTCGCGAACGCCTTCGGCGCGTCACCGCGCTGGCCGAGCGAGAAGGCCATGCGGGAGGCGGTGTAGAGCCCGGAGTTCAGGCACGAGAGCACGGCCGTCAGCACGATGACGTTCATGATCTGACCGGCGTGGGGGATGCCGATCGAGTTCAGGGCCGCGACGTACGAGCCGTCCTTGGCGATCGACTTGTCGTTCCACGGCAGCAGCGTCAGGACGATGAAGATCGAGCCGAGGTAGAAGACGCCGATACGCCAGATCACGCTGTTCGTGGCCTTGGTGACGGCACGCTGCGGGTCCTCGGACTCGCCTGCGGCCAGCGTGACGATCTCGCTGCCCATGAAGGAGAAGACGACCATGAGGACGCCGGTGAGGATCGACCCGGCGCCGTTGGGCATGAATCCGCCCGCGTCCGTGAGATGCGCGAATCCCGCGCCCGGGTTGTCCGAACCCGGCAGCACACCGAACACGGCGAGCATGCCGATGATCACGAACGCGCCGATCGCGACGACCTTGATCCCGGCGAACCAGAACTCGAACTCGCCGTACGAGGCGACCGAGGCCAGGTTCGTCGCGGTCAGGACGACCATCACGATCAGGGCCCAGCCCCACTGCGGCACGGCCGGTATCCAGCCGTTGAGGATCACGGCACCGGCGGTGGCCTCGACCGCGAGGACGACGACCCAGAAGAACCAGTACAGCCAGCCGATGGAGAAGCCGGCCCAGCGGCCGAGCGCCTGGTCGGCGTAGGCGGAGAAGGAGCCGGACGAGGGCCGTGCGGCGGCCATCTCGCCGAGCATCCGCATCACCATGACGACCATGAGGCCGACGAGGGCGTACGAGATGAGGATGGCGGGTCCGGCCTTGGCGATGCCCGAACCGGAGCCGACGAAGAGTCCGGCACCGATCACACCGCCGATGGCGATCATCGACAGGTGCCGGTTCTTGAGTCCGGCCTTCAGCTGGTCGGGACCGTTATTTCCGGTCTGACCGTTGTCAGGCTGTGAATCTCCAGGATTGTGGGGCGCCTGGTCGGCCTTCGCAAGGGAGGGTTGCGAGGTCATGGACGAATCCTTAAGTCTCGGGTCACGAGCCCACGCATTCAAACCCAGGGATGTACCGGACGGAAGACCTGACTCCGGATCGTGATTTTCGACTCCGAGACGTTTGCCCGTAAACGAACGGCGACAACGACCCGACCGCGCCGTGCCCGGGTGGGACGTGCCACACTCGGATCCATGCGCGTGTACCTCGGCTCGGATCATGCCGGCTACGAACTCAAGAACCACCTCGTCGAATGGCTCAAGGCCCATGGCCACGAGCCCGTCGACTGCGGGCCCCACATCTATGACGCCCAGGACGACTACCCTCCGTTCTGCCTCCGTGCCGCGGAGCGCACGGCGGCGGACCCGGACGCCCTCGGCATCGTGATCGGCGGCTCCGGCAACGGCGAGCAGATCGCCGCGAACAAGGTGAAGGGCGTCCGTGCGGCCCTCGCCTGGAGCGAGCAGACCGCTGCGCTGGGCCGTGAGCACAACGACGCGAACGTGGTCTCCATCGGCGGCCGCATGCACACGCAGGAAGAGGCGACGAAGTTCGTCGAGATCTTCCTCTCCACCCCGTACTCGGGCGAGGAGCGTCACACGCGCCGCATCGAGATGCTGTCGCGCTACGAGGAGACGGGCGACCTCCCCCCGATCCCGGCCCACCACCCGCAGGGCTGACCTCATCGTTTCAGCCCCTCAACTGAGCCCCTCCGGCGTTTGAGGAGCGGGGTCTGGGGCAGAGCCCCAGGACTTTCGGGAAGGGGCGGGCTGGGGGAGAAAACCCCCCAACGTCCGCCCCCACCCAACCCGAGGAGAAAGAGACCGTTGCCAGAGGGCCACACCATCCACCGCCTGGCCCAGGACCACGCGGAGCGCTTCGCCGGCTGGCCGGTACGCGTCCGCAGCCCGCAGGGCAAGTTCTCCGACAGCGCCGCCCTCCTGGACGGCCTGGTCGTCGACGCGGTGGACGCCCATGGCAAACACCTCTTCCTGGGCTTCGCGGAAACCGGCTGGATCCACATCCACCTGGGCCTCTTCGGCAAGTACACCCTCGGAGAGACCCCCGCCCCGCCGCCCACGGACACCGTCCGCCTGCGGCTGCTGAGCGACACGCACTACTCCGACCTGCGCGGCCCCACGACCTGCGCCCTGATCACGGACGCCGAGAAGCAGGCGATACACGACCGCCTCGGCCCCGACCCGCTCAGGAACGGCGACGACCCGGACCGGGCCTGGCGCCGTATCTCCCGCAGCCGCACCACCGTCGCCGCGCTGCTCATGGACCAGAAGATCATCGGGGGCGTCGGCAACGTCTACCGCGCCGAGGTCCTCTTCCGGCACGGCATCGACCCGTACACCCCGGGCAAGGACCTCACGCCCGACGAGTGGACGGCGATCTGGACGGACCTGGTGGCGCTGATGCGCGAGGGCGTCCGGCACAACCGCATCGACACCGTCCGCCCGGAGCACACCCCCGAGGCGATGGGCCGCCCGCCGCGCGTCGACGACCACGGCGGCGAGGTGTACGTCTACCGGCGGGCCACGATGCCCTGCCATCTGTGCGGCACGGAGATCCGCACGGCGTCCCTCGCGGCCCGCAACCTCTTCTGGTGCCCGAGGTGCCAGCCCCCACGCTGACCGGCACCCGTCACCCGCTGCGTCAGAACCCGTGCGGCAGCCACGGCGCCACGGTCGACCCGAACGCGAGCGCCGCCTCGTCGACCGCGCCAGGACGCAGCTCCCGCACTCGGCCGGCCGCCGCCAGCGCCGAGAGCGACGTGTCACCGAGGTAGGCCGCCGCCAACTCCCGTACGGACAGGGCAAGGTCGGCTGTGTCCTCGCTGTCCCCCGTGCGCTTGCAGGACGCCCCCTTCGCGTCCCCGGTCAGCCGCCACCGCCCCGCGTTCCACGGACAGAACTCGTCCGTCACGTCCAGGACGACGTCGACCGGCGCCTGATACGTGCGGGCCTCCAGCGCGGCTCCGAGGTCCACGAGCCGTACGTGCATCGAGTCCCGCAGCCGCACCTGGCACCGCCGGATGTCGCTGACGAGGGAGAACAGCGGATCGTCGACCGGCCGGTTGCGCGCCTGGACGGTCGACGTCAGGTCGATGTCCAGGAGGAAGCGCCACAGTGCCGCGTACGCCGCCGGGTCGAGCGCGTCGATGTGCCGCAGCGTGATCCGGCCCTTCGGCCCGGCCGCGTCCCACTCGGGCTTGTTGTGGAACCGGACGTAGCCGACCGTCTCGCCGTCCCGCTCGGCCAGCACGCACTGCATCGGCGACGCGCCCTCGCGCTCCGACGGCGCGTCGAGCAGCGGCAGCCGCTCCCAGCCGGGCCTGCGGGCGAGCATGCCGGGCCGGGTGCCGATCGTCCGCACGTACACGCCCTCGCACGCGGCGGCGGCCTCGGCGACGTCGGCGAACCGCAGCCGTACGCCGTCCGTGCCCGCCAGAGCGTTGATCCGCACCCGCGTCGAGTCGATCTCCACGCTCGCCTGCCGCGTCGCGGTCCCGTACCCGAAGCGGCCGTAGATCGCGGGCTCGGACGCGGTGAGCACGGCGAGCGGCTCGCCCCAGGACCGTACGTCGTCGAGCTGGCGCCGCATCATCGACGTCAGGACCCCGCGCCGCCGGTCCGTCGCCGCGACGGACACCATCGTGACGCCCGCCGCCGGGACCTGGGCCCCGCCCGGCACCGTCACCCGGAACGTGAACGCCCCCGCCGTTCCCACGCACCGGTCGCCGTCCCACACGCCGATGGACCGGTCGAACTCGGTGAGGTCGTCCCACAGCGCGCGTTCTTCGGGCGCTTCGGGAACTCCTCCGAAGGCCAGCTCCAGCTTCGCGTACCACTCGTGCCAGTCGTCCTGGCGCAGCACCCGTACGTCCATCGTCATGAGCCATCCCTACCAGGACACCGTGGACGAAGCGAGAGATTTTCCCCGCCCGGGGAAGGCGCCCGGGCCGCCTGGAAGAGGGACAAGTGGGACCTCCCGTGCGAAGCCCCTGGGCCGATGGATAAGGTCCACGAGCAATGGCAGGACGACGCGCGCAAGCCGAGACGTTTACGGCCCGGATGAAGATGAGACTGCACCGGGCCCGCATCGGCCTGCGCAAATCGGGTGTCGACTACTTCCGGGGCGACGGTTCCGACTGGGTCGCGATGGTGGGCCTGCTCCTCACGGTCCCGGTCATCGCCTGCGGCACCCTCCTCAACTCGGTCTGGTGTTCCCCGACAGCGCTCGTCCTGCCGATCGTGGCGGGGGGTCTGCTGCTGCGCCCGGCCAGCCTCCTCGGCCTGTACGCGGCCGCCGCCGCGGCGCTCATCGTGGAGTCGGTCAAGCTCGGCCCGTACTCGGAGGGTGCCGCCCGGGTCACGCCCGGCACCGTCCTTGTCGTGGCCGCCTGCGGTTTCTTCGGCCTGCTCATAGCCCAGTTCCGCAGCCGGGTCGGCGTGCCCTGGCGGCGCGGCGGCACGATGCTGTTCGACCTGCGTGAACGCATCCGCGTACAGAGCAAGTTGCCGCAGCTGCCCAGGGGCTGGCACCGCGAGATGGCGCTGCGCCCGGCCGGCGGCCAGTCCTTCTCCGGCGACTTCGTCGTCGCGGCCCGTACGAACGGCGGCCGCACGCTGGAGGCGGTCCTCACCGACGTATCGGGCAAGGGCATGGACGCGGGGTCGCGGGCGCTGCTCCTGTCCGGAGCCTTCGGCGGACTCCTCGGCTCCCTGCCGCCGCACGCCTTCCTGCCCGCCGCCAACGGCTATCTGCTCCGCCAGGACTGGGACGAGGGCTTCGCCACGTCCATCCACCTCGTCCTCGACCTGGAGTCGGGCGACTACGAACTCTTCTCCGCGGGCCACCCGCCGGGCCTCCAGCTCAGCGCGGGCAGCGGACGCTGGGAGGAGAAGGCCGCGGAGGGCCCGCTCCTCGGCGTCTACGACGGCGCGCAGTTCGACTCCACCAAGGGCTCCCTGCGCCCCGGCGACGTCCTGATGCTCTTCACGGACGGCCTGGTAGAGACGTCCGAACGCGACATCACCGAGGGCATCGACCGCCTCACCGGCGAGGCGGACCGCTACGTGTCGGGCGGGTTCCACGGCGCGGCCTGGCACCTGATCGAGGCGGTGGCCAAGGACGTCAACGACGACCGCGCGCTGCTGCTGATCTGCCGGGACGCGTGACGGCTCCGCCGGGGTGCGGATCCCTTGCCGGGTGCGGCGTACGTCGTGGCCGGTCGCGCAGTTCCCCGCGCCCCTGAAGGCATGCGGCTTCGCCGCAGCCTCATCAAGCACCTCTGAGACGGGCGCACGAAGTGCGCATCTCAGGGGCTCGGGGAACTGCGCGACCAGCCACAGAAGACCCGCACCCGGCAACGAGAGCTCGCCCCCACGGCGCGCATCCGTCACACCCCGGCGCCCACCCGTTCCTCGAGGGGCGCCCCATTCCCCCGCCCCCCTGGAAGGCGACGCGCGAGCCGCTCCGAGCGGCCCGCCGCCATCGGTCCGAGGACCGCGAGCAGGAGCACGTAGCCCGCGATGAACGGCGACAGCCGCTCGTCCAGGCCCGCGCCCGCCGCCATCGTGGCGAGGATCAGGGCGAACTCGCCCCGGGCGAGCAGCGTCGTGGAGATGTTCGCGGCGGGGCCGGGCCCGAACCCGTACACGCGCGCCGCGCCGAGTCCCGCCAGCACGTTCATCACCAGCGTCACGGTGACGGCCGCGAGGACCGGCCACAGCACCGTCGGCAGGTCGCCCGGGTCGATGGAGAGGCCGAACGCGAAGAAGAAGATCGCGCCGAACGCGTCCCGCAAGGGGTGCACGAGCTTGCGGATGCGCTCGCCCGAGGTGGTGGAGCCGAGCATCAGGCCGACCATGAACGCGCCGATCGCGTCCGCGACCCCGAACCACTCGGAGACCCCGGCGACGAACACGGCCGCGCCGAGGAAGGAGATGACGAGGAGCTCGTCGTCCTTGGTGTGGAAGAGACGGCCCACGATGCGGGTGCCGAAGCGCGCCGCGAGCGCGAGCAGCAGGAGGAAGCCGAAGGCCTTGCCGCCGTCCATGACCGCCGAGGCCAGGCTGTCCGCGCCGGACAGGATCGGCTGGAGCGCGGCCAGGTAGAGGGCCAGGAAGATGTCCTCGACGACGATGATCCCGAGGATCGGCTTGGTCTCCGGATTGCCGAGGCGGCCGGTGTCGACAAGCACTTTCGTGACGATCGCCGACGAGGAGATGCCGAGGACCCCGGCGAGGACCAGAGCCTCGGAGGTGCCCCAGCCGAGGGCGAATCCGAAGCCGAGGCCCGCGCCGACGTTCAGCGCGAGGTACGTCCCTCCTGCGACAGCCATCTTGCGGCCGCCGGTCTTGAGGTCGTCCAGATGGAATTCGAGGCCGAGGTAGAAGAGCAGCAGGACCAGGCCGAGCGCGGAGAGCATCTCCAGGTCGTGCGGGTCGGCGACCAGCACGATGCCGGGGGTGTGGGGGCCGAGGAGGATCCCGGCCAGGATGAACAGGGGGATGGTGGGGAGTCCGATGCGTCCGCCGAGGCGGGCGAGGACGGCGGCGGCGAGAAAGGCGCCGCCCATGGCTATCAGGGTGTCTGCATGTCCGATGGGTCCGTTCCTTCCGTTCTTGGCTTGGTCGAATGGCTGGCTCAGGTCAAGAGAAGGTCAAGAACACGTCAATAGTTAGCTTACCAAACCATTTTCGTGACGCGGGATGCGGTTCTCCCCACCCCCGTTTCGCCGGCGGCGCCTCGCGGGACACCACCCCGACCGGCGCCGCGCCGCCGAGGCCCTCGGGCATCGCCGTCGCCACCCTGGTGCCGATGATGAACGGCCTGACGGGGCGGTCCCCGTATATCCCGCCGCTCGTGTACGGCTCCTTCGCCGGGTCCGTCCTGGTCCTCGGCCTGGCCGCGACCGCGCTCCCGGCCCGGGCGGCCCTGCGCAGGCCTTAGGGTCGGCCGCATGCTGACCCTCGCCGAGGTGGAGGCCCTGGCGCGCAGGGCCCACGCCACCCAGACGGACAAGGCCGGACGCCCCTACGCGGAACACCTGGAGGCGGTCGCCGAAGGTGTACGCGCCCGGGGCGGCGACGACGAGCAGATCGCGGCGGCCTGGCTGCACGACGCGATCGAGGACGACGCGCTCTCGCCGGAG
This sequence comes from Streptomyces sp. NBC_00009, assembly GCF_045040855.1. Classification (NCBI taxonomy): domain Bacteria; kingdom Bacillati; phylum Actinomycetota; class Actinomycetes; order Kitasatosporales; family Streptomycetaceae; genus Streptomyces; species Streptomyces sp. NBC_00009. Next base: position 5,269,170 of record NZ_CP108312.1, read on the forward strand.
TGGCTGGCCGCGGCGGACCTCACGGACCGCACGAAGGCCGTCGTCCTCGCCCTCACCAAGCGCCCCGGAGAGCCTCAAGAGGCCTACGCGCAGCGAATTCTGGCCACTCCGGGCGCGCTGCTGGTGAAGGAGTCGGACCTGGCCCACAATGCGGACCCCGCCCGCCTGGCGGTTCTGGACGCACCGACGAGAGAGCGCCTGACAAGGAAGTACGCGGGGATGAGATCGCTACTGGGTATCAACGAGGCCGCGTAGGCAACGCGCCCCTGTACGGGGCGCGGGGAACTGAGTGACAAGCCCCCACGCACCCGCACCTGACGAACAGCGACGGCACCCTCAGGCGCGGGCCCGCCCGCGATCCCGCGCCACCTGAGCCGCGTCCTTCTTGAACGCCCACTCCATCTTCGGCTCCATCGCGAACCGGAACATCCGCTGGACCGGGGGAGTACAGAGGACCGTGATCAGGGAGGCCGCGACGACCGTCACGAACACCTCGCCCAGCGGCTTGTGCAGCCAGGCGTAGTCGTCGAACCAGCCCCAGAACCGCGAGCCCTTCGCGATGAAGCCGTGCAGCAGGTAGCCGTACAGCGTCCCCGCGCCCAGCACGGTGAACCACATCTTCCGCCGCGGCACCCACGCGAAGAAGCACGCGGTGAGGACGACCGAGCAGCCGAAGAGCGCGAGCGTCATCACGGCTCCGGCCCACCACGGCGCGCCCAGCTCCTGCGCGCTGTCGCGGTGGTAGAACCACGCCGACGTCATCCGCGGAGCGGCCCAGTAGGCCAGCAGCAGGGCCGCCGCGAAGATCGGCACGGACAGGATCCGTACCTCACGCCGGCGCACCAGCTGGAAGTGCTCGGGCTTCAGGAACAGGCCGACCACGAAGAAGGGGAGGAACTGCAGGACGCGCTGGAGATCGAGGTCGTCGCCGATGTCGGGGGAGACGGAGGCGAGTACGGCGATGGCGACGGCGAGCGGCACCGGCCAGCGGACGATCTTCCACAGCGGGGTGGTGAGCCGCCACACGAACAGGGCGACCAGGAACCAGGTCAGATACCAGGGGTCGAGCAGGCTGAACGGCTGCGTCGGATCGTTGTCCGCCCAGCGCTTGAAGAAGGTGTACGCGACCTCGAAGATCACGTACGGCACCGCGACCCCGGTGATGAGCCGCCGGAGCCGGTCGGGCCGCATGTCGAAGCTGCGGGAGAAGTAGCCGGAGATCACGATGAACGCCGGCATGTGGAACGTGTAGACGGTCATGTAGAGCGCCTCGGCGACGCGGCTGTGATCCGTCAGCGGTTCCCAGGAGTGGCCCATCGCGACCAGCACGATGGCCAGGTACTTGGCGTTGTCGAAGAACGCGTCCCGCTGTTTCGCGGGCTTGGCGGCCGGTGTGGGGGGAGCGGCTGCCGTATTCGGTGGCTGATGGGCGGGGGCCGTCTGTGCCGCAGGGAGCGGGGCTCGGGTGGGGGCAGCGCGGAACATCTGAGGCACCTTAGCGGCGCCCGCGGTATTTCGTAAAACCCTCACGTCAAATCCTCCTTACCGCGCGAGTACCCCCGATTCGGAGAAGTCGGCATAGCGATGGCGAAGTTTTCGCAGGTCTTCCGGAGGGACTTCGGGAGGCATCCATATGAGTCCGTTATGACCACTCTCATCCTGATTAAATAGTGCATATCGGCCGGACTCGACCGCCCCTGGGTGTGGCCCCCGCGACAATTCGAATTCGCGGCGAACAACACATGTGTGATCCCGCGTGCCCACGATGTGGACGTGCTGTGTGTGCATGGAAACGATCAGGCCGAATTACCGGCCACGGGAACCCGCGAAATTGCCCGGGGGGCGCGCGCTGATCATGTGCCCCAAGGGTGCGCGGCCGGCGCGCCGCCGCACGGGAGTGGCCGACGATGCGTCACCCGCCGCATGCGGGGGCCGTGTTGGTGGCACGATGGTTCTGGCGGGGGTGTGCGGGGTCGTACCCCCCGGGCCGGGAGAGCGGACCGACCTAGGGTGTGATCAGTGTGGCCATTTCGCTGTCAGTCGTACTGCTGTTGGCGATCATTCTCGTGGTGCTGATCCGGGGAGGGTCGATCAAGGCCGGGCCTGCCGTCGTGGCGGTCCTGTTCGGGTTCTTCCTGGCCTCGACCGGAATGGCCGACGACATCCAGAGGTTCCTGAACTCGATAGCGGACACGATCAACTCGATCCAGTTCTGACTGCTCGTCGATCCAGTTCTGACTGCTCGGGAGACTGTCCGGCCCAGGACGTGAAAAACCCCGGGCCCGGTTCGTGAGAACCGGGCCCGGGGCCACAAGAGCGGGCGACGGGAATCGAACCCGCGTAGCTAGTTTGGAAGACTAGGGCTCTACCATTGAGCTACGCCCGCACAGCTTGCGCCGCAGGTCGGTGACCGCGGCAACGGGAAGCATCGTAGCGGGTCGGACCCCCTCGTCGCACACCGCATTCACACCGCTCGTAATGCGGGAGCCGCATCGGCCGAGTGCATGTACCCTACGTGTCGCACCGACGGGGTGTGGCGCAGCTTGGTAGCGCGTCCGCTTTGGGAGCGGAAGGCCGTGGGTTCAAATCCCGCCACCCCGACCAGCGTCGCAACAGCAGCGTCTCAAGCGGTAAACGCCTCCTCAAGATCGCGTTGTGGGTCGACTCCGGCTTGCCGTTACTATGCAAGCTGCGTGCCCGTGTGTCTCTTAACCGGGCAGGAACCCAGAAGTCAGCCCCCAAGGAGACCGAACCGTGAAGAGCGCCGTGGAGACCCTGAACCCGACCCGGGTTCGGCTCAGCATCGAGGTGCCCTTCGAGGAGCTCAAGGACAGCCTCGACGCGGCGTACAAGAAGATCAACCAGCAGGTCACAGTGAAGGGCTTCCGCAAGGGCAAGATCCCTGCCCGCGTCATCGACCAGCGGTTCGGCCGCGGCGCGGTGCTTGAGGAGGCCGTCAACGACGCGCTTCCGAAGTTCTACACCGAAGCGGTCAACGAGGCCGAGCTCAACGTGCTGGGCCAGCCCGAGGTCGACATCACGGAGCTGAAGGACGGCGAGACGCTGAACTTCACCGCCGAGGTCGACATCCGTCCCGAGATCGAGATTCCGGACTACTCCGGCATCGAGGTCGAGGTCGACGCCATCGAGGTCAGCGACGAGGACGTGGACAAGTCGGTGGAGCAGCTCCGCGAGCGCTTCGCCTCCACCTCCCCGGTCGAGCGTGCCGCCGAGGACGGCGACGTCGTCACGATCGACCTCGAGGCCAAGGTCGACGGCGAGGTGCTCGAGGACGGCGTTGCGTCCGGCGTCTCGTACACGATCGGCTCGGGCGAGCTCCTCGAGGGCATCGACGAGGCCGTGAAGGGCCTGGAGGCCGGTGGCGAGGCCACCTTCACCTCCGAGCTCAAGGGCGGCTCCGCCGAGGGCAAGGAGGCCGAGGTCACCGTCAAGGTCACCCAGGTCGCCGCTCGTGAACTGCCGTCCCTGGACGACGAGTTCGCGCAGCTCGCCTCCGAGTTCGACACCCTCGACGAGCTGAAGGCCGACAGCCGCAAGCGCCTCGAGAACATGAAGCAGTACGACCAGGCCACGCAGGCCCAGGAGCGCGTACTGGAGAAGCTGCTCGAGCTGGTCGAGGTCCCCGTTCCCGAGAAGCTGCTCGAGGACGAGGTCAAGACCCGCAAGCACAACCTCGAGCACCACCAGCTCGGCCAGATGGGCCTCGACCTCGAGAAGTACCTCGAGATCCAGGGCAAGACGGTCGAGGAGTTCGACGCCGAGACCGCCGAGCAGGCCGTCAAGGGCATCAAGACGCAGTTCGTCCTCGACGAGCTCGTCAACAAGGAGAAGCTGAACGTCAACCAGGAGGAGCTCACCGAGCACCTCATGCGGCGCGCGCAGTCCTCCGGCATGTCCCCCGACCAGTTCGCCCAGGCCGTCGTCGAAGGCGGCCAGGTCCCGATGCTGGTCGGCGAGGTCGCCCGCGGCAAGGCCCTCGCGGTCGTCGTCGAGGCCGCCACGGTCAAGGACACGAACGGCGAGATCGTCGACCTCGAGGACGACGAGGACGAGTCGGCTGCCGCCGGCGAGACCGTCGAGGCGGACGCCTCCGCCGAGGCCGAGGCCGAGGACAAGAACGAGGCCTGAGCCTCGGTCTGATCTGTTCTGCGTAGCTGGGCCCCGGGACGACATCGTCCCGGGGCCCAGTCGTACCTGCGGGGCGGGGCGCAACATGCGCTCACAGCGAACAGTTCCCCTTGCGGGATTCACCGAAGGGACCCGCGCGTTAGGGTCCATGAATACGAGGGCAGATGAGTCCCCGCAGCCGCTGCCGAACGGCAGTGTGCAGGTGCGGGTCCCCGGCCCTCCGGATAAGACGCGAGACGGCGCGTTGCCGTCAGAGACGAGCAGGTGGATACGTGACGAATCTGATGCCTTCTGCCGCCGGTGAGCCGTCCCTCGGTGGTGGCCTCGGCGACCAGGTCTACAGCCGACTGCTCAACGACCGCATCATCTTCCTGGGCCAGCAGGTCGACGACGAGATCGCCAACAAGATCACTGCCCAGATGCTCCTCCTGGCCGCTGCCGACCAGGACAAGGACATCTACCTCTACATCAACAGCCCCGGCGGTTCGGTGACGGCCGGCATGGCGGTCTACGACACCATGCAGTACATCCAGAACGACGTCGTCACCATCGGCATGGGCATGGCCGCCTCCATGGGCCAGTTCCTGCTGACCGGCGGTACTCCGGGCAAGCGCTTCGCGCTTCCGAACACGGACATCCTGATGCACCAGGGCTCCGCCGGCATCGGCGGTACGGCCTCGGACGTCAAGATCCAGGCCGAGTACCTGCTGCGCACCAAGAAGCGCATGGCGGAGATCACCGCCCGGCACTCCGGGCAGACCGTCGAGACGATCATCCGTGACGGTGACCGCGACCGCTGGTACACCGCCGAAGAGGCCAAGGCATACGGCCTCATCGACGAGATCATCAGTGCCGCTACGGGTGTTCCGGGCGGCGGCGGCACCGGGGCCTGAAACCCCGGTTACGCGGTCATCCAAGCCCACCTCACAAGGACGGAACACCGACCATGAACAACATCCCCGGCAGCGGTCTGTACACCGGCCCGCAGGTCGACAACCGCTACGTGATCCCGCGCTTCGTCGAGCGCACCTCGCAGGGCGTGCGTGAGTACGACCCGTACGCGAAGCTCTTCGAGGAGCGCGTGATCTTCCTCGGCGTGCAGATCGACGACGCGTCCGCCAACGACGTCATGGCGCAGCTCCTGTGCCTGGAGTCGATGGACCCGGACCGCGACATCTCCATCTACATCAACAGCCCCGGCGGCTCCTTCACGGCGCTCACGGCCATCTACGACACGATGCAGTTCGTGAAGCCGGACATCCAGACGGTCTGCATGGGCCAGGCGTCCTCCGCGGCCGCCGTGCTCCTCGCGGCCGGTACGCCGGGCAAGCGCATGGCGCTGCCGAACGCCCGCGTCCTGATCCACCAGCCCTCCGGCGGCACCGGCCGCGAGCAGCTCTCCGACCTGGAGATCGCCGCGAACGAGATCCTCCGGATGCGTGAGCAGCTCGAGGAGATGCTGGCCAAGCACTCCACGACGCCGATCGAGAAGATCCGCGACGACATCGAGCGCGACAAGATCCTGACGGCCGAGGACGCCCTGGCGTACGGCCTGATCGACCAGATCATCTCCACCCGGAAGATGAACAACTCCGCGGCCGCGTGACGCAGCGCTGTATCGTCTGCCGCTCCTTGGCACGCTTCACGTCGAAGTGAACCGTGCCAAGGGGGGCCCGAACGGGGGCCCCGGCAAGGTACCGTCGGATACAGGCACCAGGAGTCGCTTACGCGAGCGTCTCCCAGGCGAAGGGGAAGCACCTCGTGGCACGCATCGGTGACGGCGGCGATCTGCTCAAGTGCTCGTTCTGCGGAAAGAGCCAGAAGCAGGTCAAGAAGCTCATCGCAGGCCCCGGTGTGTACATCTGCGACGAGTGCATCGACCTCTGCAACGAGATCATCGAGGAAGAGCTCGCGGAGACGAGCGAGGTCCGCTGGGAAGAACTTCCCAAGCCTCGCGAGATCTACGAGTTCCTCGAAGGCTATGTCGTCGGCCAGGAGGCCGCGAAGAAAGCCCTCTCGGTCGCTGTGTACAACCATTACAAGCGGGTCCAGGCCGGTGAGAACGGCGGAGCCCAGGGACGCGACGACGCGATCGAGCTGTCGAAGTCCAACATCCTGCTCCTGGGCCCCACGGGCTCGGGCAAGACCCTCCTGGCCCAGACCCTGGCCCGCATGCTGAACGTTCCGTTCGCCATCGCCGACGCGACGGCGCTCACGGAGGCCGGCTATGTGGGCGAGGACGTCGAGAACATCCTCCTGAAACTGATCCAGGCGGCCGACTACGACGTCAAGAAGGCCGAGACCGGGATCATCTACATCGACGAGATCGACAAGGTCGCCCGTAAGAGCGAGAACCCGTCGATCACGCGTGATGTGTCCGGTGAGGGCGTCCAGCAGGCCCTGCTCAAGATCCTGGAAGGCACCACGGCCTCGGTCCCGCCCCAGGGCGGCCGCAAGCACCCGCACCAGGAGTTCATCCAGATCGACACGACGAACGTGCTGTTCATCGTGGGCGGCGCGTTCGCAGGCCTGGAGAAGATCATCGAGTCGCGGGCGGGTGCCAAGGGCATCGGCTTCGGCGCGACGATCCACTCCAAGCGCGAGCTGGAGGAGAAGGACCAGTTCCAGGAGGTCATGCCGGAGGACCTGGTGAAGTTCGGGATGATCCCCGAGTTCATCGGCCGTCTCCCCGTCATCACCTCGGTCCACAACCTGGACCGCGAGGCGCTCCTCCAGATCCTCCTGGAGCCGCGCAACGCCCTGGTGAAGCAGTACCAGCGCCTCTTCGAACTCGACGGCGTGGAGCTGGACTTCGAGCGCGAGGCCCTGGAGGCCATCGCCGACCAGGCCATCCTGCGCCGCACCGGCGCGCGCGGCCTGCGCGCGATCATGGAGGAAGTCCTCCAGTCCGTGATGTACGAGGTCCCCTCCCGCAAGGACGTGGCCCGCGTCGTCATCACGGCGGAGGCCGTCCACTCGAACGTGAACCCGACGCTGATCCCCCGCGACGTCCGCGGTTCGGGCAGCGGAGAGCAGAAGTCGGCGTAGCGCACACGTGAGACATGGGAAGGGCCCCGGTCGGGTGACCGGGGCCCTTCTTTCATGCCGTGCCTGAGGTGCGGAGCGAGGTCAGGACTTGACGCGGACCTCGCCGCGGAGCTTGGTCGACGTGTCTGCGGCGCTCTGCAGATCCGCGCCCTTGCCCGTCATGGCCGTCGCGAGGTCGACGGGGATGACGATGCCGAGCGTGCTGTGGTCACCCCAGATGCAGACCGGCATCGACATCTCCTTGGGAGCGGAGGTGGTCTCGCCGCTGCTGGGCGTGTCGTTCTTGATCTTCGTCTCCTGGCACTTCATCACCGCGCCGTCGGAGTCGAAGCTCTGCGGGTCGCCGACCAGCTCACCGGTGTCGGAGTTGTCCGTCGAAGAGTTCTTCTTCATCTCGGCGAACATCCCGTCGACGACCTTCTCCGGGTCGGAGATCTCGCCGTACACGCCCATGAACTTCAGGTACTTGGCCGCGAGAGGGTTCGTCTTGGCGTCGCCGGCCTCGTAGTCCGCGCCGACGCCCTGGGCGTTCTTGACGCCGTTCTTCTCGGCGTCCTTGACGTCCTTGTCGCTCATGCTGGAGTCGTCGCCGCTCGCCGACTTCTTGTACTCCCCGAGCACCGTCGCCGGCGTCGTCAGCTTGTGAGGGCCGTCGTCCGCCACGGACGAGCCGCCACCGCCGAACATGAAGTACGCGCCCACGCCGATCGCCGCGACCACGGCCACCGCGCCGATGATCAGGCCCGTCTTCTTCTTGCCGCCCTGGGGCGGGCCGGGGGGCGGGGGGACCTGGCCGTAGGGGGCCTGGGGCTGCTGGCCGTAGGGGCCCGGCTGCTGGGGCTGGCTGTAGCCGCCAGGCTGGCCGTACGGCTGCTGCGACTGGCCGTACGGGGGCTGCTGCGGCGGCACGCCCTGCGGGGCCTGCTGCGGGTAGCCGTAGCCGGGCTGGGGCGCGGCCGGGGGCTGCTGCCCGTAGGGGCCCGGCTGCGGCTGGCCGTAGGGTCCGGGCTGCTGAGGCTGCTGCCCGCCGTACGGGCCCGGCTGGTTGTAGCTCATTTCTGGGGTTCCCTCCCGATGCTTATGCGTTCCGAACATCCTGGCGGAAGGTGACCGTGTGTGGGGAACCCAGGGTCGGATCGGTGCCATGTTGTTGAAAGGTTGTGCCAGACGGCCGGGGCGGCCGCCGCGTCGCACGGGAATCCGGTTTCGGGGCACCCCTGCCGCGCCCCTAAACTGGGCCCGTGACCGAGAACACTCAGCAGCAGAATCCAGCGCCCACCACCGAACTGCCGACCCAGTACGCGCCGGCCGAGGTAGAGGGGGCGCTGTACGAGCGCTGGGTAGACCGGGGTTACTTCACCGCTGACGCGAACAGCGAGAAGGAGCCGTACACGATCGTCATCCCTCCGCCGAACGTCACGGGCGCGCTCCACCTGGGCCACGCCTTCCAGGTCACGCTCATGGACGCCCTCACGCGCCGCAAGCGCATGCAGGGCTACGAGACGCTGTGGCTGCCCGGCATGGACCACGCCGGCATCGCGACCCAGAACAAGGTCGAGCAGCAGCTCGCCGAGGAGGGCAAGTCCCGCCAGGACCTGGGCCGCCAGGTGTTCACCGACCGCGTGTGGCAGTGGAAGGACGAGTACGGCGGCCGGATCCTCGACCAGCTGCGCCGCCTCGGCGCGGGCCTCGACTGGTCACGTGAGCGCTTCACGATGGACGAGGGCCTGTCGAAGGCCGTCCAGACCATCTTCAAGAACCTGTACGACGACGGGCTCATCTACCGCGCCGAGCGCATCATCAACTGGTGCCCGCGCTGTCTGACGGCGATCTCGGACATCGAGGTCGACTATCAGGACGACGACGGCGAGCTCGTCTCGCTCAAGTACGGCGAGGGCGACGAGACGGTGGTCGTCGCCACGACCCGCGTCGAGACCATGCTCGGTGACACCGCCGTCGCGGTGCACCCCGACGACGAGCGGTACGCGCACCTGATCGGCAGGCGCATCAAGCTCCCGCTCACCGACCGGACCATCCCGGTCGTCGCCGACACGCACGTCGACCCCGAGTTCGGCACCGGCGCCGTCAAGGTGACGCCCGCCCACGACCCGAACGACTTCGCGATCGGCCAGCGGCACGGCCTGGAGTCCATGACGATCATGGACGAGCGCGGTGTCATCACCGTGCACGGTCCCTTCCAGGGTCTCGACCGCTTCGAGGCGCGCTCCGCGATCGTCGCCGCCCTGCACGAGCAGGGCCGTGTCGTCGCCGAGAAGCGTCCGTACGTCCACTCCGTCGGCCACTGCTCGCGCTGCAAGACCACCGTCGAGCCGCGCCTGTCCCTCCAGTGGTGGGTCAAGGTCGACACGCTCGCCCAGGCCGCCGGTGACGCGGTCCGCGACGGGCGCGTCGCGCTCCACCCGAAGGACATGGAGAAGCGGTACTTCGACTGGGTCGACAACCTCAACGACTGGTGCATCTCACGCCAGTTGTGGTGGGGCCACCGGATCCCCGTCTGGTACGGGCCGAACGGAGAGGTCGTGTGCGTCGGCCCCGACGACCCGATCCCCGGCACGGAGGCCGAGGGCTGGACCCAGGACGAGGACGTCCTCGACACCTGGTTCTCGTCCGGCCTGTGGCCGTTCTCCACGCTCGGCTGGCCGGAGAAGACCCCGGACCTCGAGAAGTTCTACTCGACCGACGTCCTGCTGACCGGCCACGACATCATCTTCTTCTGGGTCGTCCGGATGATGATGTTCGGCCTGTACTCCATGGAGGACCAGGTCCCGTTCAAGACCGTCGCCCTCACCGGTCTCGTCCGCGACGAGTTCGGCAAGAAGATGTCGAAGTCGAACCCGAACGCGGTCGATCCGATCGACTGGATGAACGCGTACGGGTCGGACGCGGTGCGGTTCACGCTGGCCCGCGGCGCCAACCCGGGTGCCGACGTGCCGATCGGCGAGGACTGGGTCCAGGCCTCCCGCAACTTCGCCAACAAGATCTGGAACGCCACGCGCTTCGCGCTGATGAACGGCGCGACGGTCGAGGGCCCGCTGCCGGCGCCGGAGGAGATGACGGCGACCGACCGCTGGATCCTGTCCCGGCTCAACAAGACCGTCGCCGAAGTCGACGCCTTCTACGACGACTTCCAGTTCGCCAAGCTCTCCGACGCCCTCTATCACTTCGCGTGGGACGAGGTCTTCGACTGGTACGTCGAGCTGTCGAAGACGACGTTCTTCGAGGGGGGCGAGCAGGCGAAGGTCTCGGGCCGCGTCCTGGGCGAGGTCCTCGATGTGACGCTGCGTCTGCTGCACCCGATCGTCCCGTTCGTCACCGAGACGCTCTGGACGACGCTGACCGGTGGCGAGAGCCTCGTGATCGCCGAGTGGCCGAGCGACAGCGGCTTCCGTGACGCTGCCGCCGAGAGCGAGATCGAGACGCTCCAGCAGGTCATCACCGAGGTCCGGCGCTTCCGTGCCGACCAGGGTCTTCAGCCCGGTCAGCGCGTGCCGGCCCGGCTCGACCTCGACGGGACCGCGCTCGCTCCGCACGAGGCCGCCATCCGGCAGCTTCTGCGGCTGCAGCCCGAGGGTGACGACTTCTCGGCGACCGCCACTCTGCCGGTCGGCGGTGCGCAGGTCGCGCTCGACCTGTCCGGCACGATCGATGTGGCGGCCGAGCGGAAGCGGCTCGCCAAGGATCTGGCCGCCGCCGAGAAGGAGAAGGCCCAGGCCACGGGCAAGCTCGGCAACGAGGCGTTCCTCGCCAAGGCGCCGGATGCCGTCGTCGACAAGATCCGTGGGCGCCTCGCCAAGGCGGACGAGGACATCGCCCGCATCCAGCAGCAGTTGGAGCGGTTGCCTCAGGCCTGACGTGGCTGACGCCTCCGACGTGCGACGCGACCGACGTACGTGATGTGGACCGACGTACGTGATGTGCGTGATGTGCGGTGAAGGCCCCCTGGAATCCTCATGGTTCCGGGGGGCCTTCGGGTTTCTCCGGGTGGCGGGGGGCTTTACGTTCGTAGCCCCAGGCGTTGCAGCTCCGCGTCCGCCAACGCGTCCAGCACCACCGGGTCCGCCTCTCGCCAGCCCTTCGCCAGCGAGCCCGGGCCGGGGGCCGGGGCGACGTCCGGGTCCAAGTCCGGGTCCAGGTCCAGGTCCGGGGTCTCGTCGGGCGCGGCCGGGAGCAGGCCCGCCGTCGCCGCCAGTTCGTCCAGAGGACGCAACAGCGCCCTCAGCGCCAGTAGTTCACGGCCGTCCTCCGTCGCCGCCAGCTCCTGCGCTGCCGCCGCCTGGCGCGTCCAGCGGATGCGGCGGGGCAGCCACACCGTGAGCATCAGGCCGACCGGGATCACGAAGAGCGCCACCGCGCCCAGGACCGCGAGGGCCTGTGCGGCCGCGGGGCCCTGCGGAGCCGGTGCCGCGCTCACGATCCGGTCGCCCGCGTGCGCCACGCCCCGCAGCGCTCCGTCCACCGAGCTGCCGAGGAGCGGGATGCGGGGGCGGTGAGGGGCTGGTTGGGACGCCGGCTGTACCAGCCGGTGCACGGCCAGTGCCACCGCTGCCCAGAGCGCCGTCCACAGCAGGGCGGCGCCGTCGCCCAGGAGCTGGCGTGCGCGGCGGCCGGGGTTGTGTGCGTACCACATGGTCCGATTGGACCTTCTCCGTACGGGGCCGGGGGCGCACCGCGCCGGGGGGTCTTCCGGCGTCCCCGGTTCGGGTCAGCCCTTTCCGGCCCCCACGCACCCTTGGGTTCAGGCCACTTACGCGGCCTTCAGCAGGCGCTGGAGCGAGTCGAAGTCCTCCACGCACTTGCCGCAGCCCAGCGCCACGCTGTCCAGTGGGGCCTCTGCGGGGAAGACGGGGATGCCTGTCGCCTCCGTCATGCGCAGGTCCAGGCCCGGAAGCAGCGCGCCGCCGCCCGTCAGCACGATGCCGTGCTCCATGACGTCGCCGGAGAGCTCCGGCGGGCACTCCTCGAGGGTCGCCCTGAGCGCCGAGACGATCGCTTCGACGGGGGAGTTGAGGGCTTCCCGGACCTCTTGGGTGGTGAGGGTTGCGGTGTGGGGGAGGCCGGCCAGCCTTTGACGGCCTCGCACCGTGAAGGTGCCCGTTTCGGAGAGTTCCTCGGCCGGGGCCGCTGAGCCGATGGCCAGTTTGACCGCCTCTGCGGTGCGTTCGCCGATCAGCAGGCCGTGTTCCTTGCGTACGTGGTCCGTGATCGCCTCGTCCATGCGGTCGCCCCCGACGCGCAGGGACTGTGCGGTGACGATGCCGCCCAGCGAGATCACCGCCACCTCCGTGGTGCCGCCGCCTATGTCCACGACCATCGAGCCGCGCGCCTCGGCCACCGGGAGGCCCGCGCCTATCGCCGCGGCCATGGGTTCCTCTATGACGTGGACCGCCCGGGCTCCGGCTCGTCGTGCCGCGTGGACGATCGCCCGGCGCTCCACCGGCGTGACCCCGCTCGGGACGCAGATGACCATGCGGGTCCTGGGGCGGCGGCCCGGGACCGCCTTGCGCACGAAGTGGCGGAGCATCTCCTCCGCCGCCTCGTAGTCGCTGATCACGCCGTCGCGGAGGGGGCGGATCGCGGTGATGGAGCCCGGGGTGCGGCCGAGCGTCTCCTTGGCTTCCGTGCCGACGGCGACGGTCGTCTTGTTCTGTTTCAGCGCCACCACAGACGGCTCATTGAGCACGATCCCCTTGCCGCGTACGTAGAGAAGAGTGTTGGCGGTGCCGAGATCGATGCCTATGTCCATGATCGCCAAGTTTGCAGGGTGATGCCGCGGTCCGGATGGACCAAGGTCCCGAAACGGACGGGCCGAAAGTCCCCGACCTGCCGGGTGGGGTGCGGGCCGGGCCGTGTCGGTGGTTCTCCGTAGACTGGCTTGTGTGAGTGAGCTCCCCCCGCGTGACAGCGGCGAATCCGACGGCTTCGACGACATCGTGGACGCCGAGACCGAGCGTGACCCCGATCTGGCACTGATCGAGGCCGGCAGCCGTACCCTCCGGACGCAGGGAGGTGCTCCGCAGGGGGACGGCGTGCCCGGGCGGCCGCAGGATCCCCAGGTGGCCGAGGCCCTGCGAGAGGTCGAGACCGAGCTCGCGGGGCGGTGGGGCGAGACCAAGCTGGAGCCGTCCGTCTCGCGTATCGCCGCTCTGATGGACGTGCTCGGTGACCCGCAGCGCGCCTATCCCTCGATCCACATCACGGGGACGAACGGCAAGACGTCCACGGCCCGCATGATCGAGGCCCTTCTCGGCGCTTTCGAGCTGCGCACCGGGCGTTATACGTCGCCTCACGTCCAGTCGATCACCGAGCGCATCAGTCTCGACGGTGCGCCGATCGACTACGAGCGGTTCATCGAGACCTATCGGGACATTGCCCCGTATGTGGAGATGGTCGACCAGAAAGAGGAATTCCGGCTTTCCTTTTTCGAGGTGCTCACGGGGATGGCGTACGCCGCCTTCGCCGACGCGCCGGTCGATGCCGCCGTCGTCGAGGTCGGAATGGGCGGCAGCTGGGATGCCACCAATGTGATCGACGCTTCGGTGGCCGTCGTGACGCCCATCGATCTGGACCACACGGACCGGCTGGGCTCCACCTCTGGCGAGATCGCCCAGGAGAAGGCCGGGATCATCAAGCAGGGCGCCACGGTGATCATGGCGCAGCAGCCCGTCGACGCCGCTCAGGTGCTCCTGAAGAAGGCCGTCGACGTGGACGCCACCGTGGCCCGGGAAGGGCTCGAGTTCGGCGTCGTCTCCCGGCAGGTCGCCGTGGGCGGGCAGCTGTTGACCCTGCGCGGGCTCGGCGGCGAGTACGACGGCATCTTCCTCCCGCTGCACGGCGCCCACCAGGCGCACAACGCGGCTGTCGCGCTGGCCGCCGTCGAGGCCTTCTTCGGGATCGGGGCCGAGCAGGCCCGGCTGCTCGATGTGGACACCGTCCGCCAGGCCTTCGCCGGTGCCACGTCGCCCGGCCGGCTCGAGGTCGTGAGGCGCTCGCCGACCGTGGTGCTCGACGCCGCGCACAACCCGGCCGGCGCCCGCGTCGCCGCCGAGGCCATCAGCGAGGTCTTCGACTTCAGCCGGCTGGTGGGAGTCGTGGGAGCGAGCGGCGACAAGAACGTGCGCGGGGTGCTGGAGGCCTTCGAGCCGATCTTCGCCGAGGTCGTCGTCACGCAGAACTCCAGCCATCGCGCGATGGACGCCGACGAGCTCGCCGCCATCGCGGTCGAGGTCTTCGGGGACGAGCGCGTGCAGGTCGAGCCCCGCCTCGACGACGCTCTCGAGGCCGCCATCACGCTGGCCGAGGAAGAGGGCGAGTTCTCCGGCGGCGGTGTGCTCGTCACCGGCTCCGTGATCACTGTCGGCGAGGCCCGGCTGCTGTTGGGGAAGGGCTGATCCGCTGTGCGCGTGCTGTGTTCATCGACCCTGATCGGTGAGTTCTTCGTCATCGGCTTCGCCGGACTCGTCGCCATGAAGGACCCCGACCTCTCGGGCGGGGTCGTGTGGGGCGTGTGCGGTGTCGCCATGCTGCTGTCCGTGCTGCTGTGCGGGGCGCTCGGGCGGCGCGGCGGCATCGAGTTGGGGTGGGTGCTTCAAGCGGCGCTCGTCGCCAGCGGGTTCGTCGTGCCGATGATGTTCATCCTGGGCCTCTGCTTCGCCGGGCTCTGGTGGGCCTCCGTCCACTTCGGCCGCAGGATCGACGAGGCCAAGGCCAGGTGGGCCGCCCAGGCCGAGGCCGGAGGTAACACCGCGTAGCCGTGCCCGGTATCGTGCGGACATCCCACGAAGATTTTGGAGCCGCACCATGAGTCAGCGCACTCTTGTCCTTCTCAAGCCCGACGCCGTCCGCCGCGGTCTCGTCGGCGAGATCATCGGCCGGATCGAGCGCAAGGCCGGCTGGACGATCAGCGCGCTGGAGCTGCGGAACCTGGACCAGGACACCCTGGAGCAGCACTACGGCGAGCACAAGGGCAAGCCCTTCTACGAGCCGCTGGTCGCCTTCATGGCGTCCGGGCCCGTGGTGGCTCTCGTCGTCGAGGGTGAGCGGGTCATCGAGGGTGTGCGTCAGCTGGCCGGCCCGACCGACCCGATCGCCGCCGCTCCGGGCTCCATCCGTGGCGACTTCGGCACCATCGTCCGCGAGAACCTGATCCACGCCTCGGACTCGGAGGAGTCGGCCGAGCGCGAGCTGAAGATCTTCTTCCCTGGACAGGTGTAGTCCGGTCCGTGAGACCGGAAAGTTCTTTTTCTGACGCTGCGTCAGTCGCGAAGCGCCGCTGAACAGGGGCGGCCGAAGAAATTCGGCCGCCTTTTGGCATATGCGCCCCCATTGGGGGAACGCGACACTCCGTCGGCACGTCCCCATTAGCGGAGCGGGGATTCATCTGCTGACAATGGCGAAGACCCTCGCGCCGTGTTCGTGCAGGCGAGACTACGATGTAAGCCTCCACGCCACTCGCACCCACCTCGCCTACCTAACAAGCCATCAAACGCTCCACTTGGGAAGGCCAGACGAATCCTGATGGGGAACTCAATGTCGTTCATCGGCCGTGACATGGCTGTCGACCTCGGGACCGCCAACACGCTGGTGTACGTCAGGGGTCGCGGGATCGTACTCAACGAGCCGTCCGTCGTCGCGATCAACACCAACACCGGCGGCATCCTCGCTGTCGGCGCCGAAGCCAAGAAGATGATCGGCCGCACGCCGGGCAACATCGTCGCCGTGCGACCGCTGAAGGACGGCGTGATCGCCGACTTCGAGATCACCGAGCGCATGCTCCGCTACTTCATCCTGAAGATCCACAAGCGGCGCTACCTCGCTCGCCCCCGTGTCGTGGTGTGTGTGCCCTCCGGCATCACTGGTGTCGAGCGCCGCGCGGTCATCGAGGCCTCCTCGCAGGCCGGTGCCCGCCAGGTGCACATCATCGAGGAGCCCATGGCCGCGGCCATCGGCTCCGGCCTCCCGGTCCACGA
The DNA here is from genome assembly GCF_045040855.1 of Streptomyces sp. NBC_00009. NCBI lineage: Bacteria > Bacillati > Actinomycetota > Actinomycetes > Kitasatosporales > Streptomycetaceae > Streptomyces > Streptomyces sp. NBC_00009. The sequence continues at coordinate 5,285,354 of NZ_CP108312.1, forward strand.
GGCCACGGGCAACATGGTGGTCGACATCGGCGGCGGCACCACCGAGGTCGCGGTGATCTCGCTCGGCGGAATCGTCACAGCACAGTCCATCCGGGTCGCCGGGGACGAGCTGGACAACGCGATCATTCAGCACATCAAGAAGGAGTACTCGCTGCTTCTTGGTGAGCGGACTGCCGAGCAGATCAAGATCACGATTGGCTCCGCGTACGACCTCGACTCCGACGAACACACCGAAATCCGCGGGCGCGACCTCGTGTCCGGGCTCCCGAAGACCGTCGTCATCTCGGCCGCCGAGGTGCGCAAGGCGATCGAGGAACCGGTCAACGCGATCGTCGACGCCGTCAAGACGACCCTGGACAAGTGCCCGCCCGAGCTGTCGGGCGACGTCATGGACCGGGGCATCGTGCTCACTGGCGGCGGCGCCCTGCTGCGCGGCCTCGACGAGCGGCTGCGCCGTGAGACGGGCATGCCGATCCACATCGCCGAGGACCCCCTCGACAGCGTGGCGCTCGGCTCCGGCAAGTGCGTCGAGGAGTTCGAGGCACTCCAGCAGGTGCTGGACGCCCAACCGCGCAGATGACCTGACGCGAGACGTCCGCCGTACGAGTGCCTGACACTTCGTACGGCGGATCGTTGATATATAGGCAAGGCGTAAGAATTCCCCATAACCTGCGGTGCCTCAGGGTTTCCGCAGAATCCGATTGAGGAAGGCACGGCCGCCGCACGTGAGGGACACACGAGAGAGCCGGCTGCTCCTGGTGCTGCTGATCGCCATCGCGTTCGCACTGATCACGGTGGACATCCGCGGTGGGGAGGACTCGCCGGTCGACGGTGCCCGCCGGGCCGCCGCCACGGTCTTCGGCCCCGTGGAGAACGGCGTCTCCAGCGCAGTCGACCCGATCGGCAACGCCATAGCTGCTGTCAAGGACTCCGGTGAGCGGCACAACCGCGTCAGCGAACTGGAGCGCGAGAACGCCGCCTTGAAGGCGAAGCTCGGCAGCGACGACCGCAACCGAAGCAAGATCCGCCAGCTCGACTCCATGCTGAAGACGGCGGGCGCAGGGCAGTACGGCATCAAGGGGGCCCAGGTCATCGCCATAGGAGCAGCCCAGGGGTTCTCCTGGACCGTCACCATCGACTCCGGCGCCAACGACGGCCTCAAGCGGGACATGACCGTTCTGAACGGGGACGGGCTCGTGGGGCGCGTGACCACCGTAGGACCCAACACCGCGACCGTCCTGCTCGCCAACGACCCCGACTTCACCGTCGGCACCCGCATGGAGCGCACCGACGAGCTCGGCTTCGCCTCCGGACAGGGCGACCGGCCGCTGCGCGTGCAACTGCTCAACGGCAAGGCCAAGGTCAAGAAGGGCGACCGTCTGGTGACCTTCGGGTCCCAGGCCGACAAGCCGTTCGTGCCCGGCGTGCCCGTGGGGCAGGTGGTGCGCGTCGATCCGGCCGGCGGCGACCTGACCCGGACGATCTATGTGAAGCCGTACGTCGGATTCACCAAGCTCGACGTCGTGGGCGTGGTCGTGCAGGCTCCGCGCACCGATCCGCGCGACGAGGTGCTGCCGACCAAGCCGGCCAAGCCCAAGCCGACGCCCACCGTCACCGTCACGGCCACGCCGTCCGGGCCCCCGGCCGACGCCAACGGCATCGACGAGCAGTAGGAGCTGGATCCCATGCGCTTCAACCGGTTGCTGCTCTCCACCACCCTGGTGATCGTCGCCCTGGTCGTCCAGGTGTGCGTACTCGCCCGTCTCCAACTGCCCGGCGCCGTGCCGGACCTCGTGCTCCTGACCGTCGTCGGCCTCGCCCTCGTGTACGGCAATGTCGGCGGCGCGTTCATCGGGTTCGGCGCGGGTCTGCTCGCCGACCTGGCGCCGCCCGCCGACCACGCCGCCGGGCGCTACGCCCTCGTGCTGTGCGTCGTCGGCTACCTCGTCGGCCTCGCCAAGCCGGACAACGGCCAACTCAGGTCGGCCTTCGGCCCGATGGTCGTGGTCGTCGCCGCGGCCATCGGCTCGACCCTGCTCTACGCGGTCGTCGGAGCCCTCGTCGGCGACACCGCCGCCCGCCATGTGGGCATCGGCAGCCTGCTGTTCACGGCCGCGCTCTACGATCTGCTCCTCGCGCCGTTCACCGTGCCGTTCATCATCGCCCTGGCCAGACGCGCCGAGAACGATCCGCTCGCCGATTCCTCGCCCGGCGCCGGCAAGGCGACCGACGTCACCGCCGGCTGGCTCTCCTCCGGCACCGGCCTGCGCATCGGCAACCAGCGCGGCGGACTCCGCGTGAAGGCCGCCAGGACGCGCACCGCGCGGGCCGGCCGCATCAAGGGGGTCAAGCGCCTGTGACCGCCGCGCACATCACCGCGTACACGCACTGAGAGGGGGAGGCAGCATGACCAACATTCCCGAGACCGGGCGGACCCCACGCGTCCAGATCCGGCTCGTCATCCTCCAGATCCTGGTCCTGTCCCTCCTGCTCACCCTCGGCGGCCGCCTCTGGTACCTCCAGATCCGCAACGGCGCCGAGTACGCCAAGGAGGCCTCCGGCAACCACGTCCAACAGGTCGTCAGCCCCGCCGTGCGCGGCTCGATCCTGGACGCCCGCGGTGTGCCGATCGCCGACAACGAGACCCGCCTGGTCGTCTCCGCGTCCCGCACGGACCTGATGAAGATGCCCGACGACGGCAAGGCCGTTCTCGCCAAGCTCGCCGACGTCCTCGGGATGAAGTCCAGGGACGTCACGGAGAAGGTCCGCCTCTGCGACGCCAAGACGCCGCAGCCCTGCTGGAACGGCTCGCCCTACCAGCCCATCCCGATCACGGACGAGGCCACGCCCAAGCAGGCCCTCCAGATCCGCGAGCGCTCCGAGGACTTCCCCGGCATCACCGCCGAGCCCGAGGCCGTACGCCGCTACGCGGGACCGGGCGACTCCAACACCGCGCAGGTCCTCGGCTACCTCTCGCCCGTCACTGACGCCGAGATCGAGAAGGCCAAGGACACCTCGTCGCCGTACCTGCGCTCCGACCAGGTCGGCCGCTCCGGCCTCGAGCGCACCTACGACAAGGAGCTGCGCGGCAAGGCCGGCGTCACCCGCTACGAGGTCGACAACCTCGGCCGCGTCATCGGGCGCGCCAAGAGCGACCAGGCCGAGCCCGGCGCCAACGTCGTCACCTCGATCGACGCCCGCGTGCAGGGCGTCGCCGAGCGCGAGCTCAACGAGGCGATGAAGGCCGCCCGCCAGCAGTTCGACAAGATCACCGGCGAGAACTACAAGGCCGACTCCGGCGCGGTCATCGTCATGGAGGCCAAGACCGGCCGGATCGTCTCCATGGCGTCCGCACCGTCGTACGACCCGAACGTCTGGATCGGCGGCATCTCCGCCAAGGACTACAAGCAGCTCACCGGCAAGGGCTCCGACTACCCGCTGCTCAACAGGGCCATTCAGGGTCAGTCCGCGCCCGGTTCGACGTTCAAGGTGATCTCCACGGCCGCCGCGGCCGAAGCCGGCTACAAGTGGGACGGCGACTACCCCTGCACCAGCTCCTACTCGGTCGGCGGCCAGGTTTTCAAGAACTTCGAGGGGGAGAACTTCGGCCCCATCTCTCTCGGCCGCGCGCTGGAAGTCTCCTGCGACACCGTCTTCTACGGCCTCGCCGACCGGGAGTGGAAGAAGGACGGCGGCATCAACCCGAAGGGGACCCCCAAGGACTACTTCTACAAGGCCGCCCACCAGTTCGGCCTCGGCAAGACCACCGGCATCGACCTTCCCAACGAGGTCACGGGCCGCGTCCCCGACCGCCAGTGGAAGAAAGCCTTCTGGGAGGCCAACAAGGACAGCTGGTGCAAGACCGGCAAGAAGGACGGCACCTACGTCGAGAAGATCGCCTACGAGAACTGCCTCGAGGGCAACAAGATGCGCGAGGGCGACTCGATCAACTACTCCATCGGCCAGGGCGACACCCTCCTCACGCCGATTCAGGAGGCCATGATCTACGGGGCCCTCGCCAACGGCGGCACCGAGTACGTCCCGACCATCGGCAAGGCGATCATCAGCGCCGACGGCAAGACGGTCAGGGAGATCAAGCCCCAGGTCAAGGCCAAGCTCCCGATCACCAAGGCGACCCTCAAGGGCATGGACGACGCCCTCGCCGGCGTCGTCACCCGCGGTACCGCCGCCTGGAAGTTCGGCGGCTGGCCCCAGGACAAGATCCCGCTGCACGCCAAGACCGGCACCGCCGAGGTCTACGGCAAGCAGACCACGTCATGGCTGGCCACGTACTCCAAGGACTACTCGGTCATCATGACGATCTCCCAGGCCGGTACGGGCTCCGGAGCCTCCGGTGAGGCCGTCCGCAAGATCTACAACGCGCTGTACGGCGTCTCCGCCGACGGCACGATCGACAAGAAGAAGGCCCTGCTGCCCGAGCCGGAAAAGAACCTGCCGAAAATCCAGCGGGACGGCTCGATCGACGCACCGACCATCAAGCCCTATAAGCCCGCCGAGCCGAGCCCGTCCCCCGAGCAGGAACTGGCGGCGGTCATCGGCACCCCGGTCACCGGAAGGCGGGACTGACGCACCATGGCTGGCACCAACGGCTTCTCCGTCTCCGGGTACGGCCCCGAGCGCTCCACCCTCGCCCGGCTCATGGCCAGGGACTCGCTGCTGCGCCGCCTCGACTGGCCGATCCTCCTGTCGTCGCTCGCCCTGTCCCTCATCGGCTCGGCGCTCGTCTACTCGGCGACCCGCAACCGCACCGTGATCAACCAGGGCGACCCGTACTTCTTCCTGTTCCGGCACCTCATGAACACCGGCATCGGCTTGGCCCTGATGATCGGCACGATCTGGCTCGGCCACCGCACCCTGCGCACGGCCGTGCCGATCCTCTACGGCGCCTCGGTCTTCCTGATGCTGCTGGTGCTGACCCCGCTCGGCGACACGATCAACGGACAGCGCAACTGGCTGTCCGCGGGCGGAGTGTCGCTCCAGCCCGCCGAGTTCGCCAAGATCACGATCATCCTGGGCATGGCGATGCTGCTGGCCTCACGGGTCGACGCGGGCGACAAGCAGTACCCCGACCATCGCACGGTACTGCAGGCGCTGGGCCTCGCTGCCGTCCCGATGCTCGTCGTGCTGCTCATGCCCGACCTCGGCACGATCATGGTCGCGGCCATCATCGTGCTCGGTGTGCTGCTCGCCTCCGGCGCCTCCAACCGCTGGGTGTTCGGCCTGCTCGGCGCGGGTGTGCTCGGCGCGATCTCCGTCTGGCGGCTGCACATCCTCGACGAGTACCAGATCAACCGCTTCGCCGCGTTCGCCAACCCGGCGCTCGACCCAGCCGGCGTCGGCTACAACACCAACCAGGCCCGTATCGCGATCGGCTCGGGCGGCCTCACCGGCACCGGCCTCTTCCACGGCTCCCAGACCACCGGCCAGTTCGTCCCCGAGCAGCAGACCGACTTCGTTTTCACCGTCGCCGGCGAGGAACTCGGCTTCGCCGGAGCCGGGCTGATCCTGCTCCTGCTCGGCGTCGTCCTGTGGCGCGCCTGCCGCATCGCCCGCGAGACGACCGAGCTCTACGGCACGATCGTCGCCGCCGGGATCATCGCCTGGTTCGCCTTCCAGGCCTTCGAGAACGTCGGCATGACGCTCGGCATCATGCCGGTGGCGGGCCTGCCCCTGCCGTTCGTGTCGTACGGAGGATCGTCCATGTTCGCCGTCTGGGTGGCGATCGGGCTCCTCCAGTCGATCCGCGTGCAAAGGCCCATGTCGGCGTAGGGAAGAGCCTGGTCTGCCAGGGGGTCTGCCCAGAATCCGGATTCGCGACTAAATTCGGTTCATGACGGAGACCAAGCGCGAGATCGAGCGGAAGTACGACGCGCCCGTGGCCGACGAAGGCTTCGGGCTGCCGGATCTGAGCCGTGTCGCCGGGGTCTCGGCCGTCATCGACAAAGGCGTCGTCGACCTCGACGCCGTCTACTACGACACCGCCGACCAGCGCCTCGCGGCCGCCGCGATCACCCTGCGGCGCCGCACCGGCGGCGCCGACGCGGGCTGGCACCTCAAGCTCCCCGTCTCCCTCGCCGAGGGCGTACGGGACGAGATCCGGGCCCCGCTCTCCGACGACGTGCCCCGCGACCTCACCGGCCTCGTGCGCTCCCGGGTGCGCGAGGCCGATCTCGTACCCCTGATGCGGCTGCGCTCCTCGCGCGACGTCCGCGATCTCACCGGCGCCGACGGCGCGCTCCTCGCCGAGGTCAGCGTCGACGGCGTACGGGCCGAGCGGCTCACCGGCGGGGCCGGCGCCGCCGCCTGGACCGAGATCGAGGTCGAGCTGGCGGACGGCGGCGACCCGGCGTTCCTCGGCAAGGTCGAGAAGAAGCTCCGCAAGGCGGGCGCGAGCCGCTCGGCCTCCACGTCGAAGCTCGCGCGGGCGCTCACGGAGACCGGCATCGGCCCGCGCCCGCCCCGGCCCGCCGACGACCCCGAGACCCCCGCCGACCACGTCCTCGCCTACCTCAGGGACCAGCGCGACGCGATCGTCGACCTCGACCCCGCCGTCCGGCGCGATCTGCCCGACGCGGTGCACCAGATGCGCGTCGCCACCCGCCGGCTGCGCAGCGCCCTGCGCTCGTACGGGAAGATCCTCGACCGGGCCGTGACGGATCCGATCGGCGACGAGCTGAAGTGGATCGCCGGTGAGCTCGGGATCGACCGCGACCAGGAGGTCCTGACCGAGCGGCTGACCGCGGCCCTCGACGCACTGCCGCGCGAGCTGTCCACAGGCCCCGTCCGCACCCGGCTGCGGACCTGGTCGCGGGCCCGGCGCTCCGGCTCGCGCCGCCATCTGATCGCCGTACTCGACGGCAAGCGTTACCTCGCGCTCCTCGCCGCCCTCGACGCACTCGTCGACGCGCCCCCGCTGCGGGCCGAGCAGCCGGAGAACGCCCTGGCCAAGGCCGTGCGACGGGACTACAAGCGGCTCGCGGGACATGTCGAGGAGGCGCTCGCCGAGGATCCCGGCCATGCGCGCGACCTCGCCCTGCACGGCGCCCGCAAGGCCGCCAAGCGCACCCGGTACGCGGCCGAGGTCGCCGCGCCCGCGCTCGGCGACCAGGCGAAGGAGGTCGGCAGGCACGCGAAGGCGCTCCAGACCCTGCTCGGCGAGCACCAGGACAGCGTGATGGCGCGCGAGGCGCTGCGCGACCTGGCGGCGCAGGCCCACGCGGCGGGGGAGAGCTCCTTCACGTACGGGCTGCTGTACGGGCGCGAGGAGGCGCGCGCCGAGCGGGCCGAGGCGGAGCTGCCACCGCTGTGGGCGAAGGCTGTCTCCTGACCGAGTTACGCTTGACAGTCATCCATGTCAGCTCACGAAGGTCCCGGGTATGCCTGCCGAAGCCGCAGAGTCGGTTTTTCCACAGCTCGAAGCTTTGCTCCCGCATGTGCAGAAGCCGATCCAGTACGTGGGCGGTGAGCTCAATTCCACCGTCAAGCCGTGGGAGAGCTCCGACGTCCGCTGGGCGCTCATGTACCCGGACGCCTACGAGGTCGGGCTCCCGAACCAGGGCGTCATGATCCTCTACGAGGTGCTGAACGAGCGCGAGGGCGTCCTCGCCGAGCGCACGTACAGCGTCTGGCCGGACATGGAAGCGCTGATGCGCGAGCACAAGGTGCCGCAGTTCACCGTGGACTCGCACCGGCCGCTCAAGGCGTTCGACGTGTTCGGGCTCTCCTTCTCCACCGAGCTCGGCTACACGAACATGCTCACGGCCCTGGACCTCGCCGGCATCCCGCTGGCGGCCAAGGACCGCACGATCGACGACCCGATCGTCCTCGCGGGCGGCCACGCGGCCTTCAACCCCGAGCCGATCGCCGAGTTCATCGACTGCGCCGTCATCGGTGACGGCGAGCAGGCCGTCCTCGACATGACGGAGATCATCCGCGCCTGGAAGGCCGAGGGGTGCCCCGGCGGCCGCGAGGAGGTGCTGTTCCGCCTCGCGAAGACGGGCGGTGTCTACGTCCCCGGGTTCTACGACGTCGAGTACCTGCCGGACGGCCGCATCGGCCGCGTCGTGCCGAACAGGTCCGGCGTGCCGTGGCGCGTCAGCAAGCACACCGTCATGGACCTCGACGAGTGGCCGTACCCGAAGCAGCCCCTCGTCCCGCTCGCCGAGACCGTCCACGAGCGGATGTCCGTCGAGATCTTCCGCGGCTGCACCCGCGGCTGCCGTTTCTGCCAGGCCGGCATGATCACGCGCCCCGTGCGGGAGCGAAGCATCACCGGCATCGGCGACATGGTCGAGAAGGGTCTCAAGGCGACGGGCTTCGAGGAGGTCGGCCTCCTCTCCCTCTCCTCCGCGGACCACTCCGAGATCGGTGACATCGCGAAGGGCCTCGCCGACCGGTACACCGAGGACAAGATCGGCCTGTCGCTGCCGTCCACCCGTGTGGACGCGTTCAACGTCGACCTGGCCAACGAGCTCACGCGCAACGGCCGCCGTTCCGGCCTGACCTTCGCCCCCGAGGGCGGCTCCGAGCGCATGCGCAAGGTCATCAACAAGATGGTCTCGGAAGAGGACCTCATCCGGACCGTCGCCACGGCGTACGGCAACGGCTGGCGTCAGGTGAAGCTGTACTTCATGTGCGGCCTGCCCACCGAGACCGACGAGGACGTCCTCCAGATCGCCGACATGGCGATGAACGTGATCCAGAAGGGCCGCGAGGTCTCCGGCCAGAACGACATCCGCTGCACGGTCTCCATCGGCGGCTTCGTGCCCAAGCCCCACACCCCCTTCCAGTGGGCCCCGCAGCTGTCGTCGGAGGAGACGGACGCCCGCCTCACGAAGCTGCGCGACAAGATCCGCGGCGACAAGAAGTACGGCCGCTCCATCGGCTTCCGCTACCACGACGGCAAGCCCGGCATCGTCGAGGGCCTGCTCTCCCGCGGCGACCGCCGCATCGGCTCCGTCATCCGCGCGGTCTACGAGGACGGCGGCCGCTTCGACGGCTGGCGCGAGCACTTCAGCTACGACCGCTGGATGGCCTGCGCCGAGAAGACGCTGCCCGAGTTCGGTGTCGACGTCGACTGGTACACGACGCGTGAGCGCACGTACGAGGAGGTCCTGCCCTGGGACCACCTGGACTCCGGTCTCGACAAGGACTGGCTCTGGGAGGACTGGCAGGACTCGCTCGACGAGACCGAGGTCGAGGACTGCCGCTGGACGCCGTGCTTCGACTGCGGCGTGTGCCCGGCGATGCAGACCGAGATCCAGGTCGGCCCGACGGGCAAGAAGCTGCTGCCGCTGACCGTGGTCAACAAGTAGCCCGACGACGTGGGTTGAGGGGCCGGGACGCCGATGGCGGTGTCCCGGCCCCTCACTCGTGTCAGGCCGTAATCGGCTTGTCGTCCACGCGGACGTGGTCGACCGCCCAGTACCAGTTGTTGCCCGCGTCGTACATGCGGAACTTCAGGGTGACCGTCTTCGCGCCCGCCGGGACCGGGAGTTCCTTCGTCACGAAGGTGTTCTCGGCGTCCTGGCCCGCGTTGTCGTTGCCCGTCGTGTCGGCGCTGTAGTGGAGGAGACGCGTCTCCTCGCCCGTGTCGAAGAGCGCCGTCACCGCCGCCTTCTGCGGGGACTCCTGGCGGTAGTGCGAGTCGAAGGCCACGTACAGCTTCGACGTGCCGGACGGGACCGGGACCGCGGGGGAGACCAGCGTCGAGTCGAACCTGCCCTTCGACGACGGCGATCCCGTGTCGTCCCAGTCGTCCGGGTCGGCGACCGCGACGACGCCGAGCGCACGGCCGAAGCCGCCCCGGTCCTGACCCGCCGGTGACCAGGCCCGCTTGGTGTGGAACGTCCAGCCCTGGAGGCGGGCGGTGCCCTGCGGCATACCGGCCGCGTTCACCACGGACCAGCCCTTCGGGGCCTTCGCCGTCCAGCCGACGACCCCCGACACCGGCTCCAGCGAGTCCGCCACCGACTCGAAGTCCTCGCCGAGCAGATGGCCCGCCATGGACGGGGCGGTACGCGCCGAGACCTCGCCGTCGGCCAGGACGAACCGTTCGCCGGAGCGGGCCCGCGCCGTCACGAGCAGCCGGTACGCGGCCGTGCCCGACAGCTCGCCGGGGACCTGCACCTCCCACTCGGCGGTCGCCGACGCGCCGGCCGCGAGCGAGGCGGGCGGCGCCGAAACCGCCTTCACCGCCCAGCCCTTGGGCACCACCGGGTGCGCCTCGATCGCGGACACCGCGGCCGTCGCGTCGAACCGTGCGCGCACGCGGGCGGCCTTGCCGGGGACCAGGATCGCCTCGTCGATCGTGGTCGACGCCGCCTCCAGGGACACCGTGACGCCGAGCGCGTCGGGCAGCCCCATCGCGGGGTCGGTGACGCCTTCGAGCTTGCCGGGGACCCGGCCCGCGTACCGGCGCAGGAAGCCGGGCTCGTCGCGGACGGTGACGGCCAGGTCGTACCAGCCCTCGCCGGGGATCGTGATCCGGGTGGTGCGGCTCGCGCCGGCCGCGACGCGGACCTCGCGGGTGCCGCCGCCGTAGGCGAGGTCGCCGACGAGGAAGATGTGGGCGGTGCGGGCGTGGTTGGTCAGCTCGATCTCGGCGCCGCGGCCGTCGTCGGTGAGGTCCAGGTGCGCCTCGTACGTGCCCGCCGCGTCGCCGCGCAGATGCCACAGGGCGCCGTTCGGCCCGTGGACGCGCAGGTCGAAGCCGTTCTCGCCGGGGTTCCACACGTCGGACAGCTTGGCCTTGGGGCTCAGCGTGTAGTGCTTGGGCGCGGTGCCGGGCTCGGGGTACACCGCGAGGACGGCGCCCTGGCGGCCGTGGTTGGCGAGGTCCAGAGTGACCTTGCCGCCGCGCACGCGGGGCGTGACCCGCAGGTCGTACGGGGTGGGGCGGGCGGTGCGGCTGCCGCGCTGCTGCTCGGGCAGGAGCTGCGGCTTGGGCACGGTGGGCGCGGGCAGCTTGCCGGTGTCGGTGACCTTCTGGCGGTTGCCGCTGGTGTCGGGCAGCGTGGGCCACGACGGGTTCTTGCCGGAGAAGTCGAAGACGTCGGTCAGGTCACCGGTGATCTCGCGGCGCCAGGGGCTGATGTTGGGCTCGCGCACCCCGAAGCGCTTCTCCAGGAACTGGATGACGGACGTGTGGTCGCACACCGTCGACGCCACGGCGCCGCCGCGCGTCCACGGCGACACGACGATCATCGGTACGCGCATGCCGAGCCCGAGCGGGAAGGGCCCCGCGGCCTTCGTCTCACCGGCGGGCAGCGTGTCGGACCAGGTCAGCGACCCGTCGGCACCCTTCAGGCGGTACTGGCCCTGCTGGTTGACGGGCCGGTAGAAGGTCGAGCCGCCCTTGCTGACCCGCACCACGACCTCGCCGTCGGGCGTCACGGTCGACCGGCCGCGGCCCTCGGCGACCGGCGGCACGGGCGCGACGAGGTGGTCGTAGAAACCGCCGTGCTCGTCGTAGTTCAGGATGAACGCAGTCTTGGCGAAGACCTCGGGGTTGTCGGCGAGCGCGGACAGCAGACGCGCCGTCAGATCCTCGCCGTGCGGCGGCGCGTAGCTGGCGTGCTCGGACAGCGCGGCCGGCGCGACGAGCCAGGAGACCTGCGGCAGCGTGTCGTTCTTCACGTCCTCGGCGAACGCGGCGACCAGCGCGTCCCCCATCGCCCACGGGTCGTTCGTCTGCGCCGGGTTGCCGACCTTCTTCATGCCGCGCTCGTACAGCGACTCACCGGGCCTGGCAGCGCGGAAGGTGTTGAACCAGGCGAGCGCGTTGTCGTCGAAGTTCTCCTGCGCCTGGTACGTCTTCCAGCTGACGCCCGCCGCTTCGAGGCGCTCCGCGTAGGTCGTCCACTCGAAGCCGGGCTCCTGGTTGTCGACGACGGCGATGTCGCGCACCGTGCCGCCGCTGGTGCCGGTCATCAGGTGCTCGCGGTTGGGGTTGGTGCTGGTCTCGGTCGAGCAGTAGTAGTGGTCGCAGATGGTGAAGACCGAGGCGAGCGCGTTGTAGAAGGGCATGTCGGCGGGCTCGTAGTAGCCCTGGCCGAGCCAGCCGCTGCCGCGCCGGGTGACGTAGCCGTCGGCTATTCCGTCGTTGCGGGCGTTCATCGAGTCGCCGAACCCGAAGGCGGCGGCGCCCTGCTGGTAGGCGCTGGTGTGCGCGGCGTTCATCGCGAACGGCGCGAGCCAGCCCTCGGCGCGCGACGGGTCGGGCTGGTGGAACACGGGCCTGCCGTTGATCCCGCGCACGGCGGCGCGGTCACCGAACCCCCGTATCCCCTGCATCGTGCCGAAGTAGTGGTCGAACGACCGGTTCTCCTGCATGAACACCACGACGTGCTGGATGTCTTCCAGCGTGCCGGGCCTGCCCGGCGCGGCGAGCGCGGTGCGCAGGCTCAGCGGCAGCGCGGCCAGCACACCGGCGGCCGCGGCGCCGCCGATGAGGGTGCGGCGGGAGAGTTCGGGTCTGTCCTCGGGGTGCGGTGAGCCAGTGCTCATCGGGGGTGTCCTCCAACGTCCTTCTGCAAGCGGCCTATTTGGCCCAGACCCGTTATGAATACGAGACAGAAGTGGCCGTGGCCAGAGGTGTGCGTGAAGTTCCCATGACGCGCATCCGTATGCCGCGCTCGGGCGTCTGAGAAGGCATGGACTGGGAGAAGCACCCGACGCCCGCAGAGCCCGCGGCCGCTGAACAGCCGCCCGAGGGCTGCCTCGTGGCCGCGATCCGCATTCCGGTGCGCATCGTCGTCCTGGTCCTCGTCGTACCGATCCGCCTGACCTGGGACGCCGTCGCCGCCGGCGGTCGCGTCGTGTGGCGTCGCGTCCTGGTGCCCCTGGCCCGCGGGACCGGACGGCTGCTGCGCGCGGTGTTCGTGGCGCCATGGGTGTGGCTCTGGGTACGCGTACTGGCTCCGGTGGCGCGGGGCGTGGGCGCCGCGCTGGCGTGGCTGGGCCGGGCGCTGTTCGTGTGGCCGTGGGCGGCGTTGTGGAGGCGCGTGCTGGTTCCGGTCGGCCGGGGGCTCGCCGTCGCGCTGACCTGGACCGGCAAAGCGCTCTTCGTCTGGCCGTGGGTCGCGCTGTGGCGCTACGTCCTCGCGCCGGTCGGCCGCGGGGTGCGGGCCGTCGCGCTGTGGGTGTGGCGGAAGGGCGTCGTGGCCTCGGCCGCCTGGTGGTACCTCCGGGTGATGACACCGGCCGGGCACGGGATCGCGTGGCTGGCGCGGGGCCTCGCGGCGGCGGGCCGCGCACTGGGAGCAGGCCTCGCCGCACTGCTGCGCGCCCTCGTCGTCGTCCCCGCGGTGTGGCTCTACGCACACACCCTGACCCCACTCGGCCGTGGCATCGCTCTCCTCGCGCGCGGCACGGCGACCGCCGTCATCTGGCTCGCCAAGGCCCTCTTCGTCTGGCCCTGGGTCTGGCTCCACACCCGCGCACTCGCACCCGCCGGACGCGCAACTGCCTTTCTTTTCAAGCTGGTTGGGGCCCATCTCGCCCTCGCCGGCCGAGCGCTGGGCGCGGGCCTGGCGTGGCTCGGCCGAGGCGCGTGGTCCGGGCTCGCGTGGCTCGGGCGTGGCATGTGGGCCGGCGTCGCATGGTTCGGGCGTGGGGTCTGGACCGTCGCCGTCACCCTCGTACGGTGGATCTTCGTCGTGCCCGCCGTCGCCTTCTGGCGCTGGGTACTCGTGCCCGTCGGGCGGGCGGTCGTCGTCCTCGTACGGGAGACCGGCGACGCGCTCGGGCACGCGTGGCGTGTCGCCGGACACGTGTCGCGGGCCGTCGGACGGGTCCTCGGCCAGCTCCTGCGGTGGATCTTCGTGGACCCGGTGCGCTGGGCGTACCGCTCCGTGTGCACCCCGCTGGGACACCTCGTCCGGGACTCCATATGGCGGCCCGCGGCCCGGGCGGTCAAGGACGCGGGGCGCGCCGCGCGCCAGGCCCTCACGGTGGCGCGCGAGAGCGTGCGCCAGGCCAGGGCCGACGTCCGCCGGGCACTCTTCGGAGCAAAACGGGCGGAGCCCGAACCGCTGGTCAGGGACCGGCGGGAACCTGGCCCGCCTCAGGCACGTACTCTAGGTAGCAGTACGACCCCACTCACGAAGGACTAGAACACTGGGCAAGCGACAGCCCGAAGGCCCGCCGCCCGCACCCGCGGTGCAGCGCATCCGACTGCGCTACACCAAGCGCGGCCGCCTCCGGTTCACCAGCCACCGTGACTTCCAGCGCGCCTTCGAGCGTGCGCTGCGCCGCGCCGAGGTGCCCATGGCGTACTCGGCGGGGTTCACGCCGCACCCGAAGGTGTCGTACGCCAATGCCGCACCCACCGGCACGGGCAGCGAAGCCGAGTATCTGGAGATCGCGCTCACCGAAGCGCGCGATCCGGACACGCTGCGCGAGCTCCTCGACGAGTCGCTCCCCACGGGGCTCGACATCATCGAGGCCGTCGAGTCCCGCACCTCGGGCCTCGCCGACCGGCTCACCGCATCCGTCTGGGAGCTGCGGCTCGACGGCGTCGAAGCCGCTGAGGCCAAGGCCGCCGCGGACGCGTTCGTCGCGGCGGAGGCCGTCGAGGTCCAGCGAAGGACCAAGAACGGGATGCGGACGTTCGACGCCCGCGCCGCCGTCGTGAGCCTCGAGGCCGCCGAGGCCCCGCAGGCGAACGACGCCCAGGCTGATAGGCCGACCGACAAGGCCTGTGCGATACTGCGCCTGGTTGTTCGGCACGTGACGCCTGCCGTTCGACCCGACGACGTTCTGTCCGGTCTCCGAGCTGTGGCCGACCTGGCGCCGCCGGTCCCCGCAGCGGTGACCAGGCTGGCGCAGGGGCTTTTCGATGAAGAGACCGGCACGGTGACCGACCCGCTCGCGCCCGACCGCGAGGCAGTCGAGGCCGCACCTCCCGCAAGCGGGGGGAGCGCCGCAGCTGCCGCCGCGACGGCGCCGGTGCCAGGTTCCGCGTAAGGACGGTCGTCGAAGCGCCGCCCTCGTACTCGGGAGCCACCTGGGTCGGGCAGCGCACGAACCCAAGGACTTTCGCCAGGCCGTACGCACACATGGCGTACGGAACCGGCGAGAACAGACAGAGAGCTCCCGTGCGGCGCCCGCGCCCCGGACGGCGGCACCGCGCATGAACGCGCGAGCCGCGGACGTCACCGGACCAGGCGCGGCGCCCGGGAGCCTGACGGGAGATCCACCCGCATGCTCGAGCCGACCGAACCCACTGAGACGTCTTCGTCCGTGGGAACCGACAACAACAGCCCCAGCGACACCCTGCCGCCGCGCCGCCGGCGCCGTGCGGCCTCGCGCCCCGCGGGCCCGCCCACGGGTGCCGACACCGCCCCGGCCGTGAAGGCCGCCGCCGACCCCGTCGCCGACGAGGCCGACGAGGCCGAAGAGACCGAGGCAGCCGCGCCCGCCGCCGAGGCGCCCGCGCAGGACGCCGCACCCGCCGGGCGCCCGCGCCGGCGTGCCACCCGCCGCGCCTCCGCGCCCGCCGGCGCACCCAAGACTCCCGACGCAGCAGAGAGCGCCGAGGCCGAGCCCGCTGCCGCCGCGCCCGCCGTCGCCGCGGAAGAGACCGCCCCCGAGCCGGAGGCCGCGCCCGCCGGGCGTACCCGCCGCCGTGCCACGCGCCGCGTCTCCGCCCCCGCCGCTACCCCCGAGCAGGCCGAGGCCCCCGCGGTGACCGAGCCCGCCGCCGCGCCCGCCGTGGCCGCGGAAGAGCCTGCCGCCGAGCCGGAGGCCGCCCCCGCCGGGCGCGGCCGCCGCCGCGCCACCCGCCGCTCCACCGCCCCCGCCGGCGCGCCCGAGCAGGCCGAGCCCGTGGCCGCCGCCGAGCCCGCCGCGACGGAGACCCCGAAGTCGAAGGCCCCGAAGTCGGAGGCCCCGAAGTCGGAGGCTCCCAAGACCGAGGCCCCCGCCGCCGCGTCCGACGAGGACGCCGAAGGCGGGCGCCGCCCCCGCCGCCGCGCCACCCGCAAGGCCGCGGTCGGCTTCTCCGAGCCCGCGCAGCGCTCCGCCAAGAAGGCCGCCTCGCGCGCCGCCGCCGAGCCCGCCGCCGACGAGACCAAGGCCACGAAGGGCTCGCGCCGTCCCGCGCGGCCGTCCGTCGCCGTCTTCCAGGCGCCGGTCTTCGCCGAGCCGATGTTCCAGACCCCGGAGCGCGCCGCCGCCGCAGCGGCCGCCGCCGAGGCCGTGGTGGAGGAGGAGCCGGTCGAGGCCGAGGCTCCTGTCGAGGCCGTGACCGTGGCCGATGTGGTCGCGGAGGAGACGCCGCGCCGTCGCCGCCGCCGTGGCCGCGCCGCCGAGGAGCAGCCCGCCGCCCCGGCCGCCGAGCCGCAGCGGCCTGCCGCCGTCGAGGAGCCTGCCGAGGCGGAGGAGGCCGAGGAGGCCGAGGGCGACCAGGACCACGAGGACCACGACGAGCAGGGCGACCGCCCCACGCGCCGCCGGCGCCGTGGTGGCCGCCGTCGCCGTCGCGGTGACTCCGCGGACGCCGAGTCCGACGAGCAGACCGACGAAGAGACCGAGCCCACCGACGAGGGCGCCGAGCACACCGACGAGAGCGATGAGGCCGACGAGGCCGACGAGCGCGAGGAGTCGGGCCCGTCCGGCTCCAGCAGCAGCCGTCGCCGCCGTCGCCGTCGTCGCCGCGCGGGTGATGCCTCCACCGACGGCGAGCCGGGCGACAGCGACCCCGAGCGCACGGTCGTGAAGGTCCGCGAGCCCCGTAAGCAGGAGGAGCGGGGCACCGGCGCCGACGAGGTGCAGTCCATCAAGGGCTCGACGCGTCTCGAGGCGAAGAAGCAGCGCCGCCGCGAGGGCCGCGAGCAGGGCCGCCGTCGTGTGCCGATCATCACCGAGGCCGAGTTCCTGGCCCGCCGCGAGGCCGTCGAGCGCGTCATGGTCGTCCGCCAGCACGGCGAGCGCACCCAGATCGGCGTGCTCGAGGACGACATCCTCGTCGAGCACTACGTCAACAAGGAGCAGTCGACCTCGTACGTCGGCAACGTGTACCTGGGCAAGGTCCAGAACGTGCTGCCGTCCATGGAGGCCGCCTTCATCGACATCGGCAAGGGCCGCAACGCCGTGCTCTACGCCGGTGAGGTCAACTTCGAGGCGCTCGGCATGGCCAACGGGCCGCGCCGCATCGAGACCGCGCTCAAGTCCGGCCAGTCCGTCCTCGTGCAGGTCACCAAGGACCCGATCGGCCACAAGGGCGCCCGCCTGACCAGCCAGGTCTCGCTGCCCGGCCGCTACCTGGTCTACGTCCCCGAGGGGTCGATGACCGGCATCAGCCGCAAGCTGCCCGACACCGAGCGTGCGCGTCTGAAGACCATCCTCAAGAAGATCGTCCCCGAGGACGCGGGCGTCATCGTGCGCACCGCCGCCGAGGGCGCGAGCGAGGAGGAGCTGAGCCGCGACGTCGAGCGTCTGCAGGCTCAGTGGGAGGAGATCCAGAAGAAGTCGAAGCAGATCTCGACGAGCTCGCCGAGCCTGCTGTACGGCGAGCCGGACATGACCGTCCGCGTCGTGCGCGACATCTTCAACGAGGACTTCTCCAAGGTCATCGTCAGCGGTGACGAGGCGTGGGACACCATCCACGGATACGTCAACCACGTGGCGCCCGACCTGGGCGACCGCCTCTCGAAGTGGACCTCCGAGGTCGACGTCTTCGCGACGTACCGGATCGACGAGCAGCTCGCCAAGGCGCTCGACCGCAAGGTCTGGCTGCCCAGCGGCGGCTCGCTGGTGATCGACAAGACCGAGGCGATGATCGTCGTCGACGTCAACACCGGCAAGTTCACCGGCCAGGGCGGCAACCTCGAAGAGACCGTGACGAGGAACAACCTCGAAGCGGCCGAGGAGATCGTGCGCCAGCTGCGCCTGCGTGACCTCGGCGGCATCGTCGTCATCGACTTCATCGACATGGTCCTGGAGTCCAACAGGGACCTGGTCCTGCGCCGGCTCCTCGAGTGCCTGGGCCGTGACCGGACCAAGCATCAGGTGGCCGAGGTCACCTCGCTCGGCCTGGTCCAGATGACCCGTAAGCGCGTGGGCCAGGGCCTCCTGGAGTCCTTCTCCGAGACCTGCGTCCACTGCAACGGGCGCGGTGTCATCGTCCACATGGAGCAGCCCACGTCCGCCGGTGGCGGCGGCAAGCGCAAGAAGCGCGGCCGTGGCGGCAACGGCGCGGAGCACGACCACGAGCAGGCGGCGCTGGAGACGGAGGTGGAGACCGAGGCAGAGGTCGCCGCCGAGGTCGCGGCCCCGGTCGCGCTGGCCGAGCCCGAGTTCGTGCCCGACGAGGAGCTGTACAGCAGCCCCGCCGAGGCGGAGGCCGCGGCTCGTGGTGGCCGTTCGCGCCGTCGTGCGACCCGCAGGGCGTCGGCTCCGGCCGGCGCGCCCAAGGGCGAGGCAGCCCCGAAGGAGGCCGCCGAGGCGGAGGCTCCGAAGGTGGAGGCCCCGCAGGTCGAGGCTCCCCGGGCTGAGGCCACGCAGGTCGAGGCGGAGCCCGTCGTGGCCGAGCCGGCCGTGGCGGAGCCCGCCCCGGTCGAGGAGGCCGCTCCCAAGGGGCGTACGCGCCGCCGGGCGACCCGTAAGGCGACGGCCCCGGCCGGTTCGCCGAAGGCCGCCGCCGAGGCCGAGGTGACCGTCACGGCGCCCGCCAAGCCCGAGCCGGAGCCCGTCGTGGCCGAGGAGCCCAAGGCCGCTGAGGCCGAGGAGAAGGCCGAGGCGCCCGTCGAGAGCGCGGCTCCGGCCCGCCCGCGTCGCCGCGCCGTCCGCAAGGCCACCGCGCCCACCGCGTCCGAGGAGACGGCCGTTGTGGTCGTCCCGTCGGCCACGGAGGCGCAGGCCGAGCCGGAGCAGGCCGAGCCCGAGGTCGCCGAGGAGGCGCCCGCCGCCAAGAAGACGGCCCGTAAGACGGCCAAGAAGGCGACGGCGAAGAAGGCCGCCACCAAGAAGACCGCGGCCAAGAAGACGGCCGCGAAGAAGACGACGGCCAAGAAGGCGGCGACCAAGACCGCCGCCAAGAAGGCGACCGCGAAGAAGACCGTGGCGGCCGAGCAGCAGGCTCAGCCGTCCGTCTCCGCCGCGGCCGACGAGGCCTGAGCAACGCGGTAGATCCGGATCCGACGCCCCCGAGCCGCACTACGCGGAACGGGGGCGTCGGCGTGTCACAGCTCACGTAACTCCGACTGGACCGCACCCTGCTCTTGGAGACCGGCCAACTACCTGTAAAACTCATGGAGTCGCACGAGTGAACATGAACGATCACGCGACCGCGCGTTGGGGAGAACGCGCGGCCCGTGGAACTGGGGAGGGGTAGTAATGGCGCACGCGCGCCTGAGAGGCACGGGCCGTCACCGTGCCGTGAAGCCGGTCAAGGGCGGCAGACAGGCCGTGGCAATCGCCACGGTCCTCTCGGCGGCCGGGATCCAGGCCACCGCGTCCGTGGGGACCGCCGCCGCGGACACCCCCACGTGGACCGAGGGGCCGATCTTCAACGACCCGCACGGCACCACGGACCAGCAGTACGCGATCCGCACCCGGCTGATACAGCTGACGAACTCGGCGCTGCCCGGTTCGGTGATCAAGGTCGCGGTCTACCACGTGTGGGAGGCGTCGGTCGTCGACGCGCTCGTGGCCGCCAAGAACCGCGGCGTGAACGTGCAGATCCTGCTCGACGAGTCCAGCGTCAGCGACCGCCCCACCAACACGTCGTACGCGACGCTGAAGACCGCCCTGGGCACCAGCAGGACGAACCCGTCCTTCGTGACGCTCTGCCCGGCGCACAAGTCCTGCCTGGGCGACCCCAAGTACGGCCAGTCGATCATGCACAACAAGTTCTGGCTGTTCTCCGCGGTCGAGGGCGCGACCAACGTCGTCGTACAGACCACTTCGAACTCGACGCCGTCGGCGCACACGAAGTTCTACAACGACGCGCTGATGCTGCCCAACAACAGCGTGATGTACGAGGCTTACTCGGACTACTTCACCGACATGACCGTCAAGAGCTGGTCGACGTGGGACTACCGGACCGTCAGCAACGGTCTGTACAAGGCGTATTTCTTCCCGCGGGCCGGCACGGTCAACGAGTCCGACACGATGTACTCGGTCCTCAACAACGTTGCCTGCTCCTACAAGGACCCGGTGACCGGCGTCGCGAAGAAGACCGTCATCCGGGCCGCGATCTTCAAGGTCACCCGCAAGCAGATAGCCGACAAGCTGGTCTCGCTGAAGAAGCAGGGCTGCACCGTCAGCCTCATGTACGCGGAGACCGACAGCGCCAAGAGCCTGGGCGGCACGAAGGGCACCTGGGAGGGACTGCACGCCACCGGCGGTCCCGCGCTGCGCTGCCTCAACGACGACCGGGACCCGCTGAACCCCGGCAAGAAGCTCACGACCCCGTACATCATCCACTCGAAGTACCTGCTCATTGACGGCATGTACGACGGCAAGCGGAACAAGATCACCTTCACCGGGTCGCAGAACTACACGGGCCCCGCGCTGCGCGAGAACGACGAGGCGATCGTCAAGGTCGACGACGACTCCGTGCACGACGCCTACCGCGACCACTTCAACCGGGTGTGGAACGTCGCCTGGCCCGGCACGGCCGACGCCACGGACCTGTGCAAGGGCGTGAAGCCGCTGCCGCAGGACGGTGAGAACCCGCCCGCGTAGCCCGCGCGCACCCGGCGGAAGGGGGCTGGTTTGACCCTTTCGGCGGGTGACCCGTAACCTGGACCGTCGGCGTCTGTTGAGCGCCGCACCCCTGAGCACCTCACCTCCCGGTCCGCCGGGGGAGGCCGCTCGTCCAATCCGGAACATCATGGGCCTTCGGGCACGTGTGAGCGGCTGGCTTCAGGGGTTTCGTTCCGAGCGAGAGAGAGATCCGCGTGTACGCCATCGTGCGCAGCGGTGGTCGCCAGCACAAGGTTGCTGTCGACGACATCGTTGAGGTTGACAAGATTTCCACTGCCAAGGTTGGCGACACCGTAGAGCTCTCTACGCTGCTCGTTGTCGACGGCGACGCTGTTACCAGCGACCCGTGGGTGCTGGCCGGCATCAAGGTGCAGGCCGAGGTCGTGGACCACCACAAGGGTGCCAAGATCGACATCCTTCGGTACAAGAACAAGACCGGCTACCGCCGTCGTCAGGGTCACCGCCAGCAGTACACGGCGATCAAGATCACCGGCATCCCCACGGCTGCGAAGTAAGGGACTGAGACAAGATGGCACACAAGAAGGGCGCATCGTCCACTCGGAACGGGCGCGATTCCAATGCTCAGCGGCTCGGTGTGAAGCGCTTCGGCGGTCAGACCGTCAACGCCGGTGAGATCCTGGTCCGCCAGCGCGGCACCCACTTCCACCCGGGCAACGGCGTCGGCCGTGGCAAGGACGACACGCTGTTCGCCCTTGACGCCGGTGCGGTGGAGTTCGGTACGCACCGCGGCCGCAAGGTCGTGAACATCGTTCCGGTCGCCTGAACCCCTAGTTCCTAGGACTCAGGCTCCGTAGAGCGTTTTCGCGAGGGCGGACCTTGCTTGCCCGGCCAGAAGCTTCGGCTTCCGGATCGGGAAGCAGGTCCGCCCTTCGCGTGTTTCCAATGAACGACGAGCAAAGACATTTCGTACTCCTCCGGCCTTTCGCCGGGGGAACCCCAGGAGGCACTGAACCATGACCACCTTCGTGGACCGCGTCGAACTGCATGTCGCCGCGGGTAACGGAGGCCACGGCTGTGCCTCCGTTCACCGTGAGAAGTTCAAGCCGCTCGGCGGCCCGGACGGCGGCAACGGCGGCCGTGGCGGCGACGTCATCCTGGTCGTCGACCAGTCGGTGACGACGCTCCTCGACTACCACCACTCACCCCACCGCAAGGCCACGAACGGCAAGCCGGGCGAGGGCGGGAACCGCTCCGGCAAGGACGGCCAGGACCTCGTCCTGCCCGTGCCGGACGGCACTGTCATCCTCGACAAGGCGGGCAACGTGCTGGCCGACCTCGTCGGCCAGGGCACGACGTACGTCGCCGCCCAGGGCGGCCGCGGCGGCCTCGGCAACGCGGCGCTGGCCTCGGCCCGCCGCAAGGCGCCCGGCTTCGCGCTCCTCGGTGTGCCCGGTGACCTCCAGGACATCGTCCTCGAGCTCAAGACGGTCGCGGACATCGCGCTCGTCGGCTACCCGAGCGCCGGAAAGTCTTCCCTCATCTCGGTCCTGTCGGCCGCGAAGCCGAAGATCGCCGACTACCCGTTCACGACGCTCGTCCCGAACCTCGGCGTCGTGACGGCCGGCTCGACCGTCTACACCATCGCCGACGTGCCGGGCCTCATCCCGGGCGCCAGCCAGGGCAAGGGCCTCGGCCTGGAGTTCCTGCGCCATGTCGAGCGCTGCTCGGTCCTGGTCCACGTACTCGACACGGCCACCCTCGAATCGGACCGTGACCCGGTCTCCGACCTCGACATCATCGAGGAGGAGCTCAAGCAGTACGGCGGCCTCGACAAGCGCCCGCGCCTCGTCGTCCTCAACAAGATCGACGTGCCGGACGGCCAGGACCTCGCGGACCTGGTCCGCCCGGACCTGGAGGCCCGCGGCTACCGCGTCTTCGAGGTGTCGGCCGTGGCCCACAAGGGCCTCAAGGAGCTGTCCTTCGCCCTCGCCGAGATGGTCGCCGCGGCGCGCGCCGCCAAGCCCAAGGAGGAGGCGACCCGCATCGTCATCCGTCCGAAGGCGGTCGACGACTCGGGCTTCACGGTCGCGCAGGAGGAGGACGGCCTCTTCCGCGTGCGCGGGGAGAAGCCGGAGCGCTGGGTGCGCCAGACCGACTTCAACAACGACGAGGCCGTCGGCTACCTCGCCGACCGCCTCAACCGCCTCGGCGTCGAGGACGCCCTCATGAAGGCCGGCGCGGTCACGGGCGACGGCGTGGCCATCGGCCCCGAGGACAACGCGGTCGTCTTCGACTGGGAGCCCACGGTCATGGCAGGCGCCGAGATGCTCGGCCGCCGAGGCGAGGACCACCGCCTCGAGGAGCCGCGCCCCGCGGCCCAGCGCCGCCGCGACAAGCAGTCGGAGCGGGACGACGCGGAGCAGGAGTACGACGAGTTCAAGCCGTTCTAGGCGCAGTCGGGCGTTCTGGCCCAGCTCATGAAGAAGGCCCCCGGGAGATTCTCCCGGGGGCCTTCTTCATGTTCAGCCTGCGCGCCGAGCTTCAGTGTTCAGCCTGCGCGCCAAGCGCTACGCCGTGACTGGGTCGCCGGACTCCGAGTCGGAATCCAGGGCCTCGGCGAACTCGTCCGTGTCCGTGTCGCGCTGGCCCGGGATCTCCGCCGCGAGGCGGGACTCCATGCGGACGCGGCGCTCGTCGGCCTGGTCGCACAGCGCGCGCACCGCGTCGTTGAAGCGGTCCAGGGACGGCGGATCGGAGGGGCCCAGGAGGTGCTCCTTGAGCTCCGCGCGGGCCTCCGCGTGGGAATCCGTCTCCGGGGCGCGTACGGCCGCGAGAAGGGCGGGTACCTCCGTTGCCGCGGGCGTCAGGATCGTCGCCGCGCTCACCGTCGGGAATCCGGCGCGGAAATCACCCTCGGACATGCCCGAGGTGTTCGCGACGGCGTACGGCTTCTCGCTCGTCAGCCAGTCCGAGACGACCGAGGAGACATCGCTGATGAGGACGTCGGCCTGGTTGAAGCAGGTGAAGATCGCCGGGCGGGCGTCCGTGATGACCAGGTGCTCCCACTCCGGGAAGGACGCCCAGTAAGCGGCCTCCCACGCGGCGGTCGCCTCGGCGACGGCGGACTGCCGGCCCCCGTCGGGCGCGCCCTGGAGCATCATGCGCTCCATCTCGTCCGCGCTGGCGCGGAACGCGGTCGACGTCAGCCTGTCCAGCTCCGCCGCGCGGCGGGCCAGCTCGGCGGCGGCCTCGGGGCCGGGCCGGGCACCGGAGCGCTTCGCGGCCGCCTCGCGGACCATCGCCTTGATGCGCTCGTTCGCGACGCCCGCGCGCGGGTCGACCGAACCGGTCATCGGGTGCGGCTTGTAGAGGAGGCGTACGGAGTCGTCGGCGAGCAGGTGCTTGACGATGTTCTCGCCGGCGAGAAGCACCGACGTGTTGCCCGGGTTGCCGTCCCAGCCCTCCCAGGTGGGGGCGTAAAGGACCGTCGTGAAGCGTTCATCTGTGGCTCCGCCACGGGGGCCCTGGGACGCGCCGGTGGCGCGCTTGATGGGCGACAGCTGCGGTCGGCCCACCTCCACGACGTCCTTGTCCTCGACGCCGATGTCGGCGAGCTGGTAGCGCTCGCGGGCCGCGGGCCCGGCCACCCACACCTCGTCGTACGCTTTCGCGTACGGGTTGCAGGAGGACAGCTTGTCGCTCTCGCCGTGGTTGATGAAGGCGTGCTTGATCGTCGGGATGCGCAGGACCTGGGAGGTCTTCGCGGCGTTCGCCGGGTGCAGCACCATCTTCAGCGTCGAGTTCTCCAGGGAGAACATCGTGGCGACCTTGGGGAAGCAGATGATCGGCACGTCGGTCGCGTCGATCTTCTGGACCATGAACCGCTCGCGCAGCACGATCAGCGGCTTGCCGTCGACCTCGGAGAGCGTGGAGAGCCACATGTTCGCCTGGTACGCGGACGACGTGCCGCCCGAGAAGTACATCGCGACGGTCGGCTCGTAGTCGGCCAGCCACTGGTCGAGCCAGGCCATGACCTTCTGCTCGCTCAGGGCGCGCTTCTTCGGGAGCAGCCAGGTCGCGAGGTAGACCGTGCCGCCGCCGAGCAGCACGATCGAGACGGCGAGGCCGATGCCGCCCCAGAGCGCGTCGGTGGTGGCCGCGGTGATCAGCAGGCCGACGGTGCCGGGGGCGGCGAAGCTGAGCAGGCGGTGGCCCTGGCGGCGGGCCAGGATGCGCGGCGGGGCCGCGGAGAGCCGCAGCTCGGACGCGTCGATGTTCCGCGTCACGATGGGCAGCGCGCGCGTGCGCCGCACCAGCACGGCCACGGCCTGGCACACGAAGTGCAGGGCGTAGAAGGCGAGCAGCGCGATGGTGAGGGGGGACTGCTCGGCCAGCGGCTCGATGCCGTCGATGCGCAGGAGACCGACCAGGATCAGCATGTCGCGCAGCAGCTGCCGGACGGTGACATCGAAGCGGATCTTGCCGAGGAGGGAGAGCAGGCCGGGCTGCTTGTACTGGAGATACGTGTCGAGCGCGAGACCCGCGGCGCTCGCGGCGACGAACACCGGGACGTACGGGATCAGCGCGCTGACGAGCTGGGCCGTGTAGAGCGCGAACATCGCGAAGAGCGCGGAGAGCTGCACGACGCGGCGGGGGGCAAGGCCGGCGGAGGGCACTGGGCGGGGCTCCTGGCAGGGGGGTCGGGTGGCGGGGGGAAAGATTTGCGGGGGGTGCGCGGCATTCTTCGACGAAGGCCGACCACTGACCGTATGACTTTCGCGCCCTCGCTAGCAATCCTTCGTGACAGCAATCACCGGATAAAGGGGCAAAGGCACCACGATCTCTGGGCAACGATTCCTTTCGCCGCCTCCGGTGGGATTCCTTTCGCGTGAGCCTGCCGTCCGCCCCTCGGAACCCGGAGGCGCCGCGCCGTGTCGCTCACGTAGATTGCAGGACCTGGGCCGTGGCCGGGACGAGGCCCACGGCCGGTCAGCACCGATGGGGAACGCACGTGTCAGCGGCAGGGCAGGACATGAGGCAGGGCGTGGCGGAAGCCCGCAGGATCGTGGTCAAGGTCGGATCCTCCTCGCTCACCACCGCACAGGGCGGCCTCGACGCCGACCGGGTCGACGCCCTCGTCGACGTACTCGCCAAGGTCCGCAGCGGCGGCGAGAAGGAGATCGTGCTCGTCTCGTCCGGCGCCATCGCCGCCGGGCTCGCGCCGCTCGGCCTGCGCCGGCGCCCCAAGGACCTCGCCCGGCAGCAGGCGGCCGCGAGCGTCGGCCAGGGTCTCCTGGTGGCCCGCTACACCGCCTCCTTCGCGCGCTACGGCGTCCGCGTCGGCCAGGTTCTGCTCACCAGCGACGACATGGCCCGCCGCGCCCACCACCGCAACGCGTCACGCACCCTCGACCAGCTCCTCGCGATGGGCGCCCTGCCCGTCGTGAACGAGAACGACACCGTGGCCACGGACGAGATCCGCTTCGGCGACAACGACCGGCTCGCCGCCCTGGTCGCCCACCTCGTCCACGCCGACCTCCTCGTCCTCCTCTCCGACGTCGACGGCCTCTACGACGGCGACCCCGCCAAGCCCGGCAGCTCGCGTATCTCCGAGGTCCGCGGCCCCGCCGACATCGCGCACGTCAAGATCGGCAGCGCGGGCAAGGCGGGCGTCGGCACCGGCGGCATGGTCACCAAGGTCGAGGCGGCCGGGATCGCCGCGGCCGCGGGCATCCCCGTGGTCCTCACCAGCGCGGTGCACGCGGCCGACGCGCTCGCCGCCCGCGACACGGGCACGTACTTCCACCGCACGGGCCGACGCAGCGCCGACCGCCTCCTGTGGCTCCAGCACGCCTCCACGCCGCAGGGCGCGCTCACGCTCGACGACGGGGCGGTGAGGGCCGTCGTGGAGGGCCGCAAGTCCCTCCTTCCCGCGGGCATCGCGGCCGTCGACGGCGAGTTCAGCGCGGGCGACCCGGTCGAGCTGCGCGACGCCACGGGGCGGGCGGTCGCGCGCGGCCTGGTGAACTTCGACGCCAAGGAGATCCCGCAGCTCATCGGCCGCTCCACCCGCGAGCTGGCCCGCGAGCTGGGGCCCGCGTACGAGCGTGAGGTCGTCCACCGGGACGACCTCGTGCTGCTGCACGCCTGACCGCCCCCGGCGCACTCGTGAAGATCCGGCGTCCGCACCGGTCGTAAACCGGGTAAACGGCCGAAAGGCGGGCCTCCGGCGGGGGACCTTCCCCAAAACCGCCCCACGACGGCGCTTGGCCTGCTCAACTTTGTTTCAGGAAGTTCCGCACGACCATTGCGCAAAGGAGGCCGTCGTGAGACGAGCGCGCCCGGGGGCGACGTCCCGAGGGTCGGCGGAGCGGGCACTGACCAGCGTCGCGGCCGGCGAGTCGTACCAGGGCAGCGGGCAGGAGGAGAGCGTCGTGACGGAGGAAGGCCCCCGCCTCTGGCATGTCACTCTCAGCGTCTCCGGCGCCGACGCGCCCCTCGCGGAGGTGCGGCGGGGACTCGAACAACTGGCGCATGACCACCCCTTTCTGCTGACGAGCCGGTACGCCGTCGACCACGCCGAGATCCGCTACTGGGAAGAGGCCCGAGACCTGCACGACGCGGCCGCCGTGGCGCTGCGCCTGTGGGGCGAGCACCGCCAGAGTTCCCAGCTCCCGCCGTGGGAGATCGTCGGCCTCGAGGTCATCGACCGCGACACGTACCACCAGCGCATCGCCGAGGGGTACGGGCCCCTGCCGGCCACCCCGGTCGGCGTACACCCGTTTTAGGTCACATCTCAGGGTTCGGAACAGCCGCCGGACGGCCCCGCCGCGCCCATTACCCTGCCGATATGACCTCGCTCTCGCCGTACGACTCGATGACCCCCGTCACCCAGGCCGCCTACCGCGCCCGGTCCGCGGCCGGTGTGATCGCCCCGCTGCCGCGGGCCGCGAAGGACGATGCCCTCGCCGCGATCGCCGATGCCCTCGAAGTGCGCACGGCCGAGATCGTCGAGGCGAACGCCAAGGACATCGCCCGCGCCCGCGAGGCCGGCACGAGCGAGTCGATCATCGACCGCCTCACGCTCACGCCCGAGCGGGTCCGCGCCATCGCCGCCGACGTGCGCGACGTCGTCGCCCTGCCCGACCCGGTCGGCACCGTCGTCCGCGGCAACACCCTCCCGAACGGCATCGACCTGCGCCAGGTCCGTGTCCCGCTCGGCGTCGTCGGCATCATCTACGAGGCCCGCCCGAACGTGACCGTGGACGCCGCCGCCCTCTGCCTCAAGTCGGGCAACGCCGTTCTCCTGCGCGGCAGTTCGTCCGCGTACGAGTCCAACACCGCCCTCGTGCGGGTGCTGCGCGACGCCGTCGGCGGCTCCGGGCTGCCCGCGGACGCCATCCAGCTCGTGCCCGGCGAGGGCCGCGACTCCGTCACCGAGCTGATGCGGGCCCGCGGCCTGGTCGACGTCCTCATCCCGCGCGGCGGCGCCTCCCTCATCAAGAACGTCGTCGAGAACTCGATCGTCCCCGTCATCGAGACCGGCACCGGCAACTGCCACGTCTACGTCGACGCCCACGCCGACCTCGACATGGCCGTCGACATCCTGATCAACTCCAAGGCGCAGCGCCCCAGCGTCTGCAACGCCGCCGAGACCCTCCTCGTCCACCAGGACATCGCCGACGCCTTCGTGCCCCGCGCCCTCGCGGCCCTCGCCGAGGCCGGCGTCACCGTGCACGCCGACGAGCGCGTCCTGGCGTACGCCGAGGGCTCCAAGGCCACCGTCGTCGAGGCGACCCCGGAGGACTGGGAGACCGAGTACCTCTCGTACGACATCGCGGCCGCCGTCGTGCACTCCCTGGACGCCGCCGTGGAGCACATCCGCCTCTGGTCGTCCGGCCACACCGAGGCCATCGTCACCACCTCGCAGCAGGCGGCCCGCCGCTTCACCCAACTGGTCGACTCCACGACGGTCGCCGTGAACGCCTCGACACGCTTCACGGACGGCGGCCAGTTCGGCTTCGGCGCCGAGATCGGCATCTCCACCCAGAAGCTCCACGCCCGGGGCCCCATGGGCCTTCCGGAGCTGACGAGCACCAAGTACATCGTCACGGGCGACGGCCACATCCGGTAGCCGTGGGCATACGGACGGGAACAAAGGGAATTCCCGCACCGACTGCCCAAAACGACCCCCCAGGTCTACTCTGGACGCGTGCCGGAGGACGTGGGGGGCACGCCGTTCCCTGACGGCTGGGAGCCCGACGACGACCGCGACCGCGGGGGTGCGGACGAAGAGTTCGCCTCCGTGGTCTTCGACGAGGACTTCGTGCAGGCCGCCGAGGTCCATGAACCGACCGCGGTCGAGCGGCTGCTCGCCGCGGCGCAGGCGCGCGCCGAGGCCCAGGAAGCCGAGGCACGAAGGGCCCGCACGCGTGGCTCCGCGGTCGACGACGACCTCTACGACGACGGGTACGACCCCGACCCGCGAGGCGGTTACGGCCACGGCCCGGACGCCGACGACCTCTACGACCCCGATGTCGACGAGGACGGCTACCCGCGCCCCGGCGCGTACGCCGCGAAGGTGCGCTGGCGCCGCCCCGTCGCCTGGCTGCTCGCCCTCGTCATGGGCATCGGCATGGTCGCGCTCGCCTTCACCGCCGTCTACCGCGGCGCCTCGTCGGGCGGCCGCCAGGACCGGGTGCCGCCGCCCGCGACGACCGAGCTGGAGAAGGGCTTCCCGTCCGCCCCCAGCGCCTCCGCCGACTACTCCCAGTCACCGGTCCCCGCGACCCCGCGGATCCCCTGACCACGGACGGGTACACCCCGTCAGCACAGGGTTGAGACCCTGTCGGAAGTTGTCGCGTACCAGGGCGTTTATCGGACCCCCCGCAGACCTACCCTGAAGGTATGGGCGAGCCAGGAGACCCACCGGAGGGGACCCCCGAGAGCGCTCCCGGCGGTGGTGGCGAGGACGAGTACCGATCCGTCGTCTTCGACGAGTCGTTCATCCGAGCTGCCCGGCTCCAGGAGTTCTCCGCGCAGGAGCGCATCACCGACCACGCGCCCGCCGTACGCCGGCGCCCCGGACTGCGCCGCGGCTTCACCCGGCAGGCCGTCATCCTCGTCATCCTGATCGTCATCGCGTTCGGCACCGCGATCTACATGGGCGTACGCAACCCCTACCAGGGCGTCACCGCGGCCCGCCGGCCCGAACCGCTGCGGATGACCGTCATCCCGCTCTCGCCGCCGGGCCGGGTGCCCGGCGCGGTCTCGGTGTCCGAGCTCTACGAGCACAGTCCCGCCGCCCAGTTCGGGACGGCCGCCGAGGGCATCGCCCTCCCACCGGCCCGGCACACCTCGCACTTCTCCGAGAGTCAGGTCTTCGCCGCCCTGACCACCGCCAAGGACTACCTCGTCGAGTCCTCGCTCGACCCCGACGTGCTCACCGGGAAGGCGGTGCGGCCCGTGCGGATCCTGCTCGACCCGCAGCAGCTCGACCAGTTCGACCGGAGCTTCGACCGGCCCGCCGCCGACGGACGGCACGAGGCCACCGGCTGGGTCGTCCGCTTCGACCCGAAGCAGGCCGCGCTCGCCGACACCGGGATCCGCGTCCACGGCACCCTGCGCGCCACGGAGTCCGACGCGGACACCCTGGAGGTCGCCTCCGACCACACCTTCGTCTACGCGCTGCGCCCGGCCGGCGCCGGATCCGACGCGAAGGCGTCCCTGTTCACCGTCCGCCGCGAGCTGCACTTCCGCTTCGACCGGGACGACCTGCGCATGCACCAGGCCGAGGTGCTCGTCAGCTATGTGCAGGCCGGGCCGCTGTCCTGCTCCGTCGACTCGACCGCGCATCTGCACCCGCTGCTCGCGGGGCAGACACCGAAGGAGGGCGGCCCGGCCGTCACCGACCCGTTCGCCACGGGCGGCACCACCTCGCTGTGCGGTGCCCTCGCGCCCGGCGCCCAGCCTTCGCTCTGAGCCCGGGACCTACTCGCCGTCGTCCGGAGTCCCGTGGTTGCCCGTGTTCGCGCCGCCGTTTCCGCCGCCGCCGAACCTGCCGCGCAGCTTGCCGCCCAGGTCGCCCGCGCCGCCCGCGATGTCCGTGACCAGCTTCATCAGCGGGTCCTTGGAGTTGCGCATGTTGTCCGCGTAGTGCGAGGCCGACTGCCGGAACGAGTCGGTGACCGAGGTGTCCTTGTCCTCGGTGCGGCGCGGGTAGTGGCCGTCCATGATCCGCTGGTAGTCGCGGGTCGCGGCCCACTTCTTCAGCTCGGCCGCGCGGACCGTGGTGAAGGGGTGCGTGCGCGGCATCACGTTGAGGATCTTCAGCACGGAGTCGCGCAGGTCGCCCCCGGCCTCGTACTCCTCGGCCTGCTTGAGGAACGCGTCCACGTTCATCTCGTGCAGATGGTTGCCGCCCGCGATCTTCATCAGGCCGCGCATCGACGCCTTGAGGTCCTGGCCGACCAGCAGGCCGGCGCGGTCCGCCGACAGCTCCGACTTGCGGAACCACTCGCGCAGCGCCGTGACGATCGCCATGATCGCGAAGTTGCCGAGCGGGATCCACGCGACGCGGAGCGCCAGGCTGGTCAGGAACAGCAGTATCGTCCGGTAGACCGAGTGGCCGGACAGCGCGTGGCCCACCTCGTGGCCGACGACCGCCCGCATCTCCTCCTCGTCGAGCAGCTCCACCAGGCCGGTCGTGACGACGATGATCGGCTCGTCCAGGCCGATGCACATCGCGTTCGGCTGGGGGTCCTGGGTGACGTACATCGGCGGGACCTTCTCCAGGTCCAGGATGTAACAGGCGTCCCGCAGCATGTCGTTGAGGTGCGCGAACTGCTCGTCGGAGACCCGGACCGAGTCCGACAGGAACAGCAGGCGCAGACTCCGCTCGGGCAGCAGTCCGCTGAGCGCCTTGAACACCGTGTCGAAACCGCTGAGCTTGCGCAGCGCCACCAGGGCCGATCGGTCCGCCGGGTGCTCGTACGCCCGCGAGGAGATCCCCTCGAAGCGCCGGCGCTGCCTGCTCGGTACGTGCTCGCGCTGGTCGTCGTTGCCGTCGTTGACGTCGGGCATGCGTCCCCCATGTTCGTGTGCCGTCGTGTTCGGTTGTGCCCCCGAGGAGGTCTCCACAGTAGGCGGAGATACCGTGGCGGGGCAGCACACCGAAGGAGCTAAACGCCATGGAGCACACACCCGACGCCGCCTGGCTCACCCAGGTGGTCAGCGCCGCCGCCTCCGACCAGCAGGGCGCCGGCAATCTCCTGCGCACCGTGATCGTCGTGGGCGTCCTCGGCAGCGTGTTCCTGGGCTGGTTCCTGCTGCGCGGCTACAAGCGCGACGACTGACGCGGCTGCGGGGCGGACACGCATACGGCAGAGTCGGCGTGATCGCCGAGGACACCCCCGCATACGATGAGCGGGAAGTCTTTATCCAGACCTCATGTCACCACCCAGAGCCCGACTCCCCATCCCGTCTCACCCGGATAGGTCCTGCTGACGATGAGCCTCCACAGCACCGCTGCCCAGCTGGCCACCCTCGCCGCCGAGGGCGGCGAGGACGGCGGCAACCACCCGAGCCTCAGCCCCTACCTCACCGGCGGCGGCGCCCTGTTCCTCCTGCTGCTGATGCTGTGGATCGTCACCCGCTTCAACCGGGACCGCTAGGCCCTGACGGCGAAGGCACCCCGACCGGGCCAGTAGGCTCTGCACGCATGGGAGAGCAGGACATGCCTACCGGCCCGGTCAACGGCCCGGCGGGCGGCCCGGACCGGGCCCGGATCAGCACCGCCAAGCGGCGTCTCGGCGTCATGGGCGGAACGTTTGACCCGATCCACCACGGACACCTCGTGGCGGCCAGCGAGGTCGCCGCACAGTTCCACCTCGACGAGGTCGTGTTCGTGCCGACCGGGCAGCCGTGGCAGAAGACGGACCGCCTGGTCACCCCGGCCGAGGACCGCTATCTGATGACGGTCATCGCGACCGCCGAGAACCCGCAGTTCTCGGTGAGCCGCATCGACATCGACCGCGGCGGGCCGACGTACACCACGGACACGCTGCGCGATCTGCGCGCGCTCAATCCGGACACGGACCTCTTCTTCATCACGGGCGCCGACGCCCTGGGCCAGATCCTCACCTGGCGGTACACGGAAGAACTGTTCTCCCTGGCGCACTTCATCGGGGTCACCCGGCCGGGCCACCCGCTGACCGACCCCGGTCTGCCGGAGGGCGGTGTCTCGCTCGTCGAGGTGCCGGCCCTCGCCATCTCGTCCACGGACTGCCGTGCGAGGGTCGCCAAGGGCGACCCCGTCTGGTACTTGGTCCCGGACGGTGTGGTGCGCTACATCGACAAGCGCGAGCTGTACCGCGGCGAGTGAGCCGAGAGGGGCACCGGTGAACGACCGATACGACGGTTACTCGGGCAGTTACTCGGGGGACGCGTCCAACACGTCCGACCAGTACGAGCTCGTCGGCTACGACGAGTACGGGCAGCCCGTGTACCGGCAGGTGCCCCAGCAGCCTGCGCAGTACGAGTATCCGCAGCAGCCCCCAAGCCAGGGGAACCAGGGCTACGGCTACGACCCGTACGCCACCGGCCAGCAGCCGCCGGTGCCCTCGTACGACACGTACGACCCCTACGGGGCGGGTGCGCCCGCGCAGCAGGGGCCGCCCCCTTCCTACGACCCCTACGGGGCTGCCGCGGGAACGGGGCAGCAGCAGCGGGTCGAGGAGCAGACCGCGACCGCCCACATCCCGGCGCAGGCCGCTCCCCGGACCGAGCCCGCGGCGCGCGAGCGCGACGGGGCGCCCGAGTACCGCACCGAGCAGTTCTCTTTCGTCGAGGAGCCGGACGAGAACTCCGAAGACGTCATCGACTGGCTGAAGTTCACCGAGTCGCGCACCGAGCGCCGCGAGGAGGCACGCCGCCGCGGCCGCAGCCGGGTCGTCGCCCTCGTCGTCGTCCTCGTGCTCTGCGTGACCGGCGGCGTCGGCTACCTCTGGTACG
Organism: Streptomyces sp. NBC_00009; assembly: GCF_045040855.1. Classification (NCBI taxonomy): domain Bacteria; kingdom Bacillati; phylum Actinomycetota; class Actinomycetes; order Kitasatosporales; family Streptomycetaceae; genus Streptomyces; species Streptomyces sp. NBC_00009. Next base: position 5,319,059 of record NZ_CP108312.1, read on the forward strand.
CGGGCAAGCTGCCCGGCTTCGGCTCCGCCGACTCCGGCAAGGGCGCCGCAGACACCGCGGGCCCGCAGAACCGCGACGTGATCGTCGTCCATCTGCACAACACCAAGGGCGGCGGCACCTCCACGGCGCTGCTCGTCAACAACACCACCACCAAGCAGGGCACCACCGTCCTGCTCCCCAACTCCCTTGCCCTGACGGACGACGAGGGCAGCGCGACGACGCTCGGCAAGTCCGTCGACGGCGACGGGTCCTCCGGCACGCGCGACGCCATCGACACCGTCCTCGGCACGGACGTCGAGGGCACGTGGCGGCTCGACACCCCGTACCTCAACAACCTCGTCGAACTCGTCGGCAACATCGACATCGACACGAACGCCGACGTCCCCGACCCGGCCGCCAAGTCCGGGAAGAAGGCGACGTCCCCGCTGGTCAAGAAGGGCAGTCAGCAGACGCTGAGCGGCCCCATGGCCGTCGCGTACGCCACCTACCGCGCTCCGGGCGAGTCCGAGACCGCTCAGCTCATGCGGTTCGGCCAGGTCATGCAGGGCGTGCTGCGCAAGCTGTCGTCCGACCCGCACGCCGCCACCGTCACCGTCCAGTCCCTCGCCCAGATCCTCGACCCGTCGCTGGGCGAGAAGGACCTCGGCGCGTTCCTCGCCAAGCTCGCCGACCGGGCCAAGGGCGGCGACTACAAGACCGCGCTGCTGCCCGTGCAGCAGGACGGCACCCTGTCCGAGCAGGCCACCGACAGCGTCGTCAAGGACGTCCTCGGCGGCACCGTCAAGAACCCGGGCAAGGACGCCTCCGTACGCGTCGGCATCAAGAACGCCACCGGCGTGAAGGCCCGCACGGAGAAGGCCAGGGTCACGCTCGTGAACGGCGGCTACACCTTCGTCGACGCCGGGACGGGCACCGCGGCCCAGGCCGCGTCGCAGGTCACGTACCAGGACGCCGACCGCAAGCAGGACGCCGTCGAGGTCGCCAAGACCCTGGGCTTGCCGACGAGCGCGGTGCGCAAGGGGAAGACCGTGGCGAACGCGGACGTGTCCGTGGTCCTCGGCCAGAACTACACGGGCGGACAGTAGGCGGGCCCGGCCCCGGGGGGCGCGGCCCCGGGGCCCGGAGAATCCAGTAAGGGCCGTCGGCGGTCCGTGAGACCCTTGGGGTATCCCTTCAGGGGATTACTGCCCGCCGACGGAAAGCCTTGTAGTGACCGCCACTGACCGTTCCCTCGAGCTCATCACCACCGCCGCACAGGCGGCTGCCGACAAGCTCGCGCACGACATCATCGCGTACGACGTCAGCGATGTGCTGTCGATCACCGACGCCTTCCTGCTGGCCTCCGCGCCCAACGACCGCCAGGTCAAGTCGATCGTCGACGAGATCGAGGAGCGCCTGAACAAGGAGCTCGGCGCCAAGCCGGTCCGCCGCGAGGGCGACCGCGACGCCCGCTGGATCCTCCTCGACTACGTCGACATCGTCGTTCACGTCCAGCACAGCGAGGAGCGCGTCTTCTACGCCCTCGAGCGCCTGTGGAAGGACTGCCCCGAGCTGGAGCTTCCCGAGGACGCCAAGGCCACCCGTGGCAAGGCCGCGGAGTACGCCCAGCGGACGCAGGCCGCGGAGGAGGCCGAGGAGCTTCGCGAGCTGGGCGGAGAGCTGCGTTGACCGCGGCGGGGGCCGGCGCCGACGCGGCCGGGGGACCGGCCCGCGGACGGCGCGTCATCCTGTGGCGGCACGGCCAGACCGCCTGGAACCTGGAGCGCCGCTTCCAGGGCTCCACGGACATCGGCCTGACCGAGACCGGCGTCGCCCAGGCTCGCCGGGCCGCCCGGCTGCTCGCCTCGCTGAAGCCGGACGCCATCGTCGCGTCCGACCTCAGCAGGGCCGCCGCCACGGCCGCCGAGCTGGCCGCGCTCACGGGCCTCGACGTCACGCACGACGAGGACCTGCGCGAGACCTACGCCGGTGAGTGGCAGGGCCTCACGCACGACGAGATCATCGGCCGTTACGGCGACCAGTACGCCGCGTGGAAGCGCGGCGAGCCGGTGCGCCGCGGCGGCGGCGAGCTCGAGACGGAGGTCGCCGACCGGGCAGCCCCCGTCGTGCTCAGCCACGCGGAGAAGCTGCCGCAGGACGGCACGCTCGTCGTGGTCAGCCACGGCGGCACGATCCGCACCACCATCGGGCGCCTCCTCGGTCTCGAGTCCCACCACTGGGAAGGTCTCGGCGGACTCTCCAACTGCTGCTGGTCCGTCCTCGGCCAGGGGGCACGCGGCTGGCGGCTGCTCGAGCACAACGCGGGCACGCTCCCGGAGCCTGTGCTCGGCGACGACGACTGAGCCCCCGACAGGGGCCGGACGGCCGGATTTCACTTTCCGGCAGGTCGCAGGCTAAAGTTCTTCTTGTTCGCAGCCGCGCAGAGCGGGGAGAACGCAAGGGGCTATAGCTCAGTTGGTAGAGCGCCTGCATGGCATGCAGGAGGTCAGGAGTTCAATTCTCCTTAGCTCCACAGTCGAAGCGTCTGCTTCTCAAAGATCCCGTCCGGGTAAGGGCGGGATTTTTTGTTACCCGGCACAGTTTTCCCAACTGCCTTGAGGCGCTTGGTGTCCCAGGGGCGTATAGGTCTGCGGATGTGGTCCTCGTGTGTGGGTGTGTGCGTAAGTGCTGGCCGGAGCGGGCGAACTCGGCGCCGTGTCCGGACCGGTACTCATGCGTCGCTGACCGTGACGCTCCGGCCGTGGCAGAATCGGACGGCCGGTAGAGGGCCGCGTCCGATCGGCGAAGACGGCCCGACGGGAGGGAGAACGCGATGCCCGCGCGCATCACCGAGGCGGCCGACCGCCCCCTCGGCGTGACAGTGAGACCGGCCGAAGCAGCCCATTGCGGGCAGCACATGACTTCCCCTTCTCCTTCCCCCTCTTCTTCCTCTTTCCTCGACTGTCCGTCCTGCGGCTCCTTCCACGTCGCGCAGATGCTCGGCGACAACGGCGGGATCTCGTACGTGTGCACGGCCTGCGGCCACAGCTGGAGCTGATCGATGGGTGCACACAGGAGGACGTGCGACTGGTGCGGCAGCGGCACGCCCATCGTCAGGGACATGGAGCCGGTCAACCCCGACTACCAGTACTGGTGCGAGGAGTGCGCGCGGGCGCTGATCATAAAGGGCGACCCGATCGAGACATATCGGGAGCTGGAGGGCGAGCCGATCTACGGCCGGCTGCTCGACGAGCACTGCACGCTCAAGCGGTTCTATTCGTTCGCCACGGCCTGAGGGTGGCGTAAATTCGGGCAAATCGGACCGAGGTGGAAACGATTTGGTGATGCACCGGGTGCCCGGTAATGTTGGCGTCGCCGCCGGGGAAACCGGGCGACACGGTGAACATGCGGCTCCGCCGCGTGGCCGCAAGGGGCTATAGCTCAGTTGGTAGAGCGCCTGCATGGCATGCAGGAGGTCAGGAGTTCAATTCTCCTTAGCTCCACAGCAGATGGACATGAAGACGGGCCACCCGAACAGGGTGGCCCGCTTTCGTATGCCGTCACGCAGCCCCGCGGGGCGCGTTCGCGGGGTCAGCCGCGCCCGCTGCCCAGCGCCCTGCGTCCCCGGCCCGGCGGGAGCGCGGGCGGCAGGGCCGGACGGGCCGGAACCGCCGCCGGGTCCTCCTCGATACGCAGCGCCAGCGCGGGGCACCGGCGCACGGCCCGTACGGCCCGCGCCTCCGAATAGCGCGCCACCGGGGCCTCCGCCACCGAGGGATAGCCGTCGGGGCCCAGCTGGATCAGCTCCGGCACGATGTCCGCGCACAGGCCGTGGCCCTCGCACAGCGTCCAGTCCACCGCGAGCCGCCGGCCGCTGGGGGACTCGCCCTGCGGCGCCTCCGTGTGCAGGGGCAGTACGCCCTGCACCGGGCGCCCGCAGCCGCCGCCCAGGACGTGCGCGGCCAGATCGTCCGTGAACGCCGAGACCGTCGACTCCAGGAACGCCGCCGAACCGTCCGGGTGCTTGCACGCGCCGCGCCGCTTCACCGCCCTGGTGACCTGCTGGAGGGCTTCGAGGGCGGTGGGGCCGCCGCCGTTCAGTACGTCCTCCAGGCCGCGCGCCGCCGCCGGCAGACCCAGATAACAGGGCCCGCACTGGCCCGCGCTCTCCGAGGCCAGCCACTGCGCAACCCGCAGCGCCTCGCCGAGCGGGCAGGTGTCCGGGCCGATCGGCAGGATCGCGCCCGCGCCGAGCGCGCCACCGGCGGCCTCCAGGGAGGCGCGGGAGACCACCGCCTCCTGCGCCGCGAAGGCGTCGAGCCACTTGCCGTGATAGCCGCCCGTGAGCACGCCCTGGGGCATCGGCGGGGCGCCCGCGAGCTGGAGCACGTACCGCAGGGGCACCCCCGCCGGCACTTCGAGGACCATCGGGCGGGCGACGGCTCCGGAGAGGGTCAGCAGGATCGTGCCGGGCTCGTCGCGCAGGCCCGTGCGGCAGTAGCGCTCGGGCCCGGTGCGGGCCGCGACGGCGAGCTGGGCGAACGTCTCGGCGTTCGACAGCAGGGTGGGCGCGCCGCCCACCCCGGAGTCGGAGGCGCGCACCTTGCGGCCCGGAGGCACCGGGGGTCCGCCGTCCGCCGAGCGGATCAGCGCGGAGGACTCCCCGGTGACCATGCGTACGGGGTTGCGCTGCACGCGCGCGCGTAGCGGGGCGCCACGGCGGTTGGACAGTCCCCTTTCGAGGAGCGCGGCCTGCATGGACGCCTCGGTGGAGTCGCGGGTCACGCCCACCACGAGGGTGCGGGCGCCGAGCGCCTCGGCGACCAGGAGCGCGCCGTCGAGGATGAGATGCGGGGCGCGGTTGATCAGCACCGTGTCCTTGCGGCAGGCGGGTTCGTCCTCGCTGCCGTTGACCACGACGACGGGGCGCACCCCGCGGCGTATCGCGGACTGGGCGACGGCGCGCAGCTTCTTGGCGAAGGGGAACCCCGCGCCGCCGCGGCCGCGCAGCGATATCTGCCCGGCCAGCGCGGCCAGTTGCTCACCGCCCATCGGTTCGAGCGGGCCGTGCACTTTCAGATGCATGTCGAGGTCGAGTCGCTCGACCAGGTCGAAGCCCGAGGTGAGCTGGGGGAGACCGACGACGCGGACTTCGGGGACGTCGGGCAGCGCGGTGTTCACTGAATGCCTCCGGGCGGCGTGTTCCAGGGCTCACCCGCGGCGGGGGCCTGGAACGGGCCGGGCAGCGTTTCGGTGGCGGACTCTTCCTCGAAGCTCGGGATGCCGCCGTAGGGGGTGTCGAGAGTGGGGTCGTACGCCGAGGGGGGTGCCGGCGCGGGGGGCGGCGGGGACGGGGCCGGCCAGCGCTCGGGGGGCTCGGGGTCGACGAACGGGAGGGCCTCGGTGGGCTGGAGGTCCAGGAGGGTCAGCGGGTCCCCGGGGGGCGGGGCGCCGAAGAGCGGGTCCGCCGGGGTCGAGACCGCCCGGTAGGCGGCCGAGAAGCCGATGCCCGCGGTGGCGGGGCGCGGCTCGAACGCGGGGCGCGCCGGAGCCTCGTACAGCGGTGGCATGCCGGGGGACGGCATCTGGAGCGGGTTGTCGCGCGGCCGCGGCGGGGGCTCGCGGTCCACGTCGAAGCGGGGGTCGGACGGCGCGGGGCGGCCGGCGCTGCCGGGCAGCGGGGATTCGGTGACGTCCCTACGGCGGGTGCCCTGAGTCCTGCCGTCGCCGTCGAGGAGCGCGAGGACGCGGGCGGCGACCTTGCGCTTGATCGGTCCCGGCGCCGCGCGCAGGGCGACCGCACCGCCCACAGCGACCAGGCACAGGCAGTACAGGACCACCACGTAGGTCTTCGGCTGCCGGCCCGCGTACAGGCCGTGGATCAGCGCGGAGCACCAGGCGGGGTAGGCCAGCATGTGCAGGGCGCGCCAGCGGGAGGCGATCTGGGCCGGGGAGGCGAAGGCCTTGCGCAGCGCGCCGGTGACGCCGGTGGTGACCATCAGGAGCCCGGCGAGCGAGCCGAGGCCGATCAGGCCCGCGCTGCCGGTCACGCCGAGCCCGAAGGGGATCAGCGCGCCGACCACGGACACATGGTCGAGGGCCAGCTTGACCGTGACGTGCAGCAGCAGGAAGCCGATCGAGGCGACCGCCGTGGCCCGGTGCACGCCCTGGGAGAGCAGGCGCTGGCGCGAGGTCAGGAACAGCCGGTCGGAGGCGACCAGGCCCCAGACGACGGACGCCGTCAGGGAGACCAGGGACAGCACCCCGGTGGTGAAGTCGAGCGCGGCGCGGAAGGCGTCGCTCCCGACGAGGACCACGAGGGGTATCAGCAGCAGCGCCGCCGCGCACAGGGCCCCTCGTGCCGTCCGGCTGGGTGCGGGGGACGGGCGGATCCTGCGCCGGGGGCGCCGGGTATTTCGAAGCTGGGGGAACGGATTCAGCGGCTGCCCGTTCGTCGGGGAGTTCAACGGGGAGTTCAGTGGAGGGTTCATGGGGGCGACTCCGAATGGTTCGGCAAAGTGGTCCCGCTGCCGCACTCTAGGTCGACCCATACCAGCCAGTACGGGGTTTGAGTTATCTCGTTGTTATCTATCGGAGGTGTGGACTTTGTGTTGCCCCGATAGGGGTCGGTACGCGGGGTAACCCTTGGCCCATGCACCTTCCGAAGGCCTCCTCCGGCCCTTCCGCGGCCGTCCCGCGGGCCTCCCCGGTAAGCCCGTCGCGGCCCGTGTGGGCCCTGCGGTACCCTGACGCCATGCGTGCCGTACGCCTTCTGCTTAGCGAGCCGCGCTGATCAGTCCCGACCGCTGACGAATCGCGGATCGGAATCGGCGCGGCGCCCCCTCCTGTGCGAGGGGCATTTTTGTTTGGCCAGCGCGGTCAGTTCCGTAAGCAGAGACGATCGATGGAGCTTTGAGGATCATGAGCGAGACGAATTCCGCTGCCGCTTCCGAGGTGGCCGCGCCGCACCGCTACACGGCGGCGATGGCCGCCGACATCGAGGCACGCTGGCAGGACTTCTGGGACGCCGACGGCACGTACGAGGCGCCGAACCCGAGCGGTGACCTGGCGGGCGGGACCGAGGCGGACAGGGCGCTGGCCGCCAAGCCGAAGAAGTTCGTCATGGACATGTTCCCATACCCCTCGGGTGCGGGCCTGCACGTCGGCCACCCGCTGGGCTACATCGCCACGGACGTCTTCGCGCGCTTCCAGCGCATGAACGGGCACAACGTCCTGCACACCCTGGGCTTCGACGCCTTCGGCCTGCCCGCCGAGCAGTACGCCGTGCAGACGGGCACCCACCCGCGCACGTCCACCGAAGCCAACATGGTCAACATGAAGTCCCAGCTGCGCCGGCTGGGTCTGGGCCACGACAAGCGCCGGTCGTTCGCCACGATCGACCCCGAGTACTACAAGTGGACCCAGTGGATCTTCGTCCAGATCTTCAACTCCTGGTACGACGACGAGGCGAAGAAGGCCCGTCCGATCGACCAGCTGATCGCGCAGTTCGAGAGCGGTGAACGCGCCGTACCGGACTCCACGCGCGCGTGGCACGAGCTGAACGCCGCCGAGCGGGCCGACGTACTGAGCGAGTACCGGCTGGCCTACGCCTCCGAGGCGCCCGTCAACTGGTGCCCCGGCCTGGGCACCGTCCTGGCCAACGAGGAGGTCACGTCCGACGGCCGCTCCGAGCGCGGCAACTACCCCGTCTTCAAGGCCAAGCTGCGCCAGTGGAACATGCGCATCACCGCCTACGCGGACCGCCTGCTGGACGACCTGGACGCCCTGGACTGGCCCGAGGCGATCAAGCTGCAGCAGCGGAACTGGATCGGCCGCTCCGAGGGCGCCCGCGTCGACTTCCCCGTCGGCGACGAGGCCATCACCGTCTTCACCACCCGTCAGGACACCCTGTTCGGCGCCACGTACATGGTCCTGGCGCCCGAGCACGACCTGGTGGACCGGATCGTCCCCGCCGCCTGGCCCGAGGGCACGCACGACGTCTGGACGGGCGGCCACGCGACGCCCGCCGAGGCCGTCGCCGCCTACCGCAAGCAGGCGGCCTCGAAGTCCGATGTCGAGCGCCAGGCCGAGGCCAAGGACAAGACCGGCGTCTTCACCGGCGCGTACGCGACCAACCCGGTCAGCGGCGAGCAGGTTCCCGTCTTCATCGCCGACTACGTCCTGATGGGCTACGGCACCGGCGCGATCATGGCCGTCCCCGCCCACGACACCCGCGACTTCGCGTTCGCGCGCGCCTTCGAGCTGCCGATGCGCTGCGTCGTGGAGCCCTCGGACGACCGCGGCACCGACACCGCCACATGGGACGACGCGTTCGCCTCCTACGAGGCGCGGCTGGTCAACTCCGCGAGCGAGCAGATCTCCATCGACGGCCTGGGCGTCACCGACGCCAAGGCGCGCATGACGGAGTGGCTGGAGCGCACCGGCATCGGCCGAGGCACCGTCAACTTCCGCCTGCGTGACTGGCTGTTCAGCCGCCAGCGCTACTGGGGCGAGCCCTTCCCGATCGTCTACGACGAGGACGGTGTCGCCCACTCGCTGCCCGAGTCGATGCTGCCGCTGGAGCTGCCGGAGGTCGACGACTACAGCCCCCGCACGTTCGACCCGGACGACGCCGACACCCAGCCCGAGACACCGCTGTCCCGCAACGGCGACTGGGTCCACGTCACGCTGGACCTGGGCGACGGACCCAAGAAGTACCGCCGCGAGACCAACACCATGCCCAACTGGGCGGGTTCGTGCTGGTACGAGCTGCGCTACCTGGACCCGCACAACAGCGAGAAGCTGGTCGACCCGGCCATCGAGCAGTACTGGATGGGCCCCCGTGAGGGTCAGCCGACCGGTGGCGTCGACCTGTACGTGGGCGGCGCCGAGCACGCAGTCCTGCACCTGCTGTACGCCCGCTTCTGGTCGAAGATGCTGTTCGACCTGGGCCACGTCTCGTCGGCCGAGCCGTTCCACAAGCTGTACAACCAGGGCATGATCCAGGCCTACGTGTACCGCGACAGCCGCGGCATCGCGGTGCCCGCCGCCGAGGTCGAGGAGCGCGACGGCGCGTACTACTACGAGGGCGAAAAGGTCTCCCGCCTGCTGGGCAAGATGGGCAAGTCCCTGAAGAACGCCGTCACGCCGGACGAGATCTGCGCCGAGTACGGCGCGGACACCCTGCGTCTGTACGAGATGGCGATGGGCCCCCTGGACGTCTCGCGGCCGTGGGACACGCGCGCGGTAGTGGGCCAGTTCCGTCTGCTGCAGCGACTGTGGCGCAACATCGTCGACGAGGCGAGCGGCGAGGTCACCGTCGTCGACACCGAGGACTCCGCCATCGACGAGACCACGCTGCGTGCCCTGCACAAGGCGATCGACGGCGTCCGCCAGGACCTGGAGGGCATGCGGTTCAACACCGCCATCGCCAAGGTCACCGAGCTGAACAACCACCTGACCAAGGTGGGCGGCCCGCTGTCGCGCAGCGTGGCCGAGCGCCTGGCGCTGCTGGTCGCGCCGCTGGCCCCGCACATCGCCGAGGAGCTGTGGCGCAAGCTGGGCCACACCGACTCCGTCGTCCACCAGGACTTCCCCGTCGCCGACCCCGCGTACGTCGTGGACGAGTCCGTGACCTGCGTCGTGCAGATCAAGGGCAAGGTCAAGGCGCGCCTGGAGGTGTCCCCGTCGATCTCCGACGAGGAGCTGGAGAAGGTGGCCCTGGCCGACGAGCGCGTCGTCGCCGCGCTGGACGGCGCGGGCATCCGCAAGGTCATCGTGCGGGCGCCGAAGCTGGTGAACATCGTTCCCGCGTGAGCGGTGACATCGGCCTCGCGTGAGCGGTGGCCGGTGCTGGGCGACCACTCGGTACAGCCAAATCAGGGTTGTTCCCTACGGGCAGGTTGGGGGTTCCGCTGGAACCTCCGGCCTGCCTTTTCCGTTTACGGTGGAAGAGGCGGACGGACCGCCGACCTTGTCGGGAGGAGCGTCATGGGAGAGGCCGTGATCGCGATCGTGGCGCTCATGTTCGTACTGTTCCTGGCCCTGGGCGCGTACGTGACGGTGAAGGTCGTCGGCGCCGCCAAGCGGGGAGTGGACCGCACGGTCGCGCAGGCCCGCCGGTCCGTCGAGGACACGACGCTCAAGGCGCGGACCTTCGTGCAGCCGGGCGCGGCCGGCGAGCTCGCGCAACTGCGGCTCAAGCTGCGTACGTCGATGAGGTCCACGCAGGACGCGCTCCACGCGCGCGTGGCCGAGGACGCCTCGCTCAAGGAGTCGCTGGACCTCTTCGGCCGGCTCAGCGTGCACGGGCACGAGCTGGACGACGACCTCAAGCGTCTTGAGACCGAGCCGGACAAGGCGCATCTCGCCGAGCTCCTGCCCGATCTGCGCAAGCGGACGGAGCAGATCACCGCCTCGGCCGACTCCCTGCGCCGGGCGGCCAGGGACCGCGCCCACCGGATCGCCGACGACGACCTGGATTCCCTGAGCGCCCAGATCGACATCGAGGCGGGCGCGCTGCGGCACTGGACGACCGAACCGTCGCCCGAGCCCGCGCAGACATCGCCCTCGTGGCCCGAGGCATCGGCCCCGGAGCGCCCTGCCGCGCATCAGACCTGGCCAGGGACTCCGCACGGCGGGCGGGCCGAGGAGCCCGGCCGGCCCGCGCTCTCGCCCACCGACCCGCGCCCGGCCTATCCTTGGCAGAAGAAAGCCCGCCCGGAGAGCACGACTTGACGTGTGACCGGGCCACCGGGGCCGGGCTGCCGTCCACCGGCCCGGGCAGGTAATCTCCAGCTCATGTCCCGCCATGTCGCGATCGTCACGGATTCAACGGCCTACCTGCCGCAGCGGACGATGGAGCGCCACGGCATCATCGCGGTCCCCCTGACCGTGGTCCTTGGCGACCGGGCCCTCGAAGAGGGCGCCGAGATCTCCACCCGCTCGCTCGCCGAAGCCCTGCAGAAGCGCCGGCCGGTGACCACGTCCCGGCCCAGCCCCGAGATCTTCGCCGCCACTTATCGCAAGCTGGCCGAAGAGGGTGCCACCAGCGTCGTCTCGCTCCATCTGTCGTCCGAACTCTCCGGCACCTACGACGCCGCGGTACTCGCCGCGCGCGAGGCGCCGGTGCCGGTCAGAGTCGTGGACACCGGCATGGTCGCGATGGCCCTCGGCTTCTGCGCGCTCACCGCCGCCGAAGTGGCCGACGGCGGCGGCACGGTCGACGAGGCCGTGACCGCGGCGGAGAAACGCGCCGCAGCCACGTCCGCGTACTTCTACGTCGACACCCTGGACTACCTCCGCCGCGGTGGCCGTATCGGCACCGCCCAGGCCCTGCTCGGCTCGGCGCTCGCCGTGAAACCGCTGTTGCAGCTCGAAGGCGGTCGTATCGAACTGCTGGAAAAAGTGCGCACGTCGTCGAAGGCGATCGCCCGGCTCCAGGAGATCGTCGCCGAGCGCGCGGGAACGAGCGAGGTCGACATCGCGGTGCACCATCTCGCCGCGCCGGACAGGGCGGCGACGTTCGCGGACCGGCTGCGGGAGCGGGTGCCGGGGCTCATGGACCTTCATGTCAGCGAGGTCGGCGCGGTGATCGGGGCGCACACGGGGCCGGGGTTGCTGGGGGCGGTTGTTTCGCCTCGGTGAGGTGAGGGGCAGTGCGATGCGGTGTGGTGCCGTGCTCTGAGCCGGGGGGCGTGGTCCGTGAGTTGGGCTGAGCTTGTGGGTGACGGAGTTATCCACAACTGCCGGGTTGTCCCCGGGAATTGAGCAAGATCACCGCGGTTTCGGCGGAGTGCCTAGCGTTCGTGGCATGGCACTTGGATCAGCACTTTCAGGGACATCAGTACGTTCAGAGACGTCGGTACGTTCAGAGACGTCGGTACGTTCAGAGCCGCTTGACGCGGCCGCGGGGGATGTGGCGTCGGGGGTGGCGTCCGGCGCCGGGGCGGCGTCGGGGACGTGGCAGCGGCGTAGGCGGGTGCGGCGGCGCTATCGGCAGGCGTCGGCCGAGGCGTTGAGGTTGCGGGCGGAGGCGTTATTCGCCGAGGGGCGGGGTGGGCCGCCGGGTTCACGGGGTTTGCCTGGTGCGCCGAGTCTCTCGCCCGGTCCGCCCGGTCCGCCCGGTCCGCCTGGTCCGCAGGGTGTGCCGAGTCCGCCTGATCCGGCCGAGTGGGTGCCGCCGGTGCGTCCGCCTCTTCCACCGTGGGCCGGGACGGTCTCTTCACGTCCTCCTCGGTGGGCTCGGGCCGATGCCGATGCCGATGCCGATGCCGATGCCGGTGCCGACGCCGGTGCCGACGAGGGCGGGGTCGGGGTGGGTGCGGTGCCGGGGGAGTTCAGGGAGGAGTTCAGGGAGGAGTTCAGGGAGGAGTTCAGGGAGGAGTGGGACGGTCCGGCGGGCGAGGCGGAGAGGGATACGGCCTCGTGGCGGGAGCGGGCTGGGCTTGCCGTGCGGGAGCGGCTGCCGCTGTGGATGCAGACGCGGTGCGGGCTGGAGCGGCGGAGCGTGATCGCTCTGGTCGTGGTCCTGGCCGTGGCGGCGGGCTTCGCCGTGCACCACTTCTGGACCGGACGGGCTCAGCCGGTGAGCGTGCCCGAGGTGGTCCGATCGGCGGTGCCCGAGGAAGTGGCGGGTTCGTCCGTCGCCGGTCAGGAGCCGGATGCCGGGCCGTCGGCACCCGCCCCGGCCGGGGCGTCGGCTGCGGGCGGTACGGATGGGGCGGCCGGGGCGTCGGGGGCGGGGATCGTCGTGGACGTCAGCGGGAAGGTGCGGAGTCCCGGGATCCAGCGGCTGCCGGCCGGATCCAGGGTCGCCGACGCGTTGCGCGCCGCCGGAGGGATCCGCCCGGGCGTGGACCCCACGGGAATCAACCGGGCACGACTGCTGGCGGACGGTGAGCAGGTGGTCGTGGGCGCACCAGCGGCGCCGGGAGGGATCGGCTCGGGAGGTTCGGCGGGTTCTGCGGGTTCTGCCGGGACGGGGGCCGCGCCTGTGGGGCCGATCGGTCTCAACACCGCTACCGCAGAGCAACTCGACACATTGCCGGGCGTCGGACCCGTGCTGGCCCAGCACATCATCGACTACCGCACCGAGCACGGGGGGTTCCGTTCCGTCGACGAGCTGCGCGAGGTCAACGGCATCGGCGACCGGCGTTTCTCCGACCTCCAGAATCTCGTACGGCCATGAGGAGCACGGGAGTTGCACCGGCCTCGGACTCCTCCTTGGGTGACTCGAACCCTCGGCAGGAGGGTCCGGCAGACCTCCGTCTCGTCCCTCCGGCACTCGCGGCGTGGGCCACGGCAGCGGTGACCCTGGACGCTCCGGCGGTCTGGGTGACGGCTCTGGCGCTGACCTGCGCGGCGGTGGCCGGAGTGTTGTTACTGGGAGGGGCGACGCGGGGGCGGTCAGGGAGGACGGAGCCGCCACGTCCGCCACTACAGCCCCCGCCTCCGGAATTACGGTCACCGCCACCCCGCCCTCCCCGCAGAGTGTTCTCGCTCTGGCCTCGTATGTCCGTGGCCGCCGTGCTGCTGTGCGTTGCCGCGTCCGCGGCCTCGGCCGCCTTGCACGGCGCGGATCTGACGCGCGGGCCTGTTCCCGGGCTTGCCCGGCAATTCGCCCGGGTGACAGTCGAGTTGGAGGTGACGGCCGACCCGCGGCTGACGCGCTCCCGCGTGAAGGGGGACCACCCGGCTCCCTCCTCCGTCGTCATCGCCGCCGATGTGCTGAAGGTCGGCGACGCCGCGCAGGGCGGATCCTCGGGCGGTGCCGGGACGCGGGTGCGTACACCGGTTCTGGTCCTCGTCGACGTGGATCGCGCCGCCGCGGGGAGGACGCCGTGGCTGTCGCTCCTGCCCAGCACGCGGCTGGTCGTGCACGGAGGGCTGGCACCCGCGTCGGCCGGCGGAGGTCGGGTCGCGGCCCTGCTCCGCGTCGGGCGGGACGAGAGCCCACGGGTCGTCGGCGCGCCCTCGACGGCTCAGCGGTTCGCGGGGAAGCTGAGGGGTGGGCTGCGGGAGGCGACCGAGGGGCTCCCGGGGGATGCGCGCGCGTTGCTTCCCGGGCTTGTCGTCGGGGACACCTCACGTGTCCCGCCCGAGCTGCACGAGGCGTTCGAGGCCACTGACCTGCTGCACCTGACGGCGGTCAGCGGGGCGAACTTCACGATCCTGCTCGCTCTGCTCATCGGCCCGCCCGGCACCGCACACCGGTCCGAGCGCCGTGGCCTCGCGCCGAGGCTGGGGATCCCGCTCCGGGCAACCGCTGTGCTCGGCGGCGCGCTCACCCTCGGCTTCGTGATCGTGTGCAGGCCGGAGCCGAGCGTGCTCAGGGCGGCGGCCTGCGGGTCCGTCGCGCTGCTCGCCATCGGCACCGGGCGACGCAGGTCCCTGATCCCGGCCTTGGCCACGGTCGTACTGCTGCTGGTGCTGTACGACCCCTGGCTGGCCCGGAGTTACGGGTTCCTGCTGTCCGTCCTGGCCACCGGTGCGCTGCTGACCCTGGCCCCGCGCTGGAGTGCGGCACTGCGACGGCGCAGGTGTCCGCCGCGCCTGGCGGAGGCGCTCGCCGCGGCCGGCGCGGCGCAGGCAGTGTGTGCGCCGGTCGTCGCGGTCATCGCGTCACGGGTGAGCCTGGTGGCGGTGCCCTGCAATCTGCTCGCGGAGTTCGCGGTCGCGCCGGCGACGGTGCTGGGGTTCGCCGCGCTGGCCGCCGCGCCGCTGGCGATGCCGGTCGCGAAGGCCTTTGCCTGGTGCGCGAGCTGGCCCGCCGGATGGATCGCGGACATCGCACGCGCGGGGGCCGCACTGCCCGGCGGGGGCGTGGACTGGCCCGGTGGCCCGAGGGGCGGGCTGTTGCTCGCCGCGGTCACTCTGGGCGTGGTCCTCGTGGGCCGTCAGGTGCTCAAGTCTCCGTTGGCCATGGGGATATGTGTGCTGCTCCTGGTTCTCGTGGTCATGCAGCCGAGGCCCCTGACCCGGGTGATCACGGGGTGGCCCCCGCCGGGGTGGCGGATGGTGATGTGCGATGTGGGGCAGGGGGACGCGCTGGTGCTCGCGGCGGGCACGGGGGCCGGGGTGGTGGTCGACGCGGGGCCGGATCCGGCGCTGGTCGACCGCTGCCTGCGCTCGCTCGGGATCACCCGGGTCCCGCTCGTCCTGCTGACCCACTTCCACGCGGATCATGTCGCGGGTCTGCCCGGGGTGCTGCGTGGGCGTGAGGTGGGGGCGATCGAGACGACGGGGTTCGACGAGCCGCCTGAACAGGTGCGTTTTGTCAGGGGGTTGGCGGAGGCGCGGCACATCACGATGACCCGGGCCGTCGCGGGGGAGCAGCGGCGGACGGGCCGGCTCGCATGGCAGGTGCTGTGGCCGCCGCCGCGACCCGCCCCGGACCCGGACGGTCCGAACGACGCGAGTGTCACCCTGCTGGTCCGTACCGCGGGCCTCACCCTGCTGCTCATGGGTGACCTCGAACCACCGGCGCAGCGTGCCCTGTTGAGATCCCCCGTGGCGGCGGCGCTGCCACCCGTGGACGTTCTCAAGGTCGCCCACCACGGCTCGGCCTACCAGGATCCGGTACTTCTGCGCCGGCTCGCGCCCCGGCTCGCCCTGATCTCTTGCGGTGAGAACAACCAATATGGGCATCCGTCGGCGCGTACGGTCGCGGAGTTGCGGGCCGGGGGAGCGGCGGTCCTCCGGACGGACCGGGACGGGGCGTTGGCGGTCACCGGGTCCGGGCAGGACGGATCCGGGTCGGCCCGTTCCGGGGAGGGGGAGGGCGCGGGGCTCGGTGTGGTGGCGGGCGGGTCGTGACGGGTGCCACGCACCCGAGCCGAACGCACTGTTACCGGCTGGTAGAAATGCCTCTGGGCTGGCGAAACGGTAAGCGGAATGACTAATTCAGGCATCTCTATATAGGGGGTAACAGTCCCTGGCATTCCCGCGATGTGGGCCCGTGTTGCCTCGAATGCCACAACGGTGGTCGAATGCATCTTCGTTGATGGTGGTGTCAAGCTTCACTGGGGTGTCTCGCACATGTTCGGCCGCTGGCTGGGAAACCGTACGAACCGGGCTCAACGAACAAGTCCTCTCGTGGGGGTGAGCGTGCCGCCCGGTGCGGGGTTCGTCAGCTGCCGGGTACTCGACCCCGTCAACGAGCCGGTGCGCGGCGCCGAGTTCGCGGTGAGCGACGCCATGGGGCGCACGGTCGTGAGTGGCGGTGCCGACCCGTTCGGTTCGTTCGTCGCGGCCGTGCCCGCCGGTGACTACCGGCTCGCGGTCACGGCGGAGGGCTACACGCCGTACCGGGGGAGCGCCACGGTCGGCGACAGCACGCACTCCTCTCTCGGTGACGTCATGCTCCAGGTCGCCCAGCCGCCCGCCCTGCCCGACGCCGGGGACTGGGAGATCGAGCCGGCGCACTCGTCGGTCGGGTTCACGGCGCGGCACATCGGACTGGCCCGGATCCACGGCCGGTTCAACACGTTCGCGGGGGCGCTGCACATCGCCGAGCGGGTCGGGCAGTCCGCGATGCACGTGGTCATCGACGCGTCGTCCATCGACACGAACGTGAAGATGCGCGACGACCACCTCAGGTCGGCCGACTTCCTCGACGTGGACCAATTCCCGACGCTCGAGTTCTACAGCGAGCGGTTCGTGCACAAGGGCGGCAGCCGCTGGGCGATCACCGGCGCTCTCTCCCTGCACGGTGTGACGCGCACGGTCACGCTCGACGCGGAGTACCTGGGTCTGGGCAACGGCATGGAGGGGGAGACCCGTGCGGCCTGCCGCGCCACCACGGAGTTGCACCGCGACGACTTCACGGTCAACTGGCAGACGATGCTGGCCCGCGGGATCGCGGCGATCGGCTCCAGCGTGACGATCGAGCTCGACATCCAGATCGTCCCCAAGAGCTGACGCCCCCGCAGCCCGGCCATGGCCGCCGCGGCTAAGACCGACCGGCAAATGGGGGCGGCGTCGCGGGGCTGGGCACGCACTCCCCCAAGCTCTCGGCTTCGCTCGAGCAGGGGGGACCCCCATCGGCGTTGTCGTCAATCACCATGGCTCCGCCATGCCTCAATCCTCCGCCTTGCAACTGCACGCACCCAGCCCCGCTCCTTCACCCACCCCCATTTGCCGGTCGGTCTAAGGCGCTTCGAGCCAGCCCTCGTGCTCCGCGGCGAATTCGTCGAGTGAGGCGGCGTCGAGGCGGCCGGTGGGGTCCTCGATCACCACGAGCCACTGGGCGTCCTCGGCGTCGTCCTCACCGGCCAGAGCGTCCCGTACGAGCTGGGGCTCCTCGGTGACGCCGAACCGGCCGGGAAGCTCCTCGGCCACCTCCTCCGCGGTGTCGCGGTCGGGCAGCACCAGTACATGTCGTGCATCGGTCACCCGCCCATTCTCCGGCACGGCGGGGGTTGTCAGTGCCGCGTGGGATGCTTGACCGCGATGGCCAGGAAGACTTCAACAGACGACGTGCTCGCCCCTGTCACCCTCGCTGTGGGGCAGGAGGACCTGCTGCTCGACCGCGCCGTGCAGCAGGTGGTGGCGGCCGCCCGAGCCGCCGACGCGGACACCGATGTGCGTGACCTTAACTCCGACCAGCTCCAGCCCGGCACGCTCGCCGAGCTGACCAGCCCGTCGCTCTTCGCCGAGCGCAAGGTCGTGGTCGTACGCAATGCGCAGGATCTTTCGGCCGACACGATCAAGGACGTGAAGGGCTACTTCGCGGCTCCCGCCGAGGAGATCACGCTGGTGCTGCTGCACGCAGGCGGCGCCAAGGGCAAGGGGCTGCTCGACGCGGCCCGCAAGGCGGGGTCCCGCGAGGTCGCCTGCCCCAAGATGACCAAGCCGGCGGACCGGCTGGCGTTCGTGCGCAGCGAGTTCCGGGCGACCGGCCGTTCCGCGACGCCGGAGGCGTGCCAGGCCCTGGTCGACTCGATCGGCAGTGACCTGCGGGAGCTGGCGTCCGCCGTGACGCAGCTCGGCGCGGACGTCGAGGGCACGATCGACGAGGCGGTCGTCGCGCGGTACTACACGGGCCGGGCGGAGGCCTCCAGCTTCACCGTCGCCGACCGGGCCGTCGAGGGCCGCGCCGCGGAGGCGCTCGAGGCGCTGCGGTGGTCGTTGTCGACGGGGGTGGCGCCGGTGCTGATCACCAGCGCGCTCGCCCAGGGGGTCCGCGCCATCGGCAAGCTGTCGTCGGCACGCGGTGGCCGGCCCGCTGATCTCGCCCGCGAGCTGGGGATGCCGCCGTGGAAGATCGACCGGGTGCGTCAGCAGATGCGGGGCTGGACACCGGACGGCGTGGCCGCCGCGCTGCGGGCCGTCGCCGAGGCCGACGCGGGCGTCAAGGGCGGCGGGGACGATCCCGAGTACGCCCTGGAGAAGGCCGTGGTCACCATCGCAAGGGCCGCCCGCTCCCGCCGCGGCTGAGCCGTCCGACGGCGGGTCCTGGGACACGTATCCGCGGAACGCCAAAAACCCCGCCTGCACGCCAAAACCCCGCCAGCCGTCCTGGGGAAGGACCGCTGTGCGGGGTTTCAGGTTCAAGCTCGATGGATCCGCACCCGCGTGGCGAACGCAGTCGCGTGCAGATCCGGGGTGCCGGCCGGGAGCGGAGAGAGAGGGCCCGCTCGGGTCCGTCCGGCGATCACATCAAAGGAGTGCCCGTCCCGTGAGGGAGTGGGTACTCAGCCCTTGAGGGAAGAAGCCTTGGAAGCAAGCGCCGACTTCTTGTTGGCGGCCTGGTTCTTGTGGATGACGCCCTTGGAGACGGCCTTGTCGAGCTTGCGCGAAGCCTCGCGCGTGAGCTCCTCGGCCTTCTGGGTGTCACCGGCGGCAACGGCCTCGCGGGCCTTGCGGATCGCGGTCTTCAGGGAGGACTTGACAGCCTTGTTGCGCTGACGAGCCTTCTCGTTGGTCTTGATCCGCTTGATCTGGGACTTGATGTTCGCCACGAAATGAGCCTTTTCAGGTTCAGGCACGCGAGCTCACGCCCACGTGCCGGTGATTTCTCTTGAGGTGCCTCGTGCTGAGAGGGCAAGAGACACAGCTGTCAACGTTACCAGCCGTGCTCCGAGCGGCCCAAACCGGGCGCAGTCCCGCGTCCGTGGGACCATGGAACCTACGTATCGATCCGACCCGAGGCGACAGGCGCCTCAAGAGACAGGACCCTGCGTGCCCGCGACCCCTAACAATGTGCCCGAGCCGAGCCGTACCGCCCCGGCTCTGATCCGCAATTTCTGCATCATCGCGCACATCGACCACGGCAAGTCCACGCTCGCCGACCGGATGCTCCAGCTGACCGGTGTGGTCGAGCAGCGGCAGATGCGTGCTCAGTACCTCGACCGGATGGACATCGAGCGCGAGCGCGGCATCACGATCAAGTCCCAGGCGGTGCGTCTGCCCTGGGCCCCGAGCGAGGACCCGGGCAACACTCACATCCTCAACATGATCGACACCCCGGGGCACGTGGACTTCACGTACGAGGTCTCACGGTCCCTCGCGGCCTGTGAGGGCACGGTCCTGCTGGTCGACGCGGCCCAGGGCATCGAGGCGCAGACTCTCGCCAACCTCTATCTGGCGATGGAGAACGACCTCAAGATCATCCCGGTTCTCAACAAGATCGACCTGCCGGCCGCCCAGCCCGAGAAGTTCTCCGAGGAGCTCGCGAACCTCATCGGCTGCGACCCGGACGACGTGCTGAAGGTCTCCGCGAAGACCGGCATGGGCGTCGAGGCGCTGCTCGACAAGGTCGTGGCCGAGATCCCGGCCCCGGTCGGCGTCGCTGACGCGCCCGCCCGCGCGATGATCTTCGACTCGGTCTATGACTCCTACCGCGGCGTCGTCACCTACGTACGAGTCGTCGACGGCCAGCTCAACAAGCGCGAGCGCATCCGGATGATGTCCACCGGCGCCACGCACGAGCTGCTCGAGATCGGTGTCTCCTCTCCGGAGATGACCCCGGCCGACGGCATCGGCGTCGGTGAGGTGGGCTACATCATCACCGGCGTGAAGGACGTCCGTCAGTCCAAGGTCGGTGACACGATCACCTCCCTGCACAACGGCGCCACCGTGGCCCTCGGCGGCTACAAGGACCCGAAGCCGATGGTCTTCTCGGGCCTCTATCCGCTGGACGGCTCGGAGTACCCGGACCTGCGCGAGGCCCTCGACAAGCTGCAGCTCAACGACGCCGCGCTCGTCTACGAGCCGGAGACCTCGGCCGCCCTCGGCTTCGGCTTCCGCGTCGGCTTCCTCGGCCTGCTCCACCTCGACGTGATCCGTGAGCGCCTGGAACGCGAGTTCGGGCTCGACCTCATCGCCACCGCGCCCAACGTGGTCTACCGCGTGGCCATGGAGGACGGCAGCGAGCACACGGTCACCAACCCGAGCGAGTTCCCCGAAGGCAAGATCGACAAGGTCTTCGAGCCCGTCGTGCGCGCCACGATCCTCGCCCCCAGCGAGTTCATCGGCTCGATCATGGAGCTCTGCCAGACCCGTCGCGGCACGCTGCTCGGCATGGACTACCTCTCCGAGGACCGCGTCGAGATCCGCTACACGCTGCCGCTCGCGGAGATCGTCTTCGACTTCTTCGACCAGCTGAAGTCCAAGACGCGCGGCTACGCGTCCCTGGACTACGAGCCCACCGGCGAGCAGGACTCCAGCCTGGTCAAGGTCGACATCCTGCTGCACGGCGACAAGGTCGACGCCTTCTCCGCGGTCACGCACAAGGACGCGGCGTACGCGTACGGCGTGCGGCTGGTCGCCAAGCTGCGCGAGCTCATCCCGCGGCAGGCCTTCGAGGTGCCGATCCAGGCCGCCATCGGCTCCCGGGTCATCGCCCGCGAGACGATCCGCGCGATCCGCAAGGACGTCCTCGCCAAGTGCTACGGCGGTGACATCTCCCGTAAGCGCAAGCTGCTCGAGAAGCAGAAGGAGGGCAAGAAGCGCATGAAGATGGTCGGCTCCGTCGAGGTGCCGCAGGAAGCCTTCATCGCCGTGCTCTCCAGCGACGACAGCGGCACGAAGAAGAAGTAGGCCGGTCGTCACAGCTGTCCGGGGCCCGTCGCGCGTCAGTGCGGCGGGCCTCTTGAATTCCCGGCATTGTTGTGCGGGCCTTTTGTGGGGGCCGTGTGTACAGCGGCTGTCGACAAGAAATGACAGGCTGCGGCCCCTTACGCACCGGGCGACCGCGCTCTACTCTGATCACTGCTCGGTAGTTACTCGCCAGTTAAACAACAGCCGCCAACAGCCAGCCGCGCCCAGTCTCGCCGCGCTGCCGCGGGCCCCCGGAGGACGTCGTGAGCGACACACAGACCCTGATCGAGAACCGTCCGCCGTCCGTGGCGGCCCTCTTCCTGGAGCGCGTGGCGGCCACGCCGGATACCGAGGCCTACCGCTACCCGGTGCCATCGGCCTCCGGTGAGGGCCCCGAGGAGTGGAAGTCGCTGAGCTGGGCGCAGGCCTCGACGCGGGTCTACGCGATCGCGGCCGGCCTGATCGAGCTGGGCGTGCAGCCGGAGGAGCGGGTCGCGCTCGCCTCCTCCACGCGGGTCGAGTGGATCCTGGCCGACCTCGGCATCCTGTGCGCGGGCGCCGCGACGACCACCGTGTACCCGCAGACCAACGCCGAGGAGTCGGCGTTCATCCTCGCGGACTCGGACAGCAAGGTCCTGATCGCCGAGGACGCGGCGCAGCTGGCCAAGGCCCGCGAGCGCCGGGCCGAGCTGCCGGACCTCGCCCATGTCGTCGTCATCGACGAAGCCGGGGTCGAGCCGGACGCCGCGGACCCCGAGGGCTGGGTGCTCACGCTCGCCGACCTGGAGAAGCGCGGCGCCGCCCACCTGGAGAAGAACCCGCACCTGATCAAGGAGAAGGTCGGCGCGATCACCGCGGACCAGCTCGCGACGCTGATCTACACCTCCGGCACCACCGGCCGCCCCAAGGGTGTGCGCCTCCCGCAGGACAACTGGTCGTACATGGCGAAGGCCATCGCCGCGACCGGCCTGGTCGGCCCGGACGACGTGCAGTACCTGTGGCTGCCCCTCGCGCACGTCTTCGGCAAGGTCCTCACCTCCGGGCAGATCGAGGTCGGGCACGTCACCGCCGTCGACGGCCGCGTCGACAAGATCATCGAGAACCTGCCCGTCGTGCAGCCGACGTACATGGCGGCCGTCCCGCGCATCTTCGAGAAGGTCTACAACGGGGTCGCGGCCAAGGCGCGGGCGGGCGGCGGCGCCAAGTACAAGATCTTCCAGTGGGCGGCCGAGGTCGCCCGCGAGTACGCGAAGGTCAGCCAGGACAACTTCCGCAGGACCGGGACCGCCAGCGTGCCGTTCTCTCTCGGCGCCAAGCACAAGGTCGCCGACGCGCTCGTCTACTCCAAGCTGCGTGAGGCGTTCGGCGGCCGGCTGCGCGCCTGCGTCTCCGGCTCCGCCGCGCTTGCCCCCGAGATCGGCTACTTCTTCGCCGGCGCGGGTGTGCACATCCTGGAGGGCTACGGCCTCACGGAGACCTCCGCAGCGTCCTTCGTCAACCCCGGCGAGGCGTACCGCACCGGCACGGTCGGCAAGCCGCTGCCCGGCACGGAGGTGCGGATCGCGGACGACGGCGAGATCCTGCTGCGCGGCCCCGGCGTCATGCAGGGCTACCACGGGCTGCCCGAGAAGACGACCGAGGTCCTGGAGTCCGACGGCTGGTTCCACACCGGCGACATCGGTGAGCTGTCGCCCGACGGCTACCTCAAGATCACCGACCGCAAGAAGGACCTGATCAAGACCTCGGGCGGCAAGTACATCGCGCCCGCCGAGGTCGAGGGCCAGTTCAAGGCCGTGTGCCCGTACGTCTCGAACATCCTGGTGCACGGCGCCGACCGGAACTTCTGCACCGCGCTCATCGCCCTCGACGAGCCGTCCATCCTGGACTGGGCCAAGGAGAACGGCCTGGCGGGCAAGTCGTACGCGGAGGTGGTCGCCGCGCCCGCCACGGTCGAACTCGTCGACGGCTACGTCAAGGAGCTCAACCAGGGCCTCCAGAAGTGGCAGACCATCAAGAAGTTCAAGCTCCTGCCGCGCGACCTCGACATCGAGCACGGCGAGCTGACCCCGAGCCTGAAGCTGAAGCGGCCGGTCGTCGAGCGCGAGTACGGGCACCTGATCGACGAGATGTACGCGGGTTCACGCGAGAAGTGACGCCCCGCGTCACCGCTTGAGGGATGCGTCGCGGTCCGCCACTACGGTGTGCGGCCGCGGCGCATCTCCCGTAACAGCTCCTCCATCTGACCGTACGCGTCAGATCGCCCCGCGCCACCGTCGTCGTCACCGGCGCAATGTCCCGCACCAGCGCGATGTCCCGCACCAGCGCGGTCAGGCGGGACGCCATCGTGCTGACCGCCTCGGTCACGTCCCGCCAACTCCCGGACAGCCCCTGCGCCTTGGCGAATCCGCCGAGCCGGGCCTCGGTGCCGACCTCGCGCGCCACCCGCGTCACCTCACCCGTGAACAGGGAGAGTTGGTCGACCATTTTGTTCACGGCGCGGCCGAGGCGGCGCAGGTCCCCCGGAGCTGACGGTTCCCGTCGTGCAGGTCGACCCGCTGCGTGAGGTCGCCGCCCGCCACCGCGTCCAGGACCCGCGTCGCGTTCGCCGCCGGTGCCACCAGAGCGCCGATGATCGTGTTCACGTCGTTCACCCGCGACGCCCACGAGCCCTGCCCCGGGCTCGCCCCGACCCGCTCGTGCCGCACGATCTCCCGCCGCACACACGCCAGTTCGGCGTTGTAGTGCCGGCTGCGGTCCATGATCTGGTGGAACATCGCGCCGAGTTCGGCCGCCAGGCCCTCCCCGGTCTCCGGGGCCTTGGTGAAGCCGCCGTCCCGCGCCGACGTCATCGCGGCGAGAAGCGCACGCAGTTCAGTGCTCGATCCGGCCCGGATCCGGAGCACGCGTAGCACTGTTCTCACTCATGGTGGCCCACTTCGATGACTCGGTGCTTATGGGCGGGGCCAGTCTGTCACTCTGTCCGTGTCGCCTGAGGCGTCTTTGCCCGAACTGCTCAGGAGCCGCACCGTGGGGTCCATTCCGCTGCAACGGGAGACCACCTACGCCACCGACGAGCCCTCCCGTCCCCCGGGAGCACCGGCCGCCGTGCGGACCTCGCTGCCCGGAAACCCGCTGGCCCCCGCGGCCGCCCGCCGCTTCGTACGGGGCGCTCTCGCCGACTGGGCCGAGCTCGGCCTGACCGCCACGGCCGGCGGCGGCGACCGGCTCACCGACGACGCCGTGGTCGTACTCAGCGAACTCGTCACGAACGCCGTCGTCCACGCGGGCACCAATGTCGAGCTGCTGTGCCGTCTCGAAACCGGCCACCCCGACGACCTGGACGGCGGGTGCGCGCCCACCGCCCTCGTCATCGAGGTCTCCGACCACCACCCGGCCCGCGCCGTCCGCAGCGACCGCACCGACATGGGCCCCGACACCCCCGAGTGCGGGCGCGGCCTGCGCCTCGTGGCCTCCCTCTCCGACGCCTGGGGGATCACGTACCAGCCCGGCACCAAGACCGTCTGGGCCCGCCTCCCCGTCGACGGCGCCGGGCCGCGGGGCGGTGACCCCGAGGCGTACCCCGGTGCAAGAACCACCTTTCAGCGCGGGCTGCGCGCCGCCGACATACTGGCTCCCACGCCGCGCCGCTTCCCGCACGACCAGGACTGGGTCAACCGCGGCGCGCTCTCCTTCCTCGCCGAGGCATCCGACCTGCTGGCCGGACAGCTCGACGAGGACCAGGTCGCCTCACTCGCCGGACAGATGCTGGTGCCGCGCCTCGCCGACTGGTGCGCCGTCTGGCTCGACGACGAGGACGGCAGGCCGGACCGGGGCGCCGCCGACCGGGCGGGCCGCGGCACCGGCGCCCTCGCCACGCCCCGCCTCGCCCGCGTCTGGCACACCAGCGAGAACCGCATGGAGGAGCTCCGCAAGATCCTGGAGAAGGACCCGCCGCAGCCCACCGACGCGGCGCGCAGCGCGGCCGTCCCCGTGCCGTGGCCCTTCGAGTCCCTCGGTGGCGACCCGGCCGGCGCCGCGCTCGCCTACCGCCTCAGCGCGGGCGGCCGCGCGGTGGGCACCCTCCTCATCGGACGGGCCGGCCTGACCCGCTTCCCCGACGAGGTCACCGGCCTCGTCGAGGACTTCGCCCGCCGCGTCGCCCTCGCCGTCAGCGCCGCCCGCCGCTACGCCCGCCAGGCCACCATCAGCCGCATCCTCCAGCGCGGACTGCTGCCCTCCGCCGTCGCCCAGATCCCCGGCATCGAGTCCGCGCTCGTCTACGAGCCGCGCGACGCGGGCGGCCCGGGCGGCGACTTCTACGACGTGTTCCCCGCCGGTGACGGCCGCTGGTGCTTCGCGCTCGGCGACGTACAGGGCAAGGGCCCGGAGGCGGCCGTCGTCATCGGCCTCGCCCGGCCCTGGCTGCGGCTGCTCGCCCGCGAGGGGTACCAGGTCGCCGAGGTCCTCGACCGCCTCAACCGGCTCCTCCTCGACGACGCCACGGAGGCGGCCGACGCCGCGGCCCGCGCCCTCGCAGCCGAGGGCGGCCAGGGCCTCACACCCGAGGGCGCGCCCCGCTTCCTCTCCCTGCTCTACGGGGAGCTGGTGGCCACCGAGGACGGGATGCGCTGCACCCTGGCCTCCGCCGGACACCCGCTGCCGCTCCTGCTGCGGCCCGACGGCCTGGTCGTGTCCGCCGCCGAGCCCCAGGTGCTCCTCGGGGTCGTCGACGACCCCGGCTACACCAGCGAGAGCCTCGTACTCCACGACGGCGACACCCTCCTGTGCGTCACGGACGGGGTGACGGAGCGCCGGGACGGGCACCGCCAGTTCGACGACGGCGACGGCCTCTCCCACGCCCTCGCCGGCTGCACGGGCCTCACCGCACCCCTGCTCGCCGAGCGGATCAGACGCCTGGTCCACGAATTCTCCGAAAGCCCGCCGGACGACGACCTCGCCCTCCTGGTCCTCCAGGCCCGCTGACCCCCCGGAGCAGCGACCGGCGGGACAACCTCACGGCTGCGGGACAATAGGTCCATGCCTTCCGCACTCCCCGACGGTGAGCCCGTCCCCGACGACGGCGCGCTGCCCGCCTCCGCCCTGGCCGGGGCGGCGGGCCGGCCCCTCGGGTTCTATCTGCACGTCCCGTACTGCGCCACGCGCTGCGGCTACTGCGACTTCAACACGTACACCGCGACCGAGCTGCGCGGCTCCGGCGGTGTGCTCGCCTCCCGCGACAACTACGCGGACACCCTCGTCGACGAGGTGCGCCTCGCCCGCAAGGTCCTCGGCGACGACCCGCGCCAGGTGCGCACCGTCTTCGTCGGCGGCGGCACCCCGACGCTCCTCGCGGCAGACGACCTCGTACGGATGCTCGGGGCGATCCGCGACGAGTTCGGGCTCGCGCCCGACGCCGAGGTGACGACGGAGGCCAACCCCGAGTCCGTCGGACCCGCCTACCTGGAGACCCTCCGCGAAGGCGGCTTCAACCGGATCTCCTTCGGCATGCAGAGCGCCAAGCAGCACGTCCTGAAGATCCTCGACCGCACCCACACCCCCGGCCGCCCCGAGGCCTGCGTCGCCGAGGCGCGCGCCGCGGGCTTCGACCACGTCAACCTCGACCTGATCTACGGCACCCCCGGCGAGAGCGACGACGACTGGCGGGCCTCGCTGGAGGCGGCCATCGGCGCCGGGCCCGACCATGTGTCGGCGTACGCGCTGATCGTCGAGGAGGGCACCCAGCTCGCCCGGCGCATCCGCCGCGGCGAGGTCCCGATGACGGACGACGACGTCCACGCGGACCGCTACCTGATCGCGGACGAGGTCCTCGGCGGGGCGGGCTTCGACTGGTACGAGGTGTCGAACTGGGCCACCACCGACGCCGGGCGCTGCCTGCACAACGAGCTGTACTGGCGCGGCGCCGACTGGTGGGGCGCGGGCCCCGGCGCCCACAGCCACGTCGGCGGGGTGCGCTGGTGGAACGTGAAGCACCCGGGCGCCTACGCCGGGCGCCTCGCGGAGGGGCGCTCGCCCGGCGCGGGGCGCGAGCTCCTGTCGGACGAGGACCGGCGCGTCGAGCGAATCCTGCTGGAGCTGCGCCTCCTCGAGGGCTGCCCCCTGTCGCTCCTGAAGCCGGCGGGCCGCGCCGCCGCCGGCCGGGCCCTGTCCGACGGCCTGCTCGAAGCGGCCCCGTACGAGTCCGGGCGCGCCGTCCTCACCCTGCGCGGCCGCCTCCTCGCCGACGCGGTCGTCCGCGACCTTGTCGACTGAGGCGGGCCCCAACAGTTCTGGGGCGGGCCCCTAACACTCCTGGGAGAGGTCCGCGGGCAGCGTCACGAAATCGATCAACTCCTCGACCCTGCCCAGGAGTTCGGGCTCCAGATCGCGGTAGCTGTGCACCCGCGACAGGATGTGCTGCCAGGCTGCGCCGGTGTTCTCCGGCCAGCCGAGCGCCCGGCACACGCCCGTCTTCCAGTCCTGGCCGCGCGGCACCCGGGGCCACGCCCGGATGCCCACGGCCGACGGCTTCACGGCCTCCCACACGTCGATGTAGGGGTGGCCGACGACCAGCGCGTGCTCGCCGGTGACCTGCGCCGCGATCCGTGACTCCTTCGAGCCGGGCACCAGATGGTCGACGAGGACACCGAGCCGCGCGTCGGGCCCCGGGGCGAATTCGGCGACGATCGCGGGCAGGTCGTCGACGCCCTCCAGGTACTCCACGACCACGCCCTCGATGCGCAGGTCGTCGCCCCAGACCCGCTCCACCAGCTCCGCGTCGTGCCGGCCCTCCACATAGATGCGCCCGGCCCGCGCGACCCGCGCCCGCGCCCCGGGCACCGCGACCGACCCGGAGGCCGTGCGCGTGGGACGCACGGGCGCGGCAGACACAGGACGTACGAGGGTGACGACCCGGCCTTCGAGCAGGAAGCCGCGCGGGTCCATGGGGAACACCCGGTGCTTGCCGAAGCGGTCCTCCAGGGTCACTGTCGGGCCCTGGGCCGTCTTCTCGCAGCGGACGACCGCCCCGCAGAACCCGGTCGTGACCTCCTCGACCACGAGATCCACGTCCGCCGCCACCTCGGGGGCGGCCTGCTGCTTCTTCCAGGGCGGGGTGAAGTCGGGGGAGTACAGACGGCTCTGCGGGCCCGAAGGGCCCTCGTTGGAGGGGCGGTGGCGGGAGACGGGTGGGAGCATTCCGCAGACGATAGAAGTACGAACGGCCGTACGGTTACGACACGCCGAAACGCGCCGCCAGCGCGGCACGCTGCGCACGGACAAACTCCGCATTCACCGCGGCTCCGTGCCCGGGGACGTACACGGCACCTTCACCGCCCAGTTCCAGCAGCCGGTCCAGGGCGGCCGGCCAGCGGCTCGGCATCGCGTCACGGCCCGCCTGCGGTTCGCCCGACTCCTCGACCAGATCGCCGCAGAAGACGACCTCGGGCGTGCCCGGCACCAGGACCGCCAGGTCGTGCCCGCTGTGCGCCGGGCCCACGTTCGCGAGCAGTACCTGGAGTCCGCCGCCCAGATCGAGCGTCCACTCCCCGCACACCCGGTGGTGCGGCACGACGAGCACGTCGGTGGCCTCGGCCGCCTCCTCGTGCGGCAGGCCGTGCGCCACCGCGGACGCCCGCAGCTCGTCGCGGCCCCGCGTGAACACCGTGTCGATGCCCGCGGCGCCGTACACCTCGACACCGGCGAACGCGGCCGTGCCGAGAACGTGGTCGAAATGCGGGTGCGTCAGCGCGATATGCGTCACGCGCGCGTGCGGGCCGATGAGGCGCCGGGTGTCCGCCCGCAGCGCCGCACCCTCACGAAGTGATGAACCCGTGTCGACGAGCAACGCCGCCCTGTCGCCCACCACAAGGCCCGTCGTGCAGTCCCAGCCCGGCAGCCGGACCCGCCCCGCCCGAGCGGACAGCTCCTCCCAGCCCACCGCATTCCAGTCCAGGTCGTCCATGGGTCCGACGCTAGCGCCCTTGCCGGGCCCGTACCCACCGGCCGTACACTGACCCGGAGACCATTGGCACTCGGCCACACCGAGTGCCAGCCGCGGACGACACAGCTGGAGGTGCGCGCGAATGCTCAGTGAACGCAGGCTCGAAGTGCTGCGCGCCATCGTCCAGGACTACGTGGGGACCGAGGAGCCGGTCGGCTCCAAGGCGCTCACCGAGCGGCACAGCCTCGGCGTCTCACCGGCGACGGTGCGCAACGACATGGCGGCGCTCGAGGAGGAGGGCTTCATCGCCCAGCCCCACACGAGCGCCGGGCGGATCCCGACCGACAAGGGCTACCGCCTGTTCGTGGACAAGCTGACGGCGGTCAAGCCGATGACGGGGCCCGAGCGCCGCGCCATCCAGAACTTCCTCGACGGCGCCGTCGACCTCGACGACGTCGTCGGCCGGACCGTGCGGCTGCTCGCGCAGCTGACGCGGCAGGTCGCCGTGGTGCAGTACCCGTCCCTGACGCGGTCCACCGTGCGCCACGTGGAACTGCTCTCGCTCGCCGCCGCCCGTCTGATGCTCGTACTGATCACGGACACGGGGCGGGTCGAGCAGCGGATGATCGACTGCCCGGCGCCGTTCGGCGAGACCTCTCTCGCCGATCTGCGGGCCCGGCTCAACAGCAGGGTCGCGGGACGCCGCTTCGCGGACGTGCCGCAGCTGGTGCAGGACCTGCCGGAGTCCTTCGACGCGGAGGACCGCGGCACGGTCTCGACGGTGCTCTCCACTTTGCTGGAGACGCTCGTCGAGGAGACAGAGGAGCGGCTGATGATCGGCGGCACCGCCAATCTCACACGCTTCGGACATGACTTTCCCCTCACCATCCGGCCCGTTCTCGAGGCCCTTGAGGAGCAGGTCGTGCTCCTCAAGCTCCTTGGTGAGGTCAACGATTCGGGCATGGCCGTACGGATCGGTCATGAGAACGCCCATGAGGGACTCAGCTCAACCTCCGTGGTCTCGGTCGGCTACGGTTCGGGCAGCGAGGCAGTCGCCAAGCTCGGCGTGGTCGGACCGACCCGCATGGACTATCCGGGAACGATGGGAGCAGTACGCGCAGTGGCACGTTACGTCGGACAGATCCTGGCGGAGTCGTAAGTGGCCACGGACTACTACGCCGTACTCGGCGTGCGCCGCGACGCTTCCCAGGACGAGATCAAGAAGGCCTTCCGCAGGCTGGCCCGTGAGCTTCACCCGGACGTGAATCCGGACCCGAAGACACAGGAGCGGTTCAAGGAGATCAACGCCGCCTACGAGGTGTTGTCGGACCCGCAGAAGAAGCAGGTCTACGACCTCGGCGGCGACCCCCTCTCGCAGGCGGGCGGAGGCGGGGCCGGCGGCTTCGGCGCCGGTGGCTTCGGGAACTTCTCCGACATCATGGACGCGTTCTTCGGAACGGCGTCCCAGCGTGGTCCCCGGTCGCGCACGCGCCGCGGCCAGGACGCCATGATCCGGCTCGAGATCGAGCTGGACGAGGCCGCCTTCGGGACCACCAAGGACATCCAGGTCGACACGGCCATCGTCTGTACGACCTGCAGCGGCGAGGGTGCCGCGCCCGGCACGTCCGCGCAGACCTGTGACATGTGCCGCGGTCGCGGCGAGGTGTCCCAGGTCACGCGGTCCTTCCTGGGCCAGGTCATGACCTCGCGGCCGTGCCCGCAGTGCCAGGGCTTCGGCACGGTCGTGCCGACGCCGTGCCCGGAGTGCGCCGGTGACGGCCGCATCCGCTCGCGGCGCACGCTCACCGTGAAGATCCCGGCCGGTGTCGACAACGGCACGCGGATCCAGCTCGCGGGCGAGGGTGAGGTCGGCCCCGGCGGCGGCCCCGCCGGTGACCTGTACGTCGAGATCCACGAGCTGCCGCACCCCGTCTTCCAGCGGCGCGGCGACGATCTGCACTGCACCGTCACCATTCCGATGACGGCCGCGGCGCTCGGCACCAAGGTGCCGCTCGAGACGCTCGACGGCCTCGAGGAGATCGACATCCGGCCGGGCACGCAGTCCGGTCAGTCGGTCCCGCTGCACGGGCGCGGCATCACGCACCTGCGCGGCGGCGGCCGAGGCGACCTCATCGTGCACGTCGAGGTCCTGACGCCGACGAAGCTGGACGCCGAGCAGGAGCGGGTGCTGCGTGAGCTGTCGAAGCTGCGGGGTGAGGAGCGGCCCACCGGGCAGTTCCAGCCTGGGCAGCAGGGGCTGTTCTCGCGGCTGAAGGATGCGTTCAACGGGCGCTGACGGAGCCTGACGTCCCCCGCACCCCGCCTGGCACATGCCGGACGGAAGGGCCGATTCGGTCCGGTGCGGGGGACGTGGCACGATGCGGTCATGTCCCCCACGCTGACCGATCTCTGTCACTATCCGATCGTGCAGGCACCCATGGCGGGCGGCGCCTCCTGTCCGCAGCTCGCCGCCGCCGTGTCGGAGGCCGGCGGGCTCGGATTCCTCGCCGCCGGGTACAAAACCGCCGACGGGATGTACCAGGAGATCAAGCAGGTACGGGGGCTGACGAATCAGCCGTTCGGCGTCAATCTCTTCATGCCGCAGCCCGAGTACGCGGACCCCGCGGCCGTCGCCGTCTACGCCAGCCAGCTCTCCGGTGAGGCCGCCTGGTACGAGACGCAGCTCGGCGACCCGGACAGCGGCCGCGACGACGGCTTCGACGCGAAGCTCGCGATCCTCCTCGACGACCCGGTACCGGTCGTCACCTTCACGTTCGGCTGCCCGAGCCGCGACGTCCTCGACTCCCTCGCCCGCGTCGGCACCCTCACCGCCGTCACCGTGACCACCCCGGAGGAGGCGCAGGCCGCCCAGCGGGCCGGCGCCGACGCGGTGTGTGTCCAGGGCATCGAGGCGGGCGGCCACCAGGGCACCCACCGGGACAACCCGGAGGCAGACGGCTCCGGCATCGGACTCATCGCGCTGATCGCCCAGGTCCGTGAGGCCGTGCAGCTCCCGATCATCGCCACCGGCGGCCTCATGCGCGGCGGGCAGCTCGCCGCCGTGCTCGCCGCGGGCGCCGACGCAGGACAGTTCGGCACGGCCTTCCTGGTCTGCCCCGAGTCCGGCGCCAACCTGCTGCACAAGCAGGCCATGACCAACCCGCTGTTCGTGCGGACCGAGCTGACCCGGGCGTTCTCCGGGCGCCCGGCGCGCGGCCTCGTGAACCGGTTCATGCGCGAGCACGGCCCGTACGCGCCCGCCGCCTACCCGCAGATCCACCACATGACGTCGACGCTGCGCAAGGCCGCCGCCAAGGCGGGGGACCCGCAGGGGATGGCGCTGTGGGCGGGGCAGGGCCACCGGCTCGCCCGTGAGCTGCCCGCCGGCCAGCTCGTCGAGGTGCTCGCGGCCGAACTCGCCGAGACGAGGGACGCGTTGGGCGCGCGGGGTGCCGCATGACGGCGCCGGTGTTCGTCGTCGACGAGGTGCCGTCCGCCAAAACGTTCGTGCTCGACGGGGCCGAGGGGCGGCACGCGGTCTCCGTGAAGCGGCTGCGGGCCGGTGAGGACGTCGTCCTGACCGACGGGCGCGGGCGCTGGACCGAGGCGGTCGTGGAGGCCGCCGAGGGCAAGGACCGGCTCGTCGTCACGGCGGGCCCCGTCCAGGAGGAGCCCGCGCAGGCGCCCAGGATCACCGTCGTCCAGGCCCTGCCCAAGGGCGACCGGGGCGAACTCGCCGTCGAGACCATGACGGAGACCGGTGTCGACGCGATCGTGCCGTGGCAGGCCGCCCGCTGCATCACGCAGTGGAAGGGCGACCGCGGCGCCAAGGCGCTCGGCAAGTGGCGGGCCACCGCGCGCGAGGCGGGCAAGCAGTCCCGCCGGGTGCGCTTCCCGGACGTCGCGGACGCCGCGACGACCAAGCAGGTGGCGGCACTTCTCGCCGGGGCGGACTTCGCGGCTGTCCTGCACGAGGACCGCGACTGCGACAGCGGCGCCCTCGCCACCACCGAGCTGCCCACGGCCGGGGACATCGTCCTCGTGGTCGGCCCGGAGGGCGGCGTCTCGCCCGACGAGCTCGCCGCGTTCGCCGAGGCGGGCGCGCGTCCGTACCGGCTCGGGCGTAGCGTTCTGCGTACGTCGACCGCGGGGACCGCCGCGACGGCGCTGCTCCTCGGCCGCACCGGCCGCTGGTCCTGATCAACCCCCGAGGGGAACGCGTGGAACTCGCCCAGGTCAGACTCCTCGTCACCGACTTCCGTGCCTGTTACCACTTCTACGCGGACGTGCTCGGCCTCAAGCCGCAGTCGGGCGCGCAGGACGGCCCGTACGAGAAGTTCAGCCCCGCGGCGGGCTCCGCGGGCATCGCGCTGGAGGACCGGGCGCTGATGGCGCGGGTCCTCGGTGAGCTGACGGACGCCCCGGACGGGTACCGCTCCCTCGTCGTGCTGCGGGTCGACGACCTGGACCAGTACTGCGAACAGATCGTCGCGCGCGGCGCCGAGATCCTCCAGGGGCCCGCGCCGATGACCGACCGGATGCGGGTCGCACACCTCAAGGACCCCGAGGGCAACATCGTGGAGCTCCAGGAGTGGCTGCTGATGCGCGGCTGACCGCGCAGCGATCTTCGGTCCCGCAGGGCGCCGAAACAAGCCGTATCGCCGTGGGCAAGTGACGAAAGCACTGACCGGGCACGGTGCGCGTGCCTAGGGTGATCGGGTGACACGGACAGCGCACTCTGGATATCTCCGGTTCCCGCATCTGCACGGCGAGTTGGCCGCCTTCACCGCCGAGGACGACGTCTGGGTCGCCCCTCTCGACGGCGGGCGCGCCTGGCGCGTCAGCGCCGACAACGTCCCCGTCAGCCACCCCCGGATCTCGCCCGACGGCACCACCGTCGCCTGGACGTCCACCCGCGACGGCGCCCCCGAGGTGCACATCGCCCCGGTCGACGGCGGACCCTCGAAACGCCTTACGTACTGGGGCAGTTCGAGGACGACGGTGCGCGGCTGGACCCCCGACGGGCAGGTCCTCGCGCTCAGCACCCAGGGCCAGGCGTCCCTGCGCCGCAGCTGGGCGAGGGCCGTACCACTCGACGGCGGACCCGCCACCACGCTCCCGTACGGGCCCGTGGGCGACGTCGTGACCGGGCCCGGCGGGCAGGTCGTCCTGCTGTCCGCACCGATGGGCCGCGAGGCCGCCTGGTGGAAGCGCTACCGGGGCGGCACCGCAGGGAAGCTGTGGATCGACCGGGCGGGCGACGGCGAGTTCGTCCGCCTCCACGAGGAGCTCGACGGGAACATCGAGTACCCGATGTGGGTGGGAGACCGGGTCGCCTTCCTGTCCGACCACGAAGGCGTCGGCGCCCTGTACTCGTCCCTCGCCGACGGCAGTTCACTGCGCCGGCACACGCCGCATGGGGGCACCTCCCGCTCGAGCGAAGCCGAGAGTGGGGGAGGCTTCTACGCCCGGCACGCGTCGAGCGACGGCACACGCGTCGTGTACGCGTCGGCCGGTGAACTGTGGATCGTGGACTCCGTCGAATCCGCGGCCAGTGCGGAGGACGCCGCGCCGCGCCGCCTGGACGTCCGCCTCGGCGGGCAGCGCGTCGACCTCCAGCCCCACCCCGTCAGCGCCGCCCGCTGGTTCGGCGCGGCGGCGCCCGACCACACCGCGCGCGGCAGCGCCGTCGCCGTGCGAGGCGCGGTCCACTGGGTCACCCACCGCTCCGGGCCCGCCCGCGCGCTGGCCGCCCGGCCCGGCGTACGGGCCCGCCTCCCGCGCACCTTCCGCGTCGAGGGCGAGGAACACGTGGTGTGGGTGACGGACGCCGAGGGCGACGACGCCCTGGAGTTCGCGCCC
Organism: Streptomyces sp. NBC_00009; assembly: GCF_045040855.1. Classification (NCBI taxonomy): domain Bacteria; kingdom Bacillati; phylum Actinomycetota; class Actinomycetes; order Kitasatosporales; family Streptomycetaceae; genus Streptomyces; species Streptomyces sp. NBC_00009. Next base: position 5,353,881 of record NZ_CP108312.1, read on the forward strand.
GCCACCGGCATCGCGCCCGGCGCCACCCCGCGCAGGCTCGCCGCCGGGCAGCTCGGCCGCGTACTGAACCTCGCGATGGCGCCCGACGGCAGCCGGGCCGCCGTCGCCTCGCACGACGGGCGTGTGCTGCTCGTCGAGCGCGAGAGCGGCGAGGTCAGGGAGGTCGACCACAGCGAGGACGGCGACGTGAGCGGCCTCGTCTTCTCGCCGGACTCGGCGTGGCTCGCCTGGTCGCACCCCGGCCCCTCGCCCCTGCGCCAGCTCAAGCTCGCCAACACCGCAGACCTGTCGGTGACGGAGGCGACGCCGCTGCGGTTCCGGGACTACGCGCCCGCGTTCACCCTCGACGGCAAACACCTCGCGTTCCTCTCCGCGCGCTCCTTCGACCCGGTCTACGACGAGCACGTCTTCGACCTCGCGTTCGTCGGGGGCTCGCGGCCGCACCTGATCACGCTCGCCGCGGCGACGCCGTCCCCGTTCGGCCCCCAGCGCCACGGCCGTCCCTTCGACACCCCGGACAGCCCCGCCGCAGAGACCCCCGACAGCGAAGGCACCCCCACCACCCGTATCGACCTCGAAGGGCTCGCCGACCGCATCGTCGCGTTCCCCGTGGAGGCGGCCCGCTACACGACCCTGCGGGCCGCCAAGGACGGCGTCCTGTGGCTGCGGCACCCGCTCCAGGGCGTACTCGGCGCGTCCCGGGCCACCCCCGACGACCCCGACCCCAAGAGCGAGCTCGAACGCTACGACCTCGCCCAGCAGCGCATCGAGCACCTCGCCTCCGACGCCGACCACCTGGCCGTCAGCGGCGACGGCAAGCGCGTCCTGCTGTGGACCGACGGCAAGCTCAAGGTCGTACCGAGCGACCGGCGCGCCTCCTCCGACGACGACAGCGACACCAACATCACCGTCGACCTGAGCCGGGTCCGCCAGGACGTCGACCCCGTCGCCGAGTGGCGGCAGATGTACGACGAGGCGGGCCGCCTCATGCGGGACAACTTCTGGCGCGCGGACATGGACGGCGTCGACTGGGACGGCGTCCTGGAGCGCTACCGGCCCGTCCTCGACCGCGTCGCCACCCACGACGACCTCGTCGACCTCCTGTGGGAGGTCCAGGGCGAACTCGGCACCTCCCACGCCTACGTCACACCGGGCGGCTCCTGGAGCGGCGGCGACCGGCGGCAGGGCCTCCTCGGCGCGGACATCTCCCGCCACGAGGACGGCAGCTGGCGCATCGACCGCGTCCTGCCCACCGAGACGTCCGACCCACGCGCCCACGCACCGCTCGCCGCGCCCGGGGTGGCCGTGCGCGCGGGTGACGCGATCGTCGCGGTGGCCGGACGCCCCGTCGACCCCGTCACCGGTCCGGGACCGCTCCTCGTAGGGACGGCGGGCAAGCCCGTCGAGCTGACCGTCTCCCCAGCAGGCGGCGGCGACCCGCGCCACGCGGTCGTCGTCCCCGTCGCCGACGAGGAGCCGCTGCGCTACCACGCCTGGGTCGCCGACCGCCGCGCCCACGTCCACGAGCAGTCGGGCGGCCGCCTCGGCTATCTCCACGTGCCCGACATGCAGGCCCCCGGCTGGGCCCAGATCCACCGCGACCTGCGGGTCGAGGTGGCGCGCGACGGGTTGATCGTCGACGTGCGCGAGAACCGCGGCGGACACACCTCGCAGCTCGTCGTCGAGAAGCTGGCCCGGCGGGTCGTCGGCTGGGACCTGCCGCGCGGCTCCCGCCCCTTCAGCTACCCGATGGACGCGCCCCGCGGCCCCGTGGTGGCCGTCGCCAACGAGTTCTCCGGCTCCGACGGCGACATCGTCAACGCGGCGATCAAGGCGCTCGGCATCGGCCCGGTCGTGGGCGTACGCACCTGGGGCGGCGTCATCGGCATCGACAGCCGCTACCGGCTCGTCGACGGGACGCTGGTGACCCAGCCGAAGTACGCGACCTGGCTGGACGGCTACGAGTGGGGGCTGGAGAACCACGGCGTGGACCCCGATGTCGAAGTGGTCGCCGCCCCGCAGGACCACGCGGCCGGGCGCGACCCACAGCTCGACGAGGCCGTGCGCATCGCCCTCGCGGCGCTCGCCGAGAACCCCGCGCGGACGGCACCCGAACTCCCGGAGCCGCGCGGGCGGGCGCAGGGCCGGTCGTAGGAGGCAGGCGTCGCGGGTGGCGGCAGGCCGGATAGCATTCCCGGCGTAGTGACCGGACGGTGTGAGGAGACGTGATCGTGGCCGGAGAGCCGCAGGCCGACTGCCTGTTCTGCAAGATCGTCGCGGGGGAGGTCCCGGCCACGCTGGTACGGGAGACCGAGACCACCGTCGCCTTCCGGGACATCAACCCGCAGGCGCCGACCCACATCCTCGTCATCCCGCGCGTCCACCACCACGACGTCGCGGCGCTGGCCGCCGCCGAGCCGCAGATCGCCGCCGACGTGCTGCGCGAGGCGGGCGAGGTCGCCGCCGAGGAGAAGCTCGACAGCTACCGCGTCGTGTTCAACACCGGCGGCGGCGCCGGACAGACCGTCTTCCACGCCCACGCCCATGTCCTCGGGGGCCGCGGCCTCCAGTGGCCCCCCGGCTAGCGGAGATCGGTCAACGCACCGTGTCCGTACGGGAATTGGTGGTGCTCGGCACCGCGAGCCAGGTGCCGACGAGGCACCGCAACCACAATGGCTACCTGCTGCGCTGGGACGGGGAGGGCATCCTCTTCGATCCCGGCGAGGGCACGCAGCGCCAGATGCTGCGGGCCGGCGTCGCCGCGCACGACCTCAACCGGCTGTGCGTCACCCACTTCCACGGCGACCACTCCCTCGGCCTCGCCGGGGTCATCCAGCGCATCAACCTGGACCGGGTGCCGCACCCCGTCACCGCGCACTACCCGCGCTCCGGGCAGCGTTTCTTCGACCGGCTGCGGTACGCCACCGCGTACCGCGAGAGCGTCGCGCTCGCCGAGGAACCGGTGAGCGGTGACGGCGGCGTCCTCGCCCGGACGCCCTCGTACACGCTGGACGCGCGCCGCCTCTCCCACCCCGTCGAGTCCTACGGCTACCGCCTCGTGGAGCCCGACGGGCGCCGCATGCTGCCCGGACTGCTCGCCGAACACGGCATCTCCGGGCCCGACGTGGGGCTCCTCCAGCGCGACGGGTCCCTGCGCGGCGTCACCCTCGACGACGTGAGCGAGGTGCGGCGCGGGCAGCGGTTCGCGTTCGTCATGGACACCCGGCTCTGCGACGGGGTGAACGAGCTCGCCGAGGGGTGCGACATGCTCGTCATCGAGTCGACCTTCCTCGACGGGGACCACCAACTGGCGTCCGACCACGGCCACTTGACCGTCGGGCAGGCCGCGCGCGTCGCGGCCGAGGGCGGGGTGCGGCATCTCGTGCTCACGCACTTCAGCCAGCGTTACTCCGACCCCGAGGAGTTCGAGCGCCAGGCCCGCGCCGCCGGCTTCACCGGAGAGCTCACCGTGGCGCGGGACCTCGACCGCGTACAGGTGCCCAAACGCATCTAATACCGGGCGTACCATGCTCTGATGTCCCTCGCTTCGCTCCCCAAAGCCGAACTCCATCTGCACATCGAAGGCACCCTCGAACCCGAGCTCGCCTTCGAACTCGCGGCCCGCAACGGCGTCGACCTGCCGTTCGCCGACACCGAGGCCCTCCGCAAGGCCTACCTCTTCGAAGACCTGCAGTCCTTCCTCGACCTGTACTACGGCCTGATGGCCGTCCTGCGCACCGAGGAGGACTTCGAGCAGCTCGCCGACGCCTACCTCGCGCGCGCCGCCGAGCAGGGCGTGCGGCACGCCGAGATCTTCTTCGACCCGCAGGCCCACACCGCCCGCGGCGTGCCGATCGGGACCGTCGTCGAGGGCCTGAGCGCCGCCCTGTCGAAGAGCGTGGAGCGCCACGGCGTCTCCACCCGGCTCATCATGTGCTTCCTGCGCGACCAGTCCGCCGAGTCGGCGATGCAGACCCTGGAGTCCGCGAAGCCCTACCTCGACCGGATCGTGGGCGTCGGCCTCGACTCCGCCGAGGTCGGCAACCCCGCCTCCAAGTTCCGCGAGGTGTACGAGGCCGCGGGCGCGCTCGGGCTGCGCAAGGTCGCCCACGCGGGCGAGGAGGGCGACCCCTCGTACGTATGGGAGGCGCTCGACGTGCTCGGCGTCGAGCGCATCGACCACGGGCTCCGCTGCGTCGAGGACCCGGCGCTCGTCGAGCGGCTCGTGCGGGACCGGGTGCCCCTGACGCTGTGTCCGCTGTCGAACGTGCGGCTGCGCGCCATCGACGTACTGGAGGACCACCCGCTGGCGCGGATGATGGACGCCGGTCTGCTCTGCACGGTGAACTCCGACGACCCGTCCTACTTCGGCGGGTACGTCGGAGACACCTTCCACGCGGTCCACGAGGCGCTCGCGCTCGACCACGAGCGGCTGCGCGAGCTCGCCCGTAACTCGTTCGTCGCGTCGTTCCTCGACGACGACGAGGAGCTGCGCTCGCGCTACCTCGCCGAGGTCGACGCGTTCGCGTTCGACGACTGACCGAGCCCCGCCGAACCGCCCCGCGGTCCCGCCGTGGAGAACTCCTCCTGCGTCGGGGCCGGTTGGGGCGTGCTCACCGTGATCTCCACGACCGGCTGCTCCGGCGCGCCCATCTGCGGGACCGCGCCCGCCGGGGCGCCCGTCACACCGGCCACCAGAGCGGCGGGGGCGCCGCCCCTCCTGCGGACCGTGCCGGGCCGCAGCAGCGGGGTGCCGCCCGTGTGCAGCGCCACCGCCGTGAGCGGCAGTGCCAGGACGAGCAGCGCCACGGCGAGCGTCGTGCCCATCGCCGGGTAGCCCGCCGTCTGTGACAGGACGCTGCCGGTGAGCGGCCCGCAGGCCGTGCCGAGTGACGCCGCCGAGCCGACGAGGACCGCCCAGCGGCCGCGCGGGTCCAGGGACGCGGCCAGGCCGATCAGATACGACAGGACCACCGGGTACAGCGTGTTCCACGCGATCTCACCGGTCGCGAACGACGCGAGGTCGTCCGCGCGGGCGCTCACCACGATGCAGCACGCGATCAGTGCCGTGCCCGCGCCGATCGGGGCGGCGCGGCCGAGCCGGGATCCGAGCGCCCCCGCGCCGAGCACGCCCACGAGCGCCGTGCCGAGCGCCACCGCGAAGACCGCGCCGACGGTGATCTCCGTCAGGCCCGCCTGGTCCGTGCCGATGCGGCTGCTGACGCCCCATAGGGAGTTCTGCGCCATCGACCAGCAGAGCATCGCGGCGGCCAGGACCAGGCCCGAACGGCGGAAGGGGAGAGGGCCGGCGGGCCTGGGCTGCCCGGCCGGGGTGGGGAGCCCGGCGGTGCCGCTCTCCAGGCCGGAGGTCGCCGGCCACGTCGCCAGCGCCGTCAGCGCGATCGCCGCGAACGGCAGCGCGTGACCGGCGCCCAGGTGAGGCATCGTCAGATACAGGGCGCCCGCCAGCGCCGAGACGCTGAGCAGGCCCAGCGTCGACGCCCGGTGCGGGTCGCGCTGCCCGGCGATTCCCGTCGCGGCGACCGTCGTCGCCGTGCCCGAGCCGAAGCCTCCGGCCATCGCGCCGATGACCACCAGCGGTACGAAGGACGTCGCCGCGGCCGCGCTGTATCCCAGCGCCGCGAGCAGCAGGCCCGCTCTCGCGAGGGTGCGGGGGCCCATGCGGTCCACACGGCCGGCGAAGGTGAAGCCCGCCGCGGCCGAACTCATCAGCAGCGCACTGCCGATGAGGCCCGCCTGCGCCGGGGGGAGATGGAGGCTGTCGCCGAGGCGGCCCACGACGGTGGGCAGCAGATACGGGGCCAGATAACCGGCCGTGAAGAGGGCGACAAGGGGCCGGGGAGTGCGGCGGGACACGGGCGTTCCAAGGCGTGGCGGTGTACGGGGATCAGGGCATGCGGAATTACGGGGATGCCTGAACAGGCAAGGGGATTGGGGGTGCGCCGGGGCTCGCGATACGAGGGGGCGCGGCCAATTTGTATCAAGCGCGGGGAGGGTGAAAACAGCCGGGCCGGTGTGATCTGGGCCACGTTCTGTTTGGAGGGTAGGAGTGGGGGTAGACAAGCCTGTTTTTCCGGGGTGCCGAGCCGTGGCTGCGGCCCCGCTCCGGGGGGCACCGGCTCCCGTTCCGTACGCCGTGCTACGCGCGTTGTCCGGGGAGTATCAGGCACACTGTGCGGACCCTCACCACACTGGGGAGCCCACCGTGAACTCCAACGACCCGGCGCATGTGGATCCGCTCGCTCGGCTGCGCACCCCCGCCGATCCGCCGTGCGACGTCTATCTGACGGGGACCGTCTTCCTCGACATCATCTTCACGGGGCTGGACAGCGCCCCCGTGCGGGGGACCGAGTCCTGGGCGCGCGGCATGGGGTCCAGCCCCGGCGGTGTCGCCAACATGGCCACCGCCCTCGCGCGGCTCGGGCTGCGGACGTCGCTGGCCGCCGCCTTCGGGGACGACCACTACGGCGAGTACTGCTGGGACAGTCTGGAGCAGGGTGAGGGCATCGACCTGACGTCGTCGCGGACCGTCGCCGGCTGGCACTCGCCCGTCACCGTCTCCATGGCGTACGAGGGCGAGCGGACCATGGTCAGCCATGGTCACGAGCCGCCGCCGGAGGAGCCCGCCCCCGAGTGTCCTCCGCAGGCACGCGCCGCCGTCGCGTCGCTGGCCCCCGGGACGAGCGAGCCCTGGATCGCCACGGCCGCGGGCCGCGGGACGCGGATCTTCGGTGACGTGGGCTGGGACGACACGGGCCGCTGGGACCTGAGTTCCCTCGACGACCTGTCGCGCTGCGAGGCATTCCTGCCGAACGCCGAGGAAGCCATGCGCTACACCCGTACGTCCTGCCCCCGGGCCGCCGCGCACGCCCTGGCCGAATACGTGCCGCTGGCCGTGGTCACCCTGGGTGCCGAGGGCGCCTACGCCGTGGACGCCCGGAGCGGGGAGACCGCCTCCGTGCCCGCCATCGAGGTCGCCGCCCTGGACCCCACCGGCGCAGGGGACGTGTTCGTCGCCGGGTTCGTGACCGGGACGCTCGCGGGGTGGCCGCTGGCCGACCGGCTCGCCTTCGCCGGGCTCACCGCCGCCTTGTCCGTGCAGGAGTTCGGCGGATCGCTGTCCGCGCCCGGCTGGTCGGAAGTAGCTGCCTGGTGGCGGCACGTGCAGGCCTACGACGACCAGGAGCCCGCGGCCCTGCGCCGGTACGCCTTCCTGGAGGCGCTGCTGCCCGAGGCGAGCCGGCCGTGGCCCCTGCGGCGGGCGGTGCCGACGATCGGCTTCGGGCGGGGCGTCTAGCGAGAGGCCCCAGGCCCGCGGAAAAGGCCTACGGCGTTGTCGGTGCACCGTCGTACCCTGGGCAGTGCAAGGCTGTCGACGCGGGCGCGAGCCCCCGCACGAGGAGGATGAGCAGGCCTTCAGTGCCGGCCCATGACTCAGACACCCACCGCTCAGGCGCGAGCGCATTTCACGGTCCCGGCGAACCATCCCATGGTGACCGTCCTCGGATCCGGTGACGCGCTCCTTCGCGTGATCGAGAAGGCCTTCCCGGCGGCCGACATTCATGTCCGGGGCAATGAGATCAGCGCTGTGGGCGACGCGACGGAAGTCGCCCTCATTCAGCGCGTGTTCGACGAGATGATGCTGGTGCTCCGCACCGGACAGCCGATGACGGAGGACGCAGTGGAACGCTCGATCGCCATGCTCAAGGCGAGCGAGAACGGGGAGGGGGACGGCCAGGAGACCCCGGCCGAGGTTCTCACTCAGAACATTCTCTCGTCGCGGGGCCGGACCATCCGTCCGAAGACCCTCAACCAGAAGCGCTACGTCGACGCCATCGACAAGCACACCGTCGTCTTCGGGATCGGCCCCGCCGGTACGGGCAAGACCTATCTCGCGATGGCCAAGGCCGTGCAGGCCCTGCAGTCCAAGCAGGTCAACCGCATCATCCTGACGCGGCCTGCCGTGGAGGCGGGGGAGCGGCTCGGATTCCTGCCGGGCACGCTCTACGAGAAGATCGACCCCTATCTGCGCCCCCTGTACGACGCGCTGCACGACATGCTCGACCCGGACTCCATCCCCCGCCTGATGGCCGCGGGCACCATCGAGGTGGCACCGCTGGCCTACATGCGAGGCCGCACGCTGAACGACGCCTTCATCATCCTGGACGAGGCGCAGAACACGAGCGCCGAGCAGATGAAGATGTTCCTCACGCGCCTCGGCTTCGACTCGAAGATCGTCGTCACCGGTGACGTGACACAGGTCGACCTGCCGAGCGGCACGAAGAGCGGTCTGCGGCAGGTCCAGGACATCCTGGAGGGCCTCGACGACGTCCACTTCTCGCGGCTCACGTCCCAGGATGTCGTCCGGCACAAGCTCGTCGGCCGTATCGTCGACGCGTACGAGAAGTACGACAGCCAGCACGGCACCGAGAACGGCTCGCACCAGGGCCGCGGCAGAGGGAAGTAGCAAGCACCGCATGTCGATCGACGTCAACAACGAGTCCGGAACCGAGGTCGACGAGCAGGCGATCCTCGACATCGCCCGCTACGCGCTCGCGCGGATGCGCATCCACCCGCTCTCCGAGCTCTCGGTGATCGTCGTGGACGCCGACGCCATGGAGCAGTTGCACGTGCAGTGGATGGACCTGCCGGGGCCCACCGATGTCATGTCGTTCCCGATGGACGAGCTGCGGCCGCCGTCGAAGGACGACGAGGAGCCCCCGCAGGGTCTGCTCGGCGACATCGTGCTGTGCCCGGAGGTGGCGAAGAAGCAGGGCGAGGACGCCGACACGCAGCACTCCATGGACGAGGAGCTCCAGTTGCTCACCGTTCACGGGGTGCTGCACCTGCTCGGTTACGACCACGAGGAGCCCGACGAGAAGGCCGAGATGTTCGGGCTCCAGGCGGCCATCGTGGACGGGTGGCGGGGTGACAAGGGCCTGACCGGTCCGTCGCCCGCGCCCACCGTGTCATGAGTCTTTCGCTCGTCGCGGGCGCCGTCGCCCTCGTCGTGGTCGCCTGGCTGGCGGCCTGCGCCGAGGCCGGCATTGCCCGCACCTCCAGCTTCCGCGCCGAGGAGGCCGTCCGGTCCGGGCGGCGCGGCAGCGACCGGCTCGCCCAGGTGGCCGCCGACCCGACCCGCTATCTGAACGTGGCCCTGCTGGTCAGGGTCGCCTGCGAGATGGCCGCCGCCTCGCTGGTCACGTACGCCTGTCTCCAGGAGTTCGACGCGACCTGGGAGGCGCTGGCCGTCGCCATCGGCGTGATGGTCCTCGTCTCGTACGTGGCCGTCGGCGTCTCGCCCCGCACCATCGGGCGCCAGCACCCGCTGAACACGGCCACGGCCGCCGCGTACGTGCTGCTGCCGCTGGCCCGGATCATGGGGCCCATTCCGCCGCTGCTCATCCTCATCGGCAACGCCCTGACCCCCGGAAAGGGGTTCCGGCGCGGGCCCTTCGCCTCCGAGGCGGAGCTGCGCGCCATGGTCGACCTCGCCGAGAAGGAGTCCCTCATCGAGGACGAGGAGCGCCGCATGGTGCACTCCGTCTTCGAGCTGGGGGACACCCTGGTCCGCGAAGTCATGGTCCCCCGCACCGACTTGGTCGCCATCGAGCGGTACAAGACGATCCGGCAGGCGCTCACGCTGGCGCTGCGGTCCGGGTTCTCCCGCATCCCGGTCACCGGCGAGAGCGAGGACGACGTCGTCGGCATCGTGTATCTCAAGGACCTGGCCCGCAAGACGCACATCAGCCGGGACGCCGAGAGCGAGCTCGTCTCGACCGCGATGCGGCCCGCCACGTTCGTGCCCGACACGAAGAACGCGGGCGACCTCCTGCGCGAGATGCAGCAGTTGCGCAACCACGTCGCCGTCGTGATCGACGAGTACGGCGGCACCGCGGGCATCGTCACCATCGAGGACATCCTCGAGGAGATCGTCGGCGAGATCACCGACGAGTACGACCGTGAACTCCCGCCCGTGCAGGACCTCGGCGACGAACGCTTCCGCGTGACGGCCCGCCTCGACATCGGCGACCTCGGCGAGCTGTACGGCATCGAGGAGTACGACGACGAGGACGTGGAGACCGTCGGCGGGCTCCTCGCCAAGGCGCTCGGCCGCGTGCCGATCGCGGAGGCCTCGTCCGTCGTCGAACTGCCCGACGGGCGAGCGCTGCGGCTCACCGCGGAGTCCGCCGCGGGCCGGCGCAACAAGATCGTGACCGTGCTCGTGGAGCCGGTGGGCGAAGAGGGGGAGTGACGTCGTGACGCCGCAGGAGCTGCGCGCCTTGTGTCTGTCGTTCAACGCGGCCGTCGAGGAGTTCCCGTTCAACCCCGACACGTCCGTCTTCAAGGTCCTGGGCAAGCTCTTCGCCCTGACGAACCTGGACGCGCGGCCCCTCACCGTCAACCTCAAGTGCGACCCCGAGGACGCGGTGCGCCTGCGCGCCGAGCACGACGCGGTCGTGCCCGGCTGGCACATGAACAAGCGGCACTGGAACACGGTGACCGTCGGCGAGCTCCCGGACAGGATGGTCCGCGAGCTCGTGGAGGACTCGTACGACCTCGTGGTGGCCGGCCTGCCGAGGGCCGAGCGCCTCAAGCTCGACCGGGCCTGACCGGGAGCCGGGCCGTTCCTTATGCTCACCTCATGACTGAGAGCAACGACCTCACCCCCGAGGACCGAAAGATCGTCACCCTGGCGCGTAGCGCCCGGGCCCGCAACGGTGTGCCCGAGGGGGCCGCCGTGCGCGACGAGACGGGGCGTACGTACGTGGCCGGGACCGTCGCCCTGGACTCGCTGAAGCTCTCCGCCCTGCGGACCGCGGTTGCCATGGCGGTGGCGTCGGGTGCGGAGTCCCTGGAGGCGGCGGCGGTCGTCTCGGGCGCGGACGCGGTGGCGGACGAGGACCTCGCGGCGGTACGCGACCTCGGCGGGGCCGGTACGCCGGTGCTGCTGGCGGGAGCCGATGGGGCGGTGCGGGTGACCGTGGGGGCATGACCAGCCCGTCCGGCGATTGAGGACGAGCCCGAAGGGCGATCGGGGGTCTGGGGGCTTGCCCCCAGGTGCGGCCGGGCTACACCGCGTCCGGCCCCCGCTCGCCCGTCCGTACGCGGACGACGGTCTCCACCGGGACCGCCCACACCTTGCCGTCGCCGATCTTCCCGGTCTGCGCCGCGCGCACGATCGCGTCGATGACCGGGTCGAGGTCCGCGTCCTCGACGACGACCTCGATCCGGATCTTGGGGACGAGGTCGATCCGGTACTCGGCCCCGCGGTAGACCTCGGTGTGGCCGCGCTGGCGCCCGTACCCGCTGGCCTCCGTGACGGTCAGACCCTGCACACCGAGCTCCTGGAGCGCGGTCTTCACCTCGTCCAGGCGGAACGGCTTGACGATCGCGGTCACGAGCTTCATGCGGAGGGCTCCTTCGGCGGGGCGGAGTGGGCGGTGTGCTGGGCGGTGTGTCCGGCATGGACGCCGTGATCGTAGGCGGTCTCCGCGTGCACCGTCTGGTCGAGGCCCGTCAGTTCCTCGTCGGCGGAGGCCCGGAAGCCCATCGCCCGGTCGATCGTCCTGCCGATCCCGTACGTCACCAGGAACGTGTACGCCGCGACAGTGAGCACGGCGACGGCCTGCCTGCCGAGCTGCCCGAACCCGCCCCCGTAGAACAGGCCCTCCTTGCCGCCGGTCATCGTGGCCGTCGCGAACAGGCCGATCAGCAGGGTGCCGACGACACCGCCGACGAAGTGCACACCGACGACGTCCAGCGAGTCGTCGTAGTCGAAGCGGAACTTCCACGCGACGGCGTACGAGCAGACGACGCCCGCCACCAGACCCACCACGCAGGCCCCCAGCACGCCGACCACGCCGCACGCCGGGGTGATCGCGACCAGGCCGGCGACCGCGCCGGACGCCGCGCCGAACGTCGTGGGGTGACCGTCGCGCTTGTGCTCCACGAAGAGCCAGCCGAGCAGGCCGGTGCAGCCCGCGATCAGCGTGTTGAGGACGGACGCGGCCGCCAGGCCGTTCGCGGCGAGCGCCGAGCCGCCGTTGAAGCCGAGCCAGCCGAACCAGAGCAGACCCGCGCCCGTCATCACCATCGGCAGGTTGTGCGGGCGCATCGATTCCTTCTTGAAGCCGAGACGCGGGCCCAGGATCAGGCACAGGGCCAGACCGGACGCGCCCGAGGCGATCTCCACGACGAGGCCGCCCGCGAAGTCGAGCCCGCCGAGCGACTGCGAGATCCAGCCGCCGGGACCCCACACCCAGTGCGCCACGGGAACGTATACGAGCAGCGTCCACACCGGTACGAACACCAGCCAGGCCGCGAACTTCGTGCGGTCCGCGACCGCGCCGCTGATCAGCGCGGCCGTCAGGAACGCGAAGGTGAGCTGGAAGGTGGAGAACAGGAACGTGGGGACCGTGCCGGTCAGGCTGTGCGGGCCGATGCCCGCCATGCCCGCGTGCTCCAGACCGCCGATGAGGCCCGCGAACACGTCGTCGCCGAACGCGAGCGAGTAGCCGGCGACCAGCCACACGACGGTGACCAGCGCGATCGACACGAACGACATCAGCAGCATGTTCAGGACGCTCTTCGTGCGGACCATGCCGCCGTAGAAGAGGGCCAGGCCCGGCGTCATCAGGAGGACGAGCGCGGTCGCGGCCAGCAGCCACGCGGTGTCGCCGGTGTCGAGGCTGCCGGCGGCGGCCAGCGGCACGTTCTCGGTCTGCACGGGAGTCTCCTCGGGCGTGGGGGCGGACGACGAGCCTCACCGTCGCGCGTTTCCGTTCGCTGACCCGCGCGTTTCCGCGGTGTTTCGTGTTGCGCGGGGGTTTCCGGAGCCTCACGACGGACCGCCTTGCCCCGCAGGTGCGGCAGGGCGCGGTGGATCAGGGACAATGGGCGCCATGAGCGTTCGTACCCAGTCATCCGAGCCGTCCGGGGAAGCGTCCCACCGGGCCGGCTTCGCCTGCTTCGTCGGCCGCCCCAACGCGGGCAAGTCCACCCTCACGAATGCTCTGGTCGGCAAGAAGGTCGCGATCACCGCGGACCAGCCGCAGACCACGCGGCACACGGTGCGCGGCATCGTGCACCGGCCCGACGCCCAGCTGATCCTGGTGGACACCCCGGGCCTGCACAAGCCGCGCACGCTGCTGGGCCAGCGGCTCAACGACGTCGTGCGCACGACGTGGGCCGAGGTCGACGTCATCGGCTTCTGCCTGCCCGCGAACGAGAAGCTCGGCCCCGGCGACCGCTTCATCGCCAAGGAGCTCGCCTCCATCAAGAAGACGCCGAAGGTCGCGATCGTCACCAAGACCGACCTGGTCGACAGCAAGCAGCTCGCCGAGCAGCTCATCGCCATCGACCAGCTCGGCAAGGAGCTCGGCTTCGAGTGGGCGGAGATCGTGCCCGTCTCGGCCGTCGGCGACAAGCAGGTCGGCCTGCTCGCCGACCTGCTCGTCCCGCTGCTGCCGGAGGGCCCCGCGCTCTATCCGGAGGGCGACCTCACGGACGAGCCCGAGCAGGTCATGGTGGCGGAGCTGATCCGCGAGGCCGCGCTGGAGGGCGTGCGCGACGAGCTGCCGCACTCCATCGCCGTCGTCGTCGAGGAGATGCTGCCGCGCGAGGACCGCCCGGCGGACAGGCCGCTCCTCGACATCCACGCCTTCGTCTACATCGAGCGCCCCAGCCAGAAGGGCATCATCATCGGCCCGAAGGGCAAGCGCCTCAAGGACGTAGGCATCAAGTCCCGCAAGCAGATCGAGGCACTCCTCGGCACCCCCGTCTTCTTGGATCTGCACGTGAAGGTCGCGAAGGACTGGCAGCGCGACCCGAGGCAGCTGCGCAAGCTGGGGTTCTAGGCGGGCGTTCTGTGCGGGCCCTTGTGGCTGGTGCCTCAGGGCTCCGCCCCGGACCCCGCTCCTCAAGCTCCCCCAGACTCCGTCCGGGGGGACCCCCAAGGGGCTGATTGTGCGCGAGCCGGGGCTGAATGCGCCCTTATAGCGTGGGACTCAGGTCCTGGAGGCCCACGACCCTCAGCAGCTCCAGGCGTTCGTACGCCTCCGTGCCCGGTCGTGCCGAGTGCACGACGAGCTGCTGGTCGTGGCCGTCGCTGAGCAGTACCTCGCAGTCGAGGTCGAGGGCGCCGACCACGGGGTGCAGGAAGCGCTTCGGTGAGGGGCGGCGCACCACGACGTCGTGCGACTGCCACAGTTCCTCGAACTCCCGTGACCCGGCGCGCAGTTCGGCCACGAGGGCGGCCGGCCCCGGGTCGTCGGGGCGGGCCGCGGCGACCTTCCGCAGGCTCGCCACGTGGGCGCGGGCGTGCGCCTCGTGGTTCTCGGGCGGGAACATGGGCCGCGTCGCCGGGTTCGTGAACCAGTCGCGGATCACGTTCCTGCCGGTGTGGTCGCCGGTCAGGGCCACCGACATCGTGTTCTGGGCGAGCATCTCGCCCCAGTCGCTGATCACCGACGCCGGCAGATCGTGCAGCCGGTCCAGAATCAGCAGCAGCCCCGGCCGCACATGCCCCGAGGAACGGCCGGGACGGGGCGGCTCCTCGCCCGCCAGATGGAACAGGTGGTCGCGCTCGGCGTCGTCGAGCCGCAGCGCACGGGCCAGCGCCGTCAGCATCTGCCGCGACGGATGGGAGCCGCGGCGCTGCTCCAGGCGCGTGTAGTAGTCCGTGGACATCCCGGCGAGCTGTGCCACCTCCTCGCGGCGCAGCCCCGGCGTGCGGCGCCGCGGGCCTGCAGTCAGGCCCACGTCGGAGGGCGCCAGGCGGGCGCGGGAGCGGCGCAGGAAGTCGGCGAGTTCGGCTCGGTTCACCTCTTCAGGATCGCTCGGAACCGGTCTCGTAACCAGGGAGCGCCAGTCCCCGGATAGCCGCGTCTCTCCCGCCGCGCCCGCCACGCGCGCAGGCTTCAGGCATGGCTACGAAACACGAGGAGGCGGCCATGCTGACACTGGTGACAGGTGCGACGGGCAAGGTCGGGCAGCGGTTCGTGCCGCGACTGCTGCAGAACACGGCGCCGGGCGACCAGGTGCGGGTGCTCGTACGGGACGCGGCACGCGGCGAGCGGTTCGCCGCACTGGGCGCGGACGTGGTGGTCGGCGACCTGCGGGACGCGGACGTGCTCGGCAAGGCGACGGCCGGGGCGGACGCCGTGGTGAACGTTGCCGCGGCCTTCCGCGGAGTGCCCGACGAGGAGGCGCGAGCGGTCAACAGGGACGCCGCCATCGAGCTGGCCCGGGCCTCTGTGGCCTCGGGCGTGCGGCGGTTCGTGCAGGTCAGCACGGGTCTGGTGTACGGCAGCGGGCGCGGCAGGCCGCTGGTCGAGGACGACGAGACGGTGCCGGGCGGCCACCTGTGGGGCGCCTACCCCGAGTCGAAGTGGGAGGCGGAGCGCGCGCTGCGGGCGATGGACGGTCTCGACGACCTCCGCATCGCCCGGCTGCCCTTCGTGTACGGAGACGGGGATTCGCACCTGGCCGACGTGACGCAGCTGGCGTCGAACTGGCCGGCCATGCAGCGCCTGCACATGGGCCACCACGCGGACGTCGCCCAGGGGCTGCAACGGCTGCTGTACGCGCCGGGCGCGCACGGCGTCTACAACATCGCCGACGACGCCCCGGTCACCTTGGTCGACGTGCTCCAGCTCAACGGCGTGCCGGTGCCGCCGGAGGCGTACGACAAGGTGGACCCGGACCCCTGGGCCGGCGTCATGTCGACGGCCCGCATCCGCCGCGAACTGGGCTTCCGCCCGTTCTTCCCGTCCGTGTGGACGGCCCTGGACGCCGGCGCGCTGTAGAGCCCACCGGTAGAGCCCACCGGTCAGGCCACTGACCGGATCCGCCGCACCAGGAGCGCCCCCGCGAGCCCGATCACGGCCGCGACCAGGTACAGGACGCGGTAGCCGCCGAGGTACGTCACGATCGGCGCGGCGAGCGCGGGCGCGGCGACCTGGGGCAGGGAGTTGGCGACGTTGATGACGCCCAGATCCTTGCCCCGGTCCACGGCCTTGGGCAGGACGTCCGTCATCAGCGCGAAGTCGACCGAGGTGAAGACGCCGAAGCCGACGCCGAGGACCGCCGCCGCGACGATCGCGCCGGGCCAGGTCTGCCAGCCGGACAGCGCGGCCGTCGCCAGGGCCATCAGGACGCCCGACCAGATCACGAAGGGCTTGCGGCGCCCCACCCGGTCGGAGGCGACCCCGGCCACGACGACGGTGCACAGCAGGGTCACGCCGTTGACCGCCGTCAGGATCAGCACGCCCTGGTCGGGGTCGCCGTAGTGGAGGCGGTCGCGCAGGTAGTAGAGGAGGTACAGGAGCACCAGCGCGTTGCTGAGGTTGATCAGGAAGCGGGTCAGCCAGGCCCACCCGAGGTCGGGGTAGCGGCGGGGGCTCAGCCAGAACCCGGCCAGGAAGGTCCGCCAGGCCCACGGCGGCCGGTCCGCCGGGGCGAGCCGCAGGTCCGGATGGCGCAGCACGTACGGCAGGACGCCCACCAGGGCGAACACCGCGCACGCCGTGTACCCGGCGCCGACCCCGCCCACGACCGTCGCGAGCCCCGTGCCGACGACCACGCCCAGGATCTGCGCGGCCCCCAGCCAGCCGCCCACCGCGCCGCGCTGGAGCCGCGGCACCCGGTCGGGCACGGCCGCCGTCACCGCCGCGAACGCCGCGTTCAGCGTCAGCTGCACCAGGCACCAGCCGGCCGCCATCGTCCACACCGACCCGGCCCCCGCCAGCAGGAGCAGCGCGCACGCGCCGCCGCCCGCGCCCGCCACGATCCACGGCGTACGCCGCCCGAACCGCGACACCGTACGGTCCGAGAGCGCGCCGAAGAAGGGGTTCGCGGCCAGCGACACCACGGCGCCCACCCCGGTCACCCACGCGAGCAGCGTCTCCTTGGACATGCCGGTGCCGGGCGCGAAGTCCTCGGCCTGGAGGGCGAGCAGGATCTGCAGGGGCCCGTACCAGCCGACCCAGATCGCCCCGTTGGCCAGCGACAGCGCGGCCGTCCAGCCGCGCCCGACCCGCTCGACGGGCTCGTCGAGCGCCGCGACGGCGGCCGTCATGCGCGCTGCGCCCGCAGCACGTCCCGCAGCCAGTGGTACGACGCCTTCGGCGTGCGCTCCAGGGTCGTGTAGTCGACGTGGACGAGACCGAAGCGGCGCGCGTAGCCCTCCGCCCACTCGAAGTTGTCCATCAGCGACCACACGAAGTAGCCGCGCACGTCGACCCCTGCCTCCAGAGCGCGGTGCAGGGCCCGCAGATGGCCGTCCAGGTACGCGATCCGCTCCTGGTCGTCCACACCCTCGTAACTGCAGCCGTTCTCGGTGATGACCAGGGGCGGGAGGCGGTCGCCGTAGCGGTCGCGGAAGGCGAGGAGGAGCTCGGTGAGCGCTTCGGGGACCACCGGCCAGCCGAAGTCCGTGACCGGGTATCCCTCGATCTCCCTCGGGGAGAAGGGGAGTTCGGGCGGCAGGGTGAGGCCGGAGAACTCCGTCGCCTCGCCGGAGGTGAGCGGCGCGCCCACCTTGGTCGGCTGGTAGAAGTTGATCCCGTACCAGTCGACGGGCTCCGCGATCACCTTCAGGTCGGCGTCCACATCGCCCGGCATCAGGTCGCCGATGCCCTCCGGGTAGGCGCCGAGGAGCAGCGGGTCGGCGAAGAGCCGGTTGAGGAGCACGTCGTAGAAGTCCGCGGCCTCGCGGTCGGCGGGGTCGTCGGAGGCGGGCCAGGTCGGGCCGTGCGAGTTCGCGATCCCGATGTCCGTGGCGCCTGCCGCGCGCAGCGCCCGTACGGCGAGGCCGTGGGCGAGGAGCTGGTGGTGGGCCACCGGCAGCGCGTCGAACAGGAGCTGCCTGCCGGGCGCGTGCTGGCCGAGCGCGTGGCCGAGGAGAGTGTGCTCGGCGGGCTCGTTGAGGGTGATCCACTTCTGTACGCGGTCGCCGATACGGTCCGCGACCTCGGCCGCGTAGTCCGCGAAGAGCGACGCCGTGTCCCGCTTCAGCCAGCCGCCCGCCTCCTCCACGGACAGCGGGGTGTCCCAGTGGAAGAGCGTCGGCACGGGCTGTACGCCCGCCGCGCACAGTGCGTCGACGAGCCGGTCGTAGAAGTCGAGGCCGCCCGGCGACATGACCCGCGGCCAGGAGACGGAGAAGCGGTACGCCCCGACCCCGAGGCCGGCGATCAGCGCCACGTCCTCGCCGTAGCGGTGGTAGTGGTCGCAGGCGACGGCGGCCGTCGAGCCGTCCTTCACCCGCCCCGGCTGTGCCGTGAACGCGTCCCACACCGAGGGGAGGCGCGCGTCGGTGGCGCCCTCGATCTGGTGGGCCGACGTGGACACGCCCCACAGGAAGTCGTGCGGGAACTGAGGTACCGGTTCGCTCGCTGCCATGCGCGCGATCATGCGTACCGGCGGTAACGGAAGTCAACGCCCTTGCAGGAAAAGGTCGTTACTCCCCCGAAAGGCGGCTACGCCCCTTCCTTCAGGACCCGCGAGATCAGCCCCCGCTGCTCGTCCGTGAGCCGCGGGTCCGCGCAGTACACGGTCTTCCCGTCCACCGTGATCGTGTAGCTGAACCCGTCCGGCACCCCCACCGGCGGCGTGCCCCGGCCCGCGGCCAGCGCCTGCTCGGCCAGGGCGTGCCACTCGTGGGCGTCGGCACGGCCCGCGGTGTCCACCTCGGCCCGCCGCTCGATCCCGGCGAACCCTCCCGTACGGATGACCTGAATACGCATGAGACCTGTCTACTCCAGCGGCCGCCCGCTGCCCAGTCGGGCGGCCGCCGAGCCCTGTGAGCCGGCCCTACTCCGTCGGCACGCCGACCTGCGACCAGGCCTTCTGGACGGATTCCAGCTCCTCGCCGTCCTTGAAGCGGGTGCGCGCCGCCTTCACCGTCAGCTTCGCGAAGTCCGCGAAGGACGCGTCCTGCGCCAGCTCGCCGCCGGTCAGGACGTCGTACCAGATCTGCCCGGCCCGCTCCCACGCGTTGCCGCCGAGCGCCACGGCCAGCAGGTAGAAGGCGTGGTTCGGGATGCCGGAGTTGATGTGCACGCCGCCGTTGTCGCTGCTCGTCCGCACGAAGTGGTCCATGTCGGCGGGCTGCGGGTCCTTGCCGAGCACGTCGTCGTCGTACGCCGTGCCGGGCGCCTTCATGGAGCGCAGCGCCTTGCCCGTGACGCGCGGCGCGAGGAGGCCCGCGCCGATCAGCCAGTCGGCGTCGGCGGCGCTCTGGCCGAGCGAGTACTGCTTGATCAGGGAGCCGAAGACGTCCGAGACCGACTCGTTCAGGGCGCCCGGCTGCCCGAAGTAGGTGAGGTTCGCCGTGTACTGGGTGACGCCGTGCGTCAGCTCGTGGCCGATCACGTCGACCGCGATGGTGAAGTCGAGGAAGATCTCGCCGTCCCCGTCGCCGAACACCATCTGCTCGCCGTTCCAGAACGCGTTGTTGTACTCGTTGTCGAAGTGCACGGACGCGGTCAGCGGCAGACCGCTGCCGTCGATGGAGTCGCGGGCGAACTTCTCCAGGTACAGCTCGAAGGTCGCGCCGAGGCCCGCGTACGCGCGGTTGACGGTCGCGTCCTTGCCGGGCTCGTCGCCCTCGCCGCGGACCTTCGTGCCCGGCAGCTCGGTGCGGTGGCCCGCGTCGAAGACCGTGCGGTGCGGCTTGTGCTCGACGGCGTCCGCGGGCGCGGCCACCGAGGGCGCGCCGATCACGGTGGTCAGGCGGCGGCGCGTGCGCTCCAGGGCGTCGCGTTCCAGAGTGCGGCGGGCCGGTGCCGAGAGCGCTGGGTCGCCGGACCGGGCGGCCTTGTCGAGGATGTGGGGCGGCACGATGGTGCAGAAGACGGGCTCGAAGCCCGTACGGTTCGCAGTCATGGCGGCAATGTGGCACTGCGTGACCTCACTGTCACTACCCGCAGCCAGGATTAACGAAATAGAGGTATTGATCACCTCTTGCCCGTTACCTGACGCCGATCCCGCATACTGATACACACCCGCGTCCCTCCCACAGCTGGGCTAGGCTGCGACGCATCATGCGTTACGGGCTGCTTCTCCTTAGCTGCCGCGGCGAGGGCCTGTAGTCGAGGCCGACCCCCTCCCCGCGGAGTTCGGTGTTGCGCTTAGACCGTCGGCCGTCCTTCCGGACACACCCGAGGAGCCCCCGCACATGCCGAACTTCCAGCGCCCCACTTCCATGCCGGTCCACAAGTACGGACAGTACGAGCAGGTCGACATCCCCGACCGCACATGGCCCGGCAAGCGCGTCACCGCCGCCCCCCGCTGGCTCTCCACCGACCTGCGCGACGGCAACCAGGCGCTGATCGACCCGATGTCCCCGGCACGCAAGCGCGAGATGTTCGACCTCCTGGTCCGCATGGGCTACAAGGAGATCGAGGTCGGCTTCCCCGCCTCCGGCGAGACCGACTTCGCGTTCGTACGGTCGATCATCGAAGAAGGCGCGATCCCGGACGACGTGACGATCTCCGTGCTGACGCAGGCGCGCGAGGAGCTCATCGAGCGCACGGTCCAGTCCCTGAAGGGCGCCAAGCGCGCGACGGTGCACCTGTACAACGCGACGGCGCCGACCTTCCGCGAGATCGTCTTCCGCGGCTCCAAGGAGCAGATCAAGCAGATCGCCATCGACGGCACGCAGCACGTCATGGACTACGCGGAGAAGATCCTCGGCCCCGAGACGACCTTCGGCTACCAGTACAGCCCCGAGATCTTCACCGACACCGAGCTGGACTTCGCGCTGGAGGTCTGCGAGGCGGTCATGGAGGTCTACAAGCCGGGTCCCGGTCGCGAGATCATCCTCAACCTGCCCGCCACGGTGGAGCGTTCGACGCCGTCCACGCACGCGGACCGCTTCGAGTGGATGCACCGCAACCTGTCGAACCGCGAGTACGTCTGCCTGTCCGTGCACCCGCACAACGACCGCGGCACGGCCGTCGCCGCCGCCGAGCTGGCCCTGATGGCCGGCGCCGACCGCATCGAGGGCTGCCTGTTCGGCCAGGGTGAGCGCACCGGCAACGTCGACCTGGTCACGCTGGGCATGAACCTGTTCTCGCAGGGTGTCGACCCGCAGATCGACTTCTCCGACATCGACGAGATCCGCCGCACCGCCGAGTACTGCAACCAGATGGAGGTCCACCCGCGCCACCCCTACGCGGGCGACCTGGTCTACACGTCCTTCTCCGGCTCCCACCAGGACGCCATCAAGAAGGGCTTCGAGGCGATGGACGCGCGGGCCGAGGCCGCCGGCAAGTCCGTCGACGACATCGAGTGGGCGGTCCCGTACCTGCCCATCGACCCGAAGGACGTCGGCCGCTCCTACGAGGCCGTCATCCGCGTCAACTCGCAGTCCGGCAAGGGCGGTATCGCGTACGTCCTGAAGAACGACCACAAGCTGGACCTGCCGCGCCGCATGCAGATCGAGTTCTCGAAGATCATCCAGGCGAAGACCGACGCCGAGGGCGGCGAGGTCACCCCGAGCGACATCTGGGCGATCTTCCAGGACGAGTACCTGCCCAACGCCGAGAACCCCTGGGGCCGCATCCAGGTCAGGACCGGCCAGACCACGACCGACACGGACGGCGTCGACACCCTGACCGTCTCGGCCGACGTCGACGGCGAGGCCACCGTCCTGACCGGTACGGGCAACGGCCCGATCTCGGCGTTCTTCGACGCCCTGCAGGCCGTCGGCATCGACGCCCGCCTGCTGGACTACCAGGAGCACACGATGAGCGAGGGCGCCTCCGCGCAGGCCGCCTCGTACATCGAGTGCGCGATCGGCGACAAGGTTCTGTGGGGCATCGGCATCGACGCGAATACGACACGCGCGTCGCTGAAGGCCGTGGTCTCCGCGGTCAACCGCTCCGCACGCTGACCCAGGTCACCGGCACCTTCACCGGCCCCGTCCGCCCTCGTGGCGGGCGGGGCCGCGTCGTATACCGGCCACGGTCCCGTACAAGGTGATGACGCCGTATCAACAATGTGGCTAACATCACGCCCAACCAGGCGATGTGGCCTGGGGGTCGACGGAGGTGTGCGACGTGCTGCCGATTTGGGGACGAACCGACCGTAACGGGCTTGCTGGTCAAGCATCGCTTCCAGTGGCGCGTCCCCTGTCGCGTCTCATCGGCGTCCGCACCGCATGGACCACCGTCGGCGACGGGGAGTTCTTCTGTCCCGGCTGCGGCGGTGACCGCAACTACCGCCGCCGCACGGGCCGTCGCCGCTTCGTGCTCCTCGGCATCCCGCTCGTCCCGCGCGGCGCCACCGGCCCCGTCGTCGAATGCGCCGCCTGCGAGGACCGGTTCGCCGTCGACGTCCTCGACCACCCCACCACGCACCGCTTCTCCGCGATGCTCCGCGACGCCGTCCACACCGTCGTCCTCGCGGTCCTCTCCGCGGGCGGAGTCTCCTCCCGTACGGCCCTCGAGACCGCCGTCGCGACGCTGCGCGGCGCCGGATTCGACGACTGCACGGACGTCCAACTCGCCGCGCTCGTCGAGGCGTTGCTCACCGACGCGGGCCGCGTCCCCGAACACTGCGGGCCCGGCGCCGGACTCGCCATCGAACTCCACGAGGCCCTCGACCCGCTCGCCCCGCACCTCGCCCCCGCCGGACGCGAGTCGATCCTCCTCCAGGGCGCCAGAATCGCGCTCGCCGACGGGCCCTACACGCCCGCCGAACGCGACGTACTCAGCACCGCGGGCGCCGCCCTCACCATGTGCACCGACGAGGTGTCCCAGCTCCTGGAAGCGGCCCGCACCCCGTCGTGACGCCGTACGGCGGGCCCGTACTCCCCAGGGAGTAACGAGCCGCCGCACGCACCCCCGGCAGTACCCCGCACCTCGCCCTCACGCCCGACGAACCGAGGCCTCCCCGACGGGAGTCTGGAGACGTCCTGTCCGACCGGACGGCGACACCGGACACCGTGATGCGAGGGAGGCCCACCGATGGGGGGCGTACCGACAAAGAGGCGCCGGGCAGCCGTGCCCTGGACGCTGCTCGGCCTGTGGATCGTCGTGCTCGCGATCGCCGGGCCCTTCGCCGGCAAGCTGAGCGACGTCCAGCACGACCGGGCCGTCGACTATCTGCCGGCGAGCGCCGACTCCACGCAGGTGGCGAAGATCCAGGACGAACTGCCGGGCGGCGAGAGCACCGAACTCGTCCTCGTCTACCACCGCGACGGCGGACTCACCGCCGCCGACCGCACCACGGCAGCCGCCCAGGTCGCCCGCGTCGACCGGACCTTCGACCTCACCGCAGTCCCGAAGGGCGTACCGTCCCGCGACGGCGCCACCCTCATGTACCCGGTCGCCAGCACCACCCCGGGACACGACGAGAAGGCCCGCGACGCCTTCGTCAACGACGTGCGCGACATCGCCCACGACACCGGCGGCCTGAGCGTCGACACCGGCGGAGCAGGAGCGCTCGCCACCGACGCGAGCGAGGTCTACGGCTCGCTCGACGGCCCCCTGCTCTACACGACCGTCGCCGTCGTCGCGATCCTGCTCATCCTCATCTACCGCAGCCCCTTCCTGTGGCTCGTGCCGCTCGTCGTCGCGGGCATCGCCGACTTCCTGTCGATGGGCGTCGCCTACGGGCTCCACCAGGCGTTCGGCACCACCGTCAGCGGCCAGAGCTCCGGCGTGATGACGATCCTCGTCTTCGGCGCGGGCACCGACTACGCGCTGCTCCTCGTCTCCCGCTACCGCGAGGAACTGCGCCGCATCGAGCGGCCCTACGACGCGATGCGGGCCGCCCTGCGCGGCTGCGGGCCCGCCGTCCTCGCCTCGTCGGGGACCGTCGCCGTCGGCCTGTTCTGCCTGCTCGCCGCCGACCTCAACAGCAGCCGCGGCATGGGACCGCTCGGCGCCGTGGGCGTCCTGTGCGCGCTCGTCGCCATGCTGACGCTGCTGCCCGCCGTCCTCGTCCTGCTCGGAAGGCGCGTGTTCTGGCCGCTCGTCCCGGCGTACGGCTCCACGCCCAAGGCCCGCAGGTCCCTGTTCGCGGCGATGGGCAGCTCGGCCGGGCGCAGGCCGCTGACCGTCCTCGCCTCCGGCGCCCTGCTCCTCGGGGCGCTCGCGCTCGGCGTGTTCAGCCTGCCCGGCAGCCTCAAGCAGGAGGACACCTTCACCGACAAGCCGGACTCCGTCGTCGCGATGCAGACCCTCGCCGCCGCCTACCCCGAGCGCGGCACCCAGCCCATCAGCGTGATCACCCCGACGGGCCGCGCCGCCGAGACGCTCGCCACCGCGCGCGACGTGCCCGGGGTCGCCGCCGCCGAGCGCGTGCGCAGCGGTCACGGCTGGACGGAGATCTCCGTCACCGCCTCCGCCCCGCCCCAGTCCACGGGCGAGACCACCACCATCGAGACCCTGCGCGACCGGCTCGACGGCAAGGGCTCGTACGTCGGCGGACAGAGCGCCCAGCAGCTCGACCTGAAGGACACCAACTCCCGTGACCGCAAGGTCGTCGTGCCGATCGTCCTGGCCGCCGTCCTGCTGATCCTCGTCGTGCTGCTGCGCAGCCTCGTGGCGCCGCTGATCCTGCTCGGTGCGGTCGTCGCCGTGTGGGGCGCCTCGCTCGGCATCGCCGGACTCGTCTTCGGGCCGCTGTTCGGCTTCCAGGGCACCGACCCCGGACTCGGCCTGCTGACCTTCGTGTTCCTCGTCGCCCTCGGCGTCGACTACGGCATCTTCCTGATGCACCGCATGCGCGAGGAGTCCCTCGCGGGCGCCGAACCCGGAGCCGCCGCGCTGACCGCGCTGCGCACCACGGGAGGGGTGATCGCCTCGGCGGGACTCGTCCTCGCCGCGACCTTCTCGGTCCTCACCAACATGCCGCTGGTGTCGCTCGTCGAGATGGGCTTCGTCATCGCGGTCGGCGTGCTCCTGGACACGTTCCTCGTCCGTACGTACCTGGTGACGTCGGCGAGCATGGCCCTCGGCCGTACGGTGTGGTGGCCCGGGCCGCTGTCCAGGAAGCCGCAGCCCCAGCCACCGGCGGAGGAACCGGAGCGCACCCTCGCGCCCACACCCTGACCGCCCCCGCGGACCATACGGCGCCCCTCTCTCCCCGGAGGGGCGTCCTCCGCGCCCTCCTGACGGAAGATGAACCGGTGGACGTCAAACACATCCTGGTCCCGGGCCTCGGCCGGCGCGACGTCAGCGCCGCCCGGACCCTGCGTGAGGACACACTCCTGGCCGCCGCCGCGGCGGTCGCCGCCGTCGTGATCGCCCTGACGACGAGCGGCAACGGCCGTCACCCCGACGCGCTCGGCTGGGCGATGCTCATGGCCGCGCACGTCCCGTCGGCGTTCAGGCGGCGGGCGCCGGTGCGGGCGTTCCTCGGCCTCGTCGTCTGCGTAGCGCCGTACCACGCGCTCGACTACAACCACACGGCGCCGATGGTCGTCTCCATGACCGCCCTCTACACGATCGCCGCGACAGGACGCCCCCTGCGCACCCTGTTCCTCGGCGCCGGCGTCCTCGGCATCATGCTCGGCGTCAAGTTCGGCGAGGGCATGACCGAGGGCAAGGAGGCGCTGCGGATCTCCGGCTGGATCGTCGCGTTCCTGCTGGTCGGCGTCATCGTCCGCGTCCACCGCCAGTACGTCGCCTCGGTCGTGGAGCGCGCCGAGCGGGCCGAACGCACCCGCGAGGAGGAGGCGCGGCGCCGGGTCGCGGAGGAGCGGCTGCGCGTCGCCCGCGACCTGCACGACCTGCTCGCCCACAGCATCACCCTCGTCGGCGTCCAGACATCGGTGGCCGCCCACGTCCTGCACGCCGACCCGGACCGCTTGGACCGCGCCGCCGTCGCCAAGGCGCTCGACGACATCGCCGAGACCTGCCGCACCGCCCGCGGCGAACTGCGCGCCACCCTCGAAGTGCTGCGCGCCGGCCCCGACGACAGCCGCGGCCCGCTCCCCGGGCTCGACGGGCTGCCCGACCTCGCCGAGGCCGCCCGCACCGCCGGAGCCACCGTCGACCTGTCCGTCGAGAACGTGGAGGCGCCGCCCGCCGTGGGCGCCGCGGCCTACCGCATCGTCCAGGAAGCACTCACGAACGCCGTCCGGCACGGCGGCCCCGGACTCACCGTCCGCGTCGGCATCCGCAGCCGGGGCGACGCCCTCCACCTGCGCGTCGCCGACGACGGCACACCACTGCCCTCGTCCCCA
The DNA here is from genome assembly GCF_045040855.1 of Streptomyces sp. NBC_00009. Lineage (NCBI taxonomy): Bacteria > Bacillati > Actinomycetota > Actinomycetes > Kitasatosporales > Streptomycetaceae > Streptomyces > Streptomyces sp. NBC_00009. The sequence goes on from NZ_CP108312.1 coordinate 5,380,105, forward strand.
TCCTCGTCCTCGTCCTCGTCCTCGCCCGAGCCCGACCGGCCCGCGGGCTTCGGCCTGCTCGGCATGCGCGAGCGGGCCCGCAGCGTGGGCGGCACGCTCGACGCCGGGCCGCGCGCCCAGGGCGGATTCGAAGTCGCGGCGGTCCTGCCGACCGGGGTGGCACAGTGACCGGGGCCCAGCCCGTGCGCGTACTCCTCGCCGACGACCAGACCCTCGTACGGGCCGCGTTCGCGATGCTCGTCGAGTCCGCGCCCGACATGGAGGTCGTCGGCCAGGCCGGTACCGGCCGCGAGGCCGTGGAACAGGCCCGCACGCGCCGTGCCGACCTGATCGTCATGGACATCCGCATGCCCGACCTCGACGGCATCGAGGCGACCCGCCTGCTCGCCGCCGACGAGGACCTCGCGGGCGTCAAGGTCCTGATGCTGACGACGTACGACACCGACGAACACGTCGTCGAGGCGCTGCGGGCGGGCGCGTCCGGGTTCCTCGTCAAGGACACCAAGCCGGCCGAACTCCTCGACGCCATCCGCACCGTGGCCGCCGGCGAGTCCCTGCTGTCGCCCGGCCCCACGGCCCGCCTGATCGCCCGCGTCCTGCGCGCCCCGGCCGAACCCGGGCCCGTCCCGCCCGGCCTCGCCGCGCTCACCGACCGCGAGCGCCAGGTCCTGACCCTCGTGGCGCGCGGCCTCACCAACACGGAGGCCGCCGAGGTCCTAGGCCTCAGCCCCCTCACGGCGAAGACGCACGTGAGCCGCATCATGGGCAAGCTGGGCGCGCGCGACAGGGCCCAACTGGTGATCGTGGCGTACGAGTCGGGCCTGATCGAACCGGGGGGCGCCTGACTTTCACAGCAGACCGGCCGCCCCAATTCAGCCCCTGGGGGTCCCCCCGGACGGAGTCTGGGGGAGTTTGAGGAGCGGGGCCTGGGGCAGAGCCCCAGAACTTCGGGAAGGGGCGGGCTGGGGGAGAAGAAGGCCCCTACAGCAACCCGGCCCCCGCCAAAAACTTCCCCACCCGCTCAACCTCCCCCACCGACAACGGAACCTGCGGAGCAGCCGTCACCGGACAGTCGATCACCCCCCGCAGATGAAGCGCCGCCTTGAAGGCCCCGAGCGCGGACGAACTCCCGCCCATCCGCGCCGGATCCCCCACCCGCACCATCCGGAACAGCGCACACAGCCGCTCCTGCTCGACCCGCGCCCGCTCCCGGTCACCGGCCCGGCAGTACGCGTACAGCCGCGCGTATCCGGCCGGATCGACGTTCCCGAGGCCCGGCACCACCCCGTCCGCGCCCATCGCGAGCGCCGAGTCCACGGTCAGCTCGGACCCGGTCAGGACGCTGAACCCCGTGATGTCGGCGCGGGAGCGCGCGCCGACGACGACCTCGCGGAACGCGCCCTCGTCACCGCTGGAGTCCTTGAGGCCGGCGAGCGTCCCGTCGGCGGCCAGGTCGAGGACGAGGTCGGCGCCCAGCTTGGAGTGCACCGACACCGGCAGGTCGTAGGCGAAGACGGGCAGCCCGCACCGCTGGGCCAGGAGCCGGAAGTGGCGGGCGATCTCGGCCGGGTGGGTGCGCGTGTAGAAGGGCGCCGTGGCGACGATCCCGTCCGCGCCGGCCTCCGCCGCCGTACGGGCGTGGTCGAGGACGCGCAGGGTCGCCATGTCGATCGCCCCGGCCAGGACGGGCAGCTGACCTGCGACATGACCCACGACGGTGTCGACGACCACCTTGCGGTGCCGGTCGGGCAGGAAGGCCGCCTCGCTGGAGGAGCCGAGCACGAAGAGCCCGTCGACACCCCCCGCGACGAGGTGGTCGACAAGGCGTACGAGGGATGCGACGTCCACCTCGTTGTCCGGGGTCAGGGGAGTGCAGACGGGCGGGACGACTCCGGACAGCGGGGACGGCAGGGTCATGAAACCTCCTGGACGAGTTCGTGCGTGGACTGGCCCTCGCGCACGGGATGGTGACAGCGGAACCGGTGCCCCTCACCGCCCGGCTCGAACTCCGGCATCGCCTCCGCGCACACCGCGTCGGCCTTCCAGCACCGCGTACGGAACGGGCAGCCGCTCGGCGGACGCGTCGCCGACGGTACCGGGCCGACCAGCGGGATCGGGTCGATCGGGTCGAGCAGCCCGGGTGTCGCCGAGAACAGCGCGCGGGTGTACGGGTGCCTGGCCCGGTCGAGCACGTCGTGCGACGGCGACTCCTCCACGATCCGGCCCAGATACATCGTGATCACACGGTCGCTCATGCGCCGCACCGTCTGGATGTCGTGCGAGACGAACACGAGGGCGAGACCGAGGCGTTCCTTCAGGTCGAGCAGCAGATTCAGGATCTGCGCCCGCACCGACACGTCGAGCGCGCTCGTCGGCTCGTCCGCCACGACCAGCGCGGGTTCGAGGGCGAGCGCGCGGGCGATCGCCACGCGCTGGCGCTGCCCGCCCGACAACTGCCCGGGCAGCGCCCCGGCGAGCGCGCCCGGCAGCCCGACCAGGGACATCAGCTCCCGTACGCGGTCCTCCCGCGCGGCCGGTGTGCCACGGCGGTGGACGTCGAGGGGGTCGCGCAGGATCTGGCGGACGGTCAGACGCCGGTTCAGGGCCGTCGACGGATCCTGGAAGATCATGCCGACGCCCTCGCCGACGGTGGCGCGCCGCTCGCCCGGCTTCATGGTCCACAGGTCGTGGCCGTCCACGACGACCGTGCCGGACGTCGGGCGCTGCACCCCCACGAGGACCTTGGCGAGCGTCGACTTGCCGCAGCCCGACTCGCCGACCACGCCGACCGTCTCGCCGGGCGCCACGGACAGGTCGGCGCCGGTGAGGGCGTACACCCGGTCACGGGCGAACAGGCCGCCGGAGCGGGCCCGGTGCACCACGTGGGCATCCTTCAACTCGACCACGGGATCCGTCACTTGAGAGCCTCGCTTCCCCGGGGAGCCGGAACCGTGGGCGGCGGGACCACCGCCGGATGGTGACAGGCCGACGCGTGCCGCCGGCCGCCGAGCAGGTCGGGCGCCGTCGTCCGGCACACCTCGCTCGCCATCGGGCACCGGTCGGCGAACCGGCAGCCCGCCGGGAAGTCGGCCGGCGACGGCACGACGCCCCTGATCTGCGTCAGCCGGTCCGCCGCCGTCTCCAGCGACAGGACCGAGCCGAGCAGCCCGCGCGTGTAGTGGTGGGTGGGCGCCTCGACGAGGTCCGCCGTCACGCCCGTCTCCACGATCTGCCCGCCGTACATCACGACCACCCGGTCCGTGACGTCGGCGACGAGCGCCAGGTCGTGCGAGACGAGGATCAGCGCGAAGCCCAGCTCCTCGCGCAGCCGCAGCAGCAGCTCGATGACCTGCGCCTGCACGGTCACGTCGAGCGCGGTCGTCGGCTCGTCGGCGACGATCAGCTTCGGGCTGCGCGACAGGGCCATCGCGATCAGGACGCGCTGGCGCTGGCCGCCCGACAGCTCGTGCGGATAGCTGCGCAGGGTGCGCTCGGGGTCGAGGCCGACGAGGGAGAGCAGCTCGGCCGGGGTGCGCCGGCCACCGCGGCGGACGACCTGCTTGAGCTGGGAGCGCACGGTCATCGCCGGGTTCAGGGACGACAGGGCGTCCTGGTAGATCATCGCCATGTCGTGGCCGAGGAGCCGGCGCCTGGCGCCCATCGCGCGGCCGATCAGCTCCTGGCCGTCGAAGGTGACCCGGCCGCGGATCCGCGCGCCCTTGGGTTCGAGCCCCATCACGGTCAGCGCGGTCAGCGACTTGCCGCACCCCGACTCGCCGACCAGGCCGAGCACTTCACCGGGGCGTACGTCGAACGTGATGCCGTCGACGATGTCCACGCCGCCGTGCCGCGCGTCGAAGCCGATCGCGAGATCGGTGACCTGGAGGACGGGGTCGCCCTCGGGCAGGGGCCGGGCGCGGGACCTCAGCCGGGCGGCGGCCTCGGTGAGGCCGGGCAGTTCGAGAACCTTGCCGCTGCCGGGCTTCGGCGCTTCGAGGCGGTCCGCCTCCGCGCCGGACACGTCACGCGCGGCGGGCGCGGCCCACGCGTCGGACACACCCTCGGACAGGATGTTGAGCGCGAGCACCGTGAGCAGCATCAGCAGGCCGGGGAAGACGGTCGCCCACCAGCCGCCGATGAGGACCATGTTCTTGCCGTCCGCGATGACACTGCCCCACGACGGGTCGGGCGGCCGGACCCCCGCCCCGATGAACGACAGCGACGCCTCGAAGACGATGGCCTCCGCGACCTGCACCGTGCAGAACACCAGGACCGGCGCCGCGCAGTTGACCGCCACGTGCCGCAGCACGATGTGCGGCGTGCGCGCCCCGATGACCCGCTCGGCCGTCACATAGTCCTCGCCGTACTGGTCGAGCACGTTGGCCCGTACGACACGGGCGACGGGCGGAGTGAACAGGAACGCGATCGCGCAGATCAGTACGGGGATGCCGCCGCCGAACACGGCGACGAGGACCGCCGCGAGAGCGATCCCGGGGAACGCCATCACGACGTCGAGACAGCGCATCAGCGTCTCGTCGACCGCCTTGCGCGACGTCGCCGCGATCGCGCCGAGCGCCGCGCCCACCACCAGCGCGAGCAGCGTCGCGCCGAGCCCGATGGCCAGCGACCAGCGCGCCCCGTACATCAGCCGGCTGAGGATGTCGCGGCCCAGGCTGTCCTGGCCCATCCAATGACTGCCCGACGGGTGCCCGGTGCCGTCGGTCTGCGACTGCTGGTCGAGCGGGTCGTGCGGTGCGAGCAGCGGCGCGAACAGCGCCATGAGGACGACGACCGCGACGACGGCGACCGCGATCCGGGACAGGACGGGCAGCCGGCGCAGGGAGCGCAGCCGGACACCGGGGCGGGACAGCGCCTCGGCGAGGGTTTTACGGGTTGGGGTCAGCATTTTCAGCCCCTCCGGCGTTTGAGGAGCGGGGTCCGGGGCGGAGCCCCGAGGCGTGAAACCGGCAGAGCGACGCAGTCACGACGCCCCCCTGAGCCGCGGGTTGACCATCAGATACAGGATGTCGATGGCGAGGTTGACGACGACGAACCCGACGGCCGTCGTCAGGACGACCCCCTGGACGACCGCCGGGTCACCGTTCTTCACCGCGTCGATCATCAGCTTCCCCATCCCCGGCAGGGAGAAGATCGTCTCCGTGACGACCGCCCCGCCCAGCAGATAGCCGACCCTCAGTCCGAGCACGGTCAGCGGATTGATCAGGGCGTTGCGCAGCACGTTGCGCCCCACCACGACGACCGGCGGAAGACCGCTGCCGATCGCCGTACGGACGTAGTCCTTGTCCAGCTCCTCGACCACCGCCGTACGCACGATGCGCGTCAGCTGCGCCGCGACCGGCAGGGACAGCGAGAGCGCCGGGAGCGTCATGCACTTGAGCCAGCCGGTGAAGGAGTCCGCCGGGTTGATGTAGCCGCCGGTCGGGAACCAGCCCTGCCCGACCGCCAGATACTGGATCATCAGCAGCGCCAGCCAGAACCCGGGCGCCGCCACGCCCGTCAGCGACACGACGCGGATGATCTGGTCGAGGAGCCGGTCGCGGTGGATGGCCGCCGTGACACCGAGCACCAGGGACACGACGACCGCGACCGCGAGGCCGAGGAACGTCAGTTGCAGCGTCAGCGGCAGCGCGGTGGTCACCTGGTCGACCACCGGCTGCCGGGTCAGGGCGCTGACGCCCATGTCGCCCCGGACGAGATCGCCCACGAAGTGGAAGTACCGCACGGGCAGCGGATCGAGCAGCCCGTTGCGCTCCCGGAAGTCGTGCAGCTGCTGCGGCGTCGGATTGGCGCCCTGGAAGAACGCCGACGCCGGATCGCTGTCCGAGAACCGCATCACGAGAAACACGAACAGGACGATGCCGAGCAGCAACGGCACGAGCAGGACCAGGCGGCGGCCCAGAATTCTGGCGATCACGACCACGGGCACGAACTCCCTTGCGAGAAAGCCGCGTTACGCGGGCTTGGCCTTGAGCACGTTGATCCCGGGATAGGGCTGCGCCTGCACACCGGTGATCTTCTTCGGGTCCCAGGCCGTCATCAGCTCGTTGTGCACGACCGGGTAGAGCACGGCCTGCTCGGCGACGATGTCGATGTACTCCTGGATCATCGTCTTCTTCTTCGCCGGATCCGGCTCGCGTGTGGCCTGGTCCATCAGCTTGAAGAGGTTCTTGGCGTCGGAGCTGCCCGCCCAGCGCGCGTAGCCCATCCACAGGTTCGACGGGCCGTAGTTGTAATGCATGATCAGGTCGGCGTCGAGCCCGAACTGGTTGGGGTTCGAGGCGGCCGCCACGATCTGGTAGTCCTTCTTCTGGTCCATCTTCGTGAAGACGGCCGTGGTCTCCTGCGGGTCGAGCGTGGTCTTCACGCCGATCGCGTCCCACGACGCCTTGATCGTCGGCAGACAGTCCATGATCCACGACACGTTGACGGACATCAGGGAGACCGAGAGCCCGCTGACCCCGGCGTCCTTGAGGAGCTTCTTCGCCTTCTCGGGGTCGTACTCGTACACCGTCTTCGCCGGCCGGTGGTCGGGGTTGCCCTCGTTCAGGAACGAACTCGCGCCCTTCCCGTACCCCTTGAGCGCCACCTCGATCATCTTCTGCCTGTCGATGGCGTAGTGCAGGGCCTGACGCACCCGCACGTCGTCGAACGGCTTGTGCGCGGTGTTGAACATCAGGAAGAGGTTGTTCATCCCGGCCCCGCCCTCGACGGTGAGGCCGCCCTTCTTCAGCTGCGCGATGTTGGCGTACGGGATGTTGTCCGCGATCTGCGCGTCCGCGCTGGCACCGGAGATCTTCGCGACGCGGGGTGCGGCGTCCACGATGGTCAGCCAGTTCATCTTCTTGAACGACGCCTTGCGCGGCCCGTTGTAGTCCGCGAACGCCTCGAAGGTGGTGTTCGTCTTCGGCTGGTGCGAGGTCTGCTTGTACGGGCCCGAGCCCACCGCCTTGCCCTTGGTCGCGTCGTCCCACGCGCCCGGCTTCGAGAACACGTGCTTCGGCATGATCTTGGCGAGGGTCAGCCGCGCGGCGCCGTCCGGGAACGGGAACTTGAGGACGAGCTCGACGGAGTTGTCACCCGTCTTCCTGACCTCCTTGAGCCAGCTCTCGAAGAAGCCCTTGGCGAGCGACTGCGTGCCCGGGTCGAGGATCCGGTCGAAGACGAACACCACGTCGTCCGCCGTGACGGGCTTCCCGTCGTGCCACTTGGCACCCTCGCGCAGGGTGAACTTCCAGGAGGTGGTGGCCAGTTCGGCGTCCGTCGGCACCTTCGTGGCGAGCGCCGCGTACGGCTCGCGCGTGATCGGGTCGGTGTCGAGGAGGCCCTCGTAGATGTGCTGGTTGCCGGCCATGGCGAAGGCCGACGCGGTCTGCGTCGGGTCCCAGCTTCCGTCGTTGCCGTACCCGATGACGGCGGTCAGTGAGGATCCGTCGCCCTTGCCGCCGCCCGTGTCGTTGGTGGACTTCGGCCCGGACGAACAGGCCGACAGGGAGGTGGAGATGGCAGCGGCCGCGCCGAGGGCGCCTGTGTACTTGAGGAAGGATCGGCGGCCGGTCGGCTCGTGGTCGCTCATGGTGCCTCCAGAGAGGGAGATGCGCGGGAGATCCAACGTCCTACGTCTTGGTAGCGACGTGACCATAAGAGCGCCGCGAGGGCCGGTCAAGAGATCGCGCAGAGAAGCCCGGAGGGAAGCCCGGAGAGCTCCGGGCGCCGGGCGGGAAGAAGTTTGGTCCCGACATGGGACGTGGGACGTCTGCTGCGCCTACGATGCGGCGCATGTCTGAGGAGCCCAGGAACCCGGCGATACGGCACCGCCGCGTCAGCCAGCAGGTACAGCGCGCGGTCACACAGCTCATCCTGGACGCAGGGCTGCGGCCCGGCGAACTGCTGCCCACCGAAGCCGAGTTGATGGAGTCGCTCGGCGTCAGCAGAAACTCCGTACGCGAGTCCCTCAAAGCCCTCCAGGCACTCGACATCGTCGAGATCAGACACGGCTACGGCACCTACGTCGGCCAGGCCTCCCTCACCCCGCTCGCCGACGGCCTCACCTTCCGCACCCTGCTGCGGCCCGCCTCCGACGCGCACGCCCTCGCCGAGATCCTCCAGGTCCGCGAGATCCTCGAGGAAGGCCTGATCCGCAGGGTCGCCGCGGCCCCGCTCCCGCCCGAGATCCTCGACCGGCTCGACGACATCGTCCGGAAGATGGCCGCCGCGGGCCAGGTCGACGAACCCTTCGCCGACCTCGACAGGGACTTCCACGAAACCCTCTACCGCTCGCTGGGCAACGAGCTGATCCCGCAGCTCCTCGGCGCGTTCTGGAACGTCTTCGACCGCGTCGCCGGCGCGCGCTCCTGGTCCAGCGACCCCGACCCCGACGTCACCGTCAGCCGCCACCGCGACATCGTCACGGCCCTGCGCGCCCAGGACGCGGCCGGCGCGCAGCGGGCCATGGCGCATCACTTCCGGGGCATCGAGGCGCGCGCGGAACAGGAGACGAGAGGCGTCGAGTGAGCGCGCTGGATTTCTGTGGAGTTACGCGCGCGCATTCCCCCGGATTCAAACAGCATCGAGCATCCCCCGTTCCGAATGGGGTGTTCGAATTCGCCCTCGTTACATAGAGCCCAGAGGTCCTTCCCACTCTAATTGGCACGCGTACCCGCCGGTGCGGGAAGCGTGAAATTCGACGGCGGCGGGGAGCCACCTGACGTGGGCGGAACGGCGGTTCGGGCACGTGGTCCCGGGCGCGGGAAGAGCTGGGCGAATACCCGCAGCGGAGGTCGGGAATTGCCTCTCGCGTCACCCCGCTGACGATTCAGCGCCACGTCCCGTGTCTGCTCGTGGAATGGGGCCGTTGTTTCGGTTGACGCCGCCGCCCGCCGGGAAACGCACGGACCGTATGGACAGGAGCCAACGCCGATGAAGCCGCCAATCGGTTCTTACGCCGTCGACATCAGCACCGGACAGGTGGGCCGGGTCATGGGGCACGAGGGTCCGTACGTTCAGCTCCGGCCCTTCGGAGGCGGCCGCGAATGGGACTGCGCCCCGGACACGCTGCGGGTGGCGACGACCTCCGAGCGGCTGCGGGCGGCAACCGCCTATGCGAACGCCAGGAGCCGCGGCGAGGTCCCCTGACCCCACCCCTTCACAGGTCCCCCGACTCCACCCCTGCGGCGTAAGCGAGAATGGGCCCATGAGCCTGTTCCGCGATGACGGCATCGTGCTGCGCACCCAGAAGCTGGGTGAAGCGGACCGCATCATGCTGTTTTCTCCCGGGGGGCACTGCGCCCATGTGCGGCTGCGCCGCGGGCCGTACCCCCGGCCGGAACCCCGCGGGGGCGTGCGATGAGCCTGTTCCGCGACGACGGCATCGTGCTGCGCACCCAGAAGCTGGGTGAAGCGGACCGCATCATCACGCTGCTCACCCGCAATCACGGGCGCGTGCGCGCCGTGGCGCGCGGTGTGCGGCGCACCAAGTCCAAGTTCGGCGCCCGGCTCGAACCCTTCTCCCACGTCGACGTGCAGTTCTTCGCGCGGGGCAGCGAGCTGATCGGGCGCGGGCTGCCCCTGTGCACCCAGAGCGAGACCATCGCCCCCTACGGCGGCGGTATCGTCAGCGACTACGCCCGCTACACTGCCGGCACCGCCATGCTGGAGACCGCCGAGCGCTTCACCGACCACGAGGGCGAGCCGGCCGTCCAGCAGTACCTGCTCCTGGTGGGCGGACTGCGGACCCTCTCCAGAGGCGAGCACGAACCCCACCTCGTCCTCGACGCCTTCCTGCTGCGCTCCCTCGCCGTGAACGGCTACGCCCCGAGTTTCGGCGACTGCGCCAAGTGCGGCCTCCCGGGCCCCAACCGCTTCTTCTCCGTCGGCGCGGGCGGCTCGGTTTGCGTCGACTGCCGGGTACCGGGCAGCGTCGTACCCTCACCGCAGGCCCTCGTCCTCCTCGGTGCGCTGCTGACCGGCGACTGGGAGACGGCGGACGCGTGCGAGGCACGCTACGTGAGAGAGGGCAGTGGACTGGTGTCGGCGTATCTGCACTGGCACCTGGAGCGCGGACTGCGCTCCCTGCGTTACGTAGAGAAAAGCTAGAACTGAGCTAGGGGAGAGCCCACATGGCACGTCGCGGAATCCTCGGACGGTCCCGCCGTGAGTACAAGACGCCCGAACCGCACCCGACGGGCGCGCGGCCGCCGAAGATCCCCGGCGAGCTGGTGCCGGAGCACGTCGCCATCGTGATGGACGGCAACGGCCGGTGGGCGAAGGAGCGCGGGCTGCCGCGCACAGAGGGCCACAAGGTCGGCGCCGAGCGGGTCATGGACGTCCTCCAGGGCGCGATCGAGATGGGCGTCGGAGCGATCTCGCTCTATGCCTTCTCCACGGAGAACTGGAAGCGCTCACCCGACGAGGTCCGCTTCCTCATGAACTTCAACCGCGACTTCATCCGCAAGACCCGCGACCAGCTCGACGAGCTGGGCGTACGGGTGCGCTGGGTGGGCCGCATGCCCAAGCTGTGGAAATCGGTCGCCCATGAGCTGGAGATCTCCCAGGAGCAGACCAAGGGCAACGACAAGCTGACCCTCTACTTCTGCATGAACTACGGCGGCCGCGCCGAGATCGCCGACGCCGCGCAGGCCATCGCCGAGGACGTGAAGGCGGGCCGCCTCGACCCGTCGAAGGTCAGCGAGAAGACCTTCGCGAAGTACCTCTACTACCCGGACATGCCGGACGTCGACCTGTTCCTGCGCCCCAGCGGCGAGCAGCGCACCTCCAACTACCTGCTGTGGCAGAGCGCTTACGCCGAAATGGTCTTCCAGGACGTCCTGTGGCCCGACTTCGACCGCCGCGACCTGTGGCGCGCCTGCGTCGAATACGCCTCCCGAGACCGCCGCTTCGGCGGCGCCACCCCGAACGAGGTCCTCCAGCAACTGGAGAACAGCGGCAAGTAGCCCAAGGCCCCGCGCCCCCGAAGGGGCGCGGGGAACTGCGCGAGGACGGACCGGGGTCTGTAGACCGCGAAACAGCCCGACCAGGCAGACGACCACGGGACGCGGGCGCAGCCCGCGACAGGGCTCAGTCAGAAGTGGCAGCGCACTCCGCGCAAGTACCAAAGATCTCCACCGTGTGCGCCACATTCACGTACCCGTGCTCCGCGGCGATCGCCTCGGCCCACTTCTCCACGGCCGGCCCCTCGACCTCGACGGCCTTGCCGCACACCCGGCACACCAGGTGATGGTGGTGCTCACCGGACGAGCACCGCCGGTACACCGCCTCGCCGTCCGACGTGCGCAGTACATCGACCTCGCCCGCGTCGGCGAGGGACTGCAGGGTGCGGTAGACGGTCGTCAGACCCACCGAGTCACCCTTGTGCTTGAGGACGTCGTGGAGCTCCTGGGCACTGCGGAACTCGTCCACCTCGTCGAGCGCCGCCGCCACGGCCGCACGCTGGCGGGTCGACCTGCCTCGAACCGGGGCTCCCACTGTTGCCTCCTCGGATTTACTGCCGGCGGCCCATTGTGCCAGGCCGCACGGTGCCCGGGTCAGACCTCGGCCCCGGCCTGACCGGGGATCCGGCCTGGAATCGCGCACTCCGCCGGGTCACCGGCCGCGCTCGCCGCCGCCCGCGCCCTGCGCCTGGCCAGCGGAGTGGCGATCAGGCTGAAGACGATGAACGCCGCGATGGTCAGCAGCACGATCGTCGCGCCGGGCGGGATCTCGACGTAGTAGTTGGTGATGGTGCCGCCCAGCGTAGTGGTGACGCCGATGGCGACGGCGATCGCGAACGTCGCCGCGAAGCTCCGCGTCAGCTGCTGCGCCGCTGCCACCGGGACCACCATCAGCGCGGACACCAGGAGCAGACCCACGACGCGCATCGCGACGGTGACGGTCGCCGCCGCGGTCACCGCGACGAGCAGGTTCAGGACGCGCACCGGCAAGCCGGTGACCCGGGCGAACTCCTCGTCCTGGCTGATCGCGAACAGCTGCCGGCGCAGACCGATCGTGACCACGGCGACGAATCCGGCGAGGACGCAGATCGACACGAGGTCGCTCTGCGAGACCGTCGACAGCGAGCCGAAGAGATAACTCTGCAGGTTCGCCGTGGAACCGCCCGGGGCGAGGTTGATCAGCATCACGCCGCCCGCCATACCCCCGTAGAAGAGCATCGCGAGCGCGATGTCGCCGCGCGTCTTCCCGTACCAGCGGATCAGCTCCATGATCACCACGCCGACCACGGAGACGGCCATCGCCATCCACACGGGCGACGTGGACAGCAGGAAGCCGAGGCCGACGCCCGTCATCGCGACATGGCCGATGCCGTCACCCATCAGGGCCTGCCGGCGCTGGACGAGATAGATGCCGATCGCGGGGGCGGTGATGCCCACCAGGACCGCGGCGAGCAGGGCCCGCTGCATGAAGGCGGAGTCGAGGAATTCCATGTCAGCTCAGCAGTCCTGTGCGTACGGGGGTGAGATCCGAGGTGTGCGGGTGGACGTGGTCGTGGCCCGGCAGCGCGTGCTGGCCGACCGCCTCCGGGGGCGGCCCGTCGTGCAGGACGCAGCCGTCGCGCAGCACGACCGCACGGTCGATCAGCGGCTCCAGCGGGCCCAGCTCATGCAGGACGAGCAGCACGGACGCGCCGGCCTCGACCTGCGCCCGCAGCGTCTTCGCGAGGATCTCCTGGCTCGCCAGGTCGACGCCCGCCATCGGCTCGTCCATGATCAGCAGCTCGGGCTCGCAGGCCAGGGCGCGCGCGATGAGGACGCGCTGGTGCTGGCCGCCGGAGAGCGCGTCCACCGAGTCCTTGGCACGGTCGGCCATCCCGACCAGGTCCAGCGCCCGGCGCACCGCCTCACGGTCCGCCTTGCGCAGCAGACCGAAGCGCGCCCGCGACAGCCGCCCCGAGGACACGACCTCGGTGACCGTGGCCGGCACCCCGCCCGCGGCGGTCGTCCGCTGCGGCACGTAACCGACCCGCGCCCAGTCCCGGAACCGCCGACGCGGCGTACCGAAGATCTCGACCTCGCCGCCGCTGACGGGCACCTGGCCGATCACGGTGCGCACGGCCGTCGACTTGCCCGAACCGTTGGCGCCGAGCAGGGCCACGACCTCACCGCGGCGCACGGTCAGGTCGATGCCGCGCAGCACGGGACGCGAGCCGAGCTCGGCCGTCACGCTGCGCAGGGCTATGACGGGCTCGCCGGCCTTCACCGATGCGTCCATGCCGCTGTCCTCCGTGGTCACTTGGCGCCGAGCGCCGTCTGCAGGGCCTTCAGGTTCGACTCCATGACCTGGATGTAGTCGTCGCCCTTGGACTTGTCGGTGATGCCCTCGAGCGGGTCGAGCACATCGGTCTTGAGGCCCGCGTCGCCCGCGACGGTCTTCGCCGTCCTGTCGCTGACGAGGGTCTCGTAGAAGACCGTGGTCGCTCCGTCGGCCTTCGCCATGTTCTGGAGGTCCTTCACACGCGCCGCGCTGGGCTCGCTCTCCGGGTCGAGACCGCTGATGGCCTCCTCGGTGAGCCCGTACCGCTCGGCGAGATAGCCGAAGGCCGCGTGGGTCGTGATGAACACCTTCGAATCGGTGTTCTTCAGCCCGTCCTCGAACCGCGTGTTCAGCCCGTCGAGCTTGCCGACCAGCGCCGCGGTGTTCTTCTTGTACGCCGCCGCGTGATCCGGGTCGGCCTTCTCGAAGGCCTTGCCCACACCCTCGGCGACCTCGGCGTACTTCACCGGGTCCAGCCAGATGTGCGGATCCCGGCCGCCCTCGCCGCCGTGCTCGTGGTCGTGCTCCTCGGCGTGCCCGCCGACCTCGGTGCCGTGCTTCTCCAGATGCGTCAGGGAGGCGGCATCGACCTTGGTCTTGATCCCGGACTGCTGTATCGCGTCGTCGACGGCCGGCTGGAGGCCCTTGAGATAGAGGGCGACACCCGCGTCCTGGAGCTGCGCGGTCTGCTTGGCGCTGATCTCCAGGTCGTGCGGCTCCTGGCCGGGCTTGGTCAGATTGGTGACGGCGACGTGGTCCCCGCCGATCTGCTCCGCGAGGTACTGCATCGGATAGAACGACGCCACCACCGCGAGCTTGCCGTCGCTGTTCCTGCTGTCACCCGAGGAGGCGGAGCAGGCTGACAGGGCCGTGATGCCGAGCACGGTGGCGGAGGCGACAGCGGCGGTGGGTATGAGGCGTCGTACGTTCATGACACTCATTTTCAACAAATCTGGAAACGATTGTCAACAAGCTGTCGCCGCGATCACACCGAAACGGGCATCCCACCCCAGCCCGGGCTCCGGACCCCCAACCGATTTGATCCGGAGCCCCACGCCGCCGGTAACCTGAAGCATTCGCATTCGCTCTGAAGCAGCAGCTTCGTCGTCGTCGTAATGAAGAGAGCACCGTGGCCGCCGACAAGATCGACACCATCGTCAGCCTCAGCAAGCGCCGTGGCTTCGTCTACCCGTGCAGCGAGATCTACGGCGGCCAGCGTGCCGCCTGGGACTACGGGCCGCTGGGCGTAGAGCTGAAGGAAAACCTCAAGCGCCAGTGGTGGCGCTACATGGTCACCTCGCGCGAGGACGTCGTCGGCATCGACTCGTCGGTGATCCTGGCGACCGAGGTCTGGCAGGCCTCCGGTCACGTCGCCACGTTCACCGACCCGCTCACCGAGTGCACCTCCTGCCACAAGCGGTACCGCGCGGACCACCTTGAAGAGGCGTACGAGGCCAAGCACGGCAAGCTGCCGGAGAACGGCCTCGCCGACCTCAACTGCCCCAACTGCGGCAACAAGGGCACCTTCACCGAGCCCAAGCAGTTCTCGGGCCTGCTCTCCACGCACCTCGGCCCCACGCAGGACAGCGGCTCCATCGCCTACCTGCGCCCCGAGACCGCCCAGGGCATCTTCACCAACTTCGCCAGCGTCCAGCAGACCTCGCGCCGCAAGCCGCCGTTCGGCATCGCCCAGATGGGCAAGAGCTTCCGCAACGAGATCACGCCCGGCAACTTCATCTTCCGCACCCGCGAGTTCGAGCAGATGGAGATGGAATTCTTCGTCAAGCCGGGCGAGGACGAGAAGTGGCAGGAGTACTGGATGGAGCAGCGCTGGAACTGGTACACCGGCCTCGGCATGCGCGAGGAGAACATGCGCTGGTTCGAGCACCCGGCGGAGAAGCTCTCCCACTACTCCAAGCGCACCGCTGACATCGAGTACCGCTTCCGCTTCGGCGGAAACGAGTGGGGCGAGCTCGAGGGCGTCGCCAACCGCACGGACTACGACCTCTCCGCGCACTCCAAGGCCTCCGGCCAGGACCTCTCCTACTTCGACCAGGAAGCCGGCGAGCGCTACACCCCGTACGTCATCGAGCCCGCCGCGGGTGTCGGCCGCTCCATGCTCGCCTTCATGCTCGACGCCTACGTCGAGGACGAGGCGCCCAACGCCAAGGGCAAGATGGAGAAGCGCACCGTCATGCGCTTCGATCACCGCCTCGCCCCGGTCAAGGTCGCGGTCCTGCCCCTGTCCCGCAACCCGGAGCTGTCCCCGAAGGCCAAGGGACTCGCCACCGCGCTGCGCCAGAACTGGAACATCGACTTCGACGACGCGGGCGCCATCGGCCGCCGCTACCGCCGCCAGGACGAGATCGGTACGCCGTACTGCGTCACCGTCGACTTCGACACCCTCGACGACAACGCCGTCACGGTTCGCGAGCGCGACACCATGAAGCAGGAGCGTGTCTCCCTCGACCAGATCGAGGGCTACCTGGCGACGCGCCTCGTCGGCTGCTGATCACCCCTCGGGGACCGGGCACCACAGAAGCGGCCCAGGAGCGTGCACATCGCGCTCCTGGGCCGCTTCCGTCGTCCCCGGGCGGCCGCGGACGCCGGCGAGACGCACAACGCACCACAGAAACCCCCCTGTTGATATTGCTCTTGCTGCACACTCCTTGCGGAACGCGCGCTCACAGGGGCCGCGAAGGAGGCGTCATGCTGCCGAACACCACCACGAGCAAGGTCAGCCGCTGGGACCAGCACGGCCGGGAGCACACGGTGCGGGTACAGCGCTCGGGCCCGCGCCGCACCATCAGATGCGACACCTGCGGCTGGCGAAAACCCGCCCAGTTCCTGCCCTGGCTCAAGGCCGAGGAGCACCTCGCCCAGGAGCACCAGGCGACGGTGGACCCGTCGGCCCAGGGGCCCCAGTAGGGCCGAATTGACACGGGGCCCGGAGATCTCTAGAGTCCTCCGAGTTGTCACCCGGCCAGTCGGCCCCGCGACAGCACCTCCGCCGCTCAAGCGGCACCCAAACAAGCAGCACGATCTCCCACCGGGAGTGAATTCGGCACGCCCGAATTCAATTCGCGGTGGACTCGATGGCCCGATTAGGCGCCGCCGGGGGAATCCGCTAAAGTTTGGGACGTCGGAACGGCCCAACAGCCGCGAAGACACAGCATCAATCTCCGCTAACGCGGGGGCCGCTGACTGGTAATCAGGCCCGAAAGGATCTGATAGAGTCGGAACCGCCGGAAAGGGAAACGCGAAAAGCCGAAAGGCCGGAGCGGAAACCTGAAAGGCACCGAGGAAATCGGACACGAAAGAGTCTGATAGAGTCGGAAACGCAAGACCGAAGGGAAACTGCCCGGAGGAAAGCCTGAGAGAGTCTCTCGGGTGAGTACAAAGGAAGCGTCCGTTCCTTGAGAACTCAACAGCGTGCCAAAAGTCAACGCCAGATTGACAACCCCGGCCCACCTTTGGTGGGTTGGAGGTTCCTTTGAAAAAGTCCTCACTCCCACACCGGGGTGAGGCGCACTAGCGAGGACGCAGTGAATCGTGGGGATTATTCCTCCCGACGGTTCCGCTCTCGTGGTGTTCACCGGGATTACCCGGAAACATTCACGGAGAGTTTGATCCTGGCTCAGGACGAACGCTGGCGGCGTGCTTAACACATGCAAGTCGAACGATGAAGCCCTTCGGGGTGGATTAGTGGCGAACGGGTGAGTAACACGTGGGCAATCTGCCCTGCACTCTGGGACAAGCCCTGGAAACGGGGTCTAATACCGGATAACACCCCCTCTCGCATGGGAGGGGGTTGAAAGCTCCGGCGGTGCAGGATGAGCCCGCGGCCTATCAGCTTGTTGGTGAGGTAGAAGCTCACCAAGGCGACGACGGGTAGCCGGCCTGAGAGGGCGACCGGCCACACTGGGACTGAGACACGGCCCAGACTCCTACGGGAGGCAGCAGTGGGGAATATTGCACAATGGGCGAAAGCCTGATGCAGCGACGCCGCGTGAGGGATGACGGCCTTCGGGTTGTAAACCTCTTTCAGCAGGGAAGAAGCGAAAGTGACGGTACCTGCAGAAGAAGCGCCGGCTAACTACGTGCCAGCAGCCGCGGTAATACGTAGGGCGCAAGCGTTGTCCGGAATTATTGGGCGTAAAGAGCTCGTAGGCGGCTTGTCACGTCGGTTGTGAAAGCCCGGGGCTTAACCCCGGGTCTGCAGTCGATACGGGCAGGCTAGAGTGTGGTAGGGGAGATCGGAATTCCTGGTGTAGCGGTGAAATGCGCAGATATCAGGAGGAACACCGGTGGCGAAGGCGGATCTCTGGGCCATTACTGACGCTGAGGAGCGAAAGCGTGGGGAGCGAACAGGATTAGATACCCTGGTAGTCCACGCCGTAAACGGTGGGAACTAGGTGTTGGCGACATTCCACGTCGTCGGTGCCGCAGCTAACGCATTAAGTTCCCCGCCTGGGGAGTACGGCCGCAAGGCTAAAACTCAAAGGAATTGACGGGGGCCCGCACAAGCAGCGGAGCATGTGGCTTAATTCGACGCAACGCGAAGAACCTTACCAAGGCTTGACATATACCGGAAAGCATCAGAGATGGTGCCCCCCTTGTGGTCGGTATACAGGTGGTGCATGGCTGTCGTCAGCTCGTGTCGTGAGATGTTGGGTTAAGTCCCGCAACGAGCGCAACCCTTGTTCTGTGTTGCCAGCATGCCCTTCGGGGTGATGGGGACTCACAGGAGACTGCCGGGGTCAACTCGGAGGAAGGTGGGGACGACGTCAAGTCATCATGCCCCTTATGTCTTGGGCTGCACACGTGCTACAATGGCAGGTACAATGAGCTGCGATGCCGCGAGGCGGAGCGAATCTCAAAAAGCCTGTCTCAGTTCGGATTGGGGTCTGCAACTCGACCCCATGAAGTCGGAGTTGCTAGTAATCGCAGATCAGCATTGCTGCGGTGAATACGTTCCCGGGCCTTGTACACACCGCCCGTCACGTCACGAAAGTCGGTAACACCCGAAGCCGGTGGCCCAACCCCCTTGTGGGGAGGGAGCTGTCGAAGGTGGGACTGGCGATTGGGACGAAGTCGTAACAAGGTAGCCGTACCGGAAGGTGCGGCTGGATCACCTCCTTTCTAAGGAGCACTTTGACTGCCAGACATTGTCTGGTGGTCCAAGAGCCATTTCGTCGGCAAATGTTCGACGGTGGTTGCTCAAGGGTGGAACGTTGACTATTCGACCGGGTTTACGGGTCGGAGGCTGTGAGTACTGCTCTTCGGGGCGTGGAAAGCATGATCTCCGGGCGGAACCGGGTCGGGCACGCTGTTGGGTGTCTGAAGGTACGGCCGAAACGGTCGCCTTCAGTGCCGACCCCAGTGCACTCGGATCTGTTGGTTCGGGGTGATGGGTGGTTGGTCGTTGTTTGAGAACTGCACAGTGGACGCGAGCATCTGTGGCCAAGTTTTTAAGGGCGCACGGTGGATGCCTTGGCACCAGGAACCGATGAAGGACGTGGGAGGCCACGATAGTCCCCGGGGAGCCGTCAACCAGGCTTTGATCCGGGGGTTTCCGAATGGGGAAACCCGGCAGTCGTCATGGGCTGTCACCCATACCTGAACACATAGGGTATGTGGAGGGAACGCGGGGAAGTGAAACATCTCAGTACCCGCAGGAAGAGAAAACAACCGTGATTCCGGGAGTAGTGGCGAGCGAAACTGGATGAGGCCAAACCATATGCGTGTGATACCCGGCAGGGGTTGCGCATGTGGGGTTGTGGGATCTCTCTTTCACAGTCTGCCGGCTGTGAGACGAGTCAGAAACCGTTGATGTAGGCGAAGGACATGCGAAAGGTCCGGCGTAGAGGGTAAGACCCCCGTAGTCGAAACATCAGCGGCTCGTTTGAGAGACACCCAAGTAGCACGGGGCCCGAGAAATCCCGTGTGAATCTGGCGGGACCACCCGCTAAGCCTAAATATTCCCTGGTGACCGATAGCGGATAGTACCGTGAGGGAATGGTGAAAAGTACCGCGGGAGCGGAGTGAAATAGTACCTGAAACCGTGTGCCTACAAGCCGTGGGAGCGTCGCTGTATGTGCTTGCACATACAGTCGTGACTGCGTGCCTTTTGAAGAATGAGCCTGCGAGTTTGCGGTGCGTTGCGAGGTTAACCCGTGTGGGGAAGCCGTAGCGAAAGCGAGTCCGAATAGGGCGATTCAGTAGCGCGCTCAAGACCCGAAGCGGAGTGATCTAGCCATGGGCAGGTTGAAGCGGAGGTAAGACTTCGTGGAGGACCGAACCCACCAGGGTTGAAAACCTGGGGGATGACCTGTGGTTAGGGGTGAAAGGCCAATCAAACTCCGTGATAGCTGGTTCTCCCCGAAATGCATTTAGGTGCAGCGTCGTGTGTTTCTTGCCGGAGGTAGAGCACTGGATAGGCGATGGGCCCTACCGGGTTACTGACCTTAGCCAAACTCCGAATGCCGGTAAGTGAGAGCACGGCAGTGAGACTGTGGGGGATAAGCTCCATGGTCGAGAGGGAAACAGCCCAGAGCATCGACTAAGGCCCCTAAGCGTACGCTAAGTGGGAAAGGATGTGGAGTCGCACAGACAACCAGGAGGTTGGCTTAGAAGCAGCCACCCTTGAAAGAGTGCGTAATAGCTCACTGGTCTAGTGATTCCGCGCCGACAATGTAGCGGGGCTCAAGCGTACCGCCGAAGTCGTGTCATTCATACACATATCCCCAACGGGAGTATGGATGGGTAGGGGAGCGTCGTGTGCCGGGTGAAGCAGCCGCGGAAGCGAGTTGTGGACGGTTCACGAGTGAGAATGCAGGCATGAGTAGCGATACACACGTGAGAAACGTGTGCGCCGATTGACTAAGGGTTCCTGGGTCAAGCTGATCTGCCCAGGGTAAGTCGGGACCTAAGGCGAGGCCGACAGGCGTAGTCGATGGATAACCGGTTGATATTCCGGTACCCGCTGTGAAGCGTCAAACATTGAATCAGGCGATGCTAAGTCCGTGAAGCCGTTCCGGACCCTTCGGGGAAAGGAAAGTGGTGGAGCCGACGGACCAGACTTGTAGTAGGTGAGTGATGGGGTGACGCAGGAAGGTAGTCCAGCCCGGGCGGTGGTTGTCCCGGGGTAAGGGTGTAGGGCGCTGTCTAGGTAAATCCGGACAGCATGAGCCTGAGACCTGATGCCGAGCCGATTGTGGTGAAGTGGATGATCCTATGCTGTCGAGAAAAGCCTCTAGCGAGTTTCATGGCGGCCCGTACCCTAAACCGACTCAGGTGGTCAGGTAGAGAATACCGAGGCGTTCGGGTGAACTATGGTTAAGGAACTCGGCAAAATGCCCCCGTAACTTCGGGAGAAGGGGGGCCATCACCGGTGATTGAATTTACTTCATGAGCTGGGGGTGGCCGCAGAGACCAGCGAGAAGCGACTGTTTACTAAAAACACAGGTCCGTGCGAAGCCGTAAGGCGATGTATACGGACTGACGCCTGCCCGGTGCTGGAACGTTAAGGGGACCGGTTAGTGCACTTTCGGGTGTGCGAAGCTGAGAACTTAAGCGCCAGTAAACGGCGGTGGTAACTATAACCATCCTAAGGTAGCGAAATTCCTTGTCGGGTAAGTTCCGACCTGCACGAATGGCGTAACGACTTCTCGACTGTCTCAACCATAGGCCCGGTGAAATTGCACTACGAGTAAAGATGCTCGTTTCGCGCAGCAGGACGGAAAGACCCCGGGACCTTTACTACAGTTTGATATTGGTGTTCGGTTCGGCTTGTGTAGGATAGGTGGGAGACTTTGAACTCTGGACGCCAGTTCAGGGGGAGTCGTCGTTGAAATACCACTCTGGTCGTGCTGGATGTCTAACCTGGGTCCGTGATCCGGATCAGGGACAGTGTCTGATGGGTAGTTTAACTGGGGCGGTTGCCTCCTAAAGAGTAACGGAGGCGCCCAAAGGTTCCCTCAGCCTGGTTGGTAATCAGGTGTTGAGTGTAAGTGCACAAGGGAGCTTGACTGTGAGACCGACGGGTCGAGCAGGGACGAAAGTCGGGACTAGTGATCCGGCGGTGGCTTGTGGAAGCGCCGTCGCTCAACGGATAAAAGGTACCCCGGGGATAACAGGCTGATCTTCCCCAAGAGTCCATATCGACGGGATGGTTTGGCACCTCGATGTCGGCTCGTCGCATCCTGGGGCTGGAGTCGGTCCCAAGGGTTGGGCTGTTCGCCCATTAAAGCGGTACGCGAGCTGGGTTTAGAACGTCGTGAGACAGTTCGGTCCCTATCCGCTGTGCGCGTAGGAATATTGAGAAGGGCTGTCCCTAGTACGAGAGGACCGGGACGGACGAACCTCTGGTGTGCCAGTTGTCCTGCCAAGGGCATGGCTGGTTGGCTACGTTCGGAAAGGATAACCGCTGAAAGCATCTAAGCGGGAAGCCTGCTTCGAGATGAGTATTCCCACCCCCTTTGAGGGGTTAAGGCTCCCAGTAGACGACTGGGTTGATAGGCCAGATCTGGAAGCCCGGTAACGGGTGGAGGTGACTGGTACTAATAGGCCGAGGGCTTGTCCTCAGTTGCTCGCGTCCACTGTGTTGGTTCTGAAACCACGAACAACCCCATTGTCGGGCCACGACTTTGGTGCGGTTGACAGTTTCATAGTGTTTCGGTGGTCATAGCGTGAGGGAAACGCCCGGTTACATTCCGAACCCGGAAGCTAAGCCTCACAGCGCCGATGGTACTGCAGGGGGGACCCTGTGGGAGAGTAGGACGCCGCCGAACTATTTTTGAAGAAAACCCCCGTAACGGATGAGAATCCTGTTACGGGGGTTTTCTGCGTTCAGGGTCGGTCCCAGGGCGGTCCCCCCTTTTTCGGCCGGAACCCTTTTCAGGGCCCGGCCGAATACTGTGCGGGGGGACGGTCAGGAATTCAGGCCGCGGAGGACGAGATCCGTGAGGGCCCTGAACTCCTCGTCGATGCCGGCCTTCTGCCACTCACCCGCGTACGCCGGATCGTGGAAACGGTTGGTCGCGTCGAATACCGCGCGGGCCGTCAGAGCGGGGTCGGGGTGAGGAAGGCTGAACTGCCCCTTGGCGATGCCGTCTTGAATGATGTGGTCGAGCTGCATGATCAGCTCACCGACGTGGAGTTCGACCACCCGGCTGTTCTCAGTGATCAGTACTTGGTACGTGGCGAAGAGCTGCGGATCGTCGCCCGCCTTGCGGCGCTTGGCCGCGAACAGCGTCGCGAGCCATTGGCGCAACATGGCGGGCGCCGTCAGCGAGCCGTCTGTCATGAGCAGTTGCAGTTCGTTCGTGGTGCGGTCGAGCCAGCGCTTCGTGACCGCCTCGCGCAACTGTGCCTTCGTACCGAAATGCCGGTAGACGCTGCCGTGACTGACGCCGAGCGCGCGGGCCACGTCGACGACGTTCGCCTTGGCGGGACCATGTCGGCGCAGTACCTCCTCGGTCGCCTCGAGGATGCGCTCGGTGGTCAGGGTCTCGGTTGCCATGATGCCGACCGTACCGGGCGGTGATCAGCGCTCGCTGTCGAGGTGTGCCATCTGTGCCTCGGGATAGCGGTCACCCGCGGCGGCACCGGCCGGAATGGCCTCCTCGATCGCGGCGAGGTCCTCCGAGTCCAGGTTGATGTCGAGAGCGCCGAGCGCCTCCGTCAGCCGGTCCCTGCGACGGGCGCCGACCAGGGGCACGATGTCGTCGCCACGGCTGAGCACCCAGGCGATGGCGACCTGCGCGACGCTGGCGCCCTTCTGTTCGGCGATCTTGCGCAGCGACTCGACGAGGTCGAGGTTGTGCTGGAGGTTCTCGCCCTGGAAGCGCGGGCTCATCCCGCGGAAGTCGTTCGCGGCGAGCTTGCGGTCCCGGCCGAAGTGCCCGGAGATCAGGCCGCGCGACAGGACCCCGTACGCCGTGATGCCGATGCCCAGCTCGCGGGTGACCGGCAGGATCGCCTCCTCGATGCCGCGGGAGATCAGCGAGTACTCGATCTGCAGATCGGAGATGGGGGCGGTGGCGGCGGCCCGCCGGATCGTGTCGGCGCCGGCCTCGCTCAGGCCGATGTGCCTGACGTGTCCCTTCTCGACGAGCTCTGCGATGGCGCCGACGGTCTCCTCGATCGGTACGCCGGGGTCGACACGGGCGATCCGGTATACGTCGATGTGGTCGACGCCGAGGCGCTGGAGCGAGTACGCGGCGAAGTTCTTCACCGCGGCAGGCCGGCCGTCGTAGCTGGACCAGCCGCCGTCCGGGTCTCGCAGAGCGCCGAACTTCACGCTGGTCAGCGCCTTCTCGCGGTGTGCGGCGGGGGCGGTGCGCAGGGCCTCCCCGATGAGCATCTCGTTGTGCCCCATCGCGTAGAAGTCCCCGGTGTCGAGCAGGGTGATGCCGGCGTCGAGGGCCGCGTGGATGGTGGCGATGGACTCGCCCCGGTCTGCCTCGCCGTAGAGCGCGGACATCCCCATGCAGCCGAGCCCGATGGCGGAGACCTCGAGACCGGTGGAGCCTAGAGGGCGGGGGTGGAGGGTGGGGGAGGTGGGGGACATCAGGCGCTCCTTAGATCGGTGCCGCCAGTTCGATGGTTCTGTGTCTCCCTATCCACGATGACATGACAGCTGACAGATTTCAATATCTGTCAGCTGTCATCTGTCACCTGTCGCCTGTGATGCGAGGGGTAGGAGCGAGTGCCGGTCAGCCCCCGGTCAGCCCAATGTCAGCCCCGGCCATCGCGGGCGGCCCAGACCAGCCCCCAGGCTCAGCTCACCGCCCGTGGCAGCCTCAAGCTCAGTGCTGTTGTCAGGGCTATGCCCGTCAGTTGCACCAGCAGGGTTGTCACCAGTGCGTCTCGCATGCCCAGGCTCGGGGTCAGGGTGAGGAAGAGGGAGCCGAGGGTGGCTACGCCGAGGGCCAGGGCCGACTGCTGCGTGGTGATCATGACGCCGCTGCCCACTCCCGCCCGCGTCGTCGGCACCTCGGACAGGATGAGCCGGAAGAGTATGGGGAGTTGGAGTGCCTGGCCCGCGCCCGCGAGTGCGGCGCCCGGCATCAGTTCGAGGACGCCCAGGTCGGGCCAGGTTCGCCAGGCCGCGAGGGCGATGAGGGCCACGCCGGCCCCCTGGATGATGCCGCCCGCGGTGACGATCCGTGTGCCGTACCGGGCGATGAGGCGCGGGCCCGCGAGGGATACGGCGAAGAAGACCGCGGCCATCGGCGCGAGAGCCAGGCCCGCGGGTACGGGGCCGAGGTGTTCGCCCTGCTGGAGCGCCACCGCGATCACGAACATGAAGCCGCTGAACCCGATGGAGAACGGCACGATCATGATCAGGCCGCGGCGCAGTGAGACCAGGGCGAAGAGGCTGGGCGGGACCAGTGGGGTGCGGCCGTGCCGGTCTGCCCGGCGTTCCACCTGGTAGAAGGCATACGCGATGAAGGGGAAGACCGCGAGTGAGAGCCATGTCCACAGGGGCCAGCCGGCCGCCCTGCCCTCGGTCAGGGGCGCGAGGAGCGTGAGCAGGGACGCGGCGAGGAGTACCGTGCCGGGGCCGTCGACCGGTTCGGGGTGCGGGGAGCGGGTTTCGGGGACGGCGCGGGCTGCCAGGAAGAGGCCGACCAGGACGACGGGCACGTTCACCAGGAACACCGACCGCCAGCCGGTCCCGAAGACGTCCGCTGCGACGAGGACGCCGCCCAGGATCTGGCCGACGACCATGGAGAGGCCCGCCGTGGCCCCGTACAGGCCCATGGCCTTCGCCCGGCGCCGGCCCGTCGTCGTCGACTGGATGGTGGCGAGGACCTGCGGGAGCATCGCGGCCGACGCGGCGCCCTGCGCGACGCGCGCGGCCACGAGGGTCCAGGCGTCGGGGGCGAGGCCGCAGGCCAGTGAGGTCAGGCCGAAGGCGATCATGCCGCCGAGGAACAGCCTGCGCCGGCCGAAGAGGTCGCCGAGCCGTCCGCCGAGGACGAGCAGGACGGCGTACGCGAGTCCGTAGCCCGCGACGACTAGTTCGAGGAGTGCCTCGCCCGCGGCCAGGTCGTGGCCGATGGTGGGCAGGGCGACGTTGACGATGAAGAAGTCGATGAGGGGGAGCGCCGCGCCGACCAGCACGGTGAAGAGCCCGAGTCCGCCGAGTGCCGGTGGGGCAGTGGCGGTGCGGGCTGTGGTGGAGACAGAGAGGGAACGGGTCCCGGTTCCGGTCATGGGTACCAGCGTCGTCCGGCGCTCAGACTGGTACCAGAGTGTTCTTATCCTGGTAGAAGGACTACCTGGCAACAGGCTCCGTGGCGCGGCAGGCTGGAGGCATGACCACGATGGCGCGGACGACGACGACTGTGGCGCAGGCGCAGGCGCAGGCGCAGATGCAGGGGCAGGGGCAGGGGCAGGCCGGTGGGTCCCCGCGCGAGTCGCTCAAGCGGGAGTCCGAGATCCGGCGGCATGAGCTCGCCGACTTTCTGCGCAGCCGTCGCGCCCGCATCACCCCCGAGCAGGTCGGGCTGCCGCGTGGCCGGCGCCGGCGTACCCCCGGACTGCGGCGTGAGGAGATCGCGCAGCTGTCCGCGGTCGGGGTCACCTGGTACACGTGGCTCGAGCAGGCGCGGGACATTCAGGTGTCGGTGCAGGTCCTGGACGCGCTGGCCCGCACGCTGCTCCTCGACGCGAGTGAGCGCGCGCATCTCTTCCAGCTCGCCGGGGCCGTTGATCCGTCGCCCGCGGCGAGCTGCCAGACGGTCACGCCGGCGCTGCGGCTGATGCTGGAGAAGCTGGAGCCGCTGCCCGCGTGCATCCAGAACAGCCGGTACGACATCCTCGCGTACAACCGCACGTACGGGCGGCTGCTGTGCGATCTGGACACGGTGGCGCCCGAGGACCGCAACTGCATGGTGCTGATCTGCACGAACGAGCAGTGGCGGAAGTCGTTCGTGTTCCTGGAGGACACGATCCGGCTGATGGCGGCCAAGTTCCGCGGGTCGATGGTCGGTCATCTGGGCGAGCCCGCCTGGGAGTTGCTGCTCAAGCGGCTCGAGGACGAGTCGCCGGAGTTCCGTGAGGCGTGGCAGCTGCACGAGGTGGTGGGCACGCGCAGCAAGACGAAGTACTTCCGCAACGCGCACGTCGGGCCGCTGTCCCTGGTCCACACCGATCTGTGGCTCGGCCCGGACCAGGGCGCCCGTCTGGTGACGTACACGCCAGCCGACGAGGAGTCCCGGGAGCGGCTCGACCGGCTTCAGGAGCTGGCGCCCGCCGTGGCCTCCTGAATTTCCGGCTGTTCCAGGCAGCGGGCCGTGCGCTGGGCGGTGGCGCGTGCCCAGCGGCCGCTGGTGAGGAGGCCGACCAGGAGGACGGCGACGCCGCAGCCCACGATGATCCACCAGCCGCCGCGGCTCGCGTCGACGAACGTGGTCGCGTACGAGGACGTGCCGACGCCCGACGCGATGCCCGACGCGAGGACCGCGCCGATGACGGCGACGCCGAGGGTCTGGCCGATCTGCCGGCTGGTGGAGGCGACCGCGGCGGCGACGCCGGCCTGCGCGCGGGGCATGCCCGAGACGGCGGTGTTGGTGATGGGGGCGTTGACGAAGCCGAAGCCGAGGCCGAACAGGACGTAGCCGATGAAGCGGGTCACGTTCGACGTCTCCGCCTCGAACGCGGCGAACAGGACGCCGCTCGCCGTCATCGCGATGCCCGCGACGAGCAGCGGGATCCTGGGGCCGCGGCTGCCGACGATGCGGCCGGAGACCGGGGCGCACACCAGGGTCATGGCCGCCATCGGCAGCATCCACAGACCGGCGTCGAGGGCGTCGAGGCCGCGTACGTTCTGCAGGTAGAGCGTCGACAGGAACAGGAAGCCGCCGAGCGAGGCGAACGCGCTGATCGCGATCACCGTGGCGCCGCTGAAGGGTGCCGAGCGGAAGAAGCGCAGGTCGATGAGGGGTTCGGCGCGGCGTGGCTCGTAGGCGATCAGGCCGACGAGGGCCGCGAGGGCGAGCAACGCGAACGTCACGATGACGGGGGACGTCCAGCCCGCGGCGGGGGCCTCGATGATCGCGTAGGTGAGGGAGCCGAGGAGCGTCATGACGAGGAGCTGGCCGACCGGGTCGGGGCGGCGCGGCTTGGGGGCGCGGGACTCGGGGACGTAGCGCATGGTCAGCAGGAGGGCGGCGAGGCCCACCGGCAGGTTGATCCAGAAGATGGAACGCCAGCCGACCGAGTCGACGAGGACGCCGCCCACGATGGGGCCCGCGGCCATGGAGATGCCGACGACGCCGCCCCAGACGCCGATGGCCCGGGCGCGTTCGCGGGGCTCGGTGAACGTGTTGGTGATGATCGACATGGCGACGGGGTTGAGCATCGAGCCGCCGACCGCCTGGACCATGCGGAACGCGATGAGGGACTCCAGGTTGGGCGCCACGGAGCACAGCACCGAGCCCACCGTGAAGATCACCAGGCCGGCCTTGAATATCCGGCGGCGCCCGATCCGGTCGGCCGTCGAGCCCGCCAGCATCAGGAGCGAGGCGAGGACCAGCGTGTACGCGTCGATGGTCCACTGCATGCCGGAGACGCTCGCGCCGAACTCCTTCTGCATGCTCGGCAGCGCGACGTTCAGGACGGTGTTGTCGAGGCTGACGATCAGCAGGCTCATGCAGCAGATCGCGAGGACGAGCATCCGCCGGCGGTGGGTCAGTGGAGGGGGCATGAAATCGACGGTAGCCCGACCGCGGGCGGGGCCGCCCGCCAGGTGGGGGACAATGGAGAACCGCCCCTGCCCGTCGCCCCACGTTTTCGGAGAGCCCGCCCGATGCCCCAGCAGCTCACCATCGGTCCGCACCTCGTGCAGCCGCCCGTGGTCCTCGCGCCCATGGCCGGGATCACGAACGCGCCCTTCCGCACCCTGTGCCGGGAGTATTCCGGCGGCAAGGGCCTCTTCGTGAGCGAGATGATCACGACGCGGGCGCTGGTCGAGCGCAACGAGAAGACCATGCAGCTCATCCGTTTCGACGCGAGCGAGCAGCCCCGGTCGATCCAGCTGTACGGCGTCGATCCGGCGACGGTCGGCAAGGCCGTCCGGATGATTGCCGAAGAGGATCTCGCCGATCACATCGACCTGAACTTCGGCTGCCCGGTCCCGAAGGTGACGCGCAAGGGCGGCGGCTCCGCGCTCCCGTACAAGCGGAATCTGCTGCGGGCCATCCTGAAGGAGGCCGTCAGCGGGGCCGGGGACCTGCCGGTCACGATGAAGATGCGCAAGGGCATCGACGACGACCACATCACGTTCCTCGACGCGGGCCGGATCGCCGTCGAGGAGGGCGTCACGGCGATCGCCCTGCACGGGCGCACCGCGGCACAGCACTACGGCGGTACCGCCGACTGGGACGCCATCGCCCGTCTGAAGGAGCACGTTCCGGAGATCCCCGTCCTCGGCAACGGCGACATCTGGTGCGCCGACGACGCGGTGCGGATGATGCGCGAGACCGGCTGTGACGGTGTCGTGGTGGGGCGTGGCTGCCTGGGCCGGCCGTGGCTGTTCGGGGATCTCGTCGCCGCCTTCGAGGGCACGGGCGCGCCCGCCGCGCCCGACCTGCGCAAGGTCGCCGACGCGATGGTGCGGCACGCAGGGCTGCTCGGCGAGTGGATCGGCGACGAGGCACGCGGTGTCATCGACTTCCGTAAGCACGTGGCCTGGTACCTGAAGGGCTTCTCGGTCGGCTCCGAGATGCGCAAGCGGCTCGCCGTCACGTCGTCGCTCGCCGAGCTGCGCGCGGGGCTCGACGAGCTGGACCTCGACCAGGCGTGGCCCGTGGGAGCGGACGGGCCTCGCGGCCGTACGTCCGGCAACAACCGGGTGGTTCTGCCGGACGGCTGGCTCAAGGACCCGTGGGACTGCGCGGGCGTCAGTGAGGACGCGGAGCTGGATACCTCCGGCGGGTGACCGGTTCCGGTGCTGTGGCTGACGGGTTCTGACGTTCGCCGTCCGACTCCCCGTGGGGGCTGGTCGCGCTAGCGCGGCGGAGCCGCATATGGACGCTGCCCCGCGCCCCTTTGGGGGCGCCTGCCCGTCAGGGGCGCAGACGCTCAACCTCCCACCGCGCTCAGCAGCGCGAGCGGCGCCGCCGCCGAGCGTGACTCGCGCTCGCACGCGTGCGGGTACGGGACGGGCGCCGGGTACGCCTCCCGCGCGTACCCGGCGAGCACCTCGGGCAGCCGGTGGCCGGAGGCCGCGGCCGCCTCCACCAGCGCGTGCGCCACCGTCCGCGCCTCGTCGTGCAGCCCGTAGCGGGCGAGCCCGAGCGCGATCAGGGCGTTGTCGTGCGGCCACACCGAACCCCGGTGGTAGGAGAGCGGGTGGTACGCGGCCTGACCGGCAGCGAGCGTGCGCACCCCCCAGCCGGAGAAGAAGTCGGGCTCCAGGAGACGCCGGCCGACCACCTCCCCGTACTCCTTGTCGAGCAGGCCCGACCACAGGAGATGGCCCGCGTCGGACGCCAGCGCGTCGACGTGCCGCCCGTCGCCGTCCAGGGCGAGCGCCGGGAACGCGCGGTCCGCCATCCAGAAGTCCCGCTGGAAACGGTCCCGCAGATCGGTCGCCGCCTGCTCCAGGAGGTCCGCGTACACCGGGTCGTCCCAGGCCGTGCGGGCGAGCGCGGCGGTGCGGCGCAGGGCGTCGTACGCGTAGCCCTGGGCGCCCGCCGCCGTCACGGGGCCCGTGGGGCGGCTGCCGTCGGCCGAACAGATGGCGCCCGGTGAGTCCTTCCAGTTCTGGTTGGCGAGGCCGCCGCGGTCGGCGCGGTAGACGAGGTAGCCGCGTGAGGTGAGGCCGCCGTGGTCGAGCATCCAGCTGACGGCGGCCCGCGCGTGCGGTTCGAGGCGGCGGGCCGTCGACACGTCGCCGGTGCGGTCCGTGTACGCGCCGAGCAGGACGAGGAACAGGGGAGTCGCGTCGACCGAGCCGTAGTAGCGGGCGAAGGGGACCTGTCCGAAGTGCGCCAGCTCGCCGTGCCGCACCTCGTGGACGATCTTGCCGGGCTGGGCGACGGCGTCCTCGGTGGACTCCGTGGCCTGCGTCGCGGCGAGCACCGGGAGCGTCGCGGCGGCCAGGCCCGGCCGGTACGGGAGGGCGAACAGGGAGGTCAGGAGGGCGTCCCGGCCGAGGAGTGTGAGGAACCAGGGGACGCCCGCGCCCGGCACGCTCAGCCGCTCGCCGTCCGGGCCGGTGGCCGGCACCTGGAGCACGGCCAGGTCGGCGAGGCCCCTGGTGCACGCCGCGGCGAGACCGGGCCAGGCGGCGGGCAGGTTGATGTCCCGCGTGAACTCCTCGGTGCGCGCGGCGAGTTCGGCCGCCGCGTCGGCGGGGGACGCGGGGACCGGGGTGCCGGGGGCGCCGTGCGGGCGGGCCGCGACGCGCAGGCTCAGGTCGGCCGTTCCGTGACCGGCCAGTTCGAGGGCCCACACGAGGCGTCGGGCGCCGGTGCCGGTCTCCTCGACGGCGTCGGGCGCGGGTTCCGCGGTCACCGTGGTCGACGAGCGCCACTCGCCCCGCCGGTAGCCGAAACGGACGCCGTCCTCCAGCGCCGACCGGGAGCGGACGGCGCCGGTCTTCGTGTACGTGCGGTGGTCGGCGCGCAGCTCGAACTGGTCGGTGAAGTCGGCGTCGACGGTCAGCGCGAGCCGTACCGTCGTCGGCACCGCGCGGTTGGAGACGACCCGCAGGGTTTCGACGAACGCACTGTCCGCCACGGCCTGTTCGCGGAAGAGCGTGTACGCGGGCGGTTCCAGGCGGCCGCCGCGCGGCACGAGCACACAGCGCGCCACGCCCTCGCCGGCGCCGGTCCGCCCGGCCGCGTCCCCGCCCGGCGGTCCGGCGGGCGTGAGCACCTCGGGCGCAGCGCCGTCCGCGGTGAGCTGCCAGCGGCTGAGGTGCCGGCCGTCGCGCACGAACAGGCCGTCGGGCGAGCCCGATCCGCGTACGCCGCTGATGTCACCGCTCGGGCCGATCGCCGCGAACGTGGCACCCCGCACGAGCAGTTGATGCTGTCGATCCGTCATCCCCAGGTCCCTCCCTCGTGCCGCTCCCGCGGCTCCTGCAGCAGATCCAGGGCGAGCGCGGCGCTCCAGGCGAAGCCGCGCGCGCCGCAGCCGCGTCCCGTGTACGGATCCACGTATTCGGCGAAGGCCGTGTCGAGCGCGGTGCCGAGCAGCGCGGTGCGCAGGCGTTCGGCCTCGTCGTGCTCGCCGTGGAGGCGCAGGCCGCGCTCGATCAGCCAGTTCGTGTTGAACCAGGCCGGTCCGCGCCAGTAGCGGTGCGGGTCGAAGGCCGGTCCCGTCAGGTCGTAACTCGGCACGAGCCGCACCGCCGTGCCGAGGCCGAAGCGGGGGCCGCGGGCGGTGCGCAGCAGGCCGGCGGTCACGTGCCGGGGGAGCGTCGGCAGGATCAGCGGGATCAGGCCCGAGACTCCGTACTCCGGGATCAGGGCCGGGGGTGACGTCTGCCTGGTGGTCGTCCGGGACATGTCGTGTCCCGGTGCGCGGGATGTGTGGGGGCTGTCGGTCGCGCGCAGGTCGCGGCAGAAGAACATGCCCGTCGCCGGGTCCCACAGGCGCTCGACCAGCGCTGCCGTGAGGCGTTCGGCGCGGTCGTGGCGGGCCGTGCCCGTGGCGCCGAGCTCGCAGGCGATGCGGGCGAGGGCGTGCTCGGAGGCGATCAGGAGGGCGTTGAAGGAGGGGTCCTCCACGGCGAACTCGCCCTGTCCGTCGGCGTACTGGCCGTCCCGGTAGTCCGTCGCGAGGCGCACGTACCGGCCGTAGTCGAGGTCGGTGGGCCGGTCGTCGGGCGCGCCGTGCTCCAGGTCGGCGCGGCGGAACGCGCGCGCGGGGGTCGGGGCGATCCGGCTCAGCGGGGCGTCCCAGCAGGGGCTGTTGTCCATGCCCTGCTCCCAGGGGTGGATCACCGAGGCGAGCCCGCCGCCGCCCAGGTCCCTGCGGTGCAGGAGATAGCGGTGCCAGGCCGCGAGCTTCGGATGGATGCGGGCCAGGAACGAGCGGGACCGGGACAGCCCGGGGTCGGCGCGGTGCACGAGCCACGCGGCCAGCGCGTGCACCGGCGGCTGCACGATGCCGGAGGTCTGCACGGCGCGCGGCGCACCGGCCGCCCGGCCCGAAGTGGAGGAGCGCCAGAAGTCGGGGCTGGGAAAGTAGGCGTCGAGAGGGACGGAGGGGTTGAACACGATGTGCGGCACCCGGCCGTCGCCCCACTGGGCGGCGAACAGCGTCTCCAGCTCCAACTGGGCGCGCAGCGGCGACACATGGCGTGACCCGATGGCGACGAACGCGGAGTCCCATGACCACTGATGCGGATAGAGGGTGCGGGAGGGGACCGTGGACGTGCCCGTCCAGTTCGTCTCCAGGACCCGCGCGGCCCGATCGTGCAGCGCG
The DNA here is from genome assembly GCF_045040855.1 of Streptomyces sp. NBC_00009. Taxonomy (NCBI): domain Bacteria; kingdom Bacillati; phylum Actinomycetota; class Actinomycetes; order Kitasatosporales; family Streptomycetaceae; genus Streptomyces; species Streptomyces sp. NBC_00009. Next base: position 5,412,841 of record NZ_CP108312.1, read on the forward strand.
GCCCGCTCGCGCTCGCGCGGGGGAGCGGCGGCGGTATCGGGGGCGCGGCGCAGAGCCGCACCGGTCCGCCGGGTTGTGCGGTCCACACGAACTCCCACGGTCTGTCAGTTAAGCCGTATCCAGCATAGAGTTACGTCTACTTAACCAGCAAAACCCAATATGTAACGCGCAGTTGACGAACGCAAGGGGTGCGAATGGCCGGGGACCGGACGAGAGAGCGGCCGCGGAGCCAGGCGAGCGCCGGGGACCTGCTGCACCTCGTGCGCAGCGGCCGGGCGATCACGCGCGGCGCGCTCCAGGCGGCCACCGGGCTCTCCAGGGCCACCGTCGGCCAGCGCCTCGACCGGCTCTTCCGGGCGGGCTGGCTGCGTGAGGGCGCGGGCGGTCCGGCAGGGTCGCCGACGGGCGGGCGGCCCTCCCTGCGCCTGGAGTTCGACGACGCCCACGCGGTCGTCCTCGCCGTCTCCCTCGACACCCGGCACGCGCGCGCCGCCGTCCTCACCCTCACCGGGGAACTGCTCGCCGAGCGCTCCGGCGCCCTCTCCGTCGACGAGGGGCCGGAGCGGGTGCTCGGCGCGCTCGGCGGCTGGTTCGCCGGGCTCCTGAAGGAGGCGGGCCGGAGCGCGGACGCGGTGTGCGGCATCGGGCTCGGGGTGCCGGGTCCCGTCGACACCGCCACGGGCCGCGTCGTGCAGCCGCCGATCATGCCGGGCTGGGACGGCTACGACATCAGGGGCTACCTGGGCCGCGCCTTCGCCGAGCAGACGGGAGGCTCGGGTGGCGCGGGTGGCCCAGGTGACGCGGCCGGCGTCCCGGTTCTCGTCGACAACGACGCCAACCTGATGGCCTACGGCGAGCAGCGCACCGGTCACCCGGACTGCGCGGCGTTCGCCCTCGTCAAGGTGTCTACCGGCATCGGCGCGGGCGTCGTCGTCGGCGGCCAGATCTACCGGGGCATCGACGGGGGAGCGGGCGACATAGGGCATATCCGGGTGCCCGAGGGTGCGGGCACGCTGTGCCGGTGCGGCTCGTACGGGTGCCTGGCCGCGGTGGCCAGCGGGCGCGCCCTTGCGCGGCGGCTCACGGAGGCCGGGGTGCCGGCGGAGTCGGGATCGGATGTGCGGGAGCTGCTCGCCGACGGGCACCCCGAAGCGGTGCGCCTGGCACGGGAGGCCGGGCGCAGTGTGGGCGAGGTTCTGGCGACGGTGGTGACGCTGCTCAACCCGGGGGTTCTGATGATCGCGGGGGATCTGGCCGGAACCCCCTTCCTCACGGGCGTACGCGAACTGCTCTACCAGCGGGCCCTGCCGCGCTCCACCGCTCATCTGGACGTGGTCACCGCGCGGCTCGGTGAGCGGTCTGCCCTGGTCGGGGCGGGTGCGCTGGTCGTGGAGCACCTCTACGCACCGGACCGGGCGGAGGAGCGGCTCGCTGCGCTCGGCCTGTGAACGCCCGTTTTCCGTCCGGATGCTGACATCGACGGGTCCGGAAACGGCGTGATTCTCGCCACCCCTGATAGGGGTCGCGCTCAGATGAGCATGTTGAGGCCGGTTGTACGTTTCTAAGGCATGGCACTGAGTGCCACCGTTCGATCATTTACGACTTGAACTCACATGAGTGATCAGCGTGCTCACTTGAGCGATATCCGGGGTCTACGGGGGTTGTGTGTTCAAGAAATGAAGACAAGCCTTCGAGTGTCGCTATCCATTAGTTACTTTCGATCTAGCGGCGGACGGGTGGTTACGGCCGTATGACGCACAAGTGGACGTACCCAGATGCCTTCGATATGGGTATGTTCCTCGCCGTCAGGGCAGCCACCGAGTCATCGAGGAGTCGAGACCCGTGTCGGAAAACAAAGATCCCCACGTAGTGAAGTTCGTTTACGACTTCACCGAGGGAAACAAGGACCTCAAGGACCTCCTGGGCGGGAAGGGCGCGAACCTCGCCGAGATGACCAATCTCGGTCTGCCGGTTCCTCCCGGGTTCGTCATCACGACTGAGGCTTGCAAGGTCTACCTCGACAGTGGCGATGAGCCGGTGGCACTGCGTGACGAGGTGAGTGCGCACCTCGACGCCCTTGAGCAGAAGATGGGCAAGAAGCTCGGCCAGGCCGACAACCCCCTTCTGGTGTCGGTCCGTTCGGGCGCGAAGTTCTCCATGCCCGGCATGATGGACACCGTCCTCAACATCGGACTCTCCGACAAGTCCGTCCTCGGCCTGGTCAAGCAGTCCGGCGACGAGCGGTTCGCCTGGGACTCGTACCGGCGCCTCATCCAGATGTTCGGCAAGACCGTCCTGGACGTCGACGGAGAGCTCTTCGAGGACGCCCTCGACAAGGCCAAGGCCGCCAAGAAGGTCACGGTCGACACCGACCTCGACGCCTCCGACCTCAAGAAGCTGGTCACCCGCTTCAAGAAGATCGTGAAGACCGAGGCCGGCCGGGACTTCCCGCAGGACCCGCGCGAGCAGATGGACCTCGCCATCCACGCGGTCTTCGACTCCTGGAACACCGACCGCGCCAAGCTCTACCGCCGTCAGGAGCGCATCCCCGGCAACCTCGGCACCGCGGTCAACATCTGTTCCATGGTCTTCGGCAACCTCGGCCCCGACTCCGGCACCGGCGTCGCCTTCACCCGCGACCCCGCCTCCGGCCACCAGGGCGTGTACGGCGACTACCTCCAGAACGCGCAGGGCGAGGACGTCGTCGCGGGTATCCGCAACACCGTGCCGCTCGCCGAGCTCGAGTCGATCGACAAGAAGTCGTACGACCAGCTCATGCAGATCATGGAGACGCTCGAGACCCACTACAGGGATCTCTGCGACATCGAGTTCACGATCGAGCGCGGCCAGCTGTGGATGCTGCAGACCCGCGTCGGCAAGCGCACCGCCGGTGCTGCCTTCCGCATCGCGACGCAGCTCGTCGACCAGGGCCTCATCGACGAGGCCGAGGCGCTCCAGCGCGTCACGGGCGCCCAGCTCGCGCAGCTGATGTTCCCGCGCTTCGACGAGAACGCGAAGGTCGAGAAGATCGGCCGCGGCATCGCCGCCTCGCCGGGCGCCGCGGTCGGCAAGGCCGTCTTCGACTCGTACACCGCCGTCAAGTGGTCGCGTTCGGGTGAGAAGGTCATCCTGATCCGCCGCGAGACCAACCCCGACGACCTCGACGGCATGATCGCCGCCGAGGGCATCCTCACCTCGCGCGGCGGCAAGACGTCGCACGCCGCCGTCGTCGCCCGCGGCATGGGCAAGACCTGTGTCTGCGGCGCCGAGGACCTCGAGGTCGACACCAAGCGCCGCCGGATGACGGTCGGCGGGCAGGTCATCGAGGAGGGCGACGTCGTCTCCATCGACGGCTCCACCGGCAAGGTCTACCTCGGTGAGGTGCCGGTCGTCCCGTCCCCGGTCGTCGAGTACTTCGAGGGCCGCATGCACGCCGGCGCCGACGACGCCGACGAGCTCGTCGGCGCCGTGCACCGGATCATGGCGTACGCGGACCGCGTCCGCCGGCTGCGGGTGCGCGCCAACGCGGACAACGCCGAGGACGCGCTGCGCGCCCGCCGCTTCGGCGCGCAGGGCATCGGCCTGTGCCGCACCGAGCACATGTTCCTCGGTGAGCGCCGCGAGATGGTCGAGCACCTGATCCTCGCCGACACGGACACGGAGCGCGAGGAGGCCCTCAAGGAGCTCCTTCCGCTCCAGAAGAAGGACTTCGTCGAGCTGTTCGAGGCGATGGACGGGCTCCCGGTGACGGTGCGCCTGCTCGACCCGCCGCTGCACGAGTTCCTGCCCGACATCACCGAGCTGTCGGTGCGCGTCGCGCTCGCCGAGTCCCGCCAGGACTCCAACGAGAACGACCTGCGCCTCCTCCAGGCCGTGCACCGCCTGCACGAGCAGAACCCGATGCTGGGCCTGCGCGGTGTCCGTCTCGGCCTCGTGATCCCGGGCCTGTTCGCCATGCAGGTACGGGCCATCGCCGAGGCCGCCGCCGAGCGCAAGAACGCCAAGGGCGACCCGCGCGCCGAGATCATGATTCCGCTCGTCGGCACCGTCCAGGAGCTGGAGATCGTCCGCGAGGAGGCCGAGCAGGTCATCGCCGAGGTGCAGGAGCAGACCGGCGTCGAGCTGAAGCTGGCGCTCGGCACGATGATCGAGCTGCCGCGCGCCGCGCTGACGGCCGGGCAGATCGCCGAGGCCGCGGAGTTCTTCTCCTTCGGCACGAACGACCTGACGCAGACCGTCTGGGGCTTCTCCCGCGACGACGTGGAGGCCTCCTTCTTCACGGCGTACCTGGAGAAGGGCATCTTCGGGGTCTCGCCGTTCGAGACCATCGACAAGGACGGCGTCGGCAGCCTCGTACGCAACGCCGTGGAGGCCGGCCGCGCCACGCGACCCGACCTCAAGCTCGGCGTCTGCGGCGAGCACGGCGGTGACCCGGAGTCGGTCCACTTCTTCCACGAGGTCGGCCTGGACTACGTCTCCTGCTCGCCGTTCCGTATCCCGGTCGCCCGCCTTGAGGCCGGCCGCGCCGCGTCGACGTCGACGGGCAGCGACCACCGGTAGGAACCGGTCAGCAAGACTCCGGAGCCGTTGTCTGGGTGCCCGACCCTCACGAAAGGCAGCGGCTCCGGTGCACCGAAGGAGAGGGCGGTACCCCTTGTGCGGGGGGTGCCGCCCTTTCGTGTGCGCGGGGGCGGGCGCTCTTGGAAGTCGTGTGCGCGGGGGCGGGCGCTCTTGGGAGTTCTGTGATGTCCGTTCCCTTGTGAGGCCCGGAAGGCAAGTGGTGTAGTCCAATGCATGCCTCCGAGTAACGGTACGACTTCACCGCGTCTGTCACGCCGCTCGTTCGTCACCGCCCTCGCGGTGACCTCGGCAGCCACCGCCCTGCCGATCGGGCTCGGGCCCGCCGCCGCGCGGGCCGCCGGCAGGAGCGCGGTCAACGAGCGCCCCGTCGTCATCCCCGCCCTCCAGGCCTGGGCCGGATCCACGGGACGGTACCGCCTCGAAGCAGGCGCACCGATCGCCGTGCAGACCGCCGAACCGGGTGAACTCCTCACGCTTGCCCGGCAGTTCGCCGACGAGATCGAAGAGGTCACCGGCATCAGGCCCGGCGCGCCCCGTGCCGGCCGCGGAGTGCGGGGCGGCCTGCGGCTCGTCCTCGACCCGGCCGACCGGCACGCGCCCGGCGGCGACCGGTACACCGAGGAGGGCTACACCCTCACCGTCACCGCATCCGTCGTCACGGTCACCGCACCCACCCGCACCGGCCTCTACTACGGCACCCGCTCGGTCCTGCAGATCCTCCTGCGCTCAGACGGGCGCCGCGAACTGCCCACCGGCACCGCCCACGACTGGCCCGACTACCGGCTGCGCGGCTTCATGCTGGACGCGGGCCGCCGCTACTTCACCCCGGGCTTCGTCCGCGACCAGCTGCGCCTGATGGGCTGGTTCAAGCTCAACGACCTGCAACTGCATCTCAACGACAACGAGATCAGCCCGGCCGGCGGCGACTGGTCCAAGGCCTACGACGCGTTCCGGCTGCGCAGCGACAAGCCCGAATGGGCCGGGCTCGCCGCATCCGACGGCTCGTACTCGCGGGAGGACTGGGACTCCTTCGAGGACACCGCCGCCGCCCACGCCGTCCAGCTCACCCCGGAGATCGACGCGCCCGCACACGCCCGCTCCTTCGTGCGCTTCCGCCCCGAACTCGGCCTGAAGGGCGGCAACTCCGACCACCTCGACCTCGCCAAACCGGAGACGACGGCCTTCATGAAGAAGGTCTTCGACGAGTTCGCGCCCTGGTTCCGCAGCCCCGAGATCCACTACGGCGCCGACGAGTACACCGGCCCCGAGGAGCAGTACCGCGGCTACTTCAACGCCATGGCCGCCCACCTGCGCACCCTCGGCAAACACCCCCGCGCCTGGGGCAGCCTCACCGAGATGGCGCCCTCCGGCACGTCCGGCTACGACCGCGACGTCACCATCCACAGCTGGAACAACGGCTGGTACGGCCCCAAGGCGGCCACGGCCGACGGCTACGAGATCGTCAACACGAACGACGGGCTCCTGTACATCGTCCCGTTCGCGACGTACTACCACCCGCGCGGCCTCGACGGCCCGTATCTCTACGAGAGCTGGGCCCCGCACGTCTTCCCAGGGGGTCAGAGCCTCCAGCCGCACGACCCGAAGCTGCGCGGCGCCATGTCCGCCGTGTGGAACGACCTCGTGCACGCCACGTACACCCAGCAGGCCGTCCACGGTCTGGTCGAGAAGACCTTCGGGACGCTCGCTCAGAAGATGTGGAGCGGGTCCGGAGCGGGCCTGAGCTACCGGGACTTCACCGCCGAGCTGAGGCGCGGGATCGCCGGACCCGGGCTCACCACCCTCACGCCCACCCTCGCCGAACCCGACCAGATCTCCCTGGACGCGCCGGCCACCGCCTCCTCCACGGCCGCGGGGTCCCGCCCCGCGTACGCCACCGACGGCAGCCCGGTCACCCGGTGGACCAGCGGCCGCGAGCGGGCTCCCTGGCTGGCCGTCGACCTCGGGCAGAGCCGGCCCGTACAGCGCGTGCGCGTCGAATGGGGGCAGGATCACGGCACCGCGTACGCCGTCGAGGTCTCCGACGACGGCGTCGCGTGGCGCACCGTCGCCGAGCGCACGGGCCGCGACCGCGCGGGCTGGGACGAACTCGGCTTCCCGGCGACCACCGCCCGCCATGTACGCCTGCGCGGCCGGGAGCACGCGAGCACGCGCTACTCGGTGTGGAGCCTCCAGGTGTACGACATCCCCGACCTGGCGCTCGGCCGCCCCACCACCGCGTCGTCCGCCGAGACGGCCACGCTCACCGCGCCCAACGCCACCGACGGCGACCCGGGCACCCGCTGGGCGTCGAAGTACACGGACGGCGAGTGGATCGAGGTCGACCTGGAACAGACGCGGACCGTGCGGCGGATCGTCCTCGACTGGGAGACGGCCGCCGGGCGGGACTACGACCTCCAGGTCTCCGCCGACGCCACCGGCTCGTCCTGGAGCACCGTCGCCGCGCGCCGCGACCGCACCACGGCCGGGGTGGACACGGTCGACCTCGACGCCGTGGAGGCGCGGCGCGTACGGATGCTGGGTGTGAAGCGGCAGACGACGTACGGGTACTCGCTCTACCGGTTCGAAGTGCGGGGCTGAGCACAGGGGTGAAGGGTACGGGGGAAACGGGGGTGCGGGGTTCCGCATCTACTGGCCGGTAAGTACAGTCGGGCACCCCCGTACCCCTCGTCCAGGGAGCACAGCCATGACCGGCTGGAACGCGAGCGACATCCCCGACCAGAGCGGCCGCACGGCCGTGGTCACCGGCGCCAACAGCGGCATCGGCTACATCACGGCACGCGAGCTGGCCCGCAAGGGCGCCCGCGTCGTCCTCGCCTGCCGCAGCGAGGCGCGGGGCACGGCCGCGTTGGAGCGGCTGCGCTCCGAAGTGCCGGGCGCGCAGGCCGAGTTCGGGCAGCTCGACCTGGGTGACCTGTCGTCCGTGCGCAAGTTCGCCGGGTCTCACGGCAGCGGCGAGCGGCTCGACCTGCTGATCAACAACGCGGGCGTGATGGCGCTGCCCCAGGGGCGGACCGCAGACGGCTTCGAGACGCAGTTCGGCGTCAACCACCTCGGCCACTTCGCGCTGACCGGCCTGCTCCTGCCCCGGCTCCTCGACACACCCGGCGCCCGCGTCGTCAGCGTCTCCAGCGGCTTCCACGCCCTCGCCGACGTCGACATCGCGGACCTCAACAGCGAGCACCGCTACCGGCGCTGGATCGCGTACGGCCGCTCCAAGACGGCGAACCTGCTGTTCATCCACGAGCTGGCGCGCAAGCTGGCGGCGCGCGGGTCCGACGTCGTCGCGGCGTCCGCGCACCCCGGGTACGCCTCCACGAACCTCGCGACGCAGGGCGTGCGCATGGAGGGCCGCAAGGCCGTCGAGCGGGTCATCGAGCTGGGCAACCGGGTCATCGCCCAGTCCGCCGAGGCCGGCGCGCTGCCCACGCTCTACGCGGCGACGGCTCCCGGGGTGCTCCCGGACTCGTTCACCGGCCCGTCCCTGATGATGTGGCGCGGGGCGCCCGCGAAGTCGTGGCGGGCCCGGCGGACCCTCGACGACGCGGCGGGGGAGCGGCTGTGGGCGGCGTCGGAACAGCTGACGGGCGTGACGTTCTAGAGGACGTTCCAGGGGGTACTTCAAGCCGCCGGGCCGGCTGGTCCGGCCGACCGGCTAGTCGAGTTCAGAGGCGTCGAAGACCGCGCGGGCCGCGTCGCCGTCGATGCGGGCCGCGAGGCGGTCGATGACCGGCATACCGCAGCGGAGCAGTCCGTTCGCGCGGGCCCGGCGCGCGCCCGTCTCCAGGCGGTGCCACAGGACGGGGTTGTCGGTGAGCACCTTCGGGTCCAGTTCCACGCGGCCGCCGAGCGCGTCGCGCAGCACGAGCCGCGGCGTCACCCCGTCGCTGTGGCGCACCGACGTCAGCAGGTCCGTGCAGACCCGCCGCGTGCCCCAGACGCCGCGCACGGCGAGCCAGCCGGGCCCCGCGCTGACCAGCGGCGGATGCAGCACGGCGTGCAGCAGCACCGAGAGCGCCGCCCACAGCCCGACCCGCGCCGCGCTCAGCGTGCCGTTGGCCGTGTCGATCACCAGGATCAGGCAGAACAGCGTGAGCGCGCAGAACACCGCCGCCCGCAGATCGGCGGCCCACCGCCGGTCCCGCACCACCGCGTCCGCCCCAGCCGGTGCCGCCGCCCGCCCGCGGGATCCCGTCCTCGTATCGCGTCCCATGCAGCGCACCGTAAGCCCGTGCGGCGCCCCAGGTCAGCACTCTTGACGCGTCGCTGATCCGCCCGCCGCGCACGTTGACGCCGTGCTGACGGGAGGCGCCGACATACGGCTGTAGTCCCTCTGTCGTAATCCCGCTGCATGGTTGATCGTTGGGCCGTCGGAATCCGTGTACGCCGAAAGAAGCGGGCGTACGAACAGCAGGGGGACGATCAATGACCATCAGCCGCAGGGGACTGCTCGGGACCGGCGCCGCGCTGGGGCTGCTCACGGCGTGCGGCTCCAACACCGGCCGGGACGACGGAGGCTCGGGCGGCGGGCCGGAGCTCTCGCAGTGGTACCACCAGTACGGCGAGCAGGGCACCGAGCAGGCCGTGAAGAAGTACGCCGCCGCGTACGACAAGGCGCACGTCACCGTCCAGTGGCGGCCCGGCAACTACGACGAGCAGACCGCCGCCGCCCTTCTCACCGACTCGGGCCCCGACGTCTTCGAGGTCAACGGGCCCACCCTCGACCAGATCCAGGGCAAGCAGATCGCCGACCTCACCGGCCTGTTCGAGGGGGTCAAGGACGACTTCAACCCGGCGGTCCTCGCCCCGAAGACGTACGACGGCAGGATCTGGGCGATCCCGCAGGTCATCGACATGCAGATGCTCTACTACCGCAAGAGCCTGCTCGCCGACGCGGGCGTCGAGCCGCCGAGGACGCTCGACGAGCTCGTGGACGCCGCGAAGAAGCTCACCTCGAAGAAGACGAAGGGCCTCTTCCTCGGCAACGACGGAGGCGCGGGCGTCCTCGGCGGCACGCCTCTGTACGCGGCCGGCCTCGAACTCGTCACCGAGGACGGCAAGGTCGGCTTCGACGACCCGGCCGCCGCCCGCGCCCTCGGCAAGATCCACCAGCTGTACGCCGACAAGTCGCTGCTCCTGGGCGCACCCTCCGACTGGTCCGACCCGTCGGCGTTCGTCCAGGGCCTGACCGCCATGCAGTGGTCGGGCCTGTGGGCGCTGCCCACCGTGCAGAAGGCACTCGGCGACGACTTCGGCGTGCTGCCCTTCCCGAAGGACGGCGCCGAGGGCGAGCCGTCGGTGCCGGTCGGCGCGTACGGCGCGGCGGTCTCCACCCGTGGCAAGCACCAGCAGGCCGCGAAGGACTACCTCAAGTGGCTGTGGATCGACCGCACCGAGTACCAGGAGGACTTCGCCCTCTCGTACGGCTTCCACATCCCGGCCCGGATCTCGCTGGCGAAGAAGGCCGGGAAGCTCAGGAAGGGCGCGGCGGCCGACGCCGTCCGCTTCACGACCGACCACGGCTACGCCCAGCCTCTCCGCTGGACACCGGCCAGCCAGACCGCCTACCAGGACGCCCTCAGCCGCATCATCAAGGACGGCGCGAGCCCGGACGGCGAGCTGAAGAAGGTCGTGCGGAAGGTGTCGGCCGAGCTCGACCGCGTGAAGAAGAAGTGAGCCTCCGGCAAGAGGGCCGCCGCCAGGCGATCCCTCGGCAGAGAGGCCGCCGGCAGGGCGGCACGGCACGGAAGTGGGCCGGCGTCCAGAACCGCACCCTCTGGTTCTGGATCTTCGTCGGGCCCTTCCTCCTCGGCCTCGGCGTCTTCACGTACATCCCGCTCGGCTGGAGCGTCTACCTCAGCTTCTTCGACGCCCACAACACCGTCACCCCGAGCGACTTCGTCGGCCTCGGCAACTACACGGCGATGCTGAGGAACGAGGCGTTCACCGACAGCCTGTGGACCTTCCTCGTCTTCTCGCTCTTCATCGTGCCCGCGACCTACGCGCTGTCGCTCGCCCTCGCCCTCATGGTGAACCGCCTGCGCCGCGCCCAGGCGTTCTTCCGCTCGGTCTTCTTCCTGCCCGCCGCCTGCAGTTACGTGGTGGCCGCCCTGATCTGGAAGATGTCGATCTTCAACGGGGTGCGGTTCGGGCTCGCCAACACCGTCCTCGGCTGGTTCGGCGGCGACCAGATCGCCTGGCTGTCGACGACCGACCCGCCCTGGTACTGGGCCGTCATCGTCACCGTACGGCTCTGGCTCCAGGCCGGCTTCTACATGGTGCTGTTCCTCGCGGGGCTCCAGCGCATCAGCCCCACCCTCTACGAGGCGGCGGCCGTCGACGGGGCGCGGCCCGGCTGGCAGGTCTTCCGGCACATCACGTTCCCGCAGCTGCGGGCCACCTCAGTGGCGGTCGTCCTGCTCCTCGTCGTCAACGCCTTCCAGGCCTTCGACGAGTTCTACAACCTGCTCTCGGACGCCCGCGGCTATCCGCCGTACGCCAGGCCCCCGCTCGTCTACCTCTACTACACGGCGCTCGGCCAGGGGCAGAACCTCGGGCTCGGCAGCGCGGGCGCGGTGCTGCTCGCTCTGATCATCGCGGTGGTGACGGTGGGGCAGGCCAAATGGTTCGGCCTGGGCCGGAAGGAGACGCAGTGAGGGACGACTCCCGGGTCAGGGCGGGCCGCGCCCTGCGCCTCGCCCTGCTGATCGCGCTCGCGCTCCTGTTCCTGATCCCCTTCTATCTCCTTGTACGCAACGGGCTCGCCGCCGAGAGCGACATCACCTCGCCCGAGTGGACGTTCTTCCCGTCCTCGCTGCACTGGGGGAACGTCAAGGAGCTCTTCGACGACACGTCCGTCCCCTACGCCCGCTCCCTGCTCAACTCCGCGCTCATCGCCGTCGCGACGACACTCGGCACCCTCCTCCTCGCCTCGCTCGCCGGCTACGGCCTGGCCCGCATCCCGTACCGGCACGCGAACAAGGTCTTCTACGCGATCCTCGGCACCCTGATGGTCCCGGCCGCGGTCACCTTCGTGCCCAGCTTCGTGCTCGTCTCGTCGCTGGGCTGGATCTCGACACTGCGCGGACTGATCGTCCCGACCCTGTTCTCCGCGTTCGCCTGCTTCGTCTTCCGGCAGTACTTCCTGGGATTTCCCGGGGAGCTGGAGGACGCGGCGCGCGTCGACGGGCTCGGCTACTGGCGTACGTACTGGCGGGTGGTCGTGCCCAACTCCCGGCCCGTCTTCGCGGCCGTCGGCACGATCGTCTTCATCGGCGCGTGGAACTCCTTCCTGTGGCCCCTGGTCATCGGCCAGGACCGCAACGCATGGACCGTCCAGGTGGCTCTCTCGTCCTTCACCACGTCCCAAGTGGTGCGGCTCCACGAGCTGTTCATCGCGGCGGCCGTCTCGATCGTGCCGCTGCTCGTGGTGTTCCTGTTCTTCCAGCGGTGGATCGTGGCGGGGGTGGAGCGCTCGGGCATCGACGACTGACCCACCCCCCTCTCGCTACGGGCTATGCCGCCGCGCCGCCGTCGATCACCAGGTCGGCGCCGACCACGGACGCGGCGTCCTCGGACGCCAGGTACAGGACGGCGGCGGCGACCTCGTCCGTCGCCGTGACCCGGCCGAGCGGCGTCGCCTCCTTCATGCGGACGGCCCGCTCGGCCTCGGTCTCGCCGGGGAGCAGGGACATGTCGGTCGCGGAGGGACCCGGGCTGACCGCGTTGACACGGACCCCGTCACCGATGTGGTCGAGGGCGGCGCCCCTGGTCAGCGCGGAGACGGCCGCCTTCGACACGGCGTAACCGGTCACGCCCGCACGGGACTTGTGAGGGCCGAGGTTGGAGGAGATGTTGACGATCGCGCCGCCGCGCTCCTGCGTCCGCATCTGCGCGACCTCGGCCTGGAGGGCGAGAAGTACGCCGGTGACGTTGATGTCGAGCAGCGTCTGCCAGTCGTCGGCGGCGAGTTCGGCGACGGGGCCCGCGCCGCGGAAGACGCCCGCGTTGTTCACGGCGACGTCGAGCGACCCGAACCGCTCGACGGTGGCGCCCACCAGCTCCTGGAGGTCCCCGGCCCGGCTCACGTCGGCGGTGTGCGCGACGGCCGTGCCGCCCGCCGCCTCGATGAGGTCCACCGTCGCGTCGAGGGTGGCGCGGGTCCGCCCGGCGACGACGACGCGCGCGCCCTCGGCGGCGAAGGCGAGCGCGATGGCCCGCCCGAGCCCGGTTCCGGCACCGGTGACGAGGACGCTCTTACCGGCGAAGCGACTGCGGGACATGCGTGACTCCTTGGGTGGTGGAAGCAGAGGGCGGTGGTGACGCGGTATTTCCAGAACGATCGGTTCAATATCAGGGCATGGGGAAGAGCCCGACGGGTGTGCCGGGGGAGTTGCCCCTCAGTCCAGGAGGCCGAGTGCCTGCTCGGCCGCGTCCCGTACGCGCGCCGGGTCCGGTGACGCCTTCCCGACGACGCGCATGCCCTGCATGAGGACGAGCAGCAGACGGGCCAGCGCTCGTGGGTCGCGGTCGGCGGGCAGCTCGCCCTGGGCCCGAGCTCGCGTGAGCGTGGCGCGCAGCAGCGTCTCGATGTGCTCCCAGCTGCGCTCCACGCGGCGCGCCGCCGCCGTGTCGTGCGGGGCCAGCTCCGTCGCCGTGTTGGTGACGAAGCAGCCGGTCAGGCGCCGTTCGTCGGTCGTCGCCTCGGCGGCGAAGCGCCGGACGAGCGCGCGCACGGCCGGCAGTGCGGGGCCGCCGGCCGACAGGTCGGCGAGGACGACCGTATCGGTGGACTCGGCGTACCGGTCCATCGCCTTCAGGTACAGCTCGTGCTTGTTGCCGAAGGTCGCGTAGATGCTGGCGCGGCCGATGCCGAGATGGCCGACGAGGTCCGCCATCGACGTCGCCTCGTAGCCGCGCCGCCAGAACAGCTCTAGGGCTGACTGGAGCGCGGCGTCCGGATCGAATTCCTTGGTCCTGGCCACGGTAAGGAGACTAGGCGTAAGCGGAACGATCGGTCAAGAAATGCTCGGCGTGGGTCAGGTGATGCTCGGCGTGGTCTGCACGGCGTACGTGGCGACCGCGTACGCCTCGTCGTCGAGGCATGCGCCGCTTTCGAGGTCGAAGCGCTGCTTGAGCAGCGGCGACGCGACGAACGGGCGGCCCTCGGCCGAGCCGATCAGGCCGCGCGAGAGGACCGCGGCGCCCGTGAACGGGTCACGGTTGCCGACCGCGTAGAGGCGGCCCGTGCGGTCCAGGAACACGGCGGCCTGCAGGCCGTCGGGGAGCAGCGCCGCGACCCCGCGGCCCGGGGTCAGCCGGGCAAGTTCGCAGACCGTGAACCAGGCGTCTTCCAGGCGGAGTTGCACCATCACGGCGGTCTTCTCGGGAGCGACGGTCATGACGTCACCGATCCTTCCAGTGGGCGGGAGCCGATGGACAGCAGGGGCAGGTCGGGCTTGATCTGGTCGCGCTCCGGGACGAACCGCACCAGCGGGTCCGGCGCGTCGGGCGCGTTCACGAAGGACACGAAGCGCTCCAGGCGCTCCGGGTCGTTGATGGTGTCGGCCCACTCGTCGCGGTAGTGCGCGACGTGGTCGGCCATCAGGGCCTCCAGCTCGTCGCAGAGACCGAGGGAGTCGTGCACGACGACGTCCCGTACGTGATCGAGGCCGCCCTCGATCCGCTCCAGCCAGCCCGCCGTACGCTCCAGACGGTCGGCCGTGCGGATGTAGAACATCAGGAACCGGTCGATCAGCCGGATCAGCTCGGCGTCGGACAGGTCCTGCGCGAGGAGGTCCGCGTGGCGTGGGGTCGCGCCGCCGTTGCCGCCCACGTACAGGTTCCAGCCGTTGGCCGTGGCGATCACCCCGAAGTCCTTCGACTGGGCCTCCGCGCACTCGCGCCCGCAGCCCGACACGGCCGACTTCAGCTTGTGCGGGGCCCGCAGACCGCGGTAGCGCAGCTCCAGGTCGATCGCCATGCGCACCGAGTCCTGGACGCCGTAGCGGCACCACGTCTGCCCCACGCACGACTTCACCGTCCGCAGCGCCTTGCCGTACGCGTGGCCCGACTCGAAACCGGCGTCCACCAACCGCGCCCAGATCAGCGGCAGTTGCTCGACCCGCGCGCCGAACAGGTCGATCCGCTGACCCCCGGTGATCTTTGTGTAGAGCCCGAAGTCGCGCGCCACCTCACCGATCACGATCAGTTTCTCCGGGGTGACCTCGCCGCCGGGGATGCGGGGCACGACCGAATAGGAGCCGTTCTTCTGGAGGTTGGCGAGGAAGTGGTCGTTCGTGTCCTGGAGCGCCGCCTGCTCGCCGTCGAGGACATGGCCCTCGGCGCCGATCGTCGGGGCGAGCGAGGCGATGATCGAGCCGACCGCCGGCTTGCACACCTCGCAGCCCTCGCCGCCGCGCGCGCCGTCACGCCCGTGCGCGTCGAGCAGCTCCGCGTACGACGCGATCCGCTTGACCCGGACGATCTCGTACAGCTCGGCGCGGGTGTGCGGGAAGCAGCCGCACAGGCCCTTGTCGCCGCTCTGCGGGAGGAGTTGGCCGATCAGCTTCACGCAACTGCCGCAGCCCGTACCGGCCTTGGTGCACTTCTTCACCTCGGGCAGCGTGGCGTGCGCCTGGATCGCCTCCTTGGTGACGTTGTGGCAGGAGCAGATCACCGCGTCGCCGGGCAGTGCCTCCGGGCCGAGCGCCACCGGCGCCCCCGCACCGGCGGGCAGCACCAGCTGCTCGGGCGCCACGGGCGGCACCGAACCGGTCAGCGCGCGCAGCGTCCCGTACGCCTCCGCGTCCCCGACCAGGATCCCGCCGAGCAGCTCCCCCTCCGGGCCCACGACGAGCTTCTTGTACGTGCCCGAGCGCGAGTCCGAGTAGACGACGTCGAGGCAGCCTTCGGCGGTGCCATGCGCGTCGCCGAAGGAGGCCACGTCAACGCCGAGCAGCTTCAGCTTCGTCGACAGATCGGCACCGGTGAACTGCCCGTCCTGCGAGGCGATCGAGGCGGCCACCGTCTGCGCCATCTCGTAGCCCGGCGCGACCAGGCCGTACACGCGGCCGTCCACGGCCTGCGCGCACTCGCCGATCGCGTAGACGGCCGGGTCGCTGGTGCGGCACCGCTCGTCGACGGTGATGCCGCCGCGCTCACCGACCGTGAGCCCCATGTCGCGGGCGAGCTGGTCGCGCGGCCGTACGCCCGCCGAGAACACCACCAGGTCCGTCGCAAGCTCCGAGCCGTCCGACAGCTTCATGGCGCGCACCGCGCCGCCCTCGCCGCCGGTCAGGATCTCCTGCGTGCCGACGCCCGTGTGGACGCTCAGGCCCATGCCCGTGATGGTGCGCAGGAGGGCAGCGCCGCCGCCCTCGTCGACCTGCACCGGCATCAGACGCGGCGCGAACTCCACGACGTGCGTGTCGAGGCCGAGGCCGCGCAGGGCGCCGGCCGCCTCCAGGCCGAGCAGCCCGCCGCCCACCACCGCGCCGGTCGTGGCGCACCGCTTCGCGTACTCCTCGATCGCGAGGAGGTCCTCGATCGTGCGGTACACGAAACAGCCCGTCGCGTCCTTGCCGGGCACGGGCGGCACGAACGGGTAGGAGCCGGTCGCGAGGACGAGCGTGTCGTACGTGACCTGGAGACCTGAGCGCGCCGTGACCGTCCGCGTTGCGCGGTCGATGTGCTCGGCCGGGTCCCCGAGGTGCAGCTCGATGCCGTGCCGCGCGATGAATGCGGCGTCCGTGAGCGAGAGTTCGTCCGGGGTGCGGCCCGAGAAGTACGAGGTGAGCTGGACCCGGTCGTAGGCGGGGCGCGGCTCCTCGCACAGCACGACGACGCGGTGCGTGTCCGTGAGCCCGCGCTCGGCCAGGGCCTCCAGGAAGCGCTGGCCGACCATGCCGTGGCCGACGAGTACGAGTGTGGGCATGGTGGGCATCTCAGAGGCCTCCGTCGTGAGTGAGCAGGTGGAGCAGGGGTGCGCCGTCGTCGGGCAGCGGGTCGTCCGCCTCCCAGGCCCGGGCCAGCGCCCCGACCGTGCCGAGCTCGCCGACCAGGACCCCGCCGACGAGCCGGTCACCGCGGACGACGACCTTGCGGTACGTGCCGCGGGTGGCGTCGGCGAGCTGCACGACGTCGTCACCGGGCAGCGCCTCGGGCTCGCCGAACGCCGCGAGGTCGAGCGGCCCGGCCTCGTGCGGCAGGGTCAGCCGGGTGAGGGTGCGGGTGCCCGCGTAGGGGCGCCGCCGCCCGGACAGCAGGTTCTCGGCGAGTGCGTCGGCCTGTTCGACGGCCGGGGTCGCGAGCCCGTAGACGCGGCCCGCGTGCTGGGCGCAGTCCCCGATCGCGCGGACGCGGGGGTCCGACGTGCGCAGCTCGTCGTCGACGACGATCCCCTCGCTCACGTCGAGCCCGGCAGCCGCCGCGAGACCGGTCCGGGGGCGCACCCCGCACGCGAGGACCGTCAGATCCGTGCCGAGGACATAGCCGTCGGCGAGCTCGACGCGGCGGACCGCCCCGTCGACGACGCCCACGCCCCGCACCCGGCACTGCGTGTGCACCTCGACGCCGAGCGCGGTGAGGTGCTCGTGCACCAGGTGCGAGGACCGCGGGTCGAGCTGGCGCTCCATCAGGCGCTCGGACTGCTGTGTGAGCACCACCTGGGCGCCGCGAAGGGCTAGCGCACGGGCCGCGGACACCCCGAGGAGCCCGCCGCCGACGACGACGGCGCGCACGCCGGGAGCCACCGCCCGCGACAGGGCCAGGCAGTCGTCCATGGTGCGGAAGGCGTGCACCCCGCCCGGCAGCTCCGCCGCGCCCGGCGCGAACAGGCCGCGCAGGGGCGGCAGGACCGGGTTCGATCCGGTGGCGAGCACGAGGGTGTCGTAGGGGACGTCGGAGCCGTCCTCGCAGCGCACCACACGCTCGGCGCGGTCGATGCGGACGGCGCGGGTCCGCAGGTGGGTTCCGGTGTGGCGGGGCAGCGCGATGACGTCGGCGCCGTAGCTGCCCGCGAGGACCTCGGCGAGCAGCACCCTGTTGTACGGGGCGTGCGCCTCCTCACCGATGAGTACGGCGGCCGAGCCAAGGCGCCGGGCGAGCCGGGTACCGGCGAGGCCGGTGCCGATCACCACCACGCGCCCGGTGTCCGTCGAAAAGGTCATGCACGGCAGCCTGCGGGGCCGGTGTTACCCGGCCGCATCCCTCCCGTTTCCCACGGGGAACGCTGCGCTCAGCGCGCGAGGGGCGTCGGTGTGAGGGCTCAGCGGCTGCCTGTCAGATGTGCGAACACCACGACGTTGCCCCGGTAGCCGGTCTGCTTCGAGTAGCCGCCGCCACATGTGATGACGCGCAGCTCGGGCCGGTCCGCGGCGCCGTACACCTTCTGATCGGGGAAGGCGCTGGCGTCGTAGACCTCGACGGCGTCGACGGTGAACACGGCGACGGAGCCGTCGCGGCGGTCGACCTCGATGGTGCGGCCCTTGGTGAGGGCACCCAGGTCGTAGAAGACGGCGGGACCGTCGGCGTTGTCGACGTGGCCGGCCACGACCGCCGTGCCGCGGACGCCGGGCGCGGTCCCGGCCTCGTACCAGCCGGCCAGGTTCTTCTCCTGCGGCGGCGGGACGTCCAGGCTGCCCTGCGGGGTCAGGCCGAGTCCCATGAGCGGCGCGTCCACCCGGATCGAGGGGATGCGGATGCGGTCGGGCGGCGAGGAGGAGAGGGGGGCCGCGCCGGGCGGCTCGTGGCCGGTGCCGGGGTGCGCGGAGGCGGCCTGCGCGGCGGACGGCTGTGGCGGTCCTTGCGTCTCGGTGCCCTGGTGCAGCAGCCAGGCGCCCAGACACAGGGCGAGAGCGGTGACCGCGGCTATGAGTCCGCTGCTGACTCTTCGGCGGGGCGCCTGCGGCATCGGCTTCTCCGGGTCGAAGTGGGTGGCGGTCGCCTTCCTCCCCCGGCCGCGCGAGGGGGGTGCGAGGCCGGGGGAGGAGAGGACAAGCGGTACCAGGGGGCCGGAGGGACATCGGAGGTCGTCCGTCCGGCCCCCGTCAGATCCCTTCGCCTCTCGCCCGGCGATGCAGGAGCCAGGTACCGCCCGCGGCGGCGACGGCAAGCGCTGCCACTCCCGCCGCGGTCTTCACGGGGTCGGTGCCGAGTGCGCCGCCGACCCCCGTCTCCACATGGCCCTTCGGATGGACCTGGTCCGACGAGGAGGCGAGCGCGACGATCAGGTCGCCCGTCACCTGCCCGCCGCCGGAGCACTTCGCGACGATCTCGTACGTTCCGGGCTGCGCCGACGCAGGCACCTGGAACCGCCCCTCGGCGTCCTTCGCGTGCGTGCCCGGGGCGAGCACGAAGGTGCCCGCGCCGACCGCGCTCGCGTCCCCGGCGGCGGTGCGGGCCGTGCCGCACGCGGTGGTGTTGACGGTGACCGTGGCGCCCGCGGCGGCGTTCGCCGGGTACACCGCGAGGCCGCCCGAGTCGGCGTACGCGGGCGCGGCGGTCAGTGCCGCGGCGGCCGCGGCGAGCGCGGCAGCGGTCAGCAGGCGGGATGTGCGCATCGTGTCGTGCTCCTCCGAGGGGGCACGGCCCGCGGCACCCCCAAGTGCCGCTGCGTCGGTCACGCCCCTGCCCTACCGAGGTAAGTGGCACTAGCCCCGGAACGCCTCCTGATGCACCATCAGAAAACTGGTGAAAGGGCGTCATCTGACACCCCGGCAGGGACATTCCGGCAGGTCACCGGTGTGTCGAAGAAAAGAACCCGCGAGGAGAGCCGGCGCCGGTGAACGGGTGACCGGACCCCGTGGCGCCCGCTTGACCTCAACCAAACTTCAGGTACGAGGCTTGCCCCCATGAACACCACAGCCGCACCTTCCGCCGCCCCCGTTTCCGCCCCCGTTTCCGCCCCTACCGAGACCCCCGTACGGGTCGCCGTCGTCATCGGCAGCAACCGCGAGGGCCGCTTCGGCCCGGTCGTCGCCGACTGGCTCATGTCCCTGCTCGGGGAGCGCCCCGACTTCGCCGTCGACGTGATCGACGTAGCCGCCGCCGACCTGCCCACCGCGCTCTCCTACGACCCGTCCAACGAGGTACGGGCCGAGCTCGCCAAGGTCACCCCGAAGCTGGCCGCGGCCGACGCCTTCGTCGTCCTCACCCCCGAGTACAACCACTCCTACCCGGCGTCCCTCAAGAACGTCATCGACTGGCACCACGCCGAATGGCAGGCCAAGCCCGTCGGCTTCGTCTCCTACGGCGGGATCTCCGGCGGCCTGCGCGCGGTCGAGCACCTGCGCACCGTCTTCGCCGAGCTGCACGCCGTCACGGTCAGGGACACCGTCTCCTTCGCCAACGCGGGCAGCCACTTCGACGCGTCCGGCGCCCACCGCGACCCCGCGGCGCCGGCCGCCGCGGCGAAGTCGATGCTCGACCAGCTGGCGTGGTGGGCGAAGGCACTGCGGGAGGCGAAGGAGGTGCGCCCGTACGGCAGTTGAGACCGGGCAGCCGAAGGCCCCCGCAGCCGACGGCTACGGGGGCCTCCCTTACCCATGCGCGATGTCAGCCCACGGACACGGCAGACCAGGTCGCGGCCACGGCGGCGTACTCCGCGCTGCCGGCGCCGTACAGGTCCTTCGCCGCGCTGAGGGTCGCCGTGCGGGCGCCCGCGTAGTTCGTCGAGGACGTCATGTAGACGGTCAGGGCCCGGTACCAGATCTTGCCGAGCTTGTCCTTGCCGATGCCGCTCAGCGTCGAGCCGTTGCACGTCGGGCTGTTGTGCTGGACGCCGCCGATGACCTTCGGCCCGCTGCCCTCGGCGAGCAGGTACGCGAAGTGGTTGGCGACCCCGGACGAGTAGTGCACGTCGAGGTTGCCGACCGACGAGCTCCAGCAGTCGGCGGAGTTGCCGTCCTTGCTGGGCTTGTCCATGAAGCGCAGCGCCGGCTGGCCGAAGCCGGGCTTCACGATCTTCTCGCCGATGAGCCAGTCACCCGGGTCGGACGCGTTGTTCGCGTAGAACTCGACGAGCGTGCCGAAGATGTCGGACGTCGCCTCGTTCAGGCCGCCGGACTCGCCCGAGTAGGTGAGCCCCGCCGTCTTCGACGTGACACCGTGCGACATCTCGTGCCCGGCGACGTCGAGCGCCACGAGCGGCCCGAACGTCGAGCCGTCACCGTCGCCGTACGTCATGCAGAAGCAGCTGTCGTCCCAGAAGGCGTTGTTGTAGTTGCTGCCGTAGTGGACGCGGTTGTACGAGCCCTTGCCGTCGCCGGCGATGCCGTTACGGCCGTGGACGTTCTTGTAGTAGTCCCACGTCGTGTCGGTCCCGTACTGGGCGTCCACGGCGGCCGACGAGCGGTCGGCGTTCGTGCCGGTGCCCCAGTGGTTGTCGGTGTCGGTGAACACCACCGCGGGAGCGCGGCTCCAGCAGATGGTCAGGATGCAGCCGTCGGTCTTGTTCTGCGCGTCACCCGAGTAGGTGCCGCCCCGCGTCGCGTCCTTGAGCTGGTACGTCGACCCGGACTGGGTCGTCTCCAGCGGCACCGTGCCCGAGTAGAGGGACTTCCCGTCGCCGGTCGCGGTCTCGATGCTGTCCCAGGCGTCGATCTGCTTGCCGGTGGTGGCGTCGGTGAGGACGACACGGGCGACCGGGTTGCCGAGCGAGTCCTTGCCGGCGGCGTCGGTGCGCCAGGCCAGCTTCGGCGCGCCGTGCAGCGCGTCCACGACGAGCGCGGGCTTGGCGACGACCTTGCGCAGGAGCTCGCCCGGGTTGGCGGCACGCAGCGCGGCGGCGGCGAGGTCGGCGGCCTTCGGAGCGGGGAGCGCCGGCGTCACGCTCGGCACGGCGAGGTCGCCGCGGACCGCGCGGTTCGCCGAGCGGTAGCCGCCGTCGCGGTTCAGGTGGACGACGAAGTCGCCGCCGAGAACGGGGAGCTTGCGGAAGGTGCGGTTGTAGCGCACGTGCTGGGTGCCGTCCGGGTCGACGACGACGTCCCGCACGGAGGTGCCCTGGGCCGAGGTGAGCCCGAGGTCCCCGGCCACCGCGTGCAGCGCGGCCGTGGCGTTCCGGACGGCGTCGGCCCGGGTGGGCGGGGCGGTGTCGGCGCCCGCGGTGGGGGCGAGGGCGGCGGCCAGCAGGGTGGCGGCCGCCGTGGCTATGCCGGCGGTGGTGAGTCGCGATGTGGTCCGGGCAGGTCTCATCGGGCTCCTAGTGACGGCGCGCGGGCGCGCTGAGGGGGGTCACACTGATGACGCCTCAGATTTAAGGGTCCATGACATGTCATGTCCATAGAGCCTCTGTGGCGGAGCTGTGAAATAGGTGTTCACCTGGAGAATCAGGAGCGCACGGCCCGCGAAAGGAACGGACATGAACGCACTGGCCCTGACGGTCCTCACCACGACCGACGGCGAGGCCAAGGCCCGCGCCCTGGCCGCGGGAGCGGTCGAAGCACGCCTGGCGGCCTGCGCCCAGATCGCGGGCCCGGTCACCTCGGTCTACCGCTGGCAGGGCAACACGGAGACCGCCCAGGAATGGCAGGTGCTCCTCAAGACGACGGCCGACGGCTACGGGGCCCTGGAGTCATGGCTGTTGGAGGCGCACGACTACGACACCCCGGAGATCATTGCGACACCGGTGGTACGGGGGAGTGCTGCGTACCTCGCGTGGATCGAGGGGGAGACGGGCGGGGCGTGATGACATGAGCCGGAAAGCCCGACGGCCCGAGCGCGTCAGCACCCGGGCCACCATGACTCACCGGCTCACAACCAACCGGCTCACCGGCTAGCCGCCTGAACACCAACCGGCCAACCGCCTGAACACCAACCGGCTCACCAGCTCACCGATTCACGTCTTCACCGATTAACGGCCTCACTTACGCAGCAGCAGAGTGATCCCGGCCACCACCACACCGAGCGCCACGGCGCCGATGCCGTATCCGAGGCGGTGGGACCGCAGCCCCGGCAGGAAGCGGTCGACGGCGATGCGCCCGGGGCCGGTCAGTGCGAGCGCCACCGCGCCGAGTGCGATCAGGAGCTCGTACTCGATGCCCTGCGGCGCGAAGAATCCGCCGCCCCACTTCACGGCGATGGCGTTGACCAGGGTGCCGGCCACGGCCGCGGCGGCCAGCGGGGTGAGCAGGCCGAGCACGAGGCCGAGCCCGCCGAGGGTCTCGCTGAGCCCGGCGACCGCGGCGAACGCCTTCGGTGACGGGTAGCCGGAGGCGGCGAAGAACTGCCCGGTGCCGTCGATCCCGCCCCCGCCGAACCAGCCGAAGAGCTTCTGCGCACCATGCGCGGCCATGGTCAGGCCGAGGGCGAGGCGCAGAACGAGAAGACCGAGGTCATAGGCGTGGGCGGGCGCGGCGGGGGCGGGGGAGCCGGGCGCGCGGAGCGGCCCGAGCTGGTTCGCGAGAGAGGTCACGTGGGGTTCTCCTGACTCGGAAGGGACATGCTTGAACTTTCAAGCTATGACCAAGCTAACCGCCCGCCCACGATGTTTCAAACGTGAACGACACCGTCCGAGCGGTCACCGGAGCCGGAGTCGATACCGGCCGCCTCGACCCGTACCGCGCACACCTTGAACTCCGGCATCCGGGACGTCGGATCGAGAGCGGGGTTGGTCAGGTTATTGGCGCGCCCGGCGCCCGGCCAGTGAAACGGCATGAACACCGTGTCGGGCCGGATGCCCGCGGTGATCCGGGCGGGCGCCTCGGCCCGCCCGCGCCGGGAGACGACGGCGACCGGCTCGCCCTCAGCCACCCCGATCCGCGCGGCGAGCCGCGGATGCAGCTCCACGAAGGGGCCGGGCGCGGCGGCGTTGAGCTCGGCCACGCGCCGGGTCTGCGCACCCGACTGGTACTGCGACACGACGCGCCCCGTCGTCAGATGGACCGGGAACTCGGCGTCCGGCTCCTCGGCGGCCGCACGATGCGAGACGGCGACGAAGCGGGCCCGCCCGTCCTCGGTGGCGAACCGTTCCAGAAAGAGCCGGGGCGTCCCGGGATGTTCCTCTTCCGGGCAGGGCCAGAACACCCCGTCCTCCTCGACGAGCCGCCGATAGGAGATCCCCGCGTAATCAGCGGCTCCCCCCTCCGAGGCTCGCCGCAGCTCCTCGAAGACCTCCTCCGGATCGGCCGGGAACCCCTTCTCCACCCCCAGCCGCCCGGCCAGCTCACGCAGCACCTCCAGATCGCTCCGCACCCCGTCCGGAGGCGAGAGCGCCCGACGCCGCAGCAGCACGCGCCCCTCCAGACTGGTCACGGTCCCCGTCTCCTCGGCCCACTGGGTAACGGGAAGCACCACATCGGCAAGAGCGGCGGTTTCGGAAAGCACCACATCGGCCACGGCCAGAAAGTCGAGCGACCGCAGCCTGCCCTCCACATGGGCGGCACGAGGAGCCGACACCACCGGATTCGACCCCATGACCAGCAGCGCCCGTACATCCTGCCCCAGCGCGTCGAGCAGCTCGTACGCGGAACGGCCGGGGCCGGGAAGGGAGTCGGGGTCCACACCCCACACACCGGCCACATGCGCACGCGCCGCCGGGTCGGTCAGTTTGCGGTACCCGGGCAGCTGGTCGGCCTTCTGCCCGTGCTCGCGCCCGCCCTGCCCGTTGCCCTGCCCGGTCAGGCACCCGTACCCGGAAAGGGGCCGCCCGGCGCGCCCGGTCGCGAGGCACAGGTTGATCCAGGCGCCCACGGTGTCGGTGCCCTTGGACTGCTGCTCGGGCCCGCGCGCGGTGAGCACCATGGCGGCCTCGGGCTCGCAGAACATCCGCACGGCCTCGCGCAGTTGAGGCACGGAGACCCCGGTCACGCGCTCCACGTACTCGGGCCAGTGCGCCATCACGGCGGCCCGCGCGTCCTCCCAGCCCCGCGTCCGGGCGCGCACGAACTCCTCGTCGACCCGTCCTTCGGTCACCACCAGATGCAGCATCCCGAGGGCCAGGGCGAGATCGGTCCCGGGCCGGGGCGCGAGATGGAGGTCGGCGAGCTCGGCGGTGCGCGTGCGGCGGGGGTCGATGACGACCAGCGTGCCGCCGTTCTCCCGCAGTTCGTTCAGATAGCGGACTGCGGGGGGCATGGTCTCGGCCATGTTCGACCCGACGAGGACCACACATCCCGTACGCGGAATGTCCTCCAGGGGGAACGGCAGCCCGCGGTCGAGCCCGAACGCGGCGAGCTGCCCCGCCGCGGCGGACGACATGCAGAACCGACCGTTGTAGTCGATCTGGGAGGTCCCGAGCACGACCCGGGCGAACTTCCCGAGCCCGTACGCCTTCTCGTTGGTGAGCCCGCCCCCGCCGAAGACCCCGCACGCGTCCGGGCCATGAGCCGAACGCGTACGGGAAAGCCCCTCGGCGACCAGGCCGAGCGCCTCGTCCCACGAGGCCGGCTCCAGCGCGCCGCCCCTGCGGACCAGCGGCCCGGTCAGCCGCACGCCGGGGGCCAGCACGGCAGCGGCCGTACGCCCCTTCCCGCACAGGGCGCCCCGGTTGACGGGAAACCCGGCACGCTCCTCGACCTCGACAGAACCAGAGGCAGTAGGGACGAGATTCATCCCGCACTGGAGGGAGCAGTAGGGGCAGTGGGTGGGCGTGACAGTGAGCATGGGCCCACCCTGCGCGCACGCTGTTACGCGACAGCCCATGCCCGATTACACGCAAGACACGACGCCCTCTTAGCGTCACCGGCGGGCCGGTGAGAACAACGGCGGATGAGCGCGAAACCGCCGCGAGTGGGACGCCCGTACCCGGTGGGCCGGTGAGTGAGAACAACGGCGGATGAGCCGCGAAACCGCGGCGAGGGGACGCCCGTACCTGGTGGGCCGGTGACAACAACGGCGGATCAGCCGCGAAACCGGCGCGAGGGGACGTGGGGGGTGTGTCCGCCCGGAGCACGGAGGTGCGGGCGCCGGTCAAGGGACACAGGGCGGAGGCGCCGCGATGGCGAGGACGGACACACCCCCGCGGCCCCGCCCCACCACACACGAGGCGCATCAGCGAGGCGGCACCCCCGGAGCAACACTCAGCGAGGCGGCACCCCCGGAGCAACACTCAGCGAGACCGCGCCCCCAGAGCAACTCAGCGAGGCCCCACCCCCGGAGCAACACTCAGCGAGACCGCGCCCCCAGAGCCTCCCGAACCCCCTCCTCCTTGTCCCCGAGGAACCGGGGATCGGGCCGGAACACGGAATCGACCACGGCCTTACCCGCCGCGAACACCTCACGGGCCCCGCCGTAATACCAGGTCACGTCGTGCCGGTCGTCGACACCGACGCCGTACGACGAGACGCCCGCGGCCTCGCACAGGGCGACCG
The DNA here is from genome assembly GCF_045040855.1 of Streptomyces sp. NBC_00009. Classification (NCBI taxonomy): domain Bacteria; kingdom Bacillati; phylum Actinomycetota; class Actinomycetes; order Kitasatosporales; family Streptomycetaceae; genus Streptomyces; species Streptomyces sp. NBC_00009. The sequence continues at coordinate 5,438,751 of NZ_CP108312.1, forward strand.
CGCGCCGGATGTGGAAGTCCTGGCTGATCAGCACGGCCCGGTCGACCCCGAAGATCTTCTTGGCCCGCACGCACGAGTCCCAGGTGTCGAACCCGGCGTAGTCGCTGACGACAGCCTTGCCGGGCACCCCGTGCCGGGTCAGATAGGCCCGCATCGCGTCGGGCTCGTCGTAGTCCTCGCGGCTGTTGTCGCCGGTCACGAGAACCACCCGGATCCGCCCGTCGCGGTAGAGCTGGGCCGCCGCGTCGAGCCGGTGCGCGAGATAGGGCGACGGCTCGCCCTCCCACAGCCCGGCCCCGAACACCACGGCGACATCGGTGCGCGGCGCATCGTCGACCGTACGCAGCCGGTCCCCGGTCACGACGAACAGCCACGTCGCCGGCAACAGCGCCAGCACACACAAGGCCATCGCGCCCTGTACGAACCGCCGCCACCCCCGCCGCGTACGCGGCAACCGGATCCGCACCACTGACCACCCCTGCTCGAAAACGTCGTCGCACGACTGGACGCACGTTTCCGCCGGCCGGTTCACGCGGCAAGCGGAGACCCCGACCACCTCACATCCGCCCGAACACCCGGTGAGCCCCGGGGAAGCGACCCGTCACCGCCCCGCAACGACGCCGCAACCTCCCCCGTCCAGGATCAATTCATGACGGCGTCGAAACCTCAGCGCGACGAGCCCACCGGCACGGCCCACCTCGACAGTACGGCGCAACTCATGACCAGGATCACCAGCCAGCTCGGCACCCAGCTCAGCCACGTCCGGCTCGACGGCAGCCGCCGCACACCCCTGCAGGCACCGCCCACCCCGCCCGCGCCGCCCGCTCTGGTCGTCGTGGCGCACGGCAGCCGCGACCCGAGGGCGCTCGCCACGGTCCACGCCCTGCTCGACAAGGTGCGCGAGGAACGCCCGGGACTCCCCGTCCACCTCGGCCACATAGAGCTGAACGAACCGCTCCTGACCGACACCCTCGCGGGCCTCGCCCCCGGCCGGGCCGTCCTCGCCCCGCTGCTCCTGTCGCGCGGCTACCACGTCAAGCAGGACATCCCGGCAGCCCTGGCCACGGCCCCGCACCTGACGGCCCGCGTCGCCCCGCCGCTGGGCCCCCACCCGCTCCTGGTGGAAACGCTGTACGCCCGCCTGGTGGAGGCCGGCTGGGACCCGCGCCCCGACGCCCGCACGCGCAGGACCAGCGGTGTGGTCCTCGCGGCGGCGGGCTCCCGCGACCCCGACTCGGCCGTCGACACGGCCCGCACGGCCGCGCTCCTGGCCGACCGGCTGGGCGTCCCGGTCGTGCCCGCCTACGCGAGTGCCGCCGCCCCCACCGTCCCGGCCGCGCTGCGCGCCCTCGCCGTCAGAGGAAGGCACCGCGCCGCCGTCGCCGCGTACTTCACGGCGCCGGGCCGCTTCGCCACCCAGTGCGCGCAGGCCGCCCCCTGGATAGCCGCCGCCCCGCTCGGCGCGCACACGGCGATGGCCCGCCTCCTCCTCCACCGCTACGACGGGACCCTCGCCTCCCAGGCGACCGCCCCCGTACAGCGGCAGCTCACGTCGGCCTGACCGTTTGTCACCGCATGCCCTTACTGTCAGTCCATGGAAGGCACGCACGAGACACCCGCAGCGAAACACGAAACACCCACAACAAAGAACCCGACCGCGCCGACCGCCCCAACCGCGCCGACCGCCCCAACCGCTCCGACCGCGCCGACCCACGCCATCGACCCGTCCGGCTACGACGCCGCCTCGGTGGAGCGCTGGGCACCCGAGCCCGACAAACGTCCCGGCCGCACCGCCTTCCAGCGCGACCGCGCCCGCGTCCTGCACTCCTCGGCTCTGCGCCGCCTCGCGGGCAAGACCCAGGTCGTCACCCCGGGCACGATGAACCGCGCCTGGGACGCAAGCCCCCGCACCCGGCTGACGCACTCCCTGGAATGCGCGCAGGTGGGCCGGGAGCTCGGCGCGGCACTCGGCTGCGACCCGGACCTCGTCGAGACGGCCTGCCTCTCGCACGACATGGGCCACCCGCCCTTCGGGCACAACGGCGAACAGGCGCTGAACGAGGTGGCGCAGGACTGCGGCGGCTTCGAGGGGAACGCGCAGTCGCTGCGCCTGCTGACGCGTATCGAACCCAAGCGCTTCGTCCACAGCGCCGACACGGACGGGCTGGTCAGCGTAGGACTGAACCTCACGCGCGCCGCGCTCGACGCCGCGACGAAGTACCCGTGGCCCCGCGGCGGCCACCCCACCGACCCGGCCTCGCCCAAGTTCGGTGTGTACGAGGACGACCGCCCGGTGTTCGACTGGATCCGCAAGGAGTCACCCGAGCGCAGGACCTGCTTCGAGGCGCAGGTCATGGACTGGTCGGACGATGTCGCGTACTCGGTGCACGACCTGGAGGACGGGCTGCACGCCGGCCACCTCGACCCGAACATGCTGCAAGCGGAGCCCGAGCGCCGTGACATCTACGCGGTCGCGATCGGCCGTTACGTACCGGCGGACACGGACCCCGAAGAGCTCGCGGCGGCGCTCGACCGGCTCCTCGACCAGCAGTGGTGGCCGCACGGCTACGACGGCACGGCCGTCGCCCAGGCCCGCCTCAAGGACGCGACGAGCCAGCTCATCGGCCGCTTCTGCCTCGCCGCGGAGGGCGCCACCCGCGCCCGCCACGGCACGGGCCGCCTCACGCGTTACGAGGCCGAACTGGTGGTGCCGCGCGAGGCCCGGTACGAATGCGCCGTCCTCAAGGCGGTCGCCGACCGGTACGTGATGCAGCGCCCGCAGCAGGAGCGGCTCCGCGCCGACCAGCGCATCGTCGTGGCGGAGCTCGCCGAGGCGCTCACCCGCCGCGCGCCCGACGGTCTCGACCCGCAGTTCCGCGCCCTGTTCGACGCGGCGGGCGACGACCGCGCCCGCAAGCGCGTGATCGTCGACCAGATCGCCTCCCTCACCGACGCCTCGGCCCGCGAGCTGCACGCGCGGCTCACAGGGCCCCGTCCATGAGGGCGTCGCCCAGCGGGGTGCGGCGGTGCAGGACGGTGTTGCCGCGCCGCTGCGAACCGACGAGGCCCGCCTCCCGCAGGACCGTGGCGGGCCGGCTCGCCGTGGATGCGGTGAGCCGCAGCAGCCAGGCCAACTGCGTTGTCGTACGCGGATGTTCGAGGGCGTCGAGCGCCGGCGCCCGGGTCGGCCCGATCAGCTGACCCACCGGCAGGGCCGCCGCGCCGCCCGTCCCCTTCTCGCGCGCCCGCGCCGGCCACCCCGGCGCGGGGTTCGTACGGGTCGCGCTCCTGTGCACGGTCGTCGTCCTCGTCGCGAAACGAAACTGGCCATCGACCACTGGGCGTGACGAAAAGATGCCCTGTTCGGGCCATGCCCCCTTCCCGCATCACGCTCCGTGCGGGACGCTCGCATATGGCGCCATGGCAAAGAGGAGGCATCACGTGGTCGACGCGGATCAGACGTTCGTCATTGTCGGAGGCGGGCTCGCCGGAGCGAAAGCGGCCGAGACGCTGCGCTCCGAGGGCTTCAACGGCAGAGTGATCCTCATCGGGGACGAGGGAGATCATCCGTACGAACGCCCACCCCTGTCCAAGGGCTATCTCCAGGGCAAGGAGGAACGGGACAGCGTCTTCGTCCACGAACCGGCCTGGTACGCACAGAACGACATCGAGCTGCACCTCGGCCAGACCGTCGTCGCGGTCGACCCGGCCGTGAAGAACGTCCGGCTGGGCGACGGCACGGTCGTCCACTACGACAAGCTGCTCCTGGTCACCGGCGCCGAGCCGCGCCGCATGGACATCCCGGGCACCGAGCTCGCCGGCGTGCACCACCTGCGCCGCCTCGCCCACGCGGAGCGCCTCAAGGGCGTCCTCGCCTCCCTCGGCCGGGACAACGGCCACATCGTGATCGCGGGCGCGGGCTGGATCGGCCTGGAGGTCGCCGCGGCGGCCCGCGAGTACGGCGCCGAGGTCACCGTCGTCGAGCCCGAGGCGACCCCGCTGCACGCGGTCCTCGGCCCCGAGATCGGCCAGATGTTCGCCGACCTGCACGCCGAGCACGGCGTCCGCTTCCACTTCGGGACCCGCCTCACCGGCATCACCGGCCAGGACGGCATGGTCCTCGCCGCCCTCACCGACGACGGCGATGAGCACCCGGCCCACGACGTGCTCGCCGCGATCGGCGCCGCCCCGCGCACCTCGCTCGCCGAGTCCGCCGGGATCGAACTCGCCGACCGGTCGCACGGCGGCGGCATCGCCGTGGACGCCTCGCTGCGCACCTCCGACCCGGACATCTACGCGGCCGGCGACGTGGCGGCCGTGCAGCACCCCCTCTTCGGGACCCGGCTGCGCGTCGAGCACTGGGCCAACGCGCTCAACGGCGGCCCGGCCGCCGCCCGCGCCATGCTGGGCCAGGAGGTGACGTACGACCGTGTGCCGTACTTCTTCTCCGACCAGTACGACGTCGGCCTCGAGTACTCGGGCTGGGCGCCCCCGGGCTCGTACGACCAGGTCGTCATCCGCGGGGACGCGGGCAAGCGGCAGTTCATCGCGTTCTGGCTCAAGGACGGGCGGGTGCTCGCCGGGATGAACGTGAACGTGTGGGACGTCACGGAAACCATCCAGGCCCTCATCCGCACCGGGGTCAGGCCCGGGGCGGAACGCCTGTCGGATCCGTCCGTCTCGCTCACGGCGCTCCTCGAGGGGGAGGACGGGTGACGTGAGTGTCGGCGGGTCACCGTAGAATCCTTGCGTGGCAGGCAGGATCAATGACGAGGACGTGAAGGCGGTCCGGGACGCGGTCCCGATCGACGCCGTGGTGTCCGAGTACCTGCAACTGCGCAACGCGGGCGGCGGGAACCTGAAGGGCCTGTGCCCCTTCCACGACGAGAAGTCGCCGTCCTTCCAGGTCAGCCCCAGCAAGGGCCTCTTCCACTGCTTCGGCTGCCAGGAGGGCGGCGACACCATCACGTTCGTGATGAAGGTCGACCACCTCTCCTTCTCCGAGGTCGTCGAGCGCCTCGCCGGCCAGGCAGGCATCACCCTGCGGTACGAGGAGGGCGGCTACAACCCCTCGCACCAGCGCGGTGAGCGCATCCGCCTGGTCGAGGCGCACAAGGTGGCCGCCCAGTTCTACATGGACCAGCTGGAGAGCGCCGAGGCGGAGATCGGCCGCAAGTTCCTCGCCGAGCGCGGCTTCGACCAGGCCGCCGCCGCGCACTTCGGCGTCGGCTACAGCCCGGCCGGCTGGGACCACCTCACGCGCTTCCTGCGCGGCAAGGGCTTCACCGACAAGGAGCTCATCACCTCCGGGATCTCCCAGGAGGGCCGCCGCGGGCCCATCGACCGCTTCCGCGGCCGCCTCATGTGGCCCATCCGCGACATCGGCGGCGAGGTCGTCGGCTTCGGCGCCCGCCGCCTGCGCGAGGACGACAACGGCCCGAAGTACCTGAACACGCCCGAGACGCCGATCTACCGGAAGTCCCAGGTCCTCTACGGCATCGACCTCGCCAAGAAGGAGATCGCCAAGTCGAGCCGCGCGGTCGTCGTCGAGGGCTACACGGACGTCATGGCCTGCCACCTGGCCGGCATCACGACCGCCATCGCGACCTGCGGCACTGCCTTCGGCAGCGACCACATCAAGATCCTGCGCCGCCTCCTCATGGACAACGGCAGCGCCCGCGTGATCTTCACCTTCGACGGCGACTCGGCGGGCCAGAAGGCCGCCCTGCGCGCCTTCGAGGACGACCAGAAGTTCGCCGCCGAGACGTACATCGCCGTCGCCCCCGACGGCATGGACCCCTGCGACCTGCGCCTGGCCAAGGGCGACGAGGCGGTCGCCGACCTGGTCGAACCCCGCACCCCGCTCTTCGAGTTCGCCCTGCGCCACATCGTCTCCCGCTACGACCTGGAGACCCCCGCAGGCCGCGCAGCCGCGCTCGACGAGGCAGCCCCCGTCGTCGCCCGGATCAAGAACAGCGGCGCGCAGCACGAGGTCGCCGTCCAGCTCGCCGGCATGCTCGGCATCCTCGACACCCAGTTCGTCGTCAAGCGCGTCTCGCAGCTCGCCCGCTGGGCCCGTGACCGCGGCGGCCGCGGCCCCGCCCCGGCCCGCCCGCAGCAGCCCTACGAGGCCGCGGCGACCCGCGCGTCCGCCGCGGGCCCCGCCCTCACCCTGCGCAACCCCGTGTACGCCACCGAGCGCGAGCTGCTCAAACTCGCCCTCCAGCGGCCCGAGTTGGTCTCCCCGGCCTTCGACGCGTACGGCGTGGACGAGTTCACCGCCGCCCCGTACGCCGCGGTGCGCGAGGCGATCATCGAGGCGGGCGGCGCCGACCTCGGCACCCAGGACCCGCAGGCATATCTCGTACGGGTACGGGAGGCGGCCCCCGACGACGCGGTGCGCGCCATGGTCACCGAGCTCGCCGTCGAGGCCATCCTGCGCAGATCCGTCGACGAGGTCTACGCGGGCCAGCAGCTCGTCGCCGTGCGCCGCCGCGCCGTCGACCGGCGCATCCGGGACGTACAGGGCTCCCTGACCCGTCTGGGCACGCACAGCGACCCGGCGCGCCTGTCCGCCGTCCAGGAGGAGCTGATGGTCCTCCAGCGCTACGACAGGGCACTGCAGGACCTCGGCGCGCAGGCGCTCTGACCGCTGCGCGCCGACGGCCCGGGACGAGGTCCGCCCGGCCGGTTTCGTCCCGCCCCGCAGGGGCAGGCGTCGTGCACGGTAACCGAGCGGTCACGCACCGGACTCAAAAAGTCACCGCACGCCCCTCGTGGCGACGTTGTGTCGTACAGCACACTGGGTCCGGTGCCTGAGTCCTCGGAGCGCGGCCGGAACCCCGACAACGGGTCCGACACCCCCGCGGTTCCGCCTAACGCGTACGGGACGGACAGCGGTGTGGCCGCCGTCGCCGATCCCGGTGTACCCCTGCCGCACGCCTCAGCAGCGATCACCTTGGAGGTCGCCCCCGTGCAGACCCAGACCCTCAGCCAGACCGGTGCCGCGCGCCAGAGCGCCCAGGGCGCCCCCGCGCCGGACACGGACGCGGAGGCACTCCCGGCCGTCCCCCAGCAGAGGGGACCGGAGAACCATCCGGACTCCGACCCGCCCGGCGATCCCGCCGACACCTCACAACCGGCCGATACGGCCGAGCTGCCGGAGGCGGAGTCGGATCCGGAACCGCGGGAAGCCGGCCCCCGCCCGCCCGTCGCCCTCCTGCTCGACACCGTGGACGCCGAGACTCCCGAGCCCCCGCCCTCGCGCGGCCGCACCGACACCGGCGGCCCCTCCTCGGACCTGTTCCGCCAGTACCTGCGCGAGATCGGACGGATCCCGCTGCTCACGGCCGCGGAGGAGGTCGACCTGGCCCGCAGGGTCGAGGCCGGTCTCTTCGCCGAGGAGAAGCTGACGGGCACCCCCGACCCGGACTCCCAGCTCGCCCTCGACCTCGACAAACTCGTCGTGATGGGCCGGATGGCCAAGCGCCGCCTCATCGAGGCCAACCTGCGCCTCGTCGTCTCGGTCGCCAAGCGCTACGTGGGCCGCGGCCTGACCATGCTGGACCTGGTCCAGGAGGGAAACCTCGGCCTGATCAGGGCGGTCGAGAAGTTCGACTACGCCCGCGGCTACAAGTTCTCGACGTACGCGACCTGGTGGATCCGGCAGGCGATGTCACGCGCCCTCGCCGACCAGGCCCGCACGATCCGCGTGCCGGTGCACGTCGTCGAGCTGATCAACCGGGTCGTGCGCGTCCAGCGCCGCATGCTCCAGGAACGCGGCTACGAACCCACGCCCGAAGAGGTCGCCGCCCACCTCGAGCTGCCGCCGGAGCGGGTCAGCGAAGTCCTGCGCCTGGCCCAGGAACCGGTGTCGCTGCACGCGCCCGTGGGCGAGGAGGACGACGTCGCGCTGGGCGACCTGATCGAGGACGGCGACGCGACGTCCCCCGTCGAGTCGGCCGCGTTCCTCCTCCTGCGCGAACACCTGGAGGCGGTCCTCTCCACCCTGGGCGAACGCGAACGCAAGGTGGTCCAGCTCCGCTACGGCCTGGCAGACGGCCGCCCCCGCACACTGGAGGAGATCGGCCGCATATTCGGGGTGACCCGGGAACGCATCCGCCAGATCGAGTCCAAAACCCTCAACAAACTGAGGGACCACGCTTTCGCGGACCAGCTGAGGGGTTATCTGGACTGAGGGAGATCGCCCCTGAAAGGGGCGCGGGGAACTGCGCGCTCAGCCACAAACAACCGGCACGTACAGCTCCCCGCGACCTCAACGGCGCCTACTCCACCTCAACCACGGCCTGCGCGAACTGCGCCTCGTACAACCGCTCATACGCCCCACCCGCGGCGCGCAACGCGTCATGCGTGCCCTGCTCCACGATCGAGCCGTTCTCCATCACCAGAATCGTGTCGGCATCCCGAATCGTGGAGAGCCGATGCGCGATCACGAACGACGTACGCCCATGCGCGAGCCGGGCCATCGCCTTCTGGATCAGCACCTCGGTCCGGGTATCGACGGAGGAGGTCGCCTCGTCGAGGACGAGTATCACCGGGTCCGAAAGGAACGCGCGCGCGATGGTGATGAGCTGCTTCTCACCGGCGCTGACCCCCGACCCCTCGTCGTCGATCACGGTGTCGTAGCCCTCGGGCAGCGTCCGGATGAACCGGTCCGCGTGGGCGGCCCGCGCCGCCTCCTCGATCTGCTCCCGGGTGACGTCCTTCGCCGCGCCGTACGCGATGTTGTCCGCGATCGTGCCGCCGAACAGCCACGTGTCCTGGAGCACCATGCCGATCCCGGAACGGAGTTCGTCGCGCGACATCTTCGCCACGTCGACCCCGTCGAGGGTGATGCGCCCGCCGGTGACCTCGTAGAAGCGGAGCAGCAGATTGACCAGCGTCGTCTTGCCGGCGCCGGTCGGGCCGACGATGGCGACGGTGTGCCCCGGCTCCACGGCGAGCGACAGGTCCTCGATGAGCGGCTTGTCCTGCTCGTAGCGGAAGGACACGTTCTCGAACTCGACGAGCCCGCGCAGCAGATCGGGCTTCTCGCCCGGCACCGGGTCGGCCTCCTGTTCGTCCGCGTCGAGCAGTTCGAAGATCCGCTCGGCCGAGGCGACGCCCGACTGCACCAGGTTCGCCATCGAGGCGACCTGCGTCAGCGGCATGGAGAACTGCCGCGAGTACTGGATGAACGCCTGGACGTCACCGATCGACAGCGAACCCGAGGCGACCCGCAGGCCACCCACCACGGCGACCAGCACATAGTTCAGGTTCGACACGAAGAACATCAGCGGCTGCATCATCCCGCTGTTGAACTGCGCCTTGAACCCGGCCTCGTAGAGCGCGTCGTTCTGCTCGGCGAACGCCTTCGCCGACTCCTCCTGACGCCCGAAGACCTTCACCAGGTTGTGGCCGGTGTACATCTCCTCGATGTGCGCGTTCAGCTTGCCGGTGGTCTTCCACTGCTGCACGAACTGCGGCTGCGACCGCTTGCCGACCCGCGTCGCGATCAGGAACGACAGCGGCACCGTCACCAGCGCCACCAGCGCGAGCAGCGGCGAGATCCAGAACATCATCACCAGCACGCCGATGATGGTGAGCAGCGAGTTGATGAGCTGGCCCATCGTCTGCTGGAGCGTCTGCCCGATGTTGTCGATGTCGTTCGTGGCGCGGCTGAGGACCTCACCGCGCTGCCGCTTGTCGAAGTACGACAGCGGAAGGCGCGACAGCTTCGCCTGGATGTCCTCGCGCATCCGGAAGACGGTCTTGTTGAGCGCCCGGTTGGACAGCCGCGTCGCCACGGCCATCAGCAGCCCGGCCCCCAGGAACGTACACAGGGCGATCCCGAGCACGGAGCCCACGGCCCCGAAGTCGATGCCCTGGCCGGGCGTGAAGTCGATCCCGGAGAGCATGTCGGCGACCCCGGAGTCACCCTTGGCCCGCATCCCCTCGATGACCTGCGCCTTGCTGCTCCCGGCGGGCATCTCACGCCCGATGATGCCCGCGAAGACCAGGTCGGTCGCCCGGCCCAGGATCTTCGGGCCCAGCACCGACAGGCCCACACTCAGGACGGCGCACGCGACCATCGCGTACATCGTCGTCTTCTCGGGCTTGAACTGCCTGATGAGCCGCTTGCCCGAGCCCTTGAAGTCCATCGAACGCTGGTCGGGGCCGCCCCCGGCCATCATCCGCCCGCCTGGCCCCGCCATCAGGCCGCCTCCGCTTCCGTCAGCTGGGAGAGAACGATCTCCCGGTACGTCTCATTGCCGTCCATCAGCTCGTGATGGGTGCCCGTGCCCACGACATGGCCCTCGTCGAGGACCACGATGCGGTCCGCGTCGCGGATGGTGGAGACCCGCTGGGCCACGATCACGACGGTCGCCTCGGAGGTCTCGTGACCCAGCGCGGCCCGCAGCGCGGCGTCCGTCGCGTAGTCGAGCGCGGAGAACGAGTCGTCGAAGAGATAGATCTCGGGCCGCTGCACCAGCGTCCGCGCGATCGCGAGCCGCTGTCGCTGACCGCCGGACACGTTGGTGCCGCCCTGCGAGATCGGGGAGTCGAGCCCGTTCTCCAGCTTCTCCACGAAGTCCTTGGCCTGCGCCACCTCCAGGGCGTGCCACAGCTCTTCGTCGGTCGCGTCCGGATTGCCGTACCGCAGATTCGTCGCGACCGTCCCCGCGAAGAGGTACGGCTTCTGCGGCACGAGCCCGACGGTCCTGGCGAGGAGCGCCGGCTCGATGGTGCGCACGTCGACGCCGTTCACCAGGACCTCGCCGTCGGTCGCGTCGAACAGGCGCGGCACCAGGCCGAGGAGGGTGGACTTGCCGCTGCCGGTCGAGCCGATGACGGCGGTCGTCTCGCCGGGGCGCGCGGTGACCTGGATGGCCTTGAGTACGGGCTCCTCGGCGCCCGGGTAGCGGAAGCCCGCGTCCCGGATCTCCAGGTGGCCGTGGCTGCGCAGCTCCCGCACCGGCGAGGACGGCGGCACGACGCTGGACTCGGTGGCCAGGACCTCCTGGATGCGCTCGGCGCAGACCTCGGCGCGCGGCACCATCATGAACATGAAGGTGGCCATCATGACGCTCATCACGATCTGCATCAGATAGGCGAGGAACGCGGTGAGCGCGCCGATCTGCATGCCGCCGCTGTCGATGCGGTGCGCGCCGAACCAGACGACGGCGATCGATGAGATGTTCACCACGGTCATGACGATCGGGAACATCAGCGCGAGGAGCTTGCCGGTGCCGAGGGAGACCTCGGTCAGATCGGCGTTGGCCTCGCGGAAGCGCTCCTTCTCGTAGTCGTCGCGCACGAAGGCGCGGATGACGCGGTTGCCGGTGATCTGCTCGCGCAGCACCCGGTTCACCGTGTCGAGCCGTACCTGCATGGTGCGGAACAGCGGCCGCAGGCGGCGCACGATCAGGCTGACGCTGATCCCGAGGACCGGGACCACGGCGAGCAGGACGCCCGACAGGGGCACGTCCTGGCCCAGCGCCATGACGATGCCGCCGACGCACATGATCGGCGCCGACACCATCAGCGTGAACGTCATGAGCGTGAGCATCTGGACCTGTTGCACGTCGTTCGTCGTGCGGGTGATCAGGGACGGCGCCCCGAACTGGCCCATCTCGCGCGCAGAGAAGGACTGCACGCGGTCGAACACGGAGGCCCGGAGGTCCCGTCCGAGCGCGGACGCGGTGCGGGCGCCGTAGAACACGGCGCCGATGTTGCAGACCATCTGGACCACGGTGATCGCGATCATGATGGCGCCGAACGTCAGGATGTAGCCCGTGTCCCCCTTCACGACACCGTTGTCAATGATGTCCGCGTTGAGGGTGGGCAGATAGAGCGAGGCGCAGGTCTGCAGGAACTGCAGGAGCACCAGCACGCCGATGGGTTTCTTGTACGGACCGAGGTAGGTCCGCAGGAGTCGTATGAGCACGCTCGGTCTCTCGAAGTCGGCCGTCATGAGGGGTCAGTGGTGCACGACCCCCATCGTCCGACACTCCACCCGCGTTACCTCAACCGATTTAGCCAAGAGCCCGCCAAGAAACCCACGTGGAGCGGGACGAAACGGTCACGCCCCCGCGGAATCGAATGCTCCGGGGTGCGTCTGCTCCCGTACGGCGGTGAACTGCTGCCGCACCGCCTGCCCGACGGGCAGCTCCTCGCCCGGCTCCAGAACCTGCGCCGCCGCGCCCTGCCACTGCGGCAGCTGCCCGTTCAGCGCCCAGGCGGCCTGCCGCGCCGCACCGAGCGCCGCGTAGTCCGCGGGCTGAGGCACCACGACCTGCGTCCCGAACAGCATCGGCGCCGCGGCCTGCACCGCCGGGAGCTCGGCCGCCGCCCCGAGCAGGAAAATCCGCCGCACCTCGACCCCCCGCGCGCGCAGTACGTCCATGGCGTCCCCGAGCCCGCACAGCATGCCCTCGAACGCGGCCCGCGCGAGATGCTCCGGCTTCATCGACTCCCGCCGCAGCCCGCTCAGGGTGCCCGCGGTGTGCGGCAGATTCGGCGTCTTCTCGCCCTCCAGATACGGCAGCATGACCAGGCCGTGCGACCCGGGAGTCGACTTCATCGCCAGGTCGGACAGCTCCTCGATCCCGGAGAGCCCGAGCATGTCGGCCGTACCGCGAAGGGCCCGCACCGCATTGAGCGTATGGACGACGGGCAGATGCATGCCGGTCGCGTCGGCGAGCGAGGTGATCATCCCGGACGGATCGACCAGCGCTTCGTGGTGCACCGCCATGACCGACCCCGAAGCGCCGAGCGACACCACGGCGTCGCCCTGGCGCACCCCGAGCCCGAACGCCGCGGCCATCGTCTCGCCCGTACCGGCCGAGATGATCAGCCCCTCCGGAGTGGTGCCCGCCGCGTCCCCCGGACCGAGCACCTCCGGCAGCATCACCTGGTGCCCGAGCGCCAGCTCGACCAGGTCAGGACGGTACGAGCCGCTCGCCGCCGACCAGTAGCCGGTGCCCGAGGCCCCGCCCCGGTCGGTGGTCCGCCGCGAGGGCCGGCCGAGGAGCTGCCACACCAGCCAGTCGTGGGCCTGGAGCACGAGCGCGACCCGCTGCGCGGCCTCCGGCTCGTTCCTCGCCAGCCACCGCAGCTTCGTCACCGGATGCATGGCCTGCGGCACACACCCGACGGCCTGCGCCCACGCCTCACGCCCGCCGAGCCGGTCGATGAGATCCGCGGCCGCGGCCTGCGTCCGCTTGTCGCCCCCGGGCATCGCGGGCCGCACGGTGTTGCCCTGCGAGTCGAGCGGCACCAGCGCGTTCTGCTGCGCGGAGACCCCGATGGCCTGCACGCCTTCGAGCAGCCCGCCGCCCGCGGCCTCGCCGAGCGAGAGGAGCCACGCCTGTGGATCGACATCGGCGGGACGGCCACCGCCCTCGCCGGATTCGAGCGGGTGCGGGGCATAGCCCTGCTTGAGCACGGCACCGGAGTCCGCGTCACAGACCACGATCCGAGTGAAATCGGGCGAACTGTCCAGCCCGGCGACTATCCCCATGACTGAATTCTGCCGCACTCCGGCCCGGCCCCGTCCCGCGGGCCGGGGCCGGGCCGGAGACCCGCTTTCGCCAGGGCCGTGGGGCTCAGGTGTTGCTGGTGCCCCAGTCGTCCTCGAAGCCTTCGCCGCCCTGGCCGCGCTCCCGCAGCGAGCGCACCCGGCCGGCCACCGAATCGGGGACCCGGCTCTCGACCTTCTCGCTCACCGAGTGCAGCGCCTTGCCCGCGATCTGACGCGTCTGCTGGGCCGCCGACTCCGCCGTGTTCCGGACGGCAGGGTTCTGCGCGAACTCGCGGGCGGACTTCTTCAGCTGCTCGTACCGCTCGCGTCCGGCCCGGGTCCCGAGCACGTACCCCAGGGCCAGACCGGCGATGAATGTGAGCCGGTAGCGCATGGCTGCCACCCTTCCCTTGTGATCACCGGGGGAACCGATTGGCGGAGCACCCCCCTGCTTGCGCTAATGTATGTGTCGCAGCGAGCGCACGCCCCCTGGCGAGTGCCAAGGTAGGTGCGTTCGATGCACGAGACATTCCCCTGTAGCTCAATTGGCAGAGCAGCCGACTGTTAATCGGCAGGTTACTGGTTCGAGTCCAGTCGGGGGAGCTCGATCTCCTGTAGCTCAATTGGCAGAGCAGCCGGCTGTTAACCGGCAGGTTACTGGTTCGAGTCCAGTCGGGAGAGCTGACGGACAAGACCCCTGGGAACTCCCGGGGGTCTTTTCGTGTCGTCTTCTTCGCCAGGTGGAACCGTACGCGGGCGCGCGGAGTCCTCTACCCCGAGCAAGGCCGACCATCCGGAGCAGGAGATCGTATGAGCGGCTATGCTGCGGCAGACGGCGCGCACACATGTACGCGCCACGCCGAAACGGGGCGGTAGCTCAGCCGGTTAGAGCAGCGGACTCATAATCCGTCGGCCGTGGGTTCGAGTCCCACCCGCCCCACCAAGGGTTTCCGATGCAGGAACGTTTTAACCTGCGACACACCGGAGCGTCCGTCGTTCGGCGGACGTGATTACCCGTCAGGTGGACCGTCAGCCGCCCGCTGCCGGCCCGAAGAACCGGCGATCAAGCCGTTGGGTGCAACCTGCGTCACCCGGCTTGGGGGAAGCGCGAGCCGGTCTAGCGGGTCATCAATGACGATGGGCCCCCGGCGCCTCACGGCGAGAGGGCTGGGGCTCCAGGCCTTGGGCGGGGCCGTCTCCCCCTTCACGTTGGCGAGGGTGCGTTCACGGGTGCACCAGGCTGGTGCGCGCGCGGTGATCTGATTGATCCTCCCCTTCCTACCCTTCCTGCCTTTCCGCCCCTTCCGCTCCGTCGGCCCACGCGCCGGCTGCCCTGCTTCGCCGCGGCTTCCCGGCGGCCCCGCAACGGGTTCGCCGCCGAGGCGCTGCACTTGCCCGGACGGGGCGTCGCGCGCGCCGTAGGTCTACGTGGGTGGCCCTCGAACGCGGTCCAGCGGGTCGACATGGCGTCGGCGAGCCTCGCTCCGACCGGCCGGCGACGCGAGCGACGGCGCGCCACACGGAACCTGCGACACGGCATCAGAAAATTTTGAGCAGTTGTCAGCGAGTCACCGGGTAGGGCTCACGAGGCGTCAACTGCCGTGCAGGACGGGGTAATTGGGGGTCGACGCGGACGCCTCAGTCGACGGGGCGCCTCCGCGGGCATACGGCCACACGGCTTATTTTTCGCATTTTCAGCACGTCTGATAAGTGACGAATGGGGTGATTTCTGTATCTTCTTTCACAGAGCGGCTGTCCGGCCGATCTCTCCGAGAAGGAAGAAACTGACATGAGCAAGCGTTCCATTGCTGTCACCGCCGCCATCGCGGGCGCTGCAGCCCTTGCCGCCACCGGCATCAACTACGCCGCTGCTGCCGGCACGGAGGCGGCCCCGGCTGCTCCGGCTGTTCGTCAGGCGGCTGCTCCCGCGGCGGCGCCCCTCGGTGGCGACTCCGGCCAGGGCAAGGAGAAGGACAACGGCAACAACAACCACTACAGGTACGAGGGTCGGATCCACATCAACGAGCGGTCCTACTCGGCCGGCTCGGACGGCTGCATCACCGTGGTCAGCGGTCTGGGTGCGAACAGCTTCAACGTCCGCAACGACAGCTGGAAGGCTGTTGAGGTCTTCCGCGGTGCGACCTGCGACAACGGGTCTCCTGTTGCCACGGTCGGACCGTGGAGCACCAGCAACAGCGTCTCCCCCCACCAGGTCCGTGGCGGCGTTTGGGTCAAGCACGGCGTCGTAGGCAGCTTCCGTGTGGTCGACAACTTCCGCGGCCACCGTGGCGGCGGCGGCTACGGCGGCGGCCACGGCGGCGGCTACGGCGGCGGCAACGACGGCGGCGACTGGTAGTACCTGCCGCAGGAATAGTTGAGGCCCCGGCCCGTCGGAATCGGGCCGGGGCAGTCAACGAGAGTTTATCCCAGCCGGGCACGCCGCGCCCGAGATGGCTTAATGCTTGTACGGAACACCTCACGTCCGTGCCCGCATGAAGGTGATTTCGGGCGCTCCCATGGGCATGTCGCGCTTCGTCGAAGGCGCGCCGAGGTATGTCCAGTTCTTCTGGCTCGATCGAGGCCTGAGAGAGGGCCTCGATCGAGCCCGAAGCTTCCGAATGGGGGTGCCTCGCAGGGGTCCGGCATTCTGAAAGGCTTCGCACCGTTCCATGCCGACTTGCTCGCCGGAAACGTGCAGAGTCTTCAGGTAGCCGTAAGCGCGGGTGAGCTGCATGCCCGCACTTACGTTCGGATCTTCGGAAAGTCAACTGTCAACGTCACGTCGGCCATCGTCGGTCATGTTGCACATTCCGTATACGGACGGGGGTATACGAAACGGCACCATGGCCGACCACCCGAACACCGCAGTGGGTGGGATTGCCGGCCGTGCACGGGCTGAGCGTTCACCAGGCCGCGGACCTCCTTGCTCCGTCGATCCGTGACGCCGAATCCGCCCCTTTGGACTCGAGGGATGCATGAAAATGCCGCACAGCTCGCTCAGAAAATCGAAGACTCCGGCCGCCGCGGCAATCTCGCAAAGACTTGAAGAGACCATCGAAAGCTCCGAGTACTGGGCAAGAAGGATGCCGCGCGAAGCCGTCCGCCTGGTACGCAAGGAGCGCCTCTACGGCGTCGCCGCCGGAGGCGTCAGCCTCCTCACCGGCCTTCTGGCCTGGCCTCTGGTCGCCGAGTCCTCGATGCTGACGGCGCAGGTTCTCATCTCCGGGCTGTCGGGCCTGGCAGCGCTGGCCATTGCCGCCCCCTACGCGAGCGGCCTGAGTGATCGCGGCGAGGACTCCATCAAGCTGGGCAGCGCGTACGGGGAAATGCATCGCGAACTCCTGCGCGACAGAGAGCAGATCGCCGAGGGATTCGCGAAGAATACGTCTCAACTGTCCGGATTCTACCAACAGTTCGACTACATCGAAGAACGCAGAGACTCCCTCGGAATTCGCCCCATTCCCTCAAGGGTGAGCGCATCCGGTGTTCCGCTGGCCGGCGAGGTCGGGCGGCGAGGGCAGGCCGTCCCGATCGCACCGAGAAGGCATGCAAGGAGTTCGGAACCGGCGGCGCCGGTGAGCCGTGGTCGTACGGTTGTCGTGGATCAGGACGCGGTCGCCACGCTCATCTACCTCGTGGCGAATCAGTTGGTCTCGCAGGATCAGTATTCGACAGCGGAGTTCGCTCGTCGCCCGTCTTCGATTCAGTCCGAGATCTGCGAGCAGGGTTCGACAGGGCGCCTCGAACAGCATTGGCAGCCCGCCTTGCCATTCGACACCTCACGAAGTTCGGACTCGGGAAGGCGTGACGAAAACCGCCTCACGGCAACGTCTCAGGCGCTTCTCTCGAAGCTGTCCGGTCCGGCGGGGCCACTGCGACGATTCAGCCGTTCATGACGGTGTGTCCGGGCACGAACGACGAGTCGTGCGGAGCCGGCCGAATGGCTGCCCTCTCCACGGGGGCGGCCTTCGGCTGAACATGTGCTCCGACCAAGGAACACACACGTCCAGCACGAAGGCCGTGAGGACGAGCCTGCTGTATCACGACGCCCGACGGGATCCGCTGGAATAACTGTCATGCTTCCGGGACAAGTTCTACTCCTGCCTGACCGCCCGTTCGGACTGGTTGCGGCCCGATGCCCACACCTCACCGGAACGGACCCTGTGCCACACCTACGGCCGGGGCAAAGAGCTGCCGACGGCACCCCCCATCGTCCACGGAACAGTGATCCGCCTGGACATCGACCACCTGCCCAGCGGAGCAACACCGAAGCCGGTCTGGTTGTGGTGGTCCGCCGCCGACGCCACACCGGCAGCACCCGCGCATCGAGGGGACACAGTCAGCCGATCGGCTGAGCGGAAGTGCCCGGCGAGCCCTTGCATCCGTCACACACAGGGGCTCGGCCGGCCGAACTGAGCGGTGCAAGCGGCCTGGCGGGCCACCAAGTGATGAGGCGGTCCCGGGAGCTGTATCCGTAGGCGAACTCGCTTGGTGCGCAAGGTGCATGGGGGCGTGCGACCGGGACGGCCGGACGCCGCCGCAGTCCGCCAGGCCCCCGGACAGGCCGTTCCCCGGCACCGGTCGCGGCGCGGCCTCGCGTCACTATTGATGTGTCCAGTCACGCGAACAGCGCAAGGTTCCCACCGGAGCCCACGCGCGCGGGATCAGCCGGTCCATAGCACCGTTCGCCGTATGGAATCCACACCGATAGTCGTGCACCCGCCCACCCCCACCGGGGGCCGGCGGGTAGCAATCCAGGGGCACGTCGCCGGGATCGCCCGGAGTGATGCCGACCTCGTCGAATTCCTCTGTCAGGCCGGCGTGACGGTGCACAGCGCTCTCCTCGATGACGAGACATGGGTGAAGTGGCGGGGAGGGCCGGCCCACCACTACGCGGCACCATGAACATCGTGGACTCGCCAAGGGCAAGCGAGTCTCCCAGCCTCCTCAGCCATGACTCTCCGCGTGTGCGGAGGTGAGCCGCCCCGTGCCGGCCATCGGAGGCTCCCGATGGTTTGCTCGGGCCTGCCCCGATGTTCGTGCGTCGCGACGCCTCCGTGGACTGCCCGAGCTCGCCCGCATCAGGTCGACTTCGGCTCGCCCGCCTGCGCACCGGCCCCGGGGCTCGGTGCGCACGGCGGTGAACCGGCTCGCCCGCATCAGGTCGACTTCGCGCCGGGGGATCAACTCCTGCTGTGCACGGACGGCGTGACCGAGACCCGCGACACGCAACATCAAAGGACGTCCCCGCGCCGCGTCGAACCCGGTCGCCGGAATCAGCCGGCCACCGGGGCGAGGGTGAGGGGCTGGACCTTGCCCTCCAGCATCGCGCCGAGGCCGAGGACCGCGCAGATGTCCGGGCGTTCGGCGATGTGGACCGGCACTCCCGTGGCGTCGCGCAGCATCTGGTCGAAACCGGGCAGCAGCGCGCTGCCGCCGACCATCATGATGCCGCGGTCCGCGAGGTCGGCCACCAGGTCGGGCGGGCAGTCCCGCAGGACCTTGCCGATGCCGTCGAGGACGGCGGTCAGCGGGGTGTGGATCGCGTGGCGCACGGCCGCCGTGTCGACGTGCACCGAGCGGGCCAGGCCCGTCGCCACGTCCCGGCCGTGGATCTCCGTCGACTCCGGACCGTGCGAGGTGAGGCCGTTGCCGCTGAGGGCGAGCTGCAGGGGACGTACGGACTGCGACGGGAGCATCAGTTCGTGGTGCTGGCGCAGGTGCTGGACCACCGCGTGGTCGATGGCGTCGCCGCCGACCGGGATGCGCTCGGCGGTCACGATCGAGCCCAGGGACAGGACGGCGATCTGCGTCGTGGCCGCGCCGCACACGATGATCATCGTGCCTTCGGGGCGCTCCACGGGCAGGCCGCAGCCGACGGCGGCGGCGATGAGGGTGTCGACGAGTTCGACGCGGCGCGCCCCGAGCCCGACCAGCGTCTCGACGGTGGCGCGCTGCGCGAGCGGATCGGCGTCGTGCGGCGTGCAGGCGGCGGCGCGCAGCCGGGGCTTGCGGCGCAGCGCGCGGCGCAGCTTCTCGCCGATGAGGTGGCGCAGCATGCGCTGGGCCATGTCGATGTCGACGACGGTGCCGCCGGAGACGGGGCGCATGACGCGGATGTAGTCGGGGGTGCGGCCCGTCATCTTCTCGGCGAGCTCACCGACCGCGATCAGCGCGCCGGTGCGGGTGTTGACGGCGGCGGCGCTCGGCTCGTCGACGACGAGGCCCGCGCCCTTCACGAACACCCGGGTCCGCGCGGCCCCCAGGTCGACGGCGAGATGGCAGCGGCGCAACTGCTCCAGACTGACGGTCATGGCAGATCCTCCCGAGAGCGCAGACCGTGACGGGTCGTCAAATAACGGCCCTTCTGGAATCCTGCGGCGGGGCGGCTCCGGGCGCGCGCTGGAATGAGCCGGGCGGGGTTCCGCCGGACGGGTGGTCTTGCCGGGCGTTGTTAGCATCCCGTGTGACCAGCACCCCCTCCTCGCCGGACCAGGCAGACGCTTCCGAGACCCCCGCGATGCCCGCCTCGGCACAGGTGAAGGATCCCGCGCCGGGTGGTCGCCGCCGGATTCTCGCCGATCTCACCCCGCTGCGTATCTCCGTCGACTACCGGCGCCTGTGGGTCGGCAACACCGTGTCCTGGACGGGCCAGGCGATGACCGCGCTCGCGGTGTCCCTCCAGGTGTACGACATCACGCGCTCCAGCTTCTCCGTGGGCCTCGTCGGCCTGTTCTCGCTGGTCCCGCTGGTCGTCTTCGGCCTCTACGGGGGTGCCATCGCGGACACGATGGACCGGCGCAAGCTCGGCCTGTACAGCGCGTCCGGCTCGTGCGCGCTGTCCGTGGCACTGGCCGTCGCGGCGCTTGCCGGCTATCACCGGGTGTGGCTGCTCTACGCGGTCGTGTCCCTCCAGGCGGTGTGCGGGGCGCTCAACTCCCCGGCGCGCACGTCGATGATTCCGCGCCTGCTGCCGCCGGAACACCTGCCGGCGGCGAACGCGCTTGGCTCCATGACGACCACGGCCGGCACCCTCATCGGCCCCATGCTGGGCGGCGTCGTGGTCGGCCTGTGGGGCTACCAGACGGCGTACCTGATCGACGCCGTCGCCTTCTCGGCGGCTCTGTACGCGATGTGGCGGCTGCCGGCGATGCTGCCGGACGGGGCGGCGGGGGAGCGGCGCAAGCGGGCCTCCGTGGTGGACGGCCTGCGGTTCCTGGCCGGGCGGCCCAACCTCCGGATGACCTTCTTCACGGACATGTGCGCGATGGTCCTCGCGTATCCGCGGGCGCTGTACCCGGCCGTCGCGCTGCTCTGGTACGGCGGCGACGCCCGGACCACCGGCCTGCTCGTCGCCGCTCCCGCGGTGGGCGCGCTGCTGGGCGGAGTGTTCTCCGGCTGGCTCGGCCGCGTGCACCGGCACGGCCTGGCGATCGTGATCGCCGTGTGCGGGTGGGGCCTCGCCATCGCCGTCTTCGGCCTCACCAGGAACCTCTGGCTCGGCCTCTTCTTCCTCGCGCTCGCCGGCTGCGCGGACACGGTCTCGATGGTCTTCCGCGGCACGATGCTCCAGGTCGCCGCCCCCGACGAGATGCGCGGCCGCCTCCAGGGCGTCTTCATCGTGGTCGTGGCGGGCGGCCCCCGCCTCGGCGACTTCGTCGCAGGCTCGACGGCCGACCTCGCGTCCCCCGCACTGGCGATTACGGGCGGCGGCACGGCCTGCGTGGTGGCGGTCCTGCTCCTCGCCCTGAAATGGCGCAAGTTCCTGAGCTACGACGCCAGGAGGCCTACGGCGTGAGGAGGCCTACGGCGTGAGGGCGCTCGGGGCGTCCCCGGTTCGTGACGAACTCCCTTGATCCGCCGGGGTAGCGCCTGGGGCTTCCGGAGCCGGAGCGTCAGCGGTGCAGGGAGTTCGGGGCGTAGCCGATGAGGGGGAGGCCTATCGTCCGGGCCGCCCTCAGCTCCGCGGGGGGACGAGCCGATGAGTACGCCGTGCGGGGTGGGGAGCCCGGCTGGTGCAGGGCGCGGTGCAGGGCGTCCGGGTTCGGCATGAGGAGGCGGGGGTCTTCGGAGCGGCCGTGGACGCCCGCGCGGACGGCGAGGGCACGGTTTTGGAGGTGGGCCGAGACGACGTGCGGTGACACGTCGCTGACCACGGACACCGGGCGGCCGGTGGAGTTGAGCGTGCGGATCAGGAGGTCCGCGTCGCGGGTGGGCCGGGCCGTGCGCAGGGCGCGCAGTTCGATGGCGCTGCGGCGAGCAGTCGAGGCCCGCGCGCGCCGCCTTCGCGACGAGGACGCGCAGCCGGTCCCGGTCCGCGTCCTCGCGGGCCGGGGTGGGGAGGCGCTCGCCGAGCTCGGGCCAGTAGCGGGCCATGACGTGGGTGGGCAGCATCCGGCCGTTGCGCACGCCGCGGCCGCCGGTGGCCGTGACCATCCCGACGACCTCACCGGTGCCGGCGCGCGCGACCGCGGCGCCGCTGAACCCGGCCTCCAGGGGCTGACCGTGTCCGTTCCACGCCTCCAGCTGGATCCACTCGCCGCCGATCAACTGGGCGGTGGTGGCTCGGTATTCGGCGAGTGTCCCTCGTCGTAGCCGCGCGGGAAGCCGTACGCGACGAGCTTGCGCGGCGGCTCGCCGAACGCGGCGTCGGCGGGGGCGAAGGCGGCCGGGTCGACCGGCGCGTCCTCGTCGAGTTCGAGGACGGCGAGGTCGCCGGGGTCGGTGGGGTGGCCGCCCCAGCCGCCGTGCGACACGACCCGCGCCGGCACGGCCACCGCGCCCGCCTCGTGCGGGAACGTGACCGTGACGGGCACGGCGGGCCGCTGTCCGCGATCACATGGGCGCAGGTCACGACCTTGCGGCCGGTCACCACGAGGCCGGCCCCGATCTGGCGCCCGCACTCGATCCTGGCGTGCCGGCGCGCTGTTCACGCGCCGTCCGTGGCCGCGCGGTCCGTCGCCGACCAGCTGAGCTTCACCACCAGATGGCCCTCTGCCGTGCCCTTGGCGATCACCGCGCCCGCCTCGGCGGACATCTTCACGCCGAACTCGATCTCCACGCCGTCCGGCTTGAGCGGCCCCTCGCGAAAGACCCGCAGCGCCGACTCTGCCGCCGAGCGCGCCCCGTCGAGCGCCGACTCGAACGTGCCGACCGCCTGCGCCGTGGGAAGGCCCCCGCGCGAGACGAGCCGTACCCCGGGGGTCTCGTACTCCACCAAACCGTCCATGCCGCCCCCGTGAAACCGGTCGAAACGTGTGGTACATGCCCAACGCCAGTGTGGCCGAGGGGTGTTGGGGCTGTCAGCCGCACCCGGACGCCGGCACTGGGATGGCGGCCGGATCGCGTCCGGATGGCGGCCGGATCGAGTCCCGATCGCTCCCTGGCGGGAAGGCGCCAGGGCAACTTCCCGCCAGGTCCCGTCAATGTCGCCGTAACAGTGGGCACTTCACACTCTTCGCAGTGCTCGGGTAACACCCCCACCCGAGGCTTACGAAGAGAGGCAACGATGACCAGAGGACCTGCGAGACGGAGCGCGGCCCTGCTGTCGGCCGGGCTCGCGCTCGCGCTGCTTCCCGGCGGGCAGGCCGTGGCCCGAGACGTCACCACCCCGGCGGCCCACGCCACCACGCCCGCCGCCCGCGCCGCTCACACAGTGACCCTGGTGACCGGCGACAAGGTGACTGTCACCGACCTCGGCGGCACCAAGAAGGCCGTCACCGTCGACCGCGCGAAGGGCGCGACCGGCGCCGTCAGGACCCAGGTGATCGACGGCAGGATCAGCGTCGTACCCGACGAGGCGCGCCCCTACCTGGCGGCCGGGACGCTGGACGCCAGGCTCTTCGACGTGAGTGAGCTGATACGCCAGGGCCTGTCCGACGCCAAGGCCGACACGACTCCGCTCATCGTGTCGTACAGCGGGAAGAGTGCCCGTTCCGCGGCGCGCACCCCGAAGGGCGCCGACCGGACCCGCGCTCTCGCCAGCATCGGCGGCGCCGCCGTGGACGCCGGCAAGGGCCGCACGTTCTGGAACGCCGTGACCGCCCCCGAAGGCAAGGACTTCGCCGACGGCATCGGCAAGATCTGGCTCGACGGCCGCGTCAAGGCCGACATGGCCGAGAGCAACGAGCAGATCGGCACCCCGAAGGCCTGGGAGGCCGGGCTCACCGGCAAGGGCGTCAAGGTCGCCGTCCTCGACACCGGCTACGACGCCACGCACCCCGACCTCGCGTCCCGCGTCACCGAGTCCAAGTCCTTCATCGAGGGCCAGGAGGTCGCGGACGGCAACGGCCACGGCACCCACGTGACCTCGACCGTGGGCGGCAGCGGCGCCGCCTCCGACGGCAAGGAGAAGGGCGTCGCCCCCGGCGCGACCCTCGCCGTCGGCAAGGTCCTCAGCAACGAGGGATCCGGCAGCGAGTCGCAGATCATCGCCGGTATGGAGTGGGCCGCCAAGGACATCCACGCCAAGGTCGTCTCGATGAGCCTCGGTTCGTCCGAGGCCAGCGACGGCACCGACCCGATGGCCGCCGCCGTGAACTCCCTGTCCAAGGAGACCGGCGCCCTCTTCGTCATCGCCGCGGGCAACTCCGGCGCCCCCGGCTCCATCGGCTCGCCCGGCGCCGCCGACTCCGCGCTCACCATCGGCGCCGTCGACTCCTCCGACCAGGCCGCCTACTTCACCAGCAAGGGCCCCCGCTTCGGGGACAACGGGCTCAAGCCCGACCTGTCCGCGCCCGGCGTCGACATCCTCGCCGCCCGCTCCTCGCTGGTCTCCGGCAGCGGCCCGTACACCACCATGAGCGGTACGTCGATGGCGACGCCGCACGTCGCCGGTGTCGCGGCCCTGCTCGCCGAGAAGCACCCCGACTGGACGGGCGCGCAGCTCAAGGACGGGCTGATGTCGACGTCCGAGGAACTCGCCGACTCCGCCTACGACCTGGGTTCGGGACGCGTCAGCGTGCCCGACGCCGTGACCGCGGACGTCACCGCGACCGGCAGCGCCGACCTCGGCTACTACAAGTGGCCGTACGAGAGCAACAAGCCGGTCACGAAGACGGTCACCTACAGCAACTCCTCCGACAGCGCGGTGGAGCTGACGCTGGCCGCGGAGGGCGCGGCCGACGGCGTCGTCTCGCTCGCCGACAGCAAGCTGACCGTGCCGGCGCACGGCACCGCCTCCACGACCGTGACCGGTGACGGCGCCAAGGCCGCCGTCGGGAACACCAGCGGGCGCATCGTCGCGTCCGTGGCCGGGAAGCCCGTCGCCCACACGGCGTTCGGCCTGGTCAAGGAAGAGGAGCGGTACACGCTCACCGTCCATGTGAAGGACCGCGACGGCGCCGCGACGGCCGCGTATCTCGGCGTGCAGCAGCTCGTCGGGAACACCGATCCGTTCCCCGCCACGGTCGGTGACTCCGGCACCCTCCAGCTGCGCCTGAAGCCCGGCTCGTACTACGTCGAGTCCTACCTCGACGTGCGCGGCAGCCACGGCAAGGACTCCCTCGGACTCGGCTACCTCGCCGACCCCGAGATCAAGCTTGACCGGGACCGCGAGATCACCCTCGACGGACGGCAGTTGAAGGAGGTCAAGGCCGACGTCGGCCGGACCGCTCAGACCCGCCAGCTCGTCATGGAGGCCGACCGGAAGGCGGGCGGCGCCGACTACATGAGCGCGGTCCAGCTGCCCATCAAGTACGACAGCATCTTCGCGGCGCCCACCCGCAAGGTCACCGATGGGTCCTTCGAGTACCGCACCGTGTGGCGCCTCGGGAAGCCCACGCTCCAGGTGGACGGCCTTCGTGAGGCCGTCGTCCAGAGCGGCGGCACCCTGACCGAGGGCCGCAGCAAGCTCGCGGTCGTGGACGCCGGGGCCGGCGCGCCCGCCGACTACACGGGCAAGAACGTGCACGGCAAGGCCGTCCTCGTGCGCCGCACCGACGCGCTCTCCCCGGCGGAGCTCGCCCAGGCCGCGCAGGACGCGGGCGCCAAGGCGCTGTTCGTCACCGACGGCGCCGCGGGCCGGCTCAACGCCTGGTTCGGCACGGACGACGACACCGACCGGCCGCTCCAGATCGCCACGGTCGACGCCGCGGACGGCGCGAAGCTCGCCGCGGCCGCGAAGGCGGGCCGCAGCATCACGATGACCGGCACCCGCAACACGCCCTGGGTGTACGACCTCACCGACGAGCACAAGGGAGCCGTCCCGAGCGGCGACCTGACCTACCGGCCCGGCAAGTCCGAACTGGCCGTCCTGGACACCAAGTTCCACGCCGTGAAGCCCCAGGCGGGCGGCGAGTTCCGCTACTCCATCACCGACACCTTCCGCATCGGCCTCGGCTTCCTGGAGAAGATCGACTACCCGGCCGAGCGCACCGACTACGTCTCCACCGGCACCGGCCAGAAGTGGCACGAGTCCGTCCAGACGGGCCCGACCGACCTGGAGCAGCGCAGCGGCCTCGTCACGTACAAGGGCGGCAAGCACTCCGAGCTCGACTGGTTCAAGCCGGTCTGGCACCCGTGGCTCGGCACCGGTCTCGGCTGGGGCCAGCAGCGCGCCGGCAACGACCTCCAGTTCAACGTGCCGGGCTGGGGCGACTCCGGCCCCGACCACACCGGCTTCGGCGACGTGTGGAGCGACCCCTCCCAGACGCAGACCTCCGAGGTGTACGTCGACGGGGTGCTCAAGGACCGCAAGAAGAGTTCCGGCGTGTACGTGTGGGACGCCGACCCGGCCGAGCACACCTACAAGGTCGTCACCGACACGACGCTCGACCCCGCGCGCTGGAAGCTGGCCACGAAGGGCCACTCCGAGTGGACGTTCAAGTCCGCCGAGACCCCTGACGACCGGTTCACGTTCCTGCCGCTGCTCAACCTCGGCTTCGACGTCGACACCGACCTCGCGGGCAATGTCAGTGGCGGACACCGGGTCTCCGTCGGGATCAGCTCCGAGTACGTCAAGGGCGCCCGGGACACCGGGAAGATCGGCGGCGGCACCCTCGAGGTCTCGTACGACGACGGCAAGACCTGGACGAAGGTCGCGCTCGACGGGCACGGCGCGTCCTGGAAGGGCACGCTGAAGGTGCCGGGCGACGCGGAGTACGTGTCCCTGCGCGCCTCGGCGAGCGACGACCGGGGCGGCAAGGTCACCCAGGAGATCATCCGGGCGGTGGGGGTGAAGTAGCCCTCCCTGTACCGATGTTCTGCATGAAGACCCGGCGCGGCAGCTGCCCCGCCGGGCCTTCGTGTTCCATCCAGTGATACGCGGCTGTCCGGAATGCGGGAACGCACTTGTGGGGCGCTGTGGCCGCGGACAGGATGCGTGCATGGCTCCGGTACTCGTCTCGCGCGTGCTCGTCTCGCGCCGCCACGTGGATCTTCAGCGTGTGTCGACGATGCTCTGTCCGGCCGCTTCCGGTACCGACGCCCTTTCCTGAGGCGCTCCGGGGAGGTATTCGGGAGGTATTCCTCGCCCGGCCCGCCCGCGTCCCGTGTCCTTCGAGCCGCTCCGGCGGCCCCGCGTCCGTTCCCGCAGTAGTCCACGCCCCCGCGCGATTCCCGAGGTGTCGTCATGCCCGAGAACCACCCTCTGCTGCACTGGTACCTGCCGGCCCGGCGGCCGGCCGACATCGACTCGCTGGCCCCCACGGCCCTGGCCGCGGAGCGCGCCGGGTTCGACTCGCTCTCGATGCCGGCCGGCGGCCCCGACCCGTGGGCGCTCGCGTCCGGACTCTGTCGACGCACCGAGCGGATCGGCTTCCTCGTCGCGCTGCCCGCCGGCAGCGCGGGACCCACCGTCATCGCCCAACAGGCGGACGCGTTCCGCCGGTTCGCGGGCGGCCGTCTCAGGCTCGATGTCGGCGCGCACGGCGCCGGGCTGACCCACGACCAGCGCTACGGGCGCACCGACGAGGTGATGGCCGTCGTGCGCGACCTGCTCGACGGCAGGCGCATCGACTTCCAGGGGGAGCATGTGCAGGTCGAGGGCGCCCAGCTGAGCGACCCGGCCGTCGAGCATCCGGTGCCGCTCTACTTCGGGGGTGAATCCCCGGACGCCGACGGCATCGCGGCCCGGCGGGCCGATGTGCGGCTGGTGAGGAGCGCGCCGCCGGCCGTCGTCGCGGAGCGCGTCACCCGCTCGCGGGACCGGAATCCGCGGCTGCGGTACGGGCTCCGCCTGCGTCTGGTGGGCCGCGCCGAGGCGTCCGAGGCGCGGGACGCGGCGGACCGGATCCTGGACGACGGCAGGAGCGGACCGGCGGGGGACGCGGTCGTCGGGACGTACGACGAGGTGGCGCGGCGGCTGTTCGCCTACCGGCAGCTCGGCATCGACGAGTTCGTCCTCTACGGCTGTACGGGTCCCGGCGAGCCGGCCCGCGTCGCCGGCGAGATCCTTCCGCGGCTGCGTGCCCTCACGGACGCGGCCGCGGTGTGCGGGGCGTGACGCGCGGCGGCGCCGCCTCCCCGTGGGACCGGGGGAGACGGCGCCGCCGCGGTTGACTCCGCGTGACCTGCGCGGTCCGGCGTCAGACGAGCCAGCCGACGAAGTGGGCGAGGCCGGCGAGGATGTCGGTGATCAGGTTCATGGTGGCGCGTTCTCCTAGCGGTGTTGCATGTGTGGGACCAACTTCCCGGCCACGTATGGGACATGGACCGGTTCACAATTACGGTCTGCAGCCCGTTGCTTGCGCACCGTAAGCATCGTTGGTCACCGACGCCTCATGCAATTCCTGGCGACACGATCACCTGTTCCAGGGAACAACTGCTCCCCTGTTCGTATTTGCGAGGCCTCGTGATGCCCCGTCATGCCGTGTGGGGTTGCTCACGGCGCCGTCCCCGCGATGCCGCGCACCACGCCCAGCTCCACCAAGTCCTGTGGTATGAGATGGAGTTGGTCGGCCGTCGCGTCCGTCTCGTCCGGGTCGCGCTTGAGGATCGCGGCGGCGAGTTCGGGCGCGATGACGGAGAAGTAGCTGTCCGGCGTCGCCCACGTGTTCTCCGGTGCGGCCAGGGCGAGCGCTCCGCCCGAGCCGCCCTCGCCCACGACCAGCGTGGTGACCGGGACCGGCGACGCGGCGAGCGCCGTGAACAGGTCCGCGATGGCGGCGCCCGCCCCGGACCGCTCCGCCTTCGCGTCGTTGGCCGCGCCCGGCGTGTCCACCAGTGTCAGCACGGGCACGCCTAGCCGCCCGGCGAGCCGCACCAGGCGCGCCGCCGTCCGGTAGCCGGCCGGCCGGGTCGCCGTACCGAGCTGTGCGGCGTACGCGACCGTCCTGCCGTCCCGCGCGCTCTCCCCGAAGCCGCACAGCACACCGTCGTCGGTGCCGCCGCAGCGGTCGCCGGCGACCGTGACCCGGGACGTGAAGTAGGCATCCAAGTAGGCGTCCGCGCGCGGCCGTTCGGGGGATCGGGCGCGGCGGACGGCGTCGCGGCCCGTGGCGGGCAGATCGCCGCGGCCGAGCGCGTACGGGACCGGGGCGGGGTCGTCGGACGGGCGCGTGAGCAGCCGCAGCCATCCGGCGAGGGTCCCCGCCAGGTCGTCCTGGCGCACCACCGCGTCGACCGCGCCGGCCGCGAACTGGCCGTGCGCCGAGTACGCCGCCGGGTCCGCGTCCGCCGGCCTCACCCGCGAGCCCGCGAAGCCCACCTGTGCCGACTCGAGCGCCAGGATCACATCGGCGCCCGCGCCGAGCGTCGCCCAGCCGCCGCCCGTCGTCGGGTCGCGCAGGACCGCCACCTGCGCCAGGCCGGCCTCCCGTGTGAGCGCCGACTGCCGTGCCACGCGCTGGAGTTGGACCAGCGCCCGCATACCCTCCTGCATCCGGCTGCCGCCGGTCGCGACCAGGGGCACGACGGGGAGCCGGTGCGCGCGGGCGAACGTGTACGCGGCCTCTATGCGGTCGCCGGTGCGCTCGCCGAGCGAGCCGCCGAGGAAGCCGAACTCGAAGGAGACCAGTACGGCCCTGGTCCCGCCGACCGACGCCGTCCCGCACACGACGGACTCGGCCTCGCCGGTGCGGGCGGTGGCCCGTGCCCGCGCTGCGTCGTAGCCGTCCCAGGAGAGCGGCCCGTCGGGCGCGTACGTGCCGTCGGGGGCGGGCAGTTCGGTGAAGGTGCCGGGGTCGGTGACGGCCGCAAGGGCCTCGCGGGCGGAGAGCCGCACGGTGTCAGCCACGGGGGAGCGCCCGCTTCATGATCTTGCCCATGTCGTTGCGGGGCAGCGCCTCCAGATAGCGCACCACGCGCGGGCGCTTGTGCGGCGCGAGGCGGTCGGCGACATGGGAGGCCAACTCGTCGGCGGCCGGGGGGTGTTCGGCGTCGGCCGGGACGATCCAGGCCACGATGCGCTCGCCGAGGTCGTCGTCGGGCTCGCCGGTGACGGCGGCCTCGCTCACCCCGGGGTGCTCCAGGAGCGCGTTCTCGATCTCGCCCGCGCCGATCTTGTAGCCGCCGCTCTTGATGAGGTCGGTGGCCTTGCGGCCCACGATGCGGACATAGCCGTCCGGGTCGCGGACCGCCATGTCGCCGGTGCGGAACCAGCCGCCCTCGGCGAACGCGCCGGCCGTCGCGTCGGGGCGGTTCAGGTACTCGGTGAAGAGGTTCGGGCCCCTGACCTGGATCTCGCCGACCGCCTCCGGGTCGCCGGCCGGGATCTCCGTGACGCCGTCGTCCTCCACGAGCCGCACCGAGACGCCCGGCAGCGGCACGCCGACCGTGCCCGCCCGCGCCTCGCCGTCCGCCCGCACGCTCGTGTTCATCAGGGTCTCCGTCATCCCGTACCGCTCGATGACGCGGCGGCCC
Organism: Streptomyces sp. NBC_00009; assembly: GCF_045040855.1. Classification (NCBI taxonomy): domain Bacteria; kingdom Bacillati; phylum Actinomycetota; class Actinomycetes; order Kitasatosporales; family Streptomycetaceae; genus Streptomyces; species Streptomyces sp. NBC_00009. The sequence goes on from NZ_CP108312.1 coordinate 5,469,073, forward strand.
GTCGCGGCGGCGATCCGCTCGTGGTCGTGCACGGGCAGCGCCGCGGAACCGGACACCAGGAGCCGCGCCCCGGACAGGGCCTTCACCAGCTCCGGCTCGGCGGGCAGTGCCTCGGCGATGCGGTGGTACATCGTCGGCACCCCGAACAGCATGGTCGCCCCGCTGCCGAGCTCGCGCGCCACACCCTCCGTGCTGAACCGGCCCAGGTGGCGCACCGATCCGCCGCGGCGCAGCGGGCCGAGGATCCCCAGGATCAGGCCGTGCACATGGAACAGCGGCAGGCCGTGCACCAGGACGTCGTCGCCGGTCCACTCCCAGGCGTCCTGGAGCGCGTCCAGGGTCGAGGTGACCGCGCGGCGCGGCAGGACCGCGCCCTTGGGCGGGCCCGTCGTGCCGGAGGTGTAGACGACGAACGCGGGCGCCGACGCGTCCGGCTCGGGCCACTCGCGGGCCGGGCCCGACGCGGCAGTCGTGTCGATGTCCGTGCCGACGAACGTCAAGTTGCCGAGCGCGTCCGGGAGTTCGGTCCCCGGCGCGGCGAGCACGACGTCCGGGGCGCTGTCGGCCACGATGTGCGCCAGTTCGGCGCTGCCGGACTTCGGGTTGAGCGGCACGGCGGGCACGCCCGCGAGCAGCGCCGCGACGACGCCGACGGCGGTCTCCAGGGTGGGCGTCGCCCACACGGCGGCCCGGCTCGCGCCGTCGAGGCGCGCGGCCAGGGCTCCGGCCGCCGAGGCCAGCTCCCCGTAGGTGAGGGAGCGGTCGCCGAAGCGCAGGGCGGGGCGGTCGGGGTCGTGGGCCAGGGCGGGGAAGAGCAGGGACACGGGTGGCGCTCCTAGCGGCGGTCGACAGTGACGGCAGTGGCCAAGTGGCTGAACCAATGTGGGGGTGGCGTCGCCTGTACGTCAAGGATGCGCGGGAAGATTGGTTCTGCCACTGGGCCATTTCTTCGGTCCGCTGTTACGCTGCGGAACCCCAGGGAGGAGGGCCCCATGACCGACGCACTGCGGCCGATGACGGCCAGGCCGCGCCTGTACGAGCAGGTCCTCGACCGGCTGCGCGCCTACGTCGCCGAGGGCGGCCTGCGCGCCGGTGACCGCCTCCCGCCCGAGCGCGACCTGGCAGCCCGCCTCGGCGTGAGCCGCGCCTCCGTGAAGCAGGCAATCGTCGTCCTGGAGGTCCAGGGCCTGGTGGAGGCCCGGCACGGCGGCGGCACGTACCTCATGCGCGACAGCCTCGACGCGGAGCCCGTCGAGCACATGGTGGAGCGCAGGCGCCGGCTGCCCGACGTCCTGGAGGCCCGCGAGGCCCTGGAGACCAAGCTCGCCGAGCTGGCCGCCGAACGCCGCACCGACGAGGACCTCGCCGCCCTGCACAAGGCGCTCGACCGCATGGCCGCGGACATCGAGGAGGGCGGCCACGGCGTCGAGGGCGACCGGCTCTTCCACGCGGCCGTCACCGCGGCGGCCCACAGCGCGCTCCTCGCCGAGTTCATGCGGTCCATCGCCGACCAGGTCACCGAGTCCCGCACCGAGTCCCTGCGCCAGCCGCGCCGCCCCGCCCGCTCCCTCGCCCAGCACCGGGCGATCCTCGAAGCGATCGAGACGGGCCGCCCCGCACAGGCCGCGGCGGCGATGCGCCGCCATGTACGGACCGTGGCGAAGGTGCGGCTCCTGGACTGGGACCCGGACGAGGGCGAGTAGCCGGTACCTGCCAGGGGGTTGTTAGCCTGCGGAGCGCTCTTCGTACGACCGCACCGACGCATGGAGTTCCCGTGGCAGACGCCCCCGACGGCAGCACGAGCCGGATCGCTCTGGTGACCAGCCGGCCCGGCATCGAGATCGACGGGGACCTGCCGCCGCTCGTGAAGGCGCTGAGTGAGCGGGGCGCCGAGGCCGAGACCGTGTTCTGGGACGACCCCGAGGCCGACTGGGCCTCGTTCGACCTCGCCGTCATCCGCTCCACCTGGGACTACAGCTGGCGCACCGCCGAGTTCGTCGCGTGGGCCGAGCGGTGCGGGGCGCTCACCCGGCTCGCCAACCCGGCGGAGGTCGTGCGCTGGAACACCGACAAGCGGTACCTGGGCGAACTGGCCGGACGCGGGGTGCCCGTCGTCCCCACCCGCTACTTCGCGCCGGGCGACACCCCTGAGCTGCCCGCCGACCGCGAGTACGTGATCAAGCCGACCGCGAGTGCGGGCGCCCGGCTCGCCGCGCGCTACCGGCCCGCCGAGAGCGACACCGCCCTGCGCCAGCTGGCCCGCATGCACGACGCGGGCCTCACCGCGATGATCCAGCCCTACGTCACGGACATCGACGTCACCGGCGAGCGCGCCCTCGTCTTCTGCGGCGGACGCTTCCTGCACGCCATCCGCAAGGGCGCCGTCCTCGCCGAGGGTGTGGCCTACGACGCGCACAAGACGCCCCACCCGGCGCTGGAGCCCTGGGAGCCCACGGCCGCCGAACTCGACGTGGCGGAGCGGGCGCTGGCCGCCGTGCCGGGCGCCCCCGAGCTGCTCTACGCGCGCGTCGACCTGGTCGACGGCGACGACGGGAAGCCGTGCGTCATGGAGCTGGAGCTCGTCGAACCCAACCTGTTTCTCGGCACGGTCCACCCCGGCTCCCTGCCGGTCGTGGCCGACGCGATCATCGAGGTGGCCGCCGGCGTCAGCCGGTGAGCGTCCAGCGCTGGAGCAGCCCGTAGGTGAACTCCGCCCTGACCTCCCGAAGCGTCCCCTCCGCGTCCGGCGCCGCGAAGGCGAGGCCCCAGCGCGTGGGCGCCGAGCCCTCCAGCGGGCGGGCGGGCGGGAACGCCTCGGACACCTCGTCCACGGTGCAGGACCAGGGGACGAGGTCGTCGAGGGTGCGGAGCGTGGGCGCGGGCGCGCCGGGGGCCCGGACCAGCCACTCGTTCCACACCGCGCCGTTCGGGCCGGCCAGCGCCTCGAAGAGCAGACCGGGCCAGAGAGGCACTCGCCATTGGAGGGCCTCGCAGGTCAGGTCCCCGATCTGCCGGGTGACGGTCTGTTCGGGGGTGCCGAGGAGTGAGCGGTACAGGGACCGCGTGGTGAGCGGGCCCCTCACATGGCGCCTGGCCTGGTAGCGGCGGTTCGCCTCCCGCATCTGCGCCACCGACGCGCCGAGTTCCCGGCGCGCGTCCTCCACAAGCTCCGGGTTGTGGTCCGCCATGCGGCGCAGCAGGACCAGCTGGAAGTCGGTGACCGTGAAGGGCTCACCGGTGGGGGCGGGCCCGCGTCGCGCTGACATGCGGTCCATGGTCGCGCACGGCGGCCGCGCCGTCAGGGCGACATCCGGTCGAGCAGCCGCTCGTGCTCGTCCTCCGGGACCTGCTCGCCCGACGAGGGCAGGAGCTGGGGGATGCCGTCGACGATCGGGTAGCGGCGCCGCAGCCGGGGGTTGTAGAGCGCCTCGCCCGACAAGAGGGCGTCCTCCTCGGGCGGGAGGAGGTGCAGCGGGCCCTTGTCGAGCGGGCAGGCCAGGATCCTCAGCAGCGGGTCATCGGGCTTCACGGTGGGCCAACTCCTTGGCGGGCGAGGGCGGTGGGGGCGGCTGGTCGTCGTGCTTCGGCATGAGGAGCAGTACGGACACGGCGAGGACCGTGCCGGTCAGGCGCAGCGCCAGGGGCACCGGCTCGCGCGGCAGTGACTCGCCGAACGCGAGCGTGCCGAGCACGGCCGTGAACAGGCACGTGACCGTCGAGCACACCGGCACGATCAGGGAGGCGCGGCACCGCTGGAGCGCCGCCTGCGACATGACGAGCCCGAACCCGCCCGTGCACAGCAGGAGATAGGGGTACGGAGAGGTCAGCAGGTGCAGCGCGGCCGCGCCGAGCCGGTCCGTGGTCAGATACCCCGCCACCCCCTTGATGGCCAGCGAGCTCACGCCGTAGAGCAGGCCCACCGCGACCCCGTACTCGACGCCGGTCGTCGGGAGGCGGTGCCGGCGGCGCGTTCTGCGCTCGGCGAGGCCGTACAGGAGGAGCCCCGCCGCGAGCGTCGGCACGCACACCCCGAGGATCAGCGCGGCGGGTGCGCCCTTGCTGACCGTGTCGCTGCCCTGGCGCAGGGACAGTACGACCATCAGGAGCGCGGCGAGGATCGCTCCGATCGCGTACCGCTCCCGGCCCGTCGTGCGCTCCCCGAGGAGCGCCGAGGACAGGAGCAGCAGGAGGACGAGGCCGGAGACGAAGATGGCCTGCGCGGCGGCGATGGGAAGCGTTCTGTAGACCGCGAGCTGTGCCCCGAACCCGGCGGCCAGGGCCAGGGAGCCGCCGAGCCACAGGGGGCTGCCGGCGACGAGGCGCACCAGGTGGGCCGGGCGGCGCACGCTCACCTGAGGCAGCGCGGCGAGTGCCCGCTTCTCCAGGACGAACCCGGTGCTGTAGAGGACGTTCGCGAGCAGCGCCGCGCCGACGCCCCACCACATTGCGGTCATCCCGCTCACGACTTCCTGGCGTGCAGCAGGAGGATCGAGGAGAGGGACGGCGCCGCGCAGGCGAGCCGGTCCAGGGGGCGCAGCGGGCGCGGCACCCCGTGGAAGGGCGCGCCCGTGACCCGTACGACGTCGAAGCCCGCCGCGGCGACGAACGAGCGCAGTGCGCGGGCCGTGTACAGCCGCAGATGGCCCACGACCTCGCTGCCCGGGCGGCCGTGCACGGCGCGCAGGCTGACCTCGGAGAAGACGGGCTGCACTCCGGCGAGCAGCAGCGCGCGGTTGTACCAGGCGGCGAGGTTCGGCGTGGACAGCATGAGATGGCCGCCGGGGCGCAGGATCCGGCGGATCTCGTCGAGGGCGGCATCGGGGTCGACGAGGTGCTCGATCACCTCGCTGAACAGGACGGCATCGGCGGATCCCGCCGCGAACGGCAGCCCGCTCGCGGTGAGTTCACCGCGGACCACGTCCGGGATACGGGCCCTGGCCCGCTTGAGGGCGTCCTGCGACCAGTCGACGCCGACGATGCGGTGGCCCGCGAGGAGCGGCGCCGCGGTGGCCGCGGCCTGTCCGTCGCCGCAGCCGATGTCGACGACGGTGGCGGGGAAGGGCGCGGGCCGGCCGAGCGCGGCGGCCAGCGCGCGGGCCTGGCGGTGGGAGCGCTGTTCGCCGGAGGCGACCGGGGTTGCCGGGTCCTCGTAGAAGTCCCGCAGCCCGGGCGGGGCGGACGTGGTGGTCATGGCGTCGCCTCCTGCGTCGCGTGCAGGTAGTGCTCGAACAGGTCCCGCAGCCGGTCGCCGTCGCCCGGTCCGAGCAGGGTGCGTGACCAGCGCAGGGCGAGGTGCAGCCGGCCCGCCGTGGAAGCGGTCGTCACGGTCAGGCCGCGCGGCATGCGCGCGGGGGCCGAGAACCAGACGGCGTGGGCGCGGCCCGCGTCGCCGAAGTCGAGCGGGTAGGGGACGCGGCCGATGTTGCTGAGCAGCGTGGTCGACGTCCAGGGTGCGGCTGCCCTGCGCAGCCCGCGGGTGACCGCGGCGCGCCAGGCGACCGGGGCGAGCGGAGCGGTGAGGAGGGCGGCGCCGTGACCGAGCTGGGGCCGGTCGAGGGCCTTGAGCGCGCGGGTGCGCACCGAGGTGCGGTGCAGCAGGAGCGGAATGCCCGTGGAGGTCAACTCCTGGGGTTCGAAGGTGACTTCGACGAGCCGGGTGCCGTTGCCGATGGGCATGTCCGCGCCCCGGGGCCGGTCGTCCACCGGCATCGTGATGCGCACCGGGCGCGGGCGCGCGCCGTGCTCCCTGTTCCAGTGCGTGATCATCAGGGCGGTGGCGGCCATGAGCTGGTCGTTGACGGTGTACGGGGCGCCGGCGGGCCGGTGCGGCACGGGCAGGTCCGCGACCAGGAGTCCGTTTCCGGGTGAGACGCCGGGTGAGACGCCGGGTGAGAGGGCGGGTGAGGTGTCGGGGGTGCCGGGGGCGACGCGGGCGGGCGGGGTCCACGGCGAGGGCCCGCGCAGGGCGGGCCCCGGCGCCCCGGGCGGCGCCCGGTGTGGCGGAGGCGCGCCGGGGGCGTCGTCATGGCCCCCGTAGATCTCGGCCGCCGTCGCGAGGACGCGCAGACAGGCCGGGCCGTCCAGAGCGGTGTGGTTGATGGTGAGGAAGAGGACCGCGGCACCGTCCTCCCGCTCCCGCACCACCTCCAGACGGATCGGCGGCGACGCGGTCAGCGGCGGGGCGTGCGTCAGCGCGCGCGTCCGGGCGTCCCCCAGCGCGTCCGGTCCCGGCGGCGGGAAGGTGACCACGTCCACATCGGGTCCGCGGGTCAGCTCCCACTCGTAGCGCCGCCGGTACCAGGGGCCCGCCGCCTCCCGCATCAGGATGCGCGGATGGCGGTGCAGCGCCTCGGCGAAGGCGGCCGTCAGCCGGGCGGGGTCCGGGGTGCCCGGCAGGTGGACCTCGATGTGGACGGTCTCCGGCTCCTCGTCCTGGAGACAGTGCCGGGCGACCTCGTCGACCACGGGGAACGGGACGCGCCGCGGCGCGGGCGGGGCCGGAATGCTCATGCTTCGCCTTCCTGCGACGGGCCGGCCGCGGTGTCCGGCGGCCTACGGGTGGTCGCCAGCGCCGCGAACAGGGCGACCAGCGCGAGGAGTTGGGCCACCGGCCCGAAGGCGCCCGCGGACGCCCGGGACGGCTCCCCGGCTCCCACCGCGGCGGCGACCCCCGCACCCGCCATCGCCAGGAACGCGATCGGGACGAGGAGCGCGTGCCGCCGCCACGCCACGAGCGCGAGCGCCGGGACGAGCAGCGCGAGCGGACCCGCGATCACCGCGCCGACCAGGGTGAGCGCCACCGTGCCGAGCAGCAGCCCGGGCGGCGGGGCGGGCGGCGTCACATCTGTGGTCGCGGCGCGCCGCCGGAAGAGGGCGATCCCGGCCAGCGCGAGCACGCCCGCGGCCCCGCCGAACAGGCCCGCCTCGTACGTCCGCGCCGGTTCGTAGCTCAGCTTCACGGTGCCGCCCGCGCCCTGGGGGACGAGGAAGCCCTGCTGCCAGCCGTCCAGGCGCAAGGGGGTCAGCTCCTTGCCGTCGAGGGTCGCCTTCCAGCCGTCGTTGACGTTCTCGTACGTCGTCAGATAGGTGGCGGGGCCGGTGCCGACGGTCACCTCCCTGCGGTCGCCGAGCCAGTCGCGGATGCGCAGGGCGCGGCCGGCGGGCGGGGTGGTGGAGGGTGCGTCGGTGCGGGTGAGGGTGGCGTCGGTGAGGCGGAGGGGGCCCTTGTCCTGCGGTGTCTCCAGGGTGTGGGTGCCGGCGGGGAGCGCCAGCGACACAGGGGCCTGCCCGCACAGCGTCACGTCGATCGGGCGGCGCTCCACGAGGTCCCTGACCGTTCCCTTCGCACCGGTCCGGTGGCGTGTGCCGTCGACCGTGACGTCCGGGCCCTTGCCGCACGGCAGGCTGAACTTGCGGGTGGGCGACGGCTGCGGGGTGCGGTACTGGTCGAGCGCCGGGAGGTACGCCTCCGTCAGCCCCACCGGCAGTTGCAGATCGGCGTCCGCCACCGGGTTGTGGACGGTGAGGGGAGCCGTCGCGGTGACGGTGATGTCCAGGCGGTCCGTGGTGATCGGGTCGAAGCGGGCCACGCCGTTCTCGTCGACGCCCGCCACGGCCGCCCCGTCCGGCGAGCTGATCTCGATCTTCTCGGGGCGGGTGGACAGGCCGCCGGCGGCGGCGAGTACGACTTCCCCCACCGGCTGCTTGTCCGGCCAGCGCAGATGGATGGTGGGCCGGTCGCCCGCGATCCATGCCGTGGTCAGGTCGCCGTCCGTGAGATTGCGCGCCGACAGGTCGCCGCCGAGCGCGGACGTGGAGTCCGCGGTGGCCGTGATGCGGCGGCGCTGATCGGGCGCCACCTCGTAGAGGAGCTTGTCGAACGCGTCGCCCGGAGCGGGCCGCGCGCTCGCCTTGAGGGTGTACGTGCCGCCTTCGGCGGTCGTGAACCGGCGCCCGAGGTTCGGCTCCTCGGTGGTCGCGTGGAAACTGAACTGCTGCGCGTCCGTGGAGTCCTGGGGCAGCCGAAGCAGCCGGCTCACCTGGACGCCCGGGATGTCGACGTCCGAGAAGCCCGCGCCCGCGAGACCCGTGTGCCCCGCCTGCGCGCCCAGGATCGTGATCCGCAGCCAACTGGTGTTGCCCGCCGACGCCTTGACGCTCTGGCGCTTGCCGTTCGCCTGAAGGGCCGAGGTGGCTGAGCCCGTTTCTGTCTGTACGCGGATCCGGGTCGGCGCGGCCCTGACTCCCTCCTGCGGCAGGGGAGTCACCTGGAGCGTGCCGGGCACGGGTGTCTTCGAAGAGAACGCGATCCGCAGCCACTGCCCGTCGGGCGTGCCCGGTGTGCCCTCCGCCCACGCCGTGTCCGGGTTCCCGTCGAACGCGTTCACCGGGTCGTACTGCGGCAGGTGGAACAGCCAGTTCCCGCTCGACGACGCCGTGACCTGCGCGGCGCCGCGCAGCACGGCGGTCGTCTGATGACGGATCCCCTCGCCCGGCAGGATCTGCCGTGGCTTCGCCCCCGGATCCTGCGTGCTGCCCGGGGAGTTCCGCTCGGTCGGCGTGTACGTGTACGAGGTGTTGGAGCCGACCAGGCCGAAGCGGGTGTCGGCGCGGCGAAGGCCGTCACCGGCCGTGCGCAGCGCGGGCGTACCGATGCCCGGGTGGTTGTCGCCGGCCAGGACGGTGGGCCTGCCGCGCATCGCCGGGTCGGCGGACAGCGGCAGGAGCGACTCGGGGCCGCCGCTGACCTCCGCCGTGCCGGAGACCGGGAGCAGGGCGGCTTGGCCGGGGCGCCGCGCGGAGCCGGGCGCGTAGATCTCCACCGCCCGCCGGCGCGGATAGAGCCCCTCGACCTGGAGCGGGGTGCCCTCGGCGATGCGCCCGCCGGTCGTGACGGGCCCGAACCCGGTGACGCGCCGGTACCCGGACTCCTCCAGGGTGCGCTTGACGGTCGCGGTCGGTACGTAGCCCAGCTGGTCGGGGTCGAGGTCGCCCCGTACGACGACGAAGTGCAGGCCCGCCCGGCTCAAGTAGTCCTGGAGGCCGGGGACTTCACCGCCGGTGGTCAGGGCCTGCTCGACGGCGTCGAGGGCGCGGCGGTTGCCGGGCGTGCCGAACGGGACGTAGTCGCGCTGCGCCCAGCGCGAGTCGGCGAGGACGTCGAGGGGCTGGTCGATGGGGGAGCCCCAGGTGTAGATGCCGTGCGCGGTGGCGGGCACGACGAGGGCGCGCGAGTCGGGCGAGTACTTCTTCAGCCAGTGCGCCGTCGTGTCCCAGTACGCGGGCAGGGAGCGGAACGAACCCGGTTGCAGGATCGAGCCGTTGAGGTACGGCCAGGCGAGACCCGGCAGGATCAGCACCGCCGCCAGGAGGGGCGCGTACCGGCGGTGGCGCAGGGGGCGGGCGCCGCGCGCCTCGGCCGCGACCGCCGTCACATGCATCAGCCCGAAGGCCAGGGCGAGCCCGAGGCCGGTCTGGAACTTGTAGATGTTGCGGAACGGGACCAGGCCGCCGTTCAGCCAGGACTGCACCGTGGAGTGGAAGGGTGCGCCGAGCGCGCCGCCGTAGCCCGCGAGGGTGATCAGTGCGACCGTGAGGACCGTTAGGACGAGCCAGCGGCGTTCCGGCAGATCGCGGCGGGCGAGCCCCGCGAGCCCGAAGGCCGCCGCGAGCGCCGACCCGGCGACGGTCACGGCCGCCGTCGCGACCGTCCAGCCCGCCGGCAGCCAGGCCTCGCCGAAGTGCAGGTACGCCACCCAGTTCCCGGCGCCGCGCAGGGACTCGGCGGCCGACATGGTGCCGGTCGTGGTCTGTGAAGTCTCCACGTACGGAAGGAAGTTCTCGCCGTACACGCCCAGGAGGAGCAGCGGCAGGATCCACCAGGCCGTCGCGAGGATCACCGACGGGGTCCACCACGCGATCAGCTTGCGGCGGCGCGGGCCGGCCGGGCGGGAGAGGAGATAGAGACCCACCGGGAGGAGGGAGGCGAGAGTGGCCGCCGCGTTCACCCCGCCCATGAACGGGATGAGGAGCGCCGAGCGCGTCGCCGCGACGCGCGCGCTCGTGCGGTCGTTCGTGAGGGGCAGCAGCACCCACGGCAGAAACGCGCCCGGCAGGGCGGCCGCCGACGTCGAGCCGACGACGATCGTGAACGCCGGCCACAGCGCGTAGGCCACCGCGCCGAGCAGCCGGGTCCGCGGGCTGCCGATCCTCAGGCGCTCCGCGAGGCGCAGGGCACCCCAGAACGCCACCGTCACGATGACCGACAGCCACAGCCGCTCGGCCAGCCACACCGGCAGATGCGTCAGCCGCGCGAGCCCGTAATAGGGCAGCATCGGGAACGAGTAGCCCACGTACTGGTCGAAGATCCCGCCGAAGCCCGCCCGGTCGTGCCACAGGTCGCCCAGGTCCGTGAGGAACTTCCACGGGTCGAGTGCGACACCCAGCTTCGTGTCGAACGTCATGCGTCCGGGCGACACCGCCACGAACAGCACGAACAGCGTCGCCCAGAAGGCCAGCAGCCAGCGCCGCGAGCGCGGCCCCCGCCCGTGTCCTGGCCGGGAGGGGGCGGGGCGGGCCGCCGCCGGGGGCGGCGCCTGGACCGTGCTCGTCATGGAGAACACCGCCGGAGGATGAGGAGGAGGTTCCAGGTGGCGAACTCGCGCACCCCCGGCACCTTCGCGACGGTCGCCGCGAGGAAGGGCCAGTAGCGGGAGCGCGCGGAGACGACGGTGATGTCGTCGCGGGCCCTGACCTGGCGCAGCGTCGGGCCGATGTGATGCGCGAAGAGGTTCTCGCCGAGCGTGTGCTTGGGCGGCCTGCCCGTGCGCCGCTGATAGCGGGCGCTGGCCCGGTCGGCGCCCAGGTAGTGCCAGGGCGCCCACTCGTGACCGCCCCACGGGGAGAGCCAGTTGGTGAACGAGAGATAGACGATCCCGCCGGGCCGGGTCACCCGGACCAGCTCGCTGAGGAACGTCTGCGGGTCGGCCACGTGCTCCAGGACGTTCGAGGAGAACGTGACATCGGCCGCGCCCTCCGCGAGCGGCAGCAGATAGCCGTCCGCGACGACAGCGGGCGCGGCCGGCCGCGCGCCCAGCTCCTGCGCGTCGGGCTCGAAGAGGAAGCCGTGCGCGCCGCGCCGCCGGAACTCCCGCGTGAAGTAGCCGGACCCGCCGCCCACATCGACGACGACCTTCCCCGCAAGGCCCCCGCAGACCGCCTCGACCTGGTCGGCGGCGTCGCGGGCCAGCAGGGAGTAGCAGGCCTCGGGGTCCTGCTGTTCGCGCAGGAACGCGCGGAACAGGGCGAGCGAGCGGCGAAGCGACGGGTCGGGCGGGGTGGTCCGTGTCGAGTGCGTCATGGCGCGGGGCTCCTCACCGCCTCGGCGGCCACGGCTCTGAACTGCCGCACCGTGTGAGCCCAGCGGAAGGTCGCGGCGCGCTCCTCGGCGGCCTTGCCCATCAGCCGGCGCCGCTGTCCGGACAGGGCCAGCGCGCACCAGGCCGCCGCGAACGACGACTCGCCGCGTGCGAGAAGACCGGTGACGCCGTCCTCGACGGAGTCACGCAGACCCGGTACGTCGAAACCGATCGCCGGGGTCCCGCGCGCAGCCGCCTCCGTGACGACCAGGCCCCACCCCTCCACGGCGGAGGGGTGCAGCAGCAGCCACGCCTCGCACAGCAGCCGGTTCTTCTCGGCCTCCGAGACATGACCCATGAACTCGACGCCGGGGCCCGCGAGTTGTTCCAGCCGGTCCCGCTCGGGCCCGTCGCCGACAATGAGGAGCCGGCCGCCGGTGACCGGCCGCACCCGTTCCCACAGGCGCAGCAGCAGATCGATCCGCTTGTACTCGACGAGCCGGCCCATGGCGAGGAACAGCGGCTCACGGGAGCGGTCCGCGCGCGGGCCCGGCTCCTCGACGCCGTTGTGGACGACGCGGATGCGCTCGCGTTCGACGCCGAGTGCCCGCAGCGCGGTAGCCGTCGACGGCGAGACGGCCACCAGCAGACCGCGGCGCTCGGCGCCGGACAGCGCCCAGTGCTCCAGTCTTCGCCCGAGCCGCGCGGCCGGCGCGAGCGGCCCGCCGAAGCGCATGCGCCACAGATCGGTGTGGACGTGGTTGACCAGGCGCAGCGTCGGGCCGCGGTGCCACAGCGGCGCCAGATACGGCATGCCGTTGCACACCTCCACGAGCAGGTCGCAGTCGCCGACCTGGCGGGCGAACGCGGAGCGCGCCCGCAGGTAGTGGCCGAGGTCGCCGCCCGCCGACACGACGCGGTAGTCGCGGAACGCGGCGGGCCCGCCGCACAGCAGCGTCACCTCGTGGCCCAGGCGGGTCAGCCCGTCGGCCAGCCGGTCGACGAGTAGTTCGGAGCCGCCCGCGGCCGGATTGCCGAGGTCGCGGTGGGCGAGGAAGACGATCCGGCGCGGCGGTGGGGGAAGCGCCGGGTGGGGACGCGCGTCGCCCGGGTGGGGCGTGCGCAGGGGGGTGGGCACGTGCTGGGGCATGGGTGCTCCAACTCGTCTCGGGGTGCGGAACGGTGTGGGGGGACGTGCGCGGAGCGTTCAGGGACGACGCCTTTGCGGACGCCGTTACTGGGACTGGCTCAGGCTGCGGAACGGGGTGCCGGGGCGGCGGTTACGAAGGAGCTGTGCCGGGGCTGTGCGGGGGCCGTGCGTGAACTGTGCGGGGGGTGGGGTGGGACAGTTTTCGCCGAGCTGTTCGAGGCGGCTACTCACCGAGGTGACAAATTCTCAGCTTTCCGGAGCTGACGTCTCATCACATCGTGGAGGGTTCCAGCACTGTTGGGGACGAATCGGGATTCGACGGCCCCCTCCCGCCCGTACCGCCCCGTCCGCCCCTGCCCCGTACGACGAACACGGCACCCAGTGCCGCGAGCACCAGGCCGGCCGTGCCCGCCCCGAGCGGGAGCGTCGTGCCGAGGAGCCGGAGCCGGCCGCTGTCGTCGTCGGCGAGAGCCACCTGCTGCCGCTGCGTGGCCGGGGTGAACGCGATGCGCTCGCTGTCCAGGAGCACCACCGCGTCCTTCGCCGAACCGGGCGCGCGCAGCGTCTTGTGCGGGCCGATCGCCGCGTAGACGATCCGGCCCGTCTTCGGGTCGGCGACCAGTTCGATGCCGTGGTTCGCGTACCACTCCTCGGCAAGCACCTGATTCCGCTTCGGCTGTCCCACGATCGTCCCGGGCACCAGACGCGACCCGGTCCTCGTGGCGGGGACCGTGCCGGTGAAGCGGTAGCCCTCGTAGCCCTGGATCTTCTTCGTGCCCCGGTAGGAGAGCGTGACCGTCGCGCCGAGCGTGTTGTCCCACCAGCGGTAGGCGCGCTTGTGTACGTCGAAGGGGAACTTGAGGTAGGCCTCGCCCTCGAAGGACGGCTGCTCACCGCAGCAGTGCACCGGCGCGTTGGTCCTGCGGTCGGTGACCCAGCGCTCCAGGGTCCACTGGAGCGCGTCGTGCGGGTCCGCCGCGGGCAGCGACGCGTCGGTGTCGACGGACGTGGACACGTCCCACACCGCCCGGCCGCTCTTCTCGGACGCGGCCACATCGCCGCGCACCTGGCGCGTGACGGTGATCCTCCTGCCGTGCACGGTCTTCACCGCGCCGGTGTCGAAGTAGCTTCCGGTTCCGGTGAATACGGTCGTCGTGTCGACGTCGACGGGGGTGCGTTCGGCGCGCGGCTCGACGTACCACGCGAGCAGCGGGGCCAGGGCGAGCAGGAACGCGCCGAGACCCAGCGTGAGCAGGGAGAAAGGATTCGGCCGGGGCGGCCCGAAGGGCCTCGTTGAGGGGTGGTGGTCGGGAGACGGGTGGGCTGAACGACGCATCCGGCACTCCTGGGGTGGGGGAGGGAGCTCTGGTGCGGGCGCAACGCGGATAGGCAGGGGCCTAGGGCCGGGAACCGTAGGCGCACCCTTGACGGAGTGTCAATGCATTGCAGAGACTGGGCACTTGCCGGAACGGGGCCCGGCACGCGCTGCGCACGGGTGGGGATTCGACCTCCAGAACGAGAGGCTGACCCTGCGATGAACCGACTGCTCGCCGCCGCCCTGACCGTCGCGGCAGGTGCCGTGCTCGCCCTCGGCGCCTCCCTGGGCGTCGTCGCCCTTCTGAACGCCACCCCCGACCAGCCGAACGTGCCGCTCGTGACGTACGAGACGGCCGGCCGGGAGCGCTGAGGGGTGTCCCCCGTTCCGTCCGGCGGCCCCGCCGCCCACAGCGCAGTGCGGCCCGAGCGCTCGGCCTGGCGCGATGTGCCCCGGCTCCAGGTGAAACGGTTCGCCGGGCTCGCCATGGCCGAGGCGCCCGCCCTCGCGGAGGACATCCTTCGGGAGATCCGCCGCGAATACCCCCACTTACCCCTCGTGCTCGACGAGTCCGGCGAGCCCATGGCGCTCGTCGGCATCCGCAGAGCCATCGAGGGCTTCGTGCAGCTCCAGCTCGCCGACGCGGAGGACCGGCCGCGCTCCCATCCGGCCGTCTTCCAGGAGTTCGGCCGCGGCCAGAGCCTGCACGGCCGCAGCCTCGACGCCCTCCAGGCCATGTACCGGCTCGGCGTACGCCTGGCGTGGCGCCGCCTCGCCGAACTCGGCCAGCGGGCCCTCATCCCGCCACCCGCCATGTACGAACTCGCCGAGTCGGGCTTCGAGTACCTCGACGGACTCGTCGACCAGTCCGTACGCGGCTATGCCGAGGCCGCCGCCCGGCAGGCCGGCGAACGCCTGCGCCTCCAGCGCAAACTCATCGACCTGCTGCTCGCCGAGCAGACCGAGCACACCGACCACCCCGAACGCGGCGCCGCCCCGCCCGACCCCGCGCGGGCCCTCGCCGAGCGGGCCGCGCGGATCGGCTGGCCCCTGCCCGGCCGGGTCTCCGTCGGAGTCCTCCTGCGCCCCGCGCGCGAGGCCGTCGCGCCCGCCGTCGGACAGGGCGTGCTCCTCGACATGGAGACCGAGCAGCCCCGCATGGTCGTGCCCGACCCCGACGCGGCGGGCCGCCCCGAACTCCTGCGCCGCGCCATGGCCGGCTGGTCCGGCGCGATCGGCCCGCCCGTGCCGCTGCCCGACGCGGCGAAGTCCCTGCGCTGGGCCGAGGCCGCGGTCCGGCTCGTGGCGCGCGGGCTGCTCCCGGCGGGCGAGGTGCTCCACTGCACCGAACACACCCAGGCCCTCGTGCTGCTCCAGCCCGAGGAGCTCATCGACGACCTGTCGCGCCGCGCGCTCGCGCCCCTCGCCCACTGCGGCCCCACCCACGCCCGCCGCATGGCCGACACCCTTCTCGCCTGGCTGGAGACGCGCGGCGGCGCACCCGAGGTGGCCGCCCGGCTCGGCGTCCACCCGCAGACCGTCCGCTACCGGCTGCGCCAGATCCGCGAGCTGTGGGGCGACGAGATCGACGACCCGGACCGCCGCTTCGAGCTCGAACTGGTGCTGCGGGCACGGCGGTTGAGGGATCTGCACGGCGGGCCGTGACCGGCCCGTCAGTCCTTCGGCCGCCGGCGGGCCTGCCGCACCTCGCGGTCGACCGCCCACGGGTCCGACACCGGGCCCAGGTGCCCGAGCTTGTCGGGGTTGATCACCAGGCGGATCGTCTGGATCTGCCCGTCGAGCACGTCGAGGGTGAGGGTGTTGAGGACCCTGCCGTCCCGGTCGCGCAGGATCGCGCCCGGCTGACCGTTCATCTCGTGCGGCTCGGACGTCACGTCGATCCGGAACATCACGGGGAAGACCGAGGCCAGCAGCCGGGCCACGTTGCTCGCGCCCGCGACGGGCCTGGCGAGCTGCGGGGCGTTGCCGCCGCCGTCGCCGACCAGGGACACATCGGCGGCGAGCAGCTCTTGCAGGCCGTCGACGTCGCCCTCCCGCAGCGCGTCGAAGAACCGCGCCGCCAGTTGCTCCCGCTCCTGGCGGTCGGCCTCGAACCGGGGCCGGCCCGCGTCCATGTGGCGCCGCGCCCGCACCGCGAGCTGGCGGCACGCGGCCTCCGAGCGGTCGACGGCCGAGGCGATCTCGGGGAATCCGAAGGCGAACACCTCCCGCAGCACGAACACCGCCCGCTCCAGCGGGCTGAGCCGCTCCAGGAGCAGCAGCGCCGCCATGGACACCGAGTCGGCCAGCTCCGCCGAGCGCGCCGGATCCTCATACGGGTCGCTCAGCAGCGGCTCGGGGAACCACGGCCCGACGTACGCCTCCCGCCGCACCCGGGCCGAGCCCAGCACGTCGATCGAGATCCGCGTGACCGTCGCCGACAGGAACGCCTTGGCCGACCTGGGCTGTGTCGTGGACGCCGCGAAGCGCAGCCATGTCTCCTGCACCGCGTCCTCGGCCTCGCTCACGCTGCCCAATATCCGGTAGGCGATCGAGAACAGCAGCGGCCGCAGCTCCTCGAACTCCTCGAACTCCTCGACCCGTCTCACGCAAGTTCCTCCCTGGCCTCGGTGGCGGAAAGCCCGCACCCGTAGATCATCACCATGCGACGGGACCGAGGCGGTCGGTGAACGTTCCGGTCGGCCCGTCGGCGTCGAGCAGCGCGAGCCGGACGATCGAGTCGGTGCCCTCGGTCACGGTCAGCGCGCCGGTGTGACCGTTCATGTCGGTGGCGGCGAACGTGCGGTTGGCGACTTCGCCGGGAGTGACGGCGTTGAACTTGATCCCCGGGAGCGCCTGCGCGTACCGGACGGTGAGCATGTTCAGCGCCGCCTTCGACGAGCTGTATCCGAGCTCGTGGATCTTCGAGAAGGGCTGCTCCGGGTCGGTCACGGTCGCGAAGGAACCGCCGGCGCTCGACACCATCACAACCCGCGGGTTCTGTGCCGCCCGAAGCAGGGGAAGGAACGCCTGCGTGACCCTGATCGGTCCGTACACATTGGTGTCGTAGACGGAATGGATGTCGTCGGCCGTCGCGTCCGCGGGCGCGGTCCCCTTCCCCGGCGCTCCGGCGTTGTTGACGAGTACGGCCAGCCGGTCGGTGCGCTCGCGGACGAGTCGTACGGCCGCGGCCACCGACTCGTCCGAGGTCACGTCCAGCGGGACCATCACCACGTCCGCGCCACCGGCGGCCAGCTTGTCGGCGGCCGCCCGCCCGCGGCCCTCGTCACGCGAGCCGAGGAAGACCGTCCAGCCCAGTTCCCCGAGCCGTCGGGCCGTTTCCAGGCCAAGTCCCTTGTTGGCGCCGGTGATGAGTACCGAGGTCTCTTCCGAGGTCTGCTCCGTGTTCGTCATGCCCCCTAAGACGATCAGGCCCCCTCCGCTGTGACACGCGTACGGGGCGTGTGAGCGCCGTCACAAGGCAGCGTCCCGGTGCACGGAGGCACCTCCGGGCCCATTGCCCGCTCAACACGGCTGTGAGTAGCCTATGTTCGTGATACCGACCGACTGTTGAAATTTCGAACATCAGAGAGGGGGCCGGCCGTGGGGCGTCTCGTACCCGCCGTGACCCGGGCTCTCGACATACTCGAGCTGTTCCTGGACGGGGACGGCACTCTGTCCGCCCCGGACATCGTCCGCAAGCTCCAGCTGCCGCGCACCACCGTGCACGAGCTGGTGACGACGCTGACCGCCCGCTCCTACCTCGTGACCGCCCCGGGCGAGCCCGGCCGCTACCGCCTGGGCGTGCGCCCCTACCAGCTCGGCAGCCGGTACGCGGAGCAGCTCGACCTCGCCGCCGAGGGCCAGCAGGTCGCCCGCGAGGTCGCCGAGACCTGCGACGAGACCGTGCACGTGGCGATCCTCGAGGACACCGACGTCATCTACATCGCGAAGGTCGACAGCACCCACGCCGTGCGGATGGTCTCCGCCGCGGGGCGCCGGCTGCCCGCGCACTGCACGTCCGTCGGCAAGATGCTCCTCGCCTCCCTGCCGCAGCCCGAACTGGCGGCCCGCGTCCCCGACGACGCCGAGCTGGCGGCGATGACGGAGAACAGCATCACCGACCCGGCCCTCCTGCGCGAGGCCCTCGCCGGCATCCGGGAGCGCGGCGTCGCCGTCGAGAGCCGCGAGTCCAACCCGGACGTCAGCTGCGTCGCCGCCCCCGTGCGCGACCGCTCCGGACGGGTCGTCGCCGCGCTCTCCGTGTCGGTGCCGATGATCCGCTGGAGCGCGCCCCGCGAGGACGAGCTGGCGCAGCTCGCCGTGAAGGGCGCCGCCGACCTGTCGGAGCGGCTCGGGTACCGGAGGGCCGGCCGATGAGGCCGGAGGTGGCCGTCCGCGCGGAGGCCACGCTCGGGGAGGGCCCCACCTGGGACGCGGAGACCGGCCGGCTGATCTGGGTCGACATCCTCGGCAGCCGGGTCCACACGTACGACCCCGCGACCGGGCGCCGCACGGTCATGGCCACCGAGCAGCACGTGGGCGCCGCCAAGCCCCGGGCCGGCGGCGCGGGACTCGTCGTCAACCTCCGTGACGGCATCGGCCTGTACGGCCCCGGCGGCACCGACTTCCGGTGGCTGCACCGCGATCCCGTGCCCGGGCGGCGCGGCAACGACGCGGCGATCGCCCCGGACGGCTCGCTCTGGGCGGGCAGCATGGCGTACGACGAGACGCCGGGCGGCGGAAACCTCGTGCGGATCGCCGCCGACGGGACCGCCACCGAGATCCTCGGCGACGTCACGGTCAGCAACGGCACCGGCTGGAGCCCCGACGGCACGCTCATGTACTACGTCGACACCCCGACGCGGCGCATCGACGTCTTCGACGTCGATGGCCAACAGGCCTTGCGGCGGCGGGAGTTCGCGGTCGTCGAGGCGGGTGCGGGCCACCCCGACGGGCTGACCGTCGACGCCGACGGGTGTGTGTGGGTTGCCCTCTGGGACGGCTCGGCGCTGCGCCGCTACACCCCGTCCGGCGCGCTCGACCGCGTCGTGGAGCTGCCCGTGAAGCGCCCCACCGCGTGCGCCTTCGGCGGCGCGGACCTCACCGACCTGTACGTCACGTCGGCCCGCGTCGGCCTCGACGCCCCGTCCCCGTACGCCGGTTCGCTGCTCGTCCTGCGCGACATGGGCCATGGGCTGGCGCAACCCGCGTTCGAGGGCTGAGCCCGGAGCGAGTGCCCGACAGGTGCGGGACCCCCACGCGGGTGGGGGTCCCGCACCTTTGTATTGCGCAACCCATTGACGTCGCCGCATCCCGAATCTACGGTCCCGTTCGAAGTTACGAGCATCATTCGATATCTCGAACAGTAAGGGCAGGGCATGGGACGACCTGGCCTGAACCGCAGGCAACTCCTCGCCGGAATCGGCGGGTTGACCGTGGCGGGCAGTATGGGCTTCGCGGCGCTCGGTACCGGCGCCGACGCGCTCGCCTCCGGCGCGGACACCCGTGTGCGCTACTGGAACCTCTTCAGCGGCGGCGACGGAAGCAACATGATCGCGATGCTGGACGCCTTCCGTAAGGCGAACCCCGGCATCGACGTGAAGGACTCGACCCTCCAGTGGGGCAACCCCTTCTACACCAAACTCGCCATGGCGGCCGCCGGCAATCGGGCGCCCGACCTCGGCGTCATGCACCTGGGCCGCGTCACCGGCTTCTCGCCGGGCCGTCTCCTGGACCCCTGGGACATGGACCTGCTCGCCAAGTACGGCGTGCGGGAAGCGGACTTCAACCCCAAGCTGTGGAAGCGCGCCGTCATCGACGGCACGCTCTACGCCCTCCCGCTCGACATCCACGTCCAGCTCTGCTTCTACCGCAAGGACGTCCTGAAGAAGACGGGCCTGATCGGCGACGACGGCAGGCTCGTGCCCGTCACGTCCACCGGCGAGTGGTTCGACATGCTGAAGGAGGCCAAGAAGGCCACCAGGAAGGGGCTTCAGACCATCGGCCTGTGGGTCAACGACCAGAACTTCCAGTGGTGGTTCTTCGTCGCCTTCTACACCCAGCTCGGCGGCACCTGGTTCAACGCCGACAACACCGAGGTCACCTTCGACACCGACAAGGCCACCCAGGTCCTTGAGTTCCTGCGTCAGCACGTCGCCGACGGGTACGCCAACCCGGGCATGGGATCCGTCGGCGCCGAACAGTTCGTCAACGGCACCCCCTTCACCTGGGAGGGCAACTGGTCCGTGCCGGTCTTCTCCGGCGCGAAGCTGGAGTACGGCGCGACCCCGCTGCCGCCCGTCTTCGGCAAGCAGGCCACCCACGCCGAGTCGCACTCCTTCGTGCTGCCGCACCAGGCTGGCCGCGGCGGCGCCACCAACGAGGGCGCGCACCAACTCGCCGCGTACGTCGTCAAGCACGCCCGGCAGTGGGCGGCCGGCGGCCACATCCCCGCCTACACGCCGACCCTGTCCACGGCCGCGTACAGGAAGCTCGAGCCGCAGCACGAGTACGCCGGCGCCATGGACCACCAGGCCAACGAGCCGAAGGTGTGGTTCGCGGGCTCCACCGGCATCCTCGCCCAGGAAGTCGGCCCGACCGTCGTCTCCTCGACCGTGGGCTCCGCCAAGCCGGCCGCGGCCGCCGCCCGCATGAAGAAGCAGCTCGCCAAGCTCCTCGCCATGAAGAACCCGATGGACGGGCACACTGCCGCGCAAGGAGGTGCGGTCGCATGACGACGACCAGTGCTGAGACCGTCATCGCCCCGGCGCGGGCAAGGACCGCCGCGTACAGCGCCACCGTCCGCCGCAAACAGGGCTTCCAGCACGGCGGCTGGTTCGTGACCCCGTTCCTTCTTCTCTTCGTCCTGTTCGTGATCTGGCCGCTGGTGCGCGGCGTCTACCTCAGCTTCACGGACGCCAACATCTCCGGCGACGCCGCGAGCTTCATCGGCCTCGACAACTACCGCGAGGCCCTGCACGACTCGATGATGTGGGACTCGCTCGGCCGCAGCGCCTACTTCACGCTGCTCGTCGTCCCCTGCATCACGGTCCTCGCCTTCCTCCTCGCGATGCTCGCCCACCACATCGAGCGCGGAAAGTGGCTGTGGCGGCTGTGTTTCTTCATGCCGTTCCTGCTGCCGTCCACCGTCGCGGGCAACCTGTGGCAGTGGCTGTTCAACCCCGGTACGGGCATGGTCAATTACGTCTTCGGCCTCGACACGCCCTGGCTCACCGACAAGTCCTACGCCATGCTCGCCATCGTCATCGAGACGCTGTGGTGGACGGTCGGGTTCGCGTTCCTGCTCTATCTGGCCGCTCTCCAGGGCATCCCCGGCCACCTCTACGAGGCCGCGAAGCTGGACGGCGCGAACGCCTGGCACCGCATGGTCCACATCACGCTGCCGATGCTCCGCAACATCACGGGCCTGGTCATCACGCTGCAGATCCTTGCCTCGCTGCAGCTCTTCGACCAGGCCGTCGTGATGATGGACTTCGGGCCGGGGCCGGAGAACAGCACACGCTCCTTCGTCCAGTACACCCTCGAAGAGGGCTTCACCAGCTACCGCGTGGGCTACGCCTCCGCCATCTCCATCATCTTCTTCGTGATCATCGCGGCCGTCGCCCTCGCGCGGATGTGGCTGCTGCGCAACCGTGAGGAGGGCGGCCGATGACCACCGACGCCGCGCAGATACCGGCCAAGTCCCGTACGCGCACCGTCTGGTCGCCGAGCCAGATCGTGCTCACCCTGCTCGGTGTCGCCGTCTCCGCCGTCTTCCTGGCGCCGCTCGCCTGGGCCCTGTTCACCTCGCTGAAGTCGGAGACCGAGGCCGTCGAGGTGCCGCCGCACTGGCTGCCGAAGGAGTGGACGGGCCAGGCCTGGAAGGCGCTCTTCGAGACCGGCAACATCACCGACTGGTTCGTCAACTCCCTTGTGGTGTCGGTCTGTGTGACCGCGACCGTGCTGACGGTGAGCGCGCTCGCCGGCTACGGCTTCGCCCGCACCGAGTTCCGCGGCAAGAACGTCCTGATGGGCGTCGTCATGGCCGGACTCATGGTCTCCCCGGCGGTCCTCGGCGTGCCCCTGTTCACCACCGTCCAGCAGATGGGGATGGTCGACACGTACTGGGGCATGATCCTGCCGCAGTGCGCGCCGGCCGCGATGGTCTACATCCTCTACAAGTTCTTCCAGGGCATCCCCAAGGAGCTGGAGGAGGCCGCGTTCATCGACGGCGCCGGACGGTGGCGGGTCTTCTTCACCATCGTCGTGCCGCTCGCCCGCCCCTCGCTCGCGGCGGTGGGCATCTTCACCTTCATCGCGTCGTGGAACAACTTCCTGTGGCCGTACATGGTCACCAACAACCCCGACCTGATGACCATGCCGAACGGCATCGCGACCGTCATGAACTCGTACGGGATCCAGTGGGCCCAGCTGATGGCCGGCGGTCTGATGGCGGGCCTGCCCCTGATCGTCGTCTTCGTCTTCTTCCAGCGCCAGATCGTGGCGGGCGTGGCCCACACGGGATTGGCGGGACAGTGACCGCGCGCACAGCGGGCAGACCCCTGGCAGCCGTGGCGGCCGCCGCCCTTCTCGCCCTGCTCCCCGCCACGGCGCAGGCTGACGCCGCCTACCCGGACCCGCAGGCGATCACCGGCCAGCAGATCGTCCACGACCCGACCGTCATCAAGCTCAAGTCAGGCCAGTACGTGGCCTATTCGACCGGCGGCGTCATCGGCGCCCGCCTCTCGAAGGACCGCGTCCACTGGACCGACGAGGGCAACGCCTTCGCCGTGCCGCCGAGTTGGTGGTACGAGTACAACGACACCGGCGACCCGTGGGCCCCTGACATCTCCTACCGCGACGGCGCGTACTGGCTCTACTACGCGGTCTCGTCCTGGGGCACGAACCACTCGGCGATCGGCGTCGCCACCTCCGCATCGGGTCTCCCGGGTACGTGGACGGACCACGGCAAGGTGTTCAGCTCCGGGACCACCGACACCTGGAACGCCATCGACCCGGCGATCGTCCGGGCCGACGGGAAACTCTGGATGAGCTTCGGCTCGTACTGGTCCGGCATCCGAATGGTCGAGCTGAGCCCGCGGACCGGCAAGGCGATCGAGGGCGCGACCGTCCACCACCTGGCGACCCGCCCCGACTCCCCGTACGCGGTCGAGGGCCCGGCCGTCGTCCACCACGGCCGCCACTACTACCTCTTCGCCTCGTACGACGCGTGCTGCTCCGGCGTGAACTCCACGTACAAGATCCGGGTCGGCCGCTCGACGTCGGTCACGGGCCCGTACGTGGACGAGGACGGCACCCCGCTCCTGGAGGGCGGCGGCACGCTGCTCCTCGCCGGGCACGGCCGGTTCGTCGGCACGGGAGGCGAGTCCGTCTTCCGCGACAAGGGGCGTGACGTACTCGCGTACCACTACTACGACGCCGGCGACTCCGGCACCCCCAAGCTCGGCCTCAACGAGCTGAGCTGGGGCAAGGACGGCTGGCCGACCGTCCGCTGACTCGATCAATGTACGTAATCCCGAACCCTGAGGGAGACATGTCCCGCACCGCACGCTTCGCCCTCGACCCCGCCTTCACGGTCGGCACGGTCGACCCCCGGCTCTTCGGCTCCTTCGTGGAGCACCTGGGCCGCTGTGTCTACACCGGCATCTTCGAGCCGGACCACCCCACCGCCGATGAGACGGGCCTGCGCCAGGACGTCCTGGAACTGGTCCGCGAACTCGGCGTCACCGCCATCCGCTATCCCGGTGGCAACTTCGTCTCCGGCTACAAGTGGGAGGACTCGGTCGGCCCCGCCGAGGAGCGCCCGCGCCGCCTCGACCTGGCCTGGCGCACGACGGAGTCGAACCGCTTCGGCCTGTCCGAGTACATCGCGTTCCTGAAGAAGGTCGGCCCGCAGGCCGAACCGATGATGGCGGTGAACCTCGGCACGCGCGGCGTCGCGGAGGCCATCGAACTCCAGGAGTACGCCAACCACCCGGCGGGCACGGAGCTGTCGGACCGCCGCATCGCCCACGGCGACAAGGACCCCTTCGGCATCAGGCTCTGGTGCCTGGGCAACGAGATGGACGGACCGTGGCAGACCGGCCACAAGACGGCCGAGGAGTACGGGCGGCTCGCCGCCGAGACGGCGCGTGCGATGCGCCAGATCGACAAGGACGTCGAGCTGGTCGCCTGCGGCAGTTCGGGCCAGGGCATGGACACGTTCGCCGAGTGGGAGGCGAAGGTACTGCAGGAGACCTACGACCTGGTCGATTACATCTCGCTCCACGCGTACTACGAGGAGCACGACGGCGACCGGGACTCCTTCCTCGCGTCGGCTGTGGACATGGAGTCGTTCATCGAGAACGTCGTCGCGACGTGCGACCACGTGGGCGCTCGCCTCAAGTCGAAGAAGAAGATCAACCTCTCCTTCGACGAGTGGAACGTCTGGTACATGTCGCGCACGGACGCCGAGGTCTCCGCCCTCGACTGGCCTCAGGCCCCCCGCCTCCTGGAGGACGTCTACTCGGTCACCGACGCGGTCGTCTTCGGTTCGCTCCTGATCGCCCTGCTCCGCCACGCGGACCGCGTTACGGTGGCCTGCCTGGCCCAACTCGTCAACGTCATCGCCCCGATCATGACCGAGCCCGGCGGCCCCGCCTGGCGCCAGACGACGTTCTTCCCGTTCGCGGCGGCGTCGCGGTACGGGCGCGGCGAGGTCCTCGACGTACGCGTGTCAGGGCCGACGTACGACACGAAGCGCCACGGCACCGCGGACCTGCTGCACGCGACGGCGGTCCGGGCGGACGACGGAACGGTCACCGTGTTCGCTGTGAACCGCAGCCAGACGGAAGTGCTGCCGCTCGAAATCGCCCTGAACCGACTGGAGTTGACGTCGATCGTCGAGCACTCGGTGCTCGCGGACCCGGACCCGGACGCCCGCAACACGCTCGCGGAGCCTGAGCGGGTGGCGCCGCATCAGGTGACGGGGACCGTGCTGGAGGACGGCACCCTCAAGGCGACCCTCGAACCGCTGTCGTGGAACGTGATCCGGCTGGGCTGAGTCGTCGAGGGACCGTGTCGGTCCGTCAGCTGTCCGCCCCTACCCGCTCGCGGAGCGCTTCCGCGAGCGGGTAGGGGCGCTCCGCCGGCAGCTCGCGCAGTGCGTCGTCGAGACGTCCTTCGCGCACGGCGGCGTGGGTCGAGTGGGCCAGATCCGTGACATCGGCGATGTGCACGATCCAGCGGTCCACATAGCGCTCCACGGCCTCACCGGACAGGCCGACCTGAATGGCGCGCCACGGCTCGGGCTCCAGGCGGACCGAACGGTCCGGATCCCACTGCACCCGCACCGGGGACCCGGCGACGTCCGCACGCCACAGGTCCCGGTCGGTGTGCACCCCCGGCTGGAAGTGGCTCAGGGCCGCGTGGGCCAGGGCCCACTCGAACCCGGCACGATCGATGTCGATGCGAAGGATGCGCTCCTGGTTCGGTTTCTCGGCCCAGCCCGAGCGGTACATCATCCACAGGAACGACGGCTTGATCCACGTCATGCGCTCCCGTTTGAACGGAGTCACGAACGTTCCTGCGCGCAACGCCGGTTCGGCGATCTCCCGTGGATACGCCTGGTACACACTGAGCGAGGAATCCGTGTAGGCCGCCCGCACGATGCGAGGCTGCCACGGCCGGACCTCCGTCACCGGCCGGACACCTCGGCCGCCCACACATCGGGTCCCTGGACCGTCGGCCCCTCGACCCGTGCGGCGCCCGCCGTGTACAGCACCCACAGCAGGTCGAGTGAACCGAAGAAGGACTCTCCCCAACTGTCCACCCAGACCCGGACCTCGGCCGGGCCCACCTGGACGACGTCCCAGAACTCCCAACCGCGGGATTCCTCGTCCGGGTCGAATCGGTATATCCAGTTCTGCAGGGACCAGGGCTTCGCTTTTCCGCTCCTGGTCAGGAAAGCGGTACGGCCGTCCCGGGCGAATTCCTGATCGGCGATTTCGCCCTGCCCGGAGACCCGGGCGAACCAGTCCGGAAATCCGTCCGTCGGCAGATCTTCGTCATCGAACTCCGCCGTGCAAGCCAAGTCCAGTGCTGCGGCGACGACATGGCGTACGCGCTCCGCGTACTCCGCGGTGGATCCGATGACATCTACCGTGAATTCGGCCAGAGCCGGCGGAGCCGACTCGATCGCGGGTCGCATTCGGGTACGTTCCCGCTCGGCGGCTACGCTCTCCTCGCTGTGGATCATGCAGGAGTTCCTTTGCGGTAGAGCGGAATCGCGGATCGAGTCCCGGTACTCCCTGGGGATGTCGAAACTGACGATCTGGCCTCCCTCGCCGCGGAATTCAATGGTGTGGGTGATGTCGTCGCTCATGTTCACATAGAGCTTGCCCTTCCCGGTGATGGTCACCTCGCCGTTCTCGCCGATGGGATGCGCTGACTGCCCGGGTGGTCGCTCTGCTTGCGGTACACGGTGATCGTGTCCTTGTCGCAGCCCGCGAGACCCAACAGGTCCATCCGCGTGTGCGGGTTGTCCACGTAGACCACGGGGTTGGGCGCAGGTCCCAAGCCGAGCGGGTCGGCGGTGAGATAGCGGGCGGTCTCCGGATCGTAGTGGCGGAAGTAGTTGTAGTGGAGGCCGGTTTCGGGGTCGCTGTACTGGCCGGGGAAGCGGAGGGGGGTGTAGGTGGTGGCACCGGTGTTCCACGTGGTGGTGCCCCACAACATGGTGCGCGTGCGCCAGGCGATGTCGCGCTGTTCGTCGACGAGTTCGCGGGGAGAGCCGACCAGGTCCGTGACGATGGCGAAGAACCGGGAGTCGATCTCGCCTTGCGGGGTGTCGGTAGCCGCGATCCGCTCGGTCTGGGCAATCGGCCGGGGACCCTGGTGGTCCCAGGTGAGGGTGATCGGGTTCGGCAGGCCGGCCGAGCGCGTCGTCTGCTCGCACAGCGTCGTGCCGTCCCAGGTGAAGTCGGTGCGCTCGACAACTGTTTCGTCGTCGGGGCCGAGGCGGAACTTGGCAGTGCGACGGCCCAGTGGGTCGTACGTGTAGCGCCAGGTTGAACCGTCCGGGGTGGTGACCTGAGTCAGCCGGTCCTCCGCATCCCACGCGTAGCGCCAGGTGTCCGGCTTGCGGGAGAGGCGGGTCTTCTGGCGCAGTGTGATCCGTCCGAGGGCGTCGTGCTCATAGCGGACGCTGCCGGCCCGCGTGATGCGGGTTCCGATGTACGTGCGGTCGCCCGTCGCGTCATGGCCGGGGAGCGCGGCGGGCCAGTCGGCCCGGGTCTGGTTCCCCGCGGTGTCGTAGGCGTAGGTCTCGGTCCACTCCTCGGCGTGCACGGCGGTGACCCGGCCCAGCCGGGTCGTGGTGCGGGGGAAGGGTGGCCGTCAGCCAGCTGGGGAACCCGCCCGCGTCGACCGCCGCGTTGATGTAAGGGCTGGGGCGCGCGATGACGTAGAGACCCTCCTCGGCGGCCGTCTCCAGGAAGCGGCCGAGGTCGCGCACGCCCGTGAAGTCGTAGGCGCCGGGGGCTGGGGAGTGGAAGTTCCACGCGACGTAGATGCTGATGCTTTTGTAGCCGTGCGCGCGCAGCTTCTGCAGCACGTCACGCCACAGCGACGGGCTCGGCAGCCGGAACGGGTGCACCTCGCCCGACCACAGGACGACCCGGCTGCCGTCCATGAGCAGCGAGTACTTGTCGAAGGCGACGGTATGCGTCCGCCCGTCCGCCCGTCGGCCTCGGGTACGGGGACGGGGGTGGTCGCGTCGTCGGGAGTGGCCGCGCCCGCCGTCGGCAGCGGCAGGGCGAGGCTCGCCGCGGTCGTGGCGGTGAGCGCAGTGAACGTACGTCTGCTGAGTTGCAACTTACGTCTCCATAGGGCTCGGTGAGGTAAGTGCGAAGGGGTGGAGGAATGACACCGGCCTCGCCCGTGGTCGTCACGGGCGAGGCCGGGGGATGTGGTGGGGGTCGGTCAGGCGCTGAACGAGTGCACCGTCGTCGTCCGGTACGTCTCGCCCGGGCGCAGCACCGTCGACGGGAACGTCGGACGGTTCGGCGAGTCCGGGAAGTGCTGCGTCTCCAGGCACAGGCCGTCGCCCTGCCGGTAGGTGTGCCCGGAGGGGCCGGTGAGCGTGCCGTCGAGGAAGTTGCCCGAGTAGAACTGGACGCCCGGCTGATCCGTGGCGATCTCCAGAGTGCGGCCGGAGGACGGGTCGCGCAGCGTCGCGAAGTGCACGGGCCGCGCCGTGATCCCCTTGTCGAGGACCCAGTTGTGGTCGAAGCCCTTGGCCGTGACCAGCTGTGGGTGCGCGGTGCGGATATCGCGGCCGATCGGCTTCGCGGAGCGGAAGTCGAACGGGGTGCCCGCGACCTTCGCCCGCTCACCGGTCGGGATGAGTCCCGAATCGGTGGGCGTGTAACGGGAGGCGGCGAGGGTGAGTTCGTGGTCGTAGATGCCGCCGCTGCCCTCGCCCGCGAGGTTGTAGTAAGTGTGGTTCGTCAGGTTCACGACGGTCGCCTTGTTCGTCGTCGCCTCGTAGTCGATGCGCCAGTCGCCGCTCGCCCCGAGGGTGTAGGTGACCGTCACCTTGAGCGTGCCTGGGTAGCCCATCTCGCCGTCGACCGACGTGTAGTGCAGCTTCAGGCCGACGTCGGAGCCGGAGGTGAAGTCCTCCACGTCCCACACCCGCGTGTTGAAGCCCTTCGCCCCGCCGTGCAGGGAGTTGGCCCCGTCGTTCACGGAGAGCTGGTACGTCGTGCCGTCGAGGGTGAACCGGCCGTTCGCGATGCGGTTGCCGTAGCGGCCGATCGTGGAGCCGAAGAACGTGGTGCCGGCGACGTAGTCCTCGATGGTGTCGTAGCCGAGGGAGACGTTCACGTACCGGCCGTGGCGGTCCGGTATCTCCAGGGACTGGATGATGCCGCCGTAGGAGAGGACCTTCAGGCGGGTGCCGCCGTTCTCCAGGGACCAGCGGTAGATCCTCGTGCCGTCGGCGAGCTTTCCGAAGAGCTCCTTCACGGGCCTCCTGCCTCCCGAGGCTGAGGCGGAGCCTGAGGCGTGGGCTGTTCCGCCCAGCGCGGTGGCTGCTGCACCGGCAGCGGCGGCCGATGCGAGGAGAGTGCGTCTGCTCAGTTCCATGTGCGGCTCCCTCAAAGGGTGGGCCCCGCCGGGCTTGGGCCGACGGGGCCGAGCTG
Source organism: Streptomyces sp. NBC_00009 (assembly GCF_045040855.1). NCBI lineage: Bacteria > Bacillati > Actinomycetota > Actinomycetes > Kitasatosporales > Streptomycetaceae > Streptomyces > Streptomyces sp. NBC_00009. The sequence goes on from NZ_CP108312.1 coordinate 5,498,101, forward strand.
ACTTACGAACCGACCTTGCGCTTGTTCCACACGTCGAAGCCGACCGCCGCGAGCAGGACCAGGCCCTTGATGACCTGCTGCCAGTCGGTGCCGACGCCGACGAGGTTCATGCCGTTGTTCAGGACGCCGAGGACGGTGCCGCCGATGATGGCGCCGAGCACCGTGCCGACGCCGCCGCTCATCGACGCGCCGCCGATGAACGAGGCGGCGATCGCCTCGAGTTCGAAGTTGACGCCCGCCTTCGGCGACGCGGCGTTGAAGCGGGCCGCGAAGACCAGGCCCGCGAGTGCCGCCAGCATCCCCATGTTGAGGAAGACCGCGAAGGTGACCTTCTTGTCCCGGACGCCGGAGAGCTTCGCCGCCGGCAGGTTGCCGCCGATCGCGTACACATGGCGGCCGATCACCGCGTTGCGCATCACATAGCCGAAGGCGACGAGGAGCACGGCCAGGACGATCAGCACCACGGGCGCGCCCTTGTAGCTGGCGAGCAGCAGGGTGAAGACGAGGACGGCGGCGACCAGCGCGGTGAGCTTCAGCGCGAACAGCTTCGCGGGCAGTACGTCGAGCGCGTACTCCTGCTGGCGCTTGCGGTCGCGCACCTCCTGCCACACGACGAGGGCGATGAGTCCCAGGCCGAGGAGCAGGGTGAGGTTGTGGTAGTTGGTGTCGGGGCCGACCTCGGGCAGGAAGCCGTTGGCAACCTTCTGCAGCCCTTCGGGGAACGGGCCGAGCGTCTGCCCCTTGAGGAAGATCTCCGTCAGACCGCGGAAGAGCAGCATGCCCGCCAGGGTCACGATGAACGACGGTATGCCGAGGTAGGCGATGAAGAAGCCCTGCATGGCCCCCGCGAGCGCGCCGACGGCGAGGACCACGAGCGCGGCCACCGGCCACGACCAGTGGTGCGTGACCATGAGCACCGCGGCGAGCGCCCCCGTGAACGCGGTGATGGAGCCGACCGACAGGTCGATGTGGCCCGCGATGATGACGATCATCATGCCGATCGCCAGGATCAGGATGTAGCTGTTCTGGAGCACCAGGTTCGAGACGTTGCGCGGCAGCAGCAGGTCGCCGCCCGTCCAGACCTCGAAAAGGATCACGATCAGGCCGAGGGCGAAGAGCATCCCGTACTGCCGCATGTTGCGGCGCATGCCGTCGATGATCAGCCGGCCGAGGCCGCTCCCGTCCCCGGAGTCCTTGGGGGCGGGGATGCCGGCCGGCGACTCGGCCTTCAGGTTCGTGCTCATCGGTCCTACCTCTTGTCCTTGGTCATGTGCCGCATCAGTACTTCCTGGGTGGCCTCCGCTCGCGGGACCTCGCCGGTGAGCCGTCCGGCCGACATCGTGTAGATCCGGTCGCACATGCCGAGCAGCTCGGGCAGTTCGGAGGAGATGAAGACGACGGCCTTGCCCTCGGCGGCCAGTTGGTCGATCACCGTGTAGATCTCGTACTTCGCACCCACGTCGATGCCGCGGGTCGGCTCGTCGAGGATCAGCACATCGGGCCCCGCGAAGATCCACTTACTGAGGACGACCTTCTGCTGGTTGCCGCCGGAGAGCCGGCCCACGGGTTCGGAGACGTTGGGCGCCTTGATGTTCATGGACGTGCGGAAGCCCTCGGAGACCTTCCGCTCCTCGTGCTCGTCGACGACCCCGCGCCGGGCGACCTTGCGCAGCGCGCTCAGCGAGATGTTGCGGTTGACGGAGTCGATGAGGTTGAGGCCGTAGTGCTTGCGGTCCTCGGTGACGTACGCGATGCCGTGCCCGACCGCCTCGGGGACGGTGCGGGTGCGGATCTCGGTGCCGTCCTTGAGGACACTGCCGCCCGCGTACTTCCCGTAGGCCCGGCCGAACACGCTCATCGCGAGTTCCGTGCGGCCCGCGCCCATCAGCCCCGCGATGCCGACGATCTCCCCGCGGCGCACGTTCAGGGACACCGAGTCGACGACCTTGCGCTGCTGGTCGATGGGGTGGAAGACGGTCCAGTCGCGGATCTCGAGGGCCGGCGCCGCGGTGAGGTCCTGCGGGTGCGGGGTGCGCTCCGGAAAGCGGTGGTCGAGGTCGCGGCCGACCATGGCACGGATGATCCGCTCCTCGGTCGTCTCCGCGGCCTTGACGTCGAGCGTCTCGATGGAGTGCCCGTCGCGGATGACCGTCACGGAGTCCGCGACCCGGGCGATCTCGTTGAGCTTGTGCGAGATGATGATCGAGGTGATGCCCTGGCCCTTCAACTCCAGGATCAGATCGAGGAGTTTGCCGCTGTCCTCGTCGTTGAGCGCGGCCGTCGGCTCGTCGAGGATGAGCAGCTTCACCTCCTTCGACAGGGCCTTGGCGATCTCGACCAGTTGCTGCTTCCCGACGCCGATGTCGGCGACGCGGGTCTGCGGGTGCTCGTTCAGACCGACCCGCCGCAGCAGGTCCGTGGCGTGCTTGAGGGTCTCGCCCCAGCTGATCACGCCCCGCGTGGCGTGCTCGTTGCCGAGGAAGATGTTCTCGGCGAGCGAGAGGTACGGCACCAGGGCGAGCTCCTGGTGGATGATCACGATGCCGCGCTTCTCGCTCGCCCCGATGTCCTTGAACCGGCACGGCTCGCCCTCGAAGAGGATCTCCCCCTCGTAACTGCCGTGCGGGTGAACGCCGCTGAGGACCTTCATCAGTGTCGACTTCCCGGCGCCGTTCTCCCCGCAGACGGCGTGGACCTCGCCCGCGCGGACGCTCAGGGAGACGTCCGCGAGCGCCTTGACGCCGGGGAAGGTCTTGACGATCGAGCGCATTTCCAGGACGGGTCCCGCCATGGTCGTGCCTTTCTGCTCCGTGTGAACCGGTGGTGTGAACCGGTGGTGTGGGCGGGCTACTTGAGGTCGCTCGCCTTGATGTAGCCGGTGTCGATGAGCTCCTTCTGGTAGTTGCTCTTGTCGACGCTCACCGGCTGGAGCAGATAGGACGGCACGACCTTCTTGCCGTTGTTGTACGACGTGGTGTCGTTGACCTGCGGCTTCTTCCCCTTCAGCACCGCGTCGACCATGCTGGACGCGACCTTGGCGAGCTCCCTGGTGTCCTTGTAGACGGTCTGGGTCTGCTGGCCCGCGACGATCGACTTCACCGAGGCGACCTCGGCGTCCTGCCCGGTGACGACGGGCAGCGGCTTGCTCGCGGAGCCGTAGTCGTCGGACTTGAGCGCGGACAGGATGCCGATCGAGATGCCGTCGTACGGGGAGAGGACGGCGTCCACCTTGGCCGAGGAGTACGACGACGTGAGCAGGTCGTCCATGCGCTTCTGCGCGGTGCCGCCGTCCCAGCGCAGCGTCGTGACCTTGTTGAGCGCCGTCTGGCCGGACCTGACCACGAGCTGCTTCTTGTCGATGTAGGGCTGGAGCACCTTCATGGCGCCGTTGAAGAAGTACTTGGTGTTGTTGTCGTCGTTCGAGCCCGCGAACAGCTCGATGTTGAAGGGCCCCTTCTTGGAGCCGTCCTTCAGGCCCAGCTTCTCGGTGATGTAGGTGCCCTGGAGCCGGCCGACCTTCTCGTTGTCGAAGGAGGCGTAGTAGTCGACGTAGGGGGAGTTGAGCAGGAGCCGGTCGTAGGAGATGACGGGGATGTCCGCGTCATGGGCCTCCTTGAGGACGTTGGAGAGCGCGTCGCCGTTGATCGCGGCGATGACCAGCGCGTCCACGCCCTGCGTGATCATGCCCTCGAGCTGCTGGACCTGCTGGTCGACGTCGTCCTCGCCGTACTGGAGGGTCGTCTTGTAGCCGGCCTTGTGCAGCGTGGTGACCATGTTCTTGCCGTCGGCTATCCAGCGCTCGGACGACTTGGTCGGCATGGCGATGCCGACGGTCATCTCCTTCTTGTCCTTGGCTTCCTTGCTGCCGCCCTCACCGCTCTGCCCGCAGGCGGTCAGGGCGAGGGCGAGAGCGGCGGCTCCCGCCACGGCGGAAACGGCACTTCTGCGGTTGCGCACAGGCATGGTCATGGTCATCAGTCCTTGTCGGTCGCGTCGTGGGGAGCCGGGGAGGTCAGCGGGAAACGGTCGAGAGCGCCCGGCAGCCGCGAGCCCAGCGGCGACATGCCGCCGTCCGCGCCGTGCCGGGCCAGCAGGTCGAGGGCGAGGCGGCCGCGGCGCACGCGCTCACGGGCGGTGTCGAGAGTGACGTCGCGCAGGTGGGCGCCGTACGGGTAGATGCCGGGGGCTTTCGCGAGCCCGAACTTCAGGTACAGCGGCGCCCCGCGGCGGATCAGCTCCGCGATCTCGTACATCCGTACATAGCCGCCGAGGTCGTCGGGCGCCTCGACGTACAGGTCCATGGGCGCGGCGGAGACCCGGCGGATCTCGGTGAGGTGGGCGAGGGTGAGGTCGCTCGGCACGTTGAGCGAGTCGGCGCCGAGCCGCTCGAAGACGGCGTAGGAGGCCGGGTTGACCGGGCCGATGAGCGCGGAGACCTTGAGCGTGGTGTCACCGGGGATCACCCCCTGCTCGCGCGCCCGGTGCAGCGTCCACAGCACACCCTCGTCGGCGACGAGCAGGCACTTCACGCCCAACTCCGTGGCCCGGACCGCGTCTTCCACGCATCCGGCGACGGCGTCGTGGCCGCGGGCCCGCAGGCCGGCGCCGTGCGAGTCGGTGCGCACGGAGGCGCCGGTGTCCCAGGTGCCGCGCGGGCCGGTGAACAGGCACAGCTCGATGTCCCGCTCGGCGGCGGACTCGACCATCTCGGTGATCTCGGCGTCGGTGAGCATCCACACGCCGCTGCCCTGGCTGATCCGGTGGACCGGCACGTCGAGGCGCGAGGCCTCCTTGAGGACGACGGCCAGCGCCTCGGGCCCCTCGACCGAGGGGATCTCGGTGCGCCAGGTGCCGCCGTCGGGGAAGGCGTGCGGGGAGGTGTCGCTGTCGTCGATGGAGGGGGCGGACAGGCCCAGGGCCGCGAGGGCGGGTTCGCCGGGGCGGCGGGGAGAAGGGGAGTCGGTCACGGGCAGTCCTTCACGTTCGGTGTTGTTCGGTATTTCGTGTTCGGTATTTCGAACGAGGTTCGGATCGGTGGGTGCGGGCCCGCCCGGAACGTGCCGGGCGGCAGGAGCTATGGCTTACGAGAGGCCCTGGGGGAGCAGCAGCACCTTGCCCACCTTGGGGTCGCCGGATCCCACCAGCTCGATGGCGTACGGGAATTGATCCAGCGGCAACTCGTGCGTCACCAGCGGCAGCGGATCCAGGAGCCCCGCGCCGAAGACCCGCACGGCGTGCGCCCAGGCGGCCGGCGGCGCCCCGAACACGGTCCGCACCTCCAGCTGCCGCACGACGAGTCCGGTCGGATCGAGCCCCGCCGCACCGGATGCCGGGAGCCCGGTGAGGACGAGCCGCCCCCCGCGCCGCAGCAGCGACGCCGCGGTACGGGCCGAGTCCGCGGACCCGGCGGTCTCGATCACCACATCGAAGTCGCCGGGCAGCTCCTGGCCGGGCGTACGGAAGTCCGTCGCGCCGAACTTCCGTGCCAGGGCGGCCCGTTCGGCCCGGGTGTCGACGGTGAGGAGCTCGGCGGGGGAGTTCGCCGCGAGGAACTGCACGGCGAGGATGCCCAGGGTGCCCGCGCCGACGACGGCGACCCGTTCGCCAGGCCGCGCGTCCGCCTTGAGCGCGGCCGCGGCGACGCAGGCCGCGGGTTCGAGCAGCGCGGCCGCCGTCAGATCGGCGTCGTCCGGCAGGACGTGCAGGAGCCGGGCGGGCAGGGTGAGTGTGGCGGCCATGGCGCCGGGCTGCGTGAACCCGGTCTCCTCGTACCCGGCCGTGCACAGCGTGGTCTCGCCGGCGTGACACCGTGCGCAGACCTGGCAGTTGCGGAAGCCCTCGCCGACGACCTTCCTGCCGACGAGCGACTCCGGGGCGCCCGGCCCGACGGCCTCGACGGTGCCGGACCACTCGTGGCCCGGAGTGAGCGGGTACCGCACGTACCCCTCGGGCCGGTTGCCCCGGTACACCTCGCGGTCGCTGCCGCAGATGCCCACGGCGTGGACGCGGACCAGCGCCTCGCCGGCACCCGGCGGCGTCGGCTCGTGAGGGACGATCCGGTACGTGTCCGGCGCCTCGACGACGACCGCGACGCTCACCGCGTCCGCTCCGGCCGGCGCTGCTCCCAGCCCTCCGCCCACAGGTCGAACCGGGCCTGCTGCTGTGGGAACTCGGCCGCCGCGTCCACGTCCAGCTCGACCCCGAGCCCCGGCTCGTGCGACAGCTCGAAGCATCCGGTCTCCGGATCGACCTGCGGCGCGCCCTTCACCACCTTCTTGATGTCCGCGTCCGCGAAGTCGTTGAAGTGCTCAAGGACCTTGAAGTTCGGTGTGGTGAAGCCGACCTGGAGCGAGGCCGCGGTGAGCACGGGACCGCCCACGTTGTGCGGCGCGACCAGCACGTAGTGGGATTCTGCCGTCGCCGCCAGCTTCCGCGTCTCCCAGATGCCGCCGATGTGGCCGACGTCCGGCTGGATGATGTCCGCGGCCTGGCTCTCGAACAGCTCGCGGAACTCGATCCGGTCATGGATCCGCTCACCCGTGGCGACCGGGATGTCCACCTTCGCGGCCACCTTCTCCAACGCCTTGAGGTTCTCCGGCGGCACCGGCTCCTCCAGCCACGCGGGCTTGAAGGGAGCGAGATCGCGCGCCAGCCGGATGGCGGTGGAGGGCGAGAACCGGCCGTGCATCTCCAGCATCAGCTCGGCGTCGGGCCCGATCGCGTCGCGCACCGCCTCGATCAACGACACGGCGTACAGGCTCTGTTCGTGGTCCAGTTCGTAGTGTCCCGTCCCGAACGGGTCGATCTTCAGCGCCCGGTAGCCGCGCTCCATCACGGCCCGCGCCGCCTTGTGGTAGGCCTCCGGGGTGCGCTCGGTGGTGTACCAGCCGTTCGCGTACGCCTTGACCCGGTCCGTCACCTTGCCGCCGAGCAACTGCCACACCGGCACGCCGAGCGCCTTGCCCTTGATGTCCCAGCAGGCCATCTCGACGACCGCGATGCCGGACATCACGATTTCTCCGGCCCGCCCGTAGTCCCCGTACTTCATGCGCCGTACGAGGTCCTCGGCCGCGAACGGGTCGGAGCCGACGATGTGATTGGCCTGAGCCTCCTTCAGATAGCCGACGAGCGCGTCGGTGTGGCCCAGCATCCGGGTCTCGCCGACCCCGGTGATCCCCTCGTCGGTGTGCACCTGGACGTAGGTCAGGTTGCGCCAAGGCGTCCCGACCACGTGTGTGCTGATTCCCGTGATGCGCACGGCAGTTGCCCCCTGCGACGTTCGATATTTCGTCATGCGTTCGAAATCTTGGCGTGACAGTAAGGAGGTGCGCGCGGGGTGTCAATGGTTCGCGCACCGGGTCGCCCGGTACGCCGTGCACAGAAGCCGTATGGAGGGTCAATTCTTTGGAACACGCGGTTCCGCACAGAACATTCACAGCACCGGCTTTTTCCGTTACCGGCGCGGCGCCTAGCCTCCATGCGTCATGGATTACTGCCACCCGTGCCGAAGGCACCTCAACGGCGCCCTCGCCTGCCCTGGGTGCGGCACGCCCGCCGAAGCCTGCCGCGAGCACGCGGAGGCGCTCGCGGCGCAGGAGCCGGCCGAGAACGCCGGCGCCTCCTACGCCGACGAACCCACACACACCCGCCGCTCCCGCAGGGAACGCCGTGAGCGCGGCGCCCGCAGGGCCCATCGGCGTCGGCGCAACAAGATAGTGATCGCCGCCGCGGGGCTCGCGCTCGCCGCGGGCGGCCTCAGTTTCGCTGAACTCGGCACCGAGTCGTCGGCGGACGGCGACGGGCGGGGCTCGTCCACGTCGGCCGAGGAGGCCGCCGACCAGGAGGCCGAGGCCGCCGCGTCCTCGGCGGCCGCCACCCCGACCGGCGCCGCCGATGCCGAGGCGGACCCGCAGGCGTCGAGCGCCTCGGCATCCCCCTCCCCGTCCGCGTCGGAGTCCAAGGACGCGAAGGACGACAAGGGCAAGAAGACGGGGGAGACGAAAGAAGGGACCGGAGGGCGCGCCACCTCGGTGCCCGCCGCCACCCCGACCCCGGACACCCCGGCCGGCCCCGGCACGCCCGCTCCCGGACCCACCACGACACCGCCCCCGCCGCAGCCCACCCCGACGAAGACGTGCGACCGCTTCCTGTGGTGGTGCACCTAAGGGCTGCGCCTTGCGGCCGGCCTCGTTTTCCTGCCCCTGCCGGAAGCCACGGCTTGTCGCAGGAAGCCACGGCCGGCGTCAGGCCGTGGCGTCGCCGCCCATCATCTTGGCGAGGAGCCTGCGCAGTGCGTTCCGCTCCTCGCCGGTCAGCGAGGCGATGGCCCCGCGAGCGAAGCCCAGGTTCCCCTGCACGCCGCGCGCCATCCGCACGCCCTCTTCCGTCGGCGCGGCCAGTTTCACGCGCCGGTCGGCCGGGTCGGGGCGGCGCTCGACGAGGCCGCGCGCTTCCAGGCGGTCGATGAGTCCGGTGATGTTCGACGGCTCGCAGTTCACCTGCTGGGCTATGCGCCGCATGGGCATCGGCTCGCGGGAGAGCAGGTCGAGGACGCGCGCCTGCGCCGTGGTGAGCCCCTGGCCCCCGGCGGCCTGCTCGTACTCCTTGTAGTGACGCGAGACCAGCGTGCCGATCAGCTCGACCAGGTCGGCGGTCACCGGGTCGGCTGTTGCGGGATCGGTTGCCACGGGGTCGTCTGTCACGGGTTTTGGGGCGGAGCTGCTTGCGGCCATGTACTCCAGAGTACCCATTTACTTGACACTATGAAATATCGAGGAGCATGGTTGTTTCAGTAAGTGAAGCAATCAGGAGGCGCCCCGCCATGTCTGTCGACACCCCTCAGATCCCCGCCACCAGCCGCGAGTGGCACCTGACCAGCCGCCCGGTCGGCTGGCCCAAGCCCGAGGACTTCCAGCTCGCCGAGGTGGAGATCCCCCAGCCCGGCCCCGGCCAGGTGCTCGTCAAGAACCTGTATGTGTCCGTGGACCCGTACATGCGCGGCCGCATGAGCGCCGCCAAGTCGTACGTCGCCCCGTACGAGCTCGGCAAGGCGATGCAGGGCGGCGCGGTCGGCGTGGTCGTCGCCTCGAACGACGAGGGTGTGGCCGTCGGTGACCACGTGCTGCACTTCAACGGCTGGCGCGAGTACGCCACGTTCGACGCCAAGCAGGCCGTGAAGGTCGACCCGGAGGCCGCGCCCCTGTCGGCGTACCTCGGTGTCCTCGGCATGACGGGCCTCACCGCGTACGCGGGTCTCCTGCGCACCCTCTCCTTCAAGGAGGGCGACACGGTCTTCGTCTCCGGCGCGGCCGGTGCCGTCGGCAGCCAGGTCGGCCAGATCGCCAAGCTCCTCGGCGCAGGCCGCGTCGTCGGCTCGGCCGGCTCGGCCGAGAAGGTCAAGCTCCTCATCGAGGAGTACGGCTTCGACGCGGCGTTCAACTACAAGGACGGCTCCGTCTTCGAGCAGCTCAAGAAGGCGGCCCCCGACGGCATCGACGTCTACTTCGACAACGTCGGCGGCGACCACCTCGAAGCGGCGATCGGTCAGCTCAACCGGGACGGGCGCATCGCGATCTGCGGCGCGATCTCGGTCTACAACAACACCGAGGCCGCCCCCGGCCCGCGCAACCTGGCCCGCCTGATCCAGACCCGTGGCCGCATCGAGGGCTTCCTCGTCGGCGACCACTACGACCTCCAGCCGCAGTTCGTGCAGCAGGTCGGCGCCTGGATCCGCTCCGGCGAGCTCAAGTACCGCGAGACCGTCGTCGAGGGCATCGAGAACAACCTGGAGGCGTTCCTCGGGGTTCTGCGCGGCGACAACATCGGAAAGATGGTCGTCAAGCTGGGGGAGTGACCCCGGTCACCCTCGTTCCTTCCGGGATTCGGTAATCTCTTTCCGCCTACCGGATCAAGCGAGATCGAATGAGGGAGTACGGGATGCCCATCCAGCAGTCGGACGTCGTCTATACCGCCGTGGCCACCGCGGAGAACGGCCGTGACGGCCGCGTCTCCACGGACGACGGCAAGCTCGACGTCGTAGTGAACCCGCCCAAGGAGCAGGGCGGCAGCGGCGCCGGCACCAACCCGGAGCAGCTGTTCGCCGCCGGCTACAGCGCCTGCTTCCAGGGCGCACTCGCCGTGGTCGCCCGCCAGGAGAACGCCGACATCTCCGGCTCGACCGTCACCGCGCACGTGGGCATCGGCAAGAACGACGAGGGTTTCGGCCTCATCGTCGAGATCGCCGCCAAGATCCCGAACGTGGACGAGGCCACCGCCAAGTCCCTGGTCGAGAAGGCCCACCAGGTGTGCCCGTACTCCAAGGCCACCCGCGGCAACATCACGGTGACGCTCTCCGTGTGACCGCCGTGCCCGGTCCGGCCCGTACCCCGCGCAAGGGGTGCGGGCCGGTCCCCATAGGGTGTCCCCATGCATGATCTCGGGGCGGGCTTCGGCTACTTGATGAAGGGCCAGCGCTGGGTCAACCAGCACGGCAAGCAGTTCGGCCTGGGGCTGCTGCCCGGCCTGATCACCCTGTTCCTGTACGCCGCCGCGCTGGTCTGCCTGACCCGGTGGGGCGACGACTTCGTCACCTGGGCGACCCCCTTCGCCGACGACTGGACCTCGCCGTGGGCCGGCCTGTTCCGCGGCTTCCTGACGGCCGTGCTCTTCGCCCTGGCCCTGCTCCTCGCCGTCCTCACCTTCACCGCCGTCACCCTCCTGATCGGCCAGCCCTTCTACGAGTCCCTGTCGGAACAGGTCGACCTCGCCGAGGGCGGCCACGCCCCCGAGTCGGGCCTCCCGCTCTGGCGCGAACTGTGGATCTCGGCCCGCGACAGCCTGCGCACCCTGGTGCGCGCCGCCGATTGGGCCATCCTGCTCTTCGCCCTCGGCTTCGTCCCGCTCGTCGGCCAGACCGTCGTCCCGGTGATCGGCTTCTTCGTCACCGGCTTCTTCCTCACCGAGGAGCTCACCGCGGTCGCGCTCCAGCGCCGCGGAGTCGATCTGCGCGAGCGCCTCGCCCTGCTGCACGCCCGCAAGGGCCTCGCCTGGGGCTTCGGCACCCCGCTCGCGGTCGCGTTCCTGGTGCCGTTCGTGGCGGTGTTCCTGATGCCGGGCGCGGTGGCGGGCGCGACGCTGATGGCCCGTGACCTGCTCGGCGAGACGGCCCCGGAAGCGGCCCCGGAGTCCGGGGAACCGGCCACGCGCTGACGCCGGGGGCCGCGGACAAGGGCTAGCGTCGGAGCATGGAAAAGATCGCCTTCCTCGGCCTCGGTCACATGGGTGCGCCCATGGCCCGTCATCTCCTCGACGCCGGACACCCGCTGACCGTCTGGAACCGCACTCCGGCGAAAGCCGCCCCGCTCGTCGAACGGGGCGCCGTACTCGCCGACAGCCCCGCCGACGCCGTGCGCGACGCGGATGTGGTCATCACGATGCTCGCCACCCCGGACGCCGTGTCCGAGGTCGCCGACGCCATCGCGCCCGAGCTGCGGCCCGGCACCTGCTGGGCGGAGATGTCGACCATCGGGCCCGAGGCCGTACGGCAGCTGGCGGCCCGCCTCGGTGACGGGGTGACCCTCGTCGACGCCCCGGTCATGGGCAGCACCGACAAGGCCGAGGCGGGCGAGCTCGGCATCCTCGCGGGCGGCGACGCGGACCGGATCGAAGGCGTACTCGCCCACCTCGGGACGGTCACCCGCACCGGCGCGCCCGGCTCCGGCGCCGCACTCAAACTCGTCGTCAACACCGCCGTCATCGGCAGCGTCGGCCTGGTCGCCGAGGCCATGGCGCTCGCGGACGCGCTCGGCCTGCCCGAGGACGTCGCGAAGGGCGCCCTGGCCGCGGGCCCACTCGGCGGAGCCGTCGCCCGCGCCTTCGCCGAGGGCGTGCACTTCGGCTCGGACCTCGCCGTCAAGGACATCGCCCTGGCCACCGGGACCACCGAACTCCCGGCGATGGAAGCCGTGTTGGGTCACTTCAAGGAGGCCGCGGCGGACCCGTCCCTCGCCCACGAGGACATCGCGCGGGCCGTCACCCGTATCCGTGAGCGGTAGGCCGGGTCATACTGCGCCCATGAAGACGGCGAACCTGGGTGTGCTCTTCCTGATCGAACTGGCCGCTCTCGGGGCCGTCGGGCGCTGGGGGTTCACACGCGACGTCTCCGTCCCGCTCGCCTGGCTACTCGGCCTCGGGGTCATCGCGGTGATGATCACGCTGTGGGCGCTGTTCGGGTCCCAGAAGGCGTCGTACAAGACACGGGGCGCGGGCCGGGTCGCCTTCGAGCTGGTGTGGTTCGGGGCGGGCGCGGCCGCGCTCCTGCTGGCCGGGGCCGTCGGCTGGGCCATCGCCTACGTCCTGGTGTGCGTGGTGAGCAAGACGCTCGCGGTCGTCTGGCGCCAGTAGCCGCCGCGCACACGGGAGTTCACCCGAGGGCTGCGTCCCCTGTGTCCCCTGTGTCGCCCCTGCTGCCCCTGTCGCCCGGGTCGCCTTCGATGAGGGCCAGGAAGTCGCGGAACGCGCCCGGCATGTCCACCGACTCGGGGTCCAGCAGCCACTGGTACTGCAGCCCGTCCATCACCGCCACGAGCAGCGGCGCCGCCCGCTCGGGTGTGAGGCCGCCGGGCAGCCGCTCCCCGTACTCGGTGCGCAGCACGGCGGCCATGCTCTCCCGCACGTTCCCGTACCGCTGTGTGAAGTAGGGCCGCGCCGGGTGGTCCTCCGTGACGCTCTCGCCGAGCAGCGCGGAGAACGTCTGCACGATGCCGGGCCGCATCGCGTTGTACTCGACCAGCGAGGCGAGCAGGTCGGGGCGCCACCGGCCGTCCGGCACCGCGTCCCACTGGTCGCGCTCCTCCAGGACCGCGACGAGCAGCGCCTCCTTGGTGCGGAAGTAGTGCAGCAGCCCTTGCTGTGTGAGCCCGACGCGCTCGGCCACCGCCCCCAGTGTCGCGCCGCGGTACCCGCGCTCGGCGATCACCTCCAGGGCGGCACGGAGGATCTCCGCGCGCCGTTCCTCGCTCCTGGCGGTTCTCGTACCCATGCCGTCACCGTACGACATCGTTTATAACGGCGAGATAACGAAACCTACCGATCTACAGGTAACGGGTGCAGGATGACGGACAAGGCCGGACTTCAACGAGGAGGCGCCGTCGTGGCGGACACCCAGCAGGACCAGGCACGCGAGGCGGTCGTCGAGGCCGCGCTCGGCAAGCTCGACCTCGACACCAAAGCGGGCCTTCTCGCCGGGCAGGACATGTGGTCCCTGCCCGCCGTGCCCGGCATCGGCCTCGCGTCCCTCGTGATGTCGGACGGCCCGATCGGCGTCCGCGGCATCCGCTGGACCGCCGACGACCCCTCGATCGCCCTTCCGTCACCGACCGCGCTCGCCGCCACCTGGGACCCCGAACTCGCGCGCAGGGCCGGGCAGTTGCTCGCCCAGGAGGCCCGGCGCAAGGGCGTGCACGTGCTGCTCGCCCCGACCGTCAACCTGCACCGCACGCCCGTCGGAGGCCGGCACTTCGAGGCGTACAGCGAGGACCCGTACCTGACCGGCGCGATCGGCACCGGCTACGTACGCGGCGTGCAGTCCGGCGGAGTCGGCACCACCGTCAAGCACTTCGTCGCCAACGACGCCGAGACCGACCGCTTCACCGTGGACAACGTGGTCAGCGCCCGCGCCCTGCGCGAGCTCTACCTCGCCCCTTTCGAGGCGATCGTCGAGAACGCGCACCCCTGGGGCATCATGACCGCCTACAACACGGTCAACGGCACGACGATGACCGAACACCGCTACCTCGTGAACGAGGTGCTGCGCGGCGAATGGGGCTTCGACGGCTTCAACGTCTCCGACTGGATGGCCGCCCGCTCCACCACCGGCGACATCGAGGGCGGCCTGGACGTGGCCATGCCCGGCCCGGAGACGGTGTACGGGCCCGCGCTCGCCGCCGCCGTCCGTGCCGGAGAGGTCGAGGAGTCCACCGTCGACGAGGCCGTGCGCAACGTGCTGCGCCTCGCCGCCCGCGTCGGCATCCTCGAAGGCGCCGCCCCCGAGGTCACCGACACCGAGACCCCTGCCGAGATCGATGGCGAGGCACTCGCCCGCGAGATCGCCCGCCGCGCCTTCGTCCTCGTACGCAACTCCGGTGCCCTTCCGCTGCGTTCGGGCGGCAATGTCGCCCTCATCGGCGCCGCCGCACGCGACGCCCGCGTCCTCGGCGGCGGCTCCGCCACCGTCTTCCCCGCCCACGTCGTCTCCCCGCTCGACGGACTGACCGCCGCGCTCCCCGAGGGCACGCTCACCTACGCGATCGGCGCCGACCCGAACGAGGAACTCGCCGCCGCGGGCGCCGGGTTCGAGCTGCGCGCCCGCTGCCTGGACGCCGCCGGCGACGTCCTCGGCACCGCTTCCGTGCCCGGCGGCCGCATCCAGTGGATCGGCGCCGACCTGCCCGACGGCGTCACCCACGACATCCTGCACACCGTCGAGATCACCGGCACCTTCACCCCGCGGGCCTCCGGGCCGCACACCTTCGGCACCCAGGGCATCGGCGGTTTCACCCTCACCGTCGCCGGACAGGTCCTCTTCGACGGGGAGCAGCCGCTCGCCTCCGCCGCCGACCCGTTCGCGGCGTTCTTCGGCAGCCCCGTCGGCCGCGGGGACGTCGACCTCGTCGCCGGCGAACCCGTCGACGTATCCCTGCGCTACGTCGTCTTCAAGCCCGAGGGCGCCCCGCTCCAGGCCATCGCGTTCTCGCTGGTCCACCGCGAGCCGCAGCGCGACCCCGACGAGCTGATCGCCGAAGCCGTCGAGGCCGCGCGCTCCGCCGACACCGCGGTCGTCGTGGTGGCCACCACCGAACGCGTCGAGTCCGAGGGCTTCGACCGCAAGGACCTGCGCCTGCCGGGCCGCCAGGACGACCTCGTGCGCGCCGTCGCCGCCGCCAACCCGAACACCGTCGTGGTCGTGAACTCCGGCTCCCCGGTGGAACTCCCGTGGCGCGAGGACGTCGCGGCCGTGCTCCTGAGCTGGTTCCCCGGCCAGGAGGGCGGTGACGCCCTCGCCGACGTCCTCACCGGAGCCGAGGAGCCCGGCGGCCGGCTCCCCACCACCTGGGGCACGTTCGACGACGCACCCGTCACCGAGGTCGCCCCCACCGACGGCCGGCTGGCCTACACCGAGGGTGTGTTCATCGGCTACCGCGCCTGGGAGAGGTCGGGCGCCACCCCGTCGTACGCCTTCGGCCACGGCCTCGGCTACACCGACTGGACGTACGAGGCGATCGAGGTGCGGGACGCGGGCGCGACGGCCGTGATCCGGGTGCGCAACTCCGGTGAGCGGTCCGGTCGCGAGGTGGTCCAGGTCTATCTGGCGCCCGAACAGGCCGACCCCGCCCGCCCGGCCCGCTGGCTGGCCGGCTTCGCGGGCGTCGAGGCGGCACCCGGCGAGAGCGTCGAGGTCACCGTCCCGCTGCCGCGCCGCGCCTTCGAGATCTGGGACGAGAACGCCGGCGCGTGGGCACACCAGCCGGGTGCGTACGAGGTCGAGGCGGGCCGCTCGGTCGCGGACCGTCGCGTGAGCGCGAGGGCCAAGGTCTGAGCGGATTCGCCGGGTGCGGGTGCGGGTGCGGGTGCGGGTGCCGGTGCCGGTGTCAGGGCTGGTGGGGGTACGGGTTCCGGCTCCGGCTCCGGTTCCGGTTCCGGTTCCGGCGGTTCAGGCGCGGGTGCCGAACCCGTACACCGTCTCCGACCGGAACACCTGACCCGGCCTCAGTTCCGTCGACGGGAACCGGGGCCGGTTGGGGGAGTCCGGGAAGTGCTGGGTCTCCAGGGCGATCCCGGCGCCGGGCGCGAACGGCAGCGTCTCGTCGAAGTGGTCGGCTGTGTACAGCTGGAGCCCCGGCTCGGTCGTCGCGACGGTCAGCGTCCGCCCCGACGCCGGGTCGTGCAGCTCGGCGACCTCCACCGGCGCCTCGGTGACCCCCTTGTCGAGCACGTAGTTGCGGTCGTGGCCGAGCCCCGGCTTCCGCGGCTCCCGGAAGTCGAGGGCCGTCCCCGCCACGTCGGTGAACTCCCCGGTCGGGACCAGGTCCCCGTCCGCCGCGGTGAACCGCGAGGCCGCGATCCGCACCTCGTGCCCGCCCGCCGCGTCACCCGAGCCCGCGCCGCCCAGATTCCAGTACGAGTGGTTCGTCAGGTTCACGACGGTCGGCGCGTCGGTCACCGCCTCGTACGCGATCCGCAGTGCCCCGCCCTCGTCGAGCGTGTACGTCGCCGAGACCTCCATGCGCCCCGGGAAGCCCTCCTCGCCGTGCGGGCTCACCCGGTGCAGGCGCACACCGTGCTCCAGCTGGTCCGCGTCCCACACGCGCTTGTCGAAGCCGCGCTCGCCGCCGTGCAGCGCGTTCGTCCCGTTGTTCTGCGCCAGGTGGTAGATCCGGCCGTCGAGCGGGAAGCGGCCGCCCGCGATCCGGTTCGCGTACCGGCCGACCAGCGCGCCGAGGAAAGGGCCCGGATGGGCGAGGTACCCGTCCAGCGAGGGAAACCCGAGTGTCACATCCGCCGTGGCACCGGCCCGGTCGGGAACCTCCGCCGACTGCACGATCCCGCCGTACGTCAGGACGCGCACCCGCACCCCGTCGCGTTCGAGGGTCCAGCGGTGGACGGGCGTGCCGTCGGGGAGCGTGCCGAAGAGTTCGCTGCGCATGATCGAGACCCTGCGCCCGGGAGCCCCCGGCTCAGGTGATCGGCTCCTTGGCCGTCACCCGGCGGTACGCCATCGCCGCGAGCCGCGACTGGCCGTCCTTGCTGGGGTGGAACCAGTCCCAGTGACTCAGCTGCCGCCCGTCGAACCGGTAGTCGAAGACCGCCCCGCCGTCGTACCGGCACCGCCGGTCCTTCGCGCACACGTCCTGGAGCACCTCGTTGTACGCCACCACCCGGTCCTGTACCGACGCCCGGCGCCGCGTCGCCGCCGCGGCGAGGTCGTCCGGGTCGGCCAGCATCGACGAACAGATGCCGAGCTTCCACACCTGCTTGCCCAGCGGGTTCGTCCGGCCCGCCGACCACAGGCGCTTGAGGTCCGGCACGCTCGACACATACACCTGCGCCTTGGGCACCTCGCGCCGCAGCGTGCGCATCGCGTCCTCGAAGTCGGCGCGGAACGTGTCGACCGGCGTCATCGAGGCGGGTGTCGGCCGGCACGCGTCGTTGGCCCCCGCCATCACCGTCACCAGGCCCGGCGACACCGCGGCCGCCTGCTCCATCTGCGCGGGAAGGTCAGCCATCCGGGCGCCGGTGCGCGCGTAGTTCCAACTGTGCGTGGCCGCTCGGTCCTTCCCCAGGAGCCGGACCGCGAGACTGCGCACCCCGGTGTCGGAACCGGTCGCCCACGACACCTCCGGGCAGTCCGTGAGGACCGAGCAGGCGTCGAAGCCGCGCGTGATGGAGTCGCCCACGGCGGCAACGGAGCGCGGGCTCGTGTCCCACGCGGGGGTGGGCTTCGGGGACGGCTTCGTACCGGCCGTACTGCCCTTCGGCCCTGGGGAGTTGCCGCCGATCGCGTCGCACGCGGCGAGGCCCGCGGCACCGAGCAGAACCGCCGTCACACCGGCGACGGCGGCCCGGACGGCAGCTGACCGGTGGCTTCGGATCCGCATCCCTTGTCCTTTCTCACCGCATCTGGCCGCTGCCGGCGCCTCTGTCGTCGAACGTGACGCCGTGCACCCCGCCGCGGTTGAGTCCCCGCGGGTGAAACGTCGGCGTTTGAGGGCACCGGGACCGACGGTACGTCACACTCCTTGCGCCGCCACACGGTAGCCTCGCCCCGTGGCGGTCCGGCCACTGCTGTCACGGCAGCGACAGGGCGGTCGGCCGACCCGGTGAAACCCCGCAGCACAGCTTCCGCTAAATTACATCACGTCACATCTGTCCCATTTTTTCCTGGTTCCCCTGGTTCAACTGGTCTTTGGGGAAAACTGCTCGGCACGGGCGCGAGGCCGCCGGGGAAGGCGAACCTCGTCCCACACTGGAGGTCCCGGTGACGACACGTGGAGTTCTGTACGTGCACTCCGCACCGCGCGCGCTGTGCCCGCACGTCGAATGGGCAGTCGCGGGCGTGCTCGGCGCGCGTATCAACCTCGACTGGATCCGCCAGCCGGCGGCGCCGGGAACCTGGAGATCCGAGTTCTCCTGGCGCGGTGAGGCGGGCACCGCCTCCAAGCTGGCGTCCGCGCTGCGCGGCTGGCAGCTCCTGCGCTTCGAGGTGACGGCGGAACCCTGCGCGACGGCCGAGGGCGAGCGCTACAGCGCCACCCCCGAACTGGGCATCTTCCACGCCGTCACCGGCATCCACGGCGACATCCTCATCCCCGAGGACCGGCTGCGCGCCGCGCTCGCCCGCTCCAAGGGCGGCGAGACGGACCTGGAGGCCGAACTCGCCAAGCTCCTCGGCAAGCCCTGGGACGACGAACTGGAATCCTTCCGCTACGCGGGCGAGGGCGCTCCGGTGCGGTGGCTGCACCAGGTGGTGTGAGGCGTTCAGACGTAGTGGTTCGCAGTTGCCGAAGGGGCCCCCACCGTGATGGTGGGGGCCCCTTCCGCTACGTACGTGTACGCGGGGGTCAGACCGAGCGGAACGCCAGCACGACGTTGTGTCCGCCGAAGCCGAACGAGTCGTTCAGCGCGGCGATGCGGCCATCGACGGGCAGCTTGCGAGCCTCACCGCGGACGATGTCGGCGGCAGCCTCCGCCTCCGGGTCGAGGTTCTCGACGTTGATCGTCGGCGGAGCCACCCGGTGGTACAGGGCGAGCACCGACGCGACCGACTCGATACCGCCGGCGCCGCCGAGGAGGTGGCCCGTCATCGACTTGGTGGCGGAGACCGCCATGTGGTCGGTGTCGTCGCCGAAGACCTTGCGCAGCGCCTTGAGCTCGGCCACGTCACCGGCCGGCGTCGAGGTCGCGTGCGCGTTCACGTGCACGATCTCGGCCGGGTCCAGGTCGGTGTTGTCGAGCAGGTTCTGCAGGGCTTGCGAGATGCCGCGGCCGCCCGGCTCCGGCTGGACGATGTCGTGGCTGTCGGCGGAGATGCCCTGGCCGACCGCCTCCGCGTAGACGCGGGCACCGCGCTTGGCGGCGTGCTCGGCGGACTCGAGGATCAGGACACCGGCGCCCTCACCGAGGACGAAGCCGTCCCGGCCGACGTCGTAGGGGCGCGAGGCGCCCTGCGGGTCGTCGTTGTTCTTGGACATCGCCATCATGTTGCCGAAGGCGGCGATGGGCAGCGGGTGGATGGCGGCCTCGGTGCCACCGGCGACCACGACGTCTGCACGGCCCGTGCGGATCATCTCGATCGCGTAGCCGATGGCCTCGGCGCCGGACGCGCAGGCGGAGACCGGGGTGTGCACACCCGCGCGGGCGTTCACGGCCAGGCCGACGTTGGCCGAGGGACCGTTCGGCATGAGCATCGGGACGGTGTGCGGGGAGACGCGGCGTACGCCCTTCTCCTTCAGCACGTCGTACTGGTCGAGGAGCGTCGTCACGCCGCCGATGCCGGAGGCGATGACCGCGCCGAGCCGGTCGGGGTCGACGGCGGGGTCCTCACCGGCCTTGTCGGTGTAACCGGCGTCGGCCCAGGCCTCCTTGGCCGCGATCAGCGCGAACTGCGCCGAGCGGTCCAGGCGACGGGCCTGCGGGCGCGGGATGATCTCGCTCGGTTCCACGGCGATCTGCGCCGCGATGCGGACCGCTTGGTCGGCGGCCCACTCCTGTTCGAGGGGACGGACACCGGAACGACCGGCGACCAGACCCTCCCAGGTGGACGTCGCGTCGCCACCCAGCGGTGTGGTTGCGCCGATACCGGTGACGACCACGGTGCGATTGGTCGGGCTCACAGGAATTCTTTCTCCAACGGATGCGAGGGATTCAGCGGCGCCACCGCCGGGTGGCGGAGCGGCAGCACTAGGCGAGCTGTTGATCAGGCCTGGTGCTTGACGATGTAGTCGGTGGCGTCACCGACGGTCTTGAGGTTCTTGACGTCGTCGTCCGGGATCTTGACGTCGAAGCGCTCTTCGGCGGCGACGACGACCTCGACCATGGACAGCGAGTCGACGTCCAGGTCGTCGGTGAAGGACTTGTCCAGCTGGACGTCCTCGACCGGGATGCCGGCGATCTCGTTCACGATCTCCGCGAGACCGGCGACGATCTCTTCCTGAGTGGCGGCCATGTTGGCGCTCCTTCTTATGTATCCAGAGGGTGTGGCGGCGTTTCCGCCCGGAGTGATCCGGACGGTCTGCCTAGGGGAGGGTAACGACCGTGGCGGCGTAGACGAGACCCGCCCCGAAGCCGATGACGAGGGCGGTGTCGCCGCTCTTCGCCTTCCCGGTCGCCAGAAGCCGCTCCATCGCGAGCGGAATCGAGGCGGCCGAGGTGTTGCCGGTGGTCTCGATGTCACGGGCGACCGTGACATGCTCCGGCAGTTTCAGAGTCTTCACCATCGAGTCGATGATCCGCATGTTTGCCTGGTGCGGAATGAAGACGTCCAGGTCGTCCGCGCTGATCCCGGCCGCGTCCAGCGCCTGCTGGGCGACCTTCGCCATCTCGAACACGGCCCAGCGGAACACCGCCTGGCCCTCCTGCGTGATCGCAGGGAACTTGATGTCGCCCTTGCTGTCGAGCGGCAGCTTCGACACATCACCGACGCGGAACTCGTCCCACGGCACGGTCTGCTTGATCGTCTCGGACTTGTCGCCCTCGGAACCCCAGACGGTGGGGCCGATGTGCGGCTCCTGCGAGGGGCCCACGACGACGGCGCCGGCGCCGTCACCGAACAGGAAGGCCGTCGCGCGGTCCTCCAGGTCGGTCAGGTCGCTCAGCCGCTCCACGCCGATCACCAGCACATACTCGGCGCTGCCCTCGACGATCATGCCCTTGGCGAGGGTCAGGCCGTAGCCGAAGCCCGCGCACCCGGCGGAGATGTCGAACGCGGCCGCCTTGGCGGTGCCGAGCTTGTCCGCGATCTCGGTGGCGATGGCCGGGGTCTGCTTGAAGTGCGACACGGTCGACACGACCACGGCGCCGATCTGCTCCGCGCTGATCCCGGCGTCCGCGATGGCCTTGCCGGAAGCCTCGATCGACATCGCGGCCACGGTCTCCGAGTCGGAGGCCCAGTGGCGCGTCGCGATGCCCGAACGGGAGCGGATCCACTCGTCGGACGAGTCGATCTTCTCGAGGATCACCTCGTTCGGCACGACCCGCGTCGGCCGGTAGCCGCCGACGCCCATGATGCGCGCGTACGGGGCGCCCTGACTGGGCTTGATCTTCGACATGCTCTCGGGGCTCCTTGTCAGGCCGTCTGCGTGTCCGCCGCGGCGGAGGAGTGCTCGGCGATCAGGGCGCGGGCTGCGTCGAGGTCGTCGGGGGTCTTGAGGGCGAGGGTCTTCACACCGGGCAGGGCGCGCTTGGCGAGACCGGTGAGGGTGCCGCCCGGGCACACCTCGACGAGCGCGGTCACGCCGAGCTCCTTGAAGGTCTCCATGCACAGGTCCCAGCGGACCGGGTTGGCCACCTGGCCGACCAGGCGCGAGACGACCTCGGCACCGGTGGCGACCGTCCGGCCGTCCTTGTTCGACACGTACGCGACCGTGGGGTCGGCGGGCGTCAGGGCCTGGGCGGCCTCTTCCAGCTTCGCCACCGCGGGAGCCATGTGGCGGGTGTGGAACGCGCCGGCCACCGTCAGCGGCACGACCCGGCGTACGCCCTCGGGCTTGTCGGCCTCGAGCGCGGCGAGTTCCTCAAGGGTGCCCGCGGCCACGATCTGGCCGGCGCCGTTCACGTTCGCCGGGGTCAGACCCAGCTTCTCCAGGTGCGCGACGGTGACCTCCGGGTCGCCGCCGAGCAGGGCGGACATACCGGTCTTGGTCACGGCGGCCGCATCGGCCATGGCCAGGCCGCGCTTGCGCACGAGTTGGAGGGCGGCGGTGTCGTCGAGAACCCCGGCGAAGGCCGCCGCGGTGATCTCGCCGACACTGTGGCCCGCGACGGCGTCAGGAGCGATGTCGCCGAGTGCAGCGGCCGACAGGAGTCCGGCCGCGACGAGCAGAGGCTGAGCGACGGCCGTGTCACGGATCGCGTCCGCGTCGGCCTGCGTGCCGTAGTGGGCAAGGTCGAGCCCGATGGCGTCCGACCACGCGGCGACGCGGTCTGCGGCACCGGGGAGGTCGAGCCAGGGAGTCAGGAAGCCGGGCGTCTGAGCGCCTTGGCCGGGAGCGACGAGTACGAGCACTCTCACACTCTCTCTTGTGGACGGCCACGGCCGCCCGTGGGGACAGGGACGAAGAACCGAAGGGGGAATTGTAGACCCCCGACAAAAGGCTACGACTGAGGATCCGCGTCGGCCAGGCGCCCCAGGATCAGCGCGATCCGCAGCGTGAACGCCGACCTGACATCGGAGGGTGACCAGCCGGTGACGTCTGTCACACGTCGGAGCCGGTAGCGGACGGTGTTCGGGTGGACGAAGAGCATCCGGGCCGCTCCTTCGAGGCTGCTCGCCTGTTCCAGATAGACGCTGAGCGTCTCCAGAAGAGCCGAGCCGGCCTCCTCGAGCGGTCTGTAGATCTCCTCCACCAACTGCTCGCGCGCGGCAGGGTCGCTCGCG
This sequence comes from Streptomyces sp. NBC_00009, assembly GCF_045040855.1. Lineage (NCBI taxonomy): Bacteria > Bacillati > Actinomycetota > Actinomycetes > Kitasatosporales > Streptomycetaceae > Streptomyces > Streptomyces sp. NBC_00009. Next base: position 5,520,752 of record NZ_CP108312.1, read on the forward strand.
ATCGCCCGCTCCGGAAGGAGATCATCCGCCAGAACGGGGCGCGGAGCGTCCTGCCACGCCCCGCACGCCTTGAGCCCGGCGGCCGCGGCCTGCGCCGACCTGGTGGCGGCGAGCAGGTCCGGCACCACGGGGCCGGCCACCACAGGACCCGCCGCGTACGGGCCGATCAGCGACTTCGCGACCTGGAGCGGATTGTTGTTGCCGCCCGCGATGACCACGAGACGGTCCCCGAGTACCCCGGTCAGGACCTGGAGCTTGGCGTGCCGGGCGGCCCGCCGGATCGCCTCGACCGTCAGCTCACTGTCCCCTTCTGGAGCGGTGCCGAGCACCACGCACACGTGCTCCGGCGAGTTCCACCCGAGCGCCGCGGCCCTGCTGACGGCACCCTCGTCGGCCTCGCCCGAGAGAACCGCGTTGACCACCAGGGACTCCAGGCGGGCGTCCCACGCGCCTCGCGCCTCGGCCGCCTGCGCGTAGACCTGGGCGGTCGCGAAGGCGATCTCCCGTGCGTAGACGAGCAGCGCCTCACGCAGGATCGACTCGTCGCCGGGCGCCGCCACCTCGTCGATCGCGGACTCCATGACCTCGATGGTCGTGCGGACCATCTCCACGGTCTGGCGCAGCGTGATGGCCCGGGTCAGCTCGCGCGGCGCGGTGCCGAACACGTCGGTCGAGATCGCCTGAGGGGCGTCCGGGTGCCGGAACCACTCGGTGAAGGCCGCGATCCCGGCCTGCGCGACCAGCCCGATCCAGGAGCGGTTCTCCGGTGGCATCGCCCGGTACCACGGCAGCGTCTCGTCCATGCGCGTGATGGCCTGCGCGGCGAGGCTCCCGGACGACTTCTCCAGGCGCTTCAGGGTCGCGGAGTGCGGGTGGGGGTTCGCACGGCGGTCGCGATGGTCCGGGGCTTCGTTCGCTGAGGGTTCGGGCACGGGGACAAGACTGCCTTATCGGGACGGCTCAGCGGAGTGGAGGGTGCAAGGTGGCCGCGCGGACGTTTCCGTTCGGGGGTCTACCGTGTACGGCGTGATGGATGTACGTCGCTCCGGCGACCGGTACCCCGGCGGCGAGCCGGACGCCGGAATCGAGTCGTTCCACGCCTTCTCCTTCGGGCCCCACTACGACCCCGACAACCTGCGCTTCGGGTCGATCCTGGCCTGCAACGAGGAGCGCCTCGCGCCGGGCGCGGGCTTCGACGAGCATCCGCACAGCCACACCGAGATCGTCACCTGGGTCGTCTCGGGCCGGCTCACCCACCGCGATTCGACGGGGCACGAGTCCGTGGTCGCACCCGGTGATGTGCAGCGCCTCAGCGCGGGCGGCGGAGTGCGCCATGTCGAGCGCAACGACGGCCCCGACCCGCTCGTCTTCGTCCAGATGTGGCTCGCGCCCCTGGAGCCGGGCGGCGACCCGGTCTACGAGGTCGTGCACGGCATCGCCGACTCCACCCCCTACGACGTGCCCGAGGCCGGCTCCCTGCTGCATGTGCGCCGCCTCGGACCGGGGGAGCGAGCCGCCGTCCCGGACGCAGCCCAGGTGTACGTCCATGTCGTCCGCGGTGAAGTGGTGCTCGGCGGTGAGGAGTTGGGTCCGGGCGACTCGGTCAGGATCGCCGGGGAATCCGATCTCGAGGCCGTGGCGTCAGGATCGGCGGAACTGCTGCTGTGGGAGATGGCCGCCCGCTGAGGTCATCCTTGCGAACGGCCGCGCGCCCCTCGGGCGTGACCCCTCACGCCCGACCCCTCACACCTCGGCGAGCACCGCGTCCGTGAAGGGGGGCCACACCTCGGCCGCCCACGGCCCGAAGGCCCGATCGGTCAGCGCCACACATGCGACACCCGCGTCGGGGTCGACCCACAGGAACGTGCCCGACTGCCCGAAGTGCCCGAACGTCCGCGGCGACGACGAACTGCCCGTCCAGTGCGGCGACTTGGAGTCCCTGATCTCGAACCCGAGCCCCCAGTCGTTCGGGTTCTGGTGCCCGTACCCCGGAAGTACGCCCTTGAGGCCCGGGTACTGCACGGTCATCGCCTCGGCGACGGTGCGCGGATCGAGCAGGCGGGGAGCCTGCACCTCGGCGGCGAATCGTGCCAGGTCGTCCACCGTCGACACCCCGTCCTTGGCGGGCGAGCCCTCCAGGGTGGTCGAGCTCATCCCGAGGGGCTCGAGAACCGCTTGATGGAGATACTCCGCGAACGGGATCTCCGTCGCCTTCGCGATGTGGTCCCCGAGCACCTCGAACCCCGCATTCGAGTACAGCCGCCGTGTGCCGGGCGCCGATGTCGCCCGGTGCTCGTCGAAGGCGAGCCCGGAGGTGTGCGCGAGGAGGTGGCGCACCGTGGAACCCTCGGGGCCGGCCGGGTCGTCGAACTCGATCGCGCCCTCTTCGTAGGCGACGAGGGCCGCGTAGGCGGCGAGCGGCTTGGTGACCGAGGCCAGCGGGAAACGATGGGCCGTCGGGCCGTGCGCCCCGAGGACCGTGCCGTCCGCGCGGACGACGGCTGCGGCGGCGGTCGGGACCCGCCAGTTCTCGATCATCGCAAGGCTCTGCATGGCCACGAGCCTAACGGGCCCCGCGAGGACACCCCCTCTGCGCCCATGGGCCGGGCCGAACCGTCGCGCGGGCCGAATCACATCGGCGGACGCCGTCCGGAATTCCTCCCCGATGTGCTTGCTTGGAGTGCACTTCAACGTTCTAGCGTGGGGGCATGACGGTGATGGAGACCACCCCCGCACCCAGCAAGGCCGACGTCTGCGCATCGGGCCCCACCGCTCACCCGCGCCCGGACGGCCAGGACCACTACACGATCAGCGAGGTCGTGGCCTTCACCGGACTGACCGCCCACACGCTGCGCTGGTACGAGCGGATCGGGCTCATGCCCCACGTCGACCGCTCGCACACGGGCCAGCGCCGCTACAGCAACCGCGATCTCGACTGGCTCGCCTTGGTCGGCAAGCTGCGGCTGACCGGGATGCCGGTGGCACACATGGTCCGCTACGCCGAACTCGTGCGGGTCGGTGAAAACACGTTCGAGGAGCGCCGCGAGCTTCTCGAATCGACGCGCAGGGACGTGTTGTCCCGGATCGCCGAACTCCAGGACACCTTGTCCGTACTCGATTTCAAGATCGACTTCTATGCGGGCGCCCGGCGGGCGTCGGAGAGGGCCTGAACCGCATGAGCAGCACGGAGCAGACGCAGCACACGGGGGAGCCGCAGCGGATTTCCACTGTGGAGTTGGGAAACAACGGGCCCTTGGTGGGCGTGCAGGGCCTCGGCTGCATGGGCATGAGCTGGGCCTACGGTCCGACGGACGCCGACGAGGCGCGGGCCACCCTGGAGCGGGGCCTGGAACTCGGCGTCACCTTGTACGACACCGCCGACGCCTATGCCGCCGGCGAGAACGAGAAGTTCCTTGCTCCCTTCCTCAAGGTGCACCGTGACGAGGTGGTGCTGGCCACCAAGTTCGCCCTGGGCGTGGACCCGAGCGACCCCACGAAGCGCATCATCAACAACGATCCCGCGTACATCCGCGCCTGCATCGACGCCAGCCTCCAGCGTCTCGGCGTCGACACCATCGACCTCTACTACATGCACCGCCGCGATGTGCACGTGCCGATCGAGGAGACCGTCGGCGTGATGGCCGAACTCGTCGCCGCCGGCAAGGTCAAGCACCTCGGCCTCAGCGAGGTCACCGGCGGCGAACTGCGCGCCGCCCAGGCAGTCCACCCGATCGCCGCCCTCCAGTCCGAGTGGTCGCTGTTCAGCCGCGACATCGAGAAGGAGGTCGTGCCGACCGCCGCCGAACTGGGCGTGGCCCTCGTGCCGTACTCGCCGCTCGGGCGAGGCTTCCTCACCGGTTCCTTCGTCAGCGCCGACAAGGAGCTCGATCCGGACGACTTCCGCCGCCAGCAGCCCCGCTTCACCGGCGACAACGCCGCCGCCAACGCGGCTCTGCTCGCGCCGGTGCGCCAGGTCGCCGAGGCACATGGCGCCTCCCTCGGCCAGATCGCCCTGGCCTGGGTGCAGCAGCAGTCGCAGGCCTTCGGACTCCCCGTCGTCCCGATCCCCGGCACCCGCAAGCGCAGCCGCATCGAGGAGAACGCCGCGGCCACCCGCATCACCCTCACCGACGACGAACTCGCCCTGGTCGCCCCCATCGCTTCCCAGGTCGCGGGCAACCGCTATGCCGACATGACCTTCACCTCGGCGGGGCGCGAGTAACAACCCGGAGCCACCTGCCAGGTCCGTCGCCGGGGGCATCTCCTGCCCCGGCGGCGACCGGCCGGCACCTCACGCGAGCCCCAGGGCGAACACGGCGAACCCCGCTGCCAGCAGCCCGGCCAGCGCCCGCCGTGCATGAGTCGCCCGCTTCCAGGGAGCCTCGAAGCCCCGCGTGTACCTGCCGATCAGCACGAGCAGCCCCGCGAAGACCGGAAGCCACGCGATCCTCGCCGCTATCCAGCCCAGCGAGTCCGGACTCGTCGTCAGCCCCGGTATCGCGCCGGCGAAGGAACCGGGTATCGCCGCTGTCAGCAGCGCGGTCTGATGCCAGCAAAGGATCGTCATCGCCGAGAGATTGATGACGACGACCGGCGCCCACAGCGCGGGCCGCCGCAGCAGCCTGCCGATCCGGTCCCGCAGGAGCATCGCCGCACCGCTCTGCGCGGCCGCCAGTGCGAGCACGAGCAAGGACGGCGGATGGGAGTTCGTCCGCGCCTCGCCCGGCACGCCCACCATCGACTCCGGGTAGTGGAACGCGAGGAGCAGCGTCGCGAACAGGGCCGCGCCGCCGATCAGCAGCGCCCACGCGCCACGCCTGCCGATCCTCTTCTCGCCCCAGCAGACGCCCAGTTGGTAGGCGAACATCCAGCCGGGGAGCAGATTGAGCAGGCTCAGCCAGGACGGCATGGCGTCCGCATACGGCCCGTAGCGCAGGAAGTCGATCACGGCTACGGACCCGAGCAGCGGCGCCGCCGCCCACGCCCCCAGTTTTCGGGCGGCGCGTACGCAGTACGGCGTGAGCGCGGTGATCACCGTGTAGATGCCCACGAACCACAGCGGCTGTATCACCAGCGTCGATCCTGTGTGGAGGGTCTTCTCCGGCACCCCCAGCGTGTACAACGCGGGGATCAGCGCGGCGCATACGGCCGTCACCCCGAGGACCGGGCGGCCCAGGCGAGCCAGCCGGCCACGCAGCCAGGCGCTCGTCGACCCGCCCGCCTCCAGCGTCCGCCGGTACGACAGAACGGATGCGTATCCCCCCACCAGGAAGAAGATGCCGAGCATCTGCAGCACCCAGCTGATCGGGGCGAGGAATCCGAAGGAGGACAGCGGGCTCGCGTTGTGCAGCGCGCCCTGGCCGTCGAGGGAGAAGCCGCCGAGGAGCCAGTGGCCCATCGGCACGGCGAGCAGCGCAAGCGCGCGCAGTCCGTCTATCGCCCGGTCCCGGTGGGCCGGTGTCTTCGCGTCGATGGCGGACGCGGTCCTGCGCAAGGTCGCGATACTCATGAGGTGGCTCCGGTGGCGATGCGGGTGAAGGCTCGCAGCGAGTCCGTGCCCGGCGCGAAGTAGCCGGTGTGGCCCTCGGCGTGGTGGGCCGGAATGCGGCGGGCGCCGAAGGAGGGGGCGGTGGGGTCGGTGCCGTGGCCCAGGCCGAACAACTCGACGTTCGGCACGCGGCCGATCCAGTCGCTGTCGTCTCGCGCGGCCCAGACCCGGGCCTTGGTGCGCAGATCGGCCACCGTGTCCGCGCGCAGACCCGGGGAGCCGAGCACCACGAGGTCGGACGCGGGCAGCCGGGCGGCGGAGAGTCCACAGACCACCGATCCGTAGCTGTGGCAGAACACTGCGGGACGCGGCGCGCCCGAGGCCGTCAGGCCCTGGACGAAGCGGGTCAGCCTCGGCGCGCCCGCCTCGGCGAGCCGGCCGGTGGCGGCGTCGGGTCCCAGGCCGACAGGCGTCGTGTACCCCACCCACGCCACGACCGCAGTGCGGCCGCCTGACGCCTCGTACAGCGAGCGGGCCATCCCCGCCGGAGTGCCGTACGGATCCTTGGCACGGTCGAACGAGCTCAGGTCGATGTCCGAGCCGGGTACGACGACGGAAACATGATTGGCGTCCGCCAAGTCTCCGAATACCTCGGCCACTTGGCCGCGGCCTCGCGGGTCGAAGGCCAGTATCTGCCGCCCAGGCTCCAGAAGTTCGGTGTATCGCGTGACGAGGAAGCGGGCCTGCGCGTGGTCCTGCGCCGTGAGCGACGCGTCCTCCGCACGCGCCCGGACTCGGTCGCGCTCGGTTTTCAGCGCACGGGTGTTGGCCTCGTAGCGAAGGTCCGCCGGAACGCCGTCCAGATTGCCGACCACGGTCGGATGCCGCTCGATCAACTCCTGTCGCTCGGCGTCGTCCAACCCGCGGAAGAACGCTGTCACCTGGGCGGGCTTCGCGGTCGCCGGATCGGGCAGCCCGACACCGAGCGCATGGTCCGCACGCCAGGATGCCGCGCCGGGCGGCGGTCCGGTGAGGGGGCTCTGCTCGCTGCCGACGGCCCAGCCCGTCGTGCCCGCCACGACAGTCGTCGTGAGCGCGGCGGCGACCAGTGTCCTACGGCCGCGTTGTTTCCATGAGCGCAGGCGCATCGCCCGTCTCCCCTCCGTCTGGTGGCGTGACGAGGGGAAGGTAGGGAGACGACGCCCGGCTCCACGTCACACCGGGGAGCCAACTCTCGGGTGATACCCGGGTATTCGGAGGTGCTACTCAGGTAGGGGGTGCGCCGTGAAGACCCGCGCTGACCTGGGCGCGGCAGGTGATACCGGAGCCTGGGCCTATTGGTCGCCGGGCGTGACGAGGCCGGTCTCGTAGGCGAAAATCACGGCCTGCGCCCGGTCCCGCAGCCCCAACTTCGCGAGCACGCGGCCGATATGGGTCTTCACGGTCTGCTCCGCGAGCACCAGCTTTTCCGCGATCTCCTGGTTGGACAGGCCCCGGGCGATGAGTTCCAGGACCTCGGTCTCGCGTGGCGTCAGACAGTTCAGCTCCGGCGAGCGGTCCCTGCGGCCGGACGGGCGCTGCCTCGCGATGTCCTCGATGAGCCGGCGCGTGACCGTCGGGGCGAGCAGCGCCTCTCCGGCGGCCACCACGCGCACCGCAGCGATGAGATCGGCCGGCGGGGCGTCCTTGAGGAGGAAACCCGAAGCGCCCGCGCGCAGCGCCTCGTACACATAGTCGTCCACGTCGAACGTGGTGAGCATCAGGACCTTGGGGCGGTGGATCACGCCCGGTGGAGGGTCGAGGAGCGCGCGGGTCGCGGCGATCCCGTCCATCTCGGGCATCCGCACGTCCATGAGGACGACATCGGGATGTGTGGTCCGGCTGACCTCGACGCCCTGCTTGCCGTCCGGAGCCTCGCCCACGACGTCGATGTCGCTCTGCGCGGCCAGCAGCGCAGCGAACCCCGCTCGCACCATGGCCTGGTCGTCGACAATGATCACGCGGATGGTCATGCGGTGCCGAATTCCTTTACGACGAGGGGGAGTCGGACTCGGCCAGTGGGAGTCGGGCCGCGACGCGGAAGCCTCCCCCGGGCAGCGGGCCCACGTCGAGTGTGCCGCCGACCAACCGTACGCGCTCGTGCATCCCGATGAGACCGTGTCCCGTGCCGGTCGTCTCCACGGGCGACGTACGCTCGCCCGCCGGGCCGTTGACCACGATCACCAGCAGGGCGTCCTCGTCCTTGGAGACGGAGATCTGCGTACGGGCACCGGGAGCGTGCCGCACGACATTGGCCAGGGCCTCCTGCACGATGCGGTATGCCGAGAGGTCCACCGCGGGCGGTACATCGGTCAGCTCCCCGACCAGGGCCAGCTCGGGCATCGACAACTCCGCCGGGACACCGCCCCGTACCGTGGCCTCCACCAGTTGCTGAAGTCGGCCGAGACCCGGCTGGGGCGCACGCTCACCACCCGTCGCGTCCTCGCTGCGCAGCACCGCGAGGAGTCGCCGCATCTCAGCGAGCGACTCCCTGGCACCCGCCGCTATCGAGCCGAACTCCTCGCACGCCTCGGGCGTCAGGCCCTGAAGCCGGTACGGAGCGGAGTCCGCCTGCACCGTGATCACCGACATGTGATGAGCCACCACGTCGTGCAACTCCCGCGCGATACGCGCACGTTCCTCAAGAAGGGTGCGCCGGGAACGCTCGGCCTCGTTGATCGTCTCCTGCTCGACGAGTCTGCGCTGCGCTTCCCCGCGCTCGCGCAGCAATGCCCCGAACAGCAGCACCCCACCGCTCAGCACGATCATCAGCACGCTCGTGGCCTGGCTGTCCGAGGGACGGAACATGTCGAGGACGAGTCCGGACGCCACCGTGACCAGCCAGACCCCCAGGACCGTGCGTCTGCCCTCCCGCAGGGACAGGACGAAGCACAGGGCCAGATATCCCACGATGACCATGGGGGTCCAGGGCGCGGCGTGATGGGAGGCCGAAGCCTGGATGACGATCGCCCCGACGATGTCCGCGACGATCACGATGCCCCACGCGAGCAGCGGCCGACTGACGGCGAGCATCAGGGGAGCGGCCTGTGCGACCGCCAGGGCGCCGGCGAGACCACCGGGGACCCCGTAGTCGTTCGACAGGACCTGGGTGGTGACCGGGATCAGTGAGGCGACGAAGCCCAATGCGATCACATAGGGGACCAGCCGCACCCAACGCCTCGACGACCGGCCGAGCAGAGGCTCGGCCGGTCCCGCGGGAGCGGCGAGCGACGCCCCGGCCGCCAGCAGCCCGCCGAGGACGGTGGCGAACACGCGACGCAGGCCCGCCGGCGGTGCGGCCTTGCCGTCCGGCGGGCGGGGCTCCTGGTCAGGTGCAGTCGATGTGGTGCTCATGGCCTGCTCAGCGTAGGCAACAACCACCCGCGGCGCCGTCATACCGAGGAGCTCACCGGACCCCGTACCCAGGTATGACATGAAGGGCCCGTCGACGGACACCGAACCTCGACGAGGCCACCTGCGCCCGGCCGCACCCGGAGCCGCACCCCATGCCGGGGCCGCCCTACAGCTCCGCCAGCAGCTCGGCCTTCTTCGTCGAGAACTCGGCGTCGGTGACGAGGCCCGCTTGGTGCAGCTCGCCCAGGTGACGGATGCGGTCGGCGATGTCCGCGGGGTCACGCCGGGCAGGGGAGGCGCCGGACGCGGGCACGGCCGAGACCCCGGCCCGTACGGCGGCGAGGATGGACGCGGCGAAGGGCAGCGACTCGTGCACGGGCCCGTACCCGAGACCGAAGATCACGGCGGCCGGGTCCTGGTCGGCCTGGGCGGGCTGCTCGGACGTGTCGCGGCGCAAAAGTCGGAGATGGCCCTCGAAGACCTCGGGCGAGCGCCATTCGACGCCGCTCAGATCCGAGACGGGAAAGCTCTTGTCGCCGGCCTTCCACTTCGCGGACGACGCCCCGGTCCAGAACCATCGGAAAGCCACGGACTTGCCGTCGAAGGAGGCCTTGCCGTCGTAGGCCTTGAAGTGCAGCGGCGCCTCGGGTGCCGCCACCAGATAGCGGCCCGCTGGTCCGCCGTCGTTCAGGGCCAGCACGCCGCGCAGCTCGTCCGCGTAGTACTCGGCGAGTGTCTCGCGCTCGGCGGGCAGGACCAGCCGGTAGGGGTCGCACCCCTCCTTGAGCTGTCCCGCGGCCGCGTCCATCAGCGGATCGGCGCCCGGTCTCGGCACGGCGCGCAGGACGACGGTCCCACGCTTGCCGGGAGTGAGTGTCACCGCCGTGATCGCCTCATAGGGGATGCGGCGCTCACCGAGTGCATTCAGCAGCTTCGGCGTGCGGATTCCCCGTTCGAAGCGGATGAGCACGGAGTCGGACTCGAACTCCCAGGCGGCATGAAATCCGGCCAGTACGTCACCCATGCGGCTCATCGTATGCGGCACGCGCGCCTCCGTCCCCTGTTGCGTCGTGCCCCTGTTTCACCGATTTCTACGCGCGTCAGGCAGACGCGGCGCCGGAAGATCCGTCACGACAGGTGTCATGCCCGGTCGCACATCGCAGGGTGCGGTACGAACCGACGCCGATGTCGGCGAAGTTGCTGAGGCTCTCCGTACCGGGCTCGAAATAGCCGGTGTGCCCACGTGCGCCGGCTGCCGACAGGACCCGGGCGCCGAAGCCCCGGGAGACGGGGTCGGCGCCGTGGCCGATCCCGCCGACCTCCAGATACGGCACGTCCTGGATCCAGTCGTCGCTGTCCCGCATCGCCCACACGCGCGCGTGGGTACCCAGTTTCGAGGCCTTCCCGGCGCGCATGCCGGGGCTGCCGGCCACCGCTATGTCGCTCACTCGGGAGGGCAGCTTGCGTGCGGCGACACCGCACACCACGGAGCCGTAACTGTGGCAGTACAGGGCCACGGGGGTGCGGCCCGGCAGGGCGCGCACCAGGGCGTTGAGCCGGGTGGCGCCCTCCTCCGCGCGCATCGCGGTGGCCGCGTCGACGCCGAGACCTGCGGGCGTCGTGTAGTCGGCCCAGGCGATCACGGCGGTCCGTGTGCCGGGTCCGGCGGTGCGCTCCGCGTTGTACAGGGAGCGAGCCATGCCGACGGGCGCCGAGTACTTGCGGACGGTCCGCTGGAACGTGAGGAGGTTGGTGTCGACTCCGGGGACCACGACCGAGACGCGCTGGGCCTTGTCGAGGTCCCCGAAGACCTCGGCGACGCGGCCGGTGCCCAGGGGGTCGAAGGCGAGGATCTTGCGGTCGGGGCGCATCAGCGACGCGTACCGGTTCATGCGCTGGCCGGCGTCGTGCTGTCCCGCGGCGGAGAGCCGGTTGTCGTGCGTGCTCTTCCGCGCCACCTTGCGTGCCTGGTCGAGGGCGATGCGGTTGGCGCGGTAGCGCAGTTCCACCGGCGCGCCGTTCATGTTGCCGACGGCGAGCGGGTAGTGGGTGGCGATCCGGGTGCGCTGTTGGCTGGTGAGTGAGGCGAAGAACTGCGCGAGGCGGGCGGGCGAGCCGTCCGGGTCCGGCAGGGCGCGCCCGTTGAGGTGGCCGTGTTCCCACGCCGTGATGGCGGCGTTGACCGGCGAGGTGACGCCCTTGTGGCGCACGGCGGTCCAGCCGGTGGTCGCCAGCATGACGAACACGACGGCCAGTGCGAGCAGTGCGCGCCAGACGCTGAGTTGCGGGGATGAGTCGAAGGAAGTCACTGCGGGACACCCTAGGAGAACCGCGGACCAACCCACGAAATCGGTGAGGCAGATCACGTTTCCAGTAGGGCAATTAGGGCAAAACGGACCTAGCTTGGGTGGTGGCGTCACACTCTGTAGGTGCCGATTACGCCCCTCGCGCGCGGGAGTGCACGGTCGGTCACTCTGTGCGCCACTTCCCCGCCAACACCGGCCCCAGTTGGTCGAGATATGACTCCGTGACCTCGCGGATCGACTCGACGCTGATGTCCTCGCCGGCGCCCCACAGCCGCCCGGCCATGCGCATCACGCCACTGAACGCGGCCACTGTCACGCGGGGGCGCAGGTCCGTCTCCACGTCGAGGCCCTCGCGCTCGGCGATCACGCGCGCGATCTCCTCCTCCAGCTCCGTGGAGCGGCGCAGGTGGACGGCGATCAAGGAGGGGGTGGATTCGATCATCTGGTAGGTGCGCATGTGGAGTTCGACCGGAACGACCTCCTCGATGGGCTCGCCGAGGGTGTCCCATGCATCGAGCACGGCACCGCGCAGGGCCTCGAACGGGCTGTCGGCCGCAGGGCGTTCGCGCAGGAGGGTGACGAAGCGGGACTCCACCATGTCCTGGACCGCGAACGCGGTCTCCTCCTTGCTGGTGAAGTACCGGAAGAAGGTGCGCTGCGAGACGTCGACAGCCTCCGCGATTTCGTCAACCGTCGTGTGGTCGTACCCCTTTGTAGTGAAGAGCTCCAGCGCGGAGCGCAGCAGGGCGTCGCGGGTGCGCTGCTTCTTGCGTTCCCGTAGTCCTGAACGCGCTTCCTGCGTCTTCACTCGCGCCCCTCTTTGCGTCTGTTTGCCCAGCTCAGCTTACCTGTGAGCAACGTGACAGTTACCGACTTGTGAATTGGTTTGTCAACTGTCAGTCGCTGTCATTAGCCTCGAACGCATGACTAGTCAGACCACCGTCGACAAGGCGGACAAGGCTCCGGAGCCCGTGTCCGTTCCGGCCCCGGCCAAGGGGCTTCGCGGCCACCCCTGGCTGACGCTGTTCTCCGTCGCGATCGGCGTGATGATGGTCGCCCTCGACGGCACCATCGTGGCCATCGCCAACCCGGCCATCCAGAAGGACCTCGGCGCGAGCTTCGCCGACGTCCAGTGGATCACCAACGGCTACTTCCTCGCCCTCGCGGTCACGCTGATCACCGCGGGCAAGCTCGGCGACCGGTTCGGTCACCGGCAGACCTTCCTCATCGGCGTGATCGGGTTCGCTGCGGCCTCGGGGGCCATCGGCCTGTCGGACAGCATCGCCCTGGTGGTCACCTTCCGGGTGTTCCAGGGCCTGTTCGGCGCGCTCCTGATGCCGGCCGCGCTCGGCCTCCTGCGGGCCACCTTCCCCGCAGAGAAGCTGAACATGGCGATCGGCATCTGGGGCATGGTGATCGGCGCCTCGACCGCGGGCGGCCCGATCCTCGGTGGGCTGCTCGTCCAGCACGTCAGCTGGCAGTCCGTCTTCTTCATCAACGTCCCCGTCGGCGTCATCGCCCTCGTCCTCGGGCTCCTGATCCTCAAGGACCACCGCGCCGAGAACGCGCCGCGATCCTTCGACATCCTCGGCATCGTGCTGCTCTCCGGCGCGATGTTCTGCCTGGTCTGGGCGCTCATCAAGGCCCCGACGTGGGGTTGGGGCGACGGCCTGACCTGGACGTTCCTGGCGGCCTCCGTGCTGTGCTTCGCGCTCTTCGCGATCTGGGAGACGCGCATCAAGGAGCCGCTGATCCCGCTGGCTCTGTTCCGCTCGGTGCCGCTGTCGGCCGGTGTGGTCCTGATGGTGCTCATGGCCATCGCCTTCATGGGCGGGCTCTTCTTCGTCACCTTCTATCTGCAGAACGTGCACGGCATGAGCCCTGTCGACTCCGGTCTGCACCTCCTGCCGCTGACCGGAATGATGATCGTGGGCTCGCCGCTGGCCGGCGCGATGATCACGAAGGTGGGTCCGCGTATCCCGCTCGCGGGCGGCATGCTGCTCACCGCCGTCGCCATGTACGGCATGTCCACGCTGGAGTCGGGCACGGGCAGCGGCGCCATGTCGCTGTGGTTCGCCCTCCTCGGCCTGGGCCTGGCTCCCGTCATGGTGGGCGCCACCGAGGTCATCGTGGGCAACGCCCCGATGGAGCTCTCCGGCGTCGCGGGCGGCCTCCAGCAGGCCGCCATGCAGATCGGCGGAAGCCTCGGCACCGCTGTGCTCGGCGCCGTGATGGCCTCGAAGGTGGACAACGACCTCGCGGGCAACTGGACCGACGCCAAGCTTCCGCCGCTCACGCCTGCCCAGCTGGACCAGGCGTCCGAGGCGGTCCAGGTCGGCGTGGGCCCGGTCCCGAAGGGCACCCCGGCCGCGCTCGCCGAGAAGATCACCTCGGTCGCGCACGACACCTTCATCTCCGGCATGAGCCTGGCCTGCCTGGTCGCCGCGGGCGTCGCCGTCGTGGCGATCTTCGTCGCGCTGCTGACCAAGCGCGGGGCGAACGCGGAGGCGGGCGCGGGGGCCGCACACATCTAGCGCGCATCGGGGGAAGCCCCTCGGAGAACACCCTCGTCGGGGGCAGCATCCATCGGGAAAGCCGCCCCTCGGGGGAAACCCGCAGACCACCCCCGAACCACCCTCGCACGCACCCCGAAGTGCCCTCAGGGAAATCCTGGGGGCATTTCGCTTATCCGAGTGATCTGCTCCGTCAGCTCTTCCCGTCCGATCGCCCGCCGGTTCAGAGTGCAGACAAGTGACCGGCACGACACGGGGGTTGATCGATATGGGTACGAGGATGCGCGCCGCGATGGGTACGACGCTGCCGATGACGGCCGCGGCCGCGCTGGCGGCCGTCCTGCTGACACCGGTTCATGCGGGCGCCGCCGCCCCGCCGACATCGGGGGACTGCGCGGCGGGGGAGCTGTGCCTGTGGGAGAAGCCGGAGTTCAAGGGGCACCGGCAGGCGTACGAGCTGTCCGGGATCGACATCGAGAGCTGCATCGCGCTGCCGGAGGGGGGCAGCGCGCAGGCTCTCGCCAATCGCACCGGACGGCCGGTCACGGCCTATCAGTCCGCCGAGTGCGCCGAGACGGGGGAGTTCCAGACCTATCCCGGCAGCGGCACATGGGCGCCCCAATCCCCTTACCGGGTAAGGGCGTTCAAGGTCTGGGAGCGCTGAGATGAAAGAAAGCGAGGTGCGGTGCGGCCCCCGTGGCCGCACCGCACCTCGAACCTCTACGACCGTCGGGACCAGGCCCCTACGCGTCGCCGCCCGCAGGGCCGGGGTCGGCCGCCGTGACGTCGAGGAGCTGGTAACGGTCGATCGCCTGCTTCAGGACCGAGCGGTCGACCTTGCCCTCCCGGGCCAGCTCCGTGAGCACACCCACCACGATCGACTGGGCGTCGATGTGGAAGAAGCGCCGGGCCGCGCCGCGCGTGTCCGCGAAGCCGAAGCCGTCCGCGCCGAGCGACTGGTACGTGCCCGGCACCCAGCGGGAGATCTGGTCGGGCACGGACCGCATCCAGTCGGAGACCGCGACGAACGGGCCCTCCGAGCCGGACAGCTTCTGCGTGACATAGGGGACGCGCTGGTCCTCGTCGGGGTGCAGCAGATTGTGCCGCTCCACCTCGACGGCCTCGCGGCGCAGTTCGTTCCAGGAGGTCGCCGACCAGACGTCCGCCTTGACGTTCCACTCCGTGGCGAGGATCTGCTGCGCCTCCAGGGCCCACGGCACCGCGACACCCGAGGCGAGGATCTGCGCCGGGATGGTGCCCGAAGTGCCCGGGCTGAAGCGGTGGATGCCCTTGAGGATGCCCTCCACGTCGACATCGGCGGGCTCGGCCGGATGCTGCAGCGGCTCGTTGTAGACGGTGAGGTAGTAGAAGATGTCCTCGCCGTGCGGGTGCTCAGCGGTGGCGCCGTACATCCGTCGCAGACCGTCCTGCACGATGTGCGCGATCTCGAAGCCGAAGGCCGGGTCGTAGGCGACACAGGCCGGGTTGGTCGAGGCGAGCAGCTGCGAGTGACCGTCCGCGTGCTGCAGACCCTCACCGGTCAGGGTCGTCCGGCCGGCGGTCGCGCCCAGCACGAAACCGCGCGCCAGCTGGTCGGCCATCTGCCAGAACTGGTCACCAGTGCGCTGGAAACCGAACATCGAGTAGAAGACGTAGACCGGGATCAGCGGCTCACCATGCGTCGCGTACGCCGATCCCGCGGCGATCAGCGAGGCCGTGCAGCCCGCCTCGGAGATGCCGTCGTGCAGCATCTGGCCCGTCGGCGACTCCTTGTACGCGAGCAGCAGGTCGCGGTCCACGGACTCGTACTGCTGGCCGAGCGGGTTGTAGATCTTCGCGCTCGGGAAGAACGAATCCATGCCGAACGTGCGGTACTCGTCCGGCGCGATCAGCACGAAGCGGCGGCCGATCTCCTTGTCCCGCATGAGGTCCTTGAGCAGCCGGACGAACGCCATGGTGGTGGCGATCGACTGCTGGCCGGAGCCCTTCTTCACACTCGCGTACGTCTTGTCGTCGGGGAGCGCCAGCGGCTTGGACCGCACGACACGGGTCGGCACATAGCCGCCGAGCGCGTGCCGGCGGTCGTGCATGTACTGGATCTCCTCCGAGTCGCGGCCCGGGTGGTAGTACGGCGGGGCGCCGTCCTCGAGCTGCTTGTCGGTGATCGGCAGGTGCAGCCGGTCGCGGAAGCCCTTGAGGTCGTCGACCGTCAGCTTCTTCATCTGGTGGGTCGCGTTGCGGCCCTCGAAGTTGGGGCCGAGGGTCCAGCCCTTGACCGTCTGCGCCAGGATGACCGTCGGCTGGCCCTTGTGCTCCTTGGCCGCCTGGAAGGCCGCGAAGATCTTCTTGTGGTCGTGGCCGCCGCGCCCCAGGTGCAGGATCTGGTCGTCGGTCATGTTCTCGACCATCGCGCGCAGCCGGTGGTCGCCGCCGAAGAAGTGGTCGCGGATGTACGAGCCGGGCTCGGTGGCATACGTCTGGAACTGGCCGTCGGGCGTGGTGTTCAGCTTGTTCACCAGGACGCCGTCGCGGTCCTGCGCGAGCAGCGGGTCCCAACTGCGGTCCCAGACCAGCTTGATGACGTTCCAGCCGGCGCCGCGGAACTGCGACTCCAGTTCCTGGATGATCTTGCCGTTGCCGCGCACCGGGCCGTCGAGACGCTGCAGGTTGCAGTTCACCACGAAGGTCAGGTTGTCGAGGCCCTCACGGGCCGCGATCGACAGCTGGCCGAGCGACTCGGGCTCGTCCATCTCGCCGTCGCCGAGGAAAGCCCAGACGTGCGACGCGGAGGTGTCGGCGATGTCGCGGGCCTGCATGTAGCGGTTCATCCGCGCCTGGAAGATCGCGCCCAGCGGGCCGAGGCCCATGGAGACGGTGGGGAACTCCCAGAAGTCCGGCATCAGCCGGGGGTGCGGGTACGACGACAGGCCGTACGGAGCCTTCGACTTCTCCTGGCGGAAGGAGTCGAGCTGGCCCTCGGTGAGGCGGTCCAGGAGATACGCGCGGGCGTAGATGCCCGGCGACGCATGGCCCTGGAAGAAGATCTGGTCGCCGCCCTTGCCGTCGTCCTTGCCGCGGAAGAAGTGGTTGAAACCCACGTCGTAGAGCGAGGCGGAGGAGGCGAAGGTGGCGATGTGGCCGCCCACTCCGATGCCGGGGCGCTGGGCGCGGGAGACCATCACCGCGGCATTCCAGCGGGTCGCGTTCAGGACCTTGCGCTCGATCTCCTCGTTGCCGGGGAAGAAGGGCTCGTCCTTGGTCGCGATCGTGTTGATGTAGTCCGTGCTGCGCATCTCGGGCACGGCCACACGCTTCTCGCGGGCGCGCTCG
This sequence comes from Streptomyces sp. NBC_00009, assembly GCF_045040855.1. NCBI lineage: Bacteria > Bacillati > Actinomycetota > Actinomycetes > Kitasatosporales > Streptomycetaceae > Streptomyces > Streptomyces sp. NBC_00009. The sequence continues at coordinate 5,537,782 of NZ_CP108312.1, forward strand.
ATCAGCCGGAGCATCAGGTAGCGGGCCCGCTCGCGCCCGCGCTCGTCGACGGCGGCGTCGAGGGAGTCGAGCCATTCCCGGGTCTCTTCGGGATCGAAGTCCGGGACCTGGCTGGGGAGGCCGCCAATGATGATCGGATTGCGATCGGATCCGGAAACCACGCTGTTCCTTCACTGTCGGTCGAGATGTGCAATTGGGGTGCAATGGGGCTGCGCCGCTCCCCATCGTGTACCTCGGGGGCACAATCGTCATCTCTACCGCGGGGTAATCGGAGTGATTCCCCGGGGTTCCCCGGGCGGGTGCGGCCAAATCGCAACGATACGCTCATGTGGTTCACCAGTTTCGTGAGGCCGTTCGGCTGAGGTGGACGACCGTCATCCGCAGGGTGGGCAAATCCGACAGAACGGTGTGGCATACATCACCGGCCTGCGGGGATCCTTGACTGAAGATGCGGTGACACCGCCTGGAACGTCACCGTTTCGGCGGTCTCGGGGGCCGGGTACTTGCGCGATCCGCCCCGCCCGTGTGGACTACGGCCAACGCTTCGCGCTCGCGCGAAGCCGCAGACAACTTCGTAAACATGATCAGGAGGCAATCCGTGAGCGCGACCGCGGACCACGCGGAGACGAACCTTGCCGTAAGGCTTGGGTTCCAGCCCGACCAGGTGGTCCAGGAGATCGGCTACGACGACGACGTCGATCAGGAGCTCCGCGAGGCTATTGAACAGGCCATCGGCTCCGAGCTCGTCGACGAGGACTACGACGACGTGGCTGACGCCGTGGTGCTCTGGTTCCGCGAGGACGACGGGGACCTTACTGACGCTCTGGTGGATGCCATCGCGTACATGGAAGAAGGCGGTTCCATCCTTCTCCTGACGCCGAAGACCGGGCGTGACGGTTACGTCGAGCCGAGCGAGATCGGCGAGGCCGCCACCACTGCCGGGCTCTCGCAGACCAAGAGCATCAGCGTGGGCAAGGACTGGGCCGGTAGCCGCCTTGTCACGCCGAAGGCGGCCGCCAAGAAGCGCTAGCCGACGAAAGACCCCAGCAGACACTCCGTGCGGCCCCCGCCGACGCCATGACGCGTCGACGGGGGCCGCACGCTTGCCCGGGCCACGTGGCCACGTGGGGTCCCGCGCCGGGGCCCCACGCCGGGGTACCGCCCTCGGCGCCTAGGCTGGGCCTCACCCGAACGGCTCCACGGAAGGAAAGCTTGACCATGACGATCGAGGTCGGCACGAAGGCTCCGGATTTCGAGCTCAAGACGCAGCACGGCGAGACCGTGCGGCTCTCGGACTTCCGGGGTGAGAAGAACGTGGTGCTGCTCTTCTACCCGTTCGCCTTCACCGGCGTCTGCACCGGCGAGCTGTGCGCCCTGCGCGACGAGCTGCCGAAGTTCGTCAACGACGACGTCCAGCTGCTCGCCGTGTCGAACGACTCGCCGTTCAGCCTGCGCGTCTTCGCCGAGCAGGAGGGCCTCGAGTACCCGCTCCTGTCGGACTTCTGGCCGCACGGCGAGGCCTCGCGCGCGTACGGCGTCTTCGACGAGGAGAAGGGCTGCGCGGTGCGCGGCACCTTCATCATCGACAAGGAGGGCGTGGTCCGCTGGACCGTCGTCAACGGCCTGCCGGACGCCCGCGACCTCAATGAGTACGTCAAGGCGATCGACACCCTCTGACCCCTCAGGGGTCACACGGGAGTGGTTCGCGCATCTCTCGGGGATGTCCCGGGGATGACACCCTGGGATTCTTCGGGTGCGGAGCCTGTGGCTGCCGGGAACCGGTCACTAGGATCCAGACGTTGATCCGATACCAATGCACGACGGGGCTCCCCGCCCCCGACACCAATGGGAGGACTCGTGGGAGTCAGTCTCAGCAAGGGCGGCAACGTATCGCTGACCAAGGAGGCTCCTGGCCTGACCGCGGTCATCATCGGCCTCGGGTGGGACGTCCGTACCACCACCGGTACGGACTTCGACCTTGACGCCAGCGCCATCCTGACGAACGCGGAGGGCAAGGTCAGCAGTGACGCCAACTTCGTGTTCTTCAACAATCTGAAGAGCCCGGACGGCTCGGTCGAGCACACCGGCGACAACATCACGGGTGAAGGTGAGGGTGACGACGAGCAGATCAAGGTCAACCTCGCCGGCGTCCCGGCCGATGTGGACAAGATCGTGTTCCCGGTCTCCATCTACGACGCCGAGAACCGTCAGCAGTCGTTCGGCCAGGTGCGCAACGCGTTCATCCGCGTCGTGAACCAGGCGGGCGAGGCGGAGATCGCCCGGTACGACCTCTCCGAGGACGCCTCGACGGAGACCGCCATGGTCTTCGGCGAGCTGTACAGGAACGGCGCGGAGTGGAAGTTCCGCGCCATCGGCCAGGGTTACGCCTCCGGTCTGCGCGGCATCGCGCAGGACTTCGGCGTCAACGTCTGAGCCGAGCACGACCGCATGACCGTCCGGCGCCGCACGCGAGTGCGGCGCCGGACGCGCTCGACAACTCAAGCGACATCACACCGGGGAGGACCACGATCATGGGCGTCACGCTCGCCAAGGGGGGCAATGTCTCCCTCTCCAAGGCCGCACCGAACCTCACGCAGGTGCTGATCGGACTCGGCTGGGACGCGCGTTCCACCACCGGAGCCGACTTCGACCTCGACGCCAGCGCGCTGCTGTGCAAGGACGGCCGGGTGCTCGGCGACGAGTGGTTCATCTTCTACAACCAGCTCACCAGCCCGGACGGCTCCGTCGAGCACACCGGTGACAACCTCACCGGTGAGGGTGAGGGCGACGACGAGTCGATTCTGATCGACCTGTCCAAGGTGCCGGCGTTCTGCGACAAGATCGTCTTTCCGGTCTCGATCCATGACGCGGACAACCGAGGACAGACGTTCGGCCAGGTCAGCAACGCGTTCATCCGCGTGGTCAATCAGGCGGACGGTCAGGAACTCGCCCGCTACGACCTGAGCGAGGACGCGTCCACGGAGACCGCGATGATCTTCGGCGAGGTGTACCGGTACGGCGGCGAATGGAAGTTCCGCGCCGTTGGGCAGGGGTACGCGTCGGGCCTCCGCGGCATCGCTCTAGACTTCGGGGTCAATGTTTCGTAAAGCCGTGCGCGGAGCGGGGGAGCCCCGTCCTACCGGCGCGGGGGAGACCCGTACTCACTTGATGGGGTAGCCAGTGGTTTTGAAAACCTTCGGCTGGTCGTTCGCAATTACTGCGCTCGGCCTGGTCGCGGCGGTGTTCTATGACGGATGGACGGCATTCGGGGTCGTCGCGATCCTTGCCGTCCTCGAGATCTCGTTGTCCTTCGACAACGCGGTGATCAATGCCGGAATCCTGAAGAAGATGAATGCCTTCTGGCAGAAGATCTTCCTCACGGTCGGTGTGCTGATCGCCGTCTTCGGTATGCGACTGGTCTTCCCCGTCGTGATCGTCGCGGTCAGCGCCAAGCTCGGCCCCATCGAGGCGGTCAAGCTCGCGCTCAACGACAAGGACAAGTACCAGCAGCTGGTGACCGACGCGCATCCGTCGATCGCCGCGTTCGGTGGCATGTTCCTGTTGATGATCTTCCTCGACTTCATCTTCGAGGAGCGGGACGTCCAGTGGCTGCGCTGGATCGAGCGTCCGCTCGCCAAGCTCGGCAAGGTCGACATGCTGTCGGTCTGCATCGCGATGATCGTGCTCCTGATCTCCTCGTTCACCGTGGCCACGCACGCCCACCAGCACGGTGGCGTCCATGTGGACAAGGCCGAGACAGTGCTCATCGCCGGCATCGCCGGTCTGATCACCTATCTCATCGTGGGCGGTCTCTCCGGGTACTTCGAGAACCGCCTGGAGGAGGAAGAGGAGCGCGAGCACGAGGTCGAGGAAGAGGCCAGGAAGAGCGGCAAGGCCGCGCCGGCCATAGTGATGGCGGGCAAGGCCGCGTTCTTCATGTTCCTCTACCTCGAGGTCCTGGACGCTTCGTTCTCCTTCGACGGCGTCATCGGCGCCTTCGCCATCACCAACGACATCGTGCTGATGGCGCTCGGCCTCGGTATCGGTGCCATGTATGTCCGTTCGCTCACGGTCTACCTGGTCCGCCAGGGCACCCTGGACGACTACGTGTACCTGGAGCACGGCGCGCACTACGCGATCGGCGCCCTCGCCGTGATCCTCTTGGTCACGATTCAGTACGAGATCAACGAGGTCATCACGGGCCTGGTCGGCGTCATCCTGATCGCCTGGTCGTTCTGGTCGTCGGTGCGTCGCAACTCGCGAATCGCGGCCGCCGAGGGAAAAGTGACGGCCTCGGGCGAGAAGGCTGAGGTTTCGTCCGGGCTCTGATCCTGGAACGCTGTGAGCGGGGCGGTCTGCGAGGAGAACTCCTCACCGGCCGCCCCGTCGGCGTAACTGGACCATGAAACATGGGCACTTGGGGGCGAAATGTCCTTCTGGGACGGACTGTGGCGGGGGCGTGCGGCGGAGTTCGAGTCGGGCAGCGCCGCATCGAACTCCATCGAACTCACCAAGCGGCACCCGGTTGTCTCGCTCACCAAACAGGGGGCGGCCACCGGAAATCTGCGCATCAACCTGTCCTGGCGGATGCGGACCTCGGACATCGGCGGCCCGGAGCGCGAGAGCCTGCTGCGGCACCCCTTCAAGCTGTTCAAGCCCGATGTGGTGCAGGCCCATACGCAGAGCATGGTCAATGTGGACCTTGACCTCGGCTGTCTCTACGAACTGACCGACGGGGAGAAGGGCGTGGTGCAGCCGCTCGGCAGCTTCTTCGGCGCGCTCAACGCGCCGCCGTACGTGAAGCTCAGCGGGGACGACCGGTTCGGCTCGGCGTCGGGTGAGACGATCTACGTCAATCTCGATCACCGCGAGTCCATCAAGCGACTGCTTGTCTTCGTCTACATCTACGACCAGACACCGGCGTTCGACCGTACGCACGCCCACGTCACGCTCTACCCGAGCAACGGACCACGCGTCGAGATCAGCCTCGACGAGCGCGCCCCACAGGCCCGCTCCTGCGCCGTCGTCACGATCGAGAACGTCAAGGGCGAGCTGATCGTGCGACGCGAGGTGAAGTTCGTGTACGGGTTCCAGGCCGAGCTGGACCGGCTGTACGGGTGGGGACTTCAGTGGGGCCGGGGGTACAAGTCCAAGGTCGGGGAGCGTTAGGCCCGACGCGGGGGCCTCTGCCCCGCCGCCCTGTCCGGCCCCTGTCCGGCCCCGAGTCGCCCGGGGCCGGTCGCGGTCTCAGCGGGAGATGAACTGCGGGCCCTGCGGCGGCAGGGCGAAGTTCGGGTCGGGCAGCGGCTGCACCGGCTGCGGATAGCCGTACGCGGGCTGCGTCGTCGGCACCGGCATGGCGAGCGGCGCGGGCTGCGTGGGCGCCGCCGGCGGATACCCGTACGACGGCTGGGAGACGGGCTGGGGCGCGGCCTGGGGGAGCGACGCAGCGAGGGGCTGCGGCGCGGGCGCCTGCGGATACCCGTAACCCGAACCCGAACCCGAACCCGAATCCGACCCGGATCCCCAACCGGACCCCGACCCGGACCCCGACCCGGACCCCGACCCCGACGCCGACCCCGACCCCGATCCCGTGAACGAGGTGTCGGGGGCCGGTGGCGGGAAGGACGGTTCGGCGGCCGGCATCGGGCCCGGCGGGGACGACGCCGGAAGATCCGTCGCCGGCTCCGACTCGTCCACCGAGATGCCGAAGTCCGTGGCCAGGCCGACCAGGCCGTTCGAGTAGCCCTCGCCCAGGGCCCGGAACTTCCAGCCCTCGCCGCGCCGGTACAGCTCGCCGCAGATCAGTGCCGTCTCGGCGCCCGTCTCCGGCTTCACGTCGAAGTGGGCGAGGGGCTCGCCCTCGGCGGCCGCGGCGTCGTACAGGAGGATCCGCAGGGCGGGTACGCGGTCGAAGGGGACGTCGTCCGCCGAGGCCACGAGGAGGACGCGGCCGACCTCGGGGCCGAGGCCGGCCAGGTCCGACTGGATCGTGTCGGTGAGTCCGTCGGTGACGCGCTTCTTGCCGAGCCGCCAGACCTTGCCTGAGGGGTGCCGGGGCTGGTTGTAGAAGACGAAGTCCTCGTCGGACCGTACGCGACCGTCGGGGCCGAGGAGCAGGGCCGAGGCGTCGACGTCGGGCACGCCCTGGCCGCTGGTCCAGCGCAGCACGGCGCGGACCGCCGTGGTTTCGAGAGGGACGTTCGACCCCTTCAGCATCGCGTGCGTCATGCGGTCATCCTGCCTTCCCTGTCCTGGCCAGGACAACGCGGGGGCCCGAGATGGCGGGGCCGAGCGACATACTCGACATGGGTGGGTTACCTGAATTTCATGCCCGGTGGGAACCCTTGACATGGGTCCCTACGTACTATTACCGGCCACTTAAATTCGGGCCTGAGCGGCACGACGGGGGAGTCTCATGCGTCATTTCGGGCATATCGCCCCTGAGGTGCGGCAGCGCCTGTTCTACCGGGAGCCCGGTGACTTCACCGCGGACTCGTCGCCCCGCATGCTCGCGGCGGCCCTCGGTGCCACGCTCTACAGCCCGGCCACGCGGCCGCGCCTCGCCGACGACGTCCTCAAGCAGGCGGGCCGGGGCGTCGTCTCGATGGTGCTGTGCCTGGAGGACTCGATCGACGACGCCGAGGTCGCGGACGCCGAGGAGAACCTGGTCAGGCAGTTCACCGACCTCGCGGCCCGACCGGACGCACAGCCTCCGCTGCTGTTCATCCGCGTCCGCGCCGCCGGGCAGATCACCGACCTCGTGCGCCGTCTCGGCCCCGCCGTGCGGCTGCTGTCCGGATTCGTACTGCCGAAATTCACCGAGGAGCGGGGCGTGCCGTTCCTGGAGGCGCTCTCCGCCGCGGAGGCGGCCACCGGGCGGCGCCTCTTCGCGATGCCCGTCCTGGAGTCGCCCGAGCTCCTGCATCTGGAGACGCGGGGTGACACCCTCGCCGGGATCGCCCGCACCGTCGACAAGTACCGCGACCGCGTCCTGGCCCTGCGCCTCGGCGTGACCGACTTCTGCTCCGCGTACGGACTGCGCAGGCCGCCGGACATGACCGCGTACGACGTCCAGGTCGTGGCCTCCGTGATCGGGGACGTGGTCAATCTGCTCGGCCGCGCCGACGGCACCGGCTTCACCGTGACCGGCCCTGTCTGGGAGTACTTCCGGCACCAGGAGCGGATGTTCAAGCCGCAGCTGCGCCGCAGCCCCTTCCTGGAGAGCCGGGCCGTCGAGCTGCGACAGGCGCTCATCGAGCACGACATGGACGGCCTGCTGCGCGAGATCGAGCTGGACCGGGCCAACGGGCTGCTCGGCAAGACCTGCATCCATCCCTCGCACGTGATGCCCGTGCACGCACTGTCCGTGGTCAGTCACGAGGAGTACGGGGACGCCCAGGACATTCTGCGGCCCGAGCGGGGCGGTGGCGGCGTCCTCAGATCCGCGTACACGAACAAGATGAATGAAGTGAAGCCGCACCGGGCCTGGGCCGAGCGGACTCTTCAGCGGGCGGAGGCCTTCGGCGTCGCTCATGAGGACGTCGGCTTCGTGGAGCTGCTCAATGCCGGCCTGCCCGCGTGATGAGCGCGCGAGTCATGATGAAAGCAATGAAAAGGGGCGAAGTGGTCTGGTCGGGGACATGGGTCGCACAGCGGCTCGGAGTCGAGCTCGTCGGTGACGAGGAGATATCCGGGCTGCTGGGCCTTGCCCTGCGCCGCAATCCCAAGCGGGCCCATCTGCTCGTGTCGAACGTCCTGGGCAAACACGTGCCGCAGTCGCCGGCCGTGGTCTGGCGCGCCGGTTACGACCTCGGTCTACGGGTGCGCGAGCTGCTCGGCGACAACGCGGCGCGGCGGGCCGTCGTGCTCGGATACGCCGAGACGGCGACGGGCCTCGGGCACTCCGTAGCCGACGGCCTGGGCCTCGCGCCTTATCTGCACTCGACGCGGCGCCCCGTCGACGGGGTGGCCCGCGCGGGCGGCTTCGAGGAGTCCCACTCGCACGCCACCTCGCATCTGCTGCTGCCCGAGGACCCCCGCCTCCTCGCGGGGGACGGTGCGCTCGTCCTCGTCGACGACGAGTTCTCCACGGGCAATACGGTCCTGAACACGATCCGCGCCCTGCACGAGCGCTACCCGCGCGAGCACTACGTCATCGTCGCCCTCGTCGACATGCGCTCGCCCGACGACCGGGACCGCCTGGCCGACTTCGCCCGTGAGATCGGCGCCCGCGTCGACCTGGTCGCGTCCGCGTCCGGCACCGTCAAGCTCCCCGACGACGTCCTCGCCAAGGGTCAGGCCCTGGTCGCCCACCACGAGTCCCTCGCCGAGGTCCCGACGGCGCACACCGAGCCGCGCAGCGAGCCGGGCAGCGAGTCGCGCGCCGAGCCCGGCAGCGTGACGCGTGTGGATCTCGGCTGGCCCGCGTCTGTGCCCGACGGGGGCCGGCACGGCTTCACGCCGGAGCACCGCGCGGCGCTCGACGCGGCGCTGCCCGCGATGGCCGCCCGCCTCGTCGCTCCCCTGGGGGACGCCCGCCGCGTGCTCGTCCTCGGCTTCGAGGAGCTGATGTACGCGCCGCTCGCCCTGGCCCGCGAGGTCGAGAAGGGTACGCAGGCGCAGGTGCGCTACTCCACCACGACTCGTTCGCCGGTCCTCGCCGTCGACGACCCCGGCTACGCGATCCGCACCCGCCTCGTCTTCCCCGCCCACGACGACCCGGCCGACGGGCCGGGCGAGCGGTACGCGTACAACGTCGCGGGCGGCGACTTCGACGCGATCGTCGCCGTCGTCGACTCCACTGCGGACACACCTCAACTGCATGCTCCCGACGGCCTGTTGGCGCGTCTGGCCGAGCACACCCCGCGCGTGCTGCTCGCCGTCGTGCCCTCGTACGTCCCTGATAGGGCTGCCCCCGGAAGGGCTGCCCCCGAGAGGGCCACCCCCGCAAAGGCCGCCCCCGAAAGGCCCCTCGTGCCCCCCACGCTCCCCGAGCCCCTCCGCGGCCCCGCTTTCTCCTCGTACGCGCCCGACGAGGTCGGCTGGCTGCTCCAGGACCTCTCGGACGTCGAGCTGGAGGCCCCGACCGAGGAGCGCGAGGAGGCGATACAGGGCGGTGGCGCGCACTACGCCGAGTCGCTGCCCGTCGAGTACCAGCCGAGCGCCGAGTACCAGGCGCTGTTCCAGTCCGCCCTGGAGGTGTCCGCCGCGCGGATCGCGCAGGCCGTCGGCGTCGTGACCGAGACCGTGCTCGCGGAGCGGTCCCCGCGCCCCGTACTCGTCTCGCTCGCCCGCGCCGGGACGCCCGTCGGCGTGCTGATGCGCCGGTGGGCGCAGGCGCGGCGCGGCCTCGACCTGCCGCACTACGCCGTCTCGATCGTGCGCGGCCGCGGCATCGACGCGAACGCGCTGCGCTGGCTCGCCGCCCACCACGACCCGGCCGACGTCGTCTTCGTCGACGGCTGGACCGGCAAGGGCGCGATCACCCGCGAACTGGCGGAAGCGCTTGAGGCCCATCAGCAAAATGAGGGAGGCCCTGGTTTCGACCCGGAGATCGCGGTGCTCGCCGACCCTGGTTCCTGCGTGCGCACCTACGGCACCCGTGAGGACTTCCTCATCCCGTCCGCGTGCCTCAACTCGACGGTCTCCGGCCTGATATCGCGTACGGTGCTGCGCGCCGACCTCGTCGGGCCGAACGACTTCCACGGCGGCAAGTTCTACCGCGAGCTCGCCGAGGCGGACGTCTCCACGCACTTCCTCGACACGGTCGAGGCCCGCTTCGACGAGGTCGCCGACGCCGTGGACGCCCAGGTCAAGGAGATGCTCTCCGCCGACCGCGCGCCCACCTGGGAGGGCTGGGCGGCTGTTGAGCGCATCAGCGAGGAGTACGAGATCCACGACGTGAACCTCGTGAAGCCCGGCGTCGGCGAGACGACCCGCGTGCTGCTGCGCCGCGTCCCGTGGAAGATACTCGCCCGCACGGGCGCCGGCGCGGATCTCGACCACGTACGCCTGCTCGCCGAGCAGCGCGGGGTGCCCGTCGAGGAGGTCGCCGAACTCCCTTACACCTGCGTCGGGTTGATCCACCCGAAGTACACGCGGGGCGCCACCGGCGCGGACGGCAAGGCGGTGGGCGCGAAGTGAGCGCGACGCCCGTCACCCTGGTCGCCAGCGACCTCGACCGCACCCTGATCTACTCCGCCGCAGCCCTCGGCCTGACCATGCCCGACGCCCAGGCGCCGCGCCTGCTGTGCGTCGAGGTCTACGAGGGCAAGCCCCTCTCCTACGTCACCGAGGACGCGGCCGCGCTGCTCGGCGAACTCGGCCGCAGCGCACTCTTCGTCCCGACCACGACCCGCACCCGCGAGCAGTACGGTCGCATCCATCTCCCGGGCCCCGCACCGCAGTTCGCGATCTGCGCCAATGGCGGGCACCTGCTGGTGGACGGGGTGTCCGACCCGGACTGGCGTGCCGCTGTGGGCGAGCGGCTCGGCGCCCAGTGCGCGCCGCTCGACGAGGTGCGGGCGCATCTGGTGCGGACGGCCGACCCGGCGTGGCTCCTGAAGGAACGCGTAGCCGAGGACCTCTTCGCGTATCTCGTGGTCGAGCGGTCCCTGCTCCCGGAGGGCTGGGTCAAGGAACTCGCCGTGTGGGCGGAGAGCCGCGGCTGGACGGTCTCCCTCCAGGGCCGCAAGATCTACGCCGTCCCGAAGCCGCTCACCAAGAGTGCGGCCATGCGTGAGGTGGCCCGCCGCTCGGGCGCCGACCTCACGCTGGCGGCCGGCGACTCCCTGCTCGACGCGGACCTGCTCCTCGCGGCCGACCACGCCTGGCGCCCCGGCCACGGCGAGCTGGCGGACGTGGGCTGGACGGCACCCCACGTCACGGCCCTGGAGGACCGGGGTGTCGCGGCGGGCGAGACGATCCTGCGGGAGCTGATCGGGGAGGTCCGGAACCCCCGCACGTACCCGTAGGGGCCACCCGCACGCCGTACGTACGGGTTAGGCCCCCATGCACTCACCCTCCGTGGACTCAACCGCCGGAGGTCACCCGCAGCAGCCCCCGCCGCAGCAGCCCCCGCCTCCGCCGCCCGCGGGGCGGGCCGGGGCGGAGGTCGATGCGGTGCCGCCCACGGCGACCGTCGACAGCAGCTTCACCGTGTCGTCGTGGCCCGCGGGGCAGTCCGCGGGGGCCGAGGACTCGGCCATGGGGCGGCTCAGTTCGAACGTGTCGCCGCAGGTCCGGCAGCGGTACTCGTAGCGTGGCATGGGCACAGGTTAGCGGCCACGCCCGGCGGACGTCAGCGCACGACGGTCCCCTGGCCCGCCCCGAGCAGCCCGAGTTCCGCCCGCGTGGGGGCCCCCTCCCAGTCGCCCGGCTGCGCGACCGCGAAGGCGCCCGTCGTCACGGCGCGGTCGAGGCGGACGGCTATGTCCTCGCCGTCGAGGAGCGCGGAGAGATAGCCGGCGACGAAGGCGTCACCGGCCCCGACGGCGTCCACCGCGCGCACCGGCCGGGCCGGGACACGTAGCTCACCGCCGGCCGAGTGGGCGACCGCCCCGTCGGCGCCGAGCTTGACGACGACCTCGCGCACCCCGAGACCGAGGAGGGTCTTGACCGCGTCCGGCCCGGGCGGCGCGCACAGCGGCAGCTCGTCGTCGGAGGCGATGAGGACGTCCACGTACGGGATCCAGTCGCGCAGTTCGGCAGCGGCCTCCTCCGAACTCCACAACCGAGAGCGATAGTTGGCGTCCAGACTGACCGGAACGCCGTGTTCGCGGGCGAGGTGCAGGGCGCGCCGGCACGCGTCGCGCGCGGAGGTGCCGAGCGCGGGCGTGATCCCCGTCAGATGCAGGACGCGGGGCGGCGGACCGGCCGCGAAGGCCCGCTCGACGCGGTCGGCGTCGAGCCGCGAACCCGCCGAGCCTGCACGGTAGTACTGGACCCGCGTCACCTCGGGCAGCCGCGGCTCGAACAGGATCAGGCCCGTAGGGGCGCCGGTGTCACGGGTGACGCAGGACGTGTCGACGCCTTCGGCGCGCAACGTGCGCAGGACCAGTTCGCCCGCCTCGTCGGCGCCGACCGCGCCCGCCCAGCGGACGCTGTGGCCGAGCCGGGTGAGCCCGATGGCGACGTTCGACTCGGCTCCCGCGACGGACAGGTCCATCGAGCCGCCCAGCTTGAACGGCCCGTGGCCGCGCAGCGCGACCATCGTCTCGCCGAAGGTGAGCACGTCGACGGGGGAGGCGTCGGGGGAGGCGTCGGGGGACGTGATGGGGGAGGCAACGGGGGAGGCGGCCGGGAAAGGGCTCGGCCCCGAAGCCGGTCCCGGCGCCGTCATCCGCACACCGCCTTGAACTCGGCCGCCCGCTTGCGCAGCTGACCCAGGTCCCCGCCGTCCGCCGCGTCGCCGATGAGCGGCGAGCCGACCCCGACCGCGATGGCGCCGCTCTCCAGATAGGCGGTCGCCGCCGCCGCGTCGACCCCGCCCACCGGCACGAACGGCGTCCGGGGGAACGGCCCTCGCAGCGCCTTCAGATACGACGGGCCGCCCATCGCCGACGCCGGGAAGATCTTCAGGGCCGTCGCCCCCGACGCCTCGGCCGCGATGACGTCGGTCGGGGTGAGCACCCCGGCGAGCACGGGCAGGCCCTGCCGCAGGGACTCGTCGACCCCGGGGCCGAGCCCTGGCGTCACGATGAGGTTCGCCCCGGCCGCGGCCGCTTCGCGGGCGTCCTCGGCGGTCAGGACCGTGCCCGCGCCCAGCCAGACGTCGTCGCCGAGCTCGTCCCGCGCCCTGCGGATCACCGTGAGGGCGTCACGGCCGCTGAGCGACACCTCCACCAGCGGGATTCCGGCCTCGGCCAGGGCCATGACCGTACGGAACGACGCGTCGGGATCGCTTCCCCGGACGATCGCCACGAGGCGCTCGGCGCGCAGTGCGGTAGTGAAGTCCATGGTGCTCTTCCTCGATTCCTTTCAAAGGGGCGTTTCGGGGCGTTTAGGGGCTCTTAAGTGCGCTTAAGGGTGCTTTGTAAGCTTAGATACTCGACTCGGGTCACCACTCGGCGAACGAGCCGTCCTCGTACCGCCACACGGGGTTGCGCCAGGCGTGACCCTTGGCGTCGGCGGCGCGTACGGCCGCCTCGTCGATGTCCACGCCGAGGCCGGGCCGTTCGGTGCGCACCAGCGATCCCCCGACGAAGCGGAACGGCTCGCGGTCGGCGACGTAGTCGAGGAGTTCGGCGTCCTTGTTGTAGTGGATGCCGATCGACTGCTCCTGAATCAGGAAGTTCGGTGTGGTGAAGGCGACTTGGAGGCTCGCGGCGAGGGCCACGGGACCGAGCGGGCAGTGCGGCGCGATGTGGGCCCCGTACATCTCGGCGAGCGCGGCGATGCGGCGCAGCTCGGAGATGCCGCCCGCGTGTGAGATATCGGGCTGCACCACGGCGACGCCGGCCTGGAGCGGGGCGAGGAACTCCCGTCGGGTGAAGAGCCGTTCGCCGAGCGCGATCGGGATGTTGGAGGCGTTCACCAGGTCGGGGACGGCGTGCATGTGTTCGCAGAGGACGGGCTCCTCGACGAACAGGGGCGCGTACTCGGCGAGCAGCGGGAGCAGCCGGCGGGCGTTCGCGGGGGAGACGCGGCCATGGAAGTCGAGCGCGAAGTCCCGTTCGTCACCGAGGACTTCACGGGCCGTCTCCGCGCGCAACAGGCACGCGCGGACCTCCTCGCGCGTGGCGAGCGGCGTCATGCGCCCGCTGCCGTTCATCTTCACCGCCGTGAACCCGGCCTCGACCTGGGCGCTCACCGCGTCCCTGACCTCGCTCGGCTCGTCCCCGCCCACCCAGGCGTACGCGCGGATCCGCTCGCGCACCGGCCCGCCGAGCAACTGGTGCACCGGCTGCCCGTACGTCTTGCCCTTGATGTCCCACAGCGCCTGGTCGAGCCCGGCGACGGCGGACGACAGGACCGGCCCGCCGCGGTAGAAGCCGCCCTTGGTCATGACCTGCCAGTGGTCCTCGATGCGCAGCGGGTCCTGGCCGACCAGATATTCGGCGAGTACCTCGACGGCGGCCCGCACCGGCTCCGCGCGCCCCTCGACGACGGGCTCACCCCAGCCGACGACCCCTTCGTCGGTCTCCACGCGGACGAACATCCAGCGGGGCGGAGCGAGGAAGGTCTCGATGCGGGCGATCTTCACGTACGGGTTCCTCTCGGGTGTTACGGGGGTGGGGCGGGGCCGGTGTCAGGGGTGTCCGCGCTTGGACAGTTCGATCACGTCGAGCATCGCGGCGAACGCGCCGTCCTGGTCCCGCGCGCGCACGCGGTCGGCGACCCGGGCATGGGCGGGCAGCGGGTGTTCGTGCCGTCCGGCGTGCACGAGCCGGTCCCGTACGACCAGGGCCGGGATGATGACGCGGCGCATCTGCGCGAAGAAGGGGTTGCCGGAGGCGGTGAGGAGCGCCGTGTGGAAGGAGGCGTCGGCGCGTACGGCGAGAACGGGGTCGCCTTCGGTCATGACGCCTTCGGTCATGACGGCGTCGGTCATGCCGGGCGTCTGCTCGGCGGCGGCCATCGCGCTCAGTGCGGCGTCGAGGGCGGCGAGATCCGCGTCCGTGCGGTGCAACGCGGCGAGCGCGGCCGCGGCCGGCTCGACGGCGCGGCGGAGCTCAAGGAGGTCGGTGAAGAAGGCGCCGGGCGCGCCGGAGTCGATCGTCCAGCGCAGTACGTCGCTGTCGAGGAGGTTCCAGTCGTCTCGCGGGCGTACGAACGTCCCCCGCTTCTGCCGGGCGTCCAGCAGACCCTTGGTGGTCAGCACCTTGATCGCCTCGCGCAGCACGGTCTGGCTGATGTCCAGTTCGGCCATGAGCCCCGGCAGATCGAGGAGATCCCCCTCCGAGTACGTCCCGTCGAAGATCCGCCGCGCGAGCGCCTCCACGGCGATCCGGTGGACGCCGCGTCCGGTGTACGAGACCCCCGGCGCGCCGTCCCGGCTCGGGCCGTCCGTGCGCGAGCTGCCCCTGTCCTTGCGCGTCATGGGGGCAGCCTGGCACGTGAGCCGGTTATTTATCAATTATTCTCGGCGCCCGGACCCATCAGTGATCTTCGCGATCTTCGTGATCTTTGTGGTCTCGGTGGCGCCGGAGACCTCGGTGGCCCCGGCGGCTCTGGTGACCTCGGGGGTGGGGTGCGGCTGCCGGGCGGCGTGTACGCGGTCCTCGCGGGCGGCGGCTTCCGGGTGGCGCGCACGCCAGTACGGGTTGTCGTGCGGCAGCGTTCCGCTGACGCGCCCGTACATCCCGAAGGCCATCAGCATCACACCGACCACGAAGCTGAACAGCACGTTCTGGATCTGGAACGCGAGGAAGTTGTAGTCGGTCTGGAGAAGGGCGAGATTCACGAAGCCGCTGAGGATGAACAGGATGCCGAAGGTCATGTTGATCGTCGAGGCGATGTTCCGTCCCATGACCATGCCGGCGAAAAGGATCAGGCCGACGCAGATGGACAGGACGCTGAGGGCACCGTTCGTGTTCAGGCCGGCGACTCTGTCACCGCCGGTGTCGAAGAATCCGATGTGATCGATGAGCCCCAGAATGCCGAAGGCGACCAGCACGAGCCCCATCAGGCCCGCGCCTATCCGGTAGACCATGCTGAGTCCGTGGTCGACGGGCAGATGATCGTCGAGGACGACGCGCGAGTGCCGGAACCGGGCTGGGCGGACTTCGCGTACATGCGTGGCCATGGTCGCCTCCCTTGCACGTACGTACCTCAAGGATCCGCCCGTCGCCCCGAGGGCGCCAACAGGGACGGCTCGGGGGTCAGGTATGGGCGGGCAGCTCAGGAGCCCAGCTCAGGAGGGGCGGCTCGGGAGGGTGCGGCTCAGGGGCCGGCTCAGGACGGGCGGCTTGGGAGGATGCGGCTCACGAGAGTGCGGCTCAGGAGTGGGCCCCCCGCTCCTCTCTTATCTGGGCGACGACGCGGGCGACCGTCTGCCGGACGGCCCCCGTCTCCGTGAGGAAATGCCAGTAATCGGGGTGGCGCCCCTCAAGAGCGGCGACGGCGCGGTCGAGGCGGGCCACGGAGTCGTCGAGGGGGCGGGCGTGCCGCGGCTCGGGTGTGCTGCGTCCCGACATGGCGAGCCGCTGCGCGTCCCGGATGGCGAACCGGGTCCGGTCGATCTCCTGCTGCGGGTCCTTCGCCACGGCGTTCAGCCGGTGCAGCCGGTCGGAGGCGGCGGACACGTCCTCGTCCGTCGTATTCAGCAGGGCCCGGACCGTCGACAGGCGCGACGTCGCGTCCGGCCACCGCTGCTCGTCCCGCGCCGCACGCGCCTCGCCGAGCTTCAGCTCCGCCTGCCTTACGTTCTCCGCGGCGCGCTCCGGCACATGCTGGAGGTCCTGCCAGCAGGGGGCCGTGAACCGTCTGCGCAGCTCGCTCAGGATGGGCTCGACCTGCCCGGCCCGCGTGGTCAGAGCCTGCGCGCGCGTCCGCAGCGACACGAGGCGGCGGTCGATCTCGGCGGCGCGCTCCGGCAGCCGCTGCGCCTCGGCCCGCACGGCCTCGGCGTCCCGGGCAACCCGCTCGGCGCGCTCCAGGGTCTCCGGCACACCATGCTGGCCCGCGCCCTGGTTGAGCCGGGTGAGCTCGGGCCCGAGGGCGGCGAGGCGGGCGGCGAGATCGTCGGCCTTGAGCCCGGCGCCGCGCACGGCGTCCAGGGAGTTGCTCGCCGCGAGGAGCGCCTGCCGGGCCCGCTCGACGGCGGGGGCCAGCCGCGCCAGCTGCGTCTCGGCCTTCCCGAGCAGCGGCCCGAGGCCCTGCGAGAACCGGTCGAGGTCCAGCTTCACCTTGGTCAGCTCGTCCTTGGCCCGGCTCAGCTCGGCGCGCGCCCGCGAAGCGACCGACGCCTCCAGGTCGTCCCGGTCGAGGTCGTGCGCGTCCACGGCGGTGATGTACTGCAGGCTGGCCTCGTCGATCCGCCGGCCGAGAGCCTCGAAGTCGGAAACGGTGCGGCGCGCGGCGGGAGAGTCGTCGACGGCCGTGATGGTCTCGATGGAGATCCGCAGATCGCGCTGGGCGGTGTCGAGTTCGTAGAACGCGGCCGCGGCGGCGTCCTTGGCGGCCTGCGCCTCCGCCCGCTGGCCCTCCCCACGCCCGAACCAGCGCCGGGTGCCGCCCCCGGCGAACGCGGCCGGTGCCGCAGCGACAGCTACGGCGATGAGAGGCAGCGGAAGCAGGACGAGCCCGAGCAGATCGCGAAGCGCGGCGCGCGCTCGCATGGACGACGCATACGGCCGCATCGGTGGTGTCGCCGTCACTACCCTCTCCCGTGCTGCCCTCGCCCGTGCACTCATCCGCCCTGCCCGCTGTCATTCTCCCACCGGTTAATGACGAACACACGGGCCGGATAGTTCGCCCTGGGCCCTGGGACTTTGCCGGACGATACGGGTTTGCGGGGTACCACCACGGGCAAGGTAGGCTGTCGAATCATCCCGGGCGCGTAGCTCAGTGGTAGAGCGCTGCCCTTACAAGGCAGATGTCGGCGGTTCGAAACCGTCCGCGCCCACCAGTCTCGGGACATGAGTAAGGCCCAGGTCAACCGGTGCGAATCCGGGGACCTGGGTCTTAGTCGTTCGCGGCCACTCTTCGGCGCCGTGCCACTTACGTGCCAGATGGGCCGTGCGGGGGCCGCTTCACCTTCCTGATCTGACCGTCCACGTAGTCGGCGATCACATGGTCACGACCGTTGACGAGGTGCTGATAGATCAGCGCTGCCCGCACGGACGAGTGCCCCATGCGGTGCATCAACTCGCGCGTGGAGGCGCCGCCCGTCGCGGCGAGGGTGTTGCCGGTGTGCCGGAGGTCGTGAAAGTGGACGTCGCCCAGGCCGGTCGCGGCGAGCGCGCGGAGCCAGATCCGCCGGAAGTTGTTCCGGCGCAGGACACCACCGCGGGCCCCGACGAAGACGAGCCCGGTTCGGCCGGCATCGGCGTACTCGGCCAGGTGGTGCGCCAACTCCTCGGCAAGGGAGGCCGGGAAGGCGACGGTACGGACACCGGCCGCGCTCTTGGGAGCCTTGACGGTGAGGCCGTTGGCGCGCGTCTCGGCGTAGGCGCGGCGGACGGAGACGGTACGGGCCTCCAGGTCGATGTCACGGCGCTGGAGGGCCGCCAGCTCGCCGAAGCGGAGCGCGCAGAACGCCGCGAGGAGGATCAGCGCGCGGCAGTGAGGCGGAACAGCGTCGGCCAGGCGGTACACCTCCGGAACGGAGAGGAACGGCCGCTCGGTGTGCGTGACTGATCCGGCGCCTTTGATCCGGCACGGGTTGCGCTCGATCAGTCCGTCGTCGACGGCCGTGTGCAGGATCGCGCGGACGACTTGGTACGCCTTGGCGATGGAGGCCGCGCCGACGCCCGCGTCGAGGAGGTCTGTACGCCAGCGTCGTACCTGTGGGGTGGTGATCTCCCGCAGGGGGACCGCGCTGAACGTTGGCAGGATGTATCGGTTGAGTACGACAGCGTTGCGCTCCCGTGTGGTGGCCGCGTAGTCGCGGTCCTTGAACCATGCCTCCGCGAAGTCGCCGAAAGCGATCTTGACGTCAGGGTTCTTCCAGTCGCCATCAAGGATCTTTGCCTCTTGCTTGACGAGCCAGCGGTCCGCGTCGGTCTGCGTGGCGAAAGTCTTGTCAGCCGTGCGCATCAGACCGTCAGGGCCCCGGTAGCGGGCCTGGAAGCGCCCCGAGGTCAGCTTGCGCACGGATCCGAAGCGGCGACGGCGTCCCTTGTCGTTGGGCATCAGGCCACCGCCTTGAGGCGCGAGGTACGGCAGCTGATCGGCTCCACGGTGTGCTCCGTGATGTACGCGTCCACGGCACTCTCCGGGATGCGGACATGACGGCCGACCTTCACGAAGGTGATGCGTCGCTCGGCTACGAGGCGGCGGGGGAAACGCGACGAGGTCCCGAGCAGTTCGGCCACCTGGTCAACGCTGAGGTAACGGTCCTTCATGCTGCGGCCCCTTCCATGGCGAGCTGGTCGTGTAGGGCTTCGCGTGCGGTGTCGCGGTTGAGCTGGAGGCCCCGGGCGATCGTGGCGGCGAGCGCGGACTCGCCGGGGGTGTGGCCGTGTCCGGCGTACTGCCAGTCGGCGAGGACGAGGACGGTGTCCGGCTCGCGTTCGTCGAGGCCGAGGGCGTCGCGCTCTTGTGTGGCGCGGAAGTCGGCGCGGGCCTGGCGGAGTTCGCCGAGGGTGGTCGAGTAGCGGCGGGATTTGGTGGAGAAGTGGCCGCGGAAGCCGAGCATGTGGGCCCATCCCCAGAGGCGGCGGTCCGGGTAGAGGCCGTCGAGGTCGCGGCATGCGGTGATCAGGCGGCGGGCGTGGTCGGGGACGCCGTGGCGGTCGAGTTCGGCGAGTTCACCGATCCGGCGGTCGAGGGTGCCAGTGTTCTCCGCGGCCTTGGTGGCGTACTTGGCGACGTACGAGGCAACGGCTTGCTCGGTGATGTCGGAGCCGTCTCTGAAGGCTTTGACCGGGCGTACGTCGAGCTGTTTGCCCCAGCGGAAGGTGCGGGCGGGCTGGTCTGAAACGGCCGGCACAGAGACCGAGGTGTACGAATGCGCAGCGGCGGCGCGGATCGCGTCGGCGAGGAGGTCGACGCTGGCCCACGACGGGGGCGCAGTCTCAGGCCCGTCGGGTCCGTCGAGGCGGATCACGGCGTGGAAGTGGATCGCGCCGCGCTTTTGGAACTCCGCGACCTTGCCATACGAGAGGCGGGCAGCTTCCTTGAGTTCGCGCTGTGAGAGTCCGGCGCGGGCGGCGATCTCGCAGCGCAGCCGGTTGGTGAAGCGCATCCACAGCTCGCCCGCGTGGTTGTTGAAGAGGACCGCGGCGGCGTAGTCGTACGTTGCGGGGTCGAGGGCGGTGCCGAGCGCCGAGTCGTCCGGGCCGTGGAGGACGCCGCAGCGGCAGCGGCTGGAGGGGGGCCGGTTGTGGACCGGGCCGAAGGACGGGGCGGTGAGGGTGGCGAAGACGCGCGGATGATCCCGAACGGTGCCAGGGATGTCGCGGCGGTCGTCGCCCGCGAGTCCGGCGCGGATGAGGTGGTAGGTGTCTCCGGCGTACGTCCAGGCGCAGGAGGGGCAGCGGGAGGCGCGGCGGTTGCCGCAGGCGATGCGCAGCCGCCCACCCGGCTCACCCTCGGTGCTGTAGTGGTGCACGGTCTGTCCGGTGGTCTTGTCCTTGGTGAGGGACCAGCCGGTGAGGTGGATCGGGTCGGCGCAGCCGCCGGTGCGGCGGATCTGGTCTTGCCAGCGGTCGAAGCCGTCCGACCCGGCCACGCTCAGCAGATCGCCGAGGGTGACCGGGTCCAGGCCCGCGAAGGTCGCGGTGTCGGTCATGCGCGGCCCCCGGCCAGAGCGGCGACACGGGCGGTCAGGGTGCCGATGCCGTGGCAGGCCGAGCAGTGCGCGGTGATGGTGCGCAGGTGTCCGCGGTGGTCACGGCCGCCGAGGGTGATCGCGGCGGAGGCGAAGCCGTCGCAGGCCGGGCAGATCCGGGGCGCGGGGAGGGTGCGGTCGGTCATGATGGGTGTTCCTTCCGGTGGAGAGATCGGTAGGGGCACGGCTCCCGGAGCGGACGAAACTTGGCGGTAGAGGCCGCTCCGGGGCCGGTCAGCGACGCTTGGTGTCTGCGCTGATGAGCGAGCGGATGACGAGCGCGCAGATGGCGAGCGAGGCGCCGGTGATGGCGATCGCGAGGAGCATCGAGACCAGGACGGCGCCGACGACCAGGACCACGGTCGTACCGCCGCCGACGAGGGCGACCACGGTGCCGGGCGTGAGCTGGACGGTTGGCCGGGTCGAGACCGGGGCCGGAGCGACGGGCATGGGCGCGGGGGCCGCCGGGACCTGTTGGATGACTGTGGTCGGCTCGACGACGGCGGGGTGGGCGACGAGGCCGGTCGGCTGGGGCATGGTCGGGATCTTCGGGCGGAGCATGGTGGATCTCCTTTCGAGGTCGGTTACTTGACGGCGGTACCGATGAGGGGGCCGAAGACGCTGTCGGCGAGGAAGTAGCCGCCGAGGAGGAGCACGGCCACGAGCCACCAGGGCGGGCGGATGAGCTTGATGCCGAGGTAGCCGACGACGATCAGGGCGAGCCAGAGCGGGACGTCCATGGCAGTGGCCTCCTTCAGCGGACCTTGCAGCGGTGGGTGCGGGCGGCGAGCTGGGCGGCGGACTGGCTGGAGTAGTCGGAGGACCAGCCGCAGCGGTCGGCGCTGCACACGGCGGCGTACTTGGTGTGGCCGTGGCGGTCGCGGTGGGTGCCGATCTGGACGGGGCCGATCTGCATCATGGAGTGGAAGAAGTCGCGGGCAGGCATGTCGATCAGTCCTTCCGGGTGGGGTCGGGGAACTGTGCGCGGATGCTGTGTGCGGTGGCCGGGTCGGTGGTGCGCTGTGCGGCTTCCTCGGCGAGGAGGTGGGCCAGGTAGGGGCGTCCGGCGGCGTGCATCTCCTGTGCGCCGTCGAGGTAGTCAGCGCTCGTCAGGTCGGCCGGGTTGTTGGTCATCCGGGGCTTCCTTCCGGTTCTGTTCAAGTGAGTTGGGCGGCGATGGCGTCGGCCATCGGTGCGGGGACGCCGAGGCGGGCGCGCAGGGTGTCGGTGTCGATCGGGGTGCCGGTGCGGGTGCGGTGTTCGTCGGCGACCTTGCGGGCGTGGTCGACCAGCGGGGCGGGAACCGGCGGTGCGGGCGCCGGGTCAGCGGCGGGCAGAGCCGGAGCCGGATCGGGCACGACGGCGGGAACGGGTTCCGGCTCCGGAGTCGAGGCGACGCGTTCGGTCGCCACGGCCGGGGCGGATTCGGCCGGCACAACCGGTCCCGGGTCCTCGACCGCGTGGGTGGTGTGGGCCAGGAGCGTGCCGCCGAGGAAGGCGAGTGCGGGCCATCCGGCGACGCCAAAGCGCAGCCAGGCCGGAGGGTGCGCGAGGTCGAGGAATCCGGCGGTGGCGACGTTGGCGCCGAGGGAGGCCACCAGGGCGATCACGAACCAGCACCAGGCGAGCCGGGACGGACCGTCGCTACGGAGTCGGCGCCATGCGGCGACGAGCAGCAGGTCGACGCTGATCGGGTAGGCCCACGCCTTCCATCCGTCCTGTCCGGCAGCGGCGGCGAGGTCGTGCAGGTGGGCGAAGGACAGGGCCCCAGCGATCCCGGCCTGTACGAGGACGGCGTCCGGGCGGATCGAGCGGTTCATGTCTTCACCTCCTTCGGGGAGTTCGGGCATGGCTCGGGTAAGGACCTGGCGCGAAGGCGGTCGCGCCGACCGGGGCGAGGGGGGAGCTAGGCCGCGGAGGGGACCGTCTCGGCAGCCGGGGCGGGAACCGTGGCCAGATGCGGCAGCGTGGGCCGGAAGGCGGCGAGTTCGGGCAGATCCGGGGCGCGGTCCGCGTGCCGGTTGCAGATGTTCACGGCCTGGCGCAGCGAGGTGTGCGGGGCGCGGATACGGGCCCAGCCGCCGGACGAGTCGCCCGTGACGGCGATGCCGGGGGCATCGGTGGGGATCTGGACCGCGGCGAGGACCGCGTCCGGGGCGATGTCGCCGAAGGCCATGTTCGCCGAGGACTCGTCATTGACACGGTGCGCTGTGCGGCCGGTGAGCTGGGCGCGGAGCATCGTGATGCCCTTGCCGAGTTCGGAGCCGAAGCGCTGCCCGCAGATCTCCAGATAGATCCCGGCAGCCCGGCCGAGCTGAGCCAGACGGGCCAAGGACGTGATGATCTGATCCCGGCGCTTCTCCTCAGCCTTGTTCGCGAACAGGGCGAGTTCGGCGACCTCATCGACCAGGACCACGATCGGGACCGGGCGCAGGTCCTCGGGCAGGTCCCAGATGTCGGAGGCGATCTCGGCATCCGGGGTGTCCGCGGTGATGCGCTGGTGAGCGCGGATGAGCTGGTAGACGTCCCCCATGTGCGCCACGAGCGCGTCGAGGAGGTCGGCGGCGGTGTCGGCGTTGTCGGCCAGCGCGGAGAAGCGGCGGGCCAGCGGGAAGAGTTCAACGCCCTGCTTGCAGTCGATGCCGACCAGAGCCACATCCCGGGCCGCGAGCCCGGTCACGAGGTTGCGCTGGTAGACGGACTTGCCTGACTCGGTGGCGCCGAGGGTGAGCGCGTGCGGGACGGCACGGTAGTCGCGGTAGTGCACGGCGCCGTCCTCGCGCAGGGCGACCGGGATGCGCATCGGCGCTGGATCGGTCTTCGCGGGCATCTGCACCCGCTTGAGCACGTCGTAACCGGTCATCCTCAACTCGACGACACCCGAGCACAGTTCACGGGAAGTGACGCCGTACATGGCGAACGAGTGGCGGAACCGGTCGGTAGCTGCGGCGACATCGAAGGCGTCCTGCCCGGGCCTCAGCTTGAGCCGTAAGACCAGGCCAGTCCGGGTCGGACGGATGCGCAGGATGCGCGGGGCGCGGGAGTTGGGGACCGGGCGGTTCGCCAGCCGGGCCAGCATTAGGCGCCAGCGCGAGGGCGGGACCGTCAGGCCGCAGGCGTCCATGACCGAGGTGTAGCGGACGGCGACCCGCAGCGCGGCGAGGGTGACCCCGAAGGACATCCAGTACCAGGCGGGGCGCCGCCACCGCAGGAGCACTGCGGCAGCGACGACCACCAGGAGGGCGACCGTGTAGCCGGTCATGATCAGGCCGCCTTCGGCTTCGAAGCACCCGCGACGAGCGAGGTCACGGCCACCGCGCGGAACGAGATGCCGTGCCGCTTGCCGTTGCCGAAGTCGTTCTCCCACGGCCGGGCGATCAGCCCCGTGAGGCCGACCGGGGTGCCCATCTGAAGCTCACCGGTGATGCCCGGCTCCGGGACAGTCACGGAGAGGATCTCGACCTCGTCGTTGACCGCGAACATCACATCCACGACGAACAGGGTCGCGCCGGTCTCGACGTCCTGGGCGAGTTCGCCGGTCTGCGGTTCTTGACCTTGGGCTGCGGGGACTTGGCCACCATCACGGTGGCGGTGGAGGTGTCGACGGGGATCTGACGCACAGCGGATCACTCCTCTATAGAGGCTGGACTCCGTCACTCATGTACATGAGTGACATGAAGAAGAGTGCATCACTCCTATACATGAGTCACCCGCCGCGACAGATAAGTCACGGCGGGCTGCGGGGAGTTGAGCGGGCGTCAGTCGGCGGCAGGAATCCGGTAGCTGAAAACGAACTGGTCAGCGGCCATGAGGGTGTCGCAGACCTCGACCACGCGACCCTCGGTCGTCAGGGCCTCACGGATCAGATGAATCACCGGGGCGCCGGGGCTGAGCGCCAGCTCCGATGACTCCGCCTTGGAGGCCGGGCGCGCTTGTAGCGTCTCGACGAACTCGGCGAACTCGTGCCCGTGGTCTTCGAGTCGGGCATAGATGCCACCACCGCCGGGGTTCTCGGCGAACAGCTCGGGGATGTCCTTCACGACGTCCCACGGGAGGTACGACGTAGCCGTCTCGACGGGTGTGCCGTTACGGAAGTAGAGGCGCCGCCGGGCGAGCACCTGGGTGCCGGCCGCTACGCCCAGCCGCTCGGCTGCATCCGCGGGGGCCTCCATGGGCCCGATGTAGAGCACGCTCACCTTGGCGGCGGCGCCGGACTGTGCGGACTCCGCCAGATACGCGGCCTTGCCGCCCTGCCGATGCGAACGCCGGAAGCGGTCCGACGGGCGGAGCCGTACCGGGGGCCGATCCTTCACGATCGAACCCTTGCCGTGCCGGGTCTCGACGAGCCCACTGGCCCGCACCTCGACCATGGCCTTACGAATCGTCCCGCCGGAGACGCCGTAGCGCTCCACGAGCTCCGACTCACTCGGCACCATGTCGCCGGGCTTGAGGACTCCTGCCCTGATCTGCTGAACGACGTCTTCAGCGATCTGCACGTACCGAGGTACAGCCCTCCCCTCTCCTACCGCAGTTCCCATAGTCCTTCTCTTCCTCCTATGCTCCTGTACATGAGTAACAGCGCCCAGGAAGGCCAGTCAACGCCACTGCACTCCGTGTCGGTGGCCGGAGTGGTAGTCCGCGAGGACGGCCGACTCCTGGCGATCCGCCGTGCGGACAACGGCACTTGGGAACTGCCTGGTGGCGTGCTCGAACTCGACGAGACCCCCGAGGCCGGCGTCCAGCGCGAAGTCTGGGAAGAAACGGGCATCAACGTCGAGGTGGACGAGCTCACCGGGGTCTACAAGAACACAACCCGCGGCATCGTGGCCCTGGTCTTCCGCTGCAAGCCCTCCGGGGGCACCGAGCGCACGTCGAGCGAATCGACAGCGGTCGACTGGCTCACGCCCGAAGAGGTCGCCGAGCGGATGTCCGAGGTCTACGCGATCCGGCTCCTGGACGCCCTCGACGGGGCGGGCCCTCACGTTCGGAGTCACGACGGCAAGCACCTGACACCCGCGCGATAGAACTTTCCCTACTTCATCAAGGCCCGCGCACGGCGCCGGCGCGCGCCGCCTCGACGGCGCGGCCTGCCTCCTGTCTCCGCCCCGGCTGGCCGCGCCCGGCGGCGCGCTGCGTGCATGCGGGCAAGGACGGGTCGTTATCCGCAGGCACAAGATGATGCCTCCGGCGGGGGATCGGCCGGCACCGGGATGGAGGGGGCGCCGTTCCCGACTGCGGGCCCGTGGATGGCGAGGGTTGTGGGCTCCCATCCCGTCCACCGTCGACCCAGGCAGAGCCGAGCAGACGCGGCCCAGGGCGTCAAGGTCGTTCGTACAGTGGCGCGCTCCACCTTGACGCCCTGAACCACGCCCGCTCCACGGTGTGTGGGTCGACGGCGGACGGGATGGGAGCTAGGGAGGGTGGTGGGCTGGCGGATAGTACGCATCGCTCATCGAGTGTCGGAGCTAGGCGCTAGCGTGAGGCTCCGTTACTCGGCAACTGCGGGAAAGAGGGCGGGGCATGGGCGCTAGTGGGTGGGATTACGTCACTCCCTACAGAGGAAGCGTCGAGACGACACTCAAGGCCCTACACGACGAGGTCTTCGAGGAGCTGTTCGGCGGCGGCGAGGAGTATGGGAGCCTTGACGAGCTCTACGCCGATGAGGAGTTCATGGGCGAGGGGGGCACGCATTCCATTCTGGACGTGCAGCGCATAGTCAAGACGACCGAGCCCTCGGACTACTTCACGCTCCGCCCGCTCCCCACCGCCCGACTTGTGCACCACTTTGGCACGGATCGCCCAAGCGTGGAGCAGTACGAAGGCGCGATGGCTCGGGCATACGAGGCCCTGCGTACCAGGCCTCTTAGGGGCGAGGACACGACATTGCTCGGTGAAGACAGGATGCGCTGGACGGGCGTCTACGTGGTCCTCTACACCGACAGCCAACCTACCCATGTCGGATTCTTCGGTTCTTCCGGGGACTGAAGATCACCACTGCGCAGGACCTCCGCTCAGGCCGTCTGAGCGACCGCGGCTATACCTTCGCCGGAAAAGAGCCCCGCCCGTGCCACTCTCGTGCCAGAACGAACGGGGACTCACGGGGAACGCGGGTGCACAGGGGGTAGTCCCACCGGCCCCTACCTACGCTGGGAAATCCACAGGTCACGCCTGTGACGCCCCACCTCGCTCCTAAAGCGGTGATTACTGTCGACGATCTGCTCCCGCGTCTCTGCGGCGGTCGCCCATAGGTCAGTGTTCGGCTCGGCAGCCCCCACGATCCAGAGCGGCGGCCCCTCAACCGGCCGGCCGAAGGTCTCGCCGAAATACGCTGCTTCGGCGCCGGTCAGGTGCTTGACCAGTCCCAGCAGATTGGTGCCTGTCGGAGTCATGGGACGCCGGATGTCGTACTCCGACAAGCCATCCAGCTTCCACAACAGCGCGTCACGGGCATCCTGCAGATATAGACGGAGATCCGCCTTCGCGTGTGATTCAGTCATCGAACCAGTGTCCCGTTCGCCTCCCTCATCGATCTGTGGGCTGCACGCCAGACGTGCGCAACCATCACCTGGACCCCGCCGACTACGGGTGGGCACCCGAGCCGCCACCTCGACGCCAGGAACCACGCCCGCTCCACAGCGTGTGGGTCGACGGCGTACGGGACGGGAGTGGATGGTGGTGGGCGGTCGGCGTCTCAGGCTGTGAGGTGAAGCCCAGGAAGGCGAGGCCGTCCGGGTAATTCTGACGGATCGTCATGCTTGGCTTCGCGGTGGCTGGGGCTCTGTGAGCCAAGGTGGCTGCAACAGCTGTGGGCCGGAACCGTCTAGTGCCACGCACCAGGTGTGGCAGAAGGCCCGAGAAAGGTCTGTCGCTATGCCACGCGAGAACGTTGCACCCAGGACCGGCGCCTCAACTTTCGGGCGGGCTGGTGCCCGCCTCCACCGCACCATCGTGGCAGCCGCGGCGGTGGTACTGGCTTCCGTCGGCGTCACTCCAGCTCTGGCCACGGTCGCTTACGCGCAGACCCCCTACTGCGGCACCAACACAGCCGATAACAGCACCACGGGAATCACCGCCATCCAGAACGGCAACATCATCACCTGCACCTACGCCATCAGCGGCAACACCGGCGGCGAATTCACCTTCACCCCACCCACCGGCATTACCCAACTCAACAACATCACCGCCACCGGCGCCCCAGGCGGCGAGCTCGCCGGTGCCGGCGGAAACGGCGGTACCGTTACGGCCACCGCCCTCAACGTTGCCTCTGGGCAACCCCTGTACATCGAGGTCGGAGGCGCAGGCGGGGTCTTCAACAACACCGGCGGCTACAACGGCGGTGGCGGTAGCACCACCAATGGCAGCGGGGGCGGAGGTGCCACTAGCGTACAAACCTGCGCCGTCGCAGCGGGCACCACCTGTACGAGCCTGTACAACACCTCCCAGGAGCCGCGTCTACTCGTTGCCAGTGGCGGAGGAGCGGCGGCATTCGGAGGCGGAGGCCACGGCAGCGGCCCCGGAGGCAGTGGCGAGTCTCCCGGAGGATCAGGCAACGCCGGGGGCGGCTTCAACAGCCCTGGTGGCGCCGGTGGCGCAGGATTCGTAGCAGGGTCCGCTCCGGGCGCCGGCGGCAGTGCCAGCCTCTCCACCGCCGGCGGTGGAGGTGGCGGCGGCGCCACCAGTGGTGGCGGCGGTGGCGGCGGCTCCACCGGCGGCGGCGGCGGCATTCACCCCTCAGGCAACGGGTCTTCTGGGGTCGCCGGTGCCGGCGGCGCCGGGAACCTACAAGGAGGTGGTGGTGGCGGCGGCTACTTCGGTGGCGGTGGCGCCGGCAACGCCGGAGGCGGTGGTGCGGGATCGTCGTTCGCGTCGTCCGCCGTGTCCGGTGCGGCTGCAACCACCGACGCTACCGAGCTCCCGACACTCACCTTCTCCTACACGGCGACCCCGCCCACCTGTGCGAACGTCACCCCGGCCAACCCTCGAGGGTTCAACGTCATCACCGGTACCAGCCGCTCGGACGTGCTCAACGGAACCTCCGGACCCGATGCGATCTTCGGTCTCGGCGGTAACGACGTCATCAACGGCCTCGGCGGCAACGACCTGCTGTGCGGCGGCGACGGCAACGACGCTCTCAGCGGCGGTGACGGCAACGAACGCATCGAAGGCGGCAACGGCAACGACACCATCAACGGCAACGCCGGCGACGACACTCTCCACGGAGATGCCGGCAACGATGCCATCCTCGGCGGCACCGGCAACGACAACAGCTTCGGCGAAGCCGGCAACGACTCCCTTAACGGCCAGCAGGACAGCAACACCAACGACGGCGGCCCGGGCAACAACGCTTGCTTGAACCCCAGCCGTGGACAACTCGGCGCAACTAACTGCTGAAATGCCACCAACACCAAGCCCTGGTGACCTTGCAGAATCGTGGGTTACGGAGGCGTGACCACACCTCCGTCCCTCATGCCTGCAGGTGTTGGGCTCGGGTCAGCGCAAGCGTCCCCAACATGCACCAGGGGACCTGCGAGACCAGCCCGGCAAGGACGGAGTTGACTACTGGTGGCGGTACAGCAGTGAAGTACAGCAACCACAGCAGCCGCCCCCGCTCGACACCGTCCATACAGGCCCGTCGCACGCCCGGTATGACCCTCGATGGGCGATCCCCATAGAGCTACGGATCTGAAGTCTTCTGACATCCACGGCTGACATCAACGACGCCGGACGGAGGCGTACACCAGCACCCCTGTCCGGCCGTCGCACCAGTCGACGACAACCGCCCGAGCAGGCTCGGATCGAACTCCTAAAGCGGGTGTCGCAGGTTCGAATCCTGCCGCAGGTACCCCGCGCCGTGGAGGAGGCCACCCGAAGGGGGAAGCGTGCTGATGCGCGCGGCACATGTTCTGACCCGTTGGTTCCGGACACCGAAGCGGTGTCCGGAACCGCTCGTCACGGCATGCCCAGGGCTGGCTAGCAGCCGGGCTCCGCGCTGCCCAGTCCCTGGTGTGCATGGGCTGGCGCAGGCCGTCGGGGAGATCGTCAAAGCGAGAGCCCCAACCTTCATGGCTCGAGTCGGTGAGCGTGCTTGGTTACAGCCCGCAGGAGCCGCGGTCGAGATGGAAGTATCGGGCGTTGGCCCAGCGGCACAGCCGGATACCGACGATGACGCCGACGATCGTGACCAGGGCAGGCAGGTATCCGCTGGCGACCTGGATGATCGGGATTGCAGGGCACCCACCTGAGA
This sequence comes from Streptomyces sp. NBC_00009, assembly GCF_045040855.1. Classification (NCBI taxonomy): domain Bacteria; kingdom Bacillati; phylum Actinomycetota; class Actinomycetes; order Kitasatosporales; family Streptomycetaceae; genus Streptomyces; species Streptomyces sp. NBC_00009. The sequence continues at coordinate 5,567,463 of NZ_CP108312.1, forward strand.
TCGCCCAGCCTGTACCGAACAACACCGCGCCGGGGATCACGCCGACGTGGATGCGCCCTGGGGTGCGGCGGACCCGCAGCAGAGCGAACGCGCACACGATGATCACCACAGCACCCGCGAACGAGAGGAACATGCGCAGGTCCTGGAAGGTGAACATGCGGTTCAGCTCAGCGTAGTCACCGAAGCCGATGTTGGTGACGGTATAACCGAGGGCCAGTCCGGTGATGATGCTGGCCAGCAGAATCGCGCCCCGGGTGCGCATCAGATCACCTTCCACAGGAGGAACGACACCGCGACGGCGGTGCCGAAGAACACGGCAGTCGCGACAATGCTGACCGGGCGTAGCCGACCGCAGCCGCTGAGTCCGTGGCCGGAGCTGCACCCACCGGCCAGCCGAGTGCCGAAGCCGACCAGCACACCTCCCACGAACAGCACGGCGATCATGGTGATCGAATCGGCGGTGACCAGGTGCCGAAAAGCCGGGCCCATGTCGTAGCGGAGGTGGAACCGCCCGGAGGTGACCGCGGCGATGAATCCACCGAGGAAGATCGACATCAGCAGGGCAGCCTGAGTGACCAGCGGGGCCGGGCGCAGGCTCGTGGCTGGCGGGCGCTCACTCCCTGCCGATTCGGCATCGGCTTCGAGCGGCTGCGACTTCCCGTACGGATCCTGCGGCACGGTAGACGCGCCGGTGCCGGTGCCGAAGTGCTCCGCTGTAGCTGCGGCAAGTGCCTCAGCGAGAGCTTGATCGTCGGTGAACTCCTCGTCCATCCGTTCGAGCTGGCGTTCGCGACGCCAGTGCAATACGCGATCCCATGCGGCCGACACCCCGAGAGACCGATCGGTGATGAGGGTGTGGTTGATGGTGACCAGAGCGAGTCCGATAGCGCCCGCCCACCAGGGCCAGTAGGTACTCATGCGGGTCCTCTCATCCAATCGGCGAATCGAGCCCACCAGCCGCGCTTCGAGCTGGGCGCTTGCCGCGTGTGTTGAGCGAGGTTGTCCGAAGGTCGGGCAACCTGTGAGGGCGGTGACGGTTGGTGATGCCAGACAGCTGCTGGCGGAGGTGTTGCCCCGAACTGGGCCATGGCTTCCGGTGTTGCGGTTCCAGGTCCTGACTGCTCATGTGGCTGGGGCCAGGACGCGGTCTCCGGTGACCCCGGAGCGGGCCGTGGCGGCGGGGGCTGTTGGGGGACCGCGATCGGGCTGGTGGCGCCGGATCGGTCCACCTCGGCCGGGGCTTCGAGGTGCCGCGCGCGGGCTCCGTTGGGCAGCAGGCTGATCGGTACGCGCTCGCCGGTGAGTGACATCTGGTAGCGCGCACAGCCGAGCCATCGATCCGCGCTGTCGCAGTAGTGGTCGCGCCAACCTTGCAAGCTCGCCCTAAGTAGGGGGAAAAGGGGGCATCCTGCGGCGTGCGAGCAACTCACGTTGCTCCCTCCTGACCGGCGCACCACCCGTTCGGGGAGAGCGGTTGCCGTTCTCGATTGCTGCCCTCGCTGGGCACGGTCGACGGTCTGAAAAGCAATGCGGTGACGGGCAGTGACAATAGGGCGCTATGCCTCCATTCATCGACCGCGCGCGATGCAACCATTGTTTCGGCGTCCCGAGCAACTCAGGGAATTTTCCTAAACGGATCACTTGGCACTACTTAGCGAGATATTCTCCGCGACGGATATGCGGTTCTTGCCTCTCATATCCGGACATTTGGGCCCGTTAGCGAGACTATTTGGATCGTGATTCGACTTCGCGATCGCGGCCCACACCGGTGCAAGCCAGCTGTTTATGGAGGGGAGTGTAAATCCTGGAGTTCCTTGTGGTGATCGCGTGAATATCGTGGATATCAAACGAAGAGCTAAGGGAGAGTAGTCATGTGTCAACGTGCTGCCTGTCGGACGTGCCGAAAGTTGACCTATGAGGGGTGCGGGAGGCATGTGGACCAAGTGCTCATGGGTGTGCCAACGGCTCAGCGGTGCATGTGTGAGCCCCCTGCGGAACGCAAGGGTGCACGCCCAGCGGAGGTGACGACTCGATCGGAATCGATGCCAGCCCGACAGGGCGGGCCGTCGCGACGCACGCACACTCCTGGGTACACAGGGGGCCCGCCGGGCCGATCGAGGGGCGGCTGGTGGGCTCGGCTCATTGATTGGGTGAAAAGCCCGGCATGAGGTAATCATCTGGGTGTGCTCGCTTTGGGTCCCATGAGTCCAAGGCGTTGGTTATTGGGCCATGAGAACCCGGATTTCAGAACTCCGGGGTGCCAAGTGACACCGAGTGCGGAGCCAGCACCTACACCCGCGTCTCGCGGCGAACGGCATAGGCGCTCCGCATGACAGCATGCGCTTCTTCTGATGGCCTCATCCACTTTCTGCGCGCCCGGCGCACCCAAGAATGCCCGAGCGCGATGATGCTCCGGATGTAGAACTGACAGTCGCTTGTCGCCGGCGTGAATGCCGGGCAGGCTGTCGTGGACGCGTGCGAGAGGGCCATTCTGGCCGCCGGTGCCACCCGATGGCCTTTGAGGGATTCGCCGATGACGGCAGCCCGGGTGCCACTGCCACGTGGACGCCCGGGCTGCCGTATGCGCGCAGGAGCGGGCCAGCACGGGGGGAACCAGCCCGCTCCTGCGGTCGGCGCCCGCGTACCTCCCCAGGAGAGCGAGCGCCTCGACCCTCATGATCGGGTCACTCCTTCCAGCGCGCTGTGCCCCTGGAATGTCACTGGTGGCGAGAGACGGTCACCAATCCAGCTCTCTTGTGAATAGAGCGGCTCAAAGCCATCACGACTCGTCCGCTAACCATGTGCGCATCCTCATCCCCGGCAGGGCTGCCCGTAGCAGCTGGGCTCTGCGCCGCCCGGAAAGACGAGGTTGCAGGGCCGGCACGCTGGGGCCGCTGCGGCACCCCACACCTTGATCCGCGCCCACGGTGAGTCATGGCTTGCGGCGATCAAGACGTCTCTGGGCATGAGGATGAAGAACAAGTGCTGATGGCGGGCCCGATACCGGCTGCGAGACACCATCGGGCGGGGCGCGATGGGGGAGGTCTGGCGGGCCTTCGACGAGACGCTTGGCAGACCGATTGCTGTGAAACTCTTGCTCCCCCACGACCCGGCCGTAAATCTGAGGCCCACAGGCCACCCATTGGCCGTGTCGACTGCAGGAGACATGCGGCCGAAGGAAGACGTAACTGCCCAGGTCAGGGACGGGTCCCAGGCAAACACGCCAAGCGCCGTCTAAGCACCTGGTCGGCGGCCTCTTCGTCGACCGGTGGGGCAAGACAGCAGTTGACGGAGAGCCCGGGCTGCTCCCGATGCTCTCCGTCGTCCGTGCGTGGGTTGGCTAGACGAATGCCGATGCCGGCAGCCGGGGGCCTTCATCGCCTCGCTCTGGGTCTCCGGTGTCCGGCTGCGACAAGCGCTGGCCCCGGCTTGCAGCAACTCTGAGAGTTGTCCTCAGAGCTCCCGCGAGGTCCGTCGCCACGGCGCGCAAGTCGCCCGATGCCACCTTCTCCGCGGCGAGTAAGTCTGATGCCTGCTCCAGAAGTTCGGCAGCCATCCCCAGCTGGATGGCTTCGGTGTTGTCGGCCAGACGGGACAAGTAGCCATTGGCGTCGTCAGTGCTCAAGTAGCAGGCCCTGCCCTCAGGGTCCGACCAGGGGAGGAGTCGCAGTTCGTTCGGTGACATCATCGTTCCCTCTTCCTCTCTACGGGCACGGGGTGGGTGATGAAGTACGCGTCTGTGCGGTGGCTGGGGAGGACCAGGAGCGCTGCCTCGACCACGCGACCCGTTCCGTCGATCGCTACGCGAGTGATGTCGAGGACGGCGAGGGTGGAACTGATCTGAAGGATTTCCACTTCCTCGGGCGTCGGCAGGCGTGCTGTCAGGCGTTCTCGGATCTCTGCCAGTGGTGGGCAGGGACCCGCCAGTCTCGCCTCGAAGTTCGCGCACGAAGGCGGCTCGCAGGGCAGGTTCTTCTCCTGCAGATCGCGCGGCACGTAGATCCGGGCAAGGCTGTGTGGGGAGGTCCCCTCGTTGCGGACGCAGAGGAACTGAGTGAGTTCGGTGTTGGCCGGCACCCGCAGAAGAGGGATCAGATGTCCTTGCGCCTGGAGGTGGGTGGCGTGGACGGTGACCCGAAGCCCCGAGTCGATTGGGCTGGCCTCAAGGGGTTTTCGACCACCGCCGACGTACGTGAGACGGCGGGACGTGAGGGCGACGAAGTTCCCCTTGCCGTGGGTCTTCTCGATGAGGCCTTCGCTCTGGAGGAGTGCCAGAGCGTTCCGCAGCGTCGACGTACTCACCCCGTACCGGGAGGCGAGTCTTGTCTCGGACGGGAGGCGTTCGCCTGCTTTGAGTTGGCCGGTCGTGATCTGACTTCGCATGTCGTCGGCGATGACTTGGCGACGGGAGGGCACGGTGTCAGTCACCGCCTTCTCAGTACTCGGAGGGCGATCAGCCGACTCCGCGAGTGCATGGTCAGGAGCTCCCCAGACTCGAACCGGAGTTGCTTAGCTCCTCCGGGGAGTTGAACCAGATCGGCTACGCGGTGCGGGGTGCTGCCGATCTCGATGACGTCACCGCGTCGGACGGTGGCCACGGTGATCTCGACAGGAGCAGGCATCACGCCCCTCGGTGCCCACGCCCTCACCGGGTCACCTCCTTCGCGCTGCCCCCGTCGATCCTCGAATGGCAAGCACAACTGCACGTCTCATAGATCAGAGGTGAGTCGATCGCCGGGGCGGTCGGTGAGGATTGCGTACACGCACCGTGGGTGCCGATCCAGCACGCTGGCGACCTGTAGGGAACGGTCGCTTCGTGCGTGATGCCAGAGGGCCAGCCGGGCGGCATCAGACGGTCGCTGCCGGTGCGAAGGCCATAGGCGGGATGGGCCAGGCACCGGTGCGGTAACCGGTACTGCAGCTACGGTTGAACACGCTGATCAGCTCCTATCGCTGACTGCCAGGCCCCCGGACCTCACCCGTCGCGGGGGTCTCTGTATGTACGGCGGCCCATAACGTGCGGCCGTTGAGGCTGTTGGCCAGGAGCCCGAATCGGTCGGCCTCCGCCATTGCTTCCAGGGCCACCCGCCACTTCTCGGCGGGGAGCGAATCCGGTACCTCCGCTTCGATCACCAGGTGACGGGCGTGCTCTGTCACGCGGGGAGTAAGTCCGAGCGCGGTCAGTCGGGCGGCGATGTTTTCGGCGCCTGCACCCGAAGCAGCAGACACAGCTCCGCCCCCGTCACTCGTCAATCACTCTCGGTAAAGCTAGTTAACTAGATTAGAGCTAGTGGACTAGATTTTCCATATGTCTGAGCAGCCGCCGTACCTCCGCATCGCTGACGTGCTCCGACGTCGGATCGCGGACCAGGAATGGGCGCCGGGGGACCGGCTTCCCTCCCGCGCCCAGATCGCCGAAGAGTGCGGCGTCGGTGAGAACGTGATCCGCCGGGCCCAGGAGTTGCTGATCTCCCAGGGAGTACTGGAAGGCCGTGCGGGATCCGGAACGTATGTCGCCGCACTACGTCAGCGCGTGCGTGTCGTCCGATCTTCAGCGCGTGAGCAGCCCGACGGCTCCCCGTTCCGCGCGGACATGAGGGCCGCTGGCAAGCAGGGCGACTGGGAGAGTCGTACCGAAGCCAAGGTGCCGGCGCCCGCCGAGATCGCGGGGCGACTTGGCGTCTCTGAGGGTGATCTGTGCGTCCGTACTGTTTACGAGTTCCTGGCCGACGGCAGGCCCGTGCAACTGTCCACGAGTTGGGAGCCGTACGACCTCACCGCCGGGACGCTCGTCGTTCTCCCCGAAGGTGGGCCACATGCGGGGGCGGGAGTCGTGAATCGGATGGCGGCGATCGGCGTCACCGTCAGCCACGCCGTCGAGCAGCCGGAGCCGCGCCAGGCGAGCGCCGAGGAGGCGTCACTCCTCGGCATTCAGAAGTCCGCCCTCGTGACGCACATCCGGCGCACGTACTACAGCGATCAAGGGCGGCCCGTCGAGACGGCCGACATCGTCGTGCCCGCTGCCCTGTGCGAGATCGTCTACGAGGTTCCCATCGGGCGTCAGTGAGATCGTTCCCGGGCCGTCCCTGGGCCGTGCGAGGTTGCCCGAGGGTGACCAATGGCGACCAATGGCGACCAACAGTGACGGCTCTGCTGTGGCGGACTGGGGTCGAACGCCCAGTTCAGGGCCTCAGGCGCATACGGGTTTCCATCCAGGGATGGACGTCAGGCAAGTTGGGGTGTTTCTCTCCACCGGGTTGGGTCAGGTTGCCTATCGCCGAGTGGGCCCATGAGGGCAGCCGTCTTCAGTAGGGTCCCCGCATGGAGCAGCACCGCGAACTCATCAACGGCCAGATGATCCGCACCCAACGGATCCTCTACGGCACTGATGCTGACCTGAGTGCTGCCAGCATCAGAACGCGCGATGTGATCTCTATGGACTGGTACCGAATCCCTGACGCGGACCGTGGGCCCTCATGCGACGTGAAGGGTTGCACTGAACTGCCTAGCTACCGAGTGACCAAGAGAGCGGGGCTGTTCAAGCGACCCAAGGAGTACTTCGGTTGCACTGAACATCTAGATGCGTGCCGCGCAGCCATGGCCTACGGACAGAGTGGCGAGTCCTCCTAGCGAACCCGGGTGAGTGTCTAAGTGCGTGACAACGCCGACGCATAGCAGCGAACAGCCGCGCAAATCTGCGGAGCGTCACAGCAGGTGAGAGACACACCGACCCAAGGTGGAGCGCACGACCAAGTTGCTTCGGGACGAAGAGGTCACCTGCCACAGTCCGAGTTGCGATCGCTTGCGGAAGGCCGGGGATGGGCATGGAGCCTCACGAGTAGAAGCCGGCCCAGTACTCGTCATGACCACACGCGAAGGCCTCTGGCCGCTCTACCCTCAACACTTCGTACCGGGCGGCAAAGGCGTCCAGAGCCTCATGGAGCGAGCAGCCCAGATGGTCACGCAGGATCTTGATGCCGCGGAGGATCTGGTTGCTGAGAATCTGGTCGTCGGCGAGGCTGACGGTTGCGCCGTTGGTCATGGCTGCGATCGAAGCCGGACGATGAGTCTTTTGGCAAGGCTTGTTGGGCTCCGGCTGTACAGCAGCGAAATACAGCAACCGCAACGACCAGTATCTGGCGGTGGCAGCCGCACCGGACCGATGCGTGGCCGATACGACCGCCGATGACCGATCCACATAGAGCTACGGATCAGAAGGCCGCGTGCCACAGCCGTGCCACATCGTGCGGTCAACCACGGTCAATGACGGCTCGGCGCAGTCGAGATACGCCGTTCACCTGGGCTGCCGCTACAGCCGGATTGACCTGAGCACTCTCGCCACCGGCCACGTCCGCCCTTACAAGGCAGATGTCGGCGGTTCGAAACCGTCCGCGCCCACCTGGGAGAAGACCCCCGGCCGTTTTCGGCCGGGGGTCTTTGACATCCAGGGCTGACATCAACGCCCAGATACCAGACGGGCGCCTCCACACCCCAATCCGCCCCGACGACCCCTGCCGCCAGCAAGGAAGTGGGGGCGGTGAGAAGGAACGGCCATATCCCGACGATTCCGCACCCCAGCGGCCGCGGTCTTGTCAGTGGTCTGTGTCAGCAGGGCTCGTTGAACTTCACGGCGTTGAACTTCACCGGCCGGCCGTCGAGTTTGGTGCCTGGCGTCGGGTTCTGGGTGCAGATTTGCCAGTTGGACTCCATGAACACGATGCGGTTCTGGCCGGTCGCGTCGTTCACCGTGATGCTGTAGCCGCTGTCGAGGGCCTCGCGCGCTGCCTTTACCGACTTGCCCTGGAAGTCGGGCATTGTCGACCCGGCCGGCTGCGGCGTGCCCGCGTCCTTCGACGGGCACTCCTCCTCCAGCTTGACCGTGGCGAAGTCGATCTTGGTGTCCGTGGCGTGCTTCCCGGCCGCCGGGGTCTGCGAGCACACCTTCCAGTTGCGGTCGAACGCCTGCATGCGGCCTCGGCCGAGGGCGTCGTGGGATGTGAGTCCGTAGAAGCCCGCGGCCTGTGCCTGGTCCTGGGCGTACTGGAGGCCCTTGCCGGTCATGCTCGGCAGGCTTGCCGTCTCGGTGGCGGTGGCCTTGCTCGGGGTGGCGGTGGTGGCCGGGGTGGGGGTTCCGGGCGTGGTCTGAGGTGCTGCCGGTTTGTCGCTGACCGTTGCGGCTCCGCAGCCCGTGAGTGCGAGAAGTGCGGTGCCGGCGAGTGCGGCGACGGTCGTGCGCGTGCCCATGTCGTAGTCCCCCCTGGGGTGGTGTGTATGCAGAAAGGGCATTATGCGACATGTGAAGGGGGCGTGAAGGGGTCTTCCGTTATGTGGGCCCAGAGGAGGATGGAATGTCCGTGTGGAGTGGGTGTGTTGTCGGCGGGCGGTGTGCTTGACGCCGTAACTTCCGTCACTCCGAGGGGGTTTCACGTGGCCTTCACGTGCGTGGACGTAGGCTTCACGTTATGGCCACGACTTCCGAACCCGCGACCGTGCGGCCTGCCGCCGAGGTGAACGAGCAGATACGTGCCCTTTGGCTGCGCGCCGGGGGGCGGTTGAGCGCGGAGGAACGGGTGGAGTACGAGGCGCTCGTGGTCGAGTGGGCCGCCGCCATGCGTGAGGCCGCTTGAGCGTCGCCCCGCATGAGGCTTGAGCGTCGCCCCGCATGAGGGGGCGGCCGGAGTTCGGTTACTCCAGGGTGGGGATGTCCGCCTCGTGGGCCCGCTTGAGGTGCATGCGGGCGTCCACCGTGTCCGGGCCCGATACGTCCTTCCAGTAGCGGTGGCACGTCACGAAGACCGCCAGCTCGCGCTCCCGTTGACGGAGCTTTTCGACCTCGGCCTGTTCGTCCGGGGTCCAGCCGGGGGATGCGGGGCGCTCGCGCTTGCGCCAGCCGTGGTCGTCGCTGAACCCGTCGAGGGGGTCCACCGACCAGGGAAGCCGCTTCAGGAGGGTCAGGAGCTCCGCCCTGACCTGGTGCAGCTCCTCCTGGCCCGCCAGGAGGTCACTCGGGAAGTCATAGGTCGCTGCCACGCGGCAATGCTACGCCTGTTCGATTTCTTGAGGCGAGCGATGAGGGGCGTGTTCATTCGTACGTGTGTTTCGAACGTACGTTCTTTCCGAAGGCGTGCGCGGGGGTGGGGGAGCGCGCGAGACTGGAGGCATGTGCCGCAGCATCAAGACCCTTCGCCCGCCCGTCCTCCCCGAAGAGGCCACCGAGGAGGAGGTCCGGGCCGCAGCCCTGCAATACGTACGCAAGGTGTCCGGCTTCCGGGCGCCCGCCGCGCACAACAAGGAGGTGTTCGACCGGGCCGTGGACGTCGTCGCCCAGGCGACCGCCGAGCTGCTCGACGGGCTCGAAATCCGTGGCCAGGGACGCCAGTTGGCCCCGGAGTCCGCCGCTTAGGGGACGGGCCGGGCCCCGGCGTGGGCCTGGGGTGGGTCAGCTCGCCCGTTCCGTCGGTCGCCGCATGAGGAACGCCGCCCCCGCCCCCGCCGCGAACAGCGCGAGCAGCGACACCCCCGTGGCCAGCCAGCTCGCGCCGAGCCACTGGCCGCCGAAGTAGCCGAGGGCCACGCTGTAGCCCGCCCAGGCCACGCCCGCGAGGGCGGACCACGGCAGGAACTCGCGGACCCGGCGATGAGCCGTGCCCGCCGCGAACGAGACGATCGAGCGGCCCGCCGGGGCGAAGCGGGCGATGACCACGAGGATGCCGCCGCTGGAGCGCGCCAGTGCCCCGCCGAGACGTTCCTGCGCGCTGGTCAGGCGGCGGGAGCGGGCGATCGCGCGATCGAGGCGTTCGCCGCCGCGCCAGGCGATGCGGTACGCGACCAGGTCACCCAGTACCGACGCTGTGGCCGCCGAGAGGATCAGCGCCAGGATGGACGGCACCTCGTGCGTCACCTGTCCGGCCGCCGCCCCCGTGCCGGCCGCCGCGGCGGTGGCCGCGGTGATGATCAGGACACCGCTCGGCAGGACGGGGAGGAACACGTCGAGCAGTACCGAGAGGGCCACCACCGCGTAGATCCACGGACCGCCGGTCAGCGACCCCACACTCTCCAGCACCGCGACCCCCCGTGATCCGTGTTCGTGAATTCCCCGGTCGGCGACTGACGCCGCGGTGTCGCGGGGAGCGGCAGGGGCGGCTGATGACAGCTGTACAGCGTACGCCTCAGTTGTGGCTGGAGGGCCACCAGGGGCTCAGGTGTTCTCGAGGTCAGGTTCACCCGGGTGCCGCGTCGCGCGCGCTATGCCCCGGTAACCCCGTACGAACGACGGGGCGGGAGAGCCGGCCCGGAGCGGGTGGCCGAAAGCTGGAGGAGCGGACGATGGTGGCAGGAATCGTGGCGGGAGCAGTGGCGGCGGCCGTGCTCGCGGCAGGCAGCGGGGCGGCAGGTAGCGGGGGGCAGGCAGCGGGGCGGCAGGCAGCGGGACCGATGGCGGCGGGACGGCCTAGGGGGAGGGCCGGCAGCGCGACGGTGCATCTGGGTGGGTACGGGGTTCACCACGGACGCGCACGGTGCGGGGGCGGCGACCGCGCGGCAGGGCTGGGAGTTCAGGCCTGGCGAGGCGCGGTCCGTCGTGCTGCACGGGATGCCGGGCGGAGCGGGCGCCCGGATCGCGTGCTTCACGGTGCCGTTCGAACCGGCGGCGGTCGAACGAGTGCCGGTCGAACGAGCGCCGGTCGAGACGATGCCGTTCGAACGGGTGTCGGTCGAGCCGGTGACGGTCGAGGTGCCGGTTCACCGGGGGAGGTGAGCGGCGGGGAGGGGATACCGGCACGCGGCGCGCACCGGCACCCCCCTCAAGCAGTCACACCATCAAGCCGCGGCGGGCTCCCGCTCCCCGGCGGACGCCGAGGCGGCCGGGCGCTCCGCGCTCTCGCCGCGGGCGGTGAACAGCCGGTCGAGGCCGAGTGCGCCGGAGCCGGTGAAGACCAGGAGCAGCATGGCCCAGCAGAACATTGCGGACGGTTCGCCGCCGTTCTGGAGCGGCCACAGGGCCTCCGGCTGGTGGACCTTGAAGTATGCGTAGGCCATCGAGCCGGAGGCTATGAAGGCCGCGGCGCGGGTGCCGAGGCCGAGGGCGACGAGGGCGCCGCCGACGAGCTGGATGACGGCCGCGTACCAGCCGGGCCAGGTGCCGGCGGGGACGGTGCCGCCGCCCATCGCTCCGCCGAGGACGCCGAAGAGCGAGGCGGCGCCGTGGCAGGCGAAGAGCAGGCCCACGATGATGCGGAACAGGCCGAGGGCGTAGGGCTGGGCGCTGTTGAGACGTCCAGTCATGGGGGACTCCTTGTGTCGGTTGGGGACGAACCGATGGAGGCCAAAGGTTAGGGGACCCTAATCAACGCTTGCAAGTTCAACATTTGGCCAGGAGTGCTGCTCCGCGCCGGGTTCCGCGCGCTCCCCGGCAGCCGTCCGCAGAGCCGCTCGCGCGACCGCGTCCGCGTCCGAAAGGGTCACCGAATCGACCCCCGGCCGGGCCCCCGCCGCGGTCACCCAGTGCACCCCCTCCGTGGGCACACCGATCGCGAACCGCCTTGCGTGCGGCCTTCCTTGACGGTTGATCAGACGGTACGGGCGCGGTGTTACGTCCACCCCACCCGTCGCGTAACCGTCGAGCGTGTGCGGCCGGGCGTGGCCCGTCTTCAGGAGCCCGGCGAGCAGTTGGTCGCCGGTGCGCGACACGTCCGTCTCCGGCAGCCGCGCCTCGACGAGTGTGGTGGCTCTCACGGATGATCCGGGCACATCGGGCGAGTGCGCGACGAACGCGCCGTCCTCGGCCCGCACGTCCAGGCGCGGCCCGACCACGGTCAGGAGGCCGGACTCGACGAGCGCGGTCATCTCCTCGATGCGCCGCCGGGGCGGGCCGATCGACAGGAAGGCGTTGAGCGGGGTGTACCAGCGGTCGAGGTGGTCGCGGCGCGATGCGCCGCCGATCCCGCCGTGGTCGACGGCCTGGCGCAGTTCGTTGCGCAGGTCGCGCAGCACGTCCAGGGCGGCCTTCACGGGACCGTCCGCGTTGCCGAGCGCGGCGTGCGCCGCGTCCTCACGCAGATGGGCCAGGAGCCAGGTCCGCCACGCGGCGGGCGAGCCGAAGGAGAGCTCCGCGTGCGGCCGGGAGACATGGTCCCAGGACCAGCGGAGAACCTCCGGAATCCCGAACTCGTACAGGACGTCGGCCTCTTCGGAGCTCTGGTGCGGCGCGGCGAGGAAACCTTCGCGGAAACCGGCGTCCCCCGCTCCCGCGCGGCGCAGCAGGGTCTCGTAATAGACGGTCTCCACCTCCTTCGCGACGAGTGGCCAGATCTCGCCCAGGAAGTCCGGCGCGTCCCCCGAGTCCGCGCGCTTGCGGAAGCGGGCTATGACCTCGGGGGTGAGAACGGCGGGTTCGTGGCGCCCGTACGGGCCCTTGGCGTTGTCGCCGCGCGCCTGGTACGGGATGCCGCGGCGCGAACCGGCGTACAGGCGCGGCTCGCGGCCCGAGGGCTTGTACCGCAACTCCCCCGAGGATGTGCGGCGGTAGCGTCCGCCGCGGCCCTCGGTGAGCAGCGCCATGTGGTCGAAGAAGTTGAGGCCGAGGCCCCTCAGCAGCACGGGTTCGCCCGGGGAGATGGGGGAGAGGTCCAGGTCGGCCGGGTTCGCGGGCTGGATGTGGCGCAGGCCGTGCTGCCGCGCGTACTCGGTGAGGCGCGTCTGGGCGGGGCTCGCGGCGGTGGGCAGATGGCCCTGGGCGAGGACGACGGCGGACAGGCCGGTCAGTTCGCGCCCGTTGTCGAGTACGAGGGTCTGGCGGCCGTCGTCCGCGTCGTCGAGGCGCACGGCTCGCGCGCGATGGACCTCGACGCGTACCGCGTCGGGCGCGCAGCCCACGGTTTCGGCGAACACCCACTCCAGGTACCGGCCGTAGAGGGCGCGGGTCGGGTAGTCGTCGGGGCCGAGGGTGAGGTCCTGGCGCTGGGCCCACTCGTGCAGGCTCGGCCCCCGGAGTATCGGGCCCGAGCAGTCCACGCTGTCGTCGGTGAACAGCGTGACCTGTGAGGCGACGGTGTTCATCAGGAGTTCGGGCGCCTGCGAGGTCCGCCAGACGCTGCCGGCTCCCGGCGGCGCCGGATCGACGACGTGGACGGTGAGGCGGGCGCCGGGCGGCAGGAGCTCGCCGGCGGAGGCACAGAGTCGTTCGAGGACACTGGTGCCGCGCGGGCCCGCGCCGACTATCGCTGCGGCCGGCGCCGAGCACACTGCGGACAAAGAGGGACTCCAGGGGCATGTGGGGCTGCTGGAAGCGGAACGTCCGCTCATCATGCCGGGTCGCCCTGTCAAGGGAAGAGCGGAGTCCGGGTGTGCGCCGTATCTTCACCCGGCGGCCCCGTGGGCGACAGCCCTGGTCACGCACGGTCATTCACGACATTCACTCAGTACGGTCATTCACTCAGCACGGTGTCCGCCGCCTCCCGCAGCCCGGCCTTTTCGCCCGGCGCCGCCTGCGCCTGCTGGAGGCGTAGCCGTGCCGTGCGCCCGCGCAGGGTCAGCGTCATCAGCTGGTTGCCGAACCAGGGTCCGCCCGTCTTGCGCCAGGAGACCGGGGGAGCGGCGAGGCGGCCGTGTCGGGCGAAGCGCCGTCCGAGAGCGCGGCCGAAGCGGCTCCAGCCGAAGCGGAATCCGACCTTTATCGAGCCGGGGATCGAGTTGTGCACCGGCGAGCAGGTCAGCTGGAGGACGCGCGCGGCCGGGGCCGCTGCGCCCTCGGGCCAGGCGGGTTCGGCTACGTATGCGTGGTGGACGTCGCCGGAGAGTACGCACACCGTCGACGGTGCGCCCTCACCGCCGCCCGCCTCGGCGATCAGCGCCGTCAGCGCGTCGAACGACGCGGGGAACGCGGCCCAGTGCTCCAAGTCGGCCCGCCTGCGGAGCTTTTCGCCGAACCGGGCCCAGCGCGCACCGCGCTCACCCCGGCACAGCGCGGCGTTCCACCCCTCGGCGTCGTGCACGAGATGCGGCAGCAGCCAGGGCAGCGAGGTCCCGATCAGGAGGTGGTCGTACGCCCCCGAGGTGCCGTCCGGTGACGCCCCCGTCCCCTCCAGCGCCTGCTCCCGCAGCCATGCCGCCTCCGACGGGTCGAGCATCGACCGGTCCGTCTCGGCCAGGACGCGGGCGGCCCGCGTGTCGACCATCAGGAGCCGTATGCGGCCGAAGTCGCGCCGGTAGCTCCAGCGGGCGGAGGTCGCGTCGGCGTCGGCGCGGGCGGCGAACTCCCTGAGCTCGTCCGTCCCGTCGGGGTCCGCGCGCACCGCCGCGTACACGGTGTCGGCGGCCAGTTCGGCGGGTGCCAGATTGCCCAGGTGCTGATGGACCCAGTACGACATGAGGCCGCTGAGAATCCGCTCGTTCCACCAGTGGGTGGCCCGTATCTCCGCGAGCCAGGAGGCGCTGGTGTTCCAGTCGTCCATGACGTCGTGGTCGTCGAAGATCATGCAGCTGGGGACCGTGGACAGCAGCCAGCGCACATCGGGGTCGAGCCAAGACTCGTAGTAGAGCCGGGTGTACTCCTCGTAGTCCGCGACCTGGTTGCCCGGGGCGTCGCGCAGGTCGCGGCGGGCGGCGAGATAGCGGCGGGTGGCCGGTGAGGTCTCGTCCGCGTAGACCTGGTCGCCGAGCAGGAGCAGTACATCGGGGCGGCGCCCGGCATCAGGTGCGGAGGCGAGCTCGGTGGCCAGCGTACCCAGGGCGTCGGGGCCGACGGGATCGTGTTCGTCGGCGGGCGGCGCGGCCCACCGGCACGAGCCGAACGCGATACGGACGGGGCGTGCCGCGTCGTCGTACGCGGGCGTGCGGATCGTGCTCGGCGGAAAGGGCGAGTCGGCGAGCGGCCAGACGGGGGCGCCGTCGAGCAGCACCTCGTAGGCCGTCGCGCTGCCCGGCGTGAGGCCCGTCACCGGGACCAGCGCGTAGTGGTGGCCGCAGATCTGGAACGTGCGGGCACGGCCTGACGAGCCGTCCGCGCAGCGCACTTCGGCGGTGCACGGACGGCTCGCCTCGACCCAGACGGTCGCCGACGACTCGTCCACGTATCTCAGCAGCGGTCCAAGTCGCAGCCGTGCCACGTGATCAGCCTCCTCAGTCGCCCCGTACGGTACGGAACGACGGAGGCCGGCGGGGAGGTTCCGGCAGGCCGGAATTCAGATCCGCGGCACGAGAGTTCAGCAGCCGCTGAGGTACGACGTCAGCGCGCTCTTCTCGGCGGAGTCCACCGTGAGGTTGTAGTAGTGCTTCACCTGCACCCACATGCGGACATAGGTGCACTTGTACGCGGCGCGCGACGGCATCCACTTGGCCGGGTCCTGGTCGCCCTTGGACTGATTGACGTTGTCGGTGACGGCGATGAGCTGGGGCCGCGTGAGGTCGTTGGCGAAGCCCTGGCGCTGGGCGGTCGTCCAGGCGTTGGCGCCGGACTTCCAGGCCTCGGAGAGCGGGACGATGTGGTCGATGTCGACGTCGGCCGCCGCGCTCCAGGTCGCGCCGTCGTACTCCGAGTACCAACTGCCGGACGTGGCCGCGCAGCTGGAGTCCTGCGTGACGTTCGTGCCGTCGCGCTTGAGGACGACCTCGCGGGTGTTGCAGGCGCCGGACTGGGTGATCCAGTGCGGGAAGAGGTCGCGGCTGTAGCCGTCGGAGGAGCCCTCGGCCTTGACCGTGAGCTCGGAGAGGTACGTGCGGGCGGTGGCCCCGCTGACCGGGGTGGGGGGAGAGGCCTGCGCGGCCGGGCCGTTCAGCAGAGTGAGGGCGGAGACGACGGCGGTGACGGCGCCGAGTGCGGCGGCGCGTCGACGCGCGTAGAACATGCGCATGTGAACTCCCTTGAAGTGGGGGGAAGTTGGCCGAGCGGGCCCGGCCATGCTGGCGCTCCGGGGTTTCCGGGAGATGTGCGCCGAGTGACAGGGTCGCGTCAACGACGCGTACACATCAAGAGGGCGGACGTGACTTCTGGTGGAGCGGGCGGGACTTCGGGTGCGGGCCGGTGGTACCGGGGTGGCGCGTTCGGGCGTGACGCGGGTCATGCCGATTCGCTCAGCAGTTCGCGTACGATGGGCGGCGCAGAAGGGGAGTAGCTCTTCGCCGGACCGTCGACATACTGCTCAGCTCGTTCTGAGCCGGCGCCCGGAGGCAGGACCCGTACACCCGGTCCGGCCAGCGAGACCTTCGGCAAAGCAGTGATTCACCTGCGTGCACACCCGTGTACGCACCTGAGCGCTGCCGTGCCGAGGTGTCGTACAGGACTTACGGAACTCTCGGCGGGGCAGCCCGACCGATTGAGGAATCTTGATCAGCATCAGCGTCATGGCGGTCGTCTTCGGCATCGTCTTCCTCGCCGAACTCCCCGACAAGACCGCGCTCGCCGGACTCGTCCTCGGCACCCGCTACCGCGCCTCGTACGTCTTCGCCGGTGTCGCCGCCGCCTTCGCCGTCCATGTCGCGCTCGCCGTCGCGGCGGGCAGCATCCTGACCCTGCTGCCGCAGCAGCTCGTGCACGCCCTGACCGGTGTGCTGTTCCTCGGTGGCGCGGCCGTCCTCCTGATGAAGAAGGACGAGGAGGAGGAAGAGGTCCGCAACCCCAAGGACCAGAGCTTCTGGAAGGTCTCCGGCGCGGGCTTCATGCTCATCCTGGTCGCGGAGTTCGGTGACCTGACGCAGATCATGACGGCGAACCTCGCCGCCCGCTACGACGACCCGCTCTCCGTCGGCCTCGGCGCCGTCCTCGCACTGTGGGCCGTCGGGGGCCTCGGCATCGTCGGCGGCAAGGCCCTGATGAAGCGGGTGCCACTGGCGCTCATCACGAAGATCGCCGCGGTCCTGATGCTGGGCATGGGCGTCTGGAGCCTCTACGAAGCGGTGGTGTAAGCCGTGGATCCGGCCCTGACCAGGGCCGCTGGCGTAGTCGCCACCCCGTTTTGTACAGTTGAGGAACAAAGTGGCTCCCGCCCACTCACCCTGACCGGTGGGCGGGGTCACCTTGTTCCTACGCCTGGAGGACCCTGCCGATGACGGCCACCACTGTTCTGTCCGCCCGCGCCCTTCTGCTCGACATGGACGGCACGCTGGTCAACTCCGACGCGGTGGTCGAACGCTGCTGGCAGCGCTGGGCAGACCTCCACGGGCTCGACGCCGTCGAGGTCATGAAGGTCGTCCACGGTCGCCAGGGCTACGCGTCCATGGCGCTCCTCCTGCCCGACCGCCCCATGGCCGAGAACTATGCCGAGAACGCGCGCATGCTCGCCGAGGAGACCGCCGACATCGACGGCGTCGTCCCCGTGCCGGGCGCCGCCGCATTCATGGCCTCCCTGCGTGACGGTGGCCTCGCGCACGCCCTGGTGACCTCGGCCGACGTGGCCCTGTCCACCCGCCGCATGGCCGCCGCCGGCCTCACCCAGCCCGACCTGCGCATCACCGCCGAGAGCGTCGGCGCCAGCAAGCCCGACCCCGAGGGGTTCCTCAAGGGCGCCGCCGAGCTCGGCATCGACCCCGCGGACTGCGTCGTCTTCGAGGACTCGGAGGCCGGGATCGCGGCCGGCCGAGCCGCCGGGATGCGCGTCGTCGGCGTCGGCCCCCGCGCGGGCGCGCACGGCCCCACGGTGGTCGTGGACGACCTGACGCAGGTACGGGTCGAGGCGGGCGCCGCCGGCGAGATCCTGCTGCACATCGGCTGACCCGCACCCCATATACAGGCGAGGCGAGTCCCGCAGCCCTGTATCGGCGAGCCTAGCGCCGCACCGTCCGCCGGGCCCAACCCGCACCCCTCCCGGGCCCGCGCCGCCGTATCCCTCCTGAGTCCCCGGCCTCAACAGGCCAAACCTGGACGCACCGACCATTCTGGTAGATGGCAGAGCCCCCGCCGGCCGTGTCCGGCGTGGTGTCTCAGGAGGTGTCCATGACCCAGGACGCTAGCGGGGGCCTTCCCCGTACGGACCTGACGGCAGGCCCGGGCGTTGACCGCACAGGATCCACGATCGGCGGCGGCCACGCGCCCCGCAGCGTGATGGTCTCGATCGGTGCGCTGCTGCTCGGCATGCTCCTCGCGGCGCTCGACCAGACGATCGTCTCGACGGCGCTGCCGACCATCGTGAGCGACCTCGGCGGCCTTGAACACCTGTCCTGGGTCGTGACCGCGTACCTGCTGGCGTCGACGGCCGCCACGCCCCTGTGGGGCAAGCTCGGTGACCAGTACGGCCGCAAGAAGCTCTTCCAGATCGCCATCGTGATCTTCCTGATCAGCTCGGCGCTGTGCGGCATGGCGCAGAACATGCCGCAGCTGATCGGCTTCCGCGCACTCCAGGGAGTGGGCGGCGGTGGCCTGATGGTCCTGTCCATGGCGATCGTCGGCGACATCGTGCCGCCGCGTGACCGGGGCAGGTACCAGGGTCTGTTCGGCGCGGTCTTCGGCGCGACGAGCGTGCTGGGCCCGCTGCTCGGCGGGCTGTTCACCGAACACCTCAGCTGGCGCTGGGTCTTCTACGTCAACCTGCCGATCGGCGTCGTCGCGCTCGTCGTCATCGCGACCACGCTCCACATCCCCGTACGCTCCGCCAAGCACACGATCGACTACCTCGGCACGTTCCTGATCGCCTCCGTGGCGACCTGCCTGGTCCTGGTCGCCTCGCTCGGCGGGACGACCTGGGACTGGGACTCGGCGCAGATCATCGGCCTCGCGGTACTCGGCGTCGGCCTCGCGGTCGTGTTCGTCCAGGTGGAGCAACGGGCCGCCGAGCCGGTCCTGCCGCTGAAGCTGTTCCGCATCCGTACGTTCACGCTCTCCGCGGTGATCAGCTTCGTCGTCGGCTTCGCCATGTTCGGCGCGATGACGTATCTGCCGACCTTCCTCCAGGTCGTCCAGGGCGTCTCGCCGACGATGTCGGGCGTGCACATGCTGCCGATGGTCATCGGACTGCTGCTCTCCTCGACGGCGTCCGGCCAGATCGTCAGCCGTACCGGCCGCTGGAAGGTCTTCCCCGTCGTCGGCACCGGCGTCACCGCCCTCGGCCTGCTCCTCCTGCACCAGCTCGACGAGAACAGCTCGACCGGCGAGATGAGCGCCTACTTCTTCGTCTTCGGCCTGGGTCTCGGACTCGTCATGCAGGTACTCGTCCTGATCGTGCAGAACGCCGTCTCGTACGAGGACCTGGGTGTCGCCACCTCCGGCGCGACGTTCTTCCGCTCCATCGGCGCCTCATTCGGCGTCGCGATCTTCGGCACGATCTTCGCGAGCCGACTCGGCGACAAACTCACGGATGCCCTCGCCGGCCGCAGCCTGCCTCCAGGCGTCGACGTGAGCGCGCTCCAGTCGGACCCGAGAGGCATCGGGGGCCTGCCGCCCGCCGTACGCGGACCGGTCCTGCACGCCTTCTCGTCGTCCATCACGGACGTCTTCCTCTACGCCGCCCCGGTCGCCCTCGTCGCCTTCGTGCTGGCCTGGTTCCTGCGCGAGGACAAGCTGCGCGGCTCGGTCACCGCCCCGGACGGGACAGAGACCCTGGCCAGCAACCCCGTACAGCGCTCATCGCACGACGAAGTGTGCCGGGCCCTGTCGGTGCTCGGTACCCGGGAGGGGCGCCGCGAGATCTACGAGAAGATCACCGAACGGGCCGGCTACGACCTGCTGCCCGCCTCGAGCTGGCTCCTGCTGCGCATCAAGCGCTACGGGTGGGCGGAGCCGTCGGCACTCGCCGAACACAGCGCCGTACCGCTGCCCGTGATCATCGCGGCGACCCGGCAGGTGGAGGGGAGGCGCCTCGCCACGCGCGTGGGCGTCGACCTCGTCCTCACCGACGAGGGCCGCGAGGTCGCCGCCCGGCTGTCCGCGTCCCGCGAGGAGTCGCTCGCCGAACTGCTGGGCGACTGGTGGGCCCCGGACCGGCCGACGGACCTGGTGAAACTCGTGGAGGAGCTCAACGCGGAGCTGTGCGGGTCCGACGCGGAGCGCCCGCACGACGGACTGGCGGCCGGCGCCTGACGCTGCCTGCCCATGTGCGTCAGGCTTTCGCTCCTCAGGCGAGCTTCTTGGTGAACCAGTGCTCGGCGTACTCCTCGTCGTTGTGCGGGGACGTCTCCTGGTAGCCGTGGCGCGCGTACAGCATCCGGGCCTCCACCAGGTCGCCCCGGGTGTCGAGGACGACCCGCTCGGCGCCGAGATCCCGCGCGGCGCTCTCGACCTGCGCGAGCAGCACGGAGCCGCCGCCCTTCCCGCGCATTTCGGGCCGTACGAAGACGCGCTTCAGCTCGCCGGTCGAGGCGTCGATCATCCGCACGCCCGCGGTCCCGGCGGGCTCGCCCCGGTACCGCGCGACCAGCAACACCCCGCCCGGCGCCGCGAGATAGGCACCCGTGTCGGCGGCGACCTCGCGCTCCAGCTCGTCGGGGTCGGTGGTGCGCCCCTCGTGCAGCAGGTACCAGCGGTCGCTGACCTCCGTGTAGTACGCGCGCCACAGCTCCGCGGCGACGGCGGAGTCGAACGGCTCAGGGGTGACGGTCCACGGCGAAGTCATGGGGGCATTGTCGGCGAAGGTGCGGCGCCGGGCGCAAGTGGTTTCGACCTGTACAGGCACCCGGGGTTCGGACATCCTCGGTACCTGTGACCGACGTATCTGCGACCGACGAGACCCCTGGTGAGACCGGTGCCGAGAGCAGCGCCGAAACCAGCGCCGAAACCAGCGCCGAAACCAGCCCCGAGACCGGCGAGATCAAGGCGCTGCTCGACGCCCTGCGCGGCCAGCGCCGCCACATCCTGGGCATCATCGACGGGCTCGGCCCCGAGGCGCTGCGGCGGCCCGTGCTGCCGTCCGGCTGGACGTGTCTGGGGCTGGTCCAGCACCTGGCGCTCGACGTCGAACGCTT
The DNA here is from genome assembly GCF_045040855.1 of Streptomyces sp. NBC_00009. NCBI lineage: Bacteria > Bacillati > Actinomycetota > Actinomycetes > Kitasatosporales > Streptomycetaceae > Streptomyces > Streptomyces sp. NBC_00009. The sequence continues at coordinate 5,588,349 of NZ_CP108312.1, forward strand.
CTGGTTCCAGGCCGTCCTGACGGGTGATCAGGCAGTCATCGACAGCCTCGACGCCATTGAGGACGCCTGGCAGGTCGCCCCGGAGCTGCCGGCGGCCGACGTCCTGGAGCGGTACCGCCGCGAGACGGACCGCGCGGACGGGATCATCGCCGCCACGCCCGCGGACGCGCCCCTGGCCTGGTGGCCGCACCACCTCTTCGGGCCGCCGCACCTGCACAGCCACCGGGACGTCCTGCTGCACGTCATCACGGAGACCGCCTGCCACGCCGGGCACCTGGACGCCGCCCGCGAACTCATCGACGGGCGGCGCTGGTTGGTGCTCACCGAGGACGGCGAGGCGGATCGCCTCTAGTCCACTACTCCACTACGACTTGGGCGAAGCCTGCTGCACGACCTCGAACGACCACACCGAGGACCCGCTGGCCGCAGGCTTCGGGCGGTCCGCGCCGCCCTGGTGGGCCTCCTTCATGGAGCCCTCCATCCACGCGGTGAACGACGCCTCGTCACGCCACCGCGTGTACACCAGGTAATCGTCAGTCCCCTCGATGGGGCGGAGCAGCTCGAACCACTCGAAGCCGTCCGAGTTCTCCACCGCGCCCGCGCGCGAGGCGAAGCGCTTCTCCAGGGTCTCCCGCTGTTCCGCCGGGACGGTCAGGACGTTGATCTTCACGATGCTCATGGCGCCCATCCTCGCTCACCACCGCGTGAGATCGGCGTCAGGACCCCGGTGCCCCGCGCCGCTCCTGCCAGTCGCGGACGATCTCCTCGACGTCGTACGGCTTCAGGCCGAGGGGCGGGCCCGGCGGGGGCTTGAACATCATGTCGCGGATCTTGTCGTTGATGTCGGTGACGATTTTGCGGACGATCCGTTCGGAAGGGGCCTGTGCCGCCTCGGCGAGCGCGTCCTCGGCCTCCTTGCGCAGGGCGAGTGACGGGGGCAGCACGGAGAAGCCCTCGCGGGCCATCTTCTGCTTGATCCACCAGTTCTCGTCGTACGTCGTGTCGGCCGTGCTCGGCAGCGGCTTGCCGGCTCCGGGGAGGTGGGAGAAGTCTTCTGCGCGCTCCGCGTCGCGGATCTGCTTGTCGACCCATGACTCGAAGCTGACGGCGGGTGGCTTGCGTTCGGTCATGGGGCCATTGTCCCAGAGGGCATCCCGCACGGGCAGGGGACAACTTAGGATGCGGCGTCGGCGGACCCGGTGCCGAAGGGCCGTCAAAGACCGAAGGAGCTGTGCGGGTGCTGGAGCTGACCATGGCCTCCGTCGCGGGGGCGGACGCGGGGGCGACGGCCGGGATGCTGATGGCCGACGCGCCGAGCGAGCCGGGAGCCGTGCTGCGCGTGGGGCGCGACCGGAACGTGTGCCGGCTGGCGACGCCCGACGACTGGCTGTTCGTCTCGCGCGTCCATCTCGAATTCCGGTGCGGACAGGACGGCGCCTGGTCCGTCTTCTGGCTGCGCGGCTCGCACGACGAGCCCTCGTCCGAGGTGCGTCTCACGCTGACCGGCGGGGAGCCGCAGCCCCTCGTGTACGGAGGGGCTGCGGCTCTCGCTCCGGGTGCGTCCGGCGAGGTCGTGGTCCTGGACCGCAATGCGCCCCGCAGCGTGAACGTGGGTTTCTACCACGAGTTGTGACGGTCCGTCAGGCAGTACCGGGAACGGGCGCTACGGGAGTACGCGGGCCAGCGCGAATCCGTCGTAGCCCTTGACGCCCACCGTCTGGACCGCCGTCCCGTCCAGCTTCGGGTGGTCGGCGATCATCTGGAGCGCGGCGCGGGTGCCGCGGATGTCGGGGGCCGCGCCGGAGTCGTCCGTCACGTGGCCGCCGCGCACCACGTTGTCGACGATGATCACGCTGCCGGGGCGGGTCAGGCGCAGCGCCCACTCGACGTAGTGCGGGTTGTTGGCCTTGTCGGCGTCGATGAAGACGAGGTCGAAGGGGTCGGGGTGGTCGGCCGCGACGCCGGGCAGCGAGTCGAGGGCGGGGCCTACCCGCACCTCGGCGATCTTGTCGAGGCCGGCGCGGGCGAGGTTGCCGCGGGCCACCTCGGCGTGCCGGGGGTCGTACTCGAGGGTGACGAGGACGCCGTCGGCGGGGAGGGCGCGGGCCAGCCAGATCGTGCTGTACCCGCCGAGCGTGCCGATCTCCAGGACGCGGCGGGCGCCCTGGATCTGTGCGATCAGGTGGAGGAACTTGCCCTGGTTCGGGGCGACGGCGATGTGCGGGAGGCCCGCCGCCTCGCTGTCCGCGAGGGCCGCCGTCAGGGCCTCGTCGCCGGGAGCGAGGAGGCCGGTCAGGTAGTCGTCGACGGCGGTCCACTGGTCTTCGGATGCGTGCTCAGCCATGGCCCCATCATGGGCTCACGCTGCGGCGGCCCGGGTGGGATTCAGCCCAACGGCGGCGGGGCGTGCACGGGCGGCGGGGGCGGCACCGGCCGACGGGAGCGCCGGCGGAACCACAGGACGGCGGCCGCCATCAGGAGCAGGGTCAGGGGCAGCGGAACGGTGAGCAGCCATACCGGGACGCCCCCGGCGGTGAGGAGTTCGTCGTCCCACACGACGGTGCGGTGCGTGGCGTCGCTCGCGGTGCGCCGCAGCTCGTGGTCGTCGTAGATGCGCGACGGCTGGGGAAATCCTGGGTGAGCGCGGTCAAGTACCGCTCGCCGCCGGCGAATTCGGGCAGTGGTCCGCCGGACTTCGCCGGGATCGGGCCCGCGTACGTGACCTTCGGTGTGCCGCCGCCGATCGTGGAACGCGGCTCCATGCGGTGGGCGGCGAGCACGTACAGGCGCAGATGCTGTTCGGTGCGGGCGAGCTTCGACAGCCGCATCGGGTAGACGAGGCGGTCGCTGGCGAAGGTGAGGTGGAGCGGGTCGAGGGCGCCGCCGAGCACGCTGTCGCCGTCGGCGGGCGCGAGGCGGATCGCCACGTACTCCCAGCCCTGGTCGACGTACGGGCGCAGCGCAGTGTCGAGGCGGTCGGGGAGCTGGAAGCCGTTCTGGTCGAGCCGATGGGCTCACCAGTCGGATTAGCCGACCGTAGCGATCCTGTGGCAGAGCGTGACGTGCACGCCCGGCGCCCAGGCGACGTCGGGCATCCTCCCCGGTCAGGACCTGTGTGCCTGATCGGTCAGCGTCCGGAGGGACGTGCCACGCGGGCCGACGGATTCGTCCGTCGGTACCAGGGCGCGAAGACGATTGGCTTACATCTCTGAGCAACACTGGGGGTCACTTAGCCAGCCAGAGACGCTCATCACGATCTGCTCGCCGTGCCCGTCCCAGCGCACCGCGGACGTCTCGTCGTACACGGTGAGGTCCGTGCCCGCGGGCGGCACCATCGCCCCGCATCCGCACCACCACTGACCACGAGGGTCAGGGCGGTCAGTAGCGCCCCTGGCCCTCATGGTCAGTGGTGGTGCGGTTCCCATGCCGGCCCCCGATGTCGCGCCCTGTGTTCCGTGCCGTGTGCGGCGAAGGAGCAGACGGGGCGCGGGGGAGCGCGGTTCCGGGTGTTACGCGGCTGTAGCGGTCACGGGCTGCGGCAGGTCGCAGGGCTCGACCGCGGGCAGCGAGCCCGGCAGCGGGCGGCGGGCCGACTCGGTCATGAACCACACCGCGACACCGCCGACGACGGCCGCGCCCATCATGTAGTACGCGGGCATCATCATGTTCCCGGTCGCCCCGACGAGCGCCGTGACGACGAGCGGGGTCGTGCCGCCGAAGACCGAGACGGAGACGTTGAAGCCGATCGACAGGGAGCCGTAGCGCACCCGGGTCGGGAAGAGCGCGGGCAGTGCGGACGGCATCGCCGAGGTGAAGCAGACGAGGAGCAGGCCGAGCGCGCCCAGGCCCAGGGATACCGCCCACAGGTCGCCCTGGCGGATGAGGAGCACGGCCGGGATCGAGAGGGCGAAGAAGCCGACGCAGCCCGCCGCGATCACGGGGCGGCGGCCGAGGCTGTCGGTCAGCTTGCCCGCGAAGGGCTGGACGATCATCATCAGCGCCATCACGCCGAGGATCAGCAGGAGTCCGTGCGTCTCGTTGTAGTGGAGCTGGCCGGTCAGGTAGCTCGGCATGTACGAGAGCAGCATGTAGTCGGTGACGTTGAAGACGAGGACGAGCCCGATGCAGAGGAGCATCGCCTTCCACTGTCCGGTCACCATTTCGCGCACCCGCACCTTGGGGCGGGACTTCTCCGACTTCTCGGCGGCCGCCGCGGCCGCGGCGAACGCGGGAGTCTCTTCGAGCCGCATCCGCAGATAGAGGCCGATGATGCCCATCGGGCCCGCGATCAGGAACGGGATGCGCCAGCCCCAGGAGAGCAGGTCGTCCGAGGAGAGCATCGCCGTCATCAGGGTGACGAGGCCCGCGCCGCCGATGTATCCGGCGAGGGTGCCGAATTCCAGCCAGCTGCCGAAGAAGCCGCGCTTCTTGTCGGGCGCGTACTCGGCGATGAAGGTGGACGCGCCGCCGTACTCACCGCCGGTCGAGAAGCCCTGCACCAGACGGGCCAGGAGCAGCAGGATCGGCGCCCAGACGCCGATCGTCGCGTACGACGGGATCAGGCCGATCGCGAACGTGCCCGCCGCCATCATGATCATGGTGACGGCGAGGACCTTCTGCCGGCCGACGCGGTCGCCGAGCGGTCCGAAGACCATGCCGCCGATCGGACGGACGAGGAACGCCGCGGCGAAGGCGCCGAACGTCGACAGGAGCTGGGCGGTGGGGTTGCCCGACGGGAAGAAGACCTTGCCGAGGGTGACGGCGATGTAGCTGTAGACACCGAAGTCGAACCACTCCATCGCATTGCCGAGCGCCGCCGCCTTGACCGCGCGCTTGACCAGCGCTGGATCGGTGACGGTGACGTCGGGGGAGGCGCCCTTCGCGGGGGCGGTGGTCCTGGGTGCGACGGTCGGAGCACTCGACAAGGGTCTGCTCGCCTGCTTTCGACGGGGACAGGGACATGTCCGCGTGGGGACGGACGAAGCCGCCCACGGCGGGGCGGCCAGAAACCGACCATAGGGGCATCCGCGATCATTACGGGTAGTGTGCGAATCGTTACGAAGCGTGGGAAAAGCGGGTCCGGCCTGGCATGACGCCCCGGCCTCGGCGCGTCGCAAACGGACAAATCTGTGACCTATGTCGCGGCCCTCGACCGCAACCACGCAGACCCCGCATCATCGTCATCCGGTCAAATGCCGGTGGACAGGCAGGTGAAGCAGGGGTTGCCTGCGTCTCACCCCGGGGGTGGTGCGAGCCTCTGGGGACGGTACGTATGGCGGGAGGGCCGACGGCGCGTGGCAAACGTGGAGCATGGACCGGGCAAAGCCTTGGTGGCGGGGGCCGCGACAGCGCGGTTGGGCATGGTCCGGGCGGGCCTCTGGCTGATCGCCGCGGTGCTCGCGGTGCGGCAGGTCGTGGCCGTCCTGAGCACCCCCAGCGGTGAGCGGCTCACGGACCTGGAGACCTGGATCGGTCCTGAAGGTGTCCTCCACGTGACGGGCTCCCTCTACGACGCCGACCGGTTCACCGGTACCCCGTTCGGGGGACTGGTGCTGAAGCCTCTGGCCCGGGGCGCCGAACAGGCGCTCGGCTGGGCCTGGACCTTCGGCACGCTCGGCCTCGTCGTCGTTCTCGGTCTCGTCGCCGCCCGCGCCCTGCCCAAGCCCGTCACCCGGCGCACCTCGCTGCTCGCCGCCCCCGTCGCGATCAGCCTCCTGATGCTGTCGCTGCCGGTGCGCAACACCCTCCATCTCGGCCAGACCAGCATCATCCCGGTCCTTCTCGTCCTGCTCGGCTGCTTCGCCGCCCGCGGCGAGAAGAGCTCGGGTCTGCTCATCGGCATCGGCGCCGCGCTCCAGCCGACCGTCCTCCTCTTCGCGCCGCTCCTGTGGTTCACCGGGCGACGTCGCGCCGCCGTCTCCTCGGGCGTCACGTTCGCGGCGTGCACGCTCCTCGCGTGGGCCGCGATGCCGCACGACTCGTGGACGTACTGGGTGCACCACGTCGCGGGAGCGGGCCTCGGCTCGAGCCCCGACGGGCTCGCCAACCAGTCGCTGCACGGCGCGCTCCTGCGCTTCGGCCTGGCGGGCCCCCTCGAGATCGGGCTCTTCCTGGTCCTGGGCTCCGCCGTCGCGGTGCTCGGACTGCGGCGCGCGGTGCGCTACGCGCAGGACGGACAGCTCCTGCTCGCCGTCGCCCTCACCGGCTGCGTCGCCGTCGCCGTGTCGCCGACGACCTGGCAGCACCAGCTCCTGTGGGTGCTCCTCGCCGTGGTCGGCCGCGTCGGCAAGAAGGCGTCCGACCGGTACGTGTGGCCGGTCGCGGTCGTCCTCGTGATGACGCTCCCCGCGAGGATGCTGCTGCCGGGCACGATGCTCGCGGATCCGCTGCGCGACAACGTCGTGCTGATCGCCGCCATCGCCGCGGCCACGCTCGTCCCGTTCCTGTCCCGCACCGCGCCCGAGTACCGGGCGCCCACTCCCACCGAGTACGCGACGCCCGTCCCGGCGCGCTGGTCCCGGGTCCCGCTCATGCCGTTCTGGCGCCGGGTCCTGACCCGCCCGAACCTGCTGCTCGAAATGCTGCTGATCCGCGTCGGCTACTACGCGTACCAGCAGGTCAGGCTCGCCGCGACGGGCGGTACGAACTCCGGGGGCCGGGCCACCGCCGAGGCGCACGGCACGCAGGTCCACTCCCTGGAGAAGTTCCTCCACATCGACATCGAGCACTGGGTCAACCACGCGGTGGCGCAGGTCCCGTGGCTCAAGTCGTTCTTCAACTTCTACTACGAGTCGTTCCACTTCATCGTGCCGCTGAGCGTCCTCGCCATTCTCTACGTCCGCAGGCCCGCCCAGTACCGCTGGGCCCGCTCGGCGCTCGGCTTCGCCACGGTGCTCGCCCTGATCGGCTTCTGGTTCTACCCGCTGGCGCCGCCGCGGCTGATGCCGGCGCTCGGCTTCATCGACACGCTGCACGGCGTCCAGGACTTCTCCAAGCCGGACTACGGCACACTGACCGCGCTCACCAACCAGTACGCGGCCATGCCCTCACTGCACTTCGGCTGGTCCCTGTGGTGCGGGCTCGTCATCGCGATCCTCGCCCCGAAGTGGTGGATGAAGGCGATCGCGCTGCTGCATCCCCTGTTCACCATCTCTGCGATCGTCGCGACCGGTAACCACTGGGTACTCGACGCCGTGGGCGGAGCGACGGTCGTCGGCGCGGGCTTCGGACTCACCTACCTGCTGAGCGGCCCGCGCGCCCGTCTCACCGGCGGGACCGTCCCCGAGCAGCCGAAGGCCGAGCCCGACCACGCGCGGCTGCCGGCCGAACACAACCGGTCCTGAGTCGCGGGTCAGGCGTCTTCCGACTGGTGCCGGTGACCCTGAAGATGCCGGGCCCGCAGCGCCGCCTCCGTGGCGAAGCGGTGCTCCGGGTCGGTGAGCCGGTCCCCGAAGTGCGCGTCCAGATTGCGCAGCCGGTAACGGACCGTCTGGGCGTGCACACCCAGGATGTCGCCGACGTGGTCGGCCGTGCCCCGCGTGGTCAGCCACACCCGCAGCGTGTCGATCAGCCGCGCCCGGCGGCTGCCGGTCAGTTTGGACAGCGGGGCGAGTTCGCGGGCGGCGAGCCGGTCGAGGAGCGCCGGGTCCGACAGCAGCCACAGCGTCGTGAGATGGTCCGCGCAGCGCACCGCGGGGGCGTCGGCGATGACCTGTTCGTCGACGAGGTCCAGGAGCCGGCGGGCCCAGCGGATCGAGTCGCAGGCCCGCGCGGTGGGCACGGTGAGGCCATGCCGCCCCTGAACAGCCCGGACGCGCCCCCGCACGTCTACCCGCCCGCCCAGATCCGCGCCCAGTCCGGCATCCCGGCCACCGTCCTGGCCGCGTACCGCAGGGCCGAGTCGGCGATCGCCCGTACCGACGCGGGCTGCAATCTGCCCTGGGAGCTGCTCGCCGCCATCGGCAAGGTCGAGTCGGGCCAGGCGCGCGGCGGCGCCGTCGACGCGCACGGCACGACCCTGGGACGTATCACCGGACCCGCCCTCAACGGCCAGGGGTTCGCCCTGATCAGGGACTCGGACGGCGGTGCCTGGGACGGTGACACGGTCTACGACCGGGCCGTCGGCCCGATGCAGTTCCTGCCGGGGACGTGGCGGCGCTCGGGCGCCGACGGCAACGGCGACGGGGAGAGGAACCCCAACAACATCTTCGACGCGGCGCTGGCGGCGGGCCACTACCTGTGTGCCGGCAGCCGGGACGTAGGCCGGCCGTCCGGCCTCGAACGTGCCGTCCTCAGCTACAACTACTCGCGCGATTATCTCCAACTGGTCCTGTACTGGATGGAGTTCTACCGGGAGGGCGTGCACACCGTGCCCGACGGCAAGGGTGTGATCCCGAAGAGCCCCGGCGCGGGCGGCGACACCCCGGCGACCAGCCCGGTCGGCGGCGGCAAAGGCCCCGGCAAGGGCGGGGGCGGGGGCGGAGGGATCATCATCGGGCCCGATCCGACCCCTTCCGGGCCCTCGGACGGCGGCAGCCCGGACCCCAGCCCCGGCCCGGACCCGAGCGGTGACCCGTCGGACCCGCCCACCCAGTCACCCGACCCGAGCGCCCCCCCGTCGCCGCAGGACCCTGGCACCCCCTCCGGCCCCGGCAGCCCCACCCCGCCGACGGGCTGCCCCACGGACACGACGTCCCCGTCGCCCGACCCGGGCGAGTCCCCCTCGCCTTCCCCGACACCCAGTCCCTCGCCGTCGGAGTGCCCGGAACCGGGCGCGTAAAGCAGCGCGGTGCAGGGAGGCAGGGAGGCAGGGAGGCAGGGGCGTGGCGTAGGGGATGGCCCCTGCCTCCCTGGGCCGGCGTGCGGCCGCCCGCGGTCAGCCGGTGCTGACCTGGAGTTCCTTGACGCCGTTGAGCCAGGCCGAGCGGAGCCTGCGCGGGTCGCCGGTCAGGCGCAGATCGGGCATGGCGTCGGCCACGGCGTTGAAGATGAGGTTGATCTCGAGCGTGGCCAGCGACTTGCCGAGGCAGAAGTGCGGGCCTCCGCCGCCGAATCCGAGGTGCGGATTCGGGTCGCGGGTGATGTCGAACTCGTCGGGGCGGTCGAAGACCTCGGGGTCGTGGTTGGCCGACGAGTAGAAGATGCCGACCCGGTCGCCCTTCTTGATCTGGGCGCCGCCGAGCTCGGTGTCCTGGGTCGCGGTGCGCTGGAAGGAGACCACGGGGGTCGCCCAGCGGACGATCTCCTCCGCCGTCGTCTCCGGGCGCTCCCGCTTGAACAGCTCCCACTGGTCGGGGTTGGTCAGGAAGGCGTGCATGCCGTGGGTGATGGCGTTGCGCGTCGTCTCGTTGCCGGCCACGGCGAGCAGGATCACGAAGAAGCCGAACTCGTCCGAGGAGAGGTTCCCCTCGTCCTCGGCCGCCACCAGCTGGCTCACGATGTCCTTGGCCGGGCACTCCTTGCGGGCGGCGGCCAGGTTCATCGCGTAGCTGACGATCTCCATGGCCGCCTCGGCGCCGACCTCCTCGGTGATCGCGTACTCCGGGTCGTCGTACGCGGCCATCTTGTTGGACCAGTCGAAGATCTTGGTGCGGTCGTCCTGAGGGACGCCGATCAGCTCGGCGATGGCCTGGAGCGGGAGTTCGACGGCGACGTTCGTGACGAAGTCGAAGGAGCCGTCGGGCGCGGCGTTCGCGAGCGCCGTCTCGACGATGGAGCCCGCACGGTTGCGCAGGGCGTCCTCGAGCGAGCGGATGGCGCGGGGCGTGAAGCCGCGCTGGACGATCTGCCGGACCCGGGTGTGCTCCGGCGGGTCCATGTTGAGCATGATCAGCTTCTGGACCTCGATCTGGTCACGGCTGATCGACTCGTTGAAGCGGATGACGGCGGTGTTGAGGTTCGAGGAGAAGAGCTCCGGGCGCGTGGAGACGTACTTGACGTCCGCGTGCCGGGTCACGGCCCAGTAGCCCGAGTCGCCGAAGCCGGAGATGCCGGTCGGCTGGGCGATCCACCGGATCGGTTCCGTCTGCCGCAGCTGGGCGAACTCGGGGAAAGGGACACGGTGTTGGAGGAGGTCGGGGTCGGTGAAGTCGAACCCTTCGGGCAGCGCTGGGCACGGCATGGGCAACTCCCGGTGACGGTCTGACGGGGCGTCAGCTTGTTGGCACGGTAGTAACGGGTTCTACAAGTGGCAAGACCCGTGGTACGCCCGATTACGCGCGCGGTACGTGCACGACCCTTGCGTACCGGGAGTAGCACCGTCGAGACTGCACGGAGAACTGGTACGCGTTCTAGTTCTTACGTCTTCTGGTTCGGTCCGGGAATGTGTGGAGAGGACGAGCTCATGGCCGCGGAACCCGTCATCGTCGAAGCCGTACGTACGCCCATCGGCAAGCGCGGAGGCGCGCTCGCCAATCTTCATCCCGCGTATCTCCTCGGCGAGACGTACCGGGAACTGCTCGGCAGGACCGGCATTCACGCCGACTGCGTCGAGCAGATCGTGGGCGGCACGGTGACCCACGCGGGCGAACAGTCCATGAATCCGGCGCGCACGGCCTGGCTCACCATGGGCCTGCCCTACGAGACGGCGGCGACGACCGTCGACTGTCAGTGCGGCTCCTCGCAGCAGGCCGCGCACATGACCGCCAACATGATCGCCGCCGGTGTCATCGACATCGGCATCAGCTGCGGGGTCGAGGCGATGTCGCGGGTGCCGCTCGGCTCCGGCTCCAAGCACGGGCCCGGCAAGCCGTTCCCCGAGGAGTGGAACGTCGACCTGCCCAACCAGTTCGAGGCCGCCGAGCGCATCGCGCGCCACCGCGGACTGACCCGCGAGAACGTCGACTCGCTCGGCCTCATCTCGCAGGAGCGTGCCGCGACCGCCTGGGCCGAGGAGCGCTTCAAGCGCGAGACGTTCGCCGTGCAGGTGCCCACGAACGAGGACGAGCAGGCCGCCGGGCAGGGCATGTGGCGGCTCGTGGACCGGGACGAGGGCCTGCGCGACACGACCATGGAGGGGCTCGGCGGGCTCAAGCCGGTCATGCCGACCGCCGTGCACACTGCGGGGAACTCCTCGCAGATATCCGACGGCGCCTCGGCGATCATGTGGGCGTCCAAGCGGATGGCGCGTGCCCTGAAGCTCAAGCCGCGGGCCCGGATCGTCGCCCAGGCGCTCGTCGGCGCCGACCCGCACTTCCATCTGGACGGGCCGATCGACGCCACGCGCGCCGTGCTCGGCAAGGCGGGCATGTCGCTCAAGGACATCGACCTCGTCGAGATCAACGAGGCGTTCGCGTCCGTCGTGCTCAGCTGGGCGCAGGTCTTCGAGCAGGACCTCGAGAAGGTCAACGTGAACGGCGGGGCCATCGCCCTCGGCCACCCCGTCGGCGCCACCGGCGCCCGGCTCATCACCACCGCCCTGCACGAACTGGAGCGCCAGGACAAGGAGTTCGCGCTCATCACGATGTGCGCGGGCGGCGCGGTGGCGACGGGCACGATCATCCAGCGGCTGTAGCGGGGGCCCGCGCCGGGGCTGGCCGGAACGCACGACGAAGGCGGCACCCTCCCACGGGGGGAGGATGCCGCCTTCTCGGGTCAGCTGTGGGCCGGCCGGGCTCAGTACGAGCCGGCGGACTGCCAGTGGGTCCAGGCGGCACAGGGGCTGCCGTAGCGCTCGTTCATGTAGTTGAGGCCCCACTTGATCTGGGTCTCGGGGTTGCTCTTCCAGTCGCCGCCGGCCGCGGCCATCTTGTTGGCGGGCAGGGCCTGGACCAGGCCGTAGGCGCCGGACGACGCGTTCGTCGCGTGGGGGTTCCAGCCGCTCTCGTGGGACACGATCTTGTCGAAGCACGCGAACTGTGCGGCGCTCATCTTCTGCTGGGCGATCGCCTTCGGCGAAGAGGTGGCAGCGGCGTTCGACGCCGGGGCGGCGGCCATGACCATGCCGGCCGTGGCGGCAGCCAGGGCGACACCGGCGAGGGCCTTCTTCGGAGCGGCGATGCGGCGGAGGATGGTGGCGGACAAAGCGTGAACCTTCCGTCGGGGTCAGGGGCCGCTTCGCACGCCCTGCGGCGTACAGAGGCGCCGGGGCCCTGGTGGGGGCCGTCGGCGCCTTGCGACTCCTCCAGAGAAACAGGCCCGGACCCCCGTGGCAATTGCCCCTTTTACTAGTTGAGGTCGCATGTGGTGGAAATGTCCCTCGCGTGACCTGGCTCTCATTACCCAGGTCGGGGGCTGTTTTGGTGGGGACGCGTCAAGAGATCGCGTCTACGGCCACGCCTCGTAGGTGACCTGGGTCATGTGGGGTGCTTCACGGCGCGGGCACGTTTCGGTGACGCAGCGCGCGTGAACCCCTACGGCTCGGTGGCCTCGAATGTGACGGGGGCTTCGAACGCGGCCCGGCGCGTGGCCCGCCGCAGCGCCCTCAGGAGCGCCGGGCCGACGGTGACGGTGAGGACGACGGTCAGGGCCGCCCGGCCCAGGTCCCAGCCCAGCGACGTGGCCAGGCAGTAGGCGAGGAAGCGGACCAGGTTCTCGTGCAGCGGGGCGCCCGCCTGGAACGCGACACTCGACGACAGCGAGTCCAGGAACGGCCAGCCGGCCAGGTTCATGACGGTGCCGTACGCGAACGCGGCCAGGAACCCGTACGCCGCCAGCATCAGCACCTCGGCGCGGCCGCGCAGCCGGTCCGGTCCTGGCAGCAGGCCCGCGCCCATCGTGAACCAGCCCATCGACAGCATCTGGAACGGCATCCACGGACCGACCCCGCCGGTGAGCAGCGCGGACGCGAACATGGTCACGGACCCCAGCACGAACCCGAAGCCGGGCCCGAGGACGCGCCCGCTCAGCACCATCAGGAAGAACATCGGCTCGATCCCGGCGGTCCCCGCCCCGATCGGCCGCAGCGCCGCGCCCGTCGCGGCAAGGACCCCGAGCATCGCCACCGCCTTGGGCCCGACCCCGCCCTCGGACACGGCGGCCGCCACCACGCCCACCAGCAGGACGAGCAGCCCCGCGAACAGCCAGGGCGCGTCCTGCGCATGCGCGCTGACCTGCGACGAAGGGCCCGCGAGCAGCGGCCACCCGAAGGCGGCCACCCCTACGGCGCTGACGAGGAGCAGGGCCACCACGGAGCGAGGGCCGAGGCGCACGGCGCGGGCCTGGCGGTCGGGGCGCCCGGTCCCGGGTGCGGTCTTCATGCCCCGTCCTGCGTCGGTCCCGCGGCCTCAAGGGCCTCGCGGACCTGGGCCACCGTGAGCCACTTGCCCGGGGCCAGCACCTTGGCGACCTGGGGGGAGAAGGCGGGGGAGGCCACGACCACCTCGGAGGTGGGACCGTTCGCCACGATCTCGCCGTCGGCCAGGACGGCGACGCGGTGGGACAGCTCGGCGGCCAGTTCCACGTCGTGCGTGGCCAGGACGACGGCGTGCCCGTCGGCCGCGAGGCCGCGCAGGACCGTGACCAGGCGGGCCTTCGCCGCGTAGTCGAGACCGCGCGTCGGCTCGTCGAGCAGGAGCAGCGGAGGGCGGGCCGTCAGCACGATCGCCAGGGCGAGGGTGAGGCGCTGGCCCTCCGAGAGGTCACGGGGGTGGGTGTCGTCCGCGATGCCGGGCAGGAGCCGCGAGACCAGCTCGCGGCAGGTGCCCGGATCCGCGCCCGCGTCGTGGTCGGCGGCCGCGCACTCGGCGGCCACCGTGTCCGCGTACAGGAGGTCCCGCGGTTCCTGCGGGACCAGGCCGACCCGGCGGATCAGCTCGCGCGGGCCCGTGCGGTGCGGGACCGCGCCGCCCACCAGGGCCGTGCCGGACGACGGGCGGACCAGGCCGACCAGGGTGGACAGGAGGGTGGACTTCCCGGCGCCGTTGCGGCCCATCAGGGCGACGATCTCGCCGGGCCCGACCGAGAGGTCGACGTGCCGCAACGCCTCGACACGCCCCCGCCGCACCGCGAGCCCCGCGACCTCGGCGACGGCGGGCACCTCGGGCTGCCTGCCGGAACGCAGCAGCGACCGGCGGGAGGCGGGGGAGGCGGCGGCCTGCGGCTGCTCATGAGGCTCGCGCGGCTCGTGCCCCGCCAGGCGCTCCCGCAACTCCCCGGACCTGCGCCGTGCGTCCCGCACCGTCAGCGGCAGCGGTGACCAGCCCGCGAGGCGGCCCAGGTCCACGACCGGCGGGAACACCGGCGACACGGCCATGATCTCGGCGGGGGCGCCGAGCAGCACGGGTTCGCCGGGACCTGCGAGGAGCGCGACCTGGTCCGCGTACTGCACGACCCGCTCGAGCCGGTGCTCGGCCATCAGGACCGTCGTGCCGAGGTCGTGCACGAGGCGCTGCAGCACCGCGAGGACCTCCTCCGCGGCGGCCGGGTCGAGCGCGGACGTCGGCTCGTCGAGGACCAGGACCCTTGGATGCGGGGTGAGGACGGAGCCGATGGCGACGCGCTGCTGCTGCCCGCCGGACAGCGTCGCGATGGGACGGTCGCGCAGGTCGGCGAGGCCGAGCAGGTCGAGGGTCTCCTCGACGCGGCGCCGCATCACGTCGGGCGCGAGGCCGAGCGACTCCATGCCGTACGCGAGCTCGTCCTCGACCGTGTCGGTGACGAAGTGGGAGAGCGGGTCCTGCCCCACCGTGCCCACCACGTCGGCGAGTTCGCGCGGCTTGTGCGTACGGGTGTCGCGCCCCGCGACCGTGACGCGCCCGCTCAGCGTGCCCCCGGTGAAGTGCGGCACGAGCCCGCTCACCGCACCGAGCAGCGTCGACTTGCCGACGCCGGACGGCCCCACGAGCAGCACCAACTCGCCTTCGGGTACGTCGAGTCCGATGTTGCGCACCGTGGGTGTCGCGGCCCCGTCGTACGTCACCGAGACGTCCTCGAACCGGATCATGAAGCCTCCTTCGAGGGTGTTTCGGCGAGCGGCGGCGCGGGCGCCACGAACGCGGGAATCAGCCCGAGCAGCACCCCGGCCGCGGGCCACAGCGGCAGCGTCGGCGCGGCCAGCGGCACGACGCCGGGCGCCAGGGCCGAGGGATCGTAGGAACCGGCCCGGATCATCACGGCGGCGACGGCCGCCCCCGACGCGGCGACGAGCCACGCCCGTACGCCCCACACGTCGGGCCGGTACCGGGTGCGGACCGAGCGGCGCCCGCCGAGCCAGAGCCCGCCGAGCGCGGCCGCCACCCCGGCGAGCAGCACGGGCAGCCCGTACCGCGCGCCGTCCGCGGTCAGCAGCCCGTACGTACCCGCGCACACCCCGACCAGGCCGCCCAGCGTCAGCACCGCGGTGACCCGGCGCACGGCGGCCGGGACCTCGGCCGTACGTCCGTACCCGCGCGCGTCCATCGCGGCGGCCAGCGCCACCGACCGCTCAAGGGCGCCCTCAAGGACCGGCAGACCGACCTGCGCCAGGCCCCTAAGCCCCTTGTCGGGCCGGCCGCGCAGCCGGCGCGCGGCCCGCAGCCGCCGTACGTCGGCGATCAGGTTCGGCGCGAACGTCATCGCGACGACGACGGCGACCCCGGCCTCGTACAGCGCGCCCGGCAGGGACTTGAGGAGGCGGGCCGGGCTCGCGAGGGCGTTCGCCGCGCCCACACAGATCAGCAGCGCGGCCAGCTTCAGGCCGTCGTACAGCGCGAACACCAGGCCCTCGACCGTGACCCGGCCCCCGATCCGCACCCCCTGCGCCCACTCGGGAAGCGGCACCTCGGGCAGAGTGACGAGCAGGTGCGTGCCCGGGATCGGCGACCCGAGGAACACCGCGAACAGCAGCCGGATCCCGATCACCGCGAGCCCCAGCTTCACGAACGCCCCGTACGAGCGCGCCCACGGCGCCGACGTGCGCCGCGCGGCCACCACATACCCGGCCACCCCGATGAGCAGCGCGAGCAGCAGCGGATTCGTCGTCCGCGACGCCGCCGTGCCGAGCCCGAGCGCCCAGAGCCACCAGGCGCCGGGATGCAGCGCGTTCGAGCGGTGGGCCCGGGGCGCGGCGAGGGGACGACGGCGCGCGGACGGCCCCGTCCCCGGGCCACGCGCGAGGCGCGGACGCGGGGCGGGGTGCGGTGGGCCTGCGCCGGTGCTGCTCATCGTGTCGTCGTGTCCGCGTCCGTCAGCCGCGCCGGCGGCGGGTCTGCCAGACCGCGGCCGCGCCGAGCACGACGACAGCGGCGCCGCCCGCGATCAGACCGACGGAGGGGCCACCGCCGTCGGACGCCACCGCGCTGTCCTTCTCGGTGTCCTTGGACTCGGTGTCCTTGGAAGAAGACACCTGCTCGCCGCAGCCCGTCTTCGGGTAGCCGGCGATGGAGCACAGCAGCGCCTGGTTGTTGTAGCGCAGCGGCTTGGCGACGGCGGCGAGCGCCTCCGCGCTGGTCGCGTCGTCCGCGACGCGCGCACACGCCGTACGCGGCTTCGGCGGCGTCTCACCGGACGGCGCGTCCTGCGCCGTGCCGAAGTCGATGACGAGCGCGACCCGCTTCTCGCCGCCCCGCGCCGGAGTATCCGCGCAGATGGAGTCGAAGGACGCGGCCCCTCGCGGCTTCGCCGAGTCCTGCGAGTCCTCGCTCACGGAGAACCGGAACCCCTGTACGTCGCCGTCCGACGGGCGGGCCGTCGACGGGCCCTGCGAGGCGTACACCCACGCGGAGCCGTCGCGGTCCCAGAACGACCAGTAGCGATAGCCGGTGGCCTGCGCCTGGCCCGCCCCCGCAAGGAGCGCGCACAGCACGCCCAGCAGTCCCAGGACGGTGACGGCCGGACCGCGGCGGCGGTACGTGGTCACAGCTGCTGCTTCTTGCGGCCGCCGCTGAACAGGAACCCGATGCCGATGCCGGCGACGGCCGCGACGGCGACGACGTACCAGACGCTGATACCGCCGCCGTCCTTCTTCTCGTCCTTCTTCTCGTCGGCCGCGGCCTTCGTGGAGGAGGGCGCGGGACCGGTCGCGTTCAGGGCCTTCACGAGGTCGGTGCCGCCGAAGTCACGGGGGTCGGCGCCGGCCGCGTGCGAGGCGAGGACGAGCTGGGCGTAGGCGGCGGGACCGCTCTGCGCGGCCCACTGCGTGGCGTTCTTCTCAAGCCAGCTCAGCGCGGGGGCGGCCTGGTCGCCGTGGCCCGCAGCCGAGAGCGCGGTGACCGCGTCGGCCGTGTTGCCGTAGTCCGGCTGGTCCTTGGCGCCCGGCATCGACGACATGAGGTGGTGGTCCTTGGCCAGCGCCTCGGTCAGGTAGGCGGAGCCGTTCTGGGCGGCCTGCGCCGCGTCGGGGGTGCCCGAGCCTTTGCAGGACGGGGCCCCGGCCTGCTTCGCGCCGTCCGCGGCGAGGCCCTTGCCGAGCCCGCCGAGCACACCGGCCGCCGTCGCGTCCGCGTTGGCCGCGAGCTTCCCCTTCTTGTCCGGCTGGTACGCGAACGCGCCCCCGCCGTCCTTGCCGCACGGGATGGACAGCTTGACGAGCGCGGCCTGCGCCGACGTCACCTTCTCGCCCGCCGCGGCGAGCGCGCCGATCACCACGGACGTGGAGTTCGCGTCGCTCGCGCCGCCCGGGTTGTAGCCCCAGCCACCGTCGTCGCCCCGGACGGACTCCAGCCACTTCACGGCCTTGCCGACCTCGGCGTCGTGCCCGCCGAGCGCGGCGAGCGCCTGCACCGCGGCGCCCGTGCTGTTGGAGTCGAGAGGCGTCTTGGCGTCGCACGCCTTGCCCGCGTCGGCGCGGAACGCGGCGAACCCGCCGTTCGCGCACTGCTGCCCGGTCAGCCAGTCCACGGCCTTCGCCGCGGGCTTCACACCGGCAGTGTGCTGGGCGAGCAGCGAGAGTGACTGGCGCCAGACACCGTCGTACGTCGGGTCGGCCTTCCCGTAGAGCCCGGAGGGGATCGCCACCGAAGGGGACGCGGAGGGCGCGGAGTCGTCCGCGAGGGCGGCCGGGGCGGTGGCCATGCCGATGACGGCGGTGGCCGCCACGAGCGCGGCGCTGCGGCGAATGTTCATGGTGGGGCGGGTGCCTCTCCCTGCGGGGAGCCGGGCGGCACGGCACACGCGGGCACCGGGCGGCTCCGGCTCCGTATGCCTCGACGGTGCCGGCCACCGGCGGGGGCCGATGACACGAGCCGGTCACGCGCCGCACGGGGCAGTCCGGCTCACCACCTATGTGGTTCACGGTTGCGGGGTCAGCGCCGGATTCGCACCGGCTTCCCCCCGTGCGCGCATGATGACGACCCGCCCACTGTACCGGCCCGTAGGGGGCCGCTCTCGGGGCGTGAGGCAGGGATCACGAAGCCGGGCCGGCCCCCCGTGGGGGAAGCCGGCCCGGCTCGTGGACGTGATGTCTCCCGACGCCGCCGTGGGCTAGCGAATGTCGATGGACCCGTTGTCGCCCTGGCGGCGCTCCAGCTCGCCGCCGGCCTTCTTGGCGTCGGGGTCCGGCGTGCCGAGGTTGCGACGGACCGAGTCCAGGATGGTCAGACCCTGGCCGACGAGGCCGGCCGCGATCTCACCGAGGCCGTCCGCGCCGTTGAGCACGTTGACGTTGGCGCCCGCGAGACCGCCGGCCGCTTCCTTCACGATCTGCGGCAGCTGGTCGATCAGCATCCGGTCGAGCGCGACCCGGTCGTACGACGCAGCCGCCGCGGCCTGGATCTTCATCCGCTCGGCCTCGGCGATGGCCATCACGCGGATCCGCTCGGCGTCCGCCTCCGCGGGCTTCACGACCTCGGCCACCAGCTGCTGCTGGCGCAGTTCGGCGGCCCGCTCGGCCAGTTCGGTGCGCGCCGCGAGGACCTCCTGCTCGGCGTGCGCCTGGGCCAGCGGCCCGGCCTGTGCGGCCGCCGCCTGCGCGCGGTCCACCTCGGCCTTGTACTCGGCCTGGACGACGGCGGTGTGCCGGGCGTACTCGGCCTGGTTGCGCTGGGCCTCCTGCTGCGCCTGGGTCGAGGCCTGGGTGGCCGCCGCCTGGGCGATCTGGGCCTGCCGCTGGATGGCCGCCTTGTGCGGGGCGGACATCGCGTCGATGTAGCCCGTGTTGCCGTCGTCGATGGACTGGATCTGGAGCGAGTCCACGGTCAGTCCGATCTTGGCCATCTCGGCCTTCGAGGTGTCGAGCACCTCGGCGGCGAGCTTCTGCCGCTCCGTGACGATCTCCTCGACCGTCATCGAGCCGATGATGGAGCGCAGGTGACCGGCGAAGATCCGGCCGGTCAGGATCGACATCTGATCCTGGTCGGACAGGAACCGCTGGCCGGCGTTGACGATGCTCTCCGTGTCGTTGCCGACCTTGAACGCGATGACGGCGCGCACGGTCAGGGCGATGCCCTGCCGGGTCACGCACTTCTCGACGACCTCGGCCTCAGACATGGCCAGCGAGAGAAAACGGGTCTTGCGGAATATGGGCAGGACGAACTTTCCGTGACCGGTCACGACCCGGAACGGCGCTCCCCCAAGTCCCCGCCTGCCACCCGAGATCAGCATCGCCTCATCGGGAGCGGGAACGCGATATCCGAACATCCTTGAGTCTCCTTAGCGGGAGCCACCCGTGCTGCCGGAGCCGTCGTCGGGCTCGTCCAGCGACGGATCGGTCCAGGCCATGACGACGACCTGGCGGGTGCCGCGGGACTCGATCACGAGGACGGTCGTCCCGCGTTGCAGGGGCTCGTCGGACCACGCGAAGAACGTCTCGCTACCGCCCCTGACCCTCACCAGTACCTCGCCCGGGCCCTCCGATCCGCGCGTGCCGATGACCAGCTTCCCCGTACAGCCGACCACGGCCTCGTCCGGCGCCATCGGTGGCCGCCCCCTTGTTGTTTCCGGTTCTGAGGTGACTGACATTACGCCGGTTGGGACCGGCGGACTATGCGCCGGAAGCCTTGTCGGACCGGCCCCTTCGTACGCCCGGTAAAGATCACGCAAGGCGGGTAAAGGCGGGGTCAAGCAGCCGGGTCAGACGGCCACGTACGTCACGGGGTCGCTCCCGGCCACGGCCTCCGCGCGCCCCAGCTTCACAAGCCGGCGCAGATGGGCCTCGGCCTCCGAGACGGCGATGGTGCGCGACCCGAACGGGATCTGCGCCCAGGGCCGGTTCCACTCCATCCGCTCGGCGAGCTGCCAGGGGGTGAGCGGGGTGGCGAGCAGGGTGAGCAGGCCGGTCAGGCGCTCCTCGTGGTGGTCGAGCAGCTCCCGTACGCGGGCGGGGGCGTCGGTGAACGTGTGCTGGTGGGCCGGGAGCACCTCGGCGGGGGCCAGGCGGCCGACGCGCTCCAGCGAGTCCAGGTAGTCGCCGAGCGGATCGGTGACCGTGGCGTCGTCCGGGTCCTCGTACAGGCCGATGTGCGGGGTGATCCCGGGGAGCAGATGGTCGCCGGAGAAGAGGCGGCCGTTGCCCGCGAGTCCGGCGGGGTGGTCCTCCTCCAGGTGCAGGCAGACATGGCCAGGGGTGTGGCCGGGCGTCCAGATCGCGCGCAGGCGGCGGCCCGGCAGGTCGAGCAGGTCGCCGGGGGTGATGGTGCGGTCGGGCAGCGCGGGGTCGAGGCCGGGGAGCTTGCGGGGGCGGCCCTCGTCACGGGCCGCGATCAGCGGGGCCACGTGGTCCTCGGGTGCGCCGGCCGCCGCGAGCTTCGCCGCCATGAACGCGTACCAGCGCGACGGCGGGTTCTCGCGCGTGCGGCGCACCACGGCCGCGTCCGCCTCGTGCATGGCGATCCAGGCGCCGGACGCCTCGCGCACCTTGGCGGACAGGCCGTGGTGGTCGGGGTGGTGATGGGTGATCAGGACTCCCGTCACCTCGCCGACGCTCGTTCCGCACGCGGTGAGGCCCTCGCTGAGCGCGTCCCAGGACTCCGGGTCGTCCCAGCCCGTGTCGATGAGGACGGGCCCGCGGTCGGTGTCGAGGAGGTGGACCAGGGTGAAGCCGAGCGGGTTGTCGGGGATGGGCACCCGAAGGGACCAGACGCCTCCGCCGTGATCGGTCACCTGCGTCATCGGGCCCCACCTCTCGTACGACGACCTCGAACTCCCGTCACTGTAATAGAACTTGTTCCAATGGTCGCCCGAGGTGACCGATGTGCCCGGCGCCCTGGGAACGGGCGCCGGGCACATCGGGTGGGTCAGGAGGTGATCGTGTTCGCCTGGTTGATCACGGCCACGGCCTGGTCGTCGTGGAGCGAGGAGAACAGGTCGTCGTTGAGCCGCTCACCCGTCGTCGCGTCCGACTCGTAGTGGCTGTTGGCGCCGACGATCTGCGGGTTGTAGTTCAGGGCACCGATGAACATGGGGCCGCCGCTGGCGCCGTGGCCCATGTCGCAGTCCATCTTCAGACGGTCGTCCGTGGGCCACCACGGGTCGGCGTCCTCGGTGTTGCCGTAGCAGAACATCATCCGCTGACCGGTCATGTCCGTGCGGTGGTAGCCGTCGCCCGGGTAGCCGTAGGTGGCGGCGTCCGAGTAGTCGGTCACCGAGCCGAAGACATAGCCGAGGCCGCCCACGTTGTCCTGCAGATTGCCGTACGTGGCATCGGACTTGAGCACGATCGCCGCCAGGTCGGCGTTCTCCGAGTCGTGGCTCGCCGTCCAGGCGTTGGGCGCGAACATCTTGTCCCCGTACCAGCGGCCCCAGGGCTCCTGCCCGTCCTTGTAGCCGGGGACGAACTCGACGTTCTTCGACCAGCCGGCGTCACCGCTGCCGTCGCCCAGGTGCACGCAGTGGCCCGCGGTCCACAGGGTGCGCTTGTTGTTGGAGACGATCACGGAGGCGGTGCAGCTGAAGGGGTCGCCGTTCGGCTTGTCGAAGAACAGCTTGCCGACCATGACGTTCGGGAACGAGGTCGAGTACGGGACCTCCTGCGCGACGGAGATCTCGGTGGCGGCGGCGGCCAGGGTGGTGGCCGAACTCGGTGCCGTACGGCCGGAGACGGCCTTGGGCTGGACGGCGTCCGCGGTGGCGGTGGCGTGGCGGTCCTGCTGCTGGGGCGCGCGTGACGAGCCCTTGCGGCGGGCGTCGGTCTTGAGCAGGGGCTCCGGGTGGGCGAGGGCCCGCTTCATCCGCTCCGGGGTCCAGTGCGCGTCGATCTGTGCCGCGGATTCCTTGACAGTGTGGACGTCCACGCCCGGCAGGCCTTGGTGCTGACCGGTCGCGGCCGCCGCGGTGGGGCTGAGGAGGCCGCCCACGAGAGCGGCGGCACAGGCCGCGGTCGCGGCTATGCGCTGGATGTTCATGCAGTTCCTTCTGGGTGAGGGTGATGGTGATGTGGTGACCATGCGCGTGCGTGATGGCGTGATGGCATGCGCATGTCAGCGCTGAGCGAGATCGCCCAGCGGGTTCTTGGGGGTGGGGAGAGGTCGGCCGCCGCTACCAGCAGGCAGGGTCGAGGAGTTGGTGCGTCACGGACGTGTCGCAGACGCTCACGCCCATGGCGTCGTCCGGTTCGGCGTAGCGCGTGCGGGCCTGCTCCCAGCCCTCGCGGATCTGCGCCGTGTCCATCGACGAGGTGTCGGGCAACTTCCGTCCGTGCTGGGAGAGAAGGGTGCGCCACTGCCGGATCATGGCGTCCCGGGTGGGCGGAGGCCCCGCCTCCCGTACGGTCACGGCCGGTTCGTCCGCGCGTGCGGCGAGCGCGGACGCGGTGCCGCCCGCGGTCACGGCCGCGACGGCGACGACGACGGCGATCCGCGCGCCACGGCTGCGCAGCGGCCTGCGGGCCCGTCGGTCAGTGCTGTCTAACGGGTGCTCGCCCGTGTCCTTGTTCATCCCCCACCCCTCCCCTGAGGATGATCATGGTAGCCGGGAGAATGTGACCAAATGTGTTTGCCCGGTGTGGGATCGGTGATGCCTCGCCGGCCCGCATGCTGCCCGCCCGTGGACTACTGGAACTGGAACTGGTATCAGTTTCTAAGGTTCTGATACTGCGTCAGAAAACGTCCCGCGGAAGGCGGTCGGCCATGGCCGGGCATGAGGAACGGCTCGCGGAAGAGTTCGTGGAGCATGGACAGCTGTTCATCGGCGGGGAGTTGACCGATCCCGTCGGCACGGACGTCATCGAGGTGATCTCCCCGCACACCGGCGAGGTCTTCGGGCGCGTGCCGCACGCCGCGCCCGCCGATGTGGACCGGGCCGTCGCCGCCGCCCGCAAAGCCTTCGACGAGGGGCCCTGGCCACGGGCCTCCCTCGACGAGCGGATCGCGGTCGTCACCCGCATCAAGGACGCGATCGCCGTACGGCACGAGGAGATCGCCCGCCTCATCTCCTCGGAGAACGGCTCCCCGTACTCGTGGAGCGTCCTCGCGCAGGCCCTCGGCGCGATGATGGTGTGGGACTCCGCGATCACCGTCGCGAAGAACTTCACGTACGAGGAGACGCGCGACGGCGCGCTCGGGAAGATCCTCGTGCGCCGCGAGCCGGTCGGCGTCGTGGCGGCCGTGGTCCCGTGGAACGTCCCGCAGTTCGTGGCCGCGGCCAAGCTGGCGCCCGCGCTGCTCGCCGGCTGCACCGTCGTCCTCAAGCCGTCGCCGGAATCGCCGCTCGACGCGTATCTGCTCGGCGAGATCGCGAAGGAGGCGGGGCTGCCGGACGGGGTCCTGTCCATCCTTCCCGCGGACCGCGAGGTCAGCGAGTACCTCGTCGGGCACCCCGGCGTCGACAAGGTCTCCTTCACCGGATCCGTGGCCGCGGGCAGGCGCGTCATGGAGGTCGCCTCGCGCAACCTCACCCACGTCACCCTCGAACTCGGCGGCAAGTCCGCGGCGGTCGTCCTGCCGGACGCGGACCTCGCGACGACCGTCCCCGGCCTCGTCCAGTCCGCCTGGATGAACAACGGCCAGGCCTGCGTCGCCCAGACCCGCATCCTCCTGCCCCGCTCGCGCTACGACGAGTTCGCCGGAGCACTCACGGAGGCGGCGGCCGCGCTCGTCGTCGGCGACCCGCTCGACCCGGCGACCCAGGTCGGCCCGCTGGTCGCCGAACGCCAGCAGCGCCGCTCCCTCGACTACATCCGCATCGGCCAGGAGGAAGGCGCCAAGATCCTCACCGGCGGCGGCCGTCCCGCCGGGCTCGACCGCGGCTGGTACGTGGAGCCGACCCTCTTCGGCGACGTCGACAATTCGATGCGCATCGCCCGCGAGGAGATCTTCGGCCCGGTCATCTGCCTGCTCCCGTACGGCGACGAGGCCGAGGCGGTGAAGATCGCCAACGACTCCGACTACGGGCTCAGCGGCAGCGTGTGGACGGCTGACGTCGCGCACGGCATCGACGTCGCGCGGCAGGTGCGCACCGGCACGTACAACGTGAACACCTTCAGCCTCGACATGCTCGGCCCGTTCGGCGGCTACAAGAACTCCGGTCTCGGCCGGGAGTTCGGGCCCGAGGGGTTCAGCGCCTTCCTGGAGCACAAGATGATCCATCTGCCGGCCGGCTGGGAGGCGTGATGGGGGACCGCTGGCACGTCGAGGTCGACCGGGGCGTCTGCATCGGCTCGGCCCAGTGCGTTCACCACGCCCCGGGCGCCTTCCGTCTCGACTCCGGCAGGCAGTCCCGGCCCCTCGAGGCGGAGGCCGACGCCAACGAGAAGATCCTGGCCGCGGCGGAGGGCTGCCCCGTGGAAGCCGTCATGATCACGCTGCTGGGCAGTGGGGAGCCGGTCTTCCCGCCGGAAGACTGAAGAAAAGTCCCCTTTGAAGGGTTGCGTCACGGTGTGGGCGGTCTATTCTGGTATTGGCCTATGAGGCGAGTGAGGGAGTCCCACCGGAGTAGCCGACTGTGGCGCGACGCAAACGGCATCCGCCGTGGCCGACGTCGACGGTAGGGCTGAGAGGCCTGAAGGCAGTAGCAGAGCCGGAAGGCGACCCCCAATACCTGATCCGGACCATGCCGGCGCAGGGAACCCGTCTCGTAGGTCTTTTCCGTGCTCTCTTCTGTGCCCCGGTGCCGCTCACGCCCCGGGGCACCGGTACTCCGCGGGGCCGCCTACTTACGGGCGTCCGGCGTGGTGAGGTCGATCAGCCGGCACACCGTCTCGATGTCTATCTTCACCTGTGCGATCGACGCGCGCCCCGACAGCCAGGTGATGAGCGCCGAGTGCCAGGTGTGCTCGATGACGCGGACCGCGGAGAGCTGCTGCGGGGTCGGGTCGTCCAGCTCCATCGCGTCCAGGATGATCGCCGTCGTCTGCCGGGAGACCTGGTCGACCTCGGGGCTCACGCTGCGGTCGGCGAAGGTGAGGGCGCGCACCATCGCGTCGGCGAGGTGCGGCTCGCGCTGGAGCGCGCGGAAGGCCCGCATCAAGGTCTCCGCGACCCGCTCCGAGGGCAGGTCGGACGAGGGCGGGCGCTTGCGGACCGTCGCGTGCATGTGCTGGAGCTGGTCCTGCATCGTGGCCACGAGGAGATGCACCTTGGACGGGAAGTACCGGTACAGCGTGCCGAGAGCGACCTGTGAGGACTCGGCGACCTCGCGCATCTGCACGGCGTCGAAGCCGCCGCGGCTGGCCAGCTGGGCGCTCGCGTGCAGGATGCGGCGGCGGCGCGCCTCCTGGCGCTCGGTGAGGGGCGGCGACGCCGGATGTGCTGTCTTCGCTTCCGCTGTCATGTGTCCCGTTCCGTGGCTGTCAAGCCGTAATCCGGTGCTTTCGAGAGGCTCATCATGGCAGGGGAGCGGGGGCTCCGTCGTGGCGCGAATCACCTGATCCGAGCGTTACAGCGAGGCTACCTGCCGGTAGATTCTGTGCTCCTTGAACGATCAAAGAGCCGGCAACTCTGAAACTTGTTCTAGATTACCGCCCACGCGTAGTCTCGCGTGAACGTGCCGCGAGAAGGGGGCCACGAGTGACCGCTGAGGCCATGGAGGCGGGCCCTCGGGCCGGTTCCTCCGCCGACGGTGACCGTCCGTTGCGTATCGCTCTCCTTACGTACAAGGGGAACCCGTTCTGCGGCGGACAGGGCGTCTACGTACGTCATCTGTCCCGCGAACTCGCCCGGCTCGGGCACCAGGTCGAGGTCATCGGATCCCAGCCCTACCCCGTCCTCGACGAGGGCGACGACCTGAAGGGGCTCAGGCTCACCGAGCTGCCCAGCCTCGACCTCTACCGCAGCCCCGACCCGTTCCGCACCCCCAAGCGCGACGAGTACCGCGACTGGGTCGACGCGCTCGAGGTCGGCACGATGTGGACCGGCGGCTTCCCCGAACCCCTCACGTTCTCGCTGCGCGCCCGGCGCCATCTGCGGG
The DNA here is from genome assembly GCF_045040855.1 of Streptomyces sp. NBC_00009. Classification (NCBI taxonomy): domain Bacteria; kingdom Bacillati; phylum Actinomycetota; class Actinomycetes; order Kitasatosporales; family Streptomycetaceae; genus Streptomyces; species Streptomyces sp. NBC_00009. The sequence goes on from NZ_CP108312.1 coordinate 5,614,542, forward strand.
CGCGGCGCGGCGAGTTCGACATCGTGCACGACAACCAGACGCTGGGCTACGGCCTGTTGGGCGGGCCCGCCGCGCTCGGCGCCCCCCTCGTCACCACGATCCACCACCCCATCACCGTCGACCGGCAGCTGGAGATCGACGCAGCGCCCGACTGGAAGCGCCGCGCGTCCGTACGCCGCTGGTACGCGTTCACGCGGATGCAGAAGCGCGTCGCCCGCCGCCTGCCGTCCGTGCTCACCGTCTCCGGGACCTCGCGCCAGGAGATCGTCGACCACCTCGGCGTACGCCAGGACCGGATCCGCGTCGTGCACATCGGCGCCGACACCGGCCTCTTCTCGCCGGACCCCTCGGTCGCCGAGGTGCCCGGCCGCATCGTGACGACGTCCAGCGCCGACGTCCCCCTCAAGGGACTCGTCTTCCTCGTCGAGGCCCTCGCCAAGGTCCGCACCGAGAACCCGGCCGCCCACCTCGTCGTCGTCGGCAAGCGCGCCGAGGACGGGCCCGTCGCCGCGGCCATCGAGAAGTACGGCCTCGAAGGCGCCGTGTCCTTCGTCAAGGGCATCACCGACGCCGAACTCGTCGACCTCATACGGTCGGCGGAGGTCGCCTGTGTGCCCTCCCTGTACGAGGGCTTCTCGCTGCCCGCGGCGGAGGCCATGGCCACTGGCACCCCCCTGGTCGCCACCACCGGCGGAGCGATCCCCGAGGTCGCCGGGCCCGACGGGGAGACCTGCCTCGCGGTGCCCACCGGCGACGCGGGCGCGCTGGCCACCGCGCTCGGCAGACTCCTGGACGACCCGCAGCTGCGGGCGCGGCTCGGCGCCGCCGGACGCGAACGCGTCCTGAGGAACTTCACCTGGGCCCGCGCGGCGCTCGGCACCGCCGAGCTCTACCGCGAGTCCATCGCCCGCTCGGCGGCCCGGACCATCGGCGCCGCGGCCACCACCCCCCTCGAACGTGCAGGATCCGACCGCGAAAGCAGGGCCACGTGCTGACCGTCGACTTCACCCGCTTCCCGCTCGCCGCAGGCGACCGCGTCCTCGACCTCGGCTGCGGAGCCGGGCGGCACGCGTTCGAGTGCTACCGGCGCGGGGCCCAGGTGGTCGCCCTCGACCAGAACGGCGAGGAGATCCGCGAGGTCGCCAAGTGGTTCGCCGCGATGAAGGAGGCCGGTGAGGCCCCCGCCGGCGCCACGGCCACGGCCATGGAGGGCGACGCCCTCAACCTCCCCTTCCCGGACGCCTCGTTCGACGTCGTGATCATCTCCGAGGTGATGGAGCACATCCCCGACGACAAGGGCGTGCTCGCCGAGATGGTCCGCGTCCTCAAGCCGGGCGGCCGCATCGCCGTGACCGTGCCCCGCTACGGCCCCGAGAAGGTCTGCTGGACCCTCAGCGACGCCTACCACGAGGTCGAGGGCGGCCACATCCGCATCTACAAGGCGGACGAACTCCTCGCCAAGATGCGCGAGGCGGGCCTCAAGCCGTACGGCACCCACCACGCGCACGCCCTGCACTCGCCGTACTGGTGGCTCAAGTGCGCCTTCGGCGTCGACAACGACAAGGCGCTGCCCGTGCGGGCGTACCACAAGCTCCTGGTCTGGGACATCATGAAGAAGCCGGCGCTCACCCGCGTCACCGAGCAGCTCCTCAACCCGGTCGTCGGCAAGAGCTTCGTCGCCTACGCCACCAAGCCGCACCTGCCCAAGGCCGAGGCGTGACGAGCCCGGAGAAGACCGAACACCTCGTCCTGCCCGGCGTACTGACCGCCGAGCAGGCCGCCGCGACCGTCCGCGGACTCCTCGCCGTGCAGCGCGAGGACGGCGCCATACCGTGGTTCCGCGGCCACCACCTGGACCCGTGGGACCACACCGAGGCCGCGATGGCCCTCGACGCGGCCGGCGAGCACGAAGCCGCCCAACGCGCCTACGACTGGCTCGCACGCCACCAGAACGAGGACGGCTCCTGGTACGCGGCCTACGCCGACGGCGACGCCGGTGACGTCACCGACCACGGGCGCGAGACCAACTTCGTCGCCTACGTCGCCGTGGGCGCCTGGCACCACTACCTCTCCACCGGCGACGACGCCTTCCTCGACCGGATATGGCCCACCGTGTACGCGGCCATGGAGTTCGTGCTGCGGCTCCAGCAGCCCGGCGGGCAGATCGGCTGGAAGCGCGAGCCGGACGGGACGCCCGTCGACGAGGCGCTCCTGACCGGCAGTTCGTCCGTGCACCACGCGCTGCGGTGCGCCCTCGCGATCGCCGAACAGCGCGAAGAGCCCCAGCCCGACTGGGAGTTGGCGGCCGGCAGCCTGCGGCACGCGATCCGCCGCCACCCCGAGCGGTTCCTCGACAAGGACCGCTACTCGATGGACTGGTACTACCCCGTCCTCGGCGGCGCCCTCACCGGCTCAGAGGCCGAGGAGCGCATCCAGGCGTCCTGGGACCGCTTCGTCGTCCCCGGACTCGGTGTGCGCTGCGTCGTCCCCAACCCGTGGGTCACCGGCGGCGAGAGCGCCGAACTCGCCCTCGCCCTGTGGGCAGTGGGCGAGTCCGACCGCGCTCTGGAGATCCTCCAGTCGATCCAGCACCTGCGCGACCCGGAGTCGGGCCTCTACTGGACCGGCTACGTCTTCGACGACCGGGCGGTCTGGCCGAGGGAGCTGACCGCGTGGACGGCCGGTTCGGTGCTGCTCGCCGTCGCCGCGCTCGGCGGCGACGAGGCCACCTGCTCGGTGTTCGGCGGCCGCCTCCCGGCGGGCTTCGAACCGGACTGCTGCGAGGGAAGCCCCGCTCATTAGCGGCGCAGCCGGCCCGCGACGGCGTGCCCGACGAACAGGTACACCAGCGCCGCCAGGCCGTAGCCCGCGACCACCCGCGCCCATTCGTCGTCGAACGTGAACAGGTCGTGCGACCAGCCGGCGAGCCACAGGGCCGCGTCGTGGATGAACTGCACCAGGGAGTTGGCGCGGTTGGCTTCCAGCAGGTACATCAGGATCCACAGGCCGAGGATGGCGGCCAGGATGTCTGCGACGACCATCACGATCATCGCGGCTTGGTTGGTGCCTCGCGTTGCTTGGCTGGGAGACATGAAGCACTGGTTACCGCTCCACAGCGGGTGAAACCCGTACGGGCCCGCCCGGGTCGCGCAGTCGTAGGGGCCGGGGGACGCTGCCAGGGAGCGGATCCACCGTGCCCTGGAGGTTTGTCGTGACCGGTTCCACCCTGCCCCTGCGCCGCGCCGTCGTCGCGCTCACCGTCAGCGCCGCGCTCCTCGTGGGCGGGACGGCGTGCAGCAGCAACGACACGAAGGCCAAGCCGTCGCGCACTGTGGCCGCGGCGGTGGCTGAACCGAGCGCCAGCAGCTCCGCCGAGAAGCAGAAGTTCGCCAAGACGCGCTTCGTCGCCAACGCGGGGCTCGCGGCCGGCGCGACCTACCAGTGGATCGTGAAGCCGTACCGCAAGGGCAAGTTCAAGAAGGGCGCCCACGGGCGGAAGCTCGCCCTCGTCAAGGCGGGTGTCGCGGGCGCGTTCACGTACAACAGGCTGAAGGCGGCCGTGAAGAACGCGAAGGGTGATCCGCTGCTCTCCAAGGCCGTCGCGCCGCTCACGGCGGGCATCGAGAAGCTGAAGGACCTGCCGTCCAAGCTGCGCAAGGGCGACGGCGCCGCCGTCAACTCCTTCGACGACACCATCAACTCGGTGAAGGACGCGGGCAAGAGCGCGGGCGCCGAGGTGAAGGACAAGGTGCCGTCGGCCAAGGAACTGTCCTCGGGCTCCTAGCCCCCGCCGGTCCTAGCGCCCGCCCTCCAACCGGACTTCTCCCGCTACGAGTTGAGCTCGGCCAGGACCCGCAGTGTGTGCGGGTCCGGGGCCAGGACGAGCAGGTCGGTGACCGGGCCCTTGCGCCACAGCTCCAGCCGTTCGGCGATGCGCCCGCGCGGGCCGACCAGTGAGATCTCGTCGGCGAAGGCGTCCGGCACGGCCAGCACGGCCTCCTCGCGCCGTCCCGCGAGGAAGAGCTCCTGGACCCGGCGGGCCTCGTCCGCGTACCCCATGCGCGCCATCAGGTCCGCGTGGAAGTTGCTCTTCGCGTGGCCCATGCCGCCGATGTAGAAGCCCAGCATCGCCTTCACCGGCAGCAGCCCCTCGGCGACGTCGTCGCAGACCGTGACGCGGGCCATGGGCGCGATCACGAAGTCCTCGGGGAGGTCGGTGAGGGAGGCCTCGTACGCGTCCGTGCGCGTCGGCGACCAGTACAGCGGGAGCCAGCCGTCCGCGATGCGGGTCGTCTGCGCGATGTTCTTCGGGCCCTCGGCGCCGAGCAGGACCGGCAGGTCGGCGCGCAGGGGATGCGTGATCGGCTTCAGCGGCTTGCCGAGGCCGGTGGCGTCCTCGCCGCGATACGGGTGCGCGTGGAAGCGGCCGTCCGTCTCGACCGGGCCCTCGCGCCGCAGCACCTGCCGCACCACGTCGACGTACTCGCGCGTCGCGGTGAGCGGCGACCTCGGGAACGGCCGCCCGTACCAGCCCTCCACCACCTGCGGCCCCGACAGGCCGAGCCCCAGCATCATGCGGCCGCCGGACAGATGGTCGAGGGTGAGCGCGTGCATCGCCGTCGTCGTGGGGGAGCGGGCCGCCATCTGCGCGATCGCCGTACCCAGGCGGATACGTGAGGTGTGCGCCGCGATCCAGGTCAGCGGCGTGAACGCGTCGCTGCCCCAGGACTCGGCGGTCCACACCGAGTCGTAACCCAACCGCTCGGCCTCCTGGGCGAGTTCGAGGTGGCGCGGGTCGGGACCGCGGCCCCAGTAGCCGAGCGCGAGTCCGAGTCGCATGGCCGCTCCCATTTCTGACGCAGTGTCAGTTAGTGGTTCGGGGGCGACTGTACGACAACGGCCCCCCACCCGGAAGACGGGTGAGGGGCCGTGACGGAAAGGCCGGGCGACATCAGCCGCGCTGGATCCCCGTCGTGTCCTGGAGGACGCCGCGGCGGCCGTCCTGCGTCTGGGCCACCAGGCCGGGGCCGCGCTGCTCGACGGCCAGGTACCACGTGCCGGGCGCCAGCTCGGCGATCGGCGTCGGGGAGCCGTCCTCGGCGTACAGCGGACGCGGCACCGGCACCGCGAACCAGAACGGCGAGAAGTCGCCGGCCGGGGCCTGCGCGGCCTGCGGCGCGGGCGCCGTCTGCTGCGGCTGGGCGGCGGCACCGTAAGGCTGACCGGGATGACCCGGCTGACCCGGCTGACCCGGCTGACCGGGCTGGGCGCCGTAGGGCTGGCCCGGCTGCTGGGCACCCGGGTAGCCGTAGGCACCGGCAGGCTGTGCGCCGTACGGCTGCGGGGCCTGCGGACGCGGGGCGCCGACGAGGGCACCCTTCAGCGCGGGCACGAGCGGCGTCGCGACAGCGGCACCGGCGAGCACGAGAGCGGCGATCAGGCCGAGGATGGCGCCAGTGCCGGCGTTCAGTCCGCTGTCCGAGCTGCCGCCGGTGTTGTTGAAGCCACCGGCCGGGTCGAAGATGTTCCCGAGCGCACTCCACGCCGAGAAGACGGCGAGAGCGATACCGAACTGGCCGAGGTCGAGACCGGCGACCTTCGGCACGGTGGGCAGCCCCCGGGCGACGACGATCAACACCGCGGCGAAGATGCCCGCGAGGAAGACGCTGAACAGGAGCGGTGCGCTCCCCCACGCGTTCGGGAGGTCTGCGCTGTTGGAGATCCCGTCGATCGAATAGATGTCGAGGAACGAGGCGATGAACAGCAACACCGCTGCTCCGATCACCACGCCGTCGCCTCGAGTGAGGGAGCGGATATTCACTTCAGGTCGGTCCTTCGTCAGTCGTCCGGTCGTCGGCGGAGGCGTCGCTGTCGCTGCTGTGCCGTGCGAAGCGCGGGGGTGGCCCCATCGTAGGGAGACACTATCGTCCGCGCGGCGGGGGTGTCTGCCGCGATCCGCAGGGTGAGAACTACCCGCGCAGGAAACTCACGATTCCGTCAGACATCCCCTGCGCCGCTTTCTGCCGCCACGCGCCGCTCGTCAGCAGGGCCGCGTCCTTCGCGTCGCGCATGTTGCCGCACTCGATGAACACCTTCGGCACGGTGGAGAGGTTGAGGCCTCCCAGGTCCTTGCGCACGTCGAGGCCGGTGCCGCCGCCGATGTAGTTGGAGGGGGCCGAGCCCGTGGCGCGCAGGAAGTTGCCCGCGACGCGTTCGCCGAGGTCGCGCGAGGGGCCCGCGATCGCCGTGGTGTTGGCGGAACCCGCGTTCACGGATGCGGGAAGGATCACATGGAAGCCGCGGTTGCCCGCCGTGGAGCCGTCGGCGTGCACGGAGATCACCGCGTCCGCGTGCGCCTTGTTGCCGATCCGGGCGCGCTCGTCCACGCACGGGCCCCAGGAGCGGTCGCCGTTCTGGGTCAACTCGACGGTGGCGCCCTGCTGTTGGAGCAGGGTGCGCAGCCGGCGCGAGACGTCGAGGGTGAACTGGGCCTCGGTGTAACCGGCGTTGGTCGACGTGCCCGTCGTATCGCATTCCTTGCGGTTCGTCCCGATGTCGACGAGCCGGTTGATCTCCGCGGTGTGCTGGAAGTTGCCCGGATTGTGACCCGGGTCGATGACGACGACCTTGCCCTTGAGGGGGCCGGATCCGGCGGGCTTCGAGGAGGAGGCGGGCGGCTTCGACTTCGACGGGGTGGCGCTCGGCGACCCGTCGCCCTTCTTGCCGTCGTCGGACTTCGACGGGGAGGGGGACGTCCTGTCCGCCCCCGCCGTCGACGACTGGCTCGCGGCGGGCAGCGTCTTCGCGGGCTCGTTCTCGCCCGGGCCGCCCACCACCTGCCAGATCAGCCACCCGGCGAGAGCCGTGGGCACGAGCGCGGCGAGCGCCACGGTCAGCGGACCGCCGCTGAACCGGCGCGGCCGCCGGGGGCCGTCCCCGTCGCCGTCGAAGAAACCGTCGCTGTCCGGACCTACGTATGACACGGGGTGAGCCTAACGGTCGGAGCCTGTGTCCGAGCCCCGGTCGGACCAGGGCGTGGCGTTTCGGCAATGCCGCGAGCGTGCGTGCCAGGCGTCGCGCGCTGGTCCGGGGCTCGGACACAGGCTCCTGTCAGATCCCGGGGCCTGTTCGGCGCAGGACGCGGAGGGAGTCGGTGGCCGAGACCTCGGTGAACGCGCCGGATTCCAGGGCCCTGAGGTAGACGCGGTACGGGGCCTGGCCCGTCCACTCGTCGATCTTGACCGGGAACACGTCGTGGATGAGGAGGAGGCCGCCCTCGGCGACGTGCGGGGCCCAGCCCTCGTAGTCGGCGGTGGCGTGCTCGTCGGTGTGGCCGCCGTCGATGAAGACGAGGCCGAGGGGGCCGCCCCAGACGGCGGCGACCTGCGGGGAGCGGCCCACCAGGGCGATGACGTGGTCCTCCAGACCGGCCGCGTGCAGCGTGCGCCGGAACGTGGGGAGGGTGTCCATGCGGCCGACGACCGGGTCGACGGTCTCCGGGTCGTGGTAGTCCCAGCCCGGCTGCTGCTCCTCGCTGCCGCGGTGGTGGTCCACGGTGAGCGCGCTCACCCCGGCCTGGCGGGCCGCGTCGGCGAGCAGGATCGTGGAGCGCCCGCAGTACGTGCCGACCTCCAGGAGCGGGAGCCCGAGCGTGGCGGCCTCGGCGGCGGCCGCGTAGAGCGCCAGCCCTTCGCCGAGAGGCATGAACCCCTTGGCGGCCTCGAAGGCGGCGAGGATCTCCGGCTTGGGCGCCGCGCTCATGGGTTCCCCTGTAGGTCGTACGTATATGTGGTCCGCCCATGCTGCCGTACGCCCCCGTCGCTGGGTGCGGCGGGGGCGTACGGGGGGTGAGCCCGGGTCAGGGGCGATCGGAGGGCTGAGCCGGAAGTCAGCAGCTCTGCCAGAGGCGGGTCATGACGCGGACGCCGAACCGCAGGCCTTCCAGCGGGACGCGCTCGTCGACGCCGTGGAAGAGGCGGCCGTAGTCCAGGTCGTGCGGCAGCTTGAGGCCCTTGAAACCGAAGCAGCGGATGTCCAGCTTGGTGAAGGCCTTGGCGTCGGTGCCGCCCGGGTTGCAGTACGGGACCGGGTGGCCGTCGGGGTCCTCAGCACGCACCGCCTCGCACATGGCGTCGACGAGCGGGCCGTCGAACGTCGTCTCCATGGCGATGTCGTGGTTGACCCACTCGCGCCGCACGGACGGCAGGAGCAACTCGTCGATGGTGTCGACGAGTTCCTGCTCGTGGCCGGGCAGGAAGCGGCCGTCGACGCGGGCGGTGGCCTTACCGGGGATGACGTTGGTCTGGTAGCCGGCGGTGAACATGGTGGGGTTCGCGGAGTTGCGGAGCACCACCTGCATGAAGTCGGCGACCGGGCCCAGTTTGGCGAGTTCGGCGTCGAGGTCGTCGGCCTCGAAGTCGATCTTCACGCCCTTGAGTTCGGCGGCCTCGGCCAGCAGCGCCCGTACGGGCTCGATGAGGCGGATGGGGAACGTGTGGCGGCCGATGCGGGTGAGGGACTCGGAGAGGTCGGTGACCGCGTTCTCGTCGTTGGGGGACGAGCCGTGGCCGGCCCGGCCCGTCGCCGTGAGCTCCATCCAGGCCATGCCGCGCTGGGCGTTCTCGATCGGGTAGATGCGCTGTGTGTCGTCGAGTGCGTACGAGAAGCCGCCGCCCTCGCCGATCGCCTCGGTGACGCCCGCGAAGAGCTCCGGGTGGTGCTCGACGAGCCAGTGCGCGCCGAACTTGCCGCCCGCCTCCTCGTCGGCGAGGAACGCGAGGACGATCTCCCGCGAGGGGCGGGTGCCGGTGCGGGCGAAGTGGCGGGCGGTGGCCAGCATCACGGCCACCGTGTCCTTCATGTCGATCGCGCCGCGGCCCCACAGGTAGCCGTCGCGGATCTCGCCGGAGAAGGGCGGCACCTGCCACTCGGCGGCGTCGGCGGGCACGACGTCGAGGTGGCCGTGCACGAGGAGGGCGCCGCGGGTGCTGTCCGCGCCGGGAATACGGGCGATGACGTTCGCCCGGCCCGGCGCGCTCTCGAGGAGGGTCGATTCAATGCCGGCCTCGGCGAGGCGGGCCACGACCCAGTCGGCGCAGGCGCGCTCGTCGCTCGTCGGGTTGGACGTGTCGAAGCGGATCAGCTCCGCGCACAGTCCGACGACCTCGGCCTGGGCCTCTTCGGATGCGGGGGTCGGGGCGCTGGGGGTGTTCATGCCGCTCCCACGGGGGTCGCTTCGGGGGCGGCGGGGACGGTGTCCTCGTCGTCCAGGGTGGAGGTGCCGTACGGCCGCACGAGGCCGAGGAGGCCGAGGGCGGAGTACAGGACGAAGGCGGTGGCGAGCGAGTTGAGCGCCGGGATGCCGACGGTCACGTACTTGCCGACGCAGAACGCGGCGATCCAGATCACGATCGACAGGGGCACCCAGGTCGGCGACGACGCGGGCAGTGTTCCGGCCTCGCGGGTCTCGTCGAGCGGCTTGCGCATGCGCCGTACGACCCAGTACTCGGCCACGATGATGCCGCCGATGGGCGGGATGGCGACGCCGAGCACGGACAGGAACTCGGTGAAGTGGGTCATGATGCCGACGGCCGAGAGCAGGGTGCCGGCGAGGCCGAGCACGATGGTGACGGCGCCGCGGTGCAGGCGCTTGCCGAAGACGACCTGGAAGAAGTTGACGACGCCGAGCGAGGAGCCGTACAGGTTCCAGTCGTTGATCTTCGCAGTGCCCATCAGGACCACGATCACACCGATGGCGCCCGAGGTGGAGAGCACGATGTGCGAGACCTCGTTGGACTTCACCAGGTGGCCGAGCAGCACGCCCGTGAGGCCGACGATGTACTCGGAGAGGATCATCGACGAGGCGCTCTGCAGGAAGACGTGCGAGCCCTTGCGGTTGTAGCGGGTCATCTCGGGCGAGACGATCGCGCCCGTCATGTAGCCGCCCGCGATGGCGGTGGCCGCGACGGCCAGCGGGATCGTCTGGCCGGGCGCGGGGGAGCTGATCAGGTCGCCGATGGAGTGGTCCATCAGGGTGCTCGCGACCGACCAGGCGACCAGGGCGAAGAACAGCGGCGTGACGATCTTCGCGAAGAGCGCCATGTAGCGGAAGCCGAAGATGACCAGGACGGTGATGGCGAGGCCCGCGGCCACGCACCACATCCACGCCGGGCCGCCGACGAGCGCGGACACGCTGTTGCCGAAGATCGTGTTCTGCACGCCGAACCAGCCGACGAGGCTGACCGCGATGACGAAGCTGACCAGCGCGGAGCCGTTGCGGCCGAAGCCGATCCAGCGGGTCAGCATCGGGGTCGCGAGACCCTCGCGCATGCCGGCCAGGCCGATCGCGAAGATCACCACTTCGAGGATGACCGCGCCGAGCGTGAAGGCGAGGAACGCGTCGGCGAATGTCATGCCGACGCCGATGGTGGCGCCCAGCGTGAACTGCGAGATGGATCCCGACTGCGCGAGCCACTGCAGCAGCATCGTCCAGAAGCCGAGGCGCTTCTCGCGCGGCACGCGGGAGAGCGAGTAGTCGTCACTGCCGAGCTGCTTGGTCTCGGTGCCGGTGGTGGTCATGAGGACTCCTGGGGCGTACGGCTGACACGGCTCTCGCGGTTCTCGCGGCCGAGCGTCTGAAGGTGGGACAGGGAGCCGTAGCGGCTCAGGAGGTTGTCGAACTCCGCCTCGTCGTGGAAGTCGAGGCGGCCGCCCCCGTACGCCTTGGCCGTCTCGACGGCGAAGCGTGCGGCACTGGCGATGTCGGTCTCATGGCTCGCGCCGGTCTGGCAGCCGGGGACCGCGGCGGCCGAGGTGACCGCGAGGCCGACGACCGGAGCGGGGGTCGCCGTGGCCGGCTGAAGAATCGAATTGATGTGATGTACGCCGTTACCGTACGGCGTGATGTCCTGCGTGGTCACCGGATATGTGACCAAGGGCTCACCCGTGACGACCGCGAGCAGCTCGCCGAGCGCCTCGCTGACCCGCAGCACCCACCCCTCCTTGACGGTGGGGGACAGGGCCAGGCCCTTGTGGTTGATGATCCGGTTCCCCTTGGTGGTGTCGATGGAGAGCACGGCCTCCATCTCGCCGGTGACCTCGTGCCGGTTCATCGTGGCGATGTCGACCGGGGAGTCCATGAAGGGGACCGGGTCGTGCGGCGCGGTGGGCGCGTCCGGGCAGATGTGCGTGGCGACGATGACGTCACCCGGCAGCACGTCGCCCTTGCGGCGCATGTCGAGCAGCTTGGCCGCGGTGGCGAGCGCGGCGGCGGCGCCGTCCGCGTCGGAGACCAGGCCCGTCATCTCGGGCCGGGCGCCGACGCCGCCGAGGCGGCCGACCACGCCGAGCGTGCGGGACGAACCGCCGCTCGTACGTCCCGTGCTGCCCGGGATCCGTACCAGCACGAAGTCGGTCGAGCCGCGCTCGCCGGTGACGGTGGTGACCTCGGCGCCGGAGCCCTCCGGGCCCGCCACCGAGTCGAGGTACTCCACGGCGCGTTTGCCGTCGGCGTTGGGGTCGTCGAGGAGTTCGACGATGTCAAGGACGTACTTCAGCATGGGCGGCCTCTCTCGCTCCCGACACTCACTCCAGGTCGGGTGGTGCTGACAGCAGATTCGGGATCGGTTAGCGTTGTCGGCAACTGTTTCCCGTTATCTGCAATTCAGGTCTGAATGGTGAGATGCGCAGATCTTGAGAGGTGTGGCGATGAGTGAGATCCCGCTGGACCGGCGGACGCCCACCGGCGCGCTGCAGACCGTCGACCGCGCCCTGCTGGTGCTGCTCGCCTTCGAGCGGACGCGGCCCGACTGGGGCGTGACCGAGGTGGCGGCGGAGTTCGGCTGGGACACCTCGGTCGCCCAGCGGCTGCTCTCGACGCTCGCCGGACGTGGCTTCCTGGTCTCCGACCCGGCCACCCGGCGCTACCGCATCGGGCCCGCCGTGCTCCGGCTCGGCCGGCTCTGGGAGCGCTCGGGCTCGCTCGAACTGCTCGCCGCGCCCGTCCTGGAGGAGCTGGGCCGGGCGACCGGCGACACGGTCCTGTTCTGTCTGCCGGACAGCTTCCACATGCGCTGCGTCGCGGCCGTCGAGGGCGAGTCCGGGCCGCTGCGCTACTACCCGCTGGTCGGCGAGCTGTATCCGGCGCACGCCGGAGCCACAGCCAAGTCGTTCTACGCGTTCCTGCCCGACGAGCAGCGCCACCGGCTCTTCCGCGGCCGGCCCATGGCCCGCTTCACCGACCGCACGGTCACCGACCCGGACGAGCTGGAGCGGGAGCTGGTGCAGGTGCGTGCCCAGGGTTACGCCTGGACGGTCGGCGAGTACGACGCCGGGATCGCGACGGTCGCCGTGCCGGTCTTCCTGGGCCGCGAGCCCTACGGCAGCCTCAGCCTCGGCGGCGCCAAGGAGCGCTTCGCCGACGGGCCCGAGGGCCGGCTCGACGCCCTGCGCAAGGCGGCCCGCCTCCTGGAGAAGCGGCTCACCCATCCCCCGCAGCGCACGCGCAAGCCGCGCGCCCCGCAGTCCTGAAGACCCCAGTTCTGAAGCCCCCGGTCCTGAGGCCCTCCAGCCTTGCCCCCCCCGGCCCTGAAGCCCTCCAGCCCTGCCCCCCGGCCCTGAAGTGCCGAGCCACCCCCGAGGAGTTACTCCCTTGAACCTGCTGCTGCTCTCCAACTCCACCCAGTACGGCCGCGGTTACCTCGCCCACGCCCTGGACACCGTCAGCGGCTTCCTGCCCCCGAAGGCCCGTCTCGCGTTCGTGCCGTACGCCCTCGCGGACCACGACACGTACACGGGCCGGGTGCGCGGCGCGCTCGAAGGCGCCGGGATCGGCGTGCGCGGTGTGCACGAGGGCGACGACCCGGTGGCCGAACTCACCGCCGCCGACGCCGTGTTCGTCGGGGGCGGCAACTCCTTCCGGCTGCTGAGCGCGCTGTACCGCACCGGCCTGCGCGACGCCCTGATCAAGGCGGTCGGCGGTGGCCTGCCCTATATGGGTGCGAGCGCCGGCACGAACATGGCGGCGCCCAGCCTGCGCACGAGCAACGACATGCCCATCGTGCAGCCCCCGTCGTTCGAGGCGCTCGGCCTCGTGCCCTTCCAGATCAACCCGCACTACCTGGACCCGGACCCGGCCTCCACGCACAAGGGCGAGACCCGCGAGGAGCGCCTCACCGAGTTCCTCGAGGAGAACGACGTGCCGGTGCTCGGCCTGCGCGAGGGGTCCTGGCTGCGGGTGAACGGCGAACGCGCCGCGGTTCAGGGCGAGCGTGCTGCCCGCCTCTTCACCCGCGACGCGTCCCCGAAGGAGCTGCCGGTCGGCTCCGATGTCTCCGAACTGCTCAGCTGCGAGCCGCGGTTCGACTCTCCTGTGCGATGAGCTCAAGGGCCAGGTCGACGTCGACCGGCCGGTCCTCGCCGTGGTGCGTCGCCGCGGAGGCCCGCGGCGCGTGCCCGGAGGCGGTGGCGGCCAGTACGTACGAGCCGCCGGCCGGGACCTCCAGGGCGTAACGGCCCTCGTGGTCCGTGAGCGCGGCGCCCGCCTGGCGGCCGCGCCGGTCGATCAGCGTGACCTTGGCCCGGGCGACGGGCAGGCCCGCCGCGTCGAGGACCTGGCCGCGGAATCCCCCAAGCTCCTCCTCGGCGCGCTCCAGCGCCGCGTCCTCCTCGCTGCTGGCGCGCAGCTGCGGCTTGGTCGCCTGGCGCTGCTTCGGCAGGAAGACGGCGAGCAGGACACCCATCGCGACCGCGGCGGTGGCGATCAGGAACGAGACGCGGAAACCGTGCATGGTGGGCACGGCCGCGCCGCCGACGTGGTTCGCCGTGTTGGCGAGGACCATGCCGATCACGGCGCTCGACACCGAGGTGCCGATGGACCGCATCAGGGTGTTGAGGCCGTTGGCCGCACCCGTCTCGGACGCGTCGACGGCGCCGATGATCAGGGCGGGCAGCGAGGAGTACGCGAGTCCGATGCCGGCGCCCACGACCACCGAGATGACGATGGTCTGCCAGGCGGCGCTCATCAGGCCGAGGCCGGCGCCGTAGCCGATCGCGATGATCAGCATGCCGAGGATCAGGGTGGTCTTCGGGCCGTACTTCGCCGAGAGGCGCGCGTACACGGGGGCCGTGAACATCATCGTGAGGCCGAGCGGCGCCACGCACAGACCCGCGACGACCATCGACTGGCCGAGGCCGTAGCCGGTCGCCTTCGGTAGCTGGAGGAGCTGCGGCAGGACGAGCGAGATCGCGTAGAACGCGACACCGACCATGATCGAGGCGAGGTTGGTGAGGAGCACCTCGCGCCGGGCCGTGGTGCGCAGGTCCACGAGCGGGGCCTTGAGCTTCAGCTCCATCACGCCCCACAGCACGAGCACGACGAAGGCCGCGCCGAACAGGCCGAGCGTCATCGGGTCGGTCCAGCCCCAGTCACTGCCCTTGGTGATCGGCAGCAGGAAGAGGACGAGTCCGGCGGACAGGCCGAGCGCACCGAGGACGTCGAAACTGCCCTCGGCCTTGACGGAGCTCTCCGGGACGAAGAACAGGGTGAGCAGGATCGAGACGACGCCGAGGCCCGCCGCGCCGAAGAAGAGGGCGTGCCAGTCGGCGTGCTGGGCCACGAGGGCCGCCAGTGGGAGCGCGAGTCCGCCGCCGACGCCGATGGAGGAGCTCATCAGGGCCATCGCGGACCCGAGCTTCTCGCGCGGCAGCTCGTCGCGCATCAGGCCGATGCCGAGGGGGATGGCGCCCATGGCGAAGCCCTGGAGGGCGCGGCCCACGATCATCACGAGGAGATCGCTGGTGAAGCCCGCGACGAGCGAGCCGACGACCATGACCGCGAGGCTCGTGAGGAGCATCCGGCGCTTGCCGTAGAGGTCGCCGAGGCGGCCCATGATCGGCGTGGCGACGGCGCCCGCGAGAAGGGTCGAGGTCATGACCCAGGTCGCGTTGGAGGGGGCGGTGCCGAGCAGGACCGGGAGGTCCTTGATGACCGGTACGAGAAGCGTCTGCATCACCGCGACGGTGATGCCGGCGAAGGCGAGTACGGGGACGACTCCGCGTATTCCGCGTTGCGCGGTCGGCCGTTGGGTCGTCTGCGTCATTACGTAGTGCCTCCGGAGGCAGAGAGTTCAGGCGTCGCGCGGGCGGCGGGTTTCGCGCGTCGGGTACGTGCAAGCTGAACCCGTTACCTGGGGCGACTATTCCGACGGGCGTCGTACAAGGGGAAGTCTTGACGGTCTTTACCTTTTGATTACGCGCCCGGGTCTCGCGGAATCTGCTTCTGACCTTCCGTCAGATTGAAACGTGTTCTACCGTGCGCCGCATGGGCATCGCGATCACGCAGGAGCAAGAGGAGCTGTCGGACGCCGTGCGCGGCTGGCTCGCGCGCGCCGTACCGCCCGAGGAAGTGCGCAAACTGCTCGACGCCCCCGCGGCCCCCGTGGGCCGCCCCGCCCACTGGGACGGACTCGCCGGCCAGGGGCTGCTCGGCCTCCATCTCCCCGAGGAGTGCGGCGGCGGGGGCGGCGACCTCGTCGACCTGGCGGTCGTCCTCGAAGAGGCGGGACGGGCCGCGCTGCCCGGCCCCTTCGCGGCCAACGCCGCCGCCTCGCTGGTCCTGCGCCACGCGGGGGCCGCCGGCCTCGCCGCGTCCCTCGCGTCCGGAGACCGCATCGGCGCCGTCGCCCTCGGTACGGGAACGCTGACCGCCGTCACCGTGTCCGACGGGCTCGTCCTCGACGGGGCGGCGCCGCCCGTCCTGTCCGGGGGCGACGCCGACCTGCTCCTCCTGGCCGCCGAGTCCGCGACCGGGACCGTGTGGGTCGCCGTCGACACGGGCACCGCCGGACTCAGTAGCCGCGTCCACGAGAGCGCCGACCCCACACGCCCCACCGCGGAGATCACCGCCCGGGGCGCCCTGGTGCCGGCCGCCCGGATCCTCGCAGTCGACACGGCCACCGTCCGTGACCTGGCCTCCGTCGTCCTCGCGGCCGACGCGTGCGGCGTCGCGGCGTGGGCGCTGCACACGGCGGCGGAGTACGCGAAGGTCCGGGAACAGTTCGGCCGGCCGATCGGGCAGTTCCAGGGCATCAAGCACCTGTGCGCGGACATGCTGGTGCGGGTCGAGCAGGCGCGGGCGCTGGTGTGGGACGCGGCACGGGCGGCGGAGGGAGCCGCTGACGGGCCGGACGGTGTCGCGGCGCGTGAGCTGGCCGTCTCTCTCGCCGCCGGGGCCGCGCTCGATGCCGCGTACTCCTGCGCCAAGGACTGTGTGCAGGTCCTCGGCGGGATCGGGTTCACCTGGGAGCACGACGCGCATCTGTATCTGCGGCGGGCCGTCGTCGCGCGGCAGCTGCTGGGCGCGGGGGACGCGCACCGGCTGCGGGCGGTGCGGCTCGCGGAGGGCGGGGCGCGGCGCGAGCTGCGCCTGGAGCTGCCCGCGGAGGCGGAGGCGTTCCGGGCGCGGGCCCGCGAGGCCGTCGAGGGGATACGCGGCCTCGACCCGGCCGCGGCCCGCCGCGCCCTCGCACCCACCGGCTACGCCGCGCCGCACCTGCCGCAGCCGTACGGCCTCGGCGCGGGCCCCGTCCAGCAGCTCGCCGTCCAGCAGGAGCTCGCCGCCGCGGGCGTCCGCGTCAGCGACCTCGGTATCGGGACCTGGGTCGTCCCCTCGCTCCTCGCCTACGGCACCCCGGAGCAGCGGGACCGCTACCTCCTGCCCACCCTGCGCGGCGACGTCCTGTGGTGCCAGCTGTTCTCCGAACCCGGCGCCGGCTCCGACCTGGCCTCACTCCGGACGAAGGCCGAGCGCACCGAGGACGGGCGCTGGCGCGTCAACGGGCAGAAGGTGTGGACGAGCGCCGCCCAGTGGGCCGACCACGGGATCCTGCTCGCCCGCACCGACCCGGACGCCCCCAAGCACAAGGGGCTCACCTATTTCGTCGTCGACATGAAGCGGACCGAGGGCATCGACGTACGGCCCCTGAAGGAGATCACCGGGGACTCGCTCTTCAACGAGGTGTACTTCGACGACGTGCTGCTCCCCGAGGACGCCGTGGTGGGGCAGGTGGACGACGGCTGGCGCGTCGCCCGGAACACGCTCGGCAACGAACGGGTCCACATGGCCGACCAGTTGACCTTCGACACGGGCCTGGAGGCACTGATCGCCCGCGCCGGAACACTCGACGGCGCGTACCGGGCGCGGATCGGCGCGCTCGCCACGGAGGCGCACGCCCTGGCCTGCATCGGGCTGCGCACGACGATGCGGCAGGTGGCCGGCGCGGAGCCCGGCCCGGGGGCGTCGGTACGGAAACTGGTGCAGACGCCGCACCAGCAGAAGGTCGCCGAACTCGCGCTGGAGCTCCTCGGCCCCGAGGGCGCACTCGGCGAGGGGGCGGGGGAGCGGGCGCTGCACGGGTTCCTGATGTCGCGCTGCCTGACGATCGCCGGCGGCACGACGCAGGTGCAGCTGAACGTGGTGGCGGAACGGATCCTGGGGCTGCCTCGCGACTGAGGCCCGGGCTCGCCGGCGTCCGGGCCGCCCATGGGCCGTATCGTCGCCGCGTGGAGCTCAGACACCTCTCAGGATTCGTCGCCGTCGCCGAGGAGCTGCACTTCGGCCGCGCAGCGGAACGGCTGCACATCGCGCAGTCGCCGCTCAGCCAGCAGATCAAGCTGCTCGAGCGGGATCTGGGCGTCAAGCTGTTCGACCGCACCACCCGGACCGTGCGGCTCACCGCCGCCGGGCACGCGCTGCTCGGGCCCGCCCGGCATCTGCTCGCCGAGGCCTCGGCGGTGCGCAGGACCGTGCAGGCCGCGCACCTCGGGGAGGTGGGGCGGGTCACCGTCGGGTTCGCCGGGGCCAGCAGCTACTCCGCGCTGCCGCTGCTCACCCGCGCCGTCAACTCCGAACTTCCCGGTATCGAGCTGGTGTTGGAGGGCCAGACCTATACCGGCGAGGCGCTCGGGAGGATCGCGGACGGGTCCCTCGACGTGGGGTTCGTGGCGCTCCCGGTGCGGCGCGGGATCACCGCGCGCGTCGTGCGGATGGAGCGCCTCGTCCTCGCGCTGCCCGACAGCCATCCGCTCGCCCGGCAGGACGAGGTCCACTTCGCCGAGCTGGCGCACGAGCCGTTCGTGACGTTCCCCGTCGCCCGTGGCTCGGCCGTGCGCGAGGCCATGGTGCAGGCCTGCCACGACGCCGGGTTCGCGCCGCGGATCGCGCAGGAGGCGCCGGACTCGTACAACATGCTCGCGCTCGTCGGGGCGGGCGTCGGGCTCGCGGTGGTCGTGGCGTCCGCACGCGCCATCCATCTGGAACACGTCGTGTTCCGCCCGCTGGTCGGGGACGACGTGCCGGTGCTCCCCATCGCCCTCGGCTGGCGCACCGGAAACCGCTCGGCACCGCTCCAGGCGGTCCTGCGCGTGGCGGAGGACGTCCTGCCGACGCCCCCGGACGCGCCCGACGCCGGCGCGTGACGCTCCCATCTTGACGGATGACGTCTGACTGGAGCCCGGTATTGGTCTTGGACACATCCTAATGAGCGGGTGCAGAGTGATCCACGTCTCGCGACGGAGCGATGAGCGCCGGGCGTGGAGCGTGGACGGGCCCCGGCCGCTCGGTGGCCCCGCCCCCTCCGGCCCGTCCCCTCCCCAGCGGGATGCCGCTACGAGAGGACGCTCGTCATGCAGCACGACGCCCCAGTCCCCGGGGTCAGCGCAACCCAGGCCCGTGACGCCCGCCGCGCCGGTGTCACCGCCTTCGTCGGGACCACCATCGAGTGGTTCGACTTCTACATCTACGGCTCCGCATCCGCTCTGGTCCTCGGCAAGATCTTCTTCGCCGAGGCCTCGCCGGCCGTAGGCAGCCTCGCCGCCTTCGCCACCTTCTGGGTCGGCTTCCTGGCCCGCCCCCTCGGCGGCCTGATCTTCGGGCACTTCGGCGACCGCTACGGCCGCAAGAAGGCCCGCGTCACCACGCTCACCATGATGGGCGCCGCCACCTTCTGCGTCGGGCTGCTCCCGGGCTACGCCCAGATCGGCGCCGCCGCGCCCGTCCTCCTCGTGCTGCTGCGCATGATCCAGGGCGTCGCGATGGGCGGCGAGTGGGGCGGCGCCGTCCTCATCGCCACCGAGTACGCCCCGCCCAAGCGCAAGTTCCTGTACGGGGCGTTCGCCCAGCAGGGCTCGCCGGTCGGCAACCTCCTCGCCACGCTCCGGCTGAAGCTCGCCGAGAGCCCGGAGATGCGGGTGACCGCTCACGCGCGCCAGGCGCCGCTGCCCCATCGCGTGCCCCTGGGATGGCGCACGAAGTGCGCATCTCAGGGGCGCGGGGAACTGCGCGACCAGCCACGACGAAACTCGCGCCCGCTGACTGCGACAACCTGCAACGGCGCGCAGGCGTGCAGGTACAGGCCCGCCCGCTCGGCATGGGCCTCGCCACCTTCCCGCACGCCATGTACTACGCGGCGCTCGCCGGCATCCTCGCGCGGGTCTTCCCCGTCGAGGTCCGCTACACGGGCATGTCCCTCTCGTACCAGCTGTGCACGACGCTGTTCGCCGGGACCGCGCCGATCGTCTCCCAGTACCTGCTCAACGCCACCGGCTCGATCTGGCCCGTCGTCGCGCTCGGCCTCGGCTACACCCTCGTGACCCTCGTCGGTGTCCTGCCGCTGCTCGCCCGCACCGCCGCTGCGCCGGAGCCGGCCGCCGTCACCACCCGCACCGCCTCCCACGCCTGACCCGGAGTGATCCCCCGATGAACTACGCCGACCGCGACCCCGCTCTGCGCCCCTTGCTCGACCGTGTCCTGTCCGCCGACGACCGCGCCCGCGTCGAGCCGCTCCTGACCGAACTCGGCGCGCTCGCGGCCGGCGACCTCGACCGGCAGGCCGCACTCGCCGACGCCAACCCGCCCCGCCTCGTCCAGTACGCCCCCGGCGGCGACCGCGTCGACGAGATCGAGTACCACCCGGCCCACGACCGCGCCGCCGCCATCGCCTACGAGGAGTTCGGGCTCGCCGCGATGTCGCACCGTCCCGGTGTCCACGGCTGGCCGTCCAAGGTCCCGCACACCGTCAAGTACGCCCTGTCCTACCTCTACGTGCAGTCCGAGTTCGGCATGGCCTGCCCCCTGTCGATGACGGACTCGGCCGCCCGCATCCTGCGCCTGTTCGACCCCGAGCGGTACGCGGCCGAGATCGCCGCGCTCTCCTCCACCGACCCCGGACTGCGGGCCACCGGCGCGATGTTCATGACGGAGAAGCAGGGCGGCACCGACGTTG
The DNA here is from genome assembly GCF_045040855.1 of Streptomyces sp. NBC_00009. Taxonomy (NCBI): domain Bacteria; kingdom Bacillati; phylum Actinomycetota; class Actinomycetes; order Kitasatosporales; family Streptomycetaceae; genus Streptomyces; species Streptomyces sp. NBC_00009. The sequence continues at coordinate 5,634,821 of NZ_CP108312.1, forward strand.
GCCTGACGGAGACCGTCGCCACCGACCAGGGCACGCACTGGACCCTGACCGGCAAGAAGTGGTTCGCGTCCAACCCGGGCGCCGACGTGATCCTCACCCTCGCCCGCGTGCCCGGCCAGGGCGAGGGCACCCGCGGCCTCGGCATGTTCCTCGTCCCGCGCCTGGGCCCCGACGGCACCCGCAACGCGATCCGCATCGACCGCCTCAAGGACAAGCTCGGCTCGAAGTCCATCGCGAGCGGCGAGGTCACCCTCGAAGAGGCATACGCGACCCCGGTCGGCCAACTCACCGACGGATTCCGGCAGATGGCCGAGATGCTCAACGTCTCCCGCCTGTCCAACGCCATGCGCGCCACGGCCCTGATGCGCCGCGCCGTCCGCGAGTCCGTCGACCACACCCGCGTACGCCGCGTCTTCGGCAGGCCGCTCTTCGAGCAGCCCCTGATGCGGGCCACGCTCCTGCCGATGATCATCGACACGGAGGGGGCGCTCGCGCTCGTCCTGGAGGCGGCGGTCCGGCTCACCGCCGCCGACGAGGGCGACCAGAGTGCCCGCGACCTGGTCCGTGTCCTCACCCCCCTCGCCAAGCACACCCTGTGCAAGCGCGCCCGCTCCGTCACCGGCGAGGCCATGGAGATCCGCGGCGGCAACGGCTACATCGAGGACTGGGTCAACCCCCGGCTCGTGCGCGACGCGCACCTCGGCTCCATCTGGGAGGGCTCCTCGAACGTCATCGCGCTCGACGTGCTGCGCTGCATGTGCCGCCAGGGGGCCCACCGCACCCTCGCCGACACGTACGGTGGCCGCGCCGAGACGCGGGGCCGCTGGGAGCTGCTGCACAAGAAGGGCGACGCCCTCCTCGAACTCCCCGCCGACGAGCAGGAGATGAGGATCGGCCGGTACGCCGACGAGCTCACGCGCGCCGTCATGGAGACCCTCCTGTACGACCAGGCCGCCCACGAGACGGAGACCACCGGCAACGGCCGCGCCCTCCTCGTCGCCCGCACCTGCACCGCGCTCCTCGACGACCCGGACACCCCGCCCCGCGCCGCACTGGACCACCTGGCCGAACTGGCCGAGGGTGGACGGGTCGCGCCCACCCCGGCGCAGGAGACCCCGGCGAAGGAGAACACTGTGAAGGAGCCCGCCGCACATGGCTGAGCAGCCCCGCCCCGCCGCACCGCTGGCCGGTATGAAGGTCGTGGACCTGTCCAAGATCCTCGCCGGGCCCTACGTCACCATGTCGCTCGCCGACCTCGGCGCCGACGTCATCAAGGTCGAGCACCCCGACGGCGGCGACCCGACGCGCGCCTGGGGCCCGCCCTTCAACGGCCCCGACGCGACCTACTACCTGGCCGCCAACCGCAACAAGCGCTCCGTCACCCTCGACCTCAAGTCCCCCGAGGGGCAGGAGGCCGTCCACCGCATGCTCGCCGACGCGGACGTGATGGTGGAGAACTTCCGCCCCGGCAGCTCGCTCGCCCGCGTCTTCGACTACCGCGAACTCAGCGAGCGCTACCCGCGGTTGGTCATCCTGCACATCTCCGCGTTCGGCGACACGGGCCCGCTGCGCGACGAGCCCGGCTACGACATGGTGGCCCAGGCGTCGGCCGGCCTGATGTCCCTGACCGGCGAACCCGACGGACCGCCTGTGAAGGCCGGCTACGCGATGGGTGACCTGGGCGCCGCCCTCTTCGGCCTCATCGGCGTCAACGCGGCACTCGTCGAACGCGAGCGCACGGGCCACGGCCAGTACGTCACGACCTCCCTGTACGAGTCCCAGCTCGCCCTGCACATCAACTGGGCGACCGGCTACTTCGCCACCGGGGAACGCCCCACCCGCCTCGGCTCCGGCCATCCGAGCCTCGTCCCGTACCAGGCCTACCCGGCGTCCGACGGGCACTTCGTGATCGCCGTCGGCAGCGACGGCCTCTTCCGCAAGCTGAGCGAGGCGCTCGGCCACCCGGAGTGGGCCGACGACCCGCGCTTCGCCACCAACCGCGCCCGCGTCACGCACCGCACGGCCCTCAACGCCAAGCTGGAGTCCGTCCTCGTCGACGACACCGTGGCCAACTGGTGCGCCCTGCTGAAGCCGCGCGGCGTCCCCGTCGCGCCGATCCGCACCCTCGACGAGGTCTACGACTGCCCGCAGACCGAGGCGCTCGGCATGGTGCAGAAGGTCGACCACCCCGAGGTGGGCCCGCTCCAGCAGGTCGCGTTCCCCGTCACCTTCCGCGGCGAGCGCCCCGCGGTGCGCACCGCCCCGCCCACCCTCGGCCTGCACAGCCGGGACATACTCACCGAACTCGGCTACGACGAGTCCGCCATCGACCGCCTGCTCGACCACCCTCAAGGAGCCTGATCATGCCGTTCGCCGCCCTCGACCCCGTCGACCCGCTGAACCTCGAAGCGCTCTTCACCGACGAGGAGCGGGCCGTGCGCGACACGGTCCGCCAGTACCTCGACGACAAGGTCGAGCCGCACATCGCCGAGTGGTTCGAGAGCGGGGAGCTGCCCGCCCTGCCCGAACTCGCCCGCGAATTCGGCAAGATGGGCCTGCTCGGCATGCACCTGGAGGGCTACGGGTGCGCCGGCATGTCGGCCCGCGCGTACGGCATCGCGTGCCGTGAGCTGGAGGCGACGGACTCCGGTCTGCGCTCCTTCGTGTCCGTGCAGGGTTCGCTGGCCATGTTCGCGATCCACCGCTTCGGCTCCGAGGAGCAGAAGCAGGAGTGGCTGCCGCGCATGGCGGCGGGCGAGGCCATCGGCTGCTTCGGCCTGACCGAGCCCGACCACGGCTCCGACCCGTCGTCCATGACGACGCGCGCCCGGCGTGAGGGCGGCGACTGGATCCTCGACGGCCGCAAGATGTGGATCACGAACGGCTCGGTCGCGGCCGTCGCCGTCGTGTGGGCGCAGACCGAGGACGGCGTGCGCGGCTTCGTCGTGCCCACCGACACCCCCGGCTTCTCGGCACCGCTGATCAAGCACAAGATGTCGCTGCGGGCGAGTGTGACCAGCGAGCTGGTCCTCGACGGCGTGCGCCTGCCCGCGTCCGCCCTGCTGCCCGAGGCGCGGGGCGTGGGCGCGCCGCTGACGTGCCTGAACGAGGCGCGCTACGGCATCGTGTGGGGCGTCACCGGCGCCGCGCGCTCGGCCTGGCAGGCGGCCGCCGACTACGCGGGCCAGCGCGAGCAGTTCGGCAAGCCGATCGCCGCGTTCCAGCTCACGCAGCAGAAGCTGGTCGACATGGCGCTCGAACTGCACAAGGCGACGCTGACGGCGCTGCGCCTGGCCGACCTGAAGGACTCGCCCGCCGGTGTCCACCCGGCGCAGATCAGCTTCGGCAAGCTGAACAACGTCCGTGAGGCCATTCAGATCTGCCGTACCGCCCGCACGATCCTCGGCGCCAACGGCATCTCGCTGGAGTACCCGGTGATCCGTCACGCCAACAACCTGGAGTCCGTGCTCACGTACGAGGGCACGACCGAGATGCACACGCTCGCACTCGGTCAGGCGCTCACGGGTCACGCGGCCTTCCGTTAAGAGGCTGCTCCTGCCACTATCTGACACATCGTCAGATAGTGGCAGGAGGGTTCCACAGCCATGAGGTCGTACATAGTCGGCGTCGGAATGACCAAGTTCGAGAAGCCCGAGAGTCGTGACTGGCAGTACTGGGACATGGTGAAGGAGGCGGGCGCGGCCGCCCTCGCGGACGCCGGTGTGGGGTACGAGGACGTGGAGCAGGTCCCCGTCGGCTACTGCTTCCAGGCCTCGACGGCCGGGCAGCGCGCGGTCTACGAACTCGGCCTGACCGGCGTCCCCGTCTACAACGTCAACAACAACTGCGCCACGGGATCGAGCGCGCTGATGCTCGCCCGGCAGTTCGTCGAGGGCGGCATCAACGACTGCGTGCTGGCGCTCGGCTTCGAGAAGATGCAGCGCGGCGCGCTCGGCGGGGGAGCCGACGGGGGAGACTTCAAGACATCCCCCGTCGCCCGGCATTACGGCATCATGGCCGCGAAGCACGGCTTCGAGATGTCCCCGCCCACCGCCCAGATCTTCGGCGACGCGGCCCGCGAGCACATGGAGAAGTACGGCACGACCGAGGCCCAGCTCGCCGCCGTCGGGGCCAAGAACCACCGGCACTCCGTGAACAACCCGTACGCCCAGTTCCAGGACCCGTACACCGTCGACGAGATCCTCGCCGCGAAGACCATCCACGCGCCGCTCACCAAGCTCCAGTGCTCACCCACCTCGGACGGCGCGGCGGCGGCCGTCGTCGTGTCGGAGCGGTTCGTCGAACGCCACGACCTCGGCGACAAGGCCGTCGAGATCGCCGCTCAGGCCATGACGACCGACACGGGGGAGTCCTTCGCCTCCGGCTCCTGCATCGACGTCGTCGGACAGCCCATGTCACGCGCCGCCGCCACCCGCGTCTACGAGGCGTCCGGGCTCGGCATCGAGGACATCGACGTGATCGAGCTGCACGACTGCTTCTCCGTCAACGAACTCCTCACCTACGAAGCGCTCGGCATGTGCGCGCCGGGAGCCTCCGGCAAGCTCGTCGAGGACGGCGCGACGACGTACGGCGGACGCTGGGTCGTGAACCCGTCGGGCGGCCTCATCTCCAAGGGTCACCCGCTCGGCGCCACCGGCATCGCCCAAGCGGCGGAACTCACCTGGCAGTTGAGGGGCGAGGCCGGTGCGCGACAGGTCCCGGACGCCCGCGTCGGACTCGCCCACAACATCGGACTCGGCGGCGCCGCCGTGGTCACGATGCTGCGCAGGTCCTAGGCCATGGGGACAGGTCCTAGTCCTCGCGGACCAGCGCCGGATGCGCCGAAATCCTGATGTACGGACCGACAGCGGCCTGAGACCATGACACTCATGCTTGAAGCCCCTGTCGACACCGCGATAGCCCGCAAGGCCGCGCCGCCCACCTGGCTCGTCGTGGCCGCCGCCTGCGCCGGACAGTTCCTCGTCGTCCTCGACGTCTCCGTCGTCAATGTCGCCCTGCCGTCCATGCGAGCGGACCTGGGGCTCAGTGCCACCGGGCTGCAATGGGTGGTCAACGCCTACTCGATCGCGTTCGCCGGGTTCATGCTGCTCGGCGGCCGGGCCGGCGACCTGTTCGGGCGCAAGCGGATGTTCCTCGTGGGGCTCGGGCTCTTCACGCTCGCCTCCCTCGCGGGCGGCCTTGCGCAGGAGGGCTGGCAGCTCCTCGCCGCCCGGGCCGTCCAGGGGCTCGGTGCCGCGGTCCTCGCGCCGTCGACGCTCACCATCCTGACGTCCGCCGTCCCGGAGGGCGCCGCCCGCGCCCGGGCCATCGCGACCTGGACCGCCGTCGGGGCGGGCGGCGGCGCGGCCGGCGGCCTCGTCGGCGGCGTGCTCACCGAGGGCCTCGACTGGCGCTGGGTGCTGCTCATCAACGTCCCCCTGGGCGCCCTGGTGTTCACGGCCGTCGCCCGCTGGATCCAGGAGTCGAAGGCGGGCGGCGAGCGGCGCCTCGACCTGCCGGGCGCCGTCCTCGTCACGGCGGGCACCGCGACCCTCGCCTACGGCGTCGTGCAGACCGAGGCCGAGGGCTGGGGCGCCGCCGCGACCCTGGTGCCGCTCGGCGTCGCCCTGGCGCTGATCGTGACGTTCCTCGCCGTCGAGGCGCGCACGCGGCTGCCGCTGATGCCGCTCGGCCTGTTCCGGGTCCGCGCGGTCGCGGCGGCCAACGCGGCGATGTTCGTGTGCGGCATGGGCAGCTTCGCGATGTGGTTCTTCATGACCCTCTACGCGCAGAACGTCCTCGGCTACACCCCGATCGAGGCCGGCCTCGCCCTCGTGCCCAGTTCGCTCGCCGTCGTCGCCGGATCCAAGTTCGCCCCGCGCCTGATGCGCCGCGCGGGCGCGCGGGCCGTCGCGGTGTCCGGCGTACTCGTCACGACCGCCGGGTTCACCTGGCAGTCGACGATGGGCCCGCACGGCAGTTACGTCACCGCGATCATGCTGCCGGGCATGGTGATGATGGCGGGCGCCGGGCTCGCGATGACGCCCCTGGCCTCACTCGCCACATCGGGGGCCGCGCCCGGGGACGCCGGTCTGGTGTCCGGACTCGTCAACACCTCGCGGACACTGGGCGGTTCGCTGGGCCTCGCGATCCTGTCGACCGTGGCGGCCGACCGCTCCGGCGGGGGAACCGGGGCCGAGGACCTCACCGACGGGTACGCGGCGGCGTTCCAGTGGGGTGCGGGGATCCTGCTGGTGGCGGTGGTCCTGCTGGTGACGTGGATGCCGCGCGCGAAGGAGGCCCGGCAGACGGCGAGCTGAGGGACCGGGAGGCCGTCACAGCCACCCCTGCCGGCGCGCCTCCCGCATCGCCTCCATGCGGTTACGGGTCCCTGTCTTGCCGATGGCCGAGGACAGATAGTTGCGCACCGTCGACTCCGACAGATGCAGCTTGCCCGCGATGTCGGAGACCGTCGCGCCGTCCACCGACGCCTTCAGGACATCGCACTCGCGGGCCGTCAGCGGGTTCGGGCCCGCACTCAGCGCGGCCGCCGCGAGCGCCGGGTCGATGACCGTCTCGCCGCGCAGGACCCGCCGGACCGCCTCCGCGAGATCCTCCACCGGACCGTCCTTGACCAGGAATCCGGCCGCGCCCGCCTCCATCGCCCGGCGCAGATAGCCCGGCCTGCCGAACGTCGTCAGGATCAGGACCCGACAGTCCGGGCACTCCTCGCGCAGGTCGGCCGCCGCGTCCAGGCCGCTGCGGCCTGGCAGTTCGATGTCGAGCAGCGCCACGTCGGGCCGTGTCTCCAGCGCCGCCCCGACGATCGCGTCACCCCTCGCGACCTGCGCGACGACCTCGATGTCCTCCTCCAGGCCGAGCAGCAGCGCGAGAGCGCCCCGCATCATGCCCTGGTCCTCGGCGAGGAGCACTCGTACGGACTTCGCGGGCCGGTGGTCCTGGGGCATCTCGTTCACGGGCCCAGGGTAGAGCGCCCCGCGCGCCGTCACCCTGCGCGTTCCGGCTCCAGCATCGCGTCCGACTCCACTTCGCCCGGCAGGACCGGGAGTTCCGCCGTCACCGTGAAGCCGCGCGCGGCCGGGCCCGCCTCCAGGGAGCCGCCTGCCGCGCCGAGGCGTTCGGTCAGGCCCCGCAGGCCCGTACCGCCGATGCCCGGCTCCGGGGGCTCGGCGGCGGCGCCGCGCCCGTTGTCGTGGACCCGGAGCCGCACGCGCTCCGGGGTGCCGTCCACGGAGATCTCGCAGCGCGCCGCCCCGCTGTGGCGCACCGCGTTCGTGACCGCCTCCCGCACCACCCAGCCGAGCAGCGCCTCCGTCTGCGCCGCCAGCGGCGGGCCCGACTGGCGTACGACGGGCTCGATCCCGGCCGCCGTGAGCGCCGAGCGGGCGCGGTCGAGCTCGGTGGTGAGACTGCCCTCGCGGTAGCCGGTGACCGCCTCGCGGATCTCGGTCAGCGCCTGCCGGCCGACGGACTCGATGTCCGACACCTGTGTGAGCGCCGCGTCGAGGTCGCGGTGCGCGAGCCGGCGGGCCGCCTCCGACTTCACCACGATCACGGACAGCGTGTGCCCGAGCAGGTCGTGCAGGTCGCGGGAGAACCGCAGCCGCTCCTGCTCCACCGCGCGGTGCGCCAACTCCTCGCGGGCGGCGCGCAGTTCACGTACCGCCTCGGCCAGGGAGAGGATCGCGGCGGTCACCATCGTGGACAGGAACGTGCCGTAGGCGATGTTGAGCGCGTCCCAGCCCTCCTTGAGACCGCCGATGGTCCCGGCGAGCGCGCTCAGGCCGAGGGCGACCTGGCCGAGGCGGCGGCCCCGCACGACCGCGCCCGCCGCGAGGCCGAGCAGCGGGAAGAACATCAGCCAGCTGCCGCCGTAGGCGATGGCGAGCCCGCAGGTGAGCAGGCCCATCGCGATCAGCGCCAGGAGCGTGTAGCGGGCCTCGCGCCGCCTCTTGTCGAAGGCTTGGAACACGACCGAGACGTAGAGGCTGTTGAAGACGAACAGGCCGATGCCGCCGATCCAGGGGTTGGCCGTCTTGCCCTGGAGGAGGTTCGAGAAGGCGCCGAGCCCCATCAGGAGCCAGGGCAGCAGCGCGAATCCGTTCGGCGGCGGACCCATGGGCCCGCCCTCCGCAGCCGCCCCGCTGTTCTTCGCGCCCTTGTCCCGGGCCCGCCACTGTGCCTTCCACACGTCCCGGTCCGCCTTCCACTCCTGGCGGGCGTCCCGCAGCTCGACCATCCGGCAGGTGACTCGGTGCTTCCAGGACATGGTTCCCCAGCTCCCCGTTCAGACGGTCCGCGCGGCCCTGCGGTACGACACCACAGCGTACGAACCGAAGGCCAGCAGCCAGGCGGCGAGCACCGCGACCGCGGCGGCCGACGGCGCGTGCCCGTCGGCCACCGCCGTACCGAGCTGCGCGAACCGGTTCGTCGGTGTGTACGACGACACGGACTGCAGCCACCCGGGGAAGAGCGCGATCGGGAACCACAGACCGCCGAGGACGGAGAGCCCCAGATTGCACACCATGTTCGCGACACCCGTGGTCTGCGCGGTCAGCCGGTAGCCGTTGCCGAGACCGAGCAGGGTGAAGGGGATCGAGCCGAGCCACAGCAGCAGTGCGACGGCGGCCCACTGCCACACGTCCAGCCGCACCCCGTTGACCAGTCCGCCCGCGAGGAGCACCGCCGCGATCGACGGCAGCACCGTCACGGACCCCGTCAGGGCCCGGCCCGCCACCACCTGGCGCGGCGTCATCGGGGTGACCCGCAGCTGCCGCAGCCACCCGATCGTCTTGTCCTCGGCGACCCCGCCGCCGGTGCTGAGGGCCGAGCCCACCGCGCCGTACGCGGCCATCCCGACCATGGAGATCGTCTTCCACTCGGGGTCGTTCTCGCCGAGGTTGGTGAACAGCAGGTACATCATCACCGGCATCCCGACCCCGAAGATCACGAACCCGGTGTCGCGCAGGGTCCTGCGCACTTCGAGCCTCAGATAGTCGATCATCGAACCGTCTCCAGATCCGTGTCGAAACCGCTGCCGGTGCGGTTGTCGGAGCCGCTGCCCGGACGGCCGTCGGAACCACTGGTCAGCGCCATGAACGCGTCGTCGAGCGAGGCCGGCGCGACCTCGAGGCCCCGGATCGCGTCCAGCCCGGCCAGCGCGATCACCGTCGCGTCCGAGTCGTCCGTACGCAGCCTGGCCCGGTCCCCCCGGATCTCCACGGCCGTCACTCCGGGCAGCAGCGACAGGCCCTCCGTGCCGCGCCCGGCCAGGTCGAACGAGACGAGGCTGCCGCCCGCGGCCCGCTTCAGCTCCTCGCCGGAGCCCACCGCGACGACCCTGCCGTGGTCGATGACCACGATCCGGTCGGCGTGGGCGTCGGCCTCTTCTAGGTAGTGCGTGGAGAAGAGGACCGTGTGGCCGCGGCGCGCATAGGCCCGCATCGACGTCCAGAACGCGTGCCGTGCCTCCACGTCCAGGGCGGCCGTCGGCTCGTCGAGCACGAGCAGGGCCGGGTTCCCGGCCAGGGCCACGGCGAAGCGGACCCGCTGGGTCTGTCCGCCGGACAGCTTGTCGACGCGCCGCTGCGCGAGCTCCTCGATGCCGGCCAGCGCGAGCGCGTCGGCGACGGGCATCGGCGCCGGGTAGCGGCCCGCCACGAAGGAGACCAGCTCACGGACCGTGACCCGGGGGACCGCGCGGCCCTCCTGGAGCATCGCGCCGACCTGACCGGCACGCACCGCCTGCTCGGGCGTGGTGCCGAAGAGCGAGACCGTGCCCTCGTCCGGGGTGTCCAGGCCGAGCAGGAGGGCGATCGTGGAGGACTTGCCCGCGCCGTTGCGGCCGAGCAGCGCGACGGTCTCGCCGCGCCGTATCTCCAGATCGACCCCGTCGACGGCGCGCACCGCGCCGAATGTCTTGACCGCCCCCGTGAAGGACACGGCCACCGGTGTCCCGTCTGTCTTCGTCATGACAGGGACGCTATGGGCCGGGGGCCGGGCGCGGCAGATGCCGGTTGTACGGAGCCGGGCAGTACAAATGTCACGGCCGCCCGCCCGCCCGGCCGCACGCGCACCGGATCTGACATGGCGTCAGGAGTCTTCACAACTGCCGCGGTCTTGGCTATACATGGGATCGCCGGACTGGAACGCGTTCTAGAACGGGCGCGTGGCGTTCCACCAGAGTTCCTCCGGCCCAGCAACGACCTCGGTGCGACCGACGGTGCGGACGGCCGCACCGAGGTCTTTCCCGCACAAGGAGTCTCTGTCTGATGCCGATCGACGCCGCCAAGGCCGTAGCCGCCGAACCCCGGTCCGCCGAGATCACCTGGGACCACAAGGACATCCAGCTCTACCACCTCGGCCTCGGCGCGGGCACCCCGGCCACCGACCCCGACGAGCTGCGCTACACCCTCGAGTCCCGGCTGCACGTCCTGCCCAGCTTCGCCACCGTCGCCGGCGCCGGAATGGGCGTCGTCGGCGGCCTCTCCGCCCCCGGCATCGACGTCAACCTCGCCCACGTCCTGCACGGCGGGCAGACCGTCGAACTGCACCGCCCCATCCCCGTCAAGGGCAGCGCGACCTCCACCTCACGTGTCGCCGCCGTCTACGACAAGGGCAAGGCCGCCATCCTCGTCCTGCGCACCGAGGTCGCCGACGCGGACGGCCCCCTGTGGACCAGCGACGCGCAGATCTTCGTCCGCGGCGAGGGCGGCTTCGGCGGCGACCGCGGACCGTCCACCCGCCTCGAAGCACCCACCGGCGAACCCGACCGCACCGTCGACCGCCCCGTCCGCGAGGACCAGGCACTCCTGTACCGGCTCTCCGGCGACTGGAACCCCCTGCACGCCGACCCGGAGTTCGCCAAGCTCGCCGGCTTCGACAGGCCCATCCTGCACGGCCTGTGCTCGTACGGCATGACGCTCAAGGCCGTCGTCGACACGCTCCTCGACGGCGACGTGTCCCGCGTGCGGTCCTACGCGACGCGGTTCACCGGAGTCGTCTTCCCGGGCGAGACGCTGCGGATCCGGATGTGGCGCTCCGAGGGCCGGATCCAGGTCACGGTCACCGCCGTCGAGCGGGACGAGGCACCCGTACTCGCCGACACCATCGTCGAACACGCCTGACCCCTTCGAGACCCATCGGGACCCTTCGGGAGAGGAGCCGCACGCCATGCGCGCAGCCGTACTGCACGAGATAGGCCAGGACAAACTCGAGGTACTCGACGACGTCGAGGCGGTGGGCTTCGGCCCCGGCAAGGTGAAGATCCGGGTCAGGGCCACCGGACTGTGCCACTCCGACGTGTCCGCGATGAACGGCGTGCTGCCGCAGCCCGCCCCCTTCATCCCCGGCCACGAGGGCGCAGGCGAGATCCTCGACGTCGGCGACGGCGTCACGAACGTCAAGCCCGGCGACCGCGTCCTCGTCTGCTGGCTCCCGGCCTGCGGCGCCTGTCCGGCGTGCAAACGCGGCCAGACCCAGCTCTGCCTCGCCGGGTTCATGAACGCCGGCACCCCCAACTTCAAGCGCCCCGGCGGTGACGTCTTCGGCTTCGCCGGCACCGGCACCTTCACCGAGGAGGTCGTCGTCGACGCGGGCTGCGCCGTGCCCATCCCCGACGACGTGCCCTTCGACATCGCGGCCCTCATCGGCTGCGGCGTCACCACCGGGCTCGGCGCCGCCATCAACACCGCGGATGTGGCAGCCGGTTCGTCCGTCGCCGTCATCGGCTGCGGCGGCGTCGGCATCTCCGCGATCCAGGGCGCCCGGCTCAAGGGCGCCGCGCAGATCGTCGCCGTCGACCCCGTCGCCTCACGCCGCGAGGCTGCCCTCGGGTTCGGCGCCACCGAGGCCGTCGCACCCGACGCCCTCGGCGACGCCAAGCAGCGCATCACCGCGGGCGAGGGCTTCGACTACGTCTTCGAGGTCGTCGGCAAGTCCGCCACGGCCCGCACCGCCTACGAGACGACGCGGCGCGGCGGCACCCTGTGCATCGTCGGCGCGGGCGCCCTCGACGACTTCCTCCAGCTCAACATGTTCGAGCTGTTCTTCGACGAGAAGAAGATCCTGCCGTCCATGTACGGCGGCGGCGACGTCCTGACCTCCTACGAGCGGGCCATCTCCCTGTGGCGGGCCGGCCGCATCGACCTGGAGAGCCTCATCACGCACCGCGTGCAGCTCGCCGAGATCAACGAAGCCCTCGACCAGATGCGGTCGGGCACCGCGCTGCGCACCTGCATCGAAATCTGAGAGAGGACCCCGATCCCCGATGGCTTCAGAGTCACTGCCGCTTCAGGGCCTGTCCGCGATCGTCACCGGCGCGGGCCGCGGCCTCGGCCGGGCGGAGGCGCTCGAACTCGCCCGGCTCGGCGCGAGCGTCGTCGTCAACGACTTCGGACAGCCGGGCCGCGACGGCTCCGGCGGCGCCGACGCCACCCCGGCCGAGGAGGTCGCCGCCGAGATCCGGGCCGCGGGCGGGCAGGCCGTCGCCCACCTCGGCGACGTCGCCGACCACGAACAGGCCCGCACACTCGTCCAGTTGGCCGTCGACACGTACGGAAAACTCGACATCCTCGTCAACAACGCGGGCATCCTGCGCGACCGCATGATCTTCTCGATGAGCGAGGACGAGTGGGACACGGTCATCCGCGTCCACCTCAAGGGCCACTTCAACACGACCCACTTCGCGTCCGTCCACTGGCGCGCACGCTCCAAGGCGGCGGGCGCACCGGTCTACGGCCGCATCGTCAACACCTCGTCCGAGGCGTTCCTCGCCGGCTCGGCCGGACAGCCCAACTACGCGGCGGCGAAGGGCGGCATCGTCGGCCTGACGACCTCCACGGCCCTCGCCCTCGGCAAGTACGGCGTCACGTCCAACGTCATCTGCCCCCGCGCCCGCACCCGTATGACCGAGGACGTCTTCGCGGCCGTTTATCCGATCAAGAGGGGTGCGGAGCCCGGCGCCGGCGAGCTCGACCCGCTGGCACCCGAACACGTTGCCCCGCTCGTCGGCTACCTCGCGTCCCCGGCCGCCGGGAACGTCAACGGCCAGCTGCTCGTCGTGCACGGCGGCATGGTCGCCGTCGTCGAACGCCCCAAGGTCTCCGCCAAGTTCGACACCGCGAAGGACGCGTTCAGTTACGAGGAGCTGGACGCGCTGCTCACCCCGCACTACGCGGACCGGCCGCCGAACGAGACGTTCGCCGCGGCCGAGGTGCTCGGCCTCAAACACGCCTGACCCCATGACGGAGGGGCCCGGAACCATGTGGTTCCGGGCCCCTCCGTCATGCCGTTCAGCCCTGCTCGGACTGGACCTTTCGGTGCCGCCCGTGCGGCACCGCGTTCTCATCGCGCGAGGACACGCCACCACGGTGCCGGCCGGGACCGGCGGACCGGTCCGCCGCCTCCCTGGACTCCGTCGTGGTCATCTCCGCGTTCATCGTCTCGGCCATCGAAAACTCACCCCGTAACAAGATCCTTCAAACAGCCGGGCGAGTCTAACCGGCGGGTGCCGTCCGTGTCCCGGCGGTTGCCGCGCGTCGCATGAGACCGGCGAGAGGAGCCTGCTGGAGCGGGACGGGACGGGCCGCCGAGGGCGGCTCGGGCACCGTCTGCGGGGCCCGTTCCTCGACGGGTTCCGGGACCGACGTGCGCGCGACCCCACAGGGCACCGACTCGGTGGCGTACGGGAGTTGCAGCTCACCGTCGCGCGTCCAAAGGCCCGTGCCCGCCAGCCAGCCCTGCGGGGCGGCGAGTTGATGCATCTGGCGCTCGGCGGGCCGCCACAGGCCCAGCCAGGTGCCCGCGGCGCCGTCGATCCGCAGCGCCACCGCACAGCTCTCCGGCATCAGCGTCTGACCCGGCTGGATCGCGAACGGCGTCACCGCGCAGTCGGTCAGGCGCAGACACTCCGGGAAGCGCACCGGCAGCGTCGAGCCCAACACGCCCCAGCCGAGCCGCTCATGGCCGGGCGACGGCGCGTCCGAGCGGATCAGGAGCAGCCCGCTGTCCGGATCGGCGAGCACCAGCCGGTCCGCGCTGGACTCCGCGATCTGGAGCAGCGGCGTGACCTCGCCGCCCCGCCCCAGGTCCACCGCGACAGTCTTGACAGGACCCCCGTCGAGGGACCGGTCGAGCGCCAGCATCCGGCCCGCACGGTCCAGCCACACCCCGCCCGAACAGCGCCCCGGGACCTCGGCCAGGAACTCGGGCCCGAACGCCCCGCCCGCCACCATCCACACGCCCGTCGACCGCTCGCCCACGGCGATGGCGTACGCGCATCTGCCGCCCGGCGCCGGCGGAAGCATCGTCAACTCCCCGCCGCTCACCGCCCCGAGAGGCACCTCGCCCGTTCGCGGGCCCGTCGGGTACAGCAGCGAGAAGGAGTGCCGGCCGTCCACCATGCGCCGGATGAGGACGCGCCCGTCGCCCATCGGGACGACCTCGGTCCCGGGCTCCTCCGGCTGGTTCCCCGGCAACGGCACCGCGTACGGCTCGGGCCCGTCCAGGGTCCACCGCTCCGGAAACCAGGACGTGCCGTCGGACGCGAGCCGCGCGGCGTAGGCCCCGTCGGCGGTGATGACACAGGCGGGGCGGGGGGTGGGGGGAGCGGGCTCGGGGGCGCTCACCGGGGCTGAGCCGGGATCGGGGGTCTGCGCGCTCACTGGGGCTGGAGCGGGGCCAGGGGGTTGCGGGCTCACGGGGGCTTGGCCGGGACTAGAGGGCTGCGCGCTCACTGGGGCTGGAGCGGGGCCAGGGGGTTGCGGGCTCACCGGGGCTCGGCCGGGGCCAGAGGGCTGCGCGCTCACTGGGGATGGGCCGGTGTCCGGGGCCGGCGCGTACGCCGGTCCCAGGGTGCCGCCTGGCTGGGGGCCGGTGTCCCCGGCCGGCCCGTACTCCGTGGCGGGCCGACTCTCCGGCGCCCGCCCGTACTCGGTGGCGCGCTCGCTCTCCCGCGCCTGCCCGTCCTCCCGCTCCGGGGCCCCGCCCGGCTCCGGGTCCGGGTCCTTTCCGTTCTCCGGATCGTTTCCGCTGTCCGGGGCCGGTCCGCGCGCCGGGCCCGGTCCGCTGTCCGGCTCCGTCGTGGGCTCGATCGCCAAGGCCGTCATGGGGATCACTCACCTCCGGTTCGTCCGAGCCGAAGCTAGTTTTCGCACGCGCTGCCGTGGCACTCGCGGCTCAGGCTTCACACCAAAGGGTGGCCATGTCCGTATCTGCCTGAAAGGGGTGGGTCGGATGTGCTGGCACGTCCGGAAGTGCCTGATGTTAGGTTTGCCTAACCACACCTAAGGCGGCCTTGACGCCACGAAGTTCGGAGCTGGAACACCCATGGCCCTGCGAACAAGCCCTCGCACCCGCGGCACCGCCGCCGTAGCCCTCGCCGTGGCCGCCGCCCTGTCGCTCGCGGCCTGCGGGTCGGGCGACTCGGGCTCCGGCTCGTCCGCCGGCTCCGGCAAGTCCGACAACGGCAGCGGCTCCAAGGCCGTCGCCCAGGGCGGCGAGGACTTCGCCAAGGCGGCCTCGCAGACCGCGAAGATGGGCACGACCGCCAAGGCCGGCCAGTTCCCGCGCACCATCGAGCACGCCATGGGCAAGACCGAGATAAAGGCGCAGCCCAAGCGGGTCGTCGTTCTCGACGTCGGCGAGCTCGACAATGTCGCGTCCCTCGGCGTCAAGCCCGTCGGCTACGCCCCCACCGAGGGCGACGACGGCGTCCCGTCCTACCTGAAGAAGACGGCGGGCACCCCCAAGGACGTCGGCACGATCAACTCCCTCAACCTCGAGGCGATCGCCAATCTCCACCCCGACCTGATCCTCGGCAGCGAGCTGCGCGCCGCCAAGCTCTACCCGCAGCTCTCCAAGATCGCCCCGACGGTCTTCTCCATCCGCCCCGGCTTCACGTGGAAGGAGAACTACCTCCTCAACGCGTCCGCCCTCGACAAGACCGCCGAGGCCAAGGCGAACCTCGCCGCGTACGAGAAGAAGGCGAAGAAGCTCGGCGACGACATCGGCGAGAAGAAGCCCACCGTCACGATGCTGCGCTACATGCCCGGCATGATCCGCCTCTACGCGAAGGCGTCCTTCATCGGCACGATCCTCGACGACGCCGGCATCCCGCGCCCCAAGAATCAGCAGGTCGTGGACCTCGCCACGGAGGTCAGCCCGGAGAAGATCGACCAGGCCGACGCCGACTGGATCTTCACCGGTGTCTACGGGGACGCGAAGAAGACCGACCGCGCCACCGCCGAGGGCAACCCGCTGTGGAAGAAGCTCGGCGCGGTGAAGAGCGGACAGGCCAAGGACGTCCCGGACGAGACCTGGTACCTGGGGCTCGGCGTCACGGCCGCGAACCAGGTCCTCGACGACCTGCACCGCTACCTCGTCAAGTAGCCGACTGTCGCTGGCCGGTAGCGGTACGTGAGCCCGTACCGCCCCCGGCCGCGGCCGTACGTGCGCCAGGGCCGACGGGGCATGGAGGGAAGGTAGCCTTTCACCGTGCCCCGTCTGTCTGAAGTCATCGCCGCGCTCGAGAAGCTGTGGCCCCCCGAGCGGGCCGAGTCGTGGGACGCGGTCGGCACGGTCGCCGGCGACCCCGACGCCGAGGTCTCCCGGGTCCTGTTCGCCGTGGACCCCGTCCAGGAGACCGTCGACGAGGCGCTGATGCTGGGCGCGGACCTCCTGGTCACGCACCACCCGCTCTATCTGCGCGGCACCACGACCGTCGCCGCCACCACCTTCAAGGGCCGCGTCGTCCACACCCTGATCAAGAACGACGTCGCTCTGCACGTCGCGCACACCAACGCCGACCGTGCCGACCCGGGCGTCTCCGACGCGCTCGCGGGAGCCCTCGACCTCCGCGTCACCGGCCCCCTCGTACCGGACCCGACCGACCCCGCGGGCCGCCGCGGACTCGGCCGGATCTGCGAACTCGAACCCCCCGTCACCCTGCGCGAACTGGCCGGCCTTGCCGCCGACCGGCTGCCCGCCACCGCGCAGGGCATCCGCATCTCCGGCGACCTCGACGCGACGATCCGCACGATCGCCGTCAGCGGCGGCTCCGGCGACAGCCTCTTCGCCGACGTGCGCGCCGCGGGCGTCGACGCCTTCCTCACCGCGGACCTGCGCCACCACCCGGCCTCCGAGTTCATGGAGGATCGCGAACATCGCCCGCCGGCGCTGCTCGACGCCGCCCACTGGGCCACCGAGCAGCCCTGGTGCGAGCTGGCCGCAGCCCAGCTCGACGAGATCTCCGACCGCAACGGATGGGGACTTCGCGTCCACGTCTCGAAGACGGTCACCGACCCCTGGACCGCCCACGCGGCGTCCAATGCCACACCGATCCCAACTGGAGCCCCCAACTGAACGCCGCGCCCGCCGACCAGATCCGACTCCTCGACATCCAGGCTCTGGACACCCGCCTCCAGCAGCTCGCGCACAAGCGCAAGTCGCTGCCCGAGCACGCCGAGATCGAGTCGCTGAACAAGGACCTCACGCAGCTGCGCGACCTGCACGTCGCCGCGCAGACCGAGGAGAGTGACTGCGCCCGCGAGCAGACCAAGGCCGAGCAGGACGTCGACCAGGTCCGCCAGCGCGCCGCCCGTGACCAGCAGCGCCTGGACTCCGGCGCCGTCACGTCCCCCAAGGACCTGGAGAACCTCCAGCGCGAGATCGCCTCGCTCGCCAAGCGCCAGGGTGACCTGGAGGACGTCGTCCTCGAGGTCATGGAGCGCCGCGAGTCCGCGCAGGAGCGCTTCGAGGAGCTCACCGGCCGGGTCGCCTCCGTCCAGGGCAAGATCGACGCCGCGACGGCCCGCCGCGACGCCTCCTTCGAGGAGCTCGACGGCGAGACGGCCACGGCCACGAAGGAGCGCGGGATCGTCGCCGGCTCCGTCCCCGAGGACCTGCTGAAGCTCTACGACAAGCTGCGCGTCAAGGAGGGCGGCGTCGGTGCGGCCCGCCTCTACCAGCGCCGCTGCGAGGGCTGCCACATGGAGCTGAACATCACCGAGCTGAACGAGGTGCGGGCCGCGGCGCCCGACTCCGTGGTGCGCTGCGAGAACTGCCACCGGATCCTGGTGCGCACGTCCGAGTCCGGCCTGTAGGAGCCTTCGTGGTGCGGGAGTTCATCGTCGAGGCCGACGGCGGTTCCCGGGGCAACCCGGGGCCCGCGGGCTACGGCTCGGTCGTCATCGACGCGGCGACGGGGGAGACCCTCGCGGAGGCCGCCGAGTACATCGGCGTCGCCACGAACAACGTCGCCGAGTACCGGGGACTCGTGGCCGGCCTGCGCGCCGCGCACGCCCTCGACCCGCAGGCGTCGGTGCACGTCCGGATGGACTCCAAGCTCGTCGTCGAGCAGATGTCGGGCCGCTGGAAGATCAAGCACCCCGACATGAAGCCCCTCGCCGCCGAGGCGGCGACCGTGCTGCCGGCGTCGCAGGTGACGTACGAGTGGATCCCGCGCGAGCGGAACAAGCACGCGGACCGGCTCGCCAACGAGGCGATGGACGCGGGCAAGCAGGGCAAGCAGTGGGAGGCCTCGCGCTCGACCGCCGAGCTCGATACTCCGAAGCCTTCGGGTCCGCCCGGGGACGCGGCGGCCGGGGCGGCGAAGGCGCGGGCCGCGCTCGCGGGAGCGCGCGGGAACGCGGACGTGCGGGCCGCGGGGAACGTGGCGAGCACCGCGTCCCAGGGCTGGTCGGCGGCGCCCGATCTCGGGGCGCCCGCCACCTTCGTACTCCTGCGGCACGGCGAGACCGCGCTCACGCCCGAGAAGCGGTTCTCCGGTTCCGGCGGAGCCGACCCCGAGCTGTCCGCGGCGGGGCGCGCGCAGGCCGAGCGGGTCGCCGCAGCGCTCGCCGCCCGCGGCACCGTCCAGGCGATCGTCTCGTCGCCGCTCAAGCGGTGCCAGGAGACGGCGCGGACCGTCGCGGCCCGCCTCGGGCTCGACGTCCACATCGAAGAGGGCCTGCGCGAGACGGACTTCGGGGCGTGGGAGGGGCTGACCTTCGGGGAGGTCCGCGAGCGCTTCCCTGACGACATGAACGCCTGGCTGGCCTCGTCGAAGGCGGAGCCGACCGGGGGCGGCGAGAGCTTCGCGGCGGTCGCCCGCCGGGTCGCCGCGACGCGGGACCGGCTCGTCGGGCAGTACGCGGGACGCACGGTCCTCCTGGTCACGCACGTCACGCCGATCAAGACGCTCGTACGGCTCGCGCTCGGCGCGCCGCCGGAGTCACTGTTCCGGATGGAACTCTCGGCGGCGTCGCTCTCGGCGGTCGCGTACTACGGGGACGGCAACGCGAGCGTGCGCCTTCTCAACGAGACGGCGCACCTGCGCTGACGTCCGGGCTACCGCGCTGACGTCCGGACTGCCGCGCTGACGCCCGGGCTACTTGAGGCCGGCCGCTTCGCGGGCCAGCGTCTCGATCCGCGCCCAGTCCTTCGCCGCGACCGCGTCCGCGGGAAGCATCCAACTGCCGCCCACACAGCCGACGTTCTTGAGCGCCAGGTACGAGGGCGCCGAGCCGAGGGAGACACCGCCGGTCGGGCAGAACCGCGCCTGCGGCAGCGGACCGGCCAGCGACTTCAGGTACGGCACACCGCCCGCGGCCTCCGCGGGGAAGAACTTCATCTCGCTCACCCCGCGCTCCAGGAGCGCCACGACCTCCGACGTCGTGGAGACGCCCGGCAGGAACGGCACACCGGACTTCTTCATCGCGTCGAGCAGCGTGTCGGTCCAGCCGGGGCTGACCAGGAAGCGCGCGCCGGCGGCGACGGAGTCGGTGACGTTCTGCGGTGAGATGACCGTGCCCGCGCCGACGACGGCGTCCGGCACCTCGTCCGCGATGGCGCGGATCGCGTCCAGCGCGGCCGGCGTCCGCAGCGTCACCTCGATCGCCCGCAGACCGCCCGCGACGAGCGCCCGCGCGAGCGGCACGGCGTCGGCGACGTCCTCCACGACGACGACGGGTACGACAGGGGCGAGATCGAGCACGGAGGAATCAGTCATGGGGCCATCCTGCCCCGCGCTGCGCAGCATGCGCAAAGGGCGTTGCGCATGCTGCAATGCGCTCGGGACTGGTGCTCCGGGACCGGTACTCAGTGGATCTGCGTCACCACCACGTCGAGCGCCCACGCAGTCCCCGCCTTCGCGGGCGCCTGCGCCTCCACCACATGGCCGAGATCCCGCAGCGCCTCGACCAGCTCGGCCGGGTCCGCGGGCGTGGTGCCGGTCTCCAGGAGCGTGCGCACGATCCGGCCCTTCGTCGCCTTGTTGAAGTGCGACACGACCGAACGCTTCTCCACACCGGTCACCGGATCCGTCTGCGCGTGCAGCACCCGCACCGTCGCCGTACGCCCCGCGACCTCCCCCTTCGGCTTCCACGCACCCGTGTACGCGGACGACCTCAGGTCGAGCACGAGCCCGTCCCCGGCCGCCTCGGGAAGCGCCTCGGCCATCGGCTTGCGCCAGTGCGCGCCGAGCGCCCCGAGCCCCGGCAGCTTCACACCCATCGAGCAGCGGTACGACGGAATCCGGTCGCTCACCCGCACCGCGCCCCACAGACCCGAGAAGACCAGCAGCGAACGCGTCGCCCGGCGCTTCGCCGCCGCGTCCAGGGTGGCGAGACCGAGCGCGTCGTAGAGGACCCCCGTGTAGATCTCACCGGCCGGGCGCGCGCCCGCGGTGCGCAGCTCCACGTTCTTCGCGATCTCGCCGCGCAGCCCCTCGCTGAGGCCGAGCACCTCGCGCGCCTTGTCCTCGTCGGCGGCACACAGCTCGACCAGCTCGTCGAGCACGGCCTGCCGCGCCCCGGCGAGCCCCGCCAGGGACAGCGACTCAGGCTTCAGCGGGGCGCCGCGGCCCGACGGGGCCTTGCCTTCGGACGGCGGCAGCAGCACGAGCACGATCGGACTCCTCGGGACAGTGATGCGGAACAGGGGGTGCGGCCCCAGCGAAAGCGTACGGAAGAGAAGAGGGTGCCGGGGAACACGGGGCACCGCGGATCCCAGGGCGCCGCAGTCCTGGGGGCCGCGGTCACGGGGTGCCGACGTCCCCGCCCCGTCCTACGCTCGGTGCATGCCCCGCCGTCATCTCCGTGTGACCGGCGCAGCCGAGGCCCCGCTGCGTGCCGCACTGCGTGAACTGCGTACGACCCTGGACGTCCCCGGGGCCTTCCCGGCCGACGTCCTCGCGGAGGCGGAACGGGCCGCGGCGGCCCCGCACCCGCCGGAACCGGGCGGCAAGGACGCCACCGACATCCCCTTCTTCACGATCGACCCGCCGACCTCCCTCGACCTCGACCAGGCGATGCACCTCTCGCGCCGCGACGGCGGCTACCGGGTCCGCTACGCCATCGCCGACGTCGCTGCGTACGTCACGCCCGGCGGCCCTCTCGACACCGAGGCCCACCGCCGCGTCACCACGCTCTACTTCCCCGACGAAAACGTCCCCCTGCACCCCACCGTGCTCAGCGAGGGCGCCGCCAGCCTGCTCCCCGGCCAGACCTGCCCCGCCGTCGTGTGGACCCTCGACCTCGACGCCGACGGGCGCACCGTCGCCACCGACGTCACCCGCGCCACCGTCCGCAGCCGCGCCAAACTCGACTACGAGGGCGTGCAGCGGGCCATCGACGACGGCACCGCCGAGGAACCCGTAGCGCTGTTGCGCGACATCGGGCGCCTGCGCGAACAGCTCGAGACCGAGCGCGGCGGCATCTCCCTCAACGTCCCCGAACAGGAGATCACCGAACGCGACGGCCGCTACGAGCTCGGCTACCGCGCCCCGTTCCCCGCCGACGGCTGGAACGCCCAGATCTCCCTGCTCACCGGCATGGCAGCCGCCGACCTCATGCTCACCGCCGGCACCGGCATCCTGCGCACCCTGCCCGCCGCCCCCGACGGCGCCGTCGGCCGCTTGCGCCGCACGGCCGACGCCCTGCACATCGACTGGCCGCACCACGTCCCGTACGCCCAGCTCATCCGCTCCCTCGACCCGAAGAAGCCGCACCACGCGGCCTTCCTCCAGGAGTGCACGACGCTCCTGCGCGGCGCCGGCTACACCGTGTTCAGCGGCGGCACGCTCCCCGACCTCACCGTCCACGCCGCGGTCGCCGCGCCCTACGCCCACTGCACGGCCCCGCTGCGCCGCCTCGCCGACCGCTACGCCTCCGAACTGTGCGTGGCCGCCTGCGCGGGCACCCCGCCCCCGGAGTGGGTGCTCGCCGCACTGCCCGGTCTGCCGAAGGAGATGGCGGAGGGCACGCGCCGGGCCAACGCCGTCGAGCGCGGCTGCGTCGACATCGTCGAGGCGGCGCTCCTCAAGGACCGGATCGGCGACATCTTCGAGGCGTGCGTCGTCGACGTGAAGGACCAGGAACCGGCCGTCGGCACCGTCCAGTTGACCGACCCCGCGGTCGTCGCCCGCATCGAGGGCGGCACGGCTCCGCTGCCGCTGGGGGAGCGGCTGCGGGTACGGCTGACGCAGGCGGACCCGGGAGCGGCAAAGGTCCAGTTCGCTCCCGCGTAAGACCCCTCGCCCCGCGCTCATGTGCCACGATCGAGGGAAGAACTTCCGATCTCACGGACGGTGGATCCCCCGATGGCCGAGTCTGGCGAGCGACCGAGGGAGGGGCGTGACATGACGGCCATGGCGCACGAGCCGCACGAGTCGCTCACGCAAGCAGACGTCCTGCTCGAAGGCTTCCTTGCCCTGGACACCCCGGAGGGTTTCCGGGCGGAACTGATCGAGGGCGAAATCGTCGTGACGCCGCCGCCGGACGGGGACCACGAGGACTGCATCAGCCTGATCGTGAGCCAGGTGATCAAGCGGTCCCGGACCGATATGCAGTTCTCCGGGAACAAGGGACTGAAGCTGAACAGCGGGGGAGCCTGGCCCGACAACCACGTGATCCCGGACGGCACCTTGGCCCCCTGGGATCGTCGGCTCTTCCGGGGCGCCGAGCCCTGGATGCCCTGCGAAGGCGTCGCCCTGGTGGTCGAGGTCACCTCCACGAAGCCACAGGCGGACCGAGAGGCCAAGCGCCGCTGCTACGCGCTCGGCGGGATCCCCCTCCACCTCCTCATCGACCGCGAAGCCTCCTCGGTGACGCTCTTCCGGGACCCGGAGGGCGACGACTACCGGGAGCTGTGCACGCTGCCCTTCGGCAAGTCACTGACTCTCCCCGCCCCGTTCGACTTCGAGCTGGAGACCTCGGCGTTCCTCTGACCGGTGGGGCCTCCCGCGCCGGGTAGCATGGTCGGCACGGCAGACGAGCCGGGCGGACGGCCGCGTGAGGACCCTTTCACCAGGGTTTTCCCGAGGAACGTCCGGGCTCCACAGGGCAAGGTGGTGGCTAACGGCCACCCGGGGTGACCCGCGGGACAGTGCCACAGAAAACAGACCGCCGGGGACCGCAAGGCCCTCGGTAAGGGTGAAACGGTGGTGTAAGAGACCACCAGCGCCTGAGGTGACTCAGGCGGCTAGGTAAACCCCACCTGGAGCAAGGTCAAAAGGAGCCGCTTCCTCGCAAGAAGGGGCGGCTCTGCGCGGACGTTCGAGGGCTGCCCGCCCGAGTCCGCGGGTAGACCGCACGAGGTCCGCAGCAATGCGGACCCTAGATGGATGGCCGTCTCCCCGGCCGCCGCGAGGCGACCGGGCGACAGAACCCGGCGTACAGCCCGACTCGTCTGCCGGCAGGGCTCTGAAAAGGTCTTATGGCCTGGTCGGGGCCTTTTTCTGTGCGGGTGGACTTCCTTCCTCTGCCTGAGCTCCCGGGAATTCCCGTGGACCAGGGCGGTGGAGGGAGGCGGATCTCCAGGTGGGAGGAGGTCTCCGTAGACGTGAGGAGCCCCTCGTCGAAGCTGTCGATCATGATCGCCGCCTTCCATGATCAGCTTGCCGCCTCCGGTGCTGGAACGGCCCCGGTCGAGAGCTGAGTGGCGGAGACGGAAGCAGTGAGCACAGGGCGGGGAAGACCGATCTCCGCCCACACGACCTTCCCGGACGGCGGCCATGGCTCACTGCCCCACCGGGCAGTCAGGGCGTCGACGAGGAGCAGCCCGCGCCCCGTCTCGTCGGTGGGACTCGCGGTACGACGGGCCAGGGGCCGGCGGTCGCCTCGTGGGTCGGCCACTTCGATACGGAGCGTGTCCGAGGCCTCGACAGTGAGCGTGAGCCGGAACCCGCGCCCCTTCACGCGCCCGTGGGCGACCGCGTTCGCCGCCAACTCGGCGACGACCAGGCCTGCGGACTCGCTCACCGCGCAGCCGTGCGGCCAGCCCCACTCACCGAGCTGCTGCACAGCCAGCAGCCGGGCAAGGCGGGCCCCGCGAGGCGTGGCGCTGAGGAGTTGACTGAAGTGCCGGGTGGAGATTTCTGACTTCATGTCACTGAGCGTGGCCGCCTCGCTCTACCCTGACCAGGGAATCCTTCGGTACGCAGGGTGCGTGTAGCGGTACGGACGGTGTCCTGTACGGGGTGTCGGCCGTGACCTGGTGGGGCGTGGGACGGCAGGGCGGGTGTTGCGATGACGGTGACGGAGCCGCAGGAGACGTACGACGAGGGTGAGCAGTCCAGCGACCTGAACCGTGCGATCGGCAAGCAGGTCAAGGTACTTCGGGAGCGTGCCGGGCTCACGCAGAAGGAGCTGGGGGACCGCCTTGGCTACAGCGAGGATCTGGTCTCGTCGCTGGAGCGGGGGAGACGGACGCCGCAGCGGGAGTTCCTGGAGACGGCGGATGAACTGCTGGAGGCCGGTGGGCTGTTGAAGGCCACGATTGAGGATGTTGAGAAGGCCAAGGCGAAGGCGAGAGTCAGGCATCCGGCTTGGTTCAGAGATTACGCGCGGTTGGAGCGGGACACTGTTGAGATCAACTTCTACAACAACCATGATGTTCCCGGCCTGTTGCAGACCCAGCGGCGGACCCGTGCCCTCTACGAGATGCGTAAGCCGCTTCTGAGTGAGGACATCATCGAGCAGCGGGTGGCCTCACGGATGGACCGGCAAGAGATTCTGACGCGTTGGCCTCTTCCCATGGTGACGGCCGTCATCGAGGAAGTGGTACTGCGACGGCCCATCGGTGGTCCGGATGTCCACAAGGAGCAGTTGGAGCGGCTGATCGAGCTCGGTCGACTGCGCAATGTGGAGCTTCAGGTGATGCCGACGGATCGGGCGGAGCATGCCGGAATGGGTGGCGCGTTCGTCCTGCTCACCCCGAAGGGGAAGACACAGGTGGGATACACGGAGGCGCAGAACAGCAGTCGACTGATCACGGAAGCCGAGGAAGTACGTATCCTGGCCGCACGGTACGGCAGCATCAGGGCCCAGGCGCTCACGCCAAGGGAGTCCTTGGACCTGATGGAGGACTTGCTGGGGGAACGATGAACACCGCGGAATCCGCGCGCCTCGCCTGGTTCAAGAGCAGCTACAGCGGTAACGAGGGCGGCGAATGCCTGGAGGTCGCCGCAACGTCCGGCACCATCCACGTCCGCGACTCCAAGGCTCCAGCCCGCGCCCAACTCGCCTTTCGGAGCTTGGAGTGGGCCGCGTTCGTGGACTTCGCGGTAGGGCTCTGAGGCGCAACGTGGGGCCACGAACGAGCACCGGAACCCCCGCGGCAACCTCCATGACCGCGTGATACCGCTGTGCGGCCACGCTCAACTCCACCAGCACGGCCCCGGCCCTCCCTGCACGCGCCGATCAGACGCACACAGCCAAGCCGAGGCAAGTGGTGCCAAGCATCACGAGTGCGCGCACCGCAACCGCACCAGATCGAGCGGGGAACAGCGGGGAATCACGGTGAATGCAACCGAGACCGCGGAGACCACGAACTGGCCATTCGACCAGGTCAGTGCTACAGCGGGGCCTAGTTGTCCGCAGCTTTCCAAGCCGAAGGTCGGCATCGGGGCTGTCCTAAAGATTGCGTATGCCCCGGTGTGACCCGGATGGCATGAGGTGGGACCTCTGCCGGGAAGGATCACCGTGGGGACCAAGAGCGAGCACCCCCGCGAGGACTCGAGCATCGTACGTACGGGGGCTGAGTTGGCGAGACTGGCGAAGCTGGACCGGGAGTTGGCCGGGCAGTTGGTGGCCCGGGCCCGCGCCGAGGGCGTGAATCTGGTCGGGGCGAGAAGGGCGATTCGGCCGGTGCCGGGTCGGGTAACTCCCGTAACGGCACCTCGAAGAAGACGGTCCTGACCGACGTCGGGCCGGTGGATCTTCAGGTGCCGCGGGACCGGTCCGGCAGCTTCGCACCGGCGATCGTGCCCAAGCACTCCCGCCGGGTGCAGGGCTTCGACGCGGCGATCCTGGCGCTGTATGCCAAGGGCTTGACGACCGGGGAGATCCAGGCCCATCTGTCGGAGATCTACGACGTGGAGGTCTCCCGCGACGTGATCTCCCGGGCCACCCACCAGGTCGGCTCGGAGCTGGAAGCGTGGCGCAACCGGCCGCGGGACCGTGTCTACGCAGTCGTCATGATCGATGCCATCGTCGTGAAGGTCAGGGACGGAGCCGTCGCTAACCGTCCGGTCTATGTCGCGGTGGGCATCAATCTCGAGGGCGAGCGGGACGTGCTGGGGATGTGGGTCGGCAAGGGCGGCGAGGGCGCCAAGACCTGGCTGACCGAACTCCGCAACCGCGGGGTGGAGGACGTGCTGATCGCCTGCTGTGACGGGCTGAAGGGACTGCCGGAGTCGATCCAGAACACCTGGCCGCAGGCGGATGTGCAGCTGTGCGTGGTCCACATGGTCCGCGCCAGCCTGAAGTACGCCTCCACCAAGTACTGGGCGCAGATCGCCAGGGAGCTCCGCCACGTCTACACCGCCGCCAACGCGGACGCGGCAGAGGACCGTTTCGCGGAGTTCGAGGCCGAATGGGGCGCCCGCTACCCGGCCTTGATCGGAGTGTGGCGCCGCAACTGGGAACACTTCGTGATGTTCCTCCGCTTCCCGCCCGAGATCCGCAAGATCGTCTATACGACGAACGTGATCGAGAGCCTCAACGCCCGCTTCCGCCAGGCCACCCGCCGACGCGGGCACTTCCCCGACGAGGACTCCGCTCTGAAGGTGCTCTACCTCGTGATCCGCGACCGACAGCCCAACCGCCCCAACGTCACCGGCCGCACCCGCAACTGGAAGGGGGCATCAACACCCTCGCCGGCTTTTATGGCGACCGGGTCCTCGAGAATCAGTAGCAACAGCACACGGCACAGAAGAAGCGTCAACACCAGGGCTTACACAAAGAACAAGACACTCCCCGGCCCGGGAGGTCAAGGAGGAGCTCGGCATCACCCCGCCCATCGGCCACCTCCTCGTTACGGACTGGGCACCCCACCCGACCGAGGGCGACAAGCTGCTCTTCGTCTTCGACGGGGGCGTCCTCCCGGCGGACAAGCAGGCTCAGATCAACCTGGACGGAGTCGAGATCGGCGAGTACGCCTTCCACGCCGCCGAGCAGATCGACACGCTTCTCATCCCGCGCCTGGCCCGGCGCGTCCTCGCCGCCCTTGGGGCCCGCTCTCGCTCGGCGACCGCCTACCTGGAGAACGGGACTCCTCGCCTCTGATCTCTCTCCGCTCCAGCCCTCTCATGCCAGGACTGGGCTGAGGGCCGGGCGACAGGTGGCCGCCGTGGCCTGGTGAGCACGGACGGTGTACCTTCCGCGCGGTCTCGCCCGGACTGAGAGCCGCTGGAGGCGCGCCACCGCTTCCGGAGCCACGCCCAGGTAGGCCGGGCCGCCTACGGTCAGCTCAGGGACCAGTAACGAGGGCTGTGCGCAGCGAATCCGTGATCTTTTCCAGCTCCCCAAGAGCCAGTTGAAGGTCCAGGGCAATCTCCTCTACGAGGATCTGGGGGGCTGGAAGGCTGGCGCCATCCTTGTCGTCTGACTCTGAAAGCCAGCTGATGTCGAGGCTGGCCTTGTCGCGTTCCATGAGCTCCTCGTAGGAGAACGCCCTGAATCGCTCTGTTTCGATGCGCTCGTCGGGGTCTGCCCCGGGACGGTAGCTGTCGACGAACTCCTGCAGCGCCTCTCGCGTGAGCGGGTTCTGCTTGAGTGTGAAGTGCTTCCGGGTACGGAAGTCGTATACCCAGAGCCGCTTCGTGGCTGGGGGCTCGGACTCGCTACGCGCAGGCTTGCGGGTGAAGAACAGGACGTTGGCCTTGATGCCGTTGGCGTAGAAGAGGCCCGTGGGCAGGCGAAGCATGGTGTGGACGTCGCATTCGCGAAGCAGGCTCCGGCGGATGGTTTCCCCGACGCCTCCTTCGAAGAGCACGTTGTCGGGCAGGACGACGGCTGCTCGACCTCCGATTTCCAGCAGGGAGACGATGTGCTGGACGAAGTTCAGCTGCTTGTTGGTGGAGGTGGTGTCCCAGAAGTCGGTGCGGCTCTTGTAGGTCTGTGCTTCGCGGTTGCCGGCCGTGCCGTCCTCGTCGTAGGTAGCGACCGAGGACTTCCTACCGAAGGGCGGGTTGGCGAGTACGAGCGTGGCCCGCTTCGTCGGGCGGTTGCGCAGCGCGTCCTCGTTGTGGATGACCGGTTTGCCGTAAGCAGTGCCGATGTTGTGCAAGTAGAGGTTCATGGCAGCGAGCCGGGCGGTGTTGTGCACCAGCTCGGCGCCCCAGATCGCTCCTCCGGACCTGTAGCGCTCGTTCTGGACGTCGGTCAGTTCGGCGCCGTGATTCCGGCGGATGTAGTCCCAAGCCGAGAGGAGGAAACCGCCGGTCCCGCAGGCCGGATCGGTGATGGTGTCCTTGGGGGTGGGTTGGACACACTCCACGATCGTCTGGACCAGGACGCGCGGCGTGAAGTACTGACCCGCACCCGATTTGATGTCTGAGGCGCCCCGAGCGAGGAGCTGCTCGTAGGCGTCTCCCTTGACGTCGATGAGCTGACCGTCGGTCGTCTTGTTGACCGACCACTTCTCGCTCTCGATGAAGTCCACGACCAGTCGGCGCAGGTGCGTCGAGCTCCTGATCTTGTTGCGTGCAGCGTCGAAGATCAGGTGGAACGTTGTGTCGTCGGCCGAGCTACCGAGGTCGTCCAGAAGCTGCTGGTAGACCATGCTGAGGTCGCTCCCCTTGGCCCTGAGCAGTTCCGGCCAGCCGCGCTCCGCCCATGCGGCGTCGTCAGGAAGCATCTGGGTGCCAAGCCTTCCCAAGGGGCGCTGTTCCTCAGCGATCTTCAGGAACAGCAGGTAGGTCAGCTGCTCGACGTAGTCGATGGAGGAGACGCCGTCGTCGCGCAGGACGTGGCAGTAACTCCACAGCTTGTCGACGAGGCGACGGGCGGTCTCGTTGCTGCTCACTTCGCGTACTCCTGGTTGAAAAAGGCGCCCTGAGTGCCGTCAGGGACAGGTGCTGTGCTGGTGGGGGCGGCAAGGCGAGAAGCCGTACCCGAGCCCGCCGAGGGTGCCTTGGCCGCCATTGCGGTTCTGCGGCCGCGGCGCTTCGTGGCCTGGTCGTTCTCCGCCGTGGCCTTCTCATCTGCGATGTGCTTCAGGAGCAACCCCGCAGGCTCGTCCGACGGGCCCGAGACCGCAAATCCCCCCTTATACGCTTGGTCGAGGATGGACTTGCGCAGTGCCTGTGCCTGCTGGGCGCCGTGTTTGATGAGGGCGTCGAGCTGGTCGACGCAAGCGAAGCGCTCAGCCGCCAGTCTGACGCGTTCTTCCTGCTCAGGAAGAGGTGGCACCGGGAATTCGACTGTCTTCAGCCGGGTCGCTGACAAGTGCGCGATGTTGGTGGTGATCCGCACTTCTGCTTTGAAGCGCCCGCTGTGGAGGTGGCGGCGGAACACCAGCAACGCCCATTCAGGGAGCACGTCGGCGTGCGCACGGAAGCGCAGGAGGCTGTTGGTGAAGGCAACTTGGGACGGCTCTCCTCGGTACAGAGCCGGCCGGCCGACGAGTTCCGGGCTCTGGCCCTCATTCAGCAGGACGTCACCTGGTTCGAGGCGGAAGCGGTCGAAGACGCCGGAGAAGTCCATCTGCATGACATCGCGAGTGTCGATGCGGTCCTCGAAGACGTTGGCGACCCGCAGGTACGGTCGCATCTCAGGACCTGTGTGCCAGTCGGGGTGACGTTGCCGGCCCAGGTCGATCTCGCCGGCGTCGCCTACCGTCGTCATGCGCCATCCCGGAAGGGCCGCCTCGGGCACGAGGTCGAACAGAGTCGACTTCTGGAGCTGGCGAAGCCGCCCCTGCGCCGCCTTCAGACTCGAGTCGACATCATCGAGTCGGTCTAGCTCCCTGCCCACAGCATCAGCGATGCGCCGCTGCTCGTCGGCCGGCGGGAGCGGGATGACGATGTCCTTGAGTGCCTGCTGTGAGATGTTGCGCATGGCCGCCTTGGTTCCGCTGGACTTCGCGGAGACCTGTCGGCGCACTATGGGCGACGACAGGATGTGGAGCAGCCACCGCTTGTTAATCATGGAAGCGGGGTCGAGCCGCATGCTCTTGTCCGACAGCAGCAGCCGGGGGCGGCACTCGTCGACCAGGACAGGCGCTCCCACATATGCTTCCGTGTTGGCGCGGCTGACCAGGAGATCGCCGGAGCGGATCTCATAGCGCGGGTCTACGTCCTTGTCTGCGGGCACGGCCTTGTTCTGGGTCGCGTCGAACCTGCCCCAGGTCATGGCGCTGACTTTGATGATTCCCCACTCGTCGCTCCCGGCCGGGCGCGGGTCGCAGGTGAACGACTTTCCGGCCTCGATGGACAGGAGGATGTCGCCGAGGCGGACCCACTCCCACCCTGGCGGCAGCTCCGCGTTCACGCACTCAGCTCCTGTTCCAGCTCTTCCAAGATCGTGTGGCCGCGGTCGTGCCCGAAGGCTTCGAGGAACCCGTGGGCGCCCCCGCGTTCCCCGAACGCTACGTCATTGAGGCGCTCCGGTTCGAGGACGGCGTTCAGGGAGACGACGTCGACGATGCGGTCGAGCCACCACCACTGCTCGTGGTCGAAGGTGACACCAGCCTGTTCCTGGCGCAGCAACCAGCCCAGTAGCCGCTCCTCGACGAGGCTGCGGTAGGGAAGTACCTGCTCGTCGAGGCCGAGTTCGATCCTCAGTAGGCTGATGAGGTCGGCGACCCCCGCATTCTGCTGCTTGCGCTTCGTGGCCTTGCCGAGCCTCTCGTAAGCCGTCCAGAGCTCGCTGATGGTCCAGTTGTACGGGGGGCGGGCTATGCTCTGGGCAAGGGCGCGAAGTTGACGATGGACCTCACGGGGGTTCTTCCGCTCCGTGAAGGCGATCTGGAAGGCCGCCGCTACGTCCCGGTTCTTGTGCAGGTACTCCCGCCACGAGGCGACCGTCTGGGTGGCGATCTCCTCCTCGGTCATGCCCCGGGCCTCGATGAGCTGATCAGGGTTGACCTCGTCGTAGACGATGTGCGCCGAGCACAGGCCGATGATCAGCTTGCGCAGGGCCGCGCTTCCGGCCAGAGGGCGCAGGGCGTCCGCGACGAGTTTACGTACGGCTGCTTCGCCGCCTTGTGCGTCCGCTGCCTCCTGGGTGTCGGTGTCGATGGCCTGGAGCAGTCCGCCGACGACCTCGCCCAACGGCTTGCCCGCCAGGTGGGCGACCTGGGTCCGTTCCTCGTTGGTCAGCCGCATGTCCAGCCGGTTCAGCCGGGCGGCGAGCGTGGCCACTTCTTCCTCGCTCATCACCAGGCTGGCGCTCTTGCGCAGGAGCCGCTCCAGCGGGAGCTGCCTTTCGGACTTGCGCTCCATGGGCTGGGCGTCCACACGCGGGGAGTCCGTGACGCCGACGGCGTCGACGATGACGAACCGGTCCTTGACCTTGGCATCCGGGGTCACGGCCTGGAACTCGGCCGGATCGATCGTGCGCGCTCCGCGGCCCTTCATCTGCTCGAAGTAGGCCCAGCTGCGGACGTTGCGCAGGAAGAACACGCATTCAAGAGGGCGGACGTCGGTCCCGGTTGCGATCATGTCCACGGTGACGGCGATACGAAGGTCGGGGTCCCGGCGGAACCGCTGGAGCAGCTTGTCGGGCTGCTTGACAGTGTGCGTGATCTTGGCACAGAAGCCGTCACCCTTGCCGAAAACCTGCCGCACTGTCTCGACGATCTCCTCGGCGTGGTTCTCGTCAGCGGCGAAGATCAAGGTCTTGGGCACCGTCGCCCGCGCCCGAGCCGGAGCCCCGTCCTCACCGATCGGCAGGAAGATCTCCGAGAACAGATGGTGTTTGAAGGTCTCGATCACGAGCTTGAGTGAGCCCTTGCTGATCACATCCCGGCCCAGCTGGGGCGCTTTCCAGCTGAAGTCGGCGTCGAGTGCCTTGTAGCGCTCGCGGCGGGTCTTGCGTTCCCGGATCGGCACCACGGTCTCTGCCGGGATCAGGCCACCGTGTTCGCCGAGCTCGGTCCGGATGCGGAACACCGTGAAGGGGACGTTGACCTTGTCGGCAACGGCACGCTCTGAGGGGTACTCGCTCACCAGATTCTGGTGGAAGAAGCCGTAGGTCTGCGGGACCGGGGTCGCGGTCAGGCCGATGATGTGCGCGTCGAAGTAGTCGAGCACTCCGCGCCACTTGCCGTAGATCGAGCGGTGGCACTCGTCCACATAGATCACATCGAAGGTCTCCGGTGGCAGGTCCTTGTTGTAGCTCACCTCGACGGGACGCTCGACGTCATAGGTGTCCACCCTGTCGTCCTGGTTCTCGCCCGACTCGGGGACGGGCTGACCCGTCAACGACAGCCACAGCCGCTGGATGGTGCTCACCACGACGTCGGATGATCCCTTGAGCGGGCCGCCCAGCAGCCGCTGGACGGGGTAGACATCGCTGAAGCACTGGCTGCCCCCGGGTACAGCGGTGCCCTCGTACTCCTCCACAGCCTGCTTGCCAAGGTTGTTGCGGTCTACGAGGAAGAGCACCCGCTGTGCCTTGGCGTGCTTGAGCACCCGGTAGCTGTGCTGGACTACCGCATGCGTCTTGCCGGCACCCATGGTCATCTGGACCAGCGCACGCGTGTCCCCACATGCGAGGGACTTCTCCAGTCCCACGATCGCCTCGACCTGAGCCTCGCGCAGCGGTGCGATGTCGAGGTAGGTCTCGGGCAGGAGCCGAAGCCGGGCCCGGAAGGTGGGATTGTCCGGGTCCGTCGCCGCCTCGTGGATCCAGCGCGCCATAGTCTCCGGGCGGTGCACGGAGAACACACGGCGGGAACGCGCATCAGGGTCCAGCTCATTCCTGAACCGCACCGTGTTGCCGTCCGAGACGTACTGGAACGGCAGCCGCTCCCACCCACCTGCGCTGATCCTCTGGTCGCTGGTCAGGTGAGAGGCGTAACGGGCAGCCTGCTCCTGCGCACCGGAAAGATCCGCGCCCTCCCGCTTGGCCTCGATCACACCGACCAGACGCGCATCCACATAGAGCAAATAGTCCGCCCGGCCTGCCCTAGTGGTCACCTCGCGGACTGCGGCTCCCCTGTGGTTGACCACGTCCATGTCGTCAAGGTCCTGGACAGCCCACCCCGCCAGCACCAGAGCGCGGTCGATCTCAACGCGCACCTGCGCCTCGTTGAGCGGAGGCCGAGAGGCGGATTGCGCCCGCGCGACAATCCGGTCTCGCTCGATCGGATCTGCAGCTGTGGCTTGAACCCGGTCCGGATCCTGCGCCAACCGCGTGATCTTCTCGCTCAGCTGGGACACCAGCCCGTGCAAGGACTGCCGCTCGGCATCGGCGCGCTCTAGCTCTGCCTCTGCCTCCTGCCGTGCCTGTTGCTCCCGCTGCAGCCGATCCAGTTTGCCGTCGTAGCGAAGGCGCGCCTCAGCCAGCTTGTTGCGGTAAGCCTCCAGCTCCGCCCTCAACGACGCGAGTTCGGCCTCATCAGCCGCTGACGCTGGTGCCGGAGCCTGCTGAGGTGCAGCCGGCGGCAGGAAGACGCGATGGGTGGCGTCGCTCGTAGTCGAGCGGTGAAGCCAGTCTCCCAGAAGGAAGCAGACCTCCGACGCACGCAGCGCTGCCCGCACCTCCCCGTAATGCTCATGCGCAGCTCTGTTGCCGACGGCTCGCAGCGTGTCGAACCAGCCAAAGACCTCCGGCCTCAGCGGTACCTGGTCCTTGAGCGCCTGCACCCGGGCGAACTGTGTTGTCCCAGTCACCTGAACGCCCATCCTGGCGACCATGTGCTGCGCCAAGACCTCACCGAACAGCCGAGCTTTGAACATCGCGGCGTTGGCATCGGAGTGGACATAGGACTCGGTCGCCGCGCCTAGGGAGACCAGCAGCGGCTCGTGCGCGAGCAGGTACCCGAAATTCGCCGACCCTGCAGCGAGCTGCGCGATCTCCGGGTCCACCCCGTGCCCACCCGGCATTAACGACACCCCTTGCCCCCAACGGATCCCATGCAGTACATAGCCTTCGACCATCACATCATGGCGGTCGGCAAGTCAACCAGATTCTGATCAACTAGCTCTGATTACTGAGCCATTGCTCATCGACAGCGCACCGTTCCCATCGGCCAGACGGCTCCTGGCGCTGGAAGCGATCGCCCCCATGAGCTCTCGTCAGAATGCCGAGGAGGGCTCACAGGGTCGGGGGAGTCATGCCAGAGCCAGGGAGTGCACCGCCAACACCCAGGCAGCTGGGAAGGCTAGGCGGTCGGCGCGGAAGGCCTCCATCGCGTGCTACAGCTAGCAGTGACGGTCCTGAGCTTGCTCCGCTTTGACGGACACCGTCGGTGTGGTGGTCAGGCTGCGAGGGCGGTCTCGTACTCGGCGGGACTGCGGTAGCCGAGGCTGCTGTGCAGTCTTACCGCCGCACCGGAACTGACTGTCCAGCTCCAACACCGCGCAGTCGAGGCCCTGTTCGGCGGCGGCCCGCTGGATCTGCTCCTTGGTCCCCATCTCGCCGGGCCGCACCACCTGGTGCTGGTCGAGCAGGAACACCGGTACCCGGGCCGCGTCGATCAGCTCGGCCACCTGGGGCCGGCCCGTGCGCAGCTCTGCCTTGGTGTAGCGATTGGCGGAGGTCTTCCGGAGGCGGTGGGCCTCGTCGCAGATCAGTACGTCGAGGTCGTTCGGCTCTGCGTCCATGAAGCTGTTGAAGTACTTGAACAGCTGCTGGACTTCGCGTTTCTTGGCCCCTGCGACCCTGCGCATCGTCTTGGTGAACGACTGCGACCCGGTCGCGTGCAGAGTGGGCACCCCGCGCCGGTACAGCTCGCCCAGCAGCGACATCGCGATCACGCTCTTGCCGGAGCCGGGACCGCCGGTCACCACGATCACCTGCTTGTGGTTCGACCGCTTGGCCTTGCGTACGGCGGACATCACTTTCTCGTAGGCGACCCGTTGTTCGGCGATGAGTACGAACTGCTCGCGGTCGCGGATCTCGGCGGCCGCGACAGCCATCAGCTGCTTGGATGGTCGGATCTTGGCGTCGCGCAGTACGTCCGCAGCCTCCGCTCCGGGCTTCGCGGCGAGCCGCGAGCGAAGGAAGTTCAGGAAGGCGCCGCGCTGTTCACCGGTGTACATGCGTCCGTGCTGGTCCTCGGTGACGGCGCGCAGCCCAGCGACCCCGAACTCGGTCGCGTTGTGCAGGAAAGCCACCCCCGCCAGCGACCTGGGTATCCGCTCCAGGGCCCCGTTGAACGACATCAGGTACTCGCAGTAGCCCCGCACCTGTTCGATGGGGTTGAGGATCGGCTGCGCGTACGCGTCGATCCGGCACAGCAGCGGCTCGTCTTCCTCGGGGTAGGCCGCGCTCCACTGTTTCAACTCCACGACGACGTACGACGGCTCACCCGTCGTCGGGTGCACGCCGGCGAGTACGGCGTCCGCGCGCTTGCTGGTGAGGGGCAGGCTGTACTCGACCAGGACTTCGACGTCGTCGAGACCGGCCTCGATGAGGGCGTTGACGAGCGCGGGGAGGCTGCGCTCCCAGGAACGTATCTCCGCCTGCGCGGGCCTCCGGCCATGCTGGTGACGGAAGTTCTCGGTCAGATGCAGCGCCAGCGACCCTTCGAGGATGCGGGCGGCCACGGACGCCGCGGACTCACGGAACAGCAAGAAAATGCCCCCAGGCAGCACGAAGAAGACTCGTGCGGGTGGGGGCATGTCCTCCGATGTCCGCGCGCAGGCGGATCAGGAAGCCCGTCGGGCCGCTGAGATGGTTCTCGCCATCCTAGGCGAGTGTGTGGATCACGAGGAGGGGATGGGGCGGACTCGGCCAGGGGCCCACCTCGTCTGGCCTTGAGCCCCCGAAAGAAGCCGAGGTCACAGCGCGTCGACCGCGCTCACCTTCCAGCCGTCGGCCGTACGGGCCAGCGTCATCCGCACGCGGTTCAGGTCCACGCGGGAGCCCTGGACCTGGGTGCTCGTGGTCACCTGGTTGACGAAGAGAAGAACCACGGCCCGGTCCGGCGAGGCCGAGACCACGGAGGCCGCCGGGGAGCCGCCGCCCGTGGGCTGCGCCACCGTCGCTTTGACCACCCCGTGGTACTTCCTGGCCGTCGGCCCGACCACCGTGCTGGTGGTCTTGCCGTACTCGTCGCGGAAGTGGCCGGTGAGCCGGGCGCGGGCGGCGGTGAAGTCGCGGTCCAGATGCCGGTAGTCGTACGAGAGGACGACCGGGGCCGCCTGCCGCGCGGCCGTGAGCGCCTGCCCGCGCGCCTCGTCCGCCCGGGCTCCCTCCCGGTAACGCCACCCGAGCACGCCGGCCGTGACCAGGCCCGCCACGAGCAGGACGCAGAGGACCGCGGTGAGCAGGCGTCGCCGCCCGCGCCACGCCGGCGTACCGGAGTCGGGCTCGTCCTCCTTCCGCTCGTCGAACGACTCCGGCGAGGGCTCGGGCGGGTCGTCCCAGCCGT
Organism: Streptomyces sp. NBC_00009; assembly: GCF_045040855.1. NCBI lineage: Bacteria > Bacillati > Actinomycetota > Actinomycetes > Kitasatosporales > Streptomycetaceae > Streptomyces > Streptomyces sp. NBC_00009. The sequence goes on from NZ_CP108312.1 coordinate 5,671,664, forward strand.
TCTCGTCCTTGGGCTCGATGAGCAGGGTGCGTCCGGCGGGCGGTGCCTCGGGCCGGCCCGCGGCCTCCTCGCCGGCGGCCGCGTGGCCCGGCTCGCGGTGGCCGCGCTCCGCGCGCTTGGCCGCCGCGCGGGCGGCCGCTGTCATGGTGCGCCGGGTGCCGGAAGCGGCGCCGGAGCCGCGGCTTCGGTTGGTCGTCTTCGCCACGGTATTGCTCCTCAAGGGTGGTACGGGTGGTACGGGTGGAGAGGGGGGCGGTCAGCCGACGAACTCGACGTCCGAGGTCAGCCAGCGGCCGTCCCGGTACACCAGGTCGAGCTGCAGCCGGTAGGTGCGCGCCTCGCCCCTGGGTGCGGCGGTGTTGGTCACCTTGCTGTCGGCGACCACCAGGACGCGCGCCGAGTGCGCGTCGGAGCGGACGATGCCCGCTTCGAGAACCTGGCCCTCGGACACGGACTTGTTCTCGGCGACCAGCTTGGTCAGCTGCTCGGTCTGCGCGGCGAACTGCTTCTTGAAGTCGCCGGTGGCGCCCTCGAGGACGTTCGCGCTGTCCCGGTCGTAGTGCCGGTAGTCGAGCGAGGTGAAGTTCAGCGCCGACTGGCGGGCCGCGGCCAGGAGGTCCTGGCGGCGCTGTGCCCTGTCGTGCTGGTCATAGAGCCCGAGGCTCAGCCAGATCGTCAGCGCGGTGGTGAGGACGGTCGCCACCACCAGCCCCACCGACCACGCCCTGCCCGACAGGGCCCCGTTCAAGGCCCCGCTCATGCTCTTGCTCATGCTCTTGGTTCTGCTCATGGCCCCGCTCATGCCATCGGTCCGACTAGCAGCCATTGCCACGACTCCCTTCCGAACACCGTCTGTTGGCCGCCCGTCGAGCCGATCTCGACGGGCGTTCCGTCCGGGCCGGTCGCCGTGCCGGTCTCCGGGTCGTAGGGCGTGACGTACGCCGACTGGTCCGCACCGCCGGAGGCGGCCGGCGCGCCGGGGGCGTTCTGCGCGCCCCGCACCGACGTCTTGCCGCCGCGCGGGGCCGTGCAGCGCGCGGCGGTGTTCGCCTCGCGCGTGCTGGTGTCCGAGGGGTCGCGCCGCGCCGTCCCGTACCCCTGGGTGCACGGCGGCGGGTCGTCGGCGTTCACCACGAGGCCGAAGTGGGTGGTGCCGTCGCCCGGGACGACCGTGTAGCTGCCCGCAACCAGCGCGGGGAAGGTGACCAGGGACTGCTCCACGCCGGGCAGGCGCGCCAGCGTGACCTGGCCACCGCTGATCAGGTTGGCCAGCAGGACCGAAAGGCGTGGCCCGGTGGACTTCAGCAGTGAGTTCAGCTGCTGCGCGGCCGGCGTGGCGTTGCCGATCAGCTTGCGCAGGTCCCCGTCGCTCGACTTCAACTGCGCGGTGAGCGCGGCCAGATCGCGTGCGAACGACTTGATGGACGAGCCCTGGTCGGCCTGCGTCTTGAGGACCTTCCGGGAGTCCTCGATGAGCGAGATCGTCTGGGGGAGCGAGCCGGACGCCGACTCGACGAGCGCGTTGCCCGAGTCCACCAGGCGGCTCAGGTTCGGACCGGTGCCGGAGAACGCCTTGTCCAGCTCGTCGACGGTGACCCGCAGATCGTCCTTGCCGACCGAGTTCACCAGCCGGTCCAGGCTGAGGACGAGGTCCGTGGTGGGCAGCGGCACGCGGGTGCTGCCGCGCGGGATGGCGCTGCCGTCGAGGAGGTAGGGGCCATGCGTAGTACGCGGCTGCAGATCGACGTACTGCTCGCCCACCGCCGAACGGTTCGCCACCACCGCGAGGGTGTCCGCGGGGATGCGCCGCGTGCCGTCCTTGATGTCCAGGGCCACCGACACCCCGCCCGAGCCGGTCAGCCGCAGCGCGCCGACGCGGCCCACCGGCACCCCGCGGTAGGTGACCTCGGCGCCGGGGAAGACGCCCCCGGAGTCGGCGAAGTCCGCCCGCACGGTGTAGCCGTGGCCCAGGACGTCGTCCGCCAGGCCGGTGTACGCGGCGCCGACGTACGACACCCCGACGGCGGTGACGGTGGCGAAGGCGAGCAACTGGGCCTTGACCGTACGTGTGATCACGGCTGAACCCCCTTCAGCATCAGCTCGGCGAGCGCGAGGTTGATCCCCTCGGGCAGCTCGCCGTGAGTGGTGTAGCTGCTCTTGCACACCGGTGGACACAGCGGCCCACCACCGCCTCCGCCCGAGGGAGCCGACGGCACAGAAGGGGACGACGGCAGGCTCGGTGTGCTCGGCAGTGCGGTGGGTGTCGGCACGCTCGGCACATCCGGGAGATCGGGGAGATCCGGTACGTCGGGTGTGTCGGGCTTCTGGGAATTGCCCTTGCTTCGGCCGGAGTTCCCGTCCGTCACGTTGCCGTAGATGTCCGTCAGGTCGAGATCCGCGGTGATTTTGAGGTTGACGTAGTCGCCCTTGACGGCGCCCACCACGTTGCGGGGGAACGGGTAAGTGGTCAGCAGTTCAAGGGAGTTGGGCAGGTCGTCGCCCGCCTTGTTCAGCTGCTGGAGGATCGGCCGCAGCTGCTTGAGGTTCGCGACCGTGTCGTCGTGCGAGGCATTGACCACCTTGGAGCCCGTCTTGCCCAGCTTCGACAGGGCGGTGAGCATCTTCGTCAGATCGCGCCGCTGGTCGGCGAGGACCTTCAGTGCCGGCGGCATCGTGTCCACGGCCCGGGCGATCGTCTTCTTCTCCTTCCCGAGCCGGCCCGACAGCCGGTCTACGGCCTTGAGCGCGCGGACGATGTCCTTCCGCTGGTCGTCGAGACCGCCGATGAACGTGTTCAGCTCCTTGAGCAGTGACCGGACCCGGTTCTCCCGGCCGTCCAGGGCCTTGTTCAGCTCCACGGTGATCGTCTTGAGCTGGGCCACTCCGCCGCCGTTGAGCAGTGCGGACAGCGCGGACAGCACCTCCTCGATCTCCGGGTTGCGGCCGCTGCGGGACAGCGGGATGCGGTCGCCGTCGCGGAGCCGGCCCACCGCCGCCCTGCCGGGCGGGGCGGAGAGCGAGACGTACTTCTCGCCGAGGATGCTGGTCTGCCGCAGTCCGGCGAGCGCGTTGCCCGGCAGCTTCACGTCGTCGGCGATCCGCAGCCGTACGCGCGCGTGCCAGCCGTGCAGCTCCACCTTCTCGACGGCGCCCACGGTGACGTTGTTGACCTTCACCGCCGACTGCGGCACCAGGTCGAGGACGTCGCGGAACTCGACGGTGACGTGGTACGCGTGGCCGTCGGCGGCGGCTCCGCCGGGCAGCTGGACGTCGTACCAGCCGTTGAACTGGCAGCCGGACAGCAGCAGCGAGCCGACCGCGGCCCACGCGACCGCCCCGGCCTTGCGTCGTACGCTCATGCGCTCGCCCCCAGGATTCCGCCGAGCGTCCGGTCGACCGTTCCCGTGACCGCGGGGCCCTTGGGCACCTTGGGCAGGGAGTCGAAGAGTTTCTTCAGCTCCTTGCAGTCGGGGTTCTTGCCGCCTTCGTCGCCGGTCGTCCTCAGGACGGAGCACAGCAGCGAGGCCGGATCCTGGGCCTGTTGCGCGTTGTTACGGGTGTCGAGGGTGCCGGAGGACGGGTTGTAGGCGTTGTTGAGGTTCGACAGGCCCGTGGGGGCGACGTCCAACAGCTCCTCCAGCGCGGCCCGTTGGGTGACGAGCACCTTGGTCACCTTGCTCAGGCCCTTCACGTCCGAGGTCAGCGACTTCTTGTTCTTCTTCACGAAGTCCGACACGTCGCCGAGCGCCGTCCCCAGGTTCCGCAGTGCGTCCGCGAGGTCCTTGCGCTCGCCCGCGAGCTGCGCGGCCACCTCGGAGAGGCTGGTGTTGAACGACCGCACGCTCTTGTCGTCGGCGGCGAGCGCCGCCGTGAACACCTGAAGGTTGCGCACCGTGCCGAACAGGTCCGAGCGGCCGTCGGACAGGGTGGTGACGGCCTGCGAGAGATCCTTGACCGTCCGGTTGAGGTTCTCGCCCTGGCCGTCGAGGTTGTCCGCGCTCACGCCGAGCAGCCGCGACAGCGAGCCGTCCTTGTTGGCGCCCTTGGGGCCGAGCGCGTCGGCCGTCGTGTGCAGGCTGTCGAAGATGCGGTCCAGTTCGACCGGCACGGCCGTGCGCGTCTCGGGGATGACGTCACCGTCCCGCAGCACCGCGCCCTTGCGGTACACCGGCAGCAGCTGCACGTAACGGTCGCTGACCACTGACGAGTTGATGATCGCGGCCTGCGCGTCCGCCGGGACCCTGCGGCCTTCGTCGTACGACAGCTCCACGCGTACCCGGTCGCCCTCCGGCGTGATCTTCTCGACCTTGCCGATCCGGACGCCGAGGACGCGGACGTCCGAGCCGGGGTAGATGCCGACGGTGCGTGGGAAGTACGCGGTGACGCGCACCGGCTCGGAGCGCGGCCACAGCACGTAGGTGAGCGCGGCCACGAGGGCGAGTGCGGTGACCAGGGCCACGCGCCTCTTCAGGTTCTTCACTGCGTGCCTCCCGTGCGCGGCACCACCGGGGCGGCGACCAGGTTCTGGACGTAGCTGTCGAACCAGCGGCCGTTGCCGAGGGTGTTGCTGAAGACCCGCACATAGGGCGCGAGCAGCTTGACGCTCCGGTCGAGGCTCGCCTGATTGCGTTCGAGCATCCGCACCACACGGTTCAGGCCCTTGAGCGCGGGCCCGATCTCCTTGTCGTTGTCGTCGACCAGGCCGGAGAGCTCGATGCCGAGCGCGACGGAGCTCTTCAGCAGCTTGTGGATCGCCTTGCGCCGATTGCTGATCTCCTTGAACAGCTTGTCGCCGTCCTTGACCAGCGCGGAGAAGTCCTCGGAGTGCTCGGCAAGGACGCCCGTGACGCCGTTCGCGTGGTCGAGGAGTTCGCCCAGCGCCTGGTCGCGCGAGGCGACCGTCCGGGAGATCCTCGACAGGCCCTTGATGGACGCCCGTACCTCGGCGGGCGAGTCCTGGAAGGTGGTGGAGAGGGTGTCGAGAGCCTTGGCAAGGCGGTCGGTGTCGACCTTCTCCGTCGTGGTCGTGAGATCGCTGAACGCCTGCACGACGTCATAGGCCGGAACCGTCCGCCTCAGCGGTATCTCGCTGCCGGGCGGCAGCTGCCCAGGTCCCTTGGGGGTCAGCGCGAGATACTTCGCGCCGAGGATGGTCTTGACGCGGATGGCGGCGCCGGTCCCGGTCCCGAACCCGGGATCGCCCTTGATCTTGAAGGTGACCTTGACGTGGCCGCCGTCCAGATCGACGTCCTCGACCTTCCCGACCTTGACGCCGGCGATGCGCACCTCGTCGCCGGGCTTGAGGCCGCCCGCCTCCGAGAAGGCCGCGCTGTACGTCTCGCCGTCGCCGATCAGCGGCAGGCTGTCGGCGTTGAACGCGGCCACGGCCAGCAGTGCGAGGACGGTGAGGCCGACGGCTCCGACCACCACGGGGTTCCGCTCGCGGAACGGGATGAGGCGCGGACGACGGATCCGTATGCGGGGCAGCCTGGGCGGGTCGATGCGGACCTTGACCAGGGGTTCCGGGCGGCGGGGGCGGGGTGCCCGGCGTGGCAGGAGCCGTATTTTGGGGAGTTTGGGCGGGTCGATGCGGACTTTCACCAGGGGTTCCGGGCGGCGGGGGCGGGGTGCCCGGCGCGGCAGGAGCCGTATCTTCGGCAGCCTGGGCGGCTCGATGCGGACCTTGACCAGCGGCTCAGGGCGTGGCCTACGGGTCCTGCGCGGAAGGAAGTGCCTCGTCATGCGCCGCACCTCGCCCTCGCCACGTGCAGCTCAGGGGTGAGCACCTGCTTCGTCTTCGGCAGCACGATCCGGCCGTCGAAGTCGCAGAGGTAGAAGTTGAACCACGAGCCGTAGGACGCCGTCCCTGTCAGCGCGTTGAGCTTGTTCGGCAGCCGCTTCAGGACGCCCTCCACGGTGTTCTCGTTCTTGTTCAGCGTTCCGGTGAGACCGGTCAGCTCGGCGATGTCGTCCTTCAGGGGCGGACGTGCGTCCTTGAGCAGCCCCGAGGTGGCGTCGGTCAGGTCGCCGATGTTCACCAGCGACTGCCCGATGGGTTTACGGTCGGCCGACAGACCGGATATCAGCCGCCGCAGCTGCTTGAGCAGCCCGGAGAACCGGGCGCCGCGCTTGTCCAGCGTCTCCAGGACGGTGTTGAGGTTGTCGATCACCGAGCCGATCAGTTTGTCGCGGCCGGCCAGCGTCGTCGTGAGCGAAGCCGTGTGCACGAGCAGGCTGTTGACGGTGCCGCCCTCGCCCTGGAGTGTCCGGATGATCTCGGTGGCGAGCTGGTTGACGTCGTCGGGACTGAGCGCGGCGAACAGGGGCTTGAAACCGTTCAGCAGCGCGTTGAGGTCCAGGGCGGGCTGGGTGCGCGACAGCGGGATCGTGGCCCCTGGCTTCAGCCCGGTGCCGTCGCCCGCGCCCTCGGTCAGGGCGACGTAACGCTGTCCTACGAGGTTCCGGTAGCGGACGACCGCGCCGGTGCTGTGCAGCAGCGGACGGTCCGCGCCGACGGTGAAGGTGACCTCCGCAAGGGTCCGGTCCTTGATCCGGATGCCCTCGACCTCGCCGACCCGCACCCCGGCCACCCGGATGTCGTCGCCCTTCTCCAGTCCGGTGACGTCGCTGAACACCGCGCGATACGTGTGCTCGGGGGTGAAGGAGATGTTGACGATGGTGGCGGCGAGCAGCGCCGTCGCCAGGATCGTCACCACCGCGAAGAGGCTGAACTTGATCAGCGGGGCGGCGGCCTGCCGGGCTCCTGACGTCCTCATACGACGCTCACCGCCGTCCCGCGCGCCATCGGTCCGAACAACAGGGTCGCGACCGGCGGCACCTCGTCGGCGGGCACGCCCAGGACGGGCGCGACGAGCGAGCCGACGGCGCGCTGCTCGGCCGGGGTGGCGGAGACGTCGGCCGGACCGGCCGGACTCCCCTTCGCGGAACCGTCGTTGAGGTGGACCCCGGGCGCGGGCACCGGCGGATGGGGCAGGTCGCGGCAGTTGGGGCCCGACCGGTCGCCGTAGCGGGGATACTCACCGGGTTCGTACGCCCCCTGCTGGCGCACGACTTCGAGGGTGATGTGCATCTTTCCTCCCTGGAAGGCCTGTTCGGAGGCCTTCTCCTGGCGGACCAGGCCGGCGAGGAGGCAGGGGTACTCGGGCGCGTAGCGGGCGAAGAGGCCGAGCGTGGGGCGGGAGACGCGGCCCAGGGTGATCAGCCGGTCGCCGTTCGCGTGGAGGAAGTCGTCCGCGGTGCCCGCGGCGGTGGCCGTCGTGGAGAGTGCGGCCGCGAGCCGGTCCCGCTGCTCGACGATGGTGCGGCTGGTGGTCACGGTGTTGCGCAGGATCTCCATCAGGTCGGGCGCCGCGTCGCCGTACACCTCGGCGACGTCGGCAAGGCGTGCGAAGTCCTCGGTGAGGGACGGCAGATGAGGATTGAGGCGGTGCAGATAGTCCTCCACGCGCGTGAGGTTGTCGCCGATCCGGTCGCCGCGCCCTTCGAGGGCGGTGGCGAACGCGGACAGCGTGGCGTTGAGCTGGCCGGGCCGCACGGTCCGCAGCAGCGGCAGCAGGTCGTTCATCAGCTGCTGGAGCTCGATGCCGACGCGGGTGCGGTCCTGCGTGATGACATCTCCCGCGCGGATGGGCCGGGTCGAGGAGTGCGCGGGCGCGACCAGGTCGACGTACTTCTCGCCGAACAGTGTCTTGGGCAGCAGGCGCGCGTGCACGTCGGACGGGATGGACGCGACGTACTCCGGCTTGAGCGCGAGGTCGAGCGTCGCCTTCGACCCGTCGGCGCGCACCGAGCGCACCTCGCCGACCAGCAGCCCGCGCAGCTTGACGTCGGCGCGCGGATCGAGCTGGTTGCCGAGGCTGTCGGCCTCCAGCGTGATCCGCACGACCGACGTGAACACCTGCTGGTACACGGCGACGGACAGGGACAGCAGCAGCGCGAGCACAGCGAGGAACACGACGCCGTACAACCGCAGTCTCACCACTCTCATACGGCTCACCCCGCAATCCGAACGGTCGTGTTGGCGCCCCAGATCGCGAGCGACAGGAAGAAGTCCAGGACGTTGATCGCGACGATCGAGGTCCGTACCGCGCGGCCCACGGCGACGCCGACGCCCGCCGGACCGCCGCTCGCGTAATAGCCGTAGAAGCAGTGCACCAGGATGATCAGGACGGCGAAGACGAGCACCTTCCCGAAGGACCACAGCACGTCGACCGGTGGCAGGTACTGCTGGAAATAGTGGTCGTACGTGCCCGCCGACTGGCCGTAGTAGCCGGTGGTGATGGTGCGGGCGGCGAAGTACGAGGACAGCAGCCCGACCACGTACAGCGGGATCACCGCGACGAAACCGGCGATCATCCGGGTGGTCACCAGGAACGGCAGCGAGGGGACGCCCATGACTTCGAGTGCGTCGGTCTCCTCGCTGATCCGCATCGCGCCGAGCTGGGCGGTGAAGCCCGCGCCGACGGTCGCGGAGAGCGCGAGACCCGCCACCAGGGGCGCGATCTCACGGGTGTTGAAGTACGCCGAGAGGAACGCCACGAAGTTGGAGGTGCCGAGCTGGTTCAGCGCGGCATACCCCTGCAGGCCCACCTCCGTGCCGGTGAAGAACGACAGGAAGGCGATGACACCGACCGTGCCGCCCACGACCGCGAGGGCGCCGCGCCCGAAGCTCACCTCGGCGAGCAGCCGCAGGATCTCCTTCTTGTAGCGGCGAACCGTGCGGCCCGTCCACGCCAAGGAGCGCCCGTAGAAGGAGAGTTGACTGCCAAGTTCCTCCAGGGCTTTCAGCAGCGCCATGTCTCAGCCCCTCTGCGGAACGATTTGGAAGTACACGGCGGTCATCACGAAGTTCGTCACGAACAGCAACATGAAGGTGATCACTACCGACTGGTTCACCGCGTCGCCCACCCCCTTGGGTCCGCCCTTCGCGTTAAGTCCCTTGTACGAGGCGACGATTGCCGCGATCGCTCCGAACACCAGCGCCTTGATCTCCGCCGCCCACAGGTCGGAGAGCTGGGCGAGCGTGGTGAAGGAGGCGAGATAGGCGCCCGGAGTGCCGTTCTGCAGGACGACGTTGAAGAAGTAGCCGCCCGCGACGCCGACCACCGACACCAGGCCGTTGAGCAGCACCGCCACCACCATCGACGCCAGCACACGCGGCACGACAAGGCGGTGGATGGGGTCGATGCCAAGCACCTGCATCGCGTCGATCTCCTCGCGGATCTTCCTCGCCCCGAGGTCCGCGCAGATCGCCGTGCCGCCGGCGCCCGCGATCAGCAGCGCGGTGACGATCGGCGAGGCCTCCCGCAGCACCGCGAGGACCGAGGCGGCCCCGGAGAAGGACTGGGCGCCGAGCTGCCGCGTCAGGCTGCCGATCTGCAGCGCGATGACCGCGCCGAACGGGATGGACACGAGGGCCGTCGGCAGGATCGTGACGCTCGCGACGAACCAGGCCTGCTGGATGAACTCCCTTGCCTGGAACGGCCGTCGGGGCACGGTCCGGACCACGTCCAGGGCCATCGCGAAGAGGTTTCCCGAGTGCCTGAGCGCCCCGGTCGGTGACAGGCTCATGCGTCCGCCGCCTCCTTGCGGTGCAGCTCGGCCTCGCGCCGCGCGATCGCCTCCCAGCGGGGCGGGCGGACGATGCCGGGGCCCGGCAGCAGGCGCGGCGTCATGTCGTTGCCGGCGTGACGGGCCTTGCGGTCCACGTCACCGAGCCGCGCCAGCTCCTGCTCGACCTGTGCGGCGTCCTTCTCCTCGGCCATCCCGATGGGGCCCTGCATCCGGCCGTTCAGGAACTGCCGTACGACCGGTTCGTCACTCGTCAGGAGCTTCTCTCGCGGCCCGAACACGACCAGCTCGCGACGGAACAACAGGCCGATGTTGTCCGGCACTTGACGGGCCGAGGCGATGTCGTGCGTGACGATCAGGAAGGTCGCGTCGATCTGCGCGTTGAGGTCGACGATGAGCTGGTTGAGATACGCGACGCGCACCGGGTCGAGGCCCGAGTCCGGCTCGTCGAAGAGGATGATCTCCGGATCGAGGACCAGTGCCCGCGCGAGACCGGCCCGTTTGCGCATCCCGCCGGAGATCTCGCCGGGCAGCTTCCCCTCCGAACCGATCAGCCCGACCAGGTCCATCTTCTCCAGCACGATGCGCCGGATCTGGCTCTCGGACTTACGGGTGTGCTCGCGCAGCGGGAAGGCGATGTTGTCGTACAGGTTCATCGAGCCGAACAGCGCGCCGTCCTGGAACAGCACGCCGAAGAGCTTCCGTACCTCGTACAGCTCGTGCTCGCGCAGCCTCGTGATGTCCCGGCCCGCGATCGTCACGGAGCCCCGGTCCGGCTTCAGCAGTCCGACGAGCGTCTTGAGGAACACCGACTTGCCCGTGCCCGAGGGGCCGAGCATGACCGAGACCTCCCCGGCGGGCAGCGTCAGCGAGACGTCCTGCCAGACGACCTGGTGACCGAAGGACTTGGTCAGCCCTTCGACACAGATCTCGACACCCATCCGGTTCACCCTTCGACCCGTGGAGTAGCTCGTACAACTGCTCTACGGGGAGGGGCGGGGCGTCCGTCGCGGTGGCGGCGGATTTTTTTCGAGGGTGCTGCGTCAGTTTCGAGGGTGCTGCGTCAGCGCGGGGTTCTACGGCAGGGCGGTCCGGGTCGGTACCTCGACGGGAGACTTCGGTACGGCCGGAAGCGTCGTCGGGACCGTGGACGCGGCCGGCGGATCGGGGAGCCCGGGAGCACGAGGCAGGTCGGACACACCGGGAACGGCGGGGACGGCGGGGACGGCGGGGACGGGCGGCACCGGTGACAGCGAGGCGTCCGGCAACGACGGCACGGAGAGCGGCAGCAGCGACCGGTTGTGATCGCCGGGCGACCGACTCGGCCTCGCCGTGTGGGACGGCGACGCGGCCGACAGATCACGGGGCTTCGGCGTGACCGCCCGGCCGACGCCGTCCGGCCGCACGGTCTCCCTGACCGCCCTCTCCGTTCGGGACACGGAAGGCCGGGAAGCCGCGCCCCGCCCGTCCCCGCCATGGACGTACGGCAGTACACACCCCGCCACCACCAGGGTCGCGGCCGTCGAGGTCACCGCCACGGCCTGCGCGTGCCCGCCCGCGCGCAGCTTGCCACGGCCCCACAGGAACAGGGCGAGGCCCAGCGTTCCGGCCAGCGAGTTCCGCAGCGTGCGCCGGGCCCTGGCGAGCAGCGACTCCACGGTGCGATAGCTCAGCCCCATGCGTACGGCGACCTGGCCGACGTCGAGGTCCTCGGACTTCAGCCGGAGCGCCTCGGCCTGGCGCGCGGGCAGCTCCCCGCTGCGCACGGCCAGCCATCTGGCCTCGGCCCGGTCGCACACCGCCTCCTCGACGGGCACCGGACCCGGCGCGGTGAGCGTGGGGCTGCGGTGCACCTCGGCCTCACGGTTGACCTGGCGGTACCGGTCGACGCACAGCCGCACGGTCACGGTCGTCAGCCACGCTCCGAGGCGCTCGTCGTCCAGGTCGGGGCGCTCCGCGGCGCGCAGCATCGCCTCGTGCACCGCGTCCTCGGCGTCCTCCGGACTCATCGACCTGCGCCGGGCCACCTTGAGCAGGTGCTCGCGGTGGCTCCACATGCGCTGCCAACGGTCGTCGGTCCCTCGCATCTCCGCGGGCATGTCCGTCGCCATGAGGGCCCCTTCGCGCTCATCCGCCGGTCTCGTGCCGTCCGGCGGATGGCGACATTACCGCCCAGTATCCGCGCTTGTGGAGGGGCGGAGCCCATTGAGTCCACACCGTTGCTGGTCAGCGGTGGTCAGTGGACCACCGCTTGCAGGTAGGTGGACCATCGACGGGGCGGCGGACAGGACCGCGCCTCGCCGTCACCGCGCCGAATCGCCCGGTGACGGGGAGGCGCCCACCGGAAAACCGGGACCCTCACCGCAACGTGTGCGACGTCCGGCCCGACGCCTCGTCGATCTCGTCGTGCGCCTTCGTCAGCATCTTCATCGCCAGCTCGTTGAGTGCCCTCGCTCCCGCAACCTCCTCGCCGACCCGCGGCTGGTTCACGTCGGAGGGGTGGCGGCTCGCGTAGCCATGGGCCCGTACCTCGCTCCCGTCGGGGAGCCGGACGAGCGCGGCGGCACGCGTGCGGTGTGTGTCTTCCTCGAATTCCAGCTCTACATGCCATCCGACAGTGGTCTGTGCCGACATCGTGATCACCTCCGGGACTGCTAATTCCAGGGTGCGCCTGTCGGGCTCCCGACGCACCACGTCCCGCCCCGCCGCTTGCGAACCGGCTCAGATCACCGGCGGCCGCCCCAGACGCGTCATGCGCCACGCGGTGCGCCAGCGCATCGGCCGCCGGCCCCCGCACGGCGTGCGCACGCCCTCCACGAAGCCGCCCGCCCATGCGCGCAGACCGCCGGCGGACCGGGTGCGGGCGAGCGTGAGGAGGGTCCAGGTGCCGAGGTAGAGCGGGATCAGGGGGAGCGGGAGACGGCGGCGGGCCAGCCAGACGCGGTTGCGGGCCGTCATGCGGTGGTAGACGGCGTGCCGGGCGGGCGAGGTCTTGGGGTGCTGGAGCAGGAGCGACGGCTCGTAGACGACCTTCCAGCCGGCGTCCAGGGCCCGCCAGGCCAGGTCGGGCTCCTCGTGCGTGAAGAAGAAGTCGGCGGGCCAGTCGCCGGTCTCGGCGAGCATCCGCATCGAGAACGCGTGGCCGCCGCCGAGGAACGCCGTCACCTCACCGCCCCGCATCGGGTCCTTGGCGCGCAGCCGCGGCACGTGGCGGCGCTGCGTCTCGCCGTGCTCGTCCGCGATGCGGAAGCCGACGATGCCGAGGCGTGGGTCGCCGGCGTACAGGTCGCGGACCGTACGGAAGACGTCCGCGTCGACGAGGAGCCCGTCGTCGTCGAGCTCGACCGCCACGTCCACGTCGCCGAAGCCGCGCAGCCGCGCCAGGGCGACGTTGCGGCCGCCGGGGCAGCCGAGGTTGTCGTCGAGTTCGACGGTCGTGACGGTGAAGGGCAGGCCGGAGCCGGTGAAGTCGGGCAGCGGCGAGCCGTTGCCGACGAGGACGACCCGCGTCGGCGGCACGTCCTGTTTCGCCACCGCCGCCAGGAGGGCGTCGACCTCCCTGGGCCTGTTGCCCATCGTCACGATCGCGACGCCCAGACGCGGCGGTTGCTCCACGGCCGACTCCCCATTCCTCGGACATCCCGGTGCGGTGCCCGCGATCGTATCCGTTCATCGGGAAGTCACCCGGCAGCCAGGGGGAGTTGGGATCAGGCGCCGGGTTCCGCCGTCCACCCCGTCTCGGCCGCCCAGGGTTCCGCGACGGCCACCACCAGGTCGACCACCGGGTCCTTCACGTCGGCGTAGGTGCCGGTGTCGGAGACCCGGGAGGCGAGGGCGTACTTGAAGTGGGTGTAGGCCGTGACCGCCTCCGGGTGGGTGCGGAACCAGTCGCGGAAGAGCAGGGCCAGGCGTTCGTTGGGGGAGCCGGCGAGGCGTACGTGCAGATTGACCGGCTCGGCGGGCGTGCCGCGCCGGGACCAGAAGCGCTTGGCCCAGCGGGCCGGTACGTCGTCCAGGCCCGCAGGTACGTGGTCCCGGCGGTAGGGGGAGAGCCGGAAGCCCAGGTCCGCGAGGGGGCCCGCGAAAGCGGCCTCCGCCTCGTCCAGGTCGGTGACGCTCACCTGGAGGTCGTAGACCGGCTTGGCCGCCATTTTGGGGATCGACGTGCTGCCGATGTGTTCCGTCCGCAGGGCCATCGGGCCGAGCGCCGCGCCGAGTTCGACGCACAGCGCGCGGCCTCGCTCCGGCCAGGCCGGGTCGTACGGGACGACGACGGGGATCTCCGACTCGGGCATCATCAGACGGCTTCCAGCGCGACGTGCGGCTCGGCCGGCAGGACCACGCGGATCGCGTCGCCGGGGCGCACCACGCCGCCGGTCCGCACCACGCTCATGATCCCGCCCTTGCGGACGAGCGCCCCGTTCTCGTCGCGCCCGACGACCCGCTTGAGCAGCCCGTCCTGGAAGTGGTCGATCTGCAGGCACGGGTTGCGCAGGCCCGTGACCTCGACGACGGCGCCGCCCTCGCCCAGATGCAGGAGCGTGCCCGCGGGCAGTGCGAGGAGGTCGATGCCGGTCGTCGTGACGTTCTCCCCGAGGTCGCCGGGAGCGACGTCGTGGCCCTGCTCGGCGACCTCGGCGAACAGCTCGTCGTGCATCAGGTGGACCTGCCGCAGGTTCGGCTGCGTCGGGTCCTTCGCGACGCGGGAGCGGTGCTTGACCGTGACGCCCGCGTGCACGTCGCCCTCGACGCCGAGCCCGGCGAGCAGCGTGATGCTCTCCCGGTTCGGCTTCGTGAAGGAGTACGTCTCGTTGCTGCTGACCGCGATGACCTCGCCGCCGTCGAACCTGCCCATGCCGGGCCCCCGTTTCCGCGCCGGTGATCCCTGATCCCGGTTGCCTGATCCGTGATCCCGGCCGTCCGGACCGCGATCCACGCCGAGCCTAACCCCGGCGAACACAAGGGGCTTCAGCCCACGTGCTCCACGATCCGCGCCGCCACGTCGCCCGGCGCCCATCCGTCGCCGTTCAGCCGGACGATCACGAGGCGAGCGACCTCTCCGCCACCCGCCGCAGATGCGCCGCCAGCACTTCGGGGGCCTGAGGGGTGAGCGTGCGCAGGGCGACCAGGGCCGTCACCACGACGTCGCAGAGTTCCGACTCCACGTCCTGCCAGGAGTGGCTCTCACCCTTGCGCGGGTTCTGGCCCGTCGCGCCGATGACCGCCTGGGCGACCTCGCCGACCTCCTCCGACAGCTTCAGCACCCGCAGCAGAAGGGCCTCGTCCGCGCTGCGGCGGTTGTGCGATTCGAGCCAGGCATGCAGCCCGTCGACGGTCTCCCACACGCTGTCGTACGTGGGCGGGGCGAGGTCGTGCCGGGCGCTGGGCCGCGTGGTGTCGGACATCCGCGCAGCCTGCCACGGACGGGCTACTCGTCGGTGCTGTCCGGGGAATACTCCCCCGGACCCGGCTGCGGACCCGGCCCGCCCACCCGCCTTTTGCGCGACGCCACGACCGCGAGCGCCGCCGCGGCGCTGCCCACGAGCGCGGCCGGGACCATCCAGTACCGGTCCAGGGCGTGGCCGAGCGCATGGTCGAGGGAGTAGCGGCCCGCGCCGGTCACCGCGAGTCCCGCCGCGACGAAGCCGAGGAAGGCCGGGTACTCGTAGCCACCGCCCTGGGCGAAGAAGCCGTTGGGCGCGTGCACCGCGACCGCGCCGGCCATCGTGCCGGCCGCGGCGGCCCCGCCGACGGGGGTGGCCAGGCCGAGGGCGAGCAGGACGCCGCCGCCCGCCTCGCCGACACCGGCGGCCAGGGCGCTCGCCTTCGGCGGGGCGAAGCCCATGGCCTCCATCCCGGAGGCTGTGGCGCGCAGGCCACCGCCGCCGAACCAGCCGAGCAGTTTCTGCGCTCCGTGCGCGGCGAGCACACCGCCCGTGCCCACGCGCAGCACGAGCAGTCCCAGGTCTTTGCGGTCCACACAAGGCTTGTGACAGGTCATGGTCCTACGGTGCTTGTGACAGGTCATGCTCCTACGGTCCGGCAGGCCGGGCCGCGGCACCCGGTACGCGGGCCCGTTCGGGTGGCGCGTCCCGGGCCGCGGTGTGAGTCTGGGCCGGGGGCCCGGGCCCCGTGCGGCCGGGGTCCCGGCCCGGCGACGAACGACCGGAAGGTCCGGCACCGTAGCGCCGGAAGGAGAGACGACGTGATGCACATCCAGACAGCGAAGCTCAGCGACCCGGCCGTGCGGGCCTTCGTGGCCGCGGTGAACGCCCACGACCGGGAGGCCTTCCGCGCCGCCCTCGCGCCCGGCGCGACGATGTCCGACGACGGGTCCGACCGGGACATCGAAGAGTGGACCGGCCGCGAGATCTTCGACTCCCACGGACACATGGAGGTCGAGAAGGAGTCCGCGGGCGGCCTCGCCCTGACGGCCCTCTACAGCAACGACGCCTGGGGCGAGATGCGGACGAAGTGGCAGTTCGTCGTGGCGGGCGGCAAAGTGACCCGCTTCGAGACCGGCCAGGCGTAACTCCCCGGTCGGCACTCCCGGTCAGTACTTCCGGTCAGCCGGGAATCCGCACCGCCGCGCCGCTCACCCGGACCCGAGGGTCGCCCTCGCGCAGTGTCACCGTCAGCTCGCCCGGGCGGCCCATGTCCTCGCCCTGGTGGAGGGTGAGGACCGCCTCGGAGGGGACGAGTCCGAGTGCGCGCGCGTACGCGCCGAACGCGGCCGCGGCGGCGCCCGTCGCCGGGTCCTCCACGACACCGCCGACCGGGAACGGGTCACGGGCGTGGAAGACGAACTCCGAGGCGCGCCACACCAGTTGGACCGTGGTGAGGTCGAGGCGGTGCATCAGGGCCTCGAGACGCGCGAAGTCGTAGGAGAGGTCCGCGAGCCGCGCGCGCGTTGCGGCCGCGAGGACGAGGTGGCGGTTTCCCGCGTACGCGATGCGCGGCGGGAACGCCGGGTCGAGGTCGGCGGCGGGCCAGCCGAGCGCGGCGAGCGCCTCGGCCAGGTCGTCGGGCGCCACGTCGGTGAGGTGCGGCTCGACGCTCGTGAGCGTCGCGCGCGGGGTGCCGTCGGCGCCCTGAGTGACCGTCACCGGCACCTCGCCGGCCTGCGTGGCGAAGAGGTAGTCGCCGGGCCCGTGGATCTCGCCGAGCGCCACGCCCGTCGCCACGGTGGCGTGCCCGCAGAACGGGACCTCGGCCTTGGGGCTGAAGTAGCGCACGGTGTACGAGCGCTGCGCGCCGCCGGGCGCCGGGGTGCTGTCGGACGCAGGGGCGCCGCCGGGCGCCGGCATCAGGAACGCCGTCTCGCTGTATCCGAGCCGCGCCGCGATGGCGAGCATCTCGTCGTCGTCGAGCGCACGCGCGTCGAGCACGACACCGGCGGGGTTGCCGCCCGCGGGGTCCGTGGTGAACGCGGTGTACCGCAGCACGTCGGAGTTGGTGTTCATGACAGGGGAGCGTAGCGCGGGCAGCCGCAGCGCGGCCCGGGTTCTCCTGCGGTCCCGTCGGCAGGTCCCCCCTGCCTCCGGGCCGCGGAACGGCTGCCCGCCTTCCCCCTCGGAAATGGCTCAGTGGCAGCTGATCCCGCCGGGCCCGTCGCCCCACGAGCAGGAGTCGAGCTGGGCGCCGCTCGGCTTGATGAGGCGGGCCTTGTCGCCGGTGTTGTTCCAGACGTACGAGCCGCGGCCCCAGTAGCGCACACCGGAGGCGTTGGTGCCCTGGCCGGTGCGGACCTTGACGGTCTTGCCGGCGCCGATGTTGTAGCTGCCGAACGTGTACGTGTAGCCGGTGTTGTCCTTGAGCTTGTACCCCTTGAGCTGGATCGCGGAGCGGGTGTTGTTGTGGATGTTCACCCACTCCGCGTTCAGCGAGGAGTTCGACCGGTTGTCGCTGCCGGGGCTGTCGTACTGGATGTAGCCCAGATGCAGACCGCCCTGGTGAGCGGCCGCGGAGGCCGGGGACGCGGCGAGCAGGGAGACCGTCAGGACGCCGGCCGCCAGGGCGGCGGAGGCTGCGGAACGTATGCGCAAGGTGTGCTCCGAATGTGAAGTTCTCGTGGAGAGATGCTGAGCATACGGGCTGCGCTGCCCTGAATTAGGGCGGTAGGTCCCATTCCGCTTGTGGAGATTAACCTCTCAACCGCGCCCGATGTACGGCATGTTGGTCGCCAGGACCGTCGCGAACTGCACGTTCGCCTCCAGGGGCAGCTCGGCCATGTGCCGCACCGTGCGCGCCACGTCCGCGACATCCATCACCGGCTCCGGCGCCAGCGTTCCGTCGGCCTGGAGGGTCCCGGTCTGCATGCGCTCCGTCATGTCGGTCGCCGCGTTGCCGATGTCGATCTGGCCGCACGCGATCCGGTACGGACGCCCGTCCAAGGACAGCGACTTCGTCAGCCCGGTCAGCGCGTGCTTCGTCGTCGTGTACGCGGTCGAGCGCGGCCGCGGCGTGTGCGCCGAGATGGAGCCGTTGTTGATGATCCGGCCGCCCTGCGGGTCCTGCTCCTTCATCTGCCGGAACGCCGCCTGCGCGCACAGGAACGCGCCGTTGAGGTTCGTGTCGACGACGTGGCGCCAGGCGTCGTACTCCAGGTCCTCGACCGGGACCGCCGGCCCGAACGTGCCCGCGTTGTTGAAGAGCAGGTCGAGGCGGCCGAACCGGTCGCGCACGGCGGAGAAGAGCGCGGCCACGTCCTCGGGGCTCGAGACGTCGGTCCCTACGGAGAGCGACCCGGCCGCGGCCTCGGGGGCGAGGGCCGCCGTCGCGTCGAGGGTCTCGGTGCGGCGGCCCGCGAGCGCCACCTGCCAGCCCGCGCGGAGCAGTTCGACGGCGACGGCCCGGCCGATGCCGGAGCCCGCGCCGGTGACCACGGCGGTCCGTACGGCGGGCGGTACGTGCGGTTCCGGGGCGTTGTTCTGAGCGTTCATGGCCCCGGAGCGTACGGCAGGAGGGGTCATACGGAGATCACCCATCCGCCATGTGGCGGCCGTGCGAATGACAGGCCACGGTCGTCCCCCGGCACTCCAATTTCCTCTGACAACAACCGTCAGGGGAGGGCCACATGACAGCCGAAGGACGCCATCCGAACCAGCACTCGCCCGAACTGCGCGCCGCGGCGGGCCACTTGGGCCGCCGCCGCTTCCTCACCGTCACGGGCGCCGCCGCCGCGCTCGCCTTCGCCACGAACCTGCCGGCCGCGGGCACCGCGAGCGCCGCCGAGCTCGACGCGCGCAAGATCACCGCCGACCCGTTCACGCTCGGCGTGGCCTCCGGCGACCCGCTGCCCGGCTCCGTCCTGCTGTGGACCCGCCTGGCCCCGTCCCCGTACGAGGCGGACAGCGGGCTGCCCGCCGAGCGCATAGCCGTCCAGTGGGAACTCGCGCACGACGAGAGCTTCCGGCGCATCGTGCGGCGCGGCACGGCAACCGCCCACCCCGAGTTCAACCACTCCGTCCACGTCGAGGTCGAACACCTTGCGCCGGGCAGCGTGTACTACTACCGCTTCCGCACCGGCAAGTGGGTCAGCGGCACCGGCCGGACGCGCACGGCGCCCTCCGCCCACGCCCGCACCTCGGCCCTCACCCTCGCCGCGGTCTCCTGCCAGGCCTACCACGACGGCTACTTCACGGCTTACAAGCACCTCGCCGCCGACCCCTCCGTGGACGTCGTCTTCCACCTCGGCGACTACCTCTACGAGTACGCCGTGAACTCCGCCGGCGGCGCCCGCGCCTACACGGGCGGCGACGTACTGCCCGCCCACTTCAACCGCGAGACCGTGACGCTGGAGGACTACCGGCTGCGGTACGCGCTCTACAAGTCCGACCCGGACCTGCGGGCCGCGCACGCCGCGCACCCCTTCGTCGTCACCTGGGACGACCACGAGACCGAGAACAACTACGCGGACGACATCGACGAGAAGGACGGCCCGCCCGCCGAGTTCCTGCTCCGCCGCGCCTCCGCGTACCGCGCCTACTGGGAGAACCAGCCCCTGCGCCGCCCGCAGCTCCCGCAGGGCCCCGACGCCCAGATGTACCGGCGCCTGACCTGGGGCAAGCTGGCCCAGTTCGACATCCTCGACACCCGCCAGTACCGCTCCAACCAGGCGTACGGCGACGGGTCCCACGTCCCCGGGCCCGAGTCGGACGACCCGGCGCGCACCATCACCGGCGCCACGCAGGAGCGGTGGCTCATCGACGGCTGGCGCCGCTCGAACGCCCTGTGGAACGTCGTCCCGCAGCAGGTCACCTTCTCGCAGCGCAAGCTCGACCTGAACGCGGCCGCGAAGGTGTCCATGGACGCGTGGGACGGCTACCGCGCCTCGCGCCAGAGGGTCCTCGCCGGGGCCAGGGCCGCCGGCGTCGACAACCTGATGGTGCTCACCGGCGACGTGCACGTCGGCTACGCCTTCGACATCAAGGACAACTTCGACGACCCGTCGTCGAAGACCCTCGGCACGGAGATCGTCGCCACGTCCATCAGCAGCGGCAAGGACGGCGCGGACAAGCCGGCGAACTGGGGCACGTACACCCAGGCCAACCCGCACCTGAAGTTCTACAACGGACGCCGCGGCTACGTGACGGTCGCGCTCGGTGAGGAATCGGCGCGGGCCGACTTCAAGACGGTCCCGGCGGTGACGACGCCGGGAGCCCCGATCGCCACGGCGGCGTCGTTCGTCACGACGGTGGGCAACCAGGGCCTGCGCCCGGCATAACCGACACCGGCCAGCCCGCGCCCCCGAGTCATTCTCAGGGGCGCGGGCAGCTGCCTTCAGGGGCGCGGGGAACTGCGCGACAAGCCCCCACCGGCCCGTCACCCGCCAACGAAACCGTCACCGCTCCGACGGATACCGCACCCCCACAACGGAGCGCACGGCATCGAGCGTGCGCATCACCGCCAAAGAACCGGCAAGCGGCACGAGCGGCGACTCCGTATCCCCGGCCCGCAGCCGGTGCATCACCTCACCCGCCTCATGCCGGAGGCTGTCGCGCGGCCCGTCCCCCGCCTCCGCCGTGAACTCCCGCGGCTCGCGCCCGTCGCGGTGCAGCACGAACCGGTCCGGGTAGAAGAAGCCGTGCGGAATGTCGATACGGCCCTGCGAACCCGTGATCGACGCGGTGACGGGCGTACCCGCGTCGATGGAGCAGTTGAGCAGCGCGTGAGCACCGCTCTCCCACGAGAGCAGCATCCCCGTACGGAGATCGACGCCCTCGTCCGAGAGCACCGCTCTCGCAGTGACCTCCGAGGGCTCACCGAGGATCAGGTGGGCGAACGACACCGGGTACACGCCCAGATCGAGCAGCGCACCACCGCCCTGCGCCGGGTCCCGCAGCCGGTGCGCAGGCGGGAAGGGCCCCGCGAGCCCGAAGTCGGCCTGCACCGTCCGGACTTCACCGATCGCCCCGTCGTCGACCAGCGCCTTCAGCTTCCTGATCAGCGGATGGCAGTACATCCACATGGCCTCCATCAGGAAGAGGCCACGGCTGCGGGCGAGTGTCACCATCTCCTCCGCCTCGCGCGAGTTCAGCGTGAACGCCTTCTCGCACAGGACCGCCCGGCCCGCCTCCAGGCACAGCCCGGCGGCCGCGCGGTGCGCGGAGTGCGGGGTCGCGACGTACACGACGTCGACGTCCTCGTCCTCGGCGAGCGAGGACCAGTCCCCGTACGCCCGCGGGATCCCGAACCGCTCCGCGAACGCCTTCGCCGAGGCGTCGGAGCGGGACGCCACGGCGACGACCTCCGCGTCCGGCATGTCGAGAAGGTTCGCCGTGAAGGACGCGGCGATGCCCCCGGTCGCCAGGACGCCCCACCGCACACGCTCGCGTTCCACCACTGAAGGCCCCCTGCCAGGTTCCGGCCACTGCCCTTGCCGGCACGTCACGAAATGTGGTCTCAACCAATGCACCTGAGCTGAGAGCATAGGTAATCGAATGAACGACCGGGAGGGGAACCGCATGCCGGATCACGGCCGCCAGCACGCGTCCGCGCGTGAAGCGCAGCGCATACCCGGGGCACCACCCGTCGCGGGCGCCACGCTCACCGCCCGCCGCCGCACCGGCTTCCTGGTCACCCTCGTACTCGGCGGACTCACCGCCGTACCCCCGCTGTCCATGGACATGTACCTCCCGGCACTGCCGGAGGTGACCGGCGCGCTGCACACCTCGGCCGCCACCGCCCAGCTCACCCTCACCGCCTGCCTCACCGGCATGGCGCTCGGGCAGCTCGCCGTCGGCCCGATGAGCGACAAGTGGGGCCGCAGGCGCCCCCTCCTCATCGGCCTCCTCGTCTACATCGTCGCCACCGCGGTCTGCGCCCTCGCTCCCACGGCCCCGCTCCTCATCGGCTTCCGCCTGGTGCAGGGCCTCGCCGGGGCCGCCGGCATCGTGATCGCGCGGGCGGTCGTGCGGGACCTGTACGACGGTGTCGAGATGGCGCGCTTCTTCTCCACCCTCATGCTGATCTCCGGCGTCGCCCCGATCGTCGCGCCCCTCATCGGTGGCCAGGTCCTGCGGATCACGGACTGGCGCGGCATCTTCGTCGTCCTCACCGTCGTCGGCATCGCGCTGACCGCCCTCGTCTGGAAGGGCCTGCCCGAGACGCTCGCCCCCGAACGGCGGCACGGCGGCGGCACCGCCGAGGCGCTGCGCACCATGCGCGGCCTCCTCGCCGACCGCGTCTTCACCGGCTACATGATCGCGGGCGGCTTCGCCTTCGCCGCGCTGTTCGCGTACATCAGCGCATCGCCGTTCGTGGTCCAGGAGATCTACGGCGCCTCGCCCCAGACCTTCAGCCTCCTGTTCGGCATCAACTCCGTCGGCCTGATCGCCGTGGGCCAGATCAACGGCAAGCTCCTCGTCGGCCGCGTCAGCCTCGACAAGGCGCTCGCCGTCGGCCTCTGCGTCATCGCGTTCGCCTCCGCCGCGCTCCTGCTCATGGCGACCGGCGTCTTCGGCGACGTGGGACTCGTGCCGATCGCGGCCGGACTGTTCGTCCTCATGTCCGCGATGGGCCTCGCCATGCCCAACACCAACGCCCTCGCCCTGATGCGCACCCCGCACGCCGCGGGCTCCGCGTCCGCGCTCCTCGGCACCTCCTCCTTCCTGGTCGGCGCGATCGCCTCACCGCTCGTGGGCATCGCGGGCGAGGGCACCGCCGTCCCGATGGCCGTAGTCCAGCTGGCCTGCGCCCTGGCGGCCATCGCATGCTTCATGGGACTGTGCCGCCCCTGGCAGCGCGGGACCGAGCCGACGCGGGAGGCGGAGCACTGAGTACCCCACGACTGCGCCCCGGCACCCCCGAACGCGCCGGGCTCGACCCCGACGAGCTGCGCCGCCTCGTCCAGGACGTGCGCGAACTGCCCCGCGGGGCGCGCCCCTGGTGCGCGGGCGCCGTCGTCCTCGCCGGCCGCGGCCCGGTCGTCGCCGCGCACGAGGCGGCGGGCTGGGCGACGCGGTATCTCGCCTACGACGAGACGGCCGACCGGGGCGTCGAGCTCCCACCCGCGTCCCGCGTCCCCATGCGCCCCGACACGGCCTTCGACCTCGCCTCCCTCACGAAGCTCTTCACGACCGTTGCCGCCGTGCAGCAGCTGGAGCGCGGCACCCTCGGCATCGACGCGCGGGTGGGCGCCTACATCCCCGAGTTCACGGCCGCCGCCGAGCACGACGTCACGATCCGCCAGCTCCTCACCCACACCTCTGGCCTGCGCCCCGAACTCCCGCTGTACGACTGCCCGGACGACGCGGCGCGCCTGACGGCCCTGCGCACCGAGGCCCCGTCGTCCCCGCCCGGCGCCCACCTCTACTCCGACCTCAACATGCTGCTGCTCCAGCACGTCCTGGAGCGCATCGCGCAGCGCCCCCTGGACGCCCTCGTGCGCGACGGCATCACCCGGCCCCTCGGCATGACCGCGACGGGCTTCGGCCCGCACCCCGGCGCCGCCGCCACCGAGGACCAGCGCCGCCCCTGGGCCAAGGCCGACCGGGGTCTCCTGCGCGGCATCGTCCACGACGAGAACGCCTGGGCCCTCGGGGGCGTCGCCGGGCACGCGGGCCTCTTCTCCACGGCGTACGACCTCGCGGTCCTGTGCCGCACCCTGCTCAACGGCGGCTCCTACGGCACCGCACGCATCCTCGGCCCCGACTACGTCGAGCTGATGCTCACGGCCCCCGGCCTCGGCTTCCAGCTCGACCAGCCCTGGTTCATGGGCGAGCTCGCGGGCCAGGGCGCGGCCGGACACTGCGGCTTCACCGGCACGTCGCTCGTCCTCGACCGCGTCACGGACACGTTCCTGGTCCTCCTCGCGAACACGGTCCACCCGCGCCGCAGGCCCCCGCAGAACGGGCCGCGCGCCTCGGCGGCGACGCGTCTCGCGCGGGCCGTGGGCGCGTAGGCGGCCCCCGGGGCGACCGTAGAATCAGGGGGTGAACGCCCCCCTCTCCTCTTACTCGCCGGCCTCCCCGGCCGACACCCTGCGCGCGGCCCTCGCGGGGCTGCTCGACGGGCTGCCGCCCACGCAGGCGGCGCGCGCCGTCGAACGGCTGATCGCGAGCTACCGGGGGACCACCCCGACGGACGCGCCGATCCTGCGGGACCGTGCCGACGTCGCCGCCTACGCCGCGTACCGGATGCCGGCCACCTTCGAGGCGGTCCGTTCGGCGCTCGGCGCGCTCGCCGACGCGGCGCCGGAGGGCTGGGCGCCCGGGAGCCAGGTCGACGTGGGCGGCGGGACGGGCGCCGCGGTCTGGGCCGTCGCCGACACCTGGGCGGGCGAGCGCGATGTCACCGTCCTCGACTGGGCCGAGCCCGCGCTCGCCCTCGGGCGTGAACTGGCCGGTTCCTGCGACCGGTTGGCCTCCACGCGGTGGCAGCGCTCACGTATCGGAGCGGCGCTCACCATCGAGAGCGCCGATCTCGTGACGGTGTCGTACGTCCTCAAGGAGCTGACCGCCGACGACCGCCGCGCCGTGGTCGACGCCGCGGCCGCCGCCGCGAGCCCCGACGGGGCCGTGGTCGTCGTCGAGCCAGGCACCCCCGACGGCTACGAGCGGATCATCGAGGCACGCCGCCGCCTGACCGACGCCGGATTCCACATCGCCGCGCCCTGCCCCCACAGCGCGGCCTGCCCCATCGAGCCCGGCACCGACTGGTGCCACTTCTCGGCGCGGGTCAGCAGGTCGTCGCTGCACCGCCAGGTCAAGGGCGGCTCCCTCGCGTACGAGGACGAGAAGTTCAGCTACGTGGCTGCGACCCGGTTCGCTCCCGAGCGCCCCGCGGCCCGGATCACCCGCCGCCCCCAGATCCGCAAGGGCCAGGTACTCCTGGACCTGTGCGAGGCGGAGGGCGCGCTGGGCCGCGAGACGGTGACGAAGCGGCACGGGCCGCTGTACCGGGCGGCCCGCGACGCCGACTGGGGCGACGCCTGGCCTCCGGCCCCCTAGGGGGCGCGGGGCTGTGACATTTTGCGGCTTCGCCGCGCGGGCGCGAACAACCACAGACCCCCGCGCCCGGCGAACCGGCTCAGGCCCCGAGTTCCTGGCCGCGAAGCTCCGACGTGCAGCACTTCACGCTGCCGCCTGCCTTGAGCAGCTCCGAGAGATCCATTCCGAGCGGCTCGAACCCACGGGCCCGCAGCGGCCCGAACAGACCGACGGCCGCTTGCGGCAGCAGCACATGCAGGCCGTCCGAGACGGCGTTCAGGCCGAACGCCGCAGCGTCCGGCTCCGTGGCGATCAGCGCGTCGGGGAAGAGGCGTTCGAGGACGGCCCGGCTGCCCGGTGAGAACGCGTCCGGGTAGTACATGACCTCGTCCGCCCCGTCGTCGAGGACGGCGAGCGCGGTGTCCAGGTGGTAGTAGCGCGGGTCGACGAGGTCGAGGCCGATGACCGGGCGGCCGAAGAACTCCTGCGCCTCGGCGTGCGAGAGCGGACTGGAGCGGAAGCCCCGGCCGGCCAGGACGTACGAGGCGGTGACCGCGAAGTCGCCCTCGCCCTCGTTGATGTGGACGGGCTCGTGGACCGCCGCGTAGCCGCGCTCCCTGAACCAGTCCAGGTGCGCCGCGGCCTCGGCGGTGCGCTGGGGATGGGCGAAGCGGGCCCCGAGCACCCGTCCGTCGACGACGGTCGTGCCGTTCGCCGCGAACACCATGTCGGGCAGGCCGGGGAGGGGTTCGAGCTCGTCGACGCGGTGACCGAGCGAGCGGTAGCGGTCCCGCAGGTCCTCCCACTGCGTGAGTGCGAGCGGGACGTCGACCGGCTTGGCGGGGTCCATCCAGGGATTGATCGAGTACGTGACTTCGAAGTGTGCCGGTGGGCACATCAGGTAACGCCGGGGTGTGGCGCGGCGACCAGGCAATGAGGGCTCCTCACGACCGCAGTGGCAGATGCGCCCATGGTGCGGTGTGAGGAGTCCTTGCCGCTGTGCACCGAACGGGTGGTCCCTCTGAGTCACCGGCCCGCATGTCGCGGGCCGGCAATCCACCGGCCCGCGTGCCACCGGCACACAACCCGCCGACCCCGCCACTCACCGCCCCCGCCACTCGCCGACCCGTCACCCGCCGGGGCCCGCTCTCACGACGGCGTCACGAACTCTCGCCCGCCGTGCGTTCCTCCCGGAGCCTGCGCAGCAGCTCCCGTTTCTGCGCCTGCGGGTCGAGCCCGCCGCCGACCCGGCCGCCGCGGCCGCCGCCGCGCAGGGTCTTGCGGGAGAGATTGCTGCGGGTGCCGCCGACGCCCAGCATGTTCCCGGATCCACCTCGGCTCATCGTGGTCTCCCTTCGACCTTCGAATGGTGCTGTCCCGGGCGGGAGTTGAACCGCCCGAAGCGAGACGAGGCGTCTCGCCAACGATGTCCACTGTCGGCGAGACGGATCGTCTTGTCAAGGGAGTTGAGACGGCACGTCTCGCCTCGCCCGCTGATACATTCGAGCCATGGCCCAGAAGACCGCTCCCGACTCCAACCGCCGCAGCGAGCGCTCACGCCGCGCGATCTACGACGCCGCCCTCGCCCTCGTCGGCGAGATCGGCTACCCCAAGACGACCATCGAGGGCATCGCCGCCCGCGCGGGCGTGGGCAAGCAGACGATCTACCGCTGGTGGTCGTCCAAGGCGGAGGTCCTCATGGAGGCCTTCATCGACCTCGGCGTCCAGGCGGCGGAGGCGGCCGGAGCGGGCGACTGGGCGGAGGCGGACGGCATCCCGGACACCGGCGACATCGAGGCCGACCTCAAGGCGGTCCTGCGCGCCACCGTCGACGAGCTGCTCGACCCCCGCTACGACGCCCCGGCCCGCGCCCTCGCCGCAGAGGGCGTCGCCAACCCGGCCTTCGGCGAGGAGTTCGTCGGCCGCCTCCTGATGCCCTCCCTCGAGCTGTACGCGCGCCGGCTGCGCGCAGCGCAGGACGCCGGTCAGATCCGCGCCGACGTCGACCCGTACATCGCCCGCGACCTGTTCTCCGCGCCGCTCGCCCAGCGCTGGCTCCAGGGCACGGGCCCCCTGGACCACGCCTACGCCGACGCCCTCGTCGAATACGCCCTCTACGGGCTCAGCCCGCGCTGACCCGCGCCCGCACGTCCGACGGGGTGCGGGCCAGCAGGCCCGGCGCGTCCGAGATCACGCCGTTGCAGCCGAGCCGCAGCACCCGGTCCCGCTGCCGCGGCGAGTTCACCGTGTGCGCCCACACCCGCGGGATCCCGGACCGCGCGGCCCGTACGAGATCGGCGTCGCGCGCCTGGTAGTCCACGTCGAGCAGGTCGACGAACCGGGCCCAGCGCGCCGGGCGGTCCGTGCGCATCTGGATCTTCGAACGCCACAGCTGCGACGTGAGGCCCATGTGGTGGGCGCGCAGGGCGACGGCGGGGTCGTTGGAGTTCACGAACACCGACCTGACCAGGCCCCGGCGTCGGATCATCGCGGCGAGCCCGTCCAGGCTCCGCGCGTCCTTCGCCTCCAGTGTCAGCACGATGCGCCCGCCCAGGCGGTCGAGGACCTCGGCGGCCGTCGGCAGCGGCTCGGCGCGCCAGCGGCCCGGCAGCGAGGCCCTCGGGCGCATCCGCACGCGCGCCCACTGCCGCGCGTCCAGCCTGTCCACCGGGCCCGACGTGTACGTCGTGCGGTCCAGGGTCGGGTCGTGCATGACCACGATCGTGCCGTCGCGCAGCATCCGGGTGTCGAAGTCGAGGACCTGCGCGGTGCCGCGCGCGTAGGCGGCCGTCAGGCCCGACATGCTGTTCTCCGGGACCTCCAGGGCGCCGCCTCGGTGCGCCGTGTAGACGATGCCGTGGAGGCTGCCGACGGTCAGGGGAGCGGAGCCCCACTCGAGCGGGGAGGGGGTCAGCGGGGCGAGAGCGAGGAGCCCGCCGAGGCCCGTCAGCGCAATCCGTGTGACCATGCCGACCACGGTAGGCAGGCAAATCACCGTAAACCCGCTAATGACACCCGATTATCTTCCGCGTCTCGTATCGCTCGGCATCGCCCCGGGTACCCCGGATGTGGACTGTGGCCACCCGCGGCGCAGGATGGTGCGACCATGGGACATGCTTCTCGGTACTACGGCGAGGTGAGGGGATTGATGGGCGCGGAGTACGGCCGCCGGTCCGGCGGACAGGGCAGGATCTCCCAGTGGCTGCGCGCCAGGCGCCCGAAGGAGACCGAGGGCGACGACGGCCGCGAGGCGCTGCTCCTGGCAGCGGCCGACGCGGGACTGCCGCTCGCACCCGCCGCGTACCCCACCGACTACCGGTGTTCGTGCAGCCGCATCGGCTGTCCCACGCCCGGCAGGCACCCCGTCTCGTTCGCCTGGCAGACGCAGTCCACGACGGACCGCGGCCAGATCGAGCGCTGGGCCAGGCATCAGCCGCAGGCCAACTTCATCACCGCGACCGGCATGGTCCACGACGTCCTGGACGTCCCCCTGGAGGCGGGCCGCGAAGCCCTCGAACGCCTCCTTGCGGCAGGCATCGACGTCGGCCCCGTCGCCGAGTCCGGCGGCGACCGCATGCTTTTCTTCACCGCCACCCGCGGCACCCCCGAGGACGAGGACGAGTGGTGGCCCTGCGAGCTGGACTGCCACCCCGAGACGATGGACGAGCACCCCGGCCTGCGCTGGCACTGCCGCGGCTCGTACGTCCCCGTGCCGCCCGCCCGGCTCCCCGGTGACCTGACCGTCGACTGGCTGCGCGGCCTCGAACACCCGCTGCCGGACCCGCTCACCCTGCTCGAAGCCCTCACGGACGCCTGCGCACGCTACGTGGGCGAGGAGAAGGACTTCACGGCAGCCTGGCCCTCGCGCGGCTGACGGGCGAGGGCCGGAAGCTCGCAGAGAGCCCCCAGGGCCCTAGTGCCTTTCGTTTGACGAAAGACCCAGACCCTAGCTGCCCTTCGCGCCCGTCAGACCCTCGAGCCGCGTCAGTATCTCGACGTCGCCGCCCTTGGCCGGGTCGACGGCGACCTGGTTCGAGATGCGCTCCAGCGTCAGCGACTGCTTGACGTCGCCGGTCATCAGGGCCTTCACGTTCTCGTTGTCGACCGTGATGCTCAGGCCCTTGGACGCCGTCTGCTTCTCGTAGTGGTGCGTCGCGAAGAACACCATCGCCCCGCCGTCCGCGGTCCGCAGACCCAACGGCGCGTAGTCGCCCGACGTCATCGGCTCGTCGACGTACTGCCGGGCGAGGCCCGGACGGCTCGCGTTCTTCTCCCGCGTGGTCCGCCACTGCGACGTGTGCCGGCCCGGCGCGAAACCGTCCCCGCCGTCCTTCAGATACGTCGCGTACTTGCGGCTCATGTCCTGCGGCGCCACCACGAGCCCCGCGGCGTCCGCCGTCACGGGCTGCGCCCAGCCGTCCTTGTCCTTCTTGAACTCGGGGACGTCACCGGGCGACATGAGGGTCAGATACGCCACCTGCCACGGCCGGTTCACATCGTCGCGGGTGAAGACGAGCATCCACCGGAAGTCGCCGCCCCGGTTGGCCTTCGTGTTCGCGACGAACCAGCGGGGCCAGCCCGCCTTCTTGGGGATGGTGAACTCGGCGTCCGACAGCTCCAGATCCGAGTGGTTGGGGTTGCCGTCGGGGTGATTGGTGTGACCGGCCTTCAGCTTGGCGGCGTCGATCGCGCCGAGCGCGCCCGTCACATGGTCCTCGTCGAGTGACCCGTCGTACGCCTTGTCGGCCTTGTTGTACGCGGTGGTGAAATCCTTCAGGGCGCGGGCGGCCTCGGCCTTCGTGGCCGCCGGGAGGACCTCCCGCTCCCCGTGCACCGTCACACACCCGCTCGCCGTCAGTGCCACGGCGGTCGCGAGGGCCACCGCCGTAACCGGCTTCCTGAGACCACGAGGCCTGCGGAGGAGCTTGCTCATCGGTTCTCTTCACCTTCCCCTTCCCGGGCCCGAACCCTATCGGGGAGGGGAGCGGCGCGAGCGTCCGGATCAGGCTTTGGCGGACTCACGAGGAGACTGCGCCTCGGGCTTCGGCTTCCGGGACAGGAAACCGGCGGGCGCGAGGAACACCGCGAGCGTCACGATCAAGTACAGCAGCCAGACGACGACTTGCAGCACGGTCGGATCGGGCTGGAAGTTGAACACGCCCTTGAGGAGCGTGCCGTACCAGCTGTCCGGCGGGATCGTCTCACTGATGTCGAACGCCACACTGTTCAGCCCACCCAGGAACTGCGCCTCCTGGAGGTCGTGCACACCGTACGCGAGGACGCCCGCCGCCACGATCACCAGCATGCCGCCGGTCCACGTGAAGAACTTCGCCAGGTTGATCCGCAGGGCGCCCCGGTAGAACAGCCAGCCGAGGACGACCGCCGTCAGCAGACCCAGCAGGACACCGATCAGCGGCCCGTGCGTGCCGTCGTTCGACGCGCGCACCGACGCCCACACGAACAGGGCGGTCTCCAGGCCCTCGCGCCCCACGGCCAGGAACGCCGTCGCAACCAGCGCGGCGGTACCCATCTGCAGAGCAGCGTCCAGCTTGCCGTGCAGCTCCGACTTCAGATGCCGCGCCGTGCGCCGCATCCAGAAGACCATCCACGTCACCAGGCCCACGGCGACGATCGACAGCGAACCGCCGAGCGCCTCCTGCGCCTCGAACGTCAGCTCCTGCGAGCCGAAGGTCAGCGCGAAACCGAAGCCGAGCGCCACGGCGACGGCGATACCGATGCCGATCCAGATGGGACGCAGCGCGTCCCTCCGCTCGGTCTTCACCAGATACGCAATAAGAATGCAGACGACGAGGCTGGCCTCGAGTCCCTCGCGCAGACCGATCAGATAGTTGCCGAACATCGTGTCCTCATGCCTCCTTGGAGAACAGCGCCCGGCCCCACCAGTCGCCGGAGTCCCGGACGCCCGGCGGGACGGCGAAGACGGCCGAACCCACGTGCTGGATGTACTCGTTGAGCGCGTCGCTGCGCGACAGGTTGCGCTGCACGCGGATGAACCCCTTGCGCACGTCCTTCTGGTAGGCCAGGAAGAACAGGCCGGCCTCCAGACGGCCGAGACCGTCCGTGCCGTCGGTGAAGGAGTAGCCGCGGCGCAGGATGGTCGCCCCCGCGTTGGAGTCGGGGTGCGCGAGCCGCACGTGCGCGTCCGGCTTCATCGCCTTCAGGAACGGCTCGTCGCGCTCCTTGGCCTTGCCGACCGGGGCGCCCTCGCCCTTGTCGCGGCCGAAGACGTCCTCCTGCTCCTGGAGCGACGTACGGTCCCACGTCTCGATGTTCATCCGGATGCGCCGCGCGACGAGGTACGAACCCCCGGTCATCCAGGCCGAGTTGGCGTCCGTGTCCTTGGCGCCGACCCACACGTGCTCATCCAGGCGGGCGGTCTCGGTGCCGGCGATGTTGCGGGTGCCGTCCTTGAAGCCCATCAGGTTGCGCGGGGTCTGCGCGTCCGGAGTCGTCGACGACGTCTTGCCGAAGCCGAGCTGGGACCAGCGGACGGCGACCTTGCCGAAGCCGATCCTGGCGAGATTGCGGATGGCGTGCACGGCGATCTGGGGATCGTCCGCGCAGGCCTGAATGCACAGGTCACCGTCACTGCGGGCCTTGTCGAGATTGTCACCGGGGAACTTCGGCAGGTCGACGAGAGCCTCCGGCCGCCGGTCCGCAAGCCCGAACTTCTCGAACAGGGACGGGCCGAAACCGATGGTGAGGGTGAGCCGGGACGGCTTGAGGCCGAGCGCCTCGCCGGTGTCGTCCGGCGGCGCCTCGGGCAACCCGCCGTACGCGCCCTCGCCGACCGCGTGCCCCTCCGTCATGCGGGACGCCGCCTTCGTCCAGTCCTTCAGGAGCTGCACGAACTCGTCGCGGTCGTCGGTCTTCACGTCGAACGACGCGAAGTGCAGACGATCCTGCACGGCGGTGGCGATTCCGGCCTGGTGCGCGCCGTGGAACGACACGGCGCCGCCCGAGTCGGCGACCGGCTGCGGATCGTCACCGGTCCGCGTCACGGCGACGGTGCCTCCCGCGGCGGCGGCACCGAGCGCGAGCCCGGCCCCGCCCACCGCGAGCAGCGAACGACGCGACGGCGTACGAGAGTTGTCCGATCCGACCGAGATATCGGCGGTGGTGTCCGTCATCCCTGACCCCTTACCTGAGTACCCGGAGGACTACTTGACGACGACGGCGGCGGCGAGCTTGGACAGCGGCTCCGCGAGCGCGTTCACCGCGTCCGAGAGCTCCTTGCGGTCCGCCTTGCCGACCTTGTCGTAGGAGGTGAACTCGTAGGAGGTCTTGTCCTTGCGGTACTTGTCGAGCAGCGTGTCCAAGGCGGCGAACTGCTTGTCGAGCTCCTTCGTCAGCGCGGCGTCGTTCTCCGCGGCGACGGGCTTGAGCAGGTCGTACGCCTTCTCGGCACCCTCGACGTTGGCCTTGAAGTCGACGAGGTCGGTGTGCGAGTAGCGCTCCTCCTCGCCCGTGACCTTGCCGGTGGCGACCTCGTCGAGGAGCTCCTTGGCGCCGTTGGCCATGGAGGTAGGCGTGATGTCCGCCTTACCCACCCGCGTCTGCCAGTCCTTCAGATCCTTGTCGAGCTGACCGGCCAGCTCCTTCTCCCGCGAGCCGATCTTCTTGTCCTGCCACAGCGCCTTCTCCAGGCGGTGCCAGCCGGTCCAGTCCGTCTTCGGGTCCTGCCCCTCCTCCAGGCCGTCCGCGCGGACGTCGACCTTCGGGTCGATGTCACCGAAGGACTCGGCGACGGGCTCGGTGCGCTCCCAGCCGATACGGGACGGCGCGTACGCGGCCTGCGCGGCCTTCAGGTCACCCTTGCGCACGGCGTCCGTGAACGTCGTGACCTTGGGCAGCGTCTCGTCGGCCTGCTCCTGCGCGTAGGTCCGGTAGGCGGCGACGGCCTTGTCCAGACGGGCGTCACGCTTGACGGCCTTGCCGCCGGTGACGGTCACCTTCTGCCGGATGCCGTCGCCCTTCATGCCAGGCTTGCAGGCGATCTCGTACGAGCCGGCCTTCACTTCGGCGGTGAGCTTCTGCTTGGTGCCGGGGCCGATGTTCTCGCGCTCGCTGACGATCCGGTCGTCCGGGAACAGGACGTAGACCTCGGTGACCTTGGAGCCCTTGTTCTCTATGGACAGCTCGACATGGCCGGCCGGGAACTCGGTCTTGGAGACATCGCACTTGTCATCCGTGGCGGTGACCTCGACGACGCGGTCGCCACCGGCCTTGGCGTCGCTCTTCTGGGTGCAGCCCGTGACGGCGGCCAGGGTCGCCGCGGTGGCGGCGGCGGTGACAACAGTGAGTCGGACGGCTCGCATGCGGGCTCCAAGACGGTGAGGCACAGTGAGTGAGGCGGACCTAACTTAACCGAGGCTTACCTCAGTGCTACCCGGGGGTCCAGTGATTCAGCTCTCACAAAAAGGCACCGATCGCGCCCCGGCTACAAGCGACCCATGGGCGACCCGAGAAAAGGCAAACGAAAGGCAAAAACCCGCCAACCCCCACCGAGTGATTGACTGTCCCGGTGACGGACTACGACGTGCTCCGAGTCTTCTGCGGCCCCGATGGCGACCACGGCAATGAGCTCGGAGTCGTACGCGAAGGAAGTGACGTCCCGGACAGGGACGAGCGACAAGCCCTGGCCGCGAAGCTGGGCTTCAGTGAGACGGTGTTCGTGGACGACCCCGAGCGCGGCGTCATCGACATCTACACACCGACCACGCGCCTGCCCTTCGCCGGATACCCGTGCGTCGGCACGGCCTGGCTCCTGGACGTACCCGAACTGGTCACGCCCGCGGGAGTGGTGGGCACGCGACTGGACGGGGAGTTCACCTGGATCGAGGCGCGACCGGAGTGGGCGCCATCCCGGACGCTGCGCGAGTACGGCTCGGCAGCAGAGGTGGAGAAGCTCCAAGTTCCCCCGCCGGGGGAGTGGGTCTACGCCTGGGCATGGGAGGACGCGGCGGCAGGACGGGTGAGGGCCCGAGGGTTCCCGGGCAGGAACGACGGAATCGAAGAGGACGAGGCAACGGGGGCGGCAGCACTCCTGCTCACGGCACACCTGCGCAGAGCCCTGAACATCACACAGGGCAAAGGCTCCCAAATCCTCACGGCCCCCCAGCCGGAAGGCCTGATCGAAGTAGGCGGCAGAGTCCGCCTGACCTGATCAGGCGGCGCTGCTGAACTCCTCGCCGAGAGCCCTGAAGACGGCGGTGTTGAGGGCGAACGCCCGCTTGCACTCGGCCACGATGCGCAGCTTCTCGAGCTCATCAACGCGAACCCCATCAAGCAGAACGCGATAACTGCGCTTGAAAGCAGCAGGGTTCGGAACCCCCTCGAACACGTAGAACCGCACACCATCACCCTTGCGGGCGAAGCCCCAGTTCTTCTCGGCCTTGTCGCGAATGATCTGGCCGCCGGACAGATCCCCCAGGTACCGGGTGTAGTGATGGGCGACGTAGCCCCCGGGCCAGTCCCGGGCGCACTCGGCGACGCGCGAGGCGTAGGCCTGGGTGGCCGGCAGCGCGGAAACGCCGTCGCGCCACCCGTCCCCCCGGAGGTGGGCCAGATCCCGCTCGATGGCGGGAACCCGGAACAGCTCGGCCTGAATGAACGGACCGGCGACGGCGGACCCCTCCAGCCGCTCCGCCGCTTCCTCCAAGGCCCGGTAGACGAACCAGAGTTGCTCGGTGTACCGGGCGTAGGCGTCGACGCCGAGGGCTCCGCCGAGAAGGTCACTCATGAACGTGGTGCTCTCGGCCTCTGTGTGCTGTTCGTGGGAGGCGGTGCGGATCAGGGTGGAGAACGGCGTATCCATGAGGCCTCCAGATCATTAAACTTAGGCTTACCTAACTTACCAGGTTCCCGACGCCCTGTCGGTAAAAACGCTACCCCGATCGCTCACCCGGGCAACACAAAAGGCCCGCCCCACAGAGGGACGGGCCTACGGACGAATCCGCGTCAGGGCAGAGTAAGGATGTCCGCACCGGTGTCGGTGACAACGAGCGTGTGCTCGAACTGAGCGGTCCGCTTGCGGTCCTTGGTGACAACGGTCCACCCGTCGTCCCACATGTCGTACTCATGGGTGCCGAGCGTGAGCATGGGTTCGATGGTGAAGGTCATCCCGGGCTGGATGACGGTGGTGGCGTGCGGGCTGTCGTAGTGCGGAATGATCAGGCCGGAGTGGAACGACGAGTTGATCCCGTGCCCGGTGAAGTCCCGCACGACTCCATAGCCGAAGCGCTTGGCGTACGACTCGATGACGCGGCCGATGATGTTGATCTGACGCCCGGGCCGGACGGCATTGATGGCGCGCTTGAGGGACTCACGGGTCCGCTCGACAAGAAGCCGGGACTCCTCGTCGACATCACCGACCAAATAGGTCGCGTTGTTGTCGCCGTGGACGCCGCCGATATACGCGGTGACATCGAGGTTGATGATGTCGCCGTCCTTGAGAACGGTCGAGTCGGGGATCCCGTGACAGATGACCTCGTTGACGGAGCTGCACAGCGACTTCGGGAAGTTGCGGTAGCCGAGGGTCGAGGGGTACGCGCCGTGGTCGCACATGTAGTCGTGCGCGATGCGGTCGAGCTCGTCCGTGGTCACACCGGGCGCGATGGCCTTGGCGGCCTCCTCCATGGCCCGCGCGGCGATCCGGCCGGCGAGGCGCATGGCCTCGACCGTCTCCGGGGTCTGGATCTCGGGACCCTTGTACGGCGTCGGCGCGGGCTTGCCCACGTACTCGGGACGCCGGATGTTTCCGGGTACGGAACGAGTGGGAGAGAGCTCCCCTGGTACGAGCAGCGACTGGCCAGACATGCCAGCGAGTGTATCGAGCGGCTGTGGGGGACCATGGTCATGGCGAGAGGAGCCGCAGATGGCCCTGTTCAAGAGGCGGACCGTCGGGAAGCCCGGCGAGTGGTACTACTGCCTGGAGCACCAGAAGGTCGAGGAGGGGCCCGAGTGCCCCAACAAGGACCGTTTCGGCCCGTACGCGTCGCGCGCCGAGGCGGAACACGCGATGGAGACGGCGCGTGAACGAAACCTCGAATGGGAGACGGACCCCAAGTGGCACGACGCCACGGCCAAGGACGAGAACGAAGAGACCTGACGCCGCCAAGAGGGGCGCCCCTGACCCGCGCACGACTGGCCGCCCCGACCGGCACTAGGCATCGGCGCACGAGACGCGGCCCGGAAGGCAGCAAGTCCCACCGGCGCTGAGACGCGTACGAGACGGGAGGGGACGCGGGGGCATGTGCGCGCGCAGCCACCAGCACCACGTACAGGCAATCAGCTGGCCAACGTGCACCCGTAGAACAGCGAGCACGTACATGCCCCCGCGGCCCCGCACCCGAAAGCACAACGGCCGACGACACCCCGCACCCAAGAACGCACCCCCACCCACCACCCACCCTTCAAGCGCCCCCTACCATCCCGCAGGCGGCGGCGAAGTCAGATGATCCGCCAGACGGGACAGCCGATCGCGGAAGCGCCGCCGAGGCCCCCGGCCCGGCCCCCCGACGGGATTCTCGCCCGCCGCCGCGCTGACCAGATGCTGCGCCGTATCGAGGTCGAGATCAGGCCCGGGCGTGAGCGCCTCATGAGCCATGGCATGCAGATCACGGTCACCCGAGTCGATCGCCAGAACCGTGGCCCCCGCCCGCCGAGCGTCATGCACCCGCTCCAGCAGCTCCTCACCGGGCGCCCCAGGCGCCACGACGAGCAGGGTCTCGCCCCGCCGGGCCGCCTCGATGCGCCCGAGCCCGACCGCAAGATGGGCCGGATCCCCAACCCCCGCCCGGTGCCGCACGAGCGTGGGCGACAGCTCGGGCATGCCGGACCAAGCGGCTTCGTCCACAAGATGCGCCGCGAGATGCCACGGCTCGTACTCGGGCGTGCCGACGAGGAGCAGCCCACCCCCGTGCGGCACGACGGAGGTCCGCAGCGCACCCGCGAAGCGGCGCGCGGCGCCCAGCCACTCGGTTCCGGCGAGTACTTCCCGCAGCAGTGCGACCCGTACGGCGTCCATGCCTGCGCATACTGCCGCAACAGTCCACTCGTCAGGCCGAGTTCACCGGGAATTCCCTCTGGGCGGGGAGGGATGGGGGGTGCTGACTGAGACGTCTGTTCCCTTCCGCGCGGGGCGCGAGGGATACGCGAGTTTCCGGATCCCCGCGGCTGTCACGACACACTCCGGCGTGCTGCTCGCGTTCTGCGAGGGACGAGTGGGATCGAGGGAGGACCACGGGAACATCGACGTGGTCCTGAAGAGATCCACGGACGGCGGCCGCACCTGGGACCCGCTCCAGGTGGTGGCGGCGAACGGCGACGACCTGGCAGGAAACCCGGCGCCGGTGGTCCTGGACACGGGACGGGTCCTGATCGTCCACGTACGGAACGCGGCGCAGGCCACAGAAGCGGCGATCAGACGAGGCGAGGTGGAGCCCGAGGACGGGCGCCGGATCTGGGTGCAGCACAGCGACGACGAGGGGCTGACGTGGTCCGCACCCAGGGAGATCACGGCGCAGGCAAAAGACAGGACCTGGCGCTGGTACGCCACGGGCCCGGGCCACGCGATCCAGACACAGAGCGGACGCGTGGTGGTGCCGGCCAACCACTCACTCCCGCCCGCCGGAGGCGACACCGGCACGGAGGGGAAGTACGACGGAGGCCACTGCCTGCTGAGCGACGACCGGGGCAGGACCTGGCGGCTCGGCTACGTGGACGACCACCCGGACGGCTATGTGAACGTGAACGAGACGACAGCAGCCGAACTGCCCGACGGGCGGCTGTACTTCAACGCCCGCAACGACTCGCCGGCGCCGGGCACGAGGGCGGACGCGACATCGGAGGACGGCGGCGAGAGCCTGGTCAAGGCGTTCCGGCCGCAGGCGGGCCTCGTGGGCCCGGTGGTGGAGGGGAGCCTGCTGAGGCTGGGGGAGCTGCTGCTGTTCGCGGGCCCGGCGGACCCTGGGTCCAGGGCGCTGATGAGCGTGCGGGCGAGCGAGGACGAGGGCGTCACCTGGCGCGTGGCCCACACGGTCGACGGCCTGCCCGCCGCGTACTCCGACCTCGTACAGACCGACGACGAGACGGTCGGACTCCTCTACGAGACGGGAGACTTCGGCGCGTACGAGACGATCACGTTCAGACGGATCCCGGTCGCCGCGCTACTGGCTCGTACGCCTGAGTAAGGTCACCGTATGACCTCTACCGACAGTGTGCAGAAGGCGCCCGCGAAGGACCCCTGGGACCTCCCCGACGTATCGGGCCTGGTGGTCGGCGTGCTGGGCGGCACGGGCGACCAGGGCCGCGGGCTCGCGTACCGGCTGGCCCGGGCGGGCCAGAAGGTGATCATCGGATCCCGTGCGGCGGAGCGCGCCGAGGCGGCAGCCGACGAGCTGGGCCTGGGCGTCGAGGGCGCGGACAACGCGGAGTGTGCGCGCCGCAGCGACATCGTGATCGTGGCGGTGCCGTGGGAGGGCCACGGCAAGACGCTGGAATCGCTGCGCGAGGACCTCGCGGGCAAGCTCGTGGTCGACTGCGTCAACCCGCTGGGCTTCGACAAGAAGGGCGCGTACGCGCTGAAGCCGGAGGAGGGGAGCGCGGCGGAGCAGGCCGCGGCGCTGCTGCCGGACTCGCGGGTCACCGCCGCCTTCCACCACCTCTCCGCAGTCCTCCTGCAGAACGCGGAGATCGAGGAGATCGACACCGATGTGATGGTGCTCGGCGAGGCCCGCGCCGACACCGACATGGTGCAGGCCCTCGCCGGACGCATCCCAGGGATGCGCGGCGTCTTCGCGGGCCGGCTGCGCAACGCGCACCAGGTGGAGTCACTGGTCGCGAACCTGATCTCGGTGAACCGCCGCTACAAGGCACACGCGGGGCTGCGGGTCACCGACGTATAACCAGCCGTAGCCGCTGCGCACAACGGACGCGGAGCCGACGTGCAGCCGCGGGAGGGGCATGGGGGACACTGGTCGGCGTACGACCTCTCCGTCCGACAGGAGCCGACCCCCATGCCCCGCCTCGCTCTGTACGCCCTAGTCGTCTGCGTCCTCTCGGTGGTCGCCGCCGTGGTCGCCTTCGTGCAGGGCAGTCTGCTCGGCATCGTCTGGGTCCTGCTCGCGGGCCTCACCTCGAACATGACCTGGTATTACGCGCGCCGGGCCAAGGCGGAGAAGCAGGCGAAGGCGGTAGCCGCCTCCGCGCCTACTGCGTGACGACGGGGATGTCAGGGGTGCCCTGCCAGAAGCGATAGAACTCCTGCCCCCAGTAGGTGTCCCACTCGGTGACACCGAGGGAGCGCAGAATCGCGTGGATCGCGTCGAAGAACACCTCATTCACCCCCGGGATCCACAGGATGCCGAAGACGGCGAGCAGCCCGAACGGGGCGAACGGCTCCACCTGCCTCCGGAAGCTCCGGGACAGCCAGGGCTCGATGACGCCGTAGCCGTCCAGGCCGGGGATCGGCAGGAAGTTCAGGATCGCCGCGGTCACCTGGAGCAGGGCGAGGAAGCCGAGCGCGTAGCGGAAGGTGTCCGGCACCCCGGTCAGCGCGTCCAGCCAGAACGGCGCCGTGCACACGACGGCGAACAGGACGTTGGTCAGCGGGCCCGCCGCCGAGATGAGGCTGTGCCGCCAGCGGCCCCGGATCCGGCCCCGCTCGATGAAGACGGCGCCGCCGGGCAGACCGATCCCGCCCATGATCACGAAGATGACGGGCAGCACGATGCTGAGCAGGGCGTGCGTGTACTTGAGCGGGTTCAGGGTCAGATAACCCTTCGCGCCGATGGAGATGTCGCCGCTGTGCAGGGCCGTGCGCGCGTGCGCGTACTCGTGCAGGCAGAGCGAGACGATCCAGGCGCCCGTCACGAACAGGAAGACGGCGATGCCGGGCTGCGCGGCGAAGTCCGTCCACACGGCCCAGCCGGTGACGGCGGTGACGGCGGCGATGCCGAGGAAGACGGGGCTGATCCTGCGATCGCTGCGACGGGTGGCGGCGGTGGTCATGGAGGATGGCTCCCGGGGTGCGTGCGGCCTGGTGCGGTGCGGTGCGGGGTCGACGGGCTGACCGTATCGGTGGTGCGGTGTGGGGGGAACGTGCCGGGGCAGGCCCCGGGTTCCGCGAAACCGGCGAAGAAACCGGCAAAATGTGCCCACTGCCCCCGCCCTGACGGGTATCTGGCCGCCGCCGGAACCCATGCTCCGCGCCCCGGATCGCCCTCCCGCCGAAACCCGGGCGCGGTCCGGCGGCCCGTTTGGGGACAATGGGCCAGTGCGCTACCGCATCCTCGGCTCCACACAGGCACTCCGCGACGACGGCACGGCCGTCCCCGTCGGCGGGGCGCGGCTGCGTGCCCTGCTGACCGTGCTCGCGACGCGCCCCGGCCGTACCGTCCCGCCGCAGGTGCTCGCCGACGAGGTGTGGGGCGCCGAACCGCCCGCCGACGCGACCGGCGCGCTCCAGGCGCTCGTGGGCCGGCTGCGCAGGGCGATCGGCGCCGACGCGGTGCACTCGCTCGACGGCGGCTACCGGCTGGCCGCCACCTCCGAGGACATCGACCTGTTCCGCTTCGACCGGCTCGTGAGGGACGGGGTACGGGCGCTGGCCGACGGAGACCCGGGAAAGGCCGCGGCCGTCCTCGACGACGCGCTCGCCCTGTGGCGCGGCCCCGCGCTGGCCGATCTGCCGGACCGCTCGGCGGACGCCGCCCGCTGGGAGGCCCTCCATCTCGACGCCCGCCGCACGCGTTTTGCCGCATCGCTGGCCCTGGGCAGGGCCGAGACCGCGCTGCCCGAACTGACCGCGCTGGGCGACGCGCATCCGCTCGACGAGCCGCTCCAGGCGCTGCGGCTGCGCGCCCTGCGTGACGCGGGCCGCACCGCCGAGGCACTGGCCGCCTACGAGGGGGTACGCGTCGAGCTCGCGGAGCGGCTGGGAACCGACCCGGGCCCGGAACTGCGCGCCCTGCACGCCGACCTCCTTGCGCCGCACCCCGCCGCCCCCTCCCCGCAAGGCGCCGGCCCGTCCGCCCCCGTCAGAGCACCCGCCCCCACCGGCAACCTCCGCGCCCGGCTCACCTCGTTCGTGGGGCGCGCCGGGGACATCGGGGCGATCCGTGAGGACCTCGGACGCGTGCGGCTCGTGACGCTGCTCGGCCCGGGCGGCGCCGGGAAGACCCGGCTGTCCCAGGAG
The DNA here is from genome assembly GCF_045040855.1 of Streptomyces sp. NBC_00009. Taxonomy (NCBI): domain Bacteria; kingdom Bacillati; phylum Actinomycetota; class Actinomycetes; order Kitasatosporales; family Streptomycetaceae; genus Streptomyces; species Streptomyces sp. NBC_00009. The sequence goes on from NZ_CP108312.1 coordinate 5,712,905, forward strand.
GCCGCCGAGGGCATGGATCTGCCGGACGGCGTGTGGCTGGCCGAGCTCGCACCCGTCGAGGACCCGGACGCCGTCCCGGAAGCCGTCGTCACGGCGCTCGGGGCCCGCGAGACCGTGCTGCGCGGCGCCGGCGCCGAGGAGCTGCGGGCCGCGTCCGACCGGCACGGCGAGGACCCGCTCGTACGCCTGGCCGAGCACTGCGCGCACCGCCGCATGCTGCTGATCCTCGACAACTGCGAGCATGTGATCGAGGCCGCCGCCCACCTCGCCGAGCAGCTGCTCAGCCAGTGCCCCGGTGTGACGGTCCTCGCGACGAGCCGCGAACCCCTTGGCGTACCGGGCGAGTTGCTGCACCCGGTGGAGCCGCTGCCGGAGCCGTTCGCCCTGCGCCTGTTCGGCGAGCGGGGCGCCGCCGTGCGGCCCGGGTTCCGGGTCGGGGACGACGAGCGGGCCGCGGCCGAGATCTGCCGGCGCCTCGACGGACTGCCCCTCGCCATCGAACTCGCCGCCGCCCGGCTGCGGATGCTCACGCCCCGCCAGATCGCCGACCGCCTCGACGACCGCTTCCGCCTGCTCACCTCGGGCGCCCGCACCGTCCTGCCGCGCCAGCAGACGCTGCGGGCCGTCGTCGACTGGTCCTGGGATCTCCTCGACGAGGAGGAGCGGACCGTCCTGCGCCGGCTGTCGGTCTTCAGCGGCGGCTGCGACCTCGCGGCCGCCGAGGCGGTGTGCGGCCCCGGCGCCCTCGACGCGATCGGCTCACTCGTGGACAAGTCCCTTGTGGTGGCGGCCCCTTGGGACGGCGACGAGCCTGAGGGGGAAGACGAAGGAGACGACGCACCCGCCGCGGACGACACCCGCGACCAGGCCGGCGCCATGCGCTACCGGCTCCTGGAGACCGTCGCCGAATACGCCGGCGACCGCCTCGACGAGGCCGGTGACCGGGCCGACGCCGAGCGCGCCCACCTCACGTACTACCGCGAACTGGCCCGCACCACCGACCCGCAGCTGCGCGGCCATGGTCAGCGCGCCGCCATCGCCCGCCTGGAACGCGAATACGAGAACCTGCGCACCGCCCTGCGGCACGCCGTCGCCGCCCGGGACGAGCAGGAGACGCTCTCCCTGGTGCTCTCGCTGGGCTGGTTCTGGCAGATGCGCGACCTGCGCGTCGACGCCCGCAACTGGTCGCGGGAGGCCACCGAGCTCGGTCCCGACCCGTTCGCCCCGCCCGCCGCCCCCGCGCCCCCGCTCCACGAGCGCTGCACCGACGTCCCGCCGCCGCTCGGCCCCGAACTCCTCGTGGAGGCGCGGCGCGGGGTGCATCTGCTCCGCCTCGCCTACATGGACATGGAGATGGAGACCTGGCAGACGGAGGAGGGCGGCGCGAAGCTGCGCGCCATCGCGCAGGCGTACAGTCCGGGCCTCCCGCAGACCTGCCGCCCGCCGGGCAACCTCTGGTTCTACGCGGTGATGATGAGCGGCGACATGGAGGCGCTGTGGAACCTCGCCGACGTCACCGTGCGGACCTGCCGCGAACTCGGCTACACCTGGGAGCTCGCCCTCACGCTCCAGCTGCGGGCCAACATCCTCGCCAACCGCAGCGACTGGGCGGGCGACGCCGTCCGGGACGCGGACGAGGCCCTCGAACTGTTCACCCGGCTCGGCGACCGGTGGGGCGTCGCCGAGGCGCTGTCCGCGCGCGGCGAGGCCCATGAGCGCAGCGGCGCGTACGCCGCGGCGGCCGAGGACTACACGGCCGCCATCGAGGGCGCCGAACGCCTCGGCGCGCAGGCGCAGGTGGCGATCCTGAACGCGCGGCTCGGGCAGGCCCTCATCGAGGACGGTGACGGCGAGCGCGGCGAGCAGCTGCTGCTCGGCATCCTCGACCCCGGCAAGCGCCATGCGAACGAGGCCTGGCCCGCCGCCCGCATGTTCCTGTCCGGGCGGTACGGATCCACCGGCCGTGTCGCCGAGGCGCGTGAGCAACTGCGGCTCCTCCAGGAGGAGTTCAAGGCGATGAACTTCGTCGTCTTCCGGGGCTTCATCGTCGGGATGCAGGCCTGGCTCGACTCGGAGGAGGGCCTCGCGGACCAGGCCCTCGCCGGCGTCGCCGAAGCGCTGGAGCTGGCATCGGACCCGCTGTCCCTGGTGATCGCCCCGCACATGCCCGCCATGCACCTGGTCACCGCCGCCCGCTCCCTGAACCTGAGCGGCGACACGGCCGACGCCCACGACGCCGCCCGCCTCATGGGCGCCGCCGACGGACAGCTTCCGTCCCGGCACGTGCGGTCCTACCTGGAGCGCGACGCCCGCGCGTCCGCCGAGTCCGCGATCCGTGACGTCATCGGCGACCGCGCGTACGACGCCGGATACGCCGAGGGCGGCGGCCTGTCTCTCGACGAGGCCGCCGCCCTGCTGGGACGCGATCGCGGTTGATCTTCCGATCCGGCTGAACGTCAGTTCTTCGTACGGAACTTGTGGATCGCGATCGGGGCCATCACGAGCGTGAGGACCGCGGACCAGATCACCGTCACCCACACGTCGTGCGTGACCGGGCCGCCCACCATCAGGCCGCGCGCGGAGTCCGCGAGCGAGGAGAGCGGGTTGTAGTCGGTGAAGGCCTGGAGCCAGCCCGGCATCGACTGCGTCGGCGCGAAGATCGACGAACCGAACTGCAGCGGCATCAGGACCAGGAAGCCCATGCCCTGCACGGCCTGGGCGCTCTTCATCACGACGCCGAGGACCAGGAAGATCCACATGATGGACGTGCCGAAGAGGGCGGTGAGGCCCACGGCAGCGAACAGGCCGGGCCAGTTCGTGATGTCGAAGCCCACCAGGATGCCGACGATCATCATGATCGTCGTCGCGATGAGGAGCCGCATCAGCTCCACCACGATCTTGGCGAAGAGGACCGAGCCCTGGCCGATCGGCAGGGTACGGAAGCGGTCCATGATGCCGTTCTGGAAGTCCTGGTTGAACCCCGTGCCCACCGCCATGGCGATGTTCATGCTCATCATGGCCATCATGCCCGGGACCACGTACTGCACGTACTGGTCCTGGCCGCCGCCGAGCGCCTGGCCGATGGAGCCGCCGAAGACGTACACGAACAGGAGCGTGAAGACGATCGGCATCAGGACCGCGTCGAACATCGACTCGGGGTCCTGGCGGATCCACAGCAGATTGCGGCGGACCAGCGCGCCGGTATGACGGATGTGGGAGCGCAGGGAGATGCGCGAGTCGGCCTCGAGATTCAGGGGAGGCGTCAGCGTCGAATCAGGGGTGGCGCGCAGCGCCTCGTTCAGGGTGGTGGTGGGCGACGGGTGGGGGCTCATACGGCGGCCCCTTCGAGCTCGGAGGTACGGGTGTCGTCCTGCGGGGCACTGGCCTTCTGGCCGGTGATGGACAGGAACACCTCGTCCAGACTGGGCAGTTCGGTGGCGATCGAGCCGATCGTGATGCCGCGCGCGGTGACCGCGCCGACCACGGCGGTGAGCTGCTCGTCGCTGAGGATCGGGACCAGGACGGCGCCTGCCTCGGCGTCCACCGTCGACGTGGCGAGGCCGGTGAGGCCCATGTCGTCGAGGGCGGCGGCCAGCGGGCGCAGCTCCAGCGGGTCGGCCGGGCGGATGCGCAGGGTGCGGCCGCCGACCTTCGCCTTGAGGTCGTCGATGGCACCGCCCGCGATGACCTTGCCGCGGTCGATGACCGTCAGCTCGTTGGCGAGCTGCTCGGCCTCCTCCATGTACTGGGTGGTGAGGAGCACGGTGACGCCGTCGCCGACCATGCGCTTGACCTCGCTCCACACCTCGTTGCGCGTGCGCGGGTCGAGGCCGGTCGTCGGCTCGTCCAGGTAGAGGACGGCCGGGCTGCCGATCATCGACGCGGCGAGGTCGAGCCTGCGGCGCATACCGCCGGAGTACGTCTTCGCCGGGCGCGTGGCGGCGTCGGTGAGGGAGAACCGCTCCAGGAGCGCGTCGGCGCGGGAGCGGGACTCCTTGCGGGACAGGTCGAGGAGGCGGCCGATCATGTACAGGTTCTCGCGGCCGGAGAGCTTCTCGTCGACCGCGGCGTACTGGCCGGTGAGGCCTATCACGCGGCGCAGCTGCCGGGGCTGCTTCGCCACGTCGTACCCGGCGACGAACGCCGTGCCCGAGTCGGGGGTGATGAGGGTGGACAGGCAGCGGACGAGGGTGGTCTTGCCCGCGCCGTTCGGTCCGAGCACACCCATGACCGTGCCTTCGTGCACGTCCAGGTCCACGCCGTCCAGCGCCTTGGTCTCGCCGTAGTGCTTGACCAGCCCCCGCACGGTGACGGAGGCCGTCCGGCCGCCGACGTCACTGTGTGGGGGGTTCTTGTCGATTCGCGTCATGACGTACAAGGTGCCAGGTGCCACCGACAATCCACCGACAGTCGGCCGACAGCCCCTTGTGCGGCACCTACAGAACGGCGACAGCGGCGGCGGAAACGGCAGCAGCCCGCCGACGGGGGAAGATCGACGAGCTGCTGTGGTGCCACTGTGGTTCAGGTGGTCCGGGTCAGTGGACCGAGTGCTCCTCCTGGGGGAACGTTCCGCCGACCACGTCCTGCGCGAAGGCCTTCGCCGCTTCGCCCATGACGCCGCGCAGATCCGCGTACTGCTTCACGAAGCGCGGCATCTTGCCGCCGGTGAGGCCGAGCATGTCGGTCCAGACGAGGACCTGGGCGTCGCACTCGGCGCCCGCGCCGATGCCGACGGTCGGGATGTTCAGGGACCGGGTGACCTCGGCGGCCAGCTCGGCCGGGACCAGTTCGAGGACGACGGCGAAGGCGCCGGCGTCCTGGGCGGCCTTGGCGTCACGCAGCAGCCGGTGCGCGTCCTCGTCGCCGCGGCCCTGGACGCGGTACCCCATCGTGTTCACGGACTGCGGGGTGAGGCCCAGGTGGGACATGACCGGGATGCCGGACTGCACGAGCAGCTCGGTCTGGGCCAGCGAGCGCTCGCCGCCCTCCAGCTTCACGGCGCCGACCCCGGCCTCCTTGACCAGGCGCGTCGCGGACCGCAGGGCCTGTACGGGACCCTCCTGGTACGAGCCGAAGGGGAGGTCGCCGACGATGAGGGCGCGCTTGGTGCCCCGTACGACGGCGGCCGAGAGCATCGTCATCTCGTCGAGGGTGACGGGCACGGTGGTCTCGTACCCGAGGTGACAGTTGCCCGCGGAGTCACCGACGAGCATGACCGGGATGCCGGCCTCGTCGAAGACGGACGCGGTCATCGCGTCGTACGCCGTGAGCATGGGCCACTTCTCGCCGCGTTCCTTGGCGAGCGTGATGTCGCGCACCGTGATGCGCCGGTTGCTCTTGCCCCCGTACAGCGCCTTGTTGCTGCTGTCGGGGGTGTTCTGGGCAGCCGAGAGCTGCGTCATCGCAACTGCTCCTTCTGTTGTCTCGAGGCGCCCTTACGGCGTCCCCGGATCCCCTCCATGGTGGCACCGCGTGCCGAGGAATGGCTAGAGGGGTGGGTGCCGGGCGGGTCACCCCGCGAGCGGGTCGCCCGTCGGGTACGTAAAGTCTTCCTAAGGACTTCCAATACGAGACGGTCTCGTATCGAAATGCCCCTAGGCTGAGCCTCATGACCACTCCTGCCGTTCCCGCGCCGCCGCGCATACCCGAGGCTGTGCACCGCCGCCGATGGGCGATCCTCGGCGTGCTGATGCTCAGCCTGCTGATCGTCGTGCTCGACAACTCCATCCTGAACGTCGCGATCAAGACGATCTCGACCCCGGCCCCCACGGGCCTCGGCGCCACGCAGGGCGAGCTGGAGTGGGCGATCAACGCCTACACGCTGGTCTTCGCCGGACTGCTGTTCACCGCGGGTCTGCTCGGCGACCGGCTCGGGCGCAAGAAGGTGCTCGTCTTCGGCCTCGTCGTCTTCGGCCTCGGCTCCGCCATGGCCGCCGAGTCCGGTTCGCCGGTCCAGCTCATCATCTTCCGGGCGATCATGGGCATCGGCGCGGCCTTCGTGATGCCCGCGACGCTCGCCGTCCTCATGAACGTCTTCGAGCGCGACGAGCAGCCCAAGGCCATCGGCATCTGGGCGGGCGGCGTCGGCCTCGCCATCGCGATCGGCCCCATCACCGGAGGCCTGCTCCTCGACCACTTCTGGTGGGGCTCGGTCTTCCTGGTCAACGTGCCGATCGTGATCATCGCGGTCGTCCTGATGCTGGCCCTCGTGCCCGACTCCCGCGACCCCAAGCCGGGCCGAATAGACCTCGTCGGCGTGGCCCTGTCCGTCGTCGGACTCGTCCTGCTCGTCTACGGCATCATCAAGGGCGGCCAGCTCGCCGACTTCACGGACCCGGCGGTCCTTGCGACCATCGCGGCCGGACTCGTCGTCCTCGTCGGCTTCGTCCTGTACGAGAAGCGCAGCGACCACCCGTCGATCGACATCTCGTACTTCAAGAACAAGGCGTTCTCCGCGGCGATCGCCGCCATCGCGCTCGTCTTCTTCGCGCTGATGGGCGTCACCTTCTTCTCGGTCTTCTACACCCAGAGCGTGCGCGGCTACTCGCCACTGCAGACCGGTCTCCTGATGCTGCCGCTCGCCGCCGCCCAGCTGATCTTCGCGCCGCGCGCCCGGCTCGTCGTCGACCGCTTCGGCGTGCGCGCCGTGACGACCGGCGGCCTGGTGATCCTCGCCGCGATGCTCGCCGCGTTCACGATCCTCGACGCGGACACGCCCATCTGGATCCTGGAAGTCAACTTCTTCCTCATGGGCATGGGCATGGCGCACGTCATGACCCCCACCAGCGTCGTCATCATGCAGGCCCTGCCGCGCGAGAAGGCGGGCTCCGCGTCCGCGCTCAGTAACACGTTCCGCCAGGTCGGCGGCGCCCTGGGCATCGCCGTACTCGGTTCCGTGCTGTCCACCGCGTACCGCAGCGGCATCGAGGACAAGCTCGGCCTGCTGCCCGCCGGGCTGCGGCACACGGCCGGCGAGTCCATCGAGGCCACCCTCGGCATCGCGGCGAAGCTCGGCCCGCGCGGCGACGCGCTGGTCGGCGCGGCCAACGACTCCTTCCTGCACGCCATGCACGTGACCGCCCTGTGCGGGGCCGGAATCGCGCTGGTCAGCGCCGTCGTCACCGTCCTGTTCCTGCCGGGTCGCCCGCCGCGTGCAGCGGCCGAGGAGAGCACCGAGGAGACCGTCGGGGTGAGTCGCTGACAGCAGCTGTCTCAGCAGGTCGGTGACCTGCTGAGACAATCGCCGCTACACCGGGCGGCGGGAAGGCGGAGAGGCGGAGTGGTCGTGGACGTGGACGTGGATGCGGGACGCGCGGTGCGGGGGCGCCCGCGCAGCGAGGCCGTCGAGCGGGCCATCGTCGAGGGCGTCCTCAAGCTGATCGAGGACGGTGTCCCGCTCACGGAGCTGTCCATCGAGCGGATCGCCCGCACCGCCGGCGTCGGCAAGGCGACCATCTACCGGCGCTGGTCCGGCAAGGAGGAGCTCTTCGTCGAGGTCCTGCGCATCATGGAGGAGCCCGAGCCCGAACTGCCGGGCATCTCCATGCGCGACGACCTGATCAGCCTCCTGGAGCACCTGCGCAGACGTGGGGTGTCCCTCCGTTCCTCGGCCCTGCTGCACAACGTCTTCGCGCAGATGAAGAGCCTGCCGAAGCTCTGGGACGCGTACCACGCCACCGTGATCGAGCCGCGCCGCCGCGTCATGTTCGACGTGCTGCGGCGCGGCGTCGAGAACGGTGAGCTGCGTGCCGACGTCGACATAGAGCTCGCCAACGACTTCATCGTCGGGCCGATGCTGCTGCGCACGATGATCCGGCCCGACGCGCCGCTCGCCGACGACCTCTCGGAGCGGATTGTCGACTGCGCGCTCGCCGGATTGCGGCCACCGGACTGAATATGCGCGTTTCGTCACAGAGACCCCCTGCGCACCGCCGATCCGGAACCCCGGGCGCCCATGCGTTCGTCCTCGTGCCCGTACGGCCGTCGTGGACGGCGAGGAGGGCGCCGATCATCCCCTAGGGTTTCAGGGCGAGGTCGGTGTGCACGGCAGGGCAGTGAGGCGACGACGGTATGGCGCAGGGGTTCAGGACGGAAACGGGTGGCGGCGGCTCGGGGCACCAGCCTTCCAGAGACCCGCTGCGCCGCCTGACCGGCGGGTGGCGTGACCGGGGGATCTGGCGCCGCGGGGCGGTCCTCGCGGTGCTGGCCGTTCTGGTCGCGCTGGTGATGCTCTTCCACGCGCAGATCCCCAACACCCTCGGAAACCTGGGCTCCCTCACCGAGACCTTCCTTCCCTGGCTCGGCGTGTTCGTGCCCGTCCTGCTCGTCCTGGCCGTCGTGCGGAAGTCCGCGACGGCCCTGATCGCGGTACTGGTCCCGGGCATCGTCTGGCTCAACCTCTTCGGCGGGCTCCTCACCGACAAGACCGCGAGCGGCGGCGACCTCACCGTCGCCACGCACAACGTCAACGCGGAGAACCCCGACCCGACCGGCACCGCCGACACGATCGCCGCCTCCGGGGCGCAGGTCGTCGCCCTGGAGGAGCTGACGTCCGACGCCGTTCCCGTCTACGAGAAGGCGCTCGCGAAGACGTATCCGTACCACTCCGTCGCCGGCACCGTCGGGCTGTGGAGCAAGTACCCGCTGAGCGCGACGCGGCCCGTCGACATCCAGCTCGGCTGGACGCGCGCCATGCGCACCACCGTCGCCACGCCCCAGGGTGACGTCGCCGTGTTCGTCGCGCACCTGCCGTCGGTCCGGGTCAAGCTGCACGCCGGGTTCACCGCCAGCCAGCGCGACACCTCCGCCGACGCGCTCGGTGAGGCCATCGCCGACGAGACGCTCGGCAAGGTCATCCTGCTCGGCGACCTCAACGGCACGATGAACGACCGCGCGCTGAACGGCGTGACGTCGCAGATGCGCTCCACGCAGGGTGCCGCAGGCAGTGGCTTCGGGTTCAGCTGGCCCGCGTCGTTCCCCATGGCCCGTATCGACCAGATCATGGTCAAGGGTGTGGAGCCGGTCACGTCGTGGTCGCTGCCCGAGACCGGCAGCGACCATCTGCCGATCGCGGCGAAGGTCGATCTCACCCGGTCCTGACGTCCGCGTTCGCTCCCCACACCCGTTGTTGACTCGGTGGAAACCGGGGCCTCACCTCACGGAATACTTGGCACGGGAGAGTTTGTTCCGCACGTAAACTTACGGATTCCCGCGTCTCCCGCCCGTCTTCCCGTGGAAGGTCCCTTTTTCATGCCCCTGGCCCTGCTCGCCCTCGCCGTGGGCGCCTTCGGCATCGGCACCACCGAGTTCGTGATGATGGGCCTCCTGCCCAACGTCGCCGACGATCTGCACATCTCCATCCCCTCCGCCGGTCACCTCGTCTCCGCGTACGCCCTCGGCGTCGTCATCGGCGCCCCGCTCCTCGCCGCGCTCACCGCGCGCATGCCCCGCCGGCGCGTCCTCGTTGCGCTCATGGTGCTCTTCGTCGCCGGCAACGCCGTGTCCGCCGCCGCGCCCGACTACCACCTCCTGATGGCCGCGCGCTTCGTCAGCGGGCTGCCGCACGGCGCCTTCTTCGGCGTCGGCGCCGTCGTCGCCACCTCGCTCGTCGCGCCCGAGCGCAAGGCCCGGTCCGTCTCCCTGATGTTCCTCGGGCTCACCGTCGCCAACGTCATCGGCGTCCCCATCGCCACGCTCATGGGCCAGCAGCTCGGCTGGCGCGCCACGTTCCTCGCCGTCAGCGCCATCGGGCTCGCCGCGATAGCCGCACTCCTGCTGCTCGTTCCCGCCGACCACGGCCACGGCGAGTCCGGCGGGCTGCGCGGTGAGCTCAAGGCCCTCGGCTCCCTGCCCGTGTGGCTCTCCCTCGGCACCACCGTCGCCGGGTTCGGCGCGCTCTTCGCCGCGTACAGCTATGTCACGCCGATGCTCACCGGCACCGCCGGGTTCGCCGAGGCCAGTGTCACGCTGCTGCTCGCCCTGTTCGGCGTCGGCGCCACCGCCGGGAACCTGCTCGGCGGGCGGCTCGCCGATCGGTCCCTGCGCGGGACGCTGTTCGGTGGGCTTGTCTCGCTCGGTGTGGTGCTGGCGCTGTTCCCTGTGCTGATGCGTGCCGAGTGGAGCGCCGCGATCGCTGTGGTGCTGCTCGGTATGGCCGCCTTCATCACCGGGTCGCCGCTCCAGCTCATGGTCATGGAGAAGGCCTCCGCCGCGCCCTCCCTCGCCTCCTCCGCCAACCAGGCCGCCTTCAACCTCGCCAACGCCGGCGGCGCCTGGATCGGCGGGCTCGCCCTCGCCGCCGGGTTCGGGCTCACGTCACCTGCGGTCGCCGGGGCCGGGCTCGCCGTCCTCGGGATCGGGGTCGCCGGGGTTGCCTACGGGGTTGACGTGCGTCGCTCCCGGGCCCTTGCCGTTGCCGCTTCCGCCACGACGGGGCATGGGCTCCTCGTCGCCTCGCATCTGCCCGACGTCGTTTCGGCTCCGGACGCGGGGGAGCCCACTCGTCGTCGGTGACGTGACGTGATGTGGCGGGACGTGGCGTGACGTGGCGGGTGGGCTCCGGGGGCTGGGCTCCGGGGGGCTGGGGGTTGGGGGTTGGGGTTCGGGGGGCGGTGACTACTGCGCCGACTCCCGCCACCTGTTCGTGATCGGCAGGCGGCGGTCCTTGCCGAAGCCCTTCGCCGAGATCTTCGTGCCCGGCGGGTACTGGCGCCGCTTGTACTCCGCCGTGTCCACCATCCGCAGCGTCTTCGTCACCAGGTCCGCGTCGAACCCGGCCGCCACGATCGCGTCCGCGCCCTTGTCCCGGTCCACGTACATCTCCAGGATCGCGTCCAGCACCGGGTAGTCCGGCAGCGAGTCCGTGTCCACCTGGTCCGGGCGCAGCTCCGCGCTCGGCGGCTTCGTGATCGAGTTCTCCGGGATCGGGGGAGTACGGCCGCGCTCCGCCGCCGCCCGGTTGCGCCACTCGGCCAGCCGGAAGATCGACGTCTTGTACACGTCCTTGATCGGGCCGTACGCGCCCACCGAGTCGCCGTACAGGGTCGAATAGCCCACCGCCAGCTCGGACTTATTGCCCGGCGCGAGCACGATGTGGCCCTCCTGGTTGGAGACCGCCATCAGCATCGTGCCGCGCAGCCTTGACTGGAGGTTCTCCTCCGCGAGGCCCGTCAGGCCCAGTGACCCCATGTACGCGTCGAACATCGGCTCGATCGGGACCGTACGGAAGTTGAGGCCCGTACGGTCGGCCAGCTCCGCCGCGTCGCCCTTGGAGTGGTCCGACGAGTACTTCGACGGCATCGCGATGCCGTACACGTTCTGCGCGCCCAGCGCGTCGCACGCGATCGCCGCCGTCAGGGCCGAGTCGATGCCGCCCGACAGGCCGATCAGCACCGAGCGGAAACCGTTCTTCGCGGCGTAGGCGCGCAGGCCCACGACCAGTGCCGAGTAGACCTCCTCGTCGTCGTCCAGGCGGTCCGCGTAGCCGCCGGTCAGCTCCGGCTCGTACGCCGGGACGTGGTCCTCGGAGATCGTCAGGTGGTCGATGCGCAGGCCGTCGTCGACCGTCCCCGTCGGGGCGTCCGGCTCGGCCGCCGGGAGGTCCAGGTCCAGGACCACACAGCCCTCCGCGAACTGGGGTGCCCTGGCCACCACTTCGCCCGCCGCGTCCACCACGATCGAGTCGCCGTCGAAGACGAGCTCGTCCTGGCCGCCGATCGTGGCGACGTACGCCAGCGTGCAGCCCGCCTCCTGGGCGCGCTTGCGCACCAGCTCCAGGCGCGTGTCGTCCTTGTTCTGCTCGTACGGCGACGCATTGATCGAGATCAGGAGGCCGGCGCCGGCGGAGCGCGTGGCCGGGACGCGGCCGCCGTCCTGCCAGAGGTCCTCGCAGATGGCGAGCGCCACGTCGATTCCGCGTACGCGGATCACGGGCATCGTGTCGCCCGGCACGAAGTAGCGGAACTCGTCGAAGACGCCGTAGTTCGGGAGGTGGTGCTTGGCGAACGTCAGGGCTACGCGGCCGTTGTGGAGGACCGCGGCCGCGTTTTGGGGGGCACCCGCCGGCTGGCCGTAGCGGGGCTGGGCCTTCTCGGAACGGTCCAGGTAGCCGACGATCACGGGGAGGTGTCCGAGGCCCTCGTCTGCCAGGCGCGCCGCGAGCGTGGCGAGGGCCTTGCGGGATGCCTCGACGAAGGACTCGCGCAGGGCGAGGTCCTCCACCGGGTAGCCGGTCAGGACCATCTCGGGGAACGCGACCAGGTGCGCTCCCTGTTCGGCGGAGTGCTTGGTCCAGCGGATGATCGCCTCGGCGTTCCCGGCGAGATCTCCGACGGTCGAGTCGATCTGATTCAGGGCGAGACGTAGTTGAGGCACGGGGTCAGTTTAATCGTCTGATTGACGCGATGTCGTCTTGATCTGTGGAGTGGATGGGTGGTGGGTGGGGGTGCGTTCTTGGGTGCGGGGTGTCGTTGGCCGTTGTGTTTTCGGGTGCGGGGCCGCGGGGGCATGTACGTGCTCGCTGTTCTACGGGTGCACGTTGGCGAGCTGATTGCCTGTACGTGGTGCTGGTGGCTCCGCGCGCACATGCCCCCACGTCCCCTCCCGTTTCGTACGCGGCTGATCGCCGGTGGGACTCGCTGCCTGCGCGGCCGCGTCTCGTGCGCGGGCGGTCGTTCGGTGGGGCTGCTTTCCCTGTCCGTACGCGGCTGATCGGCGCGCTCAGTGGTGGTGGGGGCGGACGCTGTTTCTGATCACTATGTGTGTGCCCAGGAGGTGGCGTTGCTGGCCCGGGCGAGACGTGCCTGTCAGGGCCAGTCTTACGGCCGTGCGGCCCATCTCCGCTGCCGGGATGTGCACCGTGGTGAGGCCGGGGGTGATGTCTGCTGCTACCGGGTCGTCGTTGTAGCCGACCACCGAGATGTCCTCGGGGACCCGTAGGCCCGCCTCCGCCAGTGCGCGGATCGCCGCTGCCGCCACTCGGTCGTCGCCCGCGAAGACCGCCGTGAAGTCCGGCTTGCCGTTGCACTTGTCGAGCAGGTCGCGCATCGCCTCGTAGCCGTGTTGCTGGCCGAAGCCGATGCCGTGCAGGATCGCGTCGGAGCGGGGGACCCCGTGGTCGTCCAGGGCTCTGAGGTAGCCCGTCACTCGGTCCTCGCCCGTGGTGTTGCCCGGCTGGTAGCCGATCATCGCGATCTTCCGGTGGCCGGCGCCCAGCAGGTGGCTGGTTATCGCGTGTGCGCCCGCTCCGTTGTCGTATTCGACTACTAGTGCGGGGACGTCGGGTGCCGGTGCCGGTCTGCCGCACAGGACCAGGCGCGAGCCCGCCGCCGCGAGTGCCTGCGCGTAGTGCGCCATCCGCTCGCGGTACTCGTCGTCCTCGATGACCCCGCCGACCAGGACCACGGCCTCCGCCGCTTGTTCGCGCATCATCTGGACCAGGGCCAGTTCGCGGGCCGGGTCGCCGCCCGTCGAGCAGACCAGGGTGAGTCTGTTGTGCTGGGCCGCTTCCATCTCCACGCCCTGCGCCACGGCCGCGTAGAACGAGCTGACCACGTCGAACATCAGGACCGCGATCGTCTTGCGTCCGGCGCCGGCGAGGGCTCGGGCGTGCGCGTTGACCACGTAGTCCAGGTCCTTGACCGCTCTTTGGACCTTGGCGCGCGAGGCCGCCGATGTCGGGTAGTTGCCCGCCAGGACCCGCGAAACAGTCGCGACCGAGACGCCCGCGCGCGCGGCCACATCACGGATGGTGACCCGCTCACCCACTGTTGTGTCTCCTCAACTTGCCCGTCCGGGGCGGGCGATGCCGCCCCGGACCATCATGGACGATGCCGTACGGTCAGTGCGCCGCCTCGTACTCCTTGGCGAATTCCTCCAGTGCCTGCTGTCCGCCCTGGTTCAGCCACTTTTTGTACACGGAGTCCCAGTCGGAGAGCTTCTGGCGGCCGGTGACTGTGGCCGTCACACCGTCGGTGATGATCTGGTCCAGCGTCGCGCCCTGCTTGTTGTACGTGTCCGACTGCAGGCCCCAGCGGTCGTTCGGCACCATCATCGGGATCACCTTCTGCTGCCACGCGTGGAGGCGTTTGACGAGGTCTCCGTAGCCCGGCGCGTACAGGACCTGGGGTGCGTCGCTCAGGTACACGAACGGCAGGTTCACCTTCGACTCGACGAGGCCGAGCGGTGTCGCTATCGGGTTGTTGTCCTTGTCCCGCTTGAAGTGCGTTCCCTCCAGGCCGAAGTGCACCAGCTCGTACTCCTCGGTCCCGAACGGTGAGGCCAGGTAGTCGAGGATCCGCAGCATCAGCTTGACGCGGTCCTTCGATGCCTTCTTGATCACCGTGTAGCCGAAGATGCCCTGCGACTGCTGGTAGCCGGGTGTGGTGTTTTTGGGGGTGTAGGGGACCAGCGCGTCCAGGTCGAAGGCGTTCTTGATGCCTTGTGCCGAGCCGGGGTAGGAGAGGAAGCCGTCCGTCATGGAGAGGACCGTGCCGTTCCAGAACTGCGTCTTCAGGTCCACCTGCGAGACGGATGTTGCTTCCGGGTAGTACGCGCCGGCCTTGCGCAGGTTCGACATGAACTCGAGCGTGGTCCTGAATTCGTCCGTGCTCGCGAAGAACGTCGCCTTGTTGTCCTTGATGCGCCACTGGTTCGGTGCGCCGTGCCACGTGGCGTGTGTCTTGAAGCCGAAGAAGGCGGTGGCAGAGGCGCCCAGGGCCCATTTCTTGGCTGTTGTCGCTTCCTTCGCCATCGCCGCGAAGTCCTCTGCCGACATGCCCGGCTTGTAGCCCGCCTTCGTGAAAGCCTGGTTGTTGAAGTAGAGCGTGTCCTGCGGCTTGGGACGTTCCACCGGGACTCCGAAGATCCGGCCCGAGATCCGGCCCATGCCCTGCCAGGCGTACGTCGGGATGCCCGCCAGGTTCGGGTAGTCCTTCACCGCGTCGCCCGACAGGTACTCGGTGAGGTCCTCGCAGCGGGACTTCACGAACTGTGCCTCGCGCGGCAGGACGTAGCCGCCGCCGATGTTGATGATGTCCGGCAGGTCGTCGCCCGCGAACAGCGTCGCCATCTTCGTGCGGAAGTCCGCGTCCGGGACGACTGTGAACTCGACCTCGACGCCGAGGGCCTTGTTTATCGCCGCCCACAGCTTGTTCTGCGCCGCCGGCTTCGGCGGGGTGCCGTACGTGATGGAGAGGACCTTGATCTTCTCCTTGCCCGTGCCGGGCTTCTCGGCGACGGCCTTGACCAGTTTCGCCGGGTATGTGGTGTAGCCCGCCTGGACGCCCTCCGCGGTGGCCGCCAGGTCTGGCTTCGCGCCGGTGGCGGGGGTGTACGTCGGCCACGCGGCCGCCTTCTTGCCCGCGTTGGAGACCGAGCCGCCGCCACCCGAGTCGGTGGAACAGGCGGTGAGGAAGGACGGGGCGGCCAGGGCGGCGCCGCCGACGGCTATGGAACGCAGCAGGGTGCGACGCGACATCGAGGAACCGGACACGTGAGTGGACCCTTCGGGAAAGGTGGGCAGCTGGCTAGCTCTTGACGGCGCCGGTGAGCACGCCCTTGGTGAAGTACTTCTGGAGGAACGGGTAGACGAGGAGGATCGGGACGGTGGCGATCACCAGGACCGCCATCTGCGTCGTCTGCGGGGCCGAAACCATGCCGGCCTCGCTGAGACCCGTGTCGCTGATCTGCGCGCCGCCGATCACATAGGTGCGCAGGACCTGGGAGAGCGGCCAGTGGTCGGACTCCAGGTAGATCGAGGCGTTGAACCAGGCGTTCCAGTAGCTCACCGCGTAGAAGAGGCCCACTACGGCGAGGGCCGCCTTGGACAGCGGGAGCACGATCCGCCAGAACACCGTCCAGTCGCCCGCACCGTCCAGGCGCGCCGCCTCGTACAGCTCCTCCGGTATGCCCTGGAAGAAGCCTCGCAGGACCACCAGGTTGAAGACGTTGATCAGGACGGGGGCGATGAGTGCCGCGTACATGTTCTGCAGTCCCAGGCCCTTGACCAGGAGGAACGCCGGGATCATGCCCGGGGGGAAGAGGAAGGTGAAGAGGATGATCAGGAGGATCGGTTTGCCGCCCAGGACTCCTGGGCGGCTGAGCGCGTAGGCCAGGAAGGAGGTGCAGGCCAGGGAGGCCAGGGTGCCTGTCAGGGTTACGCCGATGCTGACGCCCAAGGCCTTGGTGACGATGCCGCCGCTGAGGATGTTGCGATACGCGCGCAGCGTCGGGTCAGTGGGCCACAGGACCCAGCCGCCGTTGGCCACTACTTCCTTGTTCGAGGCCAGTGACGTGGAGATGATCACCAGGAACGGGATCAGGACCAGGGCCAGGACGACTGCGATCGCTACGGCTTTGGCTGCTTGGGTGGCTGGTTTGGGATTCTCCTTCCAGGCCGGGCGTTGGGGGGTCTTGGCGTTTACGGCTGTGGTCATTTGTAGATCCCCTGTTCGCCCAGCTTGTGCGCCACCCGGTTCGCGGTGAAGACGAGCACCGCGCCCACCAGGCCCTTGAACAGGCCCGCCGCTGCCGCGTATCCGGTGTCGCCGCCGACGATTCCCTGCCAGAACACGAAGGTGTCCAGGACATCGCCCACCTCCGGGCCCACCGACTGGCGCTGGAGCAGCATCTGTTCGAAGCCGACCGACAGGATGTCGCCGAGCCGCATGATCAGGAGCAGCACGATGATCGGGCGGATGGACGGCAGCGTCACGTGCCAGAAGCGGCGCCAGGGGCCCGCGCCGTCGATCGCCGCCGCCTCGTACTGCTGCTCGTCGACCTGCATCAGCGCCGCGAGGAAGATGATCGTGCCCCAGCCGGCGTCCTTCCAGACCACCTCGGCGACCACCAGCGGACGGTACGCGTCCGGGTTGCCGATGATGTCGACCGTGTGGATCCCGGAGTCGCCCAGGAACGAGTTCAACAAGCCCGTGTCGGACAGGACTTGCTGGAAGAGCGCGACCACGATGACCCAGGACAGGAAGTGCGGCAGGTAGACGACGGACTGGACGAAGCGGCGCAGGAAGTCCGACGTCAGGCTGTGCAGGAGCAGGGCGATGGCCAGGGGGATGGGGAAGAAGAACGTCAGCTGGAGCACCGCTATGTAGAAGGTGTTCCACGTCGCGTGCCAGAAGTCCGCGTCGCCGAACATCCGGGTGAAGTTCTCGAAGCCCACCCAGGGGCTGGCCCAGAGGCCGTCGAACGGGACGTACTCCTTGAACGCCACGACGTTGCCGACGAAGGCGCCGTAGTGGAACAGCAGGAAGTAGGCCAGCCCCGGGACCATGAGCAGCAGGAAGGTGCGGCTGCTCCGAAACCGTTTCCCGAAGCTGTCCTGCCTGGGTTTGTGCGTCTTTGACCCGCTGCCCGGGGTGCCGGGGGGCTTCACCGCCTCGGTCTCGGGCCTGTCCTTCGCCACCGTGGGCACGGAAACCCCTCCGTCGTTGGAACAAGGTGAGCGGGAATCTAAAACGGTTACTACGCTGGGTCAACCCCCCTGTCTCCGCGATCTCTTGACCATCTCTCAGCGTTGGGCCTAGCCTCCTGACATCTTGAGGTAACCGGTTACTAGAGATCTGCAGCTGGAGGGTGGTAGCGCGTGGCAGCACACCGACCGATCGCGGCACTGGCCATGGACGCCGAGGTGCTCGACCGGGTCATCCCGTCGGACCTGCGGCAACGGCTCGGGCGGTGCGCCGACCTCGCGCCCGTGCCGCTGACCGGACCGCTCGGCACCCCCGAGGCCCGCGCGGTCCTCTCCGGGGCCGAGCTGCTGATCACCGGCTGGGGCTGCCCGCAGCTCACCTCGGACGTCCTGGCGCACGCGCCCCGGCTCCGCGCCGTCGTGCACGCCGCCGGATCGGTCAAGCCCGTCGTCTCGGACGCCCTGTGGGACCGGCCCGGCATCACCGTGTCCTCCGCCGCCGACGCCAACGGGGGTCCCGTCGTCGCCTTCACGCTCGCCGCGATCACCTTCGCCGCGAAGAAGGCGCTGCCCGTCGCCGCCCGCTACTCCGGCGGCTGGCCCGGCTTCACCGCGCGCGAAGGTGCCGACGGCCGCGTCGTCGGGATCATCGGCGCCTCCCGCATCGGCCGCCGCGTCATCGCCGGGCTCCGCGCCTCGGACGCCGGGTACCGGATCCTGCTCACCGATCCGTACGTCACCGAGGCCGACGCCGCCGCCCTCGGCGCCGAACTCGTCGGCCTGCCCGAACTGTGCCGGCGCAGCTCCATCGTCAGCGTGCACGCGCCCCAACTGCCGGAGACACGTGGGTTGTTGGGGGAGGAGATGCTGAAGCTCGTGCCGGACGGGGGTGTCGTCGTGAACACGGCCCGGGGCTCGCTCGTCGACACCGAGGCGCTGGCTCGTGAGTGCGCCGCCGGCCGGCTTGACGCGTTTCTCGATGTCACCGACCCCGAACCGCTGCCCCCGGGCCACCCGTTGCTCACCCTTCCCAACGTCCTGGTCACCCCGCACATGGCGGGCGCGCAGGGCAGCGAGGTGCGCCGGCTGGGGTTGTACGCGGTGGAGGAGGCCGAGCGGTTCGCGCGCGGTGAGGAGCTGCTCGGGCGGCTTCGGCGGGAGGATCTCGCCCGGCTCGCCTGAGGGGGTGGGGCTCGGCTCATCTAGGGGGCGGCGGGGGTGTGGGGGGAGTGTCGGGGGTGGGGGTTCGACTAGTGAATGTAACCGTTTCCTGTCCGGGGCATTGACCTCAACCGCCTTGCTGGGCACGGTACTTGCCGAACTCCTCTCCTATCCCCAGGAGCAAGAATGGCACCGGTTACATCCGGGCTCCGAAGAGCCTGCACCACGCTCGCGGCCGGTCTCGCGCTCGCCGCCTCCGCCCTCGTCTCCCCGCCGGGCGCCCAGGCCGCCGGGTCCGCGGACCCCGGCCATCCGCCCCACCCCTTGCAGTCCGCGAGCACCCCCTACTACGTGGACTGTGCCGCCGCCGCGAACGGCGACGGCAGCCTCGCCGCGCCCTACAACAGCCTCTCCGCGGCCAACGCCGTCACCTACGGCCCCGGCGACCGGCTCTACTTCAAGCGCGGAGCCACCTGCCGCGGTCAGCTCAAGCCCACCGGATCGGGCTCCGCGGCCGCCCCCGTCAGGGTCGCCCCCTACGGCTCCGGCGGCGCTCGGCCCGTGATCGAGGGCGGTGGCACCGTCTACGCCGCCGTCCATCTGCTCAATGTCGAGCAGTGGGAGATCCGTGGTCTGGAGGTCACCAACAAGGGCGCCATGGACGCCGAGCGCAACGGCATCCTCGTCGAGCTCGCCGATCACGGCACCGGTACGCATTACGTGCTGGATGACGTCTACGTCCATGACGTCAACGGCGGCCACACCAAGAGCAGCAACGGCATCCAGTTCCGGGTTTCGGGCACGGTGACGCCGACCCGTTTCGACGACGTACTCGTCGAGAACAGTGAGGTCTACAAGGTCGACCGCGAGGGCCTGACCACCCAGTCCAGCTGGAACTGCCGCGCCATCTACGGCTGCACCAGCGGGCCCGCGTGGACGGCGAGTACGCGTGTCGTGTTCCGCGGCAACAAGATCCATGACATCGGCGGCGACGGCATGGTCGTCCGCGCCACCCGTGACGCCCTCGTGGAGCACAACGAGGGCTACGACATCTGGATGCGTTCCGCGGGCAACAACGCCGGCTTCTGGACCATCAACAGCGACGGCACCGTCTTCCAGTACAACGAGGTCCACCATGTGCGGCGGCCCGGCCTGAACGACGGCATGGCCTTCGACGCCGACTTCGGCACCCGCGGCGCCGTCTTCCAGTACAACTACAGCCACGACAACGAGGGCGGCTTCCTGCTGCTGTGCGGGGCCTGCGGAGGAGGAGCCAACACGGCGGGCACGGTGGCGCGTTACAACCTTTCCGTCAACGACGGCTCCCGGATTCTGTACGCCGTGGGCGACGCTGCCGCCCAGATGCTCAACAACACCTTCTACATGGGGGCTGGTTCGACGACGGCCATCGTGGAGAGCAGCGGTGGCGCCTCCACCACGCTGTGGAGCAACAACATCATCTACAACCTCGGCACCGGCGGCTACGGCGGCAAGCCCGCCGAGCACACCTGGCGCAACAACGTGATGTACGGCAACCACCCGGCCTCCGAGCCCGCCGACCCCGGCAAGGTGACCGCCGACCCGCTCCTCGCCGACCCGGGCTCCGCCGATCCCGCGGGGTACAAGCTGAAGGCCGGATCCCCGGCGCGCGGCGCAGGCCAGGTCACCACGGGTTCCGGCGGCAAAGACTACTTCGGAGGCCCCGCCCCCGTCGCCTGCCGCCCTGACATCGGCGCCCACCAGGCGTCCGCGTTCGACGACGCGGCCTGCTCGGGCGGCACCAACCTGGTCGCCAACCCCGGTTTCGAGACGGGCTCCGTCGCGCCCTGGGCGCCCTCCGGCACCGTCACCGCCGACTCCGCGAACCCGCACAGCGGCGGCTACAGCCTGCGCGTCTCGGGGACCCCGAGCACCGCCGAGCAGAAGATCACCGTCGCGCCGAACACCACGTACACGCTCTCCGGCTGGGGGCGCGTCGACGCGTACGACACCCAACTCGCCGTGGGAGTGAAGAACTTCGGCGGGTCCGAGACCCGGATTCCCGCCTTCAGCGCCTTCGGATGGCGCACCGGCAGCATCACCTTCACCACGGGTGCCACGAACACCTCGGCGACCCTGTACTGCTACACCCGTACCGGCACGGGCAGCGGCTGGTGCGACGACCTGCGGATCGTCAAGCAGTAGCGCGCGTACAGGTATGTGCGTCGGCGCCCGTCCCCGGATCTCCCCGGGGGCGGGCGCCATCTGTGGTGCGTGGCGGTCAGCGACGGCCGAAGGACGTCACATAGCCCGGCGCCGGCGAGCCGACACCCGTCACGTCGTCGTAGCCGCGGACGGCCTTGAGCGAGCTGTCCTTGCCGAGGCTGCGGACCGAGGTCAGCAGGCCGTCGGCCGCGTCGAAGCCGTTCGCGTAGTCCACGCGGACGACCGCGAGGTCAGTCCCGGTCGGCTTGTCCGTCACGTCGTGGTAGATCTTCGACCCGAAGTGGTCGTAGATCGACGGGTTGGCGAAGCCGAGCGCGTGCCCGCCGCGGGCCTCCTGGACCAGCGCCTGCACACCCGCGATGACGGGGGCCGCCAGCGACGTGCCGCCGATGCGGTACTCGTCGTACTTGAGCGAACCGTCGGGGAACGTCTGCGACTGGCCGACGAGGAAACCGGTGTTCGGGTCGGCCACCGCGGAGATGTCCGGCACCGTACGCATCTTCTGCGCGCCGCCGTTGGCGCGCGCCAACGTGTTCGGGACGACACCGCGCTGGTAGAACGGCTGCTTCACCGTCTTGCTCGTGCCGCCGCCCGCGCCCGAGGTGTACGCCCCAGGGAACGCGGCCCAGCTCTTGCCGTCCGCCGACAGGCTCGACTTGAGCGTGCCCCAGCCGGTCTCGAACTGGTACGTGTCGCCCTTGCCGACGGCCAGCGACGTGCCGCCGACGGACGTCACCCACGCCGAGTTGGCGGGCACGTCGACCTGCTTCGTGCCGGTGTGCGCCACCTCGTCGCCGTTGTCGCCGGACGAGAAGTAGAAGCCGATGCCCTCGATCGCGCCGTACTGGAAGATCTGGTCGTACGCGGCGGCGAGGTCGGGGGTCTGGTTGGCCTCGATGTCGCCCCACGAGTTCGACACGATGTCGGCGAGGTGGCCGTCGACGATCTTGCCGAGCGAGTCGAGCAGTGCGTCGTCGTAGCAGGACGCGGCGCCGACGTAGGTGATGTCGGCCGCGGGAGCCACGGCGTGCACGGCCTCGACGTCGAGGGTCTCCTCGCCGTACCAGCCGGACGCCCCGCACTCCTCGGTCTTGGTGTAGTCCGCGGGCAGGACCTGCTTCAACTGGCCGCTGCGGTAGGCCGCGTCACCGTTGCGCTTGGCGTAGGTGGCCGCGTCCTTCGCGATGGTCGGCGAGGCGTACGCGTCGGTGATGGCGACGCGGACCCCCTTGCCGGTCTTCTTGCCGGCGCCGTAGGCGGCCCGCAGCTGCTTGCCGGTGTAGCCCTTGATGGCGTACGGGGCCTTCTGGCCGTACGCCGACGGCAGGCTGCTCGCCGTCTTCGAGCCGAAGTACGAGGAGAAGGGGCCGGCGTTGTGGAACACGGCGTCCGGAGGCGGCAGCGTCTCGTCGTGGTTCGCCTTGTGCGGCGCGTTGTCCAGGCCGGTCACCGTGAGGATGGCGCCGTCCAGGGACGCGGGCACGGTGGCGGCGGCCGTGGGCGCGCGGTAGGTGTGCGCGCCCTTGGCGTAGTTGTGCAGCTGGGCGCCGAACGCCTTCTCGGCGGCGGCGACTTCGCCCGAGACGGAGATGTAGTGCTTGCTGACGTCGGTCACGGTGAGGCCCGAGGACTCGAGCCACTTCGTGACCTCGGCTATCTGGGCCTTGGTCGCGCCGAAGCGGGCCTGGGCCTGCTTGGCGCTGAGGTACTTGCCGTACGACGCCGACTGCGGGTCGGACACGGCCTTCGCGTACGCCGCGAGGCCCGCCGCGTCACGTCCCGCGAGGTAGACGCGGGCGTGCACGGTGGAGCTGTTCGACGCGGCACCCTGGTCGGCCTTGGCCGTTGCCCACAGCGGCTTGGTGCCGGTCAGTGCGTCGCGGGCGCCCGGGTTCGGGTCGGCCTGGGCGACGGGTGCTGCGATGGCGAGCGCGCCGGCGAGCAGTGGCAGTGTCGCTGCCAGGCTGAGCCCGGCGCGGGCCGCGGCACGGGTGGATCTCATACAACCCCCTGCGATGTGGTTCGTCGCGTGTGGCGACTGTGATGCGCGTGCGCCGGTCGAGCTGCGCACGCAACTGATCACTGTTGCGCCGAACCGTTCATGCAAGGGGAATGGAAGCGCCAAGAAGAGCCCAAGGAACGCCGTTCGAGGGCGATTTGGGGCGGTACGTGATCGGGGCGGGGGTCCCCTCGGGTCCCCCTGCCTACGACCGGTCCTTCAACATCCCCGCCATCAGGCCGATTTCCGACTTCTGCGAGGCGACCATGCCCGCCGCGAGCCGCTTCTCCACCCCGACCCCGCAGCGCTCGACGCACCCCTCGCCCATATGGACACCGCCCTTGTGGTGCGCGGTCATCAGCCGGAGGTACAGCACCTCGGCCCGCTTGCCGTTCGCCTTGCGGAGCTCGTCGAGCTGTGTGTTCGTGGCCATGCCCGGCATCAGTGCGCCGTCCTGTCCCGGCGGCATGTCACCCATGCCCATCCAGGACATCGGCGGCTTCGCGGACACCTTCGGCAGCCCCCACAGATCGAGCCAGCCGAGCAGCATGCCCCGCTGGTTGGCCTGCGTCTGCGCGATGTCGTAGGCGAGGCGGCGCACCTCCTCGTCATCGGTGCGGTCGCGCACGATGTACGACATCTCGACGGCCTGCTGATGGTGGACCGCCATGTCCCGCGCGAACCCGGCGTCGGCGGACTCGGCGCCCGGCACCCGAACGGCCGACGAACCGCCGCCGTCCCCGTCGGCGACCGCGTACGTGACCGCCCCGGCCGCGACGAGCACCGCCGCCACGGCCGGCGCGATCCAGGCCGCGCGCCTCACTGGGACAGGCCGTTGGTGCAGGCGGCACCCGGCTCGGGGGTCTGCTTGCCCTGGACGAACGTCGAGAAGAACGAGGCCACGTCCGGGTCGGTGGCGCTCTTCACGGTCCGCTGGTGACCCCAGGCGCTCAGCATGATCGGGTCCTTCTGGTCCTGGTCCGGGCTCATCAGCGAGTACGGCGTCTGGCGGACCTTCGCCGCGAGCTTCTGCACGTCGCCCGGGTCGGCCTTGTCCGTGTACGTCACCCAGACCGCGCCGTGCTCCAGGGCGTGCACCGCGTTCTCGTTCGGGATCGGCTTCTTGTAGACGTCGCCGTTGCAGTTCATCCAGACCTGGTTGTGGTCCCCGCCCACCGGCGGCGTCATCGGGTACGTCACCTTCTTCGCGACGTGGTTGCGGGCCAGCTTCCCCGTCCAGGTCTTCACACCGTCCGAGCCGGTCTTGAACGACCCGGCCGCCGACTTCGCGTCCGTCCCGCCCTTCGAGTCGTCACCCTTCATGAGGGCCCACGCCCCGAATCCGGCGAGGCACACGACGACGACGGCGCTCACCACGATCACGAGGACACGGCGCAGGCGCTCGCGGGAGCGTTCGGCGCGGCGCATCTCCTCTATCCGGGCCTTGCGCGTCGCGGAGCCGGTGTTCTTGGCGGAACCCATGGTGAGTCCTTCTGGGAAAGGGACGGGACGGCTGAACGGGTCCGCTGATCGTAGTGGGGAGCGGGGGGCCGTTGCCATGCCGTGTAGCCGGTGCTCCGCGCGGCAGGGACTATGGGACGAGGGGCCCCAGCAGGCACTATGGGCACGGAGTCGTATACATCTGCCGTTCGCACGATGTGTCGGGCCCGGGTCGGCCAGTCGATCAAGGTCGGCAACGCGCACGAAACGGTGATGTGGTGGGATGCTCAGGAGCCTGCCGACGGTGTCCCGCAGGGCGCGGACGCAGGCGGCCTGACCAGCAAGGATGGGTGGAATCGGAAGATGGACAAGCAGCAGGAATTCGTGCTCCGGACGCTCGAGGAGCGGGATATCCGGTTCGTCCGCCTGTGGTTCACGGATGTCCTCGGCTTCCTGAAGTCGGTGGCCGTGGCCCCGGCGGAGCTGGAGCAGGCCTTCGACGAGGGCATCGGCTTCGACGGCTCCGCGATCGAGGGCTTCGCCCGCGTATACGAATCGGACATGATCGCCAAGCCGGACCCGTCGACCTTCCAGGTGCTGCCCTGGCGCGCCGAGGCCCCCGGCACCGCGCGCATGTTCTGCGACATCCTGATGCCCGACGGCTCCCCGTCGTTCGCGGACCCGCGCTACGTGCTGAAGCGGGCCCTGGCCAAGACCTCGGACCTGGGCTTCACCTTCTACACCCACCCCGAGATCGAGTTCTTCCTCCTCAAGGACAAGCCGCTCGACGGCTCGCGGCCCACCCCCGCCGACAACTCCGGCTACTTCGACCACACCCCGCAGAACGTCGGCATGGACTTCCGCCGCCAGGCGATCACCATGCTCGAATCCATGGGCATCTCGGTCGAGTTCAGCCACCACGAGGGCGCCCCCGGCCAGCAGGAGATCGACCTGCGGTACGCCGACGCGCTCTCCACGGCCGACAACATCATGACGTTCCGCCTCGTCATGAAGCAGGTGGCTCTTGAGCAGGGCGTGCAGGCCACCTTCATGCCGAAGCCGTTCTCCGACTACCCCGGCTCCGGCATGCACACGCACCTCTCCCTCTTCGAGGGCGACCGCAACGCGTTCTACGAGTCCGGCTCCGAGTACCAGCTGTCCAAGGTCGGCCGCTCCTTCATCGCCGGCCTGCTCAAGCACGCCGCCGAGATCTCCGCCGTCACCAACCAGTGGGTCAACTCCTACAAGCGCATCTGGGGCGGCGGCGGCCGCACCGCCGGCGCCGGCGGCGAGGCCCCCTCGTACATCTGCTGGGGCCACAACAACCGCTCGGCCCTGATCCGCGTCCCGATGTACAAGCCCGGCAAGACCGGCTCAGCGCGCGTCGAGGTCCGCTCGATCGACTCGGGCGCGAACCCGTACCTGACGTACGCCGTGCTGCTCGCCGCCGGACTCAAGGGCATCGAGGAGGGCTACGAGCTCCCGCCGGGCGCCGACGACGACGTGTGGGCCCTGTCCGACGCCGAGCGCCGCGCCATGGGCATCGAGCCGCTGCCGCAGAACCTCGGCGAGGCCATCGCCCTCATGGAACGCAGCGAACTCGTCGCCGAGACACTGGGCGAGCACGTGTACGACTTCTTCCTGCGCAACAAGAAGCAGGAGTGGGAGGAGTACCGCTCCGAGGTGACCGCGTTCGAACTGCGGAAGAACCTGCCGGTGCTGTAAGGGCAGGCCAGAGCGGTTTCGTGCCGCGTCGAGCCTCTGGGGCCGTTGGTCTATGACCGGCGGCCCCGTCGCGTGCGTCGGGGGCTGGGCCGTCTGTGGGCCGTGGGCCGTCGGATCGGCCCACCGGACAGGCCTCCTGGATCACTTAAGCGGCACAGGGGTAACCGGACCAGGGCCTCAGCTGCGTGCTCCGAGGCTTGGCCAGGGACGCCCATCGGGAGGTGTCGGAGTGGCTGAGGTCGCACGACTCCTGCTCGTACTGCGTGACGTCCACATCGCCGAGCAGCGCGCGGGCCTGCGGCACTGTTCGCTGCCACGCTTCGAGGGGCTCGGCTGGGATCGGCCCGCTGCCTTCGGCCGCGGCCTCGGCTCCTGAGCTCATGGGAGAAGTCCCGGCAAGCGGTCACGTTCAGCGCAGTCCGGCTGGCAGATCACCGTGGCGGACCAAAGGATGTGCTGTGACGGTCGTGGACGCTCTTGGCTGCTCAGCCGTCGCACTCATCATGACGGCCCCCAAGAGTCGACCGGCCTGGAGGAAGAATGTCCCGAACTCTCCCTGAGCTTCTGCCAGGCGACGTCCCCGCATCCCCACGCCGTAGCGCACGGCGCCAGTGGCTTGACCGGTTGAGCGTCATCCTGGCGGCATTCTCCATCGCCCTCCTGTCCGCCACGGCTCCTCGCGCCTTTGCAGCGCCGCACAAAGACCTGCGCAGTGATCGCCTCTATGTCGTCAACGGCGGCTCGGGCACCGTGTCGGTGATCGACACCAGGACCAACGCGTTCGTCGGCCCCCCGATCCACGTCGGCAAAGGCCCCGCCGGGGTGGCCGTCGACAGTGTCCGCGGTCGCGCCTACGTGACCAACTCCGGCTCGGGCACCGTGTCGGTGATCGACACCAGGACCAAAACCGTCGTGGGCTCCCCGATCCACGTCGGCAAAGGCCCCGCCGGGGTGGCCGTCGACGGCGTCCGCGGTCGCGCCTACGTCGTGAACGCCCACTCGGGCACCGTGTCGGTGATCGACACCAAGACCAAAACCGTCGTGGGCTCCCCGATCCGCGTCGGCAAAGGCCCCGCCGGGGTGGCCGTCGACAGCGTCCGCGGTCGCGCCTACGTGACCAACTCCCTCTCGGGCACCGTGTCGGTGATCGACACCAAGACCAAAACCGTCGTGGGCTCCCCGATCCGCGTCGGCAAAGGCCCCGCCGGGGTGGCCATCGACGGCGTCCGCGGTCGCGCCTACGTGGTCAACGCCCACTCGTACGCCGTGTCGGTGATCGACACCAACACCAACAAGGTCGTCGGGCCCTTGATCCCCGTCGGCAACCTCTCCCTCGGGGTGGCCATGGACAGCCTCCGAGGCCGCGCCTACGTGACCAACTCCGACTCGAACACCGTGTCGCTGATCAACACCAGGACCAAAGCGGTCGTCGGCTCCCCGATCCCCGTCCGCTACGGCCCCGCCTGGGTGGCCACCGACGCCCTCCGCGGTCGCGCCTACGTGACCAACTCCGGCTCGGACAGCGTGTCGGTGATCGACACCAGGACCAACGCGGTCGTGGGCTCCCCGATCCCCGTTGGCAACGCCCCCGCCGGGGTGGCATTGGGGAAGTCGCTCCGGCCTCCGAATCACTGACCCTTCAAGGTCGGAGTCGGACGCCAAAGGGCACCTCCTTGAAAGCCACACCCGACGCCCCTGGGTGGGCCAACCATACGAAGGGCTCGCCCGGTCCCGCAGACAATGTAGGGAACCTTGATGATTAGGGACAGCTCTACTGCGGCAGGCGTTGACCTACATGACAGTTTTGCCGCTGTACATGCTTTCCACGGTCCTGCGGCATCGTAGGTCGCGGAAGAACCTGCCGGTGCTGTAAGGCACTTGGGTCCGAGGGGCGGGGCGCGTCACGCGTCCCGCCCCTTTGGCGTTGTGCCGGTCGCTACCGTGGTCGGGGAGCGAGAAGGGAGCGCATCATGGCCGAGCCGCTCAAGACCCTCGTCGACGGGGTCGAGGTCGAGGTGCCCAACAGCATCCCCGCCATCCGCGACGCCCTGCCGGAGCACCGGCGTGACGAGTTCGACCGGGAGATCAACGCGGCCGGGGTGCACGAGATCCACGCCGTGATGCGGCACTGGATGCTGGAGGCCGTGCCCGACCCGGCCGCCGACGCCATCATGGACCGGCTCGCCCGCGAGGAAGCGGAGAGGGCCGGAGCCGAGTGAGCCACCGTCATCGCCGCCGCCACCGCATCTCGTACGCGCCGCCCGCCGACGACACCCTCGCGAAGATGGCGGGACCCGTGCCGTTCAGGGCGGAGCTGGAACACACCCTCGGCGTCGACCCGTACGGGCACGGGTCCCTCCCCATCGGCCGGTGGGCGGACCGCAGGGAGGCGACCGTGCGCGGCGTCATCGTCCGGTACTACGTCTCCGGGTCGATCCTGGTCGTGACGGTGGTGCGGCTGATCCCGGAGCCGTGAGCCGGGTCAGCCGTGAGCCGGGTCAGCCGTCAGCCGGCGTGTGCTGGTCGCGCAGCAGCTCGTGCAGCGGCTGCGTGGCGCGCCGGCGGTACTCCTGGATAGCCCAGCCGTTGCCGTCCGGGTCGGTGAAGTACATGAACGTGCCGCCGTCGTCCGGGGCGTACTGCTGGGGCTCCGAGACGTCGAGGCCGCGCGCCGTCAGCTCCGCGTGGGCCGCCTTGATGTCCGCCACCACCAGCTGCAGGCCGTGGTACGTGCCCGGCTGCGGGGTGCCCGTGGGGTTCGGGACGCCCTCGGCGAGCGTCACCGAACAGCCGGAGCCGGGCGGGGTGAGCTGGACGATCCGGACGCCCGGCATCACCTCGCGGTCCACGTCGACGCCGAATCCGACCTTGTTCGCGTAGAAGTCCTTCGCCCGGTCCAGGTCCGAGACGGGCAGCTGAATCACTTCGAGGGTCATGTCCATGGGCCTCAGCCTTGCGGGTCGCGGACCCGCCTGCCACCTGTATGTGCGGATCCGGATCGCGAGCGGTCACAGGTACGCCGGTGACACCGCGGCCTTCGTGAGGCGGTGCGGAGCGCCTGTGCCGTCTGCCGGGACGGTGTAGAGGTCCGCGCCGTAGTCGCCCGGCAGCGCGTACGTGAGCGTGTGCGCGTCGCTCCAGACCGCCTGGTCGTCGACGCTGCGCGTCTCCGCCAGGGGCGTCTCGTGGAGCGTGCGCAGGTCGAGTACGTACAGCCGCCAAGGGGCGTCCGCAGAAAGGCCCTTCACGCGCTTCTTGTACGCGATGCGGGTGCCGTCGGGGGAGAGGGACGGGCACTCGACGTTCTGGTGGACGGTGGTCAGCGTGCGGGTGCGCAGATCGCCCTGTACGAGGTAGGTCTTCCCGTGCGTCGCGAGCGTCGCGTAGAAGTGGCGGTCGTCCGCCGCGAACGTGATGCCCCAGAAGTTGATGTCCGCCGCGCGGTAGGTCCGGCCGTCCTTGACGACCCGGAAGTCCTCGAGCGTCGGCGTGAGGTGCCCCGTGCGGGTGTCGACGATCGCCGCCCGCGTAGAGAAGTTCGTGCCCGCGTAACTGTCGCCGCCCACGAACACCGTCCACGCCGCGTAGCGCCCGCTCGGCGACACGCGGGCGCGGGACGGGATGCCCGGCAGCGCGTAGTGGGCCTTCTCCTTGAGCCGTGCGTCCAGGACGCGCGCGGTGTACGTGTCCTGCATCGCGCCCCGTTCGGCCCGCAGGCAGACGGCCGTGCCCGAAGCGGCGTAGAAACGCAGGCACTTGACGCCCGACGCGGTGCGGGGCGCGTCCGGTCGGCCCGCCGGGACCGTGGTGAGCTCGTCCCGGTGGGGGCCCCACGCCATGTTGCGGAAGACGAGGTGGCGGGGGACGTCGGAGGCCCCGGCCGGCAGGGTCACCCGGCCCGCCGTGACCATCGGGCCGCCCGCGTGCGCCTCGTTCCTGCGGTCGGCGCGCGCTGCCGCGTGCCAGACCGAGGCCGTCGCGACGGCCGCCAGGGCGATGACCGCGGCGACGAGGACGAGCAGCCTGTTACGTGTCGTCATGCGGGTACTACCTCCGCGGGGGTGGGGGCCGTGGGCCGGAAGGCGTACGCCACCGCCGCGCCCGCCGCCAGCGCGACCGTGGCCGCGCCCAGAGCCGTGCGGTCGCCCCACGCCGTCCAGGCGGCGCCGAAGCCGATCGAGCAGACGAAGCGCGCCAGCGCCTGGCCGGTCTGGACGACGGCGAGCCCCGACGAGCGCAGCTCCTGGGGGATGGCGGTGGAGGCCGCCGCCATCAGGACGCCGTCCGTCGCCGCGTAGAAGCAGCCGTGCAGCGCCAGGACCGCGTACGGCAGGGCGGTGCCGTGCCACGGCGAGAGCAGCAGGCCGTACGCGGCGAGGAGCGCGGCGTGGCCGGCGAGGAACACGCGCCAGCTGCCGAGGCGGTCCGCGAGCCGGCCCAGGGGCGCGGCCAGGAGCAGGAACGCGGCCGCCGTGCCCAGGGGGAGCAGCGCGAACCACTGGTCGGGGACACCGAGGCGGCGCTGGAGGAGCAGGTAGATGAAGGAGTCGCTGACCGTGGCGAGGCCGAGGAGCAGGGCGCAGACCGTGGTGCGGCGCACTTCGCGGCGGCGCAGGAGAGCGAGCGCGGACCGGAGGGTGGGGCGCGCGGGTGCGGGGCGGCTGTCCTTGGTGGTCTCCTGTGCGGGTGCGGGGCGGCTGTCCTCGGCGGTCACCTGCTCGGCTTCGTGGCGGCGGGGGACGAAGAGCAGCAGGACCAGTACGCCCAATACCGCGACGCAGAAGCTGACGGTGAAGACGGCGTCGTAGCCGTCCGTCGTCGCGCGCAGGATCAGGAAGGCCGCGAGAGGGCCGAGGAGGGCGCCCGTCGTGTCCATCGCCCGGTGCACGCCGAAGGCCCTGCCGCGGGTGGCCGGGGTGCTGCTCAGGGAGATCAGGGCGTCCCGCGGCGCCGTGCGCAGGCCCTTCCCGGTGCGGTCGGCCGCCAGGACCATGCCGATCGTGGGGAGCGTGGCGGCCAGCAGCAGCAGGGGCTTGCAGAGCGCCGAGAGCCCGTAGCCGAACAGGGCGACGGTCTTGTGGCGGCCGCCTCCGCGGTCCGCGAAGTGGCCGCCGACGAGGCGCACCAGCGCCGAGAAGCCGTTGTAGACGCCGTCCAGGAGGCCGAAGCCGAGGGGGGAGAGGCCGAGTCCCGCGACGAGGTAGAGCGGCAGGACCGCCGTGACCATCTCGGACGAGACGTCGGTGATCAGGCTGACCGAGCCGAGGGCCAGGACCGTGGGGGCGATCGCGGTGCCGCGCCGCCCGGCCGGTGGCCGGGCGGCGGGTTCCGCGGACGCCGCGGCGCGGCTGTCCGCTACGTACATGTCAGGACGTCCAGATGCCCGTGATGTCCTTGCCCGACGCCGCGTTGCCCGCGTGCGGGAGGCCGTGCATGTCCTCGATCGTGCGCAGGACGTCGTAGTGGTTGTAGGTGGTCGACGAGGTCGAGCCCGCGGTGACCTGCTGGCCGTAGAGGACCGTCGGGATCTTGTTGCCGGCCAGGCGGTTGTCCTCGTCGAAGGTGACGACGAGGAGGCTGTTGTGCGTCTTCGCCCAGGTCGCGTAGGCGGAGAGGTTGTTCTTCAGCCAGGTGTCACCGGTCGACACCGAGCAGTCGTGCATGTCGCTGCACAGGTCGGGAACCACGAAGGAGACCTGGGGGAGCGTCGAGTAGTCCGAGGGGAACTGCGCGAACGTCTTCGCCGTGGAGGTGGGGACGTTGCTGAACCCGAACCACGGGTTGTGCTTGCGGGCGTAGTCGCCGGACGAGCAGGTGGTCGAACCCTGGCTCGGCAGGCCCTCGTTGTAGCTGCCCCAGGTCTTGCCGGCCGTGATCAGCTCGGAGGCCAGGTTGGGCTGCGAGGAGAAGCCCGGCGTGTAGCAGCTGTCGTCCGTGATGCCCTGGGTGGCGCCGGAGAACAGCGCGAAGTAGTTCGGCTGGCTCGGGTGCGTCAGCGCGTACGAGGCCGAGAGGCTGGCGCCGTTCGTCTTGAGGCTGTTGATGTAGGGGGCGCTGGAGGAGCCGATCACCTGGTTGTAGGCGTGGTTCTCGAAGACCACGACCACGGTGTGGTCCGGGGTGGGGACGCCCGCCGCGGCCTGCGCGGACGAGCCGCCCACGCCGGACCAGAGCGCGACCGCGGCGGCGGTCAGGGCGAAGGCCGACGCGAGCGCCGCGGTGCGGCCACGTCGGAACAGTGATCTGCCAAGCACGTGAGACCTCCGGTGGGGGGAGAGACGGCGGCGGTGCGGCTAGAGCATGCACACGCCAAGATGCCCCTGTCCCACGCACATGTGAAGGGCGGGTGAACCCTCAGCGCTCCGAGAGCGGGGCCGGCGCCTGCTGCACCGTCCACCCGTTGCCGTCCGGGTCGGCGAAGAACATGAACGAGTTCCAGACGTCGCCGGGCCCGTCCTCCCAGCCCTTGGCCCCCACGTGCTGCACCGGGCTCACGTCCACGCCCCGCTCCAGCAGCTCGGCCCGCGCGGCGTCGATGTCCGTCACGCACATCTGGATGCCGGTCAGCGAGCCCGGCTGCATCGGCCGCTGCCCCGGCGCGCCCGGCAGGCCCTGC
Organism: Streptomyces sp. NBC_00009; assembly: GCF_045040855.1. Taxonomy (NCBI): domain Bacteria; kingdom Bacillati; phylum Actinomycetota; class Actinomycetes; order Kitasatosporales; family Streptomycetaceae; genus Streptomyces; species Streptomyces sp. NBC_00009. Next base: position 5,745,473 of record NZ_CP108312.1, read on the forward strand.
TCCAGGGCGATCGAACAGCGCGACCCGGGCGGCGTCAGCTGCACGATGCGGACGCCCTCCGTGACGACCTGGTCCACGTCGACCTTGAAGTCGAGTTGCTTCGCGTAGAAGTCCTTCGCCCGGTCGACGTCCGTGACGGGCACGACGACCACTTCGAGGGTCCATTCCATGGGTGCTCCCTTTCCGGCTGCGGTTTTCGACTGCGTTCTCGGACGAGAGTGTGTGCCGGCTGCGCGAAGCGCCGGCGCCCGTCCGGCCGTACCGTGTGCCGGCCGTGCACTTGGGCCAGGGGGTGCGCGTTCGTCATGAGCCGCCTCCCGCTCTCCCGATGCTCCCGTCAAAGGGCAGACCCCGCACGCGGGCGGAACTCACCGGCGAAGCCCTGGGGACTGTCCGGCGGATCATGCAGGCGAGCGGGGTCTGTTTCCGGCAACCTGAAACCGGCCTGATCCGCCGGACAGGCTCTAGGCTCTGGACCAGTGCGTGATCGAACAGGAGGCCGTGCGATGTCGGTGCCGCAAGGGCGCAGGAGCAGTACGTTCACGCGGCTGCTGCGGCACGGTTTCACGGATCCCTCCGCCGCCGAGCGGCTCCTCGACGTGCCGGGCCTCTCCGCCGTGCGCTCCGACCCGCTGCTCCTGGACGCCCTCGGCGCCACCGCCGACCCGGATCTGGCCCTCCTCGGGCTCGTCCGGCTCGTCGAGGCGCAGGCCGGTGACCCCGAGCGCCGGGAGCTCCTCGACACGCTCATCACGGCCAAGCCCCTGCGCGACCGGCTCCTCGGTGTCCTCGGCGCGTCCGAGGCGCTCGCCGACCATCTGGCCCGGCACCCGCTGGACTGGCAGGCCCTCGTCACCTACGAGCCGTCCGACCTGCACCCCGGTGTGGCGGAGTTCGAGCGGGGCCTCGCGGACGCCGTCGACCCGAACTCCCTGCGGGTCGCCTACCGGCGCTGCCTCCTGTCGATCGCCGCCCGTGACGTGTGCGGGACGACCGACATCGCCCAGACCGCCGCCGAACTCGCCGACCTGGCCACGGCCACCCTGCGCGCGGCCCTCGCCATGGCGCAGGCGGACGCGCCGGGGGACGCCGCGCTGTGCCGGCTCGCAGTCGTCGCGATGGGCAAGTGCGGCGGCCACGAACTCAACTACGTCTCCGACGTGGACGTCATCTTCGTCGGCGAGGCCGTCGAGGGCGCCGACGAGGGCAAGGCGATCCAGGCCGCGACCCGGCTCGCCTCGCACATGATGCGGATCTGCTCCGACACGACCGTCGAAGGCACGATCTGGCCCGTCGACGCCAACCTGCGTCCCGAGGGGCGCAACGGCCCCCTCGTGCGGACGCTCTCCTCGCATCTCGCCTACTACCAGCGGTGGGCCAAGACCTGGGAGTTCCAGGCGCTGCTCAAGGCGCGGCCCGTCGCCGGTGACCTCGAACTCGGCGACGCGTACGTCAGGACGCTCTCGCCCCTCGTCTGGCAGGCCGCCGAGCGCGAGAACTTCGTGCCCGACGTGCAGAAGATGCGCAAGCGCGTCGTCGAGAACATCCCCGCCGGTGAGGTCGACCGGGAGCTGAAGCTGGGGCCCGGCGGACTCCGGGACGTCGAATTCGCCGTACAGCTCCTGCAGTTGGTGCACGGCAGGGCCGACCTCTCGCTGCGCAGCGGCACCACCCTGGACGCGCTGGCCGCCCTCGCCGACGGCGGGTACGTGGGGCGGGTCGACGCCGTCCAGCTCGACGACGCCTACCGCTTCCTGCGCACCCTCGAACACCGCATCCAGCTCTACAGGTTGAGGCGTACGCACCTCGTCCCCGAGGGCGACGCGGACCTGCGGCGCACCGGACGCTCCATGGGCATGCGGACCGAGCCGATCACCGAACTCCACCGGGCCTGGCGCCGCCACACCTCGGTCGTGCGGCGCCTGCACGAGAAGCTCTTCTACCGGCCGCTGCTCGACGCCGTGGCCCAACTCGCCTCCGGCGAGACCAGGTTGAGCACCGAGGCGGCACGCGAACGGCTCGTCGCCCTCGGCTACCACGACCCCACTGCCGCGCTGAGGCACCTGGAGGCGCTGGCGTCCGGCGTGACCCGCAAGGCGGCGATCCAGCGGACGCTGCTCCCGGTGCTCCTCGGCTGGTTCGCCGACTCCGCCGACCCGGACGCCGGGCTGCTCAACTTCCGCAAGGTGTCCGACGCGCTGGGCAAGACGCCCTGGTACCTGCGGCTGCTGCGGGACGAGGGCGCGGCCGCGGAGAACCTCGCGCGCGTGCTCTCGGCCGGCCGGCTCGCGCCCGATCTGCTGATGCGCGCGCCGGAGGCCGTCGCCCTGCTCGGCGACCAGCGGGGCCTCGAACCGCGCGGGCACGCCCAGCTGGAGCAGGAGGTGCTCGCCGCGGTCGGGCGCGCGGGCGGCGCCGAGCAGGCCGTCGCCGCGGCCCGCGGCGTGCGGCGGCGTGAGCTGTTCCGTACGTCGGCCGCCGACATCATCGCCTCGTACGGCACCGAGGACACGCCCGCCGAGGCCGACCAGGGCGCCCTGGTGGACCGGGTCGGCGGCGCGCTCTCCGACATCACGGCCGCGACCCTCGCCGGGACGCTGCGGGCCGTCGTGCGCGAGGGGTGGGGGGACGAGCTGCCCACCCGGTTCGCCGTCATCGCCATGGGGCGGTTCGGCGGGCACGAGCTCGGCTACGGGTCGGACGCCGACGTGCTGTTCGTGCACGAGCCGCGCGAGGGCGTCGACGACCAGGAGGCGGCGAAGGCCGCGAACCGCGTCGTGTCCGAGATGCGGCGGCTGCTCGCCCTGCCGAGCGCGGATCCGCCGCTCCTCATCGACGCGGACCTGCGGCCCGAGGGCAAGTCGGGGCCGGTCGTGCGCAGCCTCAAGTCCTACGAGGCGTACTACCGGCGGTGGTCCCTGGTGTGGGAGTCGCAGGCGCTCCTGCGGGCCGAACCGGTCGCGGGCGACCTGGACCTGGGCCGGCGTTTCATCGACCTCGTCGACCCGCTGCGGTTCCCCGCCGAGGGGCTCGGGGAGGACGCCGTGCGCGAGATCCGGCGGCTCAAGGCGCGTATGGAGTCCGAGCGGCTGCCGCGCGGCGCGGACCCGACGCTGCACACGAAGCTGGGCCGCGGCGGGCTCTCCGACGTCGAGTGGACGGTCCAGCTCCTCCAGCTCCAGCACGGGTGGGTGGAGCCGGGCCTGCGCACGACCCGCACCCGGGAGGCGCTCGCCGCGGCGTGCGCGGCGGAGCTGATCCCGGGCGAGGAGGCGGCGATCCTCGACGAGGCATGGATCCTCGCGTCCCGCGTGCGCGGCGCGGTCATGCTGGTGCGCGGCCGTCCGGGCGACACGTTCCCGTCCGACGGGCGTGAGCTCGCGGCGGTGGGACGGTACTTGGGCTACGACCCCGGCCACGTCGGCGACATGCTGGAGGACTATCGCCGCATGACGCGCCGGGCGCGCGCGGTGATGGAGGAGCGCTTCTACGGGGCGTAGCCCCCGCGGGTCACCTCCGCAGCGTGGACACGTGGGCGAGGAACCCGGTCAGCGCCAGTTCGAACGCCGCGTCGGCGCGGCCCGCGCCCATCGCGGCCAGGGCCGCCGCCAGGCGCGGCGTCGCCGTCTCGTCGGCCAGCTCCCACATCGCCTCCGGCGCCGCCATGTCCAGGGCGGAGCCGAGTACGACGTTCTCCAGGCCGATGATCACCGGCATCACGTCCGGCAGGGCGAACCCGGCGTCCAGCAGGACCCCGGCCGCGAGCTCGTACTGGTCGAGGACGCGCTGGGCCCGCACGGGTGACGTCGTGAGCAGCGGGATCGCCTTGGGGTGGGCGGCGAAGGCGGCCCGGTAGGAGCGGGCCCAGTCCGCGAGCGCCTCGGCCCACGGCCGCTCGTCGCGGGCGAGCGTCGCGGGGTCGATCGCGGCGGCGACCCGCTCGCGCAGCAGCTCCACGATCCCGTCCCGGCCGTCCACATGGTGATACACGGATCCCGTCTGGACCCCGAGCCGTTTCGCGATCCGCGGAACGCTGAAGTCGCCTTTCTCGTCGACGAGTTCGAGTGCGGTCGTGGTGATCCGCTCCCTGTCCAGCAGTGGCTTGCTCGGCCGTCCCATCGTGCGCTCTCCGAATCTGAGGTCTTCCCGAATGCCCAACGGGAGGCTACATTGCCGAAACCGAAAGCCTTTAGGTTTCGCTTCCCGGCCACCGGGGCGACGCCTCCGGGACCCCCGTCCCCCGCCGCCAGAAGGGCTTCCCTCCCCATGCCCGTAACCTCACCGCAGACGCAGGACAGCGCGACCGCGACCGCCGCGGAGCCCACCCTGCGCGCCGGCACCCTCGGCACCGCCGACATCGCCTTCTTCGTCGTCTCCGCCGCCGCCCCGCTCACCGTCATGGCGGGCGTCGCCCCGTTCGCCATCGCGCTCGGCGGCATCGGCGCCCCCGTCGGCTACCTCCTCGCCGGCCTGACGCTCGCCGTCTTCGCCGTCGGCTTCACCACGATGAGCCGCCACGTCCGCAGCGCCGGCGCCTTCTACGCGTACATCACGCGCGGCCTCGGCCGCTCCGTCGGCATCGGCGCCGCCCTGCTGGCCATGGTCGGCTACAACGGCATGGAGATCGGCGTCTACGGCCTGCTCGGCACCGCCACGCAGGACACCCTGCACGCCCTCTTCGGCATCGACATCCCCTGGCTGCCCGTGTCCCTCGCGGGGCTCGTGCTCATCTGGTACGGCGGCTTCCGGTCCATCGACTTCGGGGCCAAACTCCTCGGCGTCCTGCTCTGCGCCGAGACCGGCATCCTCGTCCTGCTCGCGGGCGGCGTGCTCCTCAAGGGCGGCGCGCACGGCCTGTCTGCCGCGTCCTTCGCGCCGGGCAACGTGCTCGTCCCGGGCACCGCCGCCGTACTGGCCTTCGCCTTCGCCGCGTTCACCGGCTTCGAGTCGACCGTCATCTACCGCCGCGAGGCCCGCGACCCCGGCCGCACGGTGCGCCGCGCGACCTACATCGCGGTCGCCTTCCTCGGCCTGTTCTACGCGTTCATCGTCTGGACCGTCATCCAGGCCTTCGGCGACGCCCACGTCGTCCAGGCGGCCGGCAGCGACCCGGCCGGCCTGTTCTTCTCCGCCATCACCACCTTCGTGGGCGGCTGGGCGGCCGACCTGATGCACATCCTCATCGTGACCAGCGTCCTCGCCTCGCTCCTCGCCTTCCACAACGCGATCAACCGCTACGGGCTCGCGCTCGCCGAGGAGGGCGTCCTGCCGAAGGTGTTCGGCACGGTCCACGCCAAGCACCGCTCCCCGTACCTCGCGGGCGTCGCGCAGACCGTGCTCGGCGCGGCCGTCGTCCTCGCCTTCTGGGCCGCGGGTGCCGACCCGTACGCGCAGCTGCTCCTGTGGGTGAACACCCCCGGCATGATCGGCCTGATGGCGCTCCAGCTGCTCGCCGCGATCGCCGTGCCGTTCTACTTCCGCCGCATCACCCACGAGGAGGGCGTGCTGCGCACGGTCGTCGCGCCGATCGCGGCGACGGTGCTCCTCAGCATCGCCATCGTGCTGGTCTGCACCCACCTCGACCTCTTCACGGGTGCGTCCTCCCTGGTCAACATGATCCTCATGGCCGTGGCCCCCGCCGTCTTCGTCCTCGGCATCGGCCTCGCCCGGCGCCTGCGCCGCACCAAGCCCGACGTGTACGAGCGCTTCGCGGCGGAACCGTCCGCCGACGCGTAGGCCGCAGAGCCCGCCCCTACGGAACACAGCCCCACCCCGAACGGAGTTCACCCCCATGCCCGCAGCCGACCTCCTCCTCACCGGCGCCCGCGTCCGCACCCTCGACCCCGCGCTCCCCGAGGCGACCGCCGTGGCCGTCCGCGACGGTCTGATCGCCGCCGTGGGCGCCACCGAGGACGTCGTACGCGACTGGAGCGGACCGAGCACGGAACGCGTCGACCTCACGGGCGCGACCCTCGTGCCCGGCCTGGTGGACGCGCACAGCCACCCGGTGTGGGGCCTGGAGATGGCGACCGGAACGGATCTGTCCGGCGTACAGAACCTGGACGAGCTGCGGGCGGCCCTGCGCTCGGCGCCCCGCGTCGACGGCTGGGTCGTCGCCTGGGGGCTCGACCACAACGCGTTCGGCGGCCGCGCCGTCGACCGCGCCCTGATCGAGGACGTCCTCGACGGCGCTCCCGCCTTCGTCCGCCTCTACGACGGGCACTCCGCGCTGGCCAGCGGGGCCGCGCTCGCGGCGGCCGGGATCACCGGGCCGCGCGAGTTCGTCCAGCGCGCCGAGATCGTCTGCGACGCGGACGGCCGCCCGACCGGGCACCTCGTCGAGCACGCCGCGATGGACCTGATGCTCGCCGTCATGCCGAGGCCCTCGTTCGCCGAGCGCCGCGCCGGGCTGCTCGCCCTGCTGTCCGACATGGCCGCCACGGGCCTGACCGGCGCCCACGTCATGGACCTCGGCCACGGTGACGTCCCGCAGCTGCTCGCCTCGGTCGAGGAGGAGGCCGTGCTGCCGCTGCGGCTGCGGCTCGCGCCCTGGTGCATGCCGGGCGTCGACAAGGCCGGCCTGGACGAGCTGATCGCCGTCCAGCGCGAGGCCGGGCGGCACTGGCGGGTCGGCGGGGTCAAGTTCTTCATGGACGGCACCGTCGAGGGCGGCACCGCGTGGCTGGAGCACGCGGACTGCCACGGCCAGGGCACCGACGCGTTCTGGCCGGACCCGAAGGCGTACGCGGACGCGGTGCGGTACCTGCACGCGGCGGGCGTCGGCACCGCGACCCACGCGATCGGGGACGCGGCCGTCCGGCACGTCCTGGACACCGTCGAATCCCTGGGCGAGAGCGGCCGGGGCGTGCACCGGATCGAGCACATCGAGACGGTCCCCGACGACACGATCCCGCGGTTCGCCGCGCTGGGCGTCGCCGCGTCGATGCAACCGCCGCACACCGCGTACACCCGCGGCGACCACGGCGACGAGTGGTCGAAGCGGCTCGGCACGGACCGGGCCTCGCGTGCCTGGCGCATCAGGGACCTGCGCGACGCGGGCGCCGTGCTCGCGCTGGGCTCGGACTGGCCGATCGCGCACTACGACGTGCGCCGGGTCCTGTCCATGGCCCGGGTCCCCGAGGGCGCCGCCGGGCCCGGGCAGGGGCTCACGGGGCTCATGGCGCTGGAGGGCTGCACGTCACACGCGGCGCTGGCCGCCGGTGAGGACGCCGGGCGTATCGCCCCCGGTCTGCGGGCCGACCTCACGGCGTTCGGTATCGACCCGGTCGAGGCCCCGGCCGACGAGGTGGCCGAGGCGCCGGTCCGCCTGACGGCGGTCGGCGGTCACGTCACGTACCGGGGGGCCTGACCCCGGACGTGGCGAGCGCCGGCACGAGGCGCGGCATGGTGTAGGGCAGCGCCCCGTACCAGAGCCGCGCCACCGTGAAGCCGAACGCGAGGCACACCATGCCGCCCACCGCGTCCAGCCAGAAGTGGTTCGCGGTCGAGACGATGACGACCAGGGTCAGTGCCGGGTACAGGAGTCCGAGGATCCGCACCCACGGCACCGAGGCCAGGGCGAAGATCGTCAGGCCGCACCACAGGGACCAGCCGATGTGCATGGACGGCATCGCCGCGTACTGGTTCGACATGTGTTTCAGGTCGCCGGACGCCATCGAGCCCCAGGTGTGGTGGACCGCGACCGTGTCGACGAAGTGGCCGCCGTTCATCAGCCGGGGCGGGGCGAGCGGGTACAGGTAGTAGCCGACCAGGGCGACCGCCGTCGTCGCGAAGAGCGCCATCCGGGCCGCCGCGTAGCGGCCCGGATGGCAGCGGAACAGCCAGACGAGCACACCGAGCGTGACGATGAAGTGCAGTGTCGCGTAGTAGTAGTTCATGCCGACGATGAGCCATGTCACCGAATTCACGGCGTGGTTGACGCTCTGCTCGACGGCGATGGAGAGATGGTGCTCCATGCGCCAGATCCAGTCGGCGTTCCTCAGAGCCTGCGACCGTTGCTCCGGAACGGCGTTGCGGATCAGGGAGTACGTCCAGTAGCTCACCGCGATCAGCAGGATCTCGAACCAGAGCCTGGGGCGACGCGGTGCGCGTATACGGCCGAGGAGTCCCCGCCCATCGCGGCGGTCATCCGCCATGGGTGAGGTGGTGGGCCCCTGTTGGCCTTCCAGTGTCGTCACGGTCGATTCACCCATAGAGACAGAGTCTGCCAGATACCGACCCCTCGCTCGATCATCCCCCGGGTGGGTCATCCACGCACGCTCTACGTCCTGCGGAGGACCGATTACCTAGGGGGTGTCTGACGACTCCCCGCGGCGTCGCGGGGAACCGTCAGACACCCCCTGGGCGCGCCAGACGGTCCCCTGGGGCCGAAGCGGTTGAACCGCGGACCACCAGTTCGGGCATGAAGACGAATTCGCTGTGCGGCGCGGGCGTCCCGCCGATCTCCTCGAGGAGCGTGCGGACGGCCGCCTGGCCCATCGCCGGGACCGGCTTGCGCACCGTGGTCAGGGGCGGGTCCGTGAAGGCGATCAGCGGGGAGTCGTCGAAACCGACCACCGAGACGTCGGACGGGACGTCGAGGCCCCGCTGCCGTGCCGCCCTTATGGCACCGAGGGCCATCATGTCGCTGGCACACACGATCGCCGTGCAGTCCCGCTCGATGAGCGCCGTGGCCGCGGCCTGGCCGCCCTCCAGCGTGTACAGCGAGTGCTGCACCAGATCGCGCTCGATCTCCTCCGGGGACAGGGGCAGGAGGTCCTGCATCGTGCGTACGAACCCCTCGATCTTCCGCTGGACCGGAACGAACCGCTTCGGGCCCAGGGCGAGCCCGATCCGCGTATGGCCCAGCGAGACGAGGTGGGTGACGGCGAGCTGCATCGCGGCCCGGTCGTCCGGCGAGATGAAAGGTGCCTGCACCTTCGGCGAGAAGCCGTCGACCAGCACGAACGGCACGCCCTGCGCGCGCAGCTGCTCGTAGCGCTGCATGTCCGCCGAGGTGTCGGCGTGCAGCCCGGAGACGAAGATGATGCCGGAGACGCCCCGGTCGACGAGCATCTCCGTGAGCTCGTCCTCGGTGGAGCCGCCGGGGGTCTGCGTGGCGAGGACCGGGGTGTAGCCCTGGCGGGTCAGTGCCTGGCCGATGACCTGGGCGAGCGCCGGGAATATGGGGTTCTCCAGCTCCGGCGTGATCAGGCCGACCAGTCCGGCGGAGCGCTGGCGCAGCCGCACGGGCCGCTCGTAGCCGAGGACGTCGAGGGCGGCAAGCACGGACTGGCGGGTGGCAGCGGCCACCCCCGGCTTGCCGTTGAGCACCCGGCTGACCGTCGCCTCGCTGACCCCCGCCTGCGCTGCGATGTCGGCCAGTCGCGCGGTCACGGGATGGGACTGTACCGGTCGTGCGTCGGACTGCCCACCGTCAACCGGTCGCCGCGTGCGGGCAGTTGAACGGCCCGCTGCGGACTGCTGCGTCATGGCGCTCCCTCGTCTGACTGGCATGTGGCTCGCGTGGGGCCCATGGGGTTCCGATGATCCCCGCGCCGGCCCGGTGTAGCAAGAGCTTGCAGATTCTTGCACAAGGCATCCGTGGCCTGTCAGACCCGTCAACGCGCCCGCACGCTCCGGAGTGCAGGTCACGGACCGATAACCGACTGGATCTCCTTGCAATATTTTTCTGCAAGGTCTTTCGCCGTGCTTGCAACGCTGTTACGTTCACGTCGCCCGGCGGCGGCAACGGTGCGGTCGGCGAGTCGGCAAGGGGTACGGGCGGGACCGTCTCCCACCACTTCGGGCTTTCACCCTCTAGGAGATCTCATGCGGCGTGGCATAGCGGCCACCGCGCTGGTGGCGTCCTTCGCCCTCGCGGCGACGGCCTGCGGCGGAAGCGACAGCGGCAGCGACAAGGCGTCGGGGCCCGTCACCATCACGTGGTGGGACACGTCGAACGCCACCAACGAGGCACCGACGTACAAGGCCCTGGTCAAGGAGTTCGAGAAGGCGAACTCCGGCATCAAGGTCAAATACGTCAACGTCCCCTTCGACCAGGCACAGAACAAGTTCGACACCGCCGCGGGTTCCAAGGGTGCCCCCGACGTGCTGCGCGCCGAGGTCGGCTGGACGCCGGCCTTCGCGAAGAAGAGCTACCTCCTGCCGCTCGACGGCACCGAGGCCCTCGCCGACAAGGACAAGTTCCAGCCGAGCCTGATCAAGCAGGCCCAGTTCGAGGGCAAGACCTACGGCACGCCGTTGGTCACCGACACCCTGGCCCTCGTCTACAACAAGGACCTCTTCAAGAAGGCCGGGATCGACCTGCCGCCCGCCAACTGGGCCGACCTGAAGGCCGACGCCGCCAAGATCAAGTCGAAGACGGGCGTCGACGGCTACTGGGGCTCCACGCAGGGCTACTACTCCATGCCGTACCTGTACGGCGAGGGCAGCGACACCGTCGACGCCTCCGCGAAGAAGATCACCATCGGTTCGCCCGAGGCCAAGAAGGGCCTCACCGCCTGGCAGGGACTCTTCGACGGCAAGGGCCTGCACAAGGCCGACGCCACCGCCGACGCGTACGCCCACATCCAGGACGCGTTCGTGAACGGCAAGGTCGCCGCGATCATCCAGGGCCCGTGGGAGATCACCAACTTCTACAAGGGCTCCGCGTTCAAGGACAAGGAGAACCTGGGCATCGCGACCGTCCCGGCCGGCTCCACCGGCAAGGCGGGCGCCCCGACCGGCGGCCACAACCTCTCGGTCTACGCCGGCTCGGACAAGGCCCACCAGGAGGCCTCGCTCAAGTTCGTGAAGTGGATGACCTCCGCGGCCACGCAGGAGCAGATCGCACTCAAGAACTCGACGCTGCCCACGCGCGACGACGCGTACACCACGAAGGTCGTCACCGACCCGGGCATCGCCGGCTTCCAGAAGGTCCTCACCGCCGCCCAGCCGCGCCCGGAACTGCCCGAGTACAGCTCGCTGTGGGCCCCGCTCGACACCGAGTGGCCCAAGGTCGCCACCGGCAAGGAGTCCCTGGACAAGGGCATCGGCAACGCGCAGAACGCGTACGCGAAGCTGGTCCCCGACTTCAGCAAGTAGCCCTGCCCGAGCCGCTGTCGGTTCCGCCCGCGAGGGGGCGGGCGGAACCGCCGGCGCAGCGCCGCACTCCCCGAGCCACTCCCCAGAAGGTGCCGAACCATGACAGTCGCCGTCGACAGCACGGCCGCCAAGACGCGCGGCGGCCGCGCGCCGCGCCCCGGCCCGTTCGGGCGCCTGCGGCGCTCGTACCAGAAGCACTGGTACGCGTACGCGATGATCGCCCCGGTCGTCGTCGTGCTCGGGGTCCTCGTGCTCTACCCCCTGGTGCGGGGCTTCTATCTGACGCTCACCGACGCCAACAGCCTCAACTCGGCCCGCACGATCGGCGTCAACCACATCGACGCCACCTACAAGTTCATCGGCCTCGACAACTACGCCGACATCCTGTGGGGACCGACGTCGTACGACCGTTTCTGGTCGCACTTCATCTGGACGGTCGTGTGGACGGCGCTGTGCGTCGCCCTGCACTACGTCATCGGGCTCGGCCTCGCGCTGCTGCTCAACCAGAAGCTGCGCGGGCGCACCTTCTACCGGCTGCTGCTCATCCTGCCGTGGGCCGTGCCGACGTTCGTCACCGTGTTCTCGTGGCGGATCATGCTCTCCGACTCCGGGCTCATCAACTCCGTGCTCGGCTCGCTGCATCTGCCGCAGCCGCAGTGGCTGGAGGACACCTTCTTCCAGCGCACCGCCGCCATCATGGTCAACACCTGGTGCGGCGTGCCGTTCATGATGGTGTCGCTCCTCGGCGGCCTCCAGGCGATCGACCCGGTGCTCTACGAGGCCGCGGAGATGGACGGCGCGAGCAACTGGCAGCGCTTCCGACACGTGACCCTGCCGGGCCTGAGGCCGGTCAGCTCCACCGTCGTCCTGCTCGGCGTCATCTGGACGTTCAACCAGTTCGCCGTCATCTTCCTGCTGTTCGGCAACACCGCCCCGGACGCCCAGATCCTCGTCACCTGGGCCTACTACCTGGGCTTCGGCCAGCAGCCGCGCGACTTCGCCCAGTCCGCCGCGTACGGCGTGCTGCTCCTGTCGATCCTGACCGTCTTCACGTCCTTCTACTACCGCTGGCTGAACCGCAATGAGCAGCTCGCCTGACGCCGCAGGAGCCGCCCCCATGAGCACCACGACCACCGTCGACACCCCGGTCCCCGACGCGCGCGCGAGCACCGAATCCGTGCGCCCGCGCCGAGTGCGCCGGCGCGGAGAGCGCAGCCGCCTCGCGACGTTCGCCTCGCACGGCGTACTGAGCGTCGCCAGCCTGATCGCCCTGTTCCCGATCGCCTGGCTGGTCTATCTGTCGCTCGGCCCGGACAAGGACGACTACCTCCACCCCGCGCGGATCTTCGACAAGGCGACGCTGACGAACTACTCGTTCGTCCTGGAGCACACCAACTTCTTCGCGTGGTTCAAGTCCACGATGATCGTGTCCCTCGGCACGACGGTCATCGGCGTCCTGTTCGCGGCCACCACCGGCTACGCGGTCTCGCGCATGCGCTTCCCCGGCTACCGGAAGCTGATGTGGGTCCTGCTGCTCACGCAGGCGTTCCCGATCGCCGTCCTGATCGTGCCGATGTACGAGATCCTCGGCGACCTCGGCCTCATCGACTCGTACCTGGGCCTGGTCCTCGTGTACTGCTCGACCGCGGTGCCGTACTGCGCCTGGCTGCTCAAGGGCTACTTCGACACGATCCCCTTCGAGATCGACGAGGCGGGCCGCATCGACGGCCTCTCGCCCTTCGGTACGTTCGCCCGGCTGATCCTGCCGCTCGCCAGGCCCGGCCTCGCGGTGGCCGCCTTCTACAGCTTCATCACGGCGTTCGGCGAGGTCGCCTTCGCCTCCACGTTCATGCTCGACGACTCCAAGTACACGTTCGCCGTGGGCCTGCGCAGCTTCGTCAGCGAGCACGACGCGCAGTGGAACTACATGGCGGCGACCGCGGTGTTGATCGCCATCCCGGTGTCCGCGTTCTTCTACCTTGTCCAGAAGAACCTGGTCACCGGCCTCACGGCGGGCGGTACCAAGGGCTGAGCCCCCGCCCCCTCCGTACGCACCCAAACCCCTGACGCAGCAAGGACACCATGAGTCAGCACACTGCCGACACGGCGCAGGCCCCCACGACCTCCGCCTCGACCTCCGTTCCCGCGCAGGCGTCCACCGGCTGGTGGCGCGACGCGGTGATCTACCAGGTCTATCCGCGCAGCTTCGCCGACAGCAACGCCGACGGCATGGGTGACCTCGAAGGCATCCGCGCCCGGCTCCCGCACCTCAGAGACCTCGGCGTGGACGCGGTGTGGCTCAGCCCGTTCTACGCGTCCCCGCAGGCGGACGCCGGCTACGACGTCGCCGACTACCGTGCCGTGGACCCGATGTTCGGCTCCCTCCTCGACGCGGACGCCGTGATCCGCGACGCGCACGGCCTGGGCCTGCGCGTCATCGTCGACCTCGTGCCCAACCACTCGTCCGACCAGCACGAGTGGTTCAAGCGGGCCCTCGCCGAAGGACCCGGATCGCCGCTGCGCGAGCGCTACCACTTCCGGGCGGGCAAGGGCGCGAACGGTGAACTGCCGCCCAACGACTGGGAGTCCATCTTCGGCGGCCCCGCCTGGACCCGCGTCGCCGACGGCGAGTGGTACCTCCACCTCTTCGCGCCCGAGCAGCCCGACCTCAACTGGGAACACCCCGCCGTCGGCGACGAGTTCCGCTCCATCCTGCGGTTCTGGCTCGACATGGGCGTCGACGGCTTCCGCATCGACGTCGCGCACGGCCTCGTCAAGGCCGAGGGCCTGCCCGACCTCGGCGCGCACGAACAGCTGAAGCTGCTCGGCAATGACGTCATGCCGTTCTTCGACCAGGACGGCGTGCACGACATCTACCGCGCCTGGCGTCTGATCCTCGACGAATACGCCGGCGAGCGCATCTTCGTCGCCGAGGCGTGGACCCCGACCGTCGAGCGCACCGCGCACTACGTGCGCCCCGACGAGCTGCACCAGGCCTTCAACTTCCAGTACCTGTCTTCGTATTGGGACGCGACCGAGCTGCGCGACATCATCGACCGCTCGCTCGACTCGATGCGTCCCGTCGGCGCCCCCGCCACCTGGGTCCTGTCCAACCACGACGTCACCCGGCACACGACGCGCTACGCCAACCCGCCGGGCCTCGGCACCCAGCAGCGCGTCGCCGCCGACCCCGCGCTCGGCCTGCGCCGCGCCCGCGCCGCGACCCTGCTCATGCTGGCGCTGCCCGGATCCGCGTACGTCTACCAGGGCGAGGAGCTCGGCCTGCCCGATGTCGTCGACCTGCCCGACGAGGTGCGCCAGGACCCGTCGTTCTTCCGCGCGGCCGGGCAGGACGGCTTCCGCGACGGATGCCGGGTGCCGATCCCGTGGACCGTCGCCGGGCCCTCGTACGGCTTCGGGGCGGGCGGCTCGTGGCTGCCGCAGCCCGCGGGCTGGGGCGCGCTGAGCGTGGAGGCGCAGACCGGGGTGCCCGGCTCGACCCTGGAGATGTACCGCTCGGCGCTGGCCGTGCGGCGCGCGCACCCGGCGCTCGGCGCGGGTGACTCCGTCGAGTGGCTGAAGGCGCCCGAGGGCGTGCTCGCGTTCCGGCGGGAGCCGCGCGGCGACGGCGAGGCGTTCGTGTGCGTCGCGAACACGACGGGCGCGGACGTACGGGTGCGCGTGCCCGCGGCCGGCCGTGTCCTGCTGACCAGCGCCGCCGTGCCCGACCCGGCCGCCGGGATCGAGTCCGCCGGCGGTGAGGCGCTCGTGCCCGCCGACACGACCGTGTGGTTCACCGTCTGACGCGTTTCCCGCTCTCCCCGGCCCCCGCGCGGCCGGGGAGAGCATCCCCCCACAGCCCCCTGCGATTGGCAGGGACACCTCATCAGCACACCGACGTGCAGGAGGAAACATGGCTATCAGATCGCGGGCAGTCGCGCTCGCCCTCGCGGCAGGCACCCTCATAGGCTCCGGCCTGGGGTCCGCCGGGACGGCACAGGCGGCCCCGCCCGGCACCAAGGACGTCACCGCCGTCCTCTTCGAGTGGCGCTTCGACTCGGTGGCGAAGGAGTGCACCGCCCGGCTCGGCCCCGCGGGCTACGGATACGTCCAGGTCTCGCCGCCCCAGGAGCACATCCAGGGCTCCCAGTGGTGGACCTCGTACCAGCCCGTCAGCTACAAGATCGCGGGCCGGCTCGGGGACCGTACGGCCTTCAAGAACATGGTCGACACCTGTCACGCGGCCGGCGTCAAGGTCGTCGCCGACACCGTGATCAACCACATGGCGGCCGGATCGGGCACCGGCACCGGCGGCTCCGCGTACTCCAAGTACGACTACCCCGGCACCTACTCGGCCGCCGACATGGACAACTGCACCGCGCAGATCAGCAACTACCAGGACCGCTTCAACGTCCAGGAGTGCGAGCTCGTCGGCCTCGCCGACCTCGACACCGGCGAGGAGTACGTGCGTGGCCGCATCGCCACGTACATGAACGACCTCCTCTCGCTCGGCGTCGACGGGTTCCGGATCGACGCCGCCAAGCACATCGCGGCCGCCGACCTCGCCAACATCAAGTCGCGGCTCAGCAACCCGAACGCCTACTGGAAGCAGGAGGCGATCTACGGCGCCGGTGAGGCGGTCTCGCCCAGCGAGTACCTCGGCACCGGCGACGTCCAGGAGTTCCGCTACGCCCGCGACCTCAAGCGCGTCTTCCAGAACGAGAACCTCGCCTATCTCAAGAACTACGGCGAGGGCTGGGGCTACATGGCCTCGGGCCAGTCCGCCGTCTTCGTCGACAACCACGACACCGAGCGCGGCGGCGACACCCTCAACTACAAGAACCGCGCCGACTACACCCTGGCGAACGTCTTCATGCTGGCCTGGCCCTACGGATCGCCGGACATCAACTCCGGCTACGAATGGACCGACAAGGACGCCGGACCGCCCAACGGCGGGACCGTGAACGCCTGCTGGCAGGACGGCTGGAAGTGCCAGCACGCCTGGCCCGAGATCCAGTCCATGGTCGCTTTCCGCAACACCACCCGCGGCCAGTCCGTCACCGACTGGTGGGACAACGGCGCCGACGCGATCGCCTTCGGCCGCGGAAGCAAGGGCTACGTCGCGATCAACCACGAGTCGTCCGCGCTCACCCGCACCTACCAGACGTCGCTCGCCGCGGGCACGTACTGCGATGTGCAGAGCAACAAGGCGGTGAGCGTGAACAGTTCGGGCCAGTTCACGGCGACGCTCGGGTCGAACACGGCCCTCGCGCTGTACGCCGGCAAGTCCGGCTGCTGACCCGGATCCCGACCCCGCCCCTTTCCCAGTAACCCCCGTTCCGGCTGCCCGGCGCGTCCTCCCCGCTCGCGCCGGGCGGCCATGTCCGCGCACCCCTGTGTCCCTCCCGCCGCCCTCCCGTCGAGGAGTTCCCGTGATACGCCCTGCCCCGAAACGCCCCGCCCGGCCGCTGCCGATGCCGCGAAGAACCGCGGCCGTCGTCGCCGTCGCCCTGTGCGCGGCGCTCGCCCCGGCCCTGCCGCTCGCGGCCGCCGCCGAGAAGCCGCCGGCGCCGCCGTCCGACGCCAAGCTCGCCGCCGAACCCGCCCGGCACGACCTCACGCGCGAGCAGTTCTACTTCGTCATGCCGGACCGCTTCGCGAACGGCGACACCTCCAACGACCGTGGCGGGCTCACCGGTTCACGCTCGGCGACCGGCTACGACCCCACGGACAAGGGCTTCTACCAGGGCGGCGACCTCAAGGGCCTGACCGAGCGGCTCGACTACATCAAGGGCCTCGGCACCACCTCCATCTGGCTCGCCCCGATCTTCAAGAACCGGCCCGTCCAGGGCGAGGGCAAGGACGCCTCCGCCGGCTACCACGGCTACTGGATAACCGACTTCACGCAGGTCGACCCGCACTTCGGCACCAACGCGGACCTTACGAAGCTGATCGCCCGCGCGCACGCCAAGGGCATGAAGGTCTTCTTCGACGTCATCACCAACCACACCGCCGACACCGTCGACTACGCCGAGAAGGAGTACGGCTACCGCCCCAAGGGCGCCTACCCCTACCTCGACACCCAGGGCCGCCCCTTCGGCGACCGCGACGGCATGCGCAAGGTCGACGCCGACTCCTTCCCGTACACCCCGAAGAACACCGGCCAGAAGGTGCCCGCCTGGCTCAACGACCCGGCGATGTACCACAACCGGGGCGACTCCACCTTCGCCGGGGAGAGCGCCGAGTACGGCGACTTCGGCGGGCTCGACGACCTGTGGACCGAGCGGCCCGAGGTCGTCTCCGGCATGGAGAAGATCTACGAGCGGTGGGTACGGGACTTCGACATCGACGGGTTCCGCATCGACACCGTCAAACACGTCGACCTGGACTTCTGGACCCAGTGGGCCACCGCACTCGACGCGTACGCGAAGAAGCACGGCAGGCCCGACTTCTTCATGTTCGGCGAGGTGTACTCCGCCGACACCGACGTCACCTCCCCGTACGTCACCCGCGGCCGCCTCGACGCGACCCTCGACTTCCCCTTCCAGGACGCGGCCCGCGCCTACGCCTCCCAGGGCGCCTCCGCCGACCGGCTCGCCAAGGTCTTCGCCGACGATTACAAGTACGCCTCCGGCAAGGCGAACGCGTACGAGCAGGTCACGTTCCTCGGCAACCACGACATGGGCCGCATCGGCTCCTTCCTCAAGGCCGACGACCCGAAGGCGTCCGACGCCGACCTCGTGCGCCGCGACAGGCTCGCCAACGCCGTGATGTTCCTGTCGCGCGGCAACCCCGTCGTCTACTACGGCGACGAGCAGGGCTTCACCGGCTCCGGCGGCGACAAGGACGCCCGGCAGACCATGTTCGCCTCCAAGGTCGACGACTACCTCGACGACGACGAACTGGGCACCAACCGCACCCACGCCGAGGACTCCTACGACACGAGCGCACCGCTCTACAAGGAGATCGCCGCTCTCGGAAAGCTCCGCAAGGACAACCCGGCCCTCGCCGACGGCGTCCAGACCGAGCGCTACGCCAAGGGCTCCGTGTACGCGTTCTCCCGTACGGACGCGAAGACCGGCACCGAGTACGTCGTGGCGCTCAACAACGCCGCCGAGGCC
The DNA here is from genome assembly GCF_045040855.1 of Streptomyces sp. NBC_00009. Classification (NCBI taxonomy): domain Bacteria; kingdom Bacillati; phylum Actinomycetota; class Actinomycetes; order Kitasatosporales; family Streptomycetaceae; genus Streptomyces; species Streptomyces sp. NBC_00009. The sequence goes on from NZ_CP108312.1 coordinate 5,763,700, forward strand.
AAGGACGCCACCTTCGCGACCGGCTCGTCCGGCACCCGCTTCGAGGGCGTGTACGGCACCGACAAGGCCGTGACCAGCGGCTCCGACAAGGACGTCACCGTCACCGTCCCGGCCGGTTCCGCCGTCGTCTACAGGGCCGCCAAGCCGCTGCCCGCCCCCGCCGCCAAGCCCTCGGTCACCCTCCACGCCCCCGCCGCCGGGGCCACCGGCACCGTGACCCTCCAGGCCGACACCGGCGGCGGACAGCTCAACCGCGTGGTCTTCGCCGCCCAGACCGGCAACGGCGCCTGGCGCACCCTCGGCTCCGTCGACCACGCCCCGTACCGGATCACGCAGCACATCCCCGACACGGTGGCCGCCGGAACCCCCCTGCGGTACAAGGCAGTTGTGGTGGACAGCGCCGGAAGCACCGCCAGTGACCTCGCCACCTCGACGGCGGGCAACGCGCCCGCGCCCGAGAAGCCCAGCGCCGTCGACCGCGCCTACGCCGTCGTGCACTACAAGCGGGCGGACGGCGACTACGACGGCTGGCAGCTCAAGTCCCCGGCGGGAACAGGGGAGTTCACCGGGCGCGACGCGTACGGCGCCTTCGCCTGGGTGAAGCTCGGCGACAGCCCCGCCAGTGTCACGTACACCGTCGAGAAGAGCGGGACCGCCGACGGGCCCCAGCGGACCATCGACCTGGCCAAGACGGGTGAGGTCTGGGTCGAGCAGGGCAAGGACGGCCAGGCCACGACCGCCCCCGACGGCACCTACCCGCCGCAGGACAAGACCAAGGCCGTCCTGCACTACCAGCGCGCCGACGGCGACTACGACGGCTGGGGGATGCACACCTGGACCGGCGCCAAGAACCCCACCGACTGGTCCAAGCCCCTGGAGCCTGTCAAGAAGGACGCGTACGGCGTCACCTTCGAGGTGCCGCTCGCCGACGGCGCGACCTCACTGAGCTACATCCTTCACAAGGGTGACGAGAAGGACCTGCCCACCGACCAGTCCCTCGACCTCGCGGCCAACGGCAACGAGGTCTGGCTCCTCGCCGGACAGCCCCGCCCCGTCCTGCCGCAGACCGGCGGAGCGCCCGACCTCGACCTCGCGAAGTCCGAGGCGCAGTGGATCGACCGCGACACGGTCGCCCTGCCGTCGGACGGCACGGCGGCCCTGTCCGCCCAGCTCGTCTACGCCCAGGACGGCGGCATCACGGTCAAGGGCGGAGCGCTCAGCAGCGAGGGGCGGTGGCTGCGCCTGAACAAGGCCGCCGGCGGGCTTACCGACGCCCAGCTCGCCCGCTTCCCGCAGCTCAAGAAGTACGACGCCTACACCGTCGACCCCCGCGACCGCGACCGGGTCGGCGACGCCCTGAAGAGCCAGCTGATCCTCACCCGCCGCATCGCCAACGGCGCGCTCGTCACCGCAACGGGCGTACAGACAGCGGGAGTTCTCGACGACCTGTACGCGCAGAAGGCCGGCAAGGCGTCACTCGGACCCGTCTTCACCAAGGGCGGGGTCACCCTGTCGGTCTGGGCGCCCACCGCCCAGTCCGTCGCCCTCGACCTCGACGGACACACCGTCGCCATGCGCCGCGACAGCGCGACCGGCGTCTGGTCCGTGAAGGGCCCGCGCTCCTGGCAGGGCAAGCAGTACCGCTACGCCGTGAAGGTGTGGGCGCCCAGCGTCCAGAAGGTCGTCACCAACAAGGTCACCGACCCGTACTCCACCGCCCTGACCGCCGACTCCGAGCGCAGCCTCGTCGTCGACCTCGACGCCAAGTCCCTCGCCCCGTCCGGCTGGTCGGCCCTGAAGAAGCCGAAGGCGGTACCGCTGCGCGACGCGCAGATCCAGGAACTCCACATCCGCGACTTCTCAGTCGAGGACCGCACCGCCAAGCACCGCGGCACCTACCTCGCGTTCACCGACAAGGACAGCAAGGGCAGCCGGCACCTGCGCGAACTCGCGAAGGCCGGCACCTCGTACGTCCACCTCCTGCCCGCCTTCGACATCGCCACGATCCCCGAGAAGAAGTCCGAACAGGCCACCCCCGACTGCGACTTGACCTCGTACGGGGCGGCCTCGGAGCAGCAGCAGGAGTGTGTCGCCAAGAGCGCAGCCAAGGACGCCTACAACTGGGGCTACGACCCGTACCACTACACCGTCCCCGAAGGCTCCTACGCCAGTGACCCGGACGGCACCGCACGCACCGTCGAGTTCCGCAAGATGGTCGGGTCCCTGAACGCGGACGGGCTGCGCGTCGTCATGGACGTCGTCTACAACCACACCGCCGCGAGCGGCCAGGCGAAGACGTCCGTCCTCGACCGCATCGTGCCCGGCTACTACCAGCGCCTCCTGGCCGACGGCTCCGTCGCCACCTCCACGTGCTGCGCGAACACCGCGCCCGAGAACGCGATGATGGGCAAGCTCGTCGTCGACTCGATCGTCACCTGGGCCAAGGAGTACAAGGTCGACGGCTTCCGCTTCGACCTGATGGGACACCACCCCAAGGCCAACATCCTCGCCGTCAGGAAGGCCCTCGACGCGCTCACCGTCGAGAAGGACGGCGTCGACGGGAAGAAGATCATCCTCTACGGGGAGGGCTGGAACTTCGGCGAGGTCGCCGACGACGCCCGCTTCGTGCAGGCCACGCAGAAGAACATGGCGGGCACCGGCATCGCCACCTTCTCCGACCGGGCCCGCGACGCCGTGCGCGGCGGCAGCCCCTTCGACGCCGACCCCGGCGTCCAGGGCTTCGCCTCCGGCCTCTATACCGACCCCAACTCCTCGAAGGCAAACGGCACCGAAGCCGAGCAGAAGGCCCGCCTCCTGCACTACCAGGACCTGATCAAGGTCGGCCTGACGGGGAACCTCGCCGCCTACACCTTCACCGGTAGCGACGGCCGCACGGTCAAGGGCGCGGACGTCGACTACAACGGCGCACCCGCCGGATACGCCGACGCGCCGGGCGACGCCCTCGCCTACGCCGACGCCCACGACAACGAGTCGCTCTACGACGCGCTCACCTACAAACTGCCCGCCTCCACCGCCCCCGCGGACCGCTCGCGCATGCAGGTCCTCGCCCTCGCGACGGCCGCGCTCTCGCAGGGCCCCGCGCTCTCCCAGGCCGGCACCGACCTGCTGCGCTCCAAGTCCCTCGACCGCAACTCCTTCGACAGCGGCGACTGGTTCAACGCCATCCACTGGGACTGCCGCGACGGCAACGGCTTCGGGCGCGGACTCCCGCCGGCCGCCGACAACAAGGACAAGTGGCCCTACGCCACACCTCTGCTGACCTCGGTGCCCGTCGCGAAGTGCGGCGACATCGAGCGGACATCGGCCGCGTACCGCGACCTGCTCAGCATCCGTACGACGGAGAAGGCCTTCGGTCTCGCGACGGCCGGGCAGGTGCAGGACGAGCTGTCCTTCCCGCTCTCCGGCAAGGACGAGACACCCGGCGTGATCACCATGCGCCTCGGTGACCTCGTCGTCGTCTTCAACGCCACACCCGAGCGCGCGACCCAGCGGATCCCGGCCGTGGCGGGGACGCCGTACGCTCTGCATCCGGCGCAGGCCGGGGGCGGCGACCCCACGGTGAAGACGTCCCGCTACGAGGAGGGGACGGGGACGTTCACGGTCCCCGCCCGCTCCGTGGCGGTCTTCACGCGCGGGACCCGGTAGTGGTCCGGGCGCGGGTGGGTGCAGGTCACGCGAGCCGCTTCTCCATGAGCGTCACCGCGTACTTGCTCCCGCCCGCGCCCGCCTTGAACGGCTGCTCGCCCACGACCGCGTAGCCCGCGGACTCGTAGTAGGCCCGCAGGCGGGGGTTCGTCGACACACAGTCCAGCCTGCACAGGTCACGCCCGGTGGCGGCGATCCGCTCCTCGCCGTGCGACAGGAGGGCGCGGCCCGTGCCGGCCGGGGCGCCGCGCCGCACCATCAGGCGGTGCACATAGCCGGCGTCGGGCGGCCGCACACCCCAGGCGGGTTCGTCGTCCCACCACAGTTCGTACGCGCCGCACGCGGCGGGGCCGTCGTGGGCGAGCCAGACCTCGCCCTCCTTCATCCGGAGGCGGAAGTGGTCCTCGGTCTTCTCACCGGGCTTCCACTGGTCGATGCCCCGCTTCGCCATCCAGCGCGCCGCCTCGTCGTACAGGCCGACGAGCGTGCCCAGATCGTCCTCGTCCGCCCTGCGGAACGTCAGTTGTGCCGTCACGAAGATCAGCGTAGGGGCGCCGGAGCGAGCGCGACCAGGCGGCCCACGAGGTCGCCGAACGTCCCGTCGGCCGGCTCGTCCGCCAGGATGTGGCGCAGCAGACCCGCCATCTCCTCGTCGTACGCGGCGCTCACCGCGGCGAGAGCCGCGAAGTCGTGCACGAGCTGCGCCTCCAGCTCACCGCGCGGGATGCGCCGCCCGTCCAGCCAGATCAGCGCCGTGGACTCGGCGAGCGAGATCCACGACCGCACCACCAGTTCGAGGCGGGGCGGCGGGTCGGTGACGCCGAGGTGCGTGAGGATCTGGACGTACGCGGCCTGCCGGACCGAGTCGATGAGCGCGTTCGTCGTCGACGAGCCAACGGCGGGCCCGCCTCGCATCAGCGCCGAGAAGCCGGGCCCGTGCTCGTCCACGAAGTCGAAGAACCGCCCCATGACCCGGATGAGCCGGGCCCCGAGCGGACCGTCCTGCGGCTCCTCGAAGCGCTGCGCGAGATCGTCCGCCGCGCGCCTCAACGCCGCCTCGTACAGGCTGAGTTTGCCCGGGAAGTAGTGGTAGACCAGCGGCCGGGAAATGCCCGCGGCCGCGGCTATCTCGTCGATGGAGACGTCGTCGGGGGAGCGGTGGCTGAACAGTTCGAGTGCGACCCCGATCAACTGCTGCCGCCGCTCCTCGACTCCCATCCTGCGGCGCACCCCGGTTGTCATACGAACACCCTACCGAGCGATTCCGGCCTCGTGCGGAGCACGTCCGCACGGGCCGGTCACAGGTCGAGCACGAGGCGCTCCCCACGCGCCCGGGAGACACAGATCAGCATCGAGTCGTCACGCTCCGAGTCCGTGAGCAGCTCGTCCCTGTGGTCGATCTCGCCCTCCAGGACCCGCTGTTGGCACGTCCCGCAGAACCCCTGCTCGCAGGAGTACGACACGTTCGGCACCTCGGCGCGCACCGCCGCGAGCACCGAAGTGCCCGCCGGTACGGGGACGGTGCGGCCGCTGCGGCGCAGTTCGACCTCGAACGGCCCGTTCCCGTCGGCCGAGGTGTGCGGGGCGAACCGTTCCAGATGCAGCTCGCAGTGGCCGGGAAGCGCCGCGGCCACCGCCTCCATCAGCCCTTCGGGCCCGCAGCAGTAGACCGCGGTGTCCGGCGCCGAATCCGCGAGCAGGCCGGCCAGATCGGGGCGCCCGTCCTCGTCCTCGGCGACGACGCGCACCCGGCCCCGCTCGCCGCCGAGCTTCTCCGCCTCCTCCAGGAACGGCATCGACGCGCGCGTGCGGCCCGCGTACAGCAGCCGCCAGTCGGCGCCCCGGGCTTCGAGGGCCCGCAGCATCGGCAGGATCGGCGTGATGCCGATGCCGCCCGCGACGAACACGTACGACGGGGCGCCGGCGGTGAGGGGGAAGCGGTTGCGCGGCCCGCGCACCTCGACCTCCGACCCCTCCTGGAGCTGCTCGTGCACCTCGCGCGAACCGCCCCTGCCGTCCGCGATGAGGCGCGTCGCGACGGTGTACGACGAGGTGTCCTCGGGGTCGCCGCACAGCGAGTACTGCCGGATCAGCCCCGACGGCAGGACGAGGTCGAGATGCGCGCCGGGCTCCCAGGCGGGCAGGTCCTGACCCTCCAGGCGCAGCTGGACGACACCGTCGGCGACGGACTCGTGCCGGGTGACGAGGAGCCGCAGGGCACGCGCGCGCGGACGCCCCGAGACGGGCTCGTCGAGCGCGGGCATCGGCCACAGCGGAGACGCCTGGATGCGGCGGCGCAGGGCGCGGCGCGCGAGCAGCGCGGTGCCGGTGACGAGCAGGACGGTACGCAGCCGTGGGGTGCGGAGGCGGGTCATGGTCAGACGGCTCCGTTCGAGGTCCGGGCTTCCGCCGCCGTCGCGGCGGGGGAGGTGGCCAGATAGGCGACCGCCTGCGCGGTGCTGCCCTCCTGGGAGGGGTGGTAGGAGCGGCTGAGGTAGCGCGGGATGGACTTCACCATGGCGCCCGTGGTGGGCAGGACGCCCCGCTTCCCGCCCTGGTAGAACTCCTTGAACGACGCCTTGCCGTCGAGCACCGTCGGGTCGTTCTCCATGAAGAAGCGCGCCCCGCGCTGCCACAGGAACATCAGCGCCGAGAACGCGAGCGCCCAGGTCCGCACCCGGCGCCGGTAGCCGCCGTCGACGTGCTCGAACAGCTCGAAGGCGACCGAGCGGTGCTCGACCTCCTCCGCGCCGTGCCAGCGCAGCAGGTCCAGCATCGTGGGGTCCGCGCCCTTGCGGTCCAGCTCGTCCGCGTTCAGCACCCAGTCGCCGAGGAACGCGGTGTAGTGCTCGATCGCGGCGATGAGCGCGACCCGCTCCATCAGCCACCACTCGCGCGCCCGCCCCGGCGGCAGCGTCCGGTCACCGAGCAGCTTCTCGAAGAACCAGTCGACCTGAGCGGTGTACGGGGTCGGGTCGAGCCCCTGCTCCTTGAGGTGCGGCAGCACCTCGTCGTGGGCCTGCGAGTGCATGGCCTCCTGCCCGATGAACCCGATCACGTCCTCGCGGAGCCGGTCGTCGCGGATGTAGGGCAGGACCTGCTTGTAGACGTGCACGAACCACCGCTCTCCGGCGGGCAGCAGGAGATGCAGCACGTTGATCGTGTGCGTGGTGAACGGGTCGTCCGGTATCCAGTGCAGCGGTGTCCTGTCCCAGGAGAAGGAGACCCTGCGTGCCTTGAGCGCGACGCGCTCGTCAGCGACGGGCCGCGGTGCCCGGCTCTGCGTATTAGACATGGCGTCAATGTACTGACGGGTAGGGGACGGGTACACCCCTCGTGCACCGATTTCTTTACGGACGTGTCAGCAAGGGGTGTCCCGAGGGCTCCGGCCGGCTGTTCCCGTCGGGGCGCCGGGGGTTCAGCGCAGGGCGCCCACCTCGCGGCCCGTCGCCGTGCGGCCGGTCAGCTTCGTCCTGGCTCCCTGCCGGGCGGGCGCGGCCAGGACGTTGTCCGTGGCGCGGGCGCCGCCCGACGACGCGATCGACGTGACCTGCCTGCTCGCGGCGGCCACCACGTACCAGGTGCCGCCCCGCGACTTCCACAGCACGCCCGCGAGGACCAGCGGGTCCCGGCTGCCGCAGGCCGGGGTCCCCTCCGACTTCGCGGCGACTGCCGCCGCCGTCCCGCCGGGCGCCGTGAACAGGGCCAGCGTCCGCGCTCCGCCGCCCCGCCAGGTGTCGGCCCGCGCGCACGCCCAGTCCGCCGCGCCGCTGCCCTCGGGGAGCTGCTGGCGCGCGTACGCCCAGGAGTTGACGGTGCGCACGCCGTGCGAGCGTACGGCGGTGAGGGAGCACGCCGAGTGCTGCCAGTCGGCCGCGACCGCCTCGCGCGGCGCGCCGGGGCGTCCCGCGGTGAGATGCGCGGGCACCAGCTCGCCGAGGTCGGTCGAGAGCCGCGTGCCCGCGTCGTCCCGCAGCGCGAGCGCGTTCCAGGACGTGCAGTCGCGGGCGAGCGCCGGGCTGGCGAACGGGGCCGTCACGCCGTCGGGGGCGCGGTCGAGCGGCATCGGTGCCGCCGACGGTTTCAGCAGGTTCCGCACGGAGGCGCTGCGCACCCAGGGCGCCGTCAGATAGCGCACGTTGCCGTCGGCCCGGTCCACGACCAGGGCGCCCGCCTCCGGGGCCGTGGCGCCGTCCGCCCGCGCGAAGTCGAGCGCGGCGCCGCTCGTACCGTCCTTCGGCTCCGCGTACCGCACGATGCGAAGACCGTCGTAGAACAGCACGATCCGCGCCTGGTCGACCTCGCCCGCGTACAGCAGCTGAGGGGGTCCGGGCGGGGCGCCGGCCTGGGTGCCCGGTGTCGCAGAGACCTGGACGGAGCCGCCGGGCCGCGCCCAGACCGCGAGAGCGCGCCGCAGCAGCGGCCGGTCGCCGGCCAGGGAGCCGCGCGCGGGCCAGACGGAGAAGTCCGTGCGGGCCGACGTCTGCCACGCCGTGGCCGGGACCTTCGTCAGCCTGCCCGGATCCAGGGCGGCCAGGCCCGCCGGGTTCTGCGCGTACGAGGGCGCCGCGGCCCCGTCCGGGGCCCAGCCGCCGCCCGGCAGGCCGAGCAGCGCCCCGCACACCAGCGTCGCCGCGGCGGCCGCGATCACGGCCTTCACATGCTGCCTGCGCCGCATCAGGTCGGGCGGCCTGGCCTGGAGCGAGCACGGGTCGAACTCGGTCGACTCCAGCAGGGCGAGCGTGTCCTTGCCCGCGGGCGTGATCACGCCGTCCGCCTCGGCGAGCGCCGCGTCCGGGTCCTCGGCGCCGGCCGCGCCCAGCATGTTCCGTACGGCCCTGTCGTCGAGCCGTTCGAGACCGCGCAGGACGAAGGCGGCGCGGCCGGGGCCGCTGAGCGCGGACAGCCTTTGGTCCAGGGCCAGTTCGTCGGCACCGCCCGAGCGCGGGAAGAGCCGCAGGCCCCACACCTGGGGGAGCAGTGGCGGCAGCTGCGAGCGCCGCGGCCAGGCCCTGCGCCGCAGCGGGCGGCCCGCGTCGAGCGCGGTGCGCAGGACCCTGAGCCGTACGAATCCGTAGCCCGGATCGCCGTTGCGCCCCTCGGCGGTGCGGGGCGCCGGGACGGCCGCGGCGTCGGCCGAGGTACGCGCGCGCGGCAGGGCGCGCTGGGTCAGGGAGTGCGCCGTGAGCACCCGGCGGTTGCGGCCGAGGCTGGGCGGGAGCACCAGATAGGCGAGCCGGACGAGCCGCGGGTAGTGCTCGACGAGAGCGGCCTCGGCCTGCTCCACGTCGACGACCGGACCGGGACGGGGGACGACATCCTGTGACTGCACCTTCGACTGCACGTTCAGCTGAACGAGCGAATCGTCGGATGGTCACTTCACGGTGTCACCCCGGCTCCGGCTCCGGTTCGACCAGCAGGCGGGCGTAATTCGCCATCGATCTCTGGTATCGGGGCAGATGGGGCGCGAGCGCGCCGAGTGCGAGCGACAGGCCCTCGCGGTCCCGGCCCAGGCTGGACAGGCACAACGCCAGCGTGGCGCGCACGGCGTCGTCCAACTCGTCGGAGGGAGCGTCGAGTTCGGGCGTGAGAAGCGCCACACCTTCCTCGGGCCGGCCGATGTTGCGCAGGGAGCTGGAGAGCTGGATCTTCGCGCGGCGGCCCCGGTAGCCGGACAGGCCGAGCTTCAGGGCCTCCTGGTACAGCGGCACGGCACGGTCCGAGTGGCCGGTCGAGTCGAAGGCGCTGCCGCGCTCGAACGGGCCGGCCGGGCTGCCGTCCGGCAGCTCGGCGACGAGGTCGTCGATGACGGCGCGGAAGTCGCCCGCGGTGGACTCGTCGTAGCCGTCGATGCCCGCCCATGCCGCGGCCAGGCGCGCTTCCCAGTCTTCGCTGCTCATCGGGTCACCATGGCACGGATGCGCCCACGCGGCACAGGGGTTTCTCCGGGACCCCGCGCCACCCGCGCCCCGCGTCACCCGGCCGTCAGCCGCTGCCGGATCCGCTCCACCGCCTCGTCCGGCACCCCGAGCCCCTCGCGCACGTACCTCTCGAAGTCCCCGTACCGCACCACCACCTCGTCCTGCGCGGCCTGCAGGTACGACGCCCGTACGCCGATCAGCGCGAGTGCGATCTCAGGGTCGCCGCCCTGCGCGGTGAACCCCTCGACGAGCGGCGCGAAGGCCTCCCGTACCGCCGAGTTGACCGACAGGTACTCCGCCTCCAGGGCCGCCTCGTCCGCGCCGAGGAGCGTCAGGACGACCGTCGCGGCCCAGCCGGTGCGGTCCTTGCCCGCGGTGCAGTGGAAGAGCAGCGGACCCGTGTCGGGGTCGGCGAGTTCGGTCAGGAGCGTGCGGTAGGCGGCCTGCGCGGACTTCGTCGAGACGAGGGCGCGGTAGGTGTCGGCGAAGAGCGCCTCGGCGCGCCCGCCGCCGAGCTTCTCGTCGGCGAGCGCCGGGTCGGACAGGACCTGCTTGAGCCGCGCGGCGGCGGGCGCGGCCCCGGTCTGGGCGATCGTGTCGGCGAGCGCGTCAGCGACCAGGACATGGACGCCGTCGGGGACGTGGTCCGGATAGGAGGCGCGCTCGGCGTTCGTGCGGAAGTCCACGATCGTGCGGATGCCGAGCGCGGAGAACTCCGGATCGGCGGCGGGGTCGAGCCGGTCGAGCTGCCCGGACCGCAGGGCGAGGCCCGGGCGTACGGTGCGGCCGCCGGACAGCGGGATCCCGCCGAGGTCACGGAGGTTGGCGACGGTGGTGGAGGGGATCGCGGGCATGGGCGGGACTCCAGAGGTCGCAGCCGTGACCGGATACACGGCTTTTGTCCCGCCCATTCTGGCCCAGCTCCAAGCCCTACCCGAGCTGCCAGCCGTCGAACGCCACAGTGCCGCGCGCCCCGCCGCCCCCGTTCGTCGCCGTCATGAAGAGCCCCACGTCCTGTGTCGCCGCCGCCCCCGGCACCGCCACGGTCGCCACGGTCCGCCAGGTCGCCCCGTCGTCCGTCGAGCACTCACCCGTGTACGAGCCGCCGGACCGCGTCAGCCTCAGAGTCACCGGCGCCTTGATCCCGGTGATGCGCTTGTACGTGTCGAGCGTCCCGTCCCCGTTCGTGTCGTACGACAGCACGACCCCGTTGGACGGCGTCACGGACAGGTTCAGGAACCCTGGGGAGCCGGGCGTCGCCAGGGAGTTGCGGACGATGAGGCCCGCCCGTGCCCACGCGCCCGTGGCGGCCTGCGACGTCACCTTCACCTGTGCCGACGACCCGCCGGCGAACGCACCCTCGCGGTACATCGAGCCGAACTCCGTGGTCCCCTTCCACAGGTCGGCGCCGGCCCCGTCGATCGCATACCGGTCGCCCAACTGCCCGAAGACAGCGGCATTGTTGGTAACGGTCCGCCAGGCGCCGCCGAGCGGCCCGGCCTCGAAGAGCGTGCCCGCGTGGACCGACGTCACCCGGTCCTCGCCCTGCGGCCCGTACCGCACGGAGAGCTCGTACGGCAGGGGACGCAGCGGCCGGTCCAGGGGCGTGCCGGGGGCGCTCGCCTGCCAGCGGACCTTGCCCGTGCCCGCGGGCGCCACGCTCGACAGGGACGTGGGGCCCTCGGGCGCGGCGTCGATGCCCGACAGGGTGAAGTCCACGCGGCCGGTCGCCCGCAGCCCGTTGACGTTGCGGAAAGCGGCCTCCACGCGCGCGTGCCCGCCGGGAGGGAACGCGGCCGGCTGGGCGGTGACGGTCAGCGAGCCCTGGTAGGGCGCCCGCGCGAGCACGTCACGCACGCGCGCGGCCGTCTTGTACGCGTCCCCGATCGGCCGCAGCGGATAGTCCTTGCGCTCCCGGGTCCACGGCTCCTCGAACGCGAACCAGTCGACGGCCGCGGGCGCCGACCCCGTGGCGAGCGCGTCCTCCAGGGCATCCAGCCACTTCTGCCAGCGCGGCACGTAGAAGTCGGACATCAGGCCGTGCCACTCGCGGTTGGCGTACTCGTGCAGGTTCCCCGGGTCGGACGTCGCGCGGTCGCCCCACACCGTGATGAGCACCTTCGCCGTGCGCTCGAACTCGGCGCGCTCGGCGTCGCTCGCCGCGAGCCGCCGCGCGTCGTCGATCCACGGCCCGAGCAGGAACGCCGGATGCGTCCCGGTCACGTCGTCGGACAGCCGCATCAACTTCAGCCACAGCGTCGCCAGGGCCCGGAACGTGTCCCGGTCCTTCCTCGCGTACGCGGCCCGCAGCTGCGGCAGGAACTGCCGCGAGCGGTGCGCGAGCGCCTGCCGCGCCACGTCCACCAGGTCGTACTTGTACGCGGCGGAGCTCCGCAGCCCGCCGGCCACGCCGAGCAGCCCGCTCAGGGCCGCGTCGAAGCGCCCCGGATCGTAGGTGAGGGCGCGGGGCGCGTACTCGGCGGCCCGGTTCGCGGCCAGGTCGGGCCGGGCGCAGAACAGCGAGTCGTGCGCGTCGCTGCGCTCCACCGCGGTGTGCTGGTACGCGGTGTCGTGCAGGGCGCGCCAGGCGGCCCGCGCGTCCGCGTCCTGACCGCCGTAGCGGAAGTCGGCGTACCCGGCGAACCAGGCGGCCCGGTCCACCTTGCGCTCGGTCCACGCCAGTTCGGAGAACAGCTCGAAGGCCGCAGGGTCGCGGTCGGTGCCCTCCGGCATGAAGGCCGTGCCGGTGAGCGCGCTGCCCGCCTTGTCGCGCCACGCGAAGAACTTCTCGTTCCAGATGTGGGCGCGGGCTCCGATGGTGGTCCGCCCGCCGAAGTTCGGGATCGTGCCGAAGGCGTACGGCGTGCCGCCCCAGTCCTTCTCGCGGTCGGTGACGGTCGTGAAGCGGTCGGAGACGCCGTCGACGATCAGCATGCGCTTCTTGTCGATCGCGTCGATGAGCGCGGGCAGCGGGTTGGCCTCCCAGCCGAGAATCACCCACGTGGCTCCAGGGTGCGCCTTCTGGAGGGCCTTCTCCACGCCGCGCGCCGCGTCCGGCACGGGCACGTCACCGGCGGTGCCGCCCTCGTGCAGCAGGTCCATCTTGAAGTGCCCGGCCGCGCCGAACAGGTCCCGCTGATGCCCGTAGAACGAGGCGGCCACGTCGGCGAAGGACCGGGTGCGCGGGTCGAGCCAGTCGGGCCGGTCGAAGCCGTGCCAGGTGCCCTGCGGCACGACGTGCGCGTCGCCGCCGTTGCGTTCCACGAAGCCGTCGGGGACATGCCCGTAGTAACCGGGGAACACGGGCGACATGCCGAGCTCGCGCAGCCTGCCGGTGATCTTCCGGCCCAGCTCCACGCGCTTCGCGATGAGTTCGGACGAGAGCGGTCCGCCGTACCCCGACAGGTTCTGCAGGAGCCACCACGGCTGGTGCGTGGGCGCCGGCAGCCAGGCGCGCGACTCCGCGTCGCTGTACCCGAAGTCCTTCAGGACGCGCTCGTACACGGCCTCGGTGCCCGCGATGACGAGGACCTCGTTGCAGCCGTGCAGCGCGAGGACGTCGATCATCCGCTCCCAGTACGGCCAGTCGGCGTACGGCGCGGTATAGCCGTCGTTCGTGTCGTTGAGCGCGAACCGGTGGGGGAGCGCGGTGGATCTCTCCAGCGGGCGCGGGGGCGCAGGCAGCGTCTTCGGCAGGTCGAGCTGGCTGCCGTTCCACGCGATGTGCGCCCCGCAGACGTACTTGAGATACCAGTGAACTCCCGTGAGCAGCACGGCCGGTGTCGTACCGGACACCGCGATCTTTCCCCGGCTGCCGGTCACCCGGAACCGGTCGCCGCCCTGCGGGGAGAGGAGTTTGAGGCTGAACTGGTCCGCGTGTCCGGGGAGCAGTCTGTTGAGTGCGGAGCGTACGGGAGCCGTATCGAAGGCAGGGCCCTCGGCGGCGTGAGCCGTGACGGGGAACCCCGCGGCGGCTCCCAGGCCGATGGCACCAGCGGTGCCGAGGACGGAACGTCGCGACGGTGCGGTCATAGGTGTGCCCCCTGCGTCGGATGATGCGGCGCACGGTAACCCTGTGACCCCCCTCACTCAACGGTGTGTACGGAGCCGGCGAGTTCGTGTCGCCGCACGGGACGGAAGGAAACGATGGGAATGACGCGACGCATGCGGCCCATATGGGTGACGGGAGCGATGGTCTCGCTGGCGGTCCTGACCGGCTGCGGATCGCACGGCGACACCGTGCCGAAGACCGCGACCGGCAGCCTGGAACAGCTCGCGGCCAGGGCGAAATGCAGGCCCGACATCCAGACGGACGCCGACGAGCTGCGCCAGGCCACCTGCGGCGACGGCGCCGACCGCTACATCCTCGCGACCTTCGCCACCGACCGCGGCCAGGCCGAGTGGCTCGACCAGGCCGACGACTACGGCGGCACGTATCTGGTCGGCCGCCGCTGGATCGCGGTCGGCGACGACAAGGCGGTCACAGCGCTGCGCGGCCGGCTCGGCGGGACCGTGGAGAAGTCCTCCTCGCACCACACGGGGAGTAGCGGTGGTGGGGGTCACGAGGAGGACGGGCACTCCGGGCACTACGGTCACCGCGCGAGCTGACCGCGCAGCAGTCGACGGGGGGTCAGGCCGTCAGGTACAGCGCTGACCCCGGTTGATGCAGCTCGCGACGCGTTGCATCAGGCCGTCGTCGAAGACGTTGATGAAGTCGCCGTGGTCGGTCACGGGCTTGTGCAGCTGCTCGGGGAACGAGTCGACGGCGAAGCCGGGGCCGGGCGGGACGTCGTACACGATGCGCTGCTGCAGCTGCGGGATCGCCTGGAAGCCCTGCGGGCAGGCGCCGCTGTTGGGGTCGGCGAAGGCGACGTGCGTTCGGTGGTTGGCGCTGTCGGTGTTGCGCCCGTCCCAGCAGCTCTGGAACTTGAACGACCGCACGACCTTGCTGCCCTCCGGGCAGATCGGGTACTTGTCCTTCAGCTGGCGGTCCTCGAAGCCGGTGCAGCTCCAGGACGCGTTCGCGTTCGCGTCGCCGTTGGTGAAGGCCTTGGCGTCACCTGTGATGATGCGCAGGAACCGCGGCATGGCGACGACCTTGCCGGCCGGATTTCCGACGAACTTCAGCGTGACCGAGGCAGGGGTCTGGATCTCGCCGACATTCTGGTCCTTGCCGCCGCCGTCGGCCTGCGCGTCGTTCTCGTCCTTTCCGTTCTGGAGGCGCAGAACAGGCCAGTAATAGGTCGACTTGTCACCCTGATTACGACAGCTCGTGTCGCCATTCGCAAGATCGTCGTCACTGGCGAAGGCGTCGTTCGCCTGATTTCCCACGTAGTCGTGCATATGGTGCGCGCCATTGCTCACGCCGGGCGCCACGATGACGTTGTCGGGATTGAACTTGCCGTTCTCGTTCCGCCCGCATTTCGTGGTGAACGTGCCGCGGGAGGCGGCGCGCTGGTTGCGCGGCGTCTTGACGTTGGGCTGGACGGAGTTGATGTCGACGAAGTCGGAGGCGTCGGGGCCGTTGCCGTTCTGCTGACCGCCGTCCCCCTGCTGGCCGTCGCCTTGCCCGTCCCCCTGCTGACCGCCGTCGCCTTGCTGACCGCCGTCCTGCTGGCCTCCGTCCGCGGGGGCGGACGGCGCGGCCGTGCCCGCCGGGGGGCTGCCGTCGGTGCCGGCCGACCTGGCCGTGCAGGCCGCGAGGTCCTTCATGCCCTCGGGCGACGTCCCGCCGGCCCGGCTGATCTCCAGGCTGATCCGGTCGATGAGGGTCGAACGCCGCTCCTTCAACGGCTGCAGAATGCTGTTCTGCACAAAGTTGGGGTCCCGCGCCGCCGCGTCCCGCGAGGCCGCGAGGCGCTGGTACGACTCGGTGATCTGGCTGTCCATCGTGGCCAGTTCGCCGTCGACCTCCGACCGCGCGGCGTCCGGCACGTCGGACAGCCCGTTGCCCACGTCGGGGCAGTCGATCGTGGCGACCTGCTGCTGTTGCTGCTGCGCTCCGTCGCCGCGCTGCGCCGGGTTCTCCTCGTGGGCGGACGCGTAGACGTTCACCGCGACCAGCCCTCCTCCACCCAGGAGCAGTGCGGCCGACGCGACCGTCATGCGCGTCGCGAGTGACGAGCGCCGTTTTCGTGATGTGCGTCCCATGGGGCTACGTACGCAACACGAGGGTCCCTTGTTCAAAGAGAGCGCCGGTGATTTCCCGGCGGATTCTCAACGGCCCTGATCCAGATAGGCGATGACGGCGAGAACGCGCCGGTTGTCGTCGTCCGACACCGGAAGTCCCAGCTTCAGAAAGATATTGGAGGTGTGTTTCGCGATCGCCCGTTCCGTGACGACGAGTTGGCCCGCGATGGCCGCATTCGACCGGCCCTGCGCCATGAGTTCCAGAACCTCCATTTCGCGCGGTGTCAGACCGCCGAGAGGCGCCTGCGCGGCCCGCCGCGAAAGGAGCTGCTTGATCACCTGGGGGTCCATCGCGGTCCCGCCCGCGGCGACCCGGCGCACCGCGTCGATGAACTGGTCCGCGTCGAACACCCGGTCCTTGAGCAGATAGCCGATCCCGCCGGTCCCGTCGGCGAGCAGCTCGCGCGCGTACAGCTGCTCCACGTGCTGTGAGAGGACGAGGACCGGCAGCCCGGGCCGCGCCCGCCGCGCGGCGAGCGCGCACTGCAGCCCCTCGTCCGTGTGCGAGGGCGGCAGCCGTACGTCGACGACGGCGACGTCGGGCTCCAACTCGGCGAGCGCCTTGGTCAGTTCGGGCCCGCTCTCGACGGCCGCGACGACCTCGAAGTCGTACGCCTCCAGCATCCGCACCAGACCGTCGCGGAGCAGGAAGAGATCTTCGGCTAGGACAACGCGCAAGGAATCTCCATCGTCACCATGGTCGGGCCGCCCGCGGGGGAGCTGACGGCGAGGACGCCGTCGAATGTACCGAGCCGGCGCTCGACCCCGCTCAGCCCCGACCCCGCCCCGATGCTCGCGCCGCCCTTCCCGTTGTCGGTGACGGCGATCCGCAGCATGCCCGTCGCCCCGGTGTGGTGCACGTCGACCCAGACGCGGTCGGCCCCCGAGTGCTTGACGGCGTTCGTGAGGACCTCGCTGACGGCGAAGTACGCCGCCGACTCGACGGGCGCCCCGGCGCGGCCCGGCAGGTCCACGTCGACGTCGGTGGTGACGGGCAGCCGCAGCGCGAGCGCCTTCACCGCGTCACCGAGGCCGCGCTCGGCGAGGACCGGCGGATGGATGCCGCGGACCAGGTCACGCAGCTCGGTGAGGGCGTCGGCCGAGGACTTCCGGGCCTGCGCGAGCAGTTCCTTGGCCTTCTGCGGATTCTTCTCGACCAGCGCCTCGATCGTGCCGAGGTCCATGCCCATGGCGACGAGACGGGCCTGCGCACCGTCGTGCAGGTCGCGCTCGATGCGGCGCAGCTCCGCGGCCGAGGTGTCGACCGCGTCGCGCCGCGTCTGCGTCAACACCTCGACGCGGGCGGCCAGTTCGCCCTCGTCCGGGGTGAGGATCGCGCGGGTCAGCTGGAAGTGGGCACGCAGCAGGAGCGGGGCCGTGAAGTAGCCGGCCACGAGGAGCGCGGTGGCGAGGCCGGCCGCCAGGAACGCGGAGCCCTGGCCGCTGATGGGTACGAACCCGTACCACCAGCCGACATGCGTGCCGTCCGTGAAGACGCGCCACAGGCCCGCCGCGAGGGCGTACCCCTCCAGCGGATAGAAGATGACCGCGGCCGGCAGGAGCGCGGTCGCGAACCCGGCCGTCATGTCGACGGGCAGCCACAGCAGGTCCCGCCATGTCGCCGGGTCGCCGAGCATCAGGCGGCAGCGCTCCGCCTGCCCGACGAGCCCGGTCCGCGCATCGGCGGGGAAGGGCCGGTACAGCGCCGGGACGCGGATCCCGTACCACTCGGCGGCGAGGACGCGCCGCCTGTTCGCCCAGGACCTGACCAGGGAGAGCACCGCGGGCGTGGTGAGCACACCGACACCCAGGACGATGAACACGATCGAAAGGACGGACAGGACGAAGAGGGTGAGCGACCCGGCGAACCCCGCCACCGCCAGCACGAGGCCACGCGCCCCTGCCACCAGGGCGCGGTGCGCCCGCCCGCCGTCCGCACCCGACGCGTCCATCCCGCTCTCCGTCCACCGCCCGACCCGTACGCCCCCAGTCTCCCCGGCCGGGGCCGTACGGGGCATGGGGCCGGGCACCCGTCCGGGGGTGTATCTGGCACCACCCCCAGGCACCCCAGGCACCTCAGGCACCCCAGGCACCTCAGGCTTCAGGCCTCCAGGACCTTGGCCTCCGTCGCCGGGTCGAGGCCGAGGGCCGGCCGGTCCGGGCGCTGCGGGGCCGTCCCGCCGATGGACTCCAGCCAGGCCCAGGTGTCGGCGACGGTCTCCTCGACGGGCCGGCACCGAAGCCCCGCCGCGACCGCCTTCGCCACGTCGGCGCTGTGCAGCGCGGCATGCATGTCACCGCCCGGCGGCACCCACACCGGCAGCTGCATCCACGGCTCGATCCCGGCCGCGGTGATCACCTCGGGAGCGGTCCAGCGCAGGTCGGCGTCACCCCCGGTGACCCGGACGCAGGCGTCGAGCAGCCCTCCCATGGTGGTGTGCCCGGAGGGGCTGATCAGGGTGTACGGGCCGCTCAGTCCGGCCTGCGCCGCGTCGAGGACCCAGGTGGCGAGGTCGCGCACGTCGATGTACTGGAGCGGCAGTTCGCGGGGGCCGGGGGCGAGTACGGGGCCGCCCCGCGCCATCCGGGCCAGCCACCACGGGAGCCGGCCGATGTTCTCGTACGGCCCGAGGATCAGACCGCACCGCACCAGCAGGGAGCGGTCCGCGCCGAACGCGTCGACCGCCGCGAGCTCGCCGCCCCGCTTGTCCCGCGCGTAGTCCGTCTGCTCCGCGTCGGGCGAGGCACCGGCGACGACCGGGGCGTCCTCGGTGTAGCCGGGCGGGGGCGCCCACTCGTACACGGACGAGCTCGACACGTATACGTAGCGGCCCGCACGCCCCGCGAGCAGCCGGGCGGAGTCGCGGACCACGCGGGGCGCCGCGGCCCAGGTGTCGACGACGACGTCCCACTCGCCCTCGCTCTGCGCGAGCGCGGCGAGCCCGCCGTCCGCGGTGCGGTCCCCGTGCAGGGACCGCACCCCTTCGGGCGCCGCGTGCCGCCCGCGATGGAACACCGTCACGTCCCAGGACCGGGCGACCGCGGCTTCCACCACGGCGCGCCCCACGAATTCCGAACCACCCAGCACCAGAAGTCTCATGCCGGTGACTCTGCCCGCTCGCGGCGCGTCAGGGAATCGGTTTCTGCCCGTGGGAGAACGATTCGGCCTGGGGTGGCCGGAGGAGGCCTGGGGAGGCCGGAGGACGGCACCTACCCCGCCCGTCGGTCACGGCCCGTCGGTCACCGCGTCGCCGGCGGGGCGTACTTGTACCCCACCCGCCGCACCGTCTGGATCACCTGACGGTGCTCGGCCCCGAGCTTGCGCCGCAGCCGCGCGACATGGACGTCGACCGTCCGTCCGTCGCCCACGTGCCCGTAGCCCCACACCGTGGTCACGAGCTGGTCGCGGGTGTGCACCCGGTGCGGATGCGCGACGAGGTGCGCGAGCAGCTCGAACTCCAGGTACGTCAGGTCGAGTTGGCGCCCGTCGACCCACGCGGTGCGCTGCCCGCCGTCGATGCTGACGAGGGCGTCGGCGTCGGCGTTGGTGCCGGTGCCGGTGCCGGTGCCGGTGCTGATGCCGCTGTTCTGCGACGCGGCTTCGGGCCGAGGACCGGGCTCGTCGGGCACCGGGAGTAGCGGCTGCTGGTCCGCGGGTACGAGCACCAGGTAGCCGATCATCGGCGGCCGGCCGGGGAGCGTGGGCAGGGTGTGCGGGGGAGCGGGCAGCCAGGTCGCGCCCGGCGGCAGGAAGTCCGCGACATCGTTCCCCAAGCTCTCAACTGCGTTCGAGCGGGGGAGGCCCCAATCCTCGTCCCGGTCGACGGCGCGCAGACGGTGGCGGCCGGAGACGGCGGGGGAGGGGGCGGCGGTCACGGAGGAAGCGGTGGAGAAGGAACGGGTGTTCGCCATGAGTGGTCAACTCTTTCGCGCGAGGAGTCATCGAGATCGTCGAGAACTGCGAGGCCGCAGAAGGACCTACGTCGTGCGCGCGGGCCGAACGCCGGGGTGAGTCGGCTTTAGAGGGCCTGCGCGTTCTCCGCGCGGCAACACACCCGGTCGAAGTCATGGTGCTGACGGGAAGGCCAGAAGGGCTCGAGGTCGTGGCGACCCGTCGCGGTGTTCTGGAAGCTGGCCATGGCTCCATTGAAGCAGACGGGCTCGCGGGGCAGGACCCCCCTCTCACCGGTCGGACGGCACCTTGGCGTGAACTTGACGTTCTGGGCCGCTCTCCGGGCAGGCAGCGCGAAGGGCGCCCACCGGACCGGTGGGCGCCCTTCGGGAAGCAGGTGCCGCGGATCAGACCTGACCGGCCTTCTCCAGAGCGGTGCAGCAGGTGTCGACGATGAGCCGCGTCACGACGTACGGGTCGACGTTCGCGTTCGGACGGCGGTCCTCGATGTAGCCCTTGCCGTCCTTCTCGACCTGCCACGGGATGCGGACCGAGGCGCCGCGGTCGGAGACGCCGTAGCTGTACTCGTTCCACGGGGCGGTCTCGTGCAGACCCGTCAGACGGTCGTCGATGCCCGCGCCGTAGTTCTTGACGTGGTCCATCGGCTTCGAGCCCTCGCCGAGCGACTCGCACGCGGTGATGATCGCCTCGTACCCCTCGCGCATCGCCTTCGTGGAGAAGTTGGTGTGCGCGCCCGCGCCGTTCCAGTCGCCCTTGACCGGCTTCGGGTCGAGGGTCGCGGAGATGTTGAAGTCCTCGGCGGTGCGGTACAGCAGCCAACGGGCCACCCACAGCTGGTCGGAGACCTCGAGCGGGGCGAGCGGGCCGACCTGGAACTCCCACTGGCCGGGCATGACCTCGGCGTTGATGCCGGAGATCCCGAGACCCGCCTTGAGGCAGTTGTCCAGGTGCGCCTCGACGACGTCACGGCCGAAGATCTCGTCCGCGCCGACGCCGCAGTAGTAGCCGCCCTGCGCGGCCGGGAAGCCGCCCACGGGGAAGCCGAGCGGGCGCTCGCCCTCGAAGAACGTGTACTCCTGCTCGATACCGAAGATCGACTCCTGCGCGGCGAACTGCTCCGCGACCTCGGCGAGCGCGGCACGCGTGTTGGACTCGTGCGGCGTCATGTCGATGTTCAGGACCTCGCACAGGACGAGGATGTCGTCGCCGCCGCGGATCGGGTCCGGGTAGGAGGCGACGGGGCGAAGCACACGGTCGGAGGCGTGACCCTTGGCCTGGCTGGTGCTCGAACCGTCGAAACCCCAGATCGGCAGCTCTTCGAGCGCCGGCGCGGAACCCGCGATTATCTTCGTCTTCGAACGGAGCTTGGCCGTCGGCTGGGTGCCGTCGATCCAGATGTACTCAGCCTTGAACGTCACGGGGCCACATCCTTCGGGTGGGTCTGTACGGCGCAGTCATGTGCGGGTGCGGCGCCTCGGTGTGCTGCTCCGCAGACTGTCAACAGGCGATTTCCCGTCCGTTGCCCGTATGTGAACCCCGTGTTACCCGGGCCCTTTGTGGCTGGAGTCACGTTTCGCCGGACGGCCCCGGCCCGCGCACGTCATGGGGGCACGCGCGCGGGCCGGGGCCGTAGGCCTGTGGCGTCAGCCCACCTTCTCTATACGTGCGTTGCGGATGAGGAATTTGCCCGGTTCGCGAACCTGCTCGAACGCCGAGTTGTTCAGCAGGACACAGCTCCCGGAGACGGAGGTGACCTCGACGGACGTGGACTTGCCGTTGTCCAGGTTGGTGACCTTGAGCTTCGTCCCGGCCGGAAACTGCCCGCTGGACGCGGCGGGCGCGCCGCCCTCACCGGACAGCGTGACGGTCGAACCGGCACAGACCTGCTCACCGGCGCCGTCCCCTCCGGCGCCACCGGCGGCGTCAGCGGGATCGGGCTCGGGCTCGGCAGTGACGGTGTCCGGCGGTGCGGCCGTCACGGTCTCCATGCCGCCGGCCGCGTCATCGGCTCCGCCCCCGGCCTGCGCCCCGGCTCCGGCCGCGTCATCAGCACCGGCCCCGGCCCCGGCCTGCGCCCCGGCTCCGTCCCCGGCCTCGCAGCCGGACGCCGCCTCCTTGCGCCGGATCTCGGCGATGACCGCTTCCCGGTTGGCGATGCGGGCCTCGGACTGCGCGTCCGGGGCGGCCCGCTGTCCGTCGATGAACTTCTGGTTGTTGGCGATCGCGGTCTCCAGGCCCTGGCAGACCTGGGCGTTCTGCGCGACCGGCGCCGCATTGCCCGTACTCGCGAGCGCGAACGCCGCGCCTCCGGCGACGAGGGCCGCGCTCACCGCGAGTGCGGCCTTCTTCCGGGGGCCCATCCTTCTCCTGCGGGACATGTCCGCCTCCTGTCGTCGTTACGAACGTCGGTGCGCGCACCGTTACGTACGGGTAACTGGAGGGCGGAACTCAACTGACCCAAGGGGAGCTCAAGTAACCTACGTCACAGGCAAGTTGGGCCCATGGGGTGAGCCCGTCGCGGCTCAGTGGCGTCCGAGCGCGTCCCGGACCGCGTCCTCGCTGCGCGCCACCACGGCCGTACCGTCCTCCGCCGTGATGATCGGCCGCTGGATGAGCTTCGGGTGCGCGGAGAGCGCCGCGATCCACCGGTCGCGCGAACCCGCTTCCCGCGCCCAGTCCTTCAGGCCGAGCTCCTTCGCGTCGGCCTCCTGCGTCCGCGTGATGTCCCACGGCTCGAGCCCGAGCCGCTCCAGAACGGCGCGGATGTCGTCCTCGGACGGCACGTCCTCCAGGTAGCGCCGCACCGTGTAGTCGGCGCCTTCCGCGTCGAGCAGGGAGAGCGCGCTGCGGCACTTCGAACAGGCGGGGTTGATCCAGATTTCCATGGGGTCAAAGGTACGGGAAAGGCCTTGTGGCCAGCGGCTATTGTCAGTGCCCGGCAGTAGAATTGAAGCAGTGTTCGAGGGAGCGTCCGGGGCCGCGGAGGGCCTCGGAAGGTCTCCCTCCCGCGACAGGAGGATGTCTGTGCCCGCTGCCGCACCGATGCTGATCGACCTGCCCGGCAAGCCACTCGACAAGAAGGCCCTGCCCGCGGGACGGCCGCGTGACTGGTACATCACGCACAACCGCCGCCTCAAGGCCATGCGCCTCGCGATCGCCCTGCTCGACTCGGGCGTCTACCTTCCGAACCAGGCCCACAACCGGACGATACGGAGCACGGCGGAGCGCGTCGGTATCCATCCGCCGTCGGACGTCACCTGCCACATGGTGCGCGCGCTGATGCGCTACAGCCGCTGACGGCCAGGTGCACCGCCCGCCCGTGTGTCCCTCAACGGGCGGGCGGTGCACGGCAGTTCACTCACTTCTTCGCTGGATCCGGTCCCGCCAGCTCCTTCTCCAGAGGCGTGCGGAAGCGGGGAGTGACCCTCGCCTCGCCCACCCACTCCTGGAGCCGCGCGGCCTCCGCCTCGACGGCGGCCGCGGCGTCCCGGCCCACGTCCGCGAGCAGCCGCCACCGGACGACGCCGTCCTTGCCCTGAGCCCATCCGCCGGCGATCCGCCCGTCCCACCACACGGTGGGCCCGATGTTGCCCGCCCCGTCGAAGAGCGGCGCCCGCAGCTCCGGCGGCAGATACCAGTCGCGCTGCTGCCAGCCCATCGCACTCGGGTCGAGCCCGGGGAGCAGGGCCGCCCACGGCTCCGCGTCGGCGGTCACCGGCTCGACGGCGTCGGGGAGCACGAACCCGGCCCCCTCGTCCAGCTCCACCTCGACGGCCCCGACGGCCGTGAGCGCCCTGCGTACGTCGGTGACCTTCCATCCCGTCCACCACTTCAGATCGGCCTCCGTGGCCGGACCGCACGAGCCGAGCCAGTGCCGAAGGAGTTCCGACTGGGCCTCGGCCGCGGGGAGTTCGGGATGCGCGGGCGTGAGCGCCCACCTGAACTGGCTGGACGTCCACGACCCGCGGGGCCGCCCGCGCACGACGCGCCCCTCCATGCCGAGCACCCGCAGCAGCCGCGTCGAGATCGACTGCCACGCCTCGTACTTCTTGCCCGGCGCGTACAGCAGCTGCGTACGCAACCGGGGCTCGTCCTGGGCGAGTTCGGCCGCGGTCGCCTCACCGCGCGCCCCGATCGCCGCCAGAGTGCCCGCCTCGACGTCCGCGAGCCACGCCGCGTCGTGCTCGCTGCCCGCCTCCAGATGCCTGACGAAGGAGGCGCGCTCCCGCGCGGCGACCGCCACACCCGTCGACGCGTGCACCACGGCCGTGAGCGCGGCGGGGAACACGAACACCGTGTGCCGCATGCCGTGCATCCGCACCAGGGAGCGGTCCGTATACAGGGCGCGCTCGACATCGGCGACGGTCTTCGAGGGGTCTCTGAGGCGCGCGCCCACCGCCAGGTACACGGTGGCCGGGTCCGTGCCGTGCAGCGCCACGAGCGACCCGGCGACCTCCTCGGCGGACCCCGCCCGCGCGGCGGGCGCGAGCCGCTGCCCGGCCGCGAGCCTGGCCCGCCGCTCCGGCGCCCCGATGTGCCGCCGCCCACCACTCACGAGGTCCTCCCAGGACTGTTCGCCGACCGTGCCCCCCATCCTGCCTGGGCCCGGGAGCGCATTCACCTGTTTGCCGTACCCGGCATGCCGCCCGGGCCCCGGCCGCCTTGACTGAGGTGACGGGTGAGCGGAACTGGCAGCGGGAGGCGTGATGTCGGGACGTGGCATACGGGGAGCGGCAGCCGGACTGCTCGTGGCGGCGGTGCTGCTCGTGGCGGCCGGGTGCTCGGACAGCGACACCAGCCCTTCCGACGCGGTGTCCAAGGCCGCGTCCGCCGCGTCGTCCGCGGCGTCCCGGGGCGGTGACGTCGTCGCCTCGGCCACGGCGAAGGCCCAGGAAGAACTGGACCGCATCAAGGGCGGCGTGAACGCCAAGGGCGACATCGCGCTGGGCGACGTGACGAAGGACGGCGACCGGCTGACGGTCCCCGTCACCGCCACCAACAGCTCCGGATCCCAGGCCTCGTACGCGGTACAGGTCAACTTCCGCGACAGCAGCGGCAATCTTCTCGACACGGTCGTGGTCACGGTCGACGACGTGGACAAGGGCAAGTCCAAGAAGGCGACGGCCCGCAGCAACCGCAACCTCACCGGCGACGTGAAAGCGGACGTCGGCCGAGCGCTGCGGCACTAGCCGTGACCGGCTCCGCAGGCCACGCGGACGGTGCGGCATGACCACTCCCCAGGCCAGGGCCGCCCTGGGCAGGGCGGCCCGCAAGCGCGCCTCACGCTCCTCGCACGGTGCGTGGATCCCCGCCGCCGACCGCGCCGACCCCGTCGTCGTACTGGAACGGCAGGCGGCCGACCGCGTCGCGGAACTGCTGCCCATCCGGTACGGACGGATGGCGGCCTCCCCGTTCGCGTTCCTGCGCGGCGCCGCCGCCGTCATGACCGGCGACCTGGCCACCCAGCGCGCCACCGGCCTCACGGTCCAACTCTGCGGCGACGCCCACCTGTTGAACTTCGGCCTCTTCGCGTCCCCGGAACGGTCCCTGCTCTTCGACGTCACCGACTTCGACGAGACCAGCCCGGGCCCCTTCGAATGGGACGTGAAACGGCTGGCCGCGAGCGTGGCCGTCGCAGCCCGCGACAACGGGCACACCGACGCCCAGGCCGTCAGATCGGCCCGCGCCGCCGCGGCCGCGTACCGCACGACGATGCGCCGGCTCGCCGGGATGGGCGAACTCGCCGTCTGGTACGAGCACATCGACGCGCACCAGCTGCTGCCCCTCATCCGCTCCGGCCGCAACCGCCGCCGCGTCCAGGCGACCCTCGCCCACGCCACCCGCCGCACCAGCCTCCACGCGCTCGGCAAACTCACCGAGGTCGTCGACGGGCGCCGCCGCATCATCAACGACCCGCCGCTCCTCGAACCGGCGAGCACCCCCGACACGGCCACGGTGCGCAAACTGTTCGGCGACTACCGCTCCACCCTCGCCGAGGAACGCCGCCGCCTCCTCGACCGCTACCACTTCGTCGATGCCGCCCGCAAGGTCGTCGGCGTCGGCAGCGTCGGCACCCGCTGCTTCATCGTGCTGCTCGAAGGGCGCGACGCCGACGACCCCCTGTTCCTCCAGATCAAGGAGGCCACCCGGTCCGTCATAGAGGAACACCTGCCGCACGGCCCCTACGTCCACCCGGGCCACCGCATCGTCGCCGGCCAGCGCCTGCTCCAGGCCACCGGTGACATCTTCCTGGGCTGGATGACCGGCCCCCAGGGCCGCGCCTTCTACTGGCGCCAGCTGCGCGACATGAAGGGCTCCGCCGACGTCGGCGGCATGGGCCCGGACGAACTGCGCTTCTACGCCGAACTGTGCGGCAACACCCTGGCCCGCGCCCACGCCCGCTCCGGCGACCGCATCGCCATCTCCGGCTACCTCGGCCGCGCCGACACCTTCGACCACGCCGTGGCCGACTTCGCGCTGCGCTACACCGACCAGAACGCCACCGACCACACGGCCCTGCGCAGGGCGGCGTCGGAGGGCCTGATCACGGTGGCACCGGGCGTCTGAGAACGCCGGTACGGCCGCTCCCGGACGGGAACGGCCGCACCCCACAGGACCGTACGGATGTCTCAGGCCCCCTGCGGGGCCTCCTGCGCTGCCGCGCCACCCCGGGCCGCTTCCAGGGCCGCCCGCAGATGCTCCTCCTCCTCGTTGCTCAGCGAGGTCTGGACGAGCTGACCGCCGAACGTCGCGATCTCGGGGATGACCTTGTCCGGGGAGGCCTGCTTCACCAGGACGAACAGCGCGGCGGCGCCGGGCTGCAGGTTCTGGCTCAGGTCCTTCATGAAGTCGTCGTTGATGCCGGTGTCGGTCGCGGCACCCCCGGCGGCCCCGGCCGCGGCACCGACGGCCGCACCGAGCAGCGGCACGAGGAAGAGCAGCCCGATGACACCGCCCCACAACGCCCCGCCCGCTGCACCCGTCGCCGTGTAGTTCACGGCCTGATGCAGCTTGATCTTCCCGTCCTCGCGCCGCTCGACGACCACGATGTCCTCGAGCTCGACGAGGTGCTGCTTGGACAGCTCGAGCATTTTCTCGCGCACCTGATTGGCCGTGGCGAGGTCGTTGTAGGCGACGACGAACAGATTGCTCATACGGCACTCCTCGGAAGTCTGTGCAACTTCGCCCGAGTTTATGAGCGTTCGTGACAGCGCGCAGAACGAAGTCCCGCCCCTCCGGAAGGAGGCGACGGGAGGCGACGGTCCCCGCGGGATCCCTATCGGGCCGTGCCGAAGTCCTGGGTCCAGTAGCTGTTGGGCTGCGCGAGGCCGATGCCGATCTCCTTGAACGAGCAGTCGAGGATGTTGCGCTTGTGGCCCGGGCTGGACATCCAGCCGGCCATGACCTTCTCGGGCGTGGAGTAGCCGTAGGCGACGTTCTCGCCGTAGGAGCTCCAGCTGTAACCGGCACGCGTGATCCGGTCGTCGGGCGACGACCCGTCGGAGCCCGTGTGGGACATGTTCCGGTGGGATGCCATGTCCTGGCTGTGGTCCTGAGCGGCCTTGGTCAGCTTCGCGTTCATGGTCAGCGGAGAGCATCCGGCCTTGCTGCGCTCGTTGTTGACGAGAGCCAGTACGCGAGCCGCGTACCCGGATGCCGGTGCGGTCGTGGCAGGTGCGCTGGGAGCCGCGGTGGTCCGCGGTGCGCGGGGAGTGGCAGTGGTTCGCGGTGCGCGGGGAGTCGCGGTGGTCCGCGGTGCGCTGGGGGACGCGGTGGTCCGCGTTGCGCTGGGAGTCGCAGTGGGGCTCTTCGACGCTCCCGCAGTCGGCTCGTGCCCCGAGGGCGAGCCCGTCCACCGCTGGTGGGAGCTCACGTTCTCCCTGTGGCCGGAGGGGCGACCGCTCGCATCACCCTGAGTCTGCATGCAGGCGATGGCCACGGAGGGCACACCCACGGCTCCTGCGGCGATGACCGCCATGGCTATCGGCCGCCGGTACGACTTCCTGCGGTGCTTACTCATGCATGACCTCGCTCGGTGATCGCGGAGCGCCCCCAGGGGATCCGACTCTGCCCAGTTCCTGCACCAGGGCCGCGGAGACGCCTTGCGGCCGACATTCTTGGAACTGGTGTCGGGGCGCGGCAACACGCGGCGGTACTACCTCGGCTCGTAGCCGCGGACGGCGCTTGAAACGGGCGCGCAGCCGTGCTGTTCCGGCTCTCCGGGCCGCGAAGGAATCCGTCGGTCCGTCAGAAGCCGTTGCTCGCCAGCCGAACGGGCGGAAGTGTTGAGCGGGCCGAACACCGCTCGATCCGGCTCGGGGAGTGTCTGCATCAAGACGGATAAAACGCACCATGCCGTCAAGCCTCGATCTACTATTCGACGACCTGAGAGCCAAAAGTCTGTGTGGCTGATGTCACGGAACGACGGGTGCGCCGGCCTCGCCATGCCGCCGGAGGCGCAGGCGCAGCCTTCGGTCTCGCAGCCTGATCAGCCCCCACGGAAAAGGCCGCCGGCCGTGCCTTCCAGGGGTGGAAGAACACGGCCGACGGCCTACAGACGTCCCAGGCGAGCGGAATCCGCTCCGGCCTGTGGCGTTCTTAGATGTCGAAGTACAGCTCGAACTCGTGCGGGTGCGGGCGGAGCTGGATCGGGGCGATCTCGTTCGTGCGCTTGTAGTCGATCCACGTCTCGATCAGGTCGGGGGTGAAGACACCGCCGGCCAGAAGGTACTCGTGGTCCGCCTCGAGGGCGTCGAGGACCGCGGGGAGCGAGGTCGGGACCTGCTGGACGTTCGCGTGCTCCTCGGGAGCCAGCTCGTACAGGTCCTTGTCGATCGGCTCGGCCGGCTCGATCTTGTTCTTCACGCCGTCGAGGCCGGCCATCAGGAGGGCCGAGAAGGCGAGGTACGGGTTCGAGGACGGGTCCGGCGCGCGGAACTCGACGCGCTTGGCCTTCGGGTTCGAGCCCGTGATCGGGATGCGCATCGCGGCGGAGCGGTTGCGCTGCGAGTAGACCATGTTGACCGGCGCCTCGAAGCCCGGGACCAGGCGGTGGTACGAGTTCACCGTCGGGTTCGTGAAGGCGAGCAGCGACGGGGCGTGCTTCAGGATGCCGCCGATGTAGTAGCGCGCCATGTCCGAGAGGCCGGCGTAGCCCTGCTCGTCGTAGAACAGCGGGTCGCCGTTGGCCCACAGGGACTGGTGGACGTGCATGCCCGAGCCGTTGTCGCCGAAGATCGGCTTCGGCATGAAGGTCGCGGTCTTGCCGTTGCGCCAGGCGACGTTCTTCACGATGTACTTGAAGAGCATCAGGTCGTCGGCCGCGGCGAGCAGCGTGTTGAACTTGTAGTTGATCTCCGCCTGGCCGGCGGTGCCGACCTCGTGGTGCTGGCGCTCGACCTGGAGGCCGTTCTTGTCCAGCTCGAGGGAGATCTCCGCGCGCAGGTCGGCGAAGTGGTCGACCGGCGGGGTCGGGAAGTAACCGCCCTTGTAGCGGACCTTGTAGCCGCGGTTGTTCTCTTCCGAACCGGTGTTCCAGGCGCCGGCCTCGGAGTCGATCTCGTAGATCGAGCGGTTCGCGGAGGTCTCGAAGCGGACCGAGTCGAAGACGTAGAACTCGGCCTCGGGGCCGAAGTACGCGGTGTCGGCGATGCCGGTCGAGGCCAGGTACGCCTCGGCCTTCTTCGCGACGTTGCGCGGGTCACGGGAGTACTGCTCGCCCGTGATCGGGTCGTGGATGAAGAAGTTGATGTTGACCGTCTTGTCGCGGCGGAAGGGGTCGATGCGCGCGGTGGTCAGGTCGGCGCGGAGCGCCATGTCGGACTCGTGGATGGCCTGGAAGCCACGGATCGAGGATCCGTCGAAGGCCAGCTCCTCGGTGGGGTCGAACGCCGCGGCCGGCACCGTGAAGTGCTGCATCACACCCGGCAGGTCGCAGAACCGGACGTCGACGAACTTGACGTCCTCGTCCGCGATGAACTTCTTGGCGTCATCGGCGTTCTGGAACATCCAACTCCTCCTACTCCCACCCGGGGAGGGGCGGGGTTGCAGCTCGGTGGTGCGGCCAGTGCGGTGGCACACGCTGGGACCCGACCATAGGGACGGGGGATTTCTCAAGCATGACCCATTTGTTTCGCCGAAGTTAACCGGGCCGGGGGCCGGAGCGGGCCGGGTGGCCGAGCGCAGTACCGTGGTCGGGTGGACAACAGGCAAGCAATCGGATCGTGGCTCTCCGGGCCGCGCGCGGCCGCAGAGGACGCGGGTGTCGAGTTCGGGTACCGCGGTGAGCAGCTGGGGCTGCCCGAGCAGGGGCCGGGCTCCATCGCCCGCCCCGGCAGGCGTATCGCCGCCCTCGTCATCGACTGGGCCCTGTGCATGCTGATCGCATACGGGCTCCTCACGCACGGCTACAACCAGGCGACGGGGAACTGGGCCCTCGGGATCTTCTTCGTCCTCGGCCTGCTCACCGTCGGCACGGTCGGCTTCACGCCGGGCAAGCGGATCATGGGGCTGCGCGTCGTCGCGGAGGACGGCTCCGGCCGCCTCGGCCTCGGCCGTGTCCTGGTCCGCACGGTGCTCCTGTGCGTCGCCGTCCCCGCGCTGATCTGGGACCGTGACGGCCGCGGCCTGCACGACCGCCTGGCCCGCGCGGTCCAGGTCCGCGCCTGACACCGGCCCGCCGGGACGCTCTACTGCGACCTACTACGACGATGAGGCCCCGGAACCGATCGGTTCCGGGGCCTCTCGTAGTAGAAGGGTCAGCGCGCCTTGTTGCCGCCGCCGCGCGGCATCCGCATTCCCTTGGGCATCGGGCCCTTGGGGAGCGGCATGTTGCTCATCAGGTCGCCCATCGCCCGGAGGCGGTCGTTGGTCGTCGTGACCTGCGGGCCCGTGAGAACGCGGGGGAGCTTGAGCATCGTGGTGCGGAGCTTCTTGAGCGGCACCTGGCCCTCGCCGTTGCCGACGAGGATGTCGTTGACCGGCACGTCGGAGACGATGCGGGCCATCTTCCGCTTCTCGGCCGCCAGCAGCGTCTTCACCCGGTTCGGGTTGCCCTCGGCGACCAGGACGATGCCGGCCTTGCCGACCGCCCGGTGGACGACGTCCTGGCTGCGGTTCATCGCCACGGCCGGGGTCGTGGTCCAGCCACGGCCGATGTTGTCGAGTACCGCGGCAGCCGCGCCGGGCTGGCCCTCCATCTGCCCGAAGGCTGCTCGCTCGGCACGGCGTCCGAAGACGATCGCCATCGCGAGGAAGGCGAGCAGGAAGCCGAGAATTCCGAGATATACCGGGTGACCGATCAAGAAACCGATCGCGAGGAACACACCAAAGGTGACGATTCCCACACCCGCGAGTACAAGGGCGATCATCGGATCGGCCTTGCGGGTCATCTTAAAGGTCAGAGCGATCTGCTTGAGTCGCCCGGGGTTCGCAGCGTCCGCTGCGGTTTCCTTCCTCGCCATGCCTTGAAGTCTACGTGTCCGGGCAAGTGCCTACGACGTGCGGGCGGCCACAGCCTTCTCGAGCACCCGCTGCGCCTCCACCCGGTCCTTGGCGCGGCGGCGGTCCTCGAGTACAGAGGTCCAGGCGTTGCGGCGTGCGGTGCGCTGTCCGCTGCTCATGAGCAGCGACTCGACCGCGCGCAGGGCGTCGGTGAAGGTCGGGATGGCGGTGGCGCGTACGGGCGCGGCCTGCATTGGGAGGTCCCCCTCGGGAGCGGCTCTGACGGTGGGTACGTGGCGTGAGTACAGCGTCACTGTTTGGTGTTACCAGGGCATGACCGAAGGGTCAAACGCCCATGAAGCCTTGATGGGGGAGGGCCGAACGAGGACGCGGCCCTGACGGTGCCCCCCATCTGGGGGGACTGTCAGGGCCGCGTTCTCCCAGCCGTTACTGGCAGGTAGCTGCTTGTGCGTGATTTCACACGGCTGGCGGGCCGTGCGGGTGGGACCGGATCAGACCGCCTGCGAGGCCACGTACGCGCCGCGCTTCTCGACCGCCATCTGGTAGAGGCGTCCGGCGCGGTACGAGGAGCGGACCAGGGGGCCCGACATGACGCCGGAGAAGCCGATCTGCTCGGCCTCCTCCTTCAGCTCCACGAACTCGGCCGGCTTCACCCAGCGCTCGACGGGGTGGTGGCGCGGCGTCGGACGCAGGTACTGGGTGATGGTGATGAGCTCGGTGCCCGCCTCGTGCAGCTGGCGCAGCGCCTCGCTGACCTCGGAGCGCTCCTCACCCATGCCCAGGATCAGGTTGGACTTGGTGACCAGGCCGGCCTCGCGGGCCTTCGTGATGACCTCGAGGGACCGCTCGTACCGGAAGCCGGGGCGGATCCGCTTGAAGATGCGCGGCACCGTCTCGACGTTGTGCCCGAGAACCTCGGGGCGGGACGAGAAGACCTCGGCCAGCTGGTCCGGGTCGGCGTTGAAGTCGGGGATGAGCAGCTCGACCTTGGTGTAGCCCTCGGCGCGCTCCGCCGTCATCGCGTGGATCTGGCGCACGGTCTCCGCGTACAGCCAGGCGCCGCCGTCCTCCAGGTCGTCGCGCGCGACGCCGGTGATCGTGGCGTAGTTCAGGTCCATCGTGACGACGGACTCGCCGACGCGGCGGGGCTCGTCACGGTCCAGCGCCTCGGGCTTGCCCGTGTCGATCTGGCAGAAGTCACACCGTCGCGTGCACTGGTCGCCGCCGATGAGGAAGGTGGCCTCGCGGTCTTCCCAGCACTCGTAGATGTTCGGACAGCCCGCCTCCTGGCAGACCGTGTGCAGGCCCTCGCTCTTCACGAGGCTCTGCATCTTCGTGTACTCGGGACCCATTTTCGCCCGGGTCTTGATCCACTCGGGCTTGCGCTCGATGGGGGTCTGGCTGTTGCGGACCTCCAGGCGCAGCATCTTGCGTCCGTCGGGTGCGACTGCGGACACGACCGGCTCCCTACAGCTTTGATTCTTCGGCGTACCTCAGGGTACGCCCGTGGTCTTGATGGGCCTTACGTGTGGCCAACCTGCGGCCGGCGGGGTGCATTCCCGGAACCGGGTCCCCTGTGCGAACCCCTACGCGGTCGCCCTCTCGACGACGCGCGGGGCGAGCGCCGCGTTCTCCAGGACGTCGCGCAGGTGGCGCTCCACGACCGGCAGCACCTCGTCGATCGTGACCTCGCGGCCCAGCTCGTACGAGAGCGAGGTGACGCCCGCGTCACGTATGCCGCACGGGATGATCTTGTCGAAGTTCGAGGTGTCCGGATTCACGTTCAGCGCGAAGCCGTGCATCGTGACGCCCTTGGCGACGCGGATGCCCATGGCGCAGATCTTGCGGTCCTCGCGGCGCTGGCCGGCGTTCGAGGGCGCGTACTCCGGGCCATTGAGACGGGGGTCGAACTCGGAGTCGTTCACCCGGGGGTCGAAGTCCAGGGACAGGCCGCCGAGCTTCGGGCGCTCCTCGGCCGCGTCCTTGGCGTTCTTGGCGTCTCCGAGCACCCACACGCCCGCCCGGCCCTCGACGCGGGAGGTCTCCACGCCGAACTCGGCGCAGACCGCGATCATCGCGTCTTCCAGACGGCGCAGGTGCGCGACCACGTCCACGGGGCGCGGCAGCTTCTGGATCGGGTAGCCGACGAGCTGGCCCGGGCCGTGCCAGGTGATCTTGCCGCCCCGGTCCACGTCCACGACGGGGGTGCCGTCCAGCGGGCGCTCCTCGGGCGCGGTGCGGCGGCCCGCAGTGTAGACCGGCGGGTGTTCGAGAAGCAGGCAGGTGTCGGGGACCTCGTCCGCGAAACGGGCGGCGTGCACACGGCGCTGCTCGTCCCAGGCTTCCTGGTAGTCGACCGAGTCCGCTCCGAAACCCAAGCGGACGAACCGCAACTCATTCACGGTCAGTGCCTCCCTAGAACCTTCAGCGTGCACATATCGCGCCCCAGCCACTGTACGGGCAGGGTCTCTGCGCCAGCCGTTCGGGGAATCCTCACACGATCGGATGAAAGGGGGTGCTTGCTGGCCTGATCGGGGGCTCCTGTGCGCGCTGAGTGATAGCTTCGGCGCCGTCCGTGAGCGGGGAGCCGCTGGTGGACCTACCGCCGGGCGGGCGGGAAGTCAGGCTTGTGGAGGCTGTGCAAGACCGGATTCCGGTCCGGCAGGGCCTGTGAAGCAGGAACCCACCGAGGTCCCGTGCGAGCGGGGCGGCAGGAAGTTCTCCGCTTGCGGGGAAGGACGTCACATTCGCGCCGTTCCATGTGGGAGCAGTGCAGAGGGGGGTGCACCACGGCCCCCCTCTACGGCTTCCTAGGGCCCGGAAGGCAATCGCACAGCATGACGGAACGACCTCCGCAGCGCACGCCCAACCGCCAGCTAGCCGCGCTCATCGCGGAGGCAGGGTTCTCCAACGCCGGACTGGCCCGCCGAGTCGACCAGCTCGGCCTGGAGCACGGTCTCGACCTGCGCTACGACAAGACATCCGTGACGCGCTGGCTGCGCGGCCAGCAGCCCCGCGGCACCACACCCGCACTGATCGCCGAGGTCTTCACGCGGCGCCTGGGACGCCGGCTCTCCGCCCAGGACCTGGGGCTCGACGCCTGCTCCCCGGTCTACGCGGGCCTGGAGTTCGCCGCCTCGCCCGAGGAGGCCGTCGACATCGTCAGCGGTCTGTGGCGCAAGGACTCGGGCAGCCATGCCGAGCTCCGCAAGATCGCGTTCACCCCGGCGGGGCTCGTCGTGCCCAGCCGGGACTGGCTGATCGGGCGGGCCGACGACCGGGTCGCCCACGGGGACCACGGCGGTCCCGGCGGCGTACGGATCCCCGCCCAGGGACGCTCTTCGGCCAAACTTCCGTCCGGGCCCGAACAGGGGCCGCCCCCCTTGCCCCGGCAGCGCGGCCACGCCGAGCGCGGGCCCGGCCAGCGGGTCACCGCGGGCGACATCGCGGCCCTGCGCTCCGTCGGCGAACTCTTCCGCTCCCTGGACCAGGCGTACGGCGGCGGCCACGCCCGCCAGGCGCTCGTGCGCTACCTGGAGCACGAGGCCGAGCCGATGCTGCGGGGCACCTACGGGGAGCAGACCGGCCGGCGGCTCTTCGCGGCCACCGCCGATCTGACCCGGCTCGCGGGCTGGACCTCGTACGACATCGCCGCGCACGGGCTCGCGCAGCGGTACTTCGTGCAGGCGCTGCGGCTCGCGCAGGCGGCGGGGGACCGGACGTACGGGTCGTACGTCCTCGTCACGATGAGCCGCCAGGCCGTCTATCTCGGCCACGGGCGCGAGGCCGTGCAGCTGGCGCGGGTCGCCCAGCAGGGCGTGGGGTCCTCGGCGCCGCCCGCCGTCCAGGCGCTCCTGCACGCGGCCGAGGCGCGCGGGCACGGCGTGCTCGGCGAGGTGCGCGCGTGCACGGCGTCGCTGGTGCGGGCCGAGCGGACCCTGGAGGCGGTGCGGACCGGGGACGACGTGCCGCACTGGGCGCGGTTCTTCGACGAGGCGCAGCTGGCCGACGAGTTCGGGCACTGCCACCGGGATCTCCAGCAGTACCGCGCGGCCGCGCAGCACGCGGAGCGCTCGCTCCAGCTGCGGGCGCCCGGCTTCGCGCGCAGCCGGCTGTTCTGCCGGGTGGTGCTCGCCTCCGCGCGGCTCGGGCTCGGCGAGCTGGACCAGGCGTGCACCCTCGGCGCAGAGGCCGCGCAGGCCGCCTCCGAGATGCGCTCCGTGCGGGCGCACGAGTACGTGCGGGAGTTCGAGCGGCGGCTGGAGCCCTACCGCGACGCGGCCCCGGTACGCGGATACCGGGACCGCATCGCCGCCCTCAGCCACTGACGGGACGGGGGCGGGGTCCGGCGCGTACTACTGGGTGTCCTTCCCGGACAGACCGGCGACCCGGTCGGCCGTCAACGGCTCGTCCCAGGTGGTGAGTTCGTCGAGG
This sequence comes from Streptomyces sp. NBC_00009, assembly GCF_045040855.1. Lineage (NCBI taxonomy): Bacteria > Bacillati > Actinomycetota > Actinomycetes > Kitasatosporales > Streptomycetaceae > Streptomyces > Streptomyces sp. NBC_00009. The sequence continues at coordinate 5,799,286 of NZ_CP108312.1, forward strand.
TCGCCGCGCAGGCTCACCTTCTCCGTACCGATCGAGCGCAGGGGCAGGGGGATCGACGCGTCGACCGTGCCGACCCGCTTCCCGTCGGCGTAGAGCGTGGTGTGGCCCGGTGTCGCCACCCACGTCAGCCGGGTCCAGCGGTCGAGCGGCAGCGTGTAGTCGAAGCTGAGGTCGGCCGAGCCGTACCGGGTGAAGCCGACCTTGCCCGTGCCGTACTGCATGAGCTTGAGCGCGCCCGCCCTCGAGCTGAGCAGCACCTGGTCCGCGGTGCGGGCCGTGGGGCGGACCTGCACCGACACCGTCCACGGCTCGGCTACGTCCATGCCACCGAAGCCGACACCGTCCCGGTCCGAGTCGAAGCGCCACGCCTGCCCGCGCACGCCGTCGTCCACCGGTGCCGGGTTGTTGATGATGTACGAGGTGCCCGGCAGGTCACCCGCCGTGTCCTCGGCGAAGATCGTGTTGCCGGGGCTGCCCGCGTACGTCCAGCCCTTCGGGTACGCGGCCGTGTCGAAGGTCCATTGGTGGCTCGGCCGGCCGTCGTTCACCCGGGGCTTCACCGGCGTCGCGGTGATGCCGGGCGGGTCGCCGATACGGGCCGCGCGGGCCCGGAAGTCGGCCAGGGTGTCCGGGGTCGCCGTGCCGTTCCAGGCGCGGTCCGCGAGGATCGCCCGGGCGCCGGCCATCGACTGCTCGAAGTACGCGTCGTCGGCCCAGAAGTTGTAGTCGGCCCAGTTGGTCAGGCCGGAGCCGAGCATGTCGGGCGCCGTGCTGACGGTCCAGCTGTCGTACATCCAGGGCTCGTTCGGGTACAGGTGGTGGTAGTTGTTCGGGGTGTCGTAGAACGGGCCGATGGCGATCTCGTCGTGGCCCGGCACGGCGGGCTCGGCGCCGGTGCCCTCCCAGGTGAGGAAGACGACCGGGCCGTGGACGGTCTGCTGGGGCGCGGCCAGGTGCTCCGAGCCGTTGTAGACGGCGGTGCGCTTGCCGTGCGAGGCGATCACATCGTCCAGGGTGTTGATGTACCGGTTGAGGAGGTCGCCGAGCGTCGACACATCGGGCGAGGCGGCCAAGTAGTCCTGTACGCGGGGGCAGTTGGCGAGCTGGCCCGGCACCTCCTCGCCGCCGATCGAGAACAGCGGCGCGTCGAACCAGCCGGCGAACTCGTCGACGATCTGCTTCGTCTTCGCCACCGCCTTCTCACTGGTCATGTCGATGATCCAGTCCGGCGTGAGGTGCGAGTGCGTGTGCGCGGCCGTGCAGGGGTTCGTACCGGAGCCGAAGCCGATGCCGAACGCGTCACTGATCGCCGTCGCGTGGCCGGGCATCTCCAGGCCCGGCATCAGCTGTACGTGGTGGCGGGCCGCGAAGGACTTGAGGTGCTCGATGTCGGCGCGGCTGTAGCTGTGGGCGGGGTCCGCGAGGCCCGGGAACTTCGGGCTGTACAGGCGGAAGCCCTCCGACTCGGAGAGGTGCAACATGAGCGTGTTCAGCTTCTGGTCGCCCATCCTGCGGATCAGGTTCTCCAGGTACGGGATCTTCCAGTACTTGCGGCCCGCGTCGAGGTGGACCATACGGATCGCCTGCGTCGGGACGTCGGTGGCGCGGGCCCGCGGGAGCGTGCGGTGCTCGTCGTCCGTGGAGCGCAGGAGCTGGAGGAGCGTACGGGTGCCGTAGAAGAGGCCGTGCGTGGAGGCGGCCCGGATGTGGACGGCGCCGTCCGAACTGTCGAACCGGTAGCCCTCCGCGCCGAGTTCACGGTCGTCGGCGAGGCCGAGGACGATGTCGCCGGGCCCGGCATGGGCCACGTCGCTCGCGACGCGCGGCTCGACGCCGGAGACCTGCCCGAGCTCCGTGCGCAGCTGGTCGGCGAGCTGCTGCACGCTCTGGCGGGCCGGGCCGGGGAACTCGGCGCGGCCGGACGGCTCGGAGGTCAGGGCGCGGGCGCGCGGGTCGACCAGGACGCGGGTGCGGGGCGTGAGGGCGACCGTGCCGCCGAGGGAGGTCCAGTCGGTGGGGCGGGGGACCACGGAGGGCTGCCCGGCGAGCAGTTCGGGGATCTGCTCCTCGGGCCGAGCTGCGGACGACGGCACTATAGCTCCGATGAATCCGGTGACAAGGGCTAGGACGAACAGCAGGGCTGACGCCGTTCTTCGCACTGCGGCCTCCAGGGACAAGGGTGCGGACGTGGGGACCGTAGGGGGGAGTTGCAGTGGAGGCAAGAGTGCGCGTGAGGGAATGAGGGCGCCCGCCTCCGGAATGTGCCACGGAGACGGGCGCGTAAGAGGGACCCTATAGAGGTCGGATGTGTGGTGAGGGTGCGGGTCAGGCGGCCGCCGTCAACCTGCCTGCCGGCGGGGTCAGTTGGACGCCCAGGTCCGCGAGGATCGCGTGCGCCGCCCGGCGGCCCGAGTGGAGGGCGCCCTGCACCGTGCTCGCGCCACGGTGGTCGCCGCACACATAGAGCCCGTCGAGGAGTCGCACCGGGCGGTGCAGGTCGTGCGGGGCCGGCATCGCGGGCACCGCCTCCGGGTCGTGGTGGACCGCGAGGGTCTCCCAGTCGGAGGTCGACGTGCCGTAGAGGGCGGCCAGTTGGGCCCGCAGCGCGCGCTCGGGCGGCGGCGGGCCGAGGACCGTCGAGGAGACGAGCGCGCGGCCGGCCGGGGCGCGGGTCGGGTCGACCTGGCTGATCACCGCGGTGTACGCGACGGGGCCCAGCCGGTCGGCGTCGAGGAGCAGCGCCGGGTCGGCGAGCGGTGGCTCGGGGACCGCGTGGTGGACGACCGTGACGGGGTGGAAGTCCGGCACGCGCAGTCCCGGGAGCAGGCCGGCCGCGGCGCGCGCTCCGGTCGCCAACAGCGTTGAACGGCATCGGAGTTCACCGTGTTCCTCGGTCGTCACCGAGTTCGCGGAGACGGCGCTGACGCGGACGCCGGTGCGGACCGTGCCCGGCGGGAGCCCGGCGGCGAGCAGCTCGGGCAGCGCGTCGGCGCCGCCCTCGGGGACGCAGAGGCGGCCGCGCGCGTAGGCGTGCAGGGCGAGGTCCGCGCACCGGCTCGACGAGGTCAGGTCCGGGTCGCACAGGAGCGCCGACAGGAGGGGGCGCACAAAGCCGTCGAGGGTACGGGCGGGCAGCCCGCGGCCGATCAGCGCGTCGGCGGCGGGGAGTTCGGGGCGCGCGAGGAGACGGGGGACGGGCGTCGCGGCAAGGCGGGCCAGGGCCCTGGCGAGCCGGGCGTGGTCGAGGGGGCTGCCGAGCGGAGCGGTGGGGCGCGGACTCCTGGCGGTGCGGGGGCGGGGCACCCTGGGGGCGCTCGCGAGGGCGCGTGCCGTCGTGAGTGCGCCCTTTGCGCGCCGTGGGGCCGGGAGCTCCCCGGCGCGATGGCGGCGGCCGTCGCTGTGCACCAGCACACCGGGCGAGAAGGAGCGCAGGACGAGGGCGTCCAGGCCCGGGTTGCGGCGCAGTTCGGGGTACGAGGTGCACAGGAGCCGGCCGATCCGGTCCAGGCGGAACCCGTCGACCTTCTCGGTGGACATGCGGCCGCCCACACAGGGGCCGGCCTCCAGGACCAGGGTGGGGACGCCCGCCCTGGTCAGGCGGTGGGCGGCCAGGAGTCCCGCGACCCCGGCTCCCACGATGACGACGTCCGCGTGCTGTGCGGGCTCAGGCACGTGCGCCTCCCTGGCGGTTGTGCGGCTGGTGAGAGCCGTCGCTCGTACCCCGGGCCGTCCGGCCGGCGCACGAAGGCGGGCCCCGAAGGCGTCCTACCCCCCGGCGAACCCGCGTACGGCTCCGGAACACCCGGGCTGTACCCGAGTCCGTCGAGGGTAGGTCCGGGCCCCGGCACAGGGAGTCGCGCGTAGCCCGGGCACGGTCGCACGGGGGGCGCCCGGGGCCGCCGGACGCGAGCCCGGCCTGATCCGAACGAAGCCCTACCGCCCCTGGAGCTCCGCCGCCCGCTGCCTGATCTCCGGGAGCGCGGCCATCAGGGCCTGGCCCGGGCAGTACGTCTCGTACTCGTCCCGGTGCGCGGCGATGGCGTTGAACTCGGCCGTCCTGCCCTTGGGGAAGCGGCTGAGGCTGTTCGTCGAGGTGAGGCGGACGCGGGAGCGCGGGTCGATGTTCGCGAGGCCCAGCTTCCAGGCGGAGAGCGCCGCGATGGACTTCGCCATGGAAGGCGGCACCGGGGTGCCCGCGATGAAGGTGCCGATGGCGGCGATGCCCGCCGTGCCCTGGTTGAAGCCCTGGGCGTGCGCCCCCACGACCGCCTTGTCGACGCCGCCCGCCCGGCCCTCGTAGATCGTGCCGCACTTGTCGACGAGGAAGTTGTAGCCGATGTCGTCCCAATTCCGGCCGCCCGCCTGGCCCACGTACAGGTCGTGGATGATGCGGGGTGTGTCGGCGCAGTCGTAGCCGTTCGGCGAGTCCGTGTGGTGGATGAAGACCGCCGTGACGCGGTCGGCGTACCGGGCGGGCGGCCTGCGGTACGCGCCCTCGGCCAGCCACTTGGCCCGCGGCACGATCCGGGGCAGCGCGGCGGTGTGCGGCCGGTGCACCGCCAGGGCGGCCAGCGACAGTACCGGCGGCCGGCGCACCGGTACGGCGGCCGGCGGCAGCACGGGCGCGGCCCGGTCGGCGGGGGTGAGGCCCGCCGCCCGGGCCGACTTCGCCGCTGAACCGCCGTCCCCGGGCCCGACGGTCACGGCACACATCAGCAGCAGGCCGAAGACCGTGGCCCCCGGTGCGCAGCACAACGTCATACGGAAGACGCGCATACGTGACACTCTCCGCCGCGCGCCGGGGGCTCGCCCCGCACGGTGCGCCATGCGAGTGATCGCGGCCCCGCCGCAGGTCAGACCCGCCTTCGCCGCAGATCAGAAGTGCGTGCCGCCGTCGACCCTGACCTCAGTACCGGTGATGAACTTGCCGTCCTCCGAGCCGAGCATCGCGACGACGGACGCCACGCTCTCCGGCCCCGCGAAGCCCTGGCCTATCGCCGGCGCCAGCTTCATGAACAGGCTCATGTCGGCGTCCTCGGGCAGGCCGGGGCCGACGCTCTGCTTGCTGGCGCCCGAGCCGTCGGTCATGCCGGAGGAGATGGATCCCGGCTGCACGGACGTGAAGCGGATGCCCTGCTTGCTGTACTCGCTCGCCAGGGCGTGCGTCATGGACTGGATGCCGCCCTTGCTCGCCGCGTACGCCGCCATGTAGGGGTGGGCGAACGTCGCCGACGTCGAGCTGAAGTTGATGACGGCGGAACCGTCACCCGCGAGAAGCGCCGGGATCGACTCGCGGATCATCAGGAACGTGCCCGCCAGGTTGATCTGGAGCACCTGGTTGAAGTCGGCGAGCGACGTCTCGTGGGTGTGCGAGGAGCGAAGGATGCCGGCCGCGTTGACCAGCACGTCGAGGCTGCCGAGCGCCTCGACGGCGGCGGCGACGCCCGCGCGCACGGAGGCCTCGTCCGCGACGTTCACGACGACCGTGGTCAGCCGGTCCGCGGTGCCCGCGGCGGTCGCCTTCTCGACGGTGTCCTTCAGGCCCGCCTCGCTGACGTCGGCGGCGACCGCGCGGGCGCCCTCGGCGAGGACCCGCAGCACGGTGGCCTGGCCGATGCCGGAGCCACCGCCGGTGACGAGTACACGACGGCCTTCGTAGCGGTTCAGGTTCGGGCTCATGTGCTGCTCCACTTCATTCTCTTCACGATCCGCGTCACCGGGATCGCCGGATTCGCTGTCCACCGTACGCCTGGGTGGCACGTTTTGCCATAACGTCAGAACGTGCAGGTTTGTTCCCGGACGCATAGGCTTCCCCGGTGAGCCCCACGAACGATCAGCGCAGTCCGCAGCCCTCCCTGACCGAGCGGCGCAAGGCCGCCACCCAGCTGGACATCGCCCGCGCCGCCGCCGAACTCTTCGCCGAACACGGCCCCGACGGCACGACGGCCGAGGACATCGCCCACCGTGCGGGCGTCGCGCTGCGCACCTTCTACCGCTACTTCCGGGGCAAGCAGGACGCGGTCGGCCCCCTCCTCGCCGCGGGCGGCGACGCCTGGCGCGCCCTCCTCGCCGACGCCGAGCCCGGCGCCGACCTGCGGCTCACCCTGGAGAGGGCCGTCACCGCCACGCTCTCCGCCCCCGGCGACCACGGCCCCGAACAGCTGGAGACGACCAGGGGACTGCTGCGCGCGGCCCAGGACGACGCCGCGCTGCGGGCCGTCTGGTACCGGGTCAACCAGGAGTCGGAGGAGCGCCTCGTGCCGGTCCTCGCGCGGCTCGCGGGCGAGCGGGCGGACCCCCTCGACGTACGGCTCGCCGCCGCCGCGGCCACCGACGCCATCCGGATCGCCCTGGAGTCCTGGGCCGCCACCGACGTACCCGCGACGGGCGCGACCGGCTCACCGGCGGTCCTCGCGCTCCGCTGCCTGCGCGAACTGACGGGCGGGATCAGCCTGTTGGGGGCAGATCGGGGCGGGCCCCGATAAGGGCCTCAGTCGTCCGACGGGTCGATCTCCGGCGCGAACACGAGCAGCGTCAGATCGTCCCGTACCGTCCCCGCGAACCGCAGCACGTCCCGCCACAGCGCGTCCGTCAGCTCCGCCGGGTCGTCCGCGCTGAACCGGACCAGACGCTCCGCCAGCGGATAGAAGGCACCGGACGAGTCCCGCGCCTCGGTCAGTCCGTCGGTCAGCCCGAGCAGCCGGTCTCCGGGCCGCAGCCGCACCGTGAACTGCTCGGGCGGCGCGAGGCCCGCGATCCCGAGGCCGAGCGGCGCTCCGGACGGCACCGGCACCTCGAAGACCTCCTGCCCGCGCAGCAGCAGCGGCCGCGGATGGCCGCACGAGAGGGCCCGTACCACCGGGGAGTCGTCGGGGAACTCCAGGAGCAGCGCGGTCGCGAACAGCTCAGCGTGCTCGTCCTCGGCCGAGTCGACCACGAGCCTGCGGTCGAGGCGCGCCGCGACGCCCTCCAGGTCCGGCTGGTCGAGCACCGCCTCACGGAACGCGCCGAGCAGCCCCGCCACCGTGCCCACCGCGGACAGCCCGTGGCCCTGCACATCGCCGATCACCGCCCGCACCCCGGCCGGACTCCTGCGCACGTCGAACAGGTCGCCGCCGACCAGCGTCCCGCGCTCGGCCGCCCGGTACAGGCCCGCGCAGCGCACCGTGCCGACCCGATCGGCGAGCGGCGGAAGGACGGCGAACTGGGCCGCCTCGGCGACCGTGCGCACGGTGACGAGCTGGTCGTCGCGCCGGCTGCGGACCCAGCCGATCAGCACGCTGAGCAGCGCCACGAAGGAGACCGTGAGCACATCGCTGTTGCCGGGGCGCCCGAGATCCATGAAGGGCACGTTCAGCAGGACGATCACGATGCCGCCGAGCAGCGCCGTGGCGGCGGGCCCGTAGGTGAGGGCGGCGAGCGGGGGGATCGCCCCCAGCAGGAAACCGAGCTCCAGCTTCTCCTCGGTGACCAGCTGGGCCGTGCACAGGGCGAGGAGCAGCGCGATCGGCAGCCATCGCACCCAGCGAGGCGGCGGTGCCCCGCGCAGCCAGGCCCGCTCCTCGCCGTCCCGGCGACGCGACAACGCCCCGGTCATCGGCGGGCTCCTTCCCATGGACCCTTTCACGTTCCTACGGGAGGGCCGTCACCGCACCCCGGGCGGGTCCGTCAGAACCGCCGCGCCCCGCTCACAGGGCCTGGCCCATGAGGACGTCGTCCACGTACTTCCCGTCGAGCAGGAACTCCTCCGGCAGGATGCCCTCGACCATGAACCCCTCGGATTCGTACAGCGCCCGCGCGGGACCGTTGTGCCCGAGCACCCGCAGCGTCATGCGCCGCGCACCGGCCTTGCGTGCGTGCTCCACCGCCGCGTGGACCAGTGCCCGGCCGACCCCGGCGCCCCGCGCCTCCGCGGCGACCGCGAGGCCCTGGATCTGCCGGACATGGGTGTTGGCGGCGAGCGACGTGGGATAGGCGATGCGTACGTAACCGGCGAGCCGCCCGTCGAGCTCCGCGACCAGATGGTCCCGCGGCCCGAACCGCTCCGAGAAGAACGGGTCGTACGGCGGCTGCGGCTGCGGCTGGACGGAGTGCAGCGTCGACCAGACGGCACGGTCGAGCCGGGCGAGCCCGTCCTCGTCGTCGGGGCGGGCGAGACGTATGTGCGGCGGTGACATGGGGGCCACTGTACGACCGGCCCACGACCGGCCGCCGGGCGTTTCACGCGGCAGGATGGACCCATGACCCAGAGCGATTCCGCACCCGCACGACGCTCCCGGTTCGCCGTCGCCGGCGCCTCCGGCCTCATCGGTTCCGCCCTGACCCGGTCCCTGCGCGCCGACGGGCACGACGTCGTCCGCCTGGTGCGCAGGGAGCCGGCGGCACCGGACGAGGTCCGCTGGGACCCGGAGCGGGGGTCCGTCGACGCGGCCGGGCTCTCCGGGTGCGACGCGGTCCTCAACTTCGCCGCCGCGGGCGTGGGCGACCACCGCTGGACCGACGCGTACAAGAAGAAGATCCGCGACAGCCGGGTCCTCGGCACCGCGACGCTCGCCGAGGCCGTCGCCACGCTCGAACAGCCTCCCCGCGTCTTCGTCAACGGCAGCGCCGTCGGCTACTACGGCGACACCGGCACGCGCGCCGTCGACGAGAGCGCGCCGCCCGGGGACGGGTTCCTGCCACAGCTGTGCGTGGAGTGGGAGGAGGCCGCGACGCCCGCCCAGGAGGCCGGAATCCGCACCGTGTTCGCGCGGTCCGGGCTCGTCGTGTCCCGCGGCGGCGGGGCCTGGGCGCGGCTCTTCCCGCTGTTCCTGGCCGGGCTCGGCGGACGCATGGGCGACGGCCGCCAGTACTGGTCGTACATCGCGCTGTACGACGAGATCGCGGCCCTGCGCCACATCCTCGCCACGGACGAGCTGTCGGGCCCCGTGAACCTCACCGCCCCGCACCCCGTCACGAACGGCGAGGTGACCGCCGTGATGGGGCGCGTGCTGCACCGCCCCACCCTGTTCACGGCGCCCGCCCCCGCCCTGCGCCTGGTTCTCGGCGAGATGGCGGGCGACGTCCTCGGCAGCACGCGGGCCGTGCCGACCCGGCTCCTGGAATCAGGCTTCACGTTCGCGTTCCCCGGCATCGAGGAGACGATCCGGGCAGCCAGGCGATGACCCCCCGGACCTCTCGGACGCCTACGACCCGAAACGCTCCGAGAGCTTCGGGTACAGCCGCTCCAGCTCCGCCGTGTTCTCGAAGTCGACCGGCGTGCCCTCCGGCTCCGCGGGCGCGGGCGGGATGCCGAGATCGGGCGCCACCGCGCCGGTCAGCTCCTCGTACGCCTCGTCCGCCGCGTAGCCGAGCTCCTCGCCGTCACCGTCGATCTCCTCGTCGAATTCGCCCAGCAGATCGGCGAGCGAGTCCGGCTCGTGCAGCGCGCCCTCGAAGACCTCCCGGCCCTGGCCGATCAGCCAGCAGCGGAAGTAGTCGAACGCGTCGTCGCTCGCCCCGCGGAGCAGCACCCACGCGGCGCCCCACAGATCCCAGCGGTAGGCGCGGTGGTAGCGGGACTCGAAGTGACGGGCGAAGTCGAGCACCGCGTCGGGGTCGGCCTGGAGCAGCCGGTCGACGAGCAGCTCGGCATGGTCCTCGGGGTCGCCCTCGGCGGCCTCGCGGGTGCTGTCCACGATCTCCCAGAACTCCGTCTCGTCCATCACGGGACAAGCATCTGCCTTGGGGGTCGGGGACGCACGCCGAGTGCCGGAGCTGCGCCAGTTCGTTATGCGCGCACATGCCGAGGGCACGGCGCCCGGCAGGTCACCGGTAGCGGTCCGCCATCCGCCGCGCCGCGCCGGCGAAGCGCTCGCGCAGACCAGCGGGAGCGAGGACTTCCGCCTCGGGCCCGAGCGCGAACAGCTGGCCGTACGCGACGTCCTCCGACTCGACCGGCAGAGTCACCGTCACCCACCCCTCCTCGTCGGGCTCGCCCGCCGACTCCCGCGCCGCACGCACGGACACGGGCTCGGTCGCGTACGGAAGCTGCCGCAGGCCCGCGGGGGACAGCCGCAGGACGACCTCCGCGCGCAGGATGGACCGCGCGAACTGCTCGGCCCGCTCCTCCCAGAACCCCGGCAGGTCGAACTCCTCGTCCCGTACGAAGCGCTCCTCGCCCGCCTCGATGCCGGTGAACCGGTCGATCCGGTACACCCGGTGGGTCCCGCCGCCCGCGACGCGGGCGCACAGATACCAGACGCCCGCCTTCAGGACGAGCCCGTACGGCTCCAGCTCCCGCTCGACCTCGGCACCGGCCTCGTCACGGCGGTAGCGGGCGCGCACCACCCTGTCGTCCCACACCGCGTCCGCCACCGCGGGCAGCAGCTCGGGCGTCCGCGGCTCCTTGAACCAGCCCGGCGCGTCCAGATGGAACCGCTGCGCCGCCGTGCGCGAGGCGTCCCGCAGCGAGGGCAGCAGCGCCGCCGACACCTTCAGCCGCGCGGCCGACGCCGCGTCCTCAAGGCCCATCTCGCGCAGCGCGCCCGGCACCCCGGACAGGAACAGGGCCTCCGCCTCGCCGCGCGCCAAGCCGGTCAGCCGCGTCCGGTACCCGCCGATCAGCCGGTACCCGCCCGCCCTGCCCCGGTCCGCGTACACCGGCACGCCCGCCTCGGACAGCGCCTGCGCGTCCCTGGTCACCGTCCGCTCCGAGACCTCCAGTTCGCGCGCCAGCTCACCCGCCGTCATCGACGGCCGGGACTGGAGCAACAACACCATCTTGATCAGGCGGGCAGCACGCATACGCCCATGATGCGGGCCTCAGCGCGGGGTGTACGTGATGACCGCGAACGAGGCGCCCTGTGGATCGGCCAGCACCGCGAACCGGCCCGGCTCGATCGTCGTCGGGTGCACCAGGATCTGCCCGCCGAGCTCCTTGCAGCGGGCCGTCGTCGCGTCGGTGTCCCCGACGGCGACGTACACCATCCAGTGCGCCGGCAGATCCTCGGGGAACGAGTCCGACGCCGTGTCGAGCATGCCGCCGAAGGGCTCGGTGTCGACGCTCCACTCGGTGTAGGTGCCGCCGCCCCCGTAGGGGTGCCGCTTCGCGCCCCAGCCCAGTACGGACTGGTAGAAGTCCTTGGACCCGTCCGGATCGCGGGTCAGGAGCTCGAACCAGCAGAAACTCCCCGGCGCGTTCACGACGCCGAAGCCCGTGTTCGTGATCGGCTGCCACAGGCCGAACGCGGCCCCCGACGGGTCCTGGCAGACCGCGAAGACGCCGTCCTCCGCGATGGTCTCCGGGCCCGTGACCACCGTGCCGCCGTTGCCCTTCACGCGCGCGATGACCGCGTCGACCCCGGCCGACTGGTAGTACGGCAGCCACGCCGACGGTTCCTTCGGGCTCCTGGTCGGGCCGATGCCCGCGACCAGCTCGTCACCGGACCTGAAGAGGCCGTAGGCCTGCGACTGCGGATCGGACACCACTTCGCTGCGCCAGCCGAGGAGTCCCTGGTAGAAGAGCCGTGCCGCGTCGGTGTCGGGCGTGGAGAGGTCCGCCCAGCAGGGCGCTGACGGGGTTTTGGAGATCTTCATGGACGTACATCTCCCCTGAACGGCGCCCCCCTGGGCTCCTCCTCATTCACGCACGCGTGCCCCGCCCCGGCAATCGGGACGGGGCACGCATGACGAGGAACTACAGGCCGTAGCGCTCGCGCGCCTCCTTCACGGCCGAGGCCTTGACCTCGCCGCGGCGGGCGAGCTGGGCCAGGGCCGCGACGACGATCGACTGCGCGTCGATGCCGAAGTGACGGCGGGCCGCCTCACGGGTGTCGGAGAGACCGAAGCCGTCCGCACCGAGCGAGGTGTAGTCCTGCTCGACCCACTGTGCGATCTGGTCGGGGACCTGGCGCATGTAGTCGGAGACCGCGAGGACCGGGCCCTGGGCGCCGCTGAGCGCCGTACGGATGTACGGAGTGCGCTCCTCGCCGCGCAGGATCGCCTCGTCCGCCTCCAGGGCGTCGCGGCGCAGCTCGGTCCAGGAGGTCGCGGACCACACGTCGGCGGCAACGCCCCACTCCTCGGCGAGCAGCTTCTGCGCCTCGAGGGTCCAGTGGATCGCCGTGCCCGAGCCGAGCAGCTGGATGCGGGGGGCGTTGACAGCCGCGACGTTCACCCCGGCCGACTCGGCGGTGTTGAAGCGGTACAGGCCCTTGAGGATGCCCTCGTCCACGCCCGCGGGCTTGGCCGGCTGCGGCATCGGCTCGTTGTAGACCGTCAGGTAGTAGAAGACGTCTCGGTCCTCGCCCGGGGCCGCCTCGCCGTACATGCGGCGCAGACCGTCCTTGACGATCGCGCCGATCTCGTACGCGAACGCCGGGTCGTAGGACAGCGCGGCCGGGTTGGTCGCCGCGATGACCGGCGAGTGACCGTCCGCGTGCTGCAGACCCTCACCCGTCAGCGTCGTACGGCCCGCGGTGGCACCGACCAGGAAGCCGCGGCCCAGCTGGTCGCCGAGCTGCCACATCTGGTCGGCCGTGCGCTGCCAGCCGAACATCGAGTAGAAGATGTAGAAGGGGATCATCGCCTCGCCGTGCGTGGAGTACGCGCTGGCGGCGGCGATGAAGTCCGCCATGGAGCCGGCCTCGGTGATGCCCTCGTTGAGGATCTGACCGTCCGTGGCTTCCTTGTAGTACATCAGCTGGTCGCGGTCGACCGGCTCGTACGTCTGCCCCTTGGGGGAGTAGATGCCGAGCGACGGGAACAGCGACTCCATGCCGAAGGTGCGCGCCTCGTCCGGGACGATCGGCACCCAGCGCTTGCCGGTCTCCTTGTCGCGTACGAGGTCCTTGACCAGGCGTACGAACGCCATGGTCGTCGCGACCGACTGCGATCCTGAGCCCTTGTCGAAGGACGCGAACGCCTTGTCGGCCGGGGCCGGCAGCGGGGCGATCGCGTGCGTGCGGCGGGCCGGGGCGGGGCCGCCGAGGGCCGCGCGGCGCTCCTGGAGGTAGCGGACCTCGGGGGAGTCGGCGCCCGGGTGGCCGTAGGGGACCTGGCCGTCGATGAACTGGCTGTCGGAGATGGGCAGTTCAAGGAGGTCACGCATGTCCTTGAACTCGTCCACCGTCAGCTTCTTCATCTGGTGGTTGGCGTTCTTGGACTCAAAGCCCTTGCCCAGCGTGAAGCCCTTGACCGTCTGGACCAGGATCACGGTCGGCGCGCCCTCGTGCGACAGGGCCGCACGGTAGGCCGCGTACACCTTGCGGGGCTCGTGGCCGCCGCGCGAGACCTTGAAGCACTCGGCGATCTTGTCGTCCGTGAGCAGCCGGCCCAGCTCGACGAGCGCGGGCTCGGAGCCGAAGAAGTGCTCGCGGATGTACGCGGCGTCGCGCGTCGCGTACGTCTGGAACTGGGCGTCCGGCACCTCGCGCAGCCGGCGCACGAGCGCGCCGGTCGTGTCGAGCTGGAACAGCTCGTCCCAGGCGGAGCCCCAGAGCGTCTTGATGACGTTCCAGCCGGCGCCGCGGAACTGCGCCTCCAGCTCCTGGACCACGCGGAAGTTGGCGCGGACCGGGCCGTCGAGGCGCTGCAGGTTGCAGTTGATGACGAAGGTCAGGTTGTCCAGACCCTCACGCGAGGCGAGCGCCAGGGCCGCGGTGGCCTCGGGCTCGTCCATCTCGCCGTCACCGAGGAACGCCCACACGTGCGAGGCGGAGACGTCCTTGATCTTGCGGTTGGTGAGGTAGCGGTTGAACCGCGCCTGGTAGATCGCCGACAGCGGGCCGAGGCCCATGGAGACGGTCGGGAACTCCCACAGCCAGGGCAGGCGCCGCGGGTGCGGATACGACGGCAGGCCGTCGCCGCCGGACTCCTGGCGGAAGTGGTCGAGCTGCTGCTCGCTCAGGCGGCCGTCGAGGAAGGCGCGGGCGTAGATGCCGGGGGAGGCGTGGCCCTGGATGTACAGCTGGTCACCGGAGCCGTCGCCCTCCTTCCCCTTGAAGAAGTGGTTGAAGCCGGTCTCGTAGAGCCAGGCCGCCGAGGCGAACGTGGCGATGTGGCCGCCGACGCCGTACTTGGAACCACGGGTCACCATCGCGGCCGCGTTCCAGCGGTTCCACGCGGCGATCTTCAGTTCCAGCGCCTCGTCACCCTCGATCGCCGGCTCCGCGGCGGTCGGGATGGTGTTGACGTAGTCGGTCTCGAGGAGCTTCGGCAGCGCCAGGCCCGAGCCCTCGGCGCGCTCCAGCGTGCGGCGCATCAGGTACGCGGCACGGTGCGGCCCGGCCGCCTTGGTAACGGCGTCCAGGGAGGCCTGCCATTCGGCGGTCTCCTCGGGGTCGCGGTCCGGGAGCTGGTCGAGCTCGCTCGGCTGGATTGCGGAGGGGTCGGTCATTGCGCCGCCTTCCTGAGTCGGAGGGGGGTTCCCTTAGCGGAAAGGGTGGGGGTGCCCTAGGTCTTTGGCAGGACAGGGCGTGGGTCTCTGGTGGAGACCCGTCGGCGACTCTAACTCCCTGATCGATGATCGATCAAAGGGTTGAAGGAGAAAACTTCCTCAGACGGAGAAAGTGGGCATCCGGTGCCATTGAACAGGGCACCGGGTGCCTTGATTTCGAAGGCGGAACGCCGGATATGCGCAGGTGGGAGGGGTGACGCGACGACGTCTGAGCGGGGTGTGGCTCAGGCGCGCGGGGCGCAGCCGAGCACGTGCGCCTTCACCAGCTCCGCGATCGCGGGATCCCGGCGCCGGAACGCGGCCACGAGCGCCTCGTGCTCCTCCGCGTACGACTGCTGGACGGTGCCCAGCCACCGGATGGACAGGGCCGTGAACACCTCGATGCCGAGGCCCTCCCAGGTGTGCAGGAGCACGGAGTTCCCCGCGGCACGCACCAGCTCGCGGTGGAAGGCGACCGTGTGCCGCACCTGGCCCGTCCCGTCGGCCTCCTGGTCGGCGCGGTAGAGGGCCGCCACATGGGGTTCGAGGGCCGAGCAGTCCTCGGCCAGCTTTCCGGCCGCCAGCTCCGCCGCGATGGCCTCCAGGCCGGCCCTGACCGGGTAGCTCTCCTCCAGGTCGGCCGCCGTCAGATTCCGCACCCGGACGCCCTTGTTGGGGGCGGACTCGATCAGGCGCAGGCTCTCCAGCTCCCGCAGGGCCTCCCGCACGGGCGTCTGGCTGACCTCGAGCTCCGTCGCGATGCGGCGCTCCACGATGCGCTCGCCCGGCTTCCAGCGCCCGCTGACGATCCCCTCGACGATGTGCTCGCGGATCTGTTCGCGCAGCGAGTGGACGACGGGCGCGGTCATGATGGCTCCTCCAGCGATGGGAAGGTGCGGCCCGAAGGGCCTCATTGAGGGGCGGTGGTCGGGAGACGGGCGGGCAGACCCCAAGGTGCGTTGACCTCTAGACAATACGGCGGCGCCCCCGTCCGGAAGACCTCCGGACGGGGGCGTACGCGCTGATGAGACGAGAGTTACAGCCCTACGGGGCGGTAGGACTACAGGCCGAGCTCGACCTCGAACTCGCCCGCCTCCAGGATCGCCTTGACCGTGGTCAGGTAGCGGGCGGCGTCCGCGCCGTCCACCAGACGGTGGTCGTAGGAGAGCGACAGGTACGTCATGTCCCGGACGGCGATGGTCTCGCCGAGGTCCGGGTGGTTGATGACGACCGGACGCTTCACCGTGGCGCCGATGCCCAGGATCGCGGCCTGGTTCGGCGGCACGATGACGGTGTCGAAGAGCGCACCGCGCGAGCCCGTGTTGGAGATCGTGAAGGTCGCACCGGACATGTCGTCCGGCGTGAGGCCGCCACCGCGGGCCTTGCCGGCCAGCTCGGCGGTCTTCTTGGAGATCCCGGCGATGTTCAGGTCGCCCGCGCCCTTGATGACCGGCGTCATCAGACCCTTCTCGGCGTCAACGGCGATGCCGATGTTCTCCGAGTCGAAGTACGTGATGGTGCCTTCGGCGTCGTTGATCCGGGCGTTGACGACCGGGTGGGCCTTCAGCGCTTGAGCTGCGGCCTTGACGAAGAACGGCATCGGGGAGAGCTTGACGCCCTCACGGGCCGCGAACGCGTCCTTCGCCTTGGCGCGCAGCTTCATCAGCTTGGTGATGTCGACCTCGACGACCGAGGTCAGCTGGGCCTGCGAGTGCAGCGCCTTCATCATGTTGTCGCCGATGACCTTGCGCATGCGGGTCATCTTGACCGTCTGACCGCGGAGGGGGGAGACCTCCAGGGCCGGGGCCTTCGCGGCGGCCGGAGCAGCGGCGGCGACGGGGGCCGGGGCGGCCTTCGCTGCCTCGGCGGCGGCGATGACGTCCTGCTTGCGGATACGGCCACCGACGCCGGTGCCCTTGACGGTGCCCAGGTCCACGCCGTTCTCCGACGCGAGCTTGCGGACCAGCGGGGTCACGTACGCGCCTTCGTCACCGGCGACCGCGGCGGGGGCCGGGGCGGCGGGGGCGACCGGAGCGGGAGCGGCGACCGGGGCCGGGGCGACCGGGGCCGGGGCGACCGGAGCCGCGGGGGCGACCGGGGCCGGAGCGGCAACCGGAGCCGGAGCCGGGGCGGCCGGAGCCGCGGGGGCGGCCGGAGCGGGAGCCGGAGCAGCCGGGGCGGCGGGCGCGGCGGCGGCCGGAGCCGGGGCGGCGGCCGGAGCGGCGCCGGGAGCACCGATGACGGCCAGCTTGGCGCCGACCTCGGCGGTCTCGTCCTCGGCGACGGAGATCTCCAGGAGAACGCCGGCGACGGGGGAGGGGATCTCGGTGTCGACCTTGTCCGTGGAGACCTCGAGCAGGGGCTCGTCCTCCGCGACCTCCTCGCCGACCTCCTTCAGCCAGCGGGTGACGGTGCCCTCGGTGACGGACTCGCCGAGAGCGGGCAGCACGACGTCGGTGCCGGAAGCGGCACCGGCGGGGGCGGCCGGAGCGGCCGGGGCGGCGGCCGGGGCCGCGGGGGCCTCGGCGACGGGGGCCGGAGCGGCGGCCGGGGCCGGGGCCTCGGCAGCGGCGGGAGCCGGGGCGGCGGCGGGCGCGCCCGTGCCGTCGTCGATGACGGCGAGCTCGGCGCCGACCTCGACGGTCTCGTCCTCGGCGACCTTGATGGAGGCCAGAATGCCGGCGGCGGGCGAGGGGATCTCGGTGTCGACCTTGTCGGTCGAGACCTCCAGCAGCGGCTCGTCGACCTCGACGCGCTCGCCCTCGGCCTTCAGCCAGCGGGTGACGGTGCCCTCGGTGACACTCTCACCGAGCGCCGGAAGGGATACGGAAACCGACATGGTTTCTGTTGCTCCTTAGTGGGGTCTCCCCTGCTCGAGCGATGTTGAGAGCTTGGGGGAGTGCGGAAGTCTGTGGTCGGTCGTCGCGCCCAGGGGACGACAGGGACGACTGGGTCCAGCCTGCGGCCTGACCTAGTCGTGCGAGTGCAGCGGCTTGCCCGCGAGGGCCAGGTGGGCCTCTCCGAGTGCCTCGTTCTGCGTCGGGTGGGCGTGGATGAGCTGGGCGACCTCGGCGGGCAGCGCTTCCCAGTTGTAGATCAGCTGGGCTTCGCCGACCTGCTCGCCCATACGGTCGCCGACCATGTGGACGCCGACCACGGCACCGTCCTTGACCTGGACGAGCTTGATCTCGCCCGCGGTCTTGAGGATCTTGGACTTGCCGTTGCCCGCGAGGTTGTACTTCAGAGCGACGACCTTGTCCGCACCGTAGATCTCCTTGGCCTTGGCCTCGGTGATACCGACGGAGGCGACCTCGGGGTGGCAGTACGTCACCTTCGGCACGCCGTCGTAGTCGATCGGGACGGTCTTGAGACCGGCCAGACGCTCCGCCACCAGGATGCCCTCGGCGAAGCCGACGTGCGCGAGCTGGAGCGTCGGGACGAGGTCACCGACGGCGGAGACGGTCGGCACGTTGGTCTGCATGTACTCGTCGACCAGGACGTAACCGCGGTCCATCGCGACGCCCTGCTCCTCGTAACCGAGACCGGCCGAGACCGGGCCGCGGCCGATGGCGACCAGGAGGATCTCGGCCTCGAAGGTCTTGCCGTCGGCGAGGGTCACGCGGACGCCGTCCTGCGTGTACTCGGCCTTCTCGAAGAAGGTGCCGAGGTTGAACTTGATGCCGCGCTTGCGGAACGCGCGCTCCAGGAGCTTGGAGCTGTTCTCGTCCTCGACGGGCACGAGGCGCTTCAGGCCCTCGACGACGGTGACGTCGGTGCCGAAGGACTTCCACGCGGAGGCGAACTCGACGCCGATGACGCCGCCGCCGAGGATGATCGCGGACTGCGGGACGCGGTCCAGCTTCAGCGCGTGGTCCGAGGAGATGATCCGGTTGCCGTCGATCTCCAGGCCCGGCAGCGACTTCGGCACGGAGCCGGTCGCGAGGAGCACGTGGCGGCCCTGGACGCGCTGGCCGTTCACGTCCACGGAGGTCGGGGACGACAGGCGGCCCTCGCCCTCGATGTACGTCACCTTGCGGGAGGCGACGAGACCCTGCAGGCCCTTGTACAGGCCGGAGATCACGTCGTCCTTGTACTTGTGGACGCCCGCGATGTCGATGCCCTCGAAGGAGGCCTTGACACCGAACTGGTCGGCCTCGCGCGCCTGGTCGGCGATCTCACCGGCGTGCAGCAGGGCCTTCGTCGGGATGCAGCCGTTGTGCAGGCAGGTGCCGCCGAGCTTGTTCTTCTCGATCAGGGCGACGTCCAGGCCCAGCTGCGCTCCGCGCAGGGCCGCGGCGTAACCGCCACTGCCACCGCCGAGGATCACTAGGTCGAAAACGGTGCTGGCGTCGTTCGCCACGTCACGTCCTCCATGCATGTGCGCCGTACGCCGGTCTGCAGTGACCGGGCGGCGGCTGGTGTCCGGCCGCTTTTTATGCTTCGGCCCTGTGGTGGGGGCCCTATCCTGCCGGGGCCATCCTCGCACTTGTCGACGGCGGACGGGACGCCGGGCCCGGGGGTGAGACGGCGGTTACACCTGAAACCAGGGTGCGGGGGTCCAGGAGGCTGCGGATTTCGTCGAAAGCGAACAGCCCCCGGGTGCCGTCGCACCCGGGGGCTGTCGAGCCGTGCCTTACGCGTCAGCCGAGGTCACCGTCGGCCGTGCGCTCCGCGAGGCGCACCAGCGTACGGACCGCGGAACCGGTGCCGCCCTTGGGCGTGTAGCCGGACGCGCCGCCCTCGTTGAAGGCCGGGCCCGCGATGTCGAGGTGGGCCCACGTGATGCCCTCGCCGACGAACTCCTGGAGGAAGAGGCCGGCCACCAGGCCGCCGCCCATGCGCTCGCCCATGTTGGCGATGTCGGCGGTGGCGGAGTCCATGCCCTTGCGCAGGTCGGAGGGGAGCGGCATGGGCCAGGACGGCTCGCCGACCTCCTCGGCGACCTCGTGGATCGACGTACGGAAAGCGTCGTCGTTCGCCATGATGCCGAACGTGCGGTTGCCGAGCGCCAGCATCATCGCGCCGGTCAGCGTGGCGACGTCGACGATCGCGTCGGGGGTCTCCTCGGAGGCCTTGGCGATGGCGTCGGCCAGGACCAGGCGGCCCTCGGCGTCCGTGTTCAGGACCTCGACGGTCTTGCCGGAGTACATGCGAAGGACGTCACCAGGGCGGGTGGCCGAGCCCGACGGCATGTTCTCGGCGAGCGCGAGCCAGCCGGTGACGTTCACCTTGAGGCCCAGACGCGCGGCAGCGACGACGGCGGCGAACACGGCGGCGGCGCCGGCCATGTCGCACTTCATCGTCTCGTTGTGCCCGGCCGGCTTGAGGGAGATGCCGCCCGAGTCGTACGTGATGCCCTTGCCGACGAAGGCGAGGTGCTTGTCCGCCTTGGACGACGTGTAGGAGAGCTTCACCAGGCGCGGCGGGGCCTCCGAGCCGGCGCCGACGCCGAGGATGCCGCCGAAGCCGCCCTTGACGAGCGCCTTCTCGTCGAGGATCTGCACCTTGATGCCGTGCTCCTTGGCCGCGGCCGAGGCGACGGCGGCGAAGGCCTCCGGGGTGAGGTCGTTCGGCGGGGTGTTGACGAGGTCGCGGGCGCGGTTGAGCTCCTCGGTCACGGCGAGGGCGCGCTCCACGGCGGCCTTGAACGCCTTGTCGCGGGGCTTGGCACCGAGCAGGGCGATCTCGGCGAGCGGCGCCTTGCCGTTCTTCGTGTTGCCGTCCTCGGCCGACTCCTTGTAGGCGTCGAAGGAGTACGCGCCGAGCAGGGCGCCCTCCGCGATCGCGCCCGCGTCACCCGAGTCCTCGACGGGCAGGGCGAACGCGGCCTTCTTCGCACCGGCCAGCGCGCGGGCGGCGGCACCGGCGGCGCGGCGCAGGGCCTCCGCGTCGTACGCCTCGTCCTTCTCCGGCACCGGACCGAGACCGACAGCCAGGACGACCGGGGCCTTGAAGCCGGAGGGGGCGGGGAGCTTCGTCACCTCACCCTCACCGCCGGAAGCGCCGAGGGTCTCCAGAACGGCGGCGAGCTTGCCGTCGTAGGCCTTGTCCACGGCCTCCGCGCCGGGGGCGACGACGGGTCCTTTGGCACCCTTCGCCACACCGACGACGATCGCGTCGGCACGCAGGCCGGACGCGGCGGCGGTGCTGAGAGTCAGAGCAGTCACGGTGGTGAGGTCCCTACTTTCATGGTGTCTGAACGAGTTCTGACGGGCCGTGGGGTGTATGGCCCCTTGGGGAGCCTACGCCCGTGTGCGCGAGGGTGCGCTTCGCGGTATGCGACCGCGGCCGTGTCAGCCGAAGGTGAGGACGACGAGGGCCGCGGTGGCGGCGGTCTCGGCGATGCCGCCGAAGACATCACCGGTCACTCCGCCGAAGCGGCGCACGCAGTGGCGCAGCAGGAGTTCGGCCGCGCAGCAGGCCAGTACGGCGGCCGCCGCGCCGCGCACGGCGCCGTACGCCGAGCCGGTGACGGCGCCCGCGGCACCGGCGGCGCACACCGTCACGGCGGCGGCGAGCAGCGCCCCGCGCACCGGCACCGTTCCGGCGACGGCGGCGCCCAGGCCCTCGGGCCGGGCCGGCGGGACACCGGCGCGCGAGGCCAGGGTGAGCGCGAGCCGGGCGATGAGTGCCGAGACGACGGCGGCGAGCGCGCCGCGGGCCCACGAATCCGCGTACAGCTCGGTGAGCGCGGCGACCTGGGCGAGGAGCGCGAGCACGAGCGTGATGACGCCGAACGGGCCGATGTCCGACTGCTTCATGATGCGCAGTGCGTCCTCGGCCGGCTTGCCGCTGCCGAGGCCGTCGGCGGTGTCGGCGAGCCCGTCCAGGTGCAGTCCCCGGGTCAGCGCGGCCGGGACGCTCACGCTCGCCACGGCCGCGAGCAGCGGTCCGGCGCCGAGCAGCGTCAGGATCGCGCCGAGCGCGGCGGCGGCCAGGCCCACGACGAGCCCGGCGACGGGGGCACAGAGCATTCCGGCGCGGGCCGCCTCGCGGTCCCATCGGGTGACCTTGACCGGGAGCACGGTGAGGGTGCCGAAGGCGAAGCGGAGGCCGTCGGCCGGGGTTGCGGGCATCCCGGCAGGCTACCCGGGGGGCGCAGCACAGCGGGCGGCGCCCGTGCCCCGGCGGCAGGATGGCCGTATGGGCGACTGGTGGTACCGGAACATCGTCGAGCCGGGGAAGCTGCCGCTGCTGCTCGCCCTCGCAGCGTTCCTGCTGACCTTCGCGGCGACCCGTACGATCACGCGCCTCATCCGAGCCGGGCGCGGGCCGTTCCGGAACGTCACGCCGGGCGGCATGCACATCCATCACGTGGTGCCGGGCGTGATCCTCACCGTCATCGGCGGGTTCGGCGCGGTCGGCAGCGGGCGGCACGGAGTTGCCGCCTCGATCTGCGCGGTGATCTTCGGGACCGGCGCGGGCCTGGTCCTCGACGAGTTCGCGCTGATCCTGCACCTCGCCGACGTGTACTGGACCGAACAGGGCCGGCAGAGCGTGGAGGTGGTGGTCCTCGCGGCGGCGCTCGGGCTGCTCGTCCTCAGCGGCTTCTCGCCGCTCGGCGTGAACGACGTGACGGGACAGGAGGAGCAGGGGCGCGGTACCGCGATCCTCACGGTCCTGATCAACCTCCTGTTCGTCGTGCTGGCCATGTTCAAGGGGAAGCCCCGGCTCGCGATCGTCGGCGTACTCGTGCCGTTCGTCGCGCTGTTCGGGGCCATCAGGCTCGCGCGGCCCGGATCGGCGTGGGCCAAGCGCTGGTACCGGCGGCGCCCCAAGGCCAGGGCCAGATCGCGGCTGCGCGCCTACCGGCACGACCGGCGCTGGTCGAAGCTGAGCCGGGGCTTTCAGGACCTGATCGGCGGCACACCCGACCCGGAGCGCTCGGCGTCCCGGTGACGCACGGTGCCGAAGGCCCACCGCGCCACGACGACCAGGGCGACCGCGGCCATCGCCGCCAGGTGCTCCTTGGCCGCGAGGTTCGGCTTCATGGCCGCCTCGATCACCATGAGGGCGACCACCACGCCCGCCGTCCACCAGGCACGATGGCGCCAGCACACGTACACGGCGAGGCCGACGACCGCCGCGGAGGGGCCGTTGTCGACGATCTGCGCGTCCGACGCGGGCAGGCCGAGCGGACCGTCGGGGCCGAGGGCGATGCCGAGACGGGCGTAGAGGGTGCCGGCGAGGGTGGCTACGTATCCGATGGCGAGCGTGCCCCTCCAGCCGAGGCAGATCTCCGCGATGCCGGACACGATCAGGACCTGTGCGAGCGCGCCCCACACGGGCAGGTCGAGTGCCGGCACGAAGAGGGACAGCGGGGTGCGCAGCACGGACAGCCACAACGGGTCCTCGGCCCGTACGGAGCCGACGTCCTGCACGAACCGATAGCCCCAGGACTGGTTCTGTACGTACTGGAACACGGTCGTGAGGCAGACCGCGCCGAGCGTCATCGGCGCCGCCCGCCACCTCTTGGCGACGAGCCCCCTGTGCACCGTCGACCACAGCGGGCCCCACTCGGCGCGGGCCAGGGCGGCCGGGGATCTCACGGGCGCGGTTCCAGATGTCTGCGGTGCATCCAGTTCGGCAGGCCCGGCGCCTCCAGGAAGCCCTCGGCGCGCGCGGAGGCGAGGCCGATCCGCGGCAGGTCGGCGCTCTTCTCGAAGAGCAGGAAGCGGGGTTCCCAGATGGGCCGGTACTTCGCGTTGGCCCGGTAGAGGGATTCGATCTGCCACCACCGTGAGAAGAAGCTGAGCAGCGAGCGCCACAGGCGCAGCACCGGGCCCGCGCCGAGCCGCGAGCCACGTTCGAAGACGGACCGGAACATCGCGAAGTTCAGCGACACCTGCGTGATCCCGATCTCTCCGGCACGCTGGAGCAGGTCGATCACCATGAACTCCATCAGCCCGTTCTCGGAGTCCCTGTCGCGCCGCATCAGGTCGAGCGAGAGCCCCTCCGGTCCCCACGGGACGAAGGAGAGCACGGCCTTCAACTCGCCTTTCCCATCAGTGCATTCGAGCATCACGCAGCGTCCGTCCGCCGGGTCGCCGAGCCGCCCGAGCGCCATCGAGAAGCCGCGCTCGGTCGCCCCGTCGCGCCAGTCGTCGGCGCGCTGGAGCAAGTACGCCATCTCGTCGGCCGGGATGTCCTCGTGCCGCCGGATCCGCACCTCGTGACCCGCGCGCTTGACCCGGTTGTAGGCCTGCCGGACGGTGCGCATGGCCCGCCCCTCCAGGGTGAACTCAGGGATCTCGACGATGGCTTCGTCGCCGAGTTCGAGGGCGTCGAGGCCGTGCCGGGCGTAGATGGTGCCCGCCTCCTCGCTCGCGCCCATCACGGCCGGGATCCAGCCGTGTTCGCGCGCCTCCATGAGCCAGGGGGCGATCGCGCCGGGCCAGGCCTCGGGGTCGCCGATCGGATCACCCGACGCGAGCGAGACCCCGCCGACGACGCGGTACGCGACGGCCGCCTTGCCCGTCGGCGACCACACGACGCTCTTCTCGCGGCGCAGCGCGAAGTAGCCGAGCGAGTCCCGGTCGCCCTCCTTGTCGAGCAGCGCGCGCAGCTTCGCCTCGTCGTCGGGGGTGATGGGGTCGACGGCCTTGCGGGAGCGGAACGCGGCGTACGCGACGGCGAGCAGGAGGAGGGTGCTCAGGATGTTGATGGCGACGTTGACCCAGTTCGGCGACGTGATGCCGGGGTAGCGGGACTCGTCGGTGGCGACCGAGATGAGGCGCAGGGTGCCGTAGCGCCAGCGCTCCAGGAACGTCGAGTGGTGCCCGTCGTGCGCCTGGTTGGTGACGGTCACAAGGAACGTCGCGAACAGGGACGTCACGAGGAGTCCGCCGATCCCGACCGCGGCCGCGAGCTTCGCGTTCGAGCGGTCCCCCTTCGCGTAGAACTCCCGCCGCCCGAGCAGCAGCGCGGCGACGAACGCGGCGGTCAGGACGAGCGAGATCCAGTTCTGCGCGTAGCGGCGCACCTCGGGGAAGAACATCACGACGATGAACAGGAGCAGGAAGAGCCCGCTGAGCACGAGGTTGAGGATCCACGCGGCGCGCTTGCGGCGGCGCATCGTGATCGCCAGGAACCAGGTGAAGACCCCGGACGCGAAGCCGGCCGTCAGCAGGTACGGGGTGAAGTAGTTGTCGGTGTTGTGCCGTTGCAGGTCCTGGCCGAGGGAGACCCAGACCGCGCTCAGGAAGTTGATGAACGTGACGACGCGCAGGTACCAGACGAGGAAGGCGGCCGCCCGTTTCGTCGTGGGGGTGGAGGCGTGGGCGGGGCGCGCGGGTGGAGCGCTCGTGTGTTCATCTGCCATAGGCAGGGAGCATATGGGTCATTTGAGGTGATACAGGTCGAGCATCGCCGGGGTGCGAAACG
The DNA here is from genome assembly GCF_045040855.1 of Streptomyces sp. NBC_00009. Classification (NCBI taxonomy): domain Bacteria; kingdom Bacillati; phylum Actinomycetota; class Actinomycetes; order Kitasatosporales; family Streptomycetaceae; genus Streptomyces; species Streptomyces sp. NBC_00009. The sequence goes on from NZ_CP108312.1 coordinate 5,824,085, forward strand.
GCGGGTCGCGGCGGGACCGAACCCGCCGCGACCCGCCGTCAAAAAGGCGCGCCCGGTGCCCTACTCGGTCGCGTCGGCGGTCTCCGTCTCCTCGGCGCCCGGCGACTCCTCGGCGGCCTGCGGGGCCTCCGGCAGCTCCGCCGCCAGCGCCGCGGCGGCCTGTACCAGCGGCAGCGCGAGCAGCGCCCCCGCTCCCTCGCCCACCGTCACGCCCTGGTCGAGCAGCGGCTCCATCGCCATCCGGTCCAGCGCCTTCGCCTGCGCGGGCTCCCCGCTCGACTGGCCCGCCAGCCACCAGTCCGGCGCCCGGAACGCGATCCGCTGCCCGACGAGCGCGCACGCCGCCGACACGACGCCGTCCAGGATCACCGGCGTACGCCGCACCGCGCTCTGCAGCAGGAACCCGGTCGCGGCGGCGAGGTCCGCGCCGCCCACCGCGCCGAGCAGCGCCAGCTGGTCGCCGAGCACGGGCCTGGCCCGCCGCAGGGAGTCCCGCACGGCCGCGCACTTACGCATCCACGCCAGGTCGTCGATCGGCGAGCCGCCGCGCCCGGTCACCACGGACGCGTCCGTCCCGCACAGCGCCGCGATCAGCGTCGCGGCCGCCGTCGTCCCGCCCACGCTGAGATCGCCGAGTACCACCAGATCCGTGCCGGAGTCCGCCTCCTCGTCAGCGACGGCCATGCCCGCACGGAACGCGGCCTCCGCCTCCTCGGACGTCAGAGCGTCCTCGATGTCGATGCGCCCGGACGACCTGCGCACCCGGTGCCGTACGACCTCGGCGGGCAGCTCGTCGGGCTCGCAGTCCAGCGACATGTCGACGACCCGCACCGGAACACCCAGGCGCCGCGCGAGGATCGCCGACGCGCTCGCGCCCTCGACGGCCTGGCGCACCAGCGCAGCGGCACTTCCCGCGGGCCGCGCCGACACCCCGAGTTCCGCGACCCCGTGGTCACCCGCGAACAGCACCACGCGCGGCCGCTCCAGCGGCTTGACCGGCACCGCGGCCTGGGCGGCCGACAGCCACTCGCCCAGCTCGTCGAGGCGGCCGAGCGCGCCGGGCGGCACCGCGAAGCGGGCGCGGCGTTCCTCGGCGTCGCGGCGCGTCCCGCCGTCGGGGCGCTCGATCAGATCGGTGAAGTCGTCGAGATTCAGCGAGCTCATTCGCCGAACAGTACCGGCCGTTCCCCAACCCGGGGCATGACGTGGTGTTACGCCATGCGATGCATCGGATCCGCAGCGTCATTGCGGGTCTCTCCGTGATCCTTTACGTTCCAGGATGCCCCGGATTGTCGTATCGCCCCAGGGTGGTGTGGCGCCCCTCGGACCGTCCCACAGGAGTTCGTGATGACCCCCACGACCGAGGCCGTCGCCGAGCGGCGGCCCGCCTATCTCACCGAACTCGCCCAGGGCACCGACCGGTTCCACGAGCCGCGCAGGACCGACTGCCCCTGGTGCGGCTCCGGCCGCCTGCGCACCCGGCTGCGGACCACCGACCTCCTCCAGCACAAGCCCGGCAGCTTCGTCGTCGACCAGTGCCGCGCCTGCTCGCACTCCTTCCAGAACCCGCGCCTGACCCCCGAGGGCCTGGCCTTCTACTACCGGGACTTCTACGACGGGCTCAACGCCGGCCACTCCGCGCGGCTCCTGAACGCCCAGCACTCCGCGCGGCGCTCGGCCCGGCGCCACCGCGCCGCCGCCCGCACCCTGCTGGCCCTCATCGAGCCGGAGAGCTGGCTGGACGTCGCCACCGGGCAGGGCCACTTCCCGGCGGCCGCCAAGGAGGTCCACCCGTACACCGCCTTCGACGGGCTCGACGCCGGAGCCGCCGTCGAGGAGGGCCGCAGGGCCGGCCGCGTCGAGGAGGCCCACCGCGGCACCCTCACCGAACTCGCCCCCGCGCTCGCGGGACGCTACGACGCGCTGAGCATGTTCCACTACCTGGAGCACGCCACCGACCCGCGCGAGGAACTCAAGGCCGCCCGCACCGTCCTGCGCCCCGGCGGCCACCTCCTCGTCGAGGTCCCCGACCCCGAGAGCCGCTACGCGAAGCTGCTCGGCAAGTGGTGGGTGTCGTACTTCCAGCCCCAGCACCTGCACCTCATCCCGATGGACAACCTCAGCCGCGAGCTGGAGCGCCTCGGCTACACCGTCGTCGCGACCGACCGCCGCGAGGCGCACGTCCCGCTCGACCTCACCGCCGGCCTCGCCCTGTTCCTCGGCCACTGGCTGCCGAGCGCCGACGCCCCCTGGCGCAGCAAGGCCCCCACCTCGCTCCAGCGCAGGCTGCGCACGGCCCTCACATACGCCGTCGTGCCCCTCGTCGCCGCGGCCTACGCGGCGGACCAACTGCTCGCCCCGCTCGCGGGCCGCACCCGCTTCTCCAACGCCTACCGGGTCGTGGCCCGCAAGAACACGTCAGGGCCCGGCCGGGACCCGCGGCCCTGACCGAACCCCGCCGAACGCCCCCGCGTCAGCCGCGCAGCACGAGCGCCTGCCCTGCCACCACGAGCAGTACCTGTTCGCACTCGGCGGCGAACGCCGTGTTCAGGCGCCCCAGTTCGTCCCGGTAGCGGCGGCCCGACGCGGTGGCCGGGACGATCCCGGAACCCACCTCGTTCGACACGGCGACGACCGTGCGCGAGGTGTTCCGCACAGCCTCCGTCAGCGCCGCGACCTTCTCGCGCAGCGCCCGCTCCCCGCCGCCCGCCCACTCCGCGTCGTCCCAGGCCTGCACCTCGTCCATGGCGTACGTCAGCCACAGGGACAGGCAGTCGATGAGCAGCGGGGGACCGTCCTGCGCGAGGAGCGGCACGAGGTCGCAGGTCTCCGTCGTGTTCCAGGAGCCAGGGCGCCGCTCGCGGTGCAGCGCCACCCGCTGCGACCACTCGGTGTCCCCGCCCCGCGTGCCGCCCGTCGCCACGTACAGCACGCCCGGGAACGCCTCGAGGCGGCGCTCGGCCTCGACCGACTTCCCGGACCTCGCCCCACCGAGGACCAGCGTCCTGCGCGGCACGTCCGGCACGTCCTCGTACGCCCCCACCACGAGCGTCGTCCCGTCCGGCACGGCCCGCGCGCCCGCCGCCGCCAGACGGCGCGTCAGCTCCGGACCCGGCGGCACGTCGTGGTCGATGTGGACCGCGAGCACATCGGTCGTCGGGCCGATCGCCCCCACGGCCCGCAGCCTGGCCGCCGAGTCCGGGCGGTCCACGATGTCGGCGAGCACCATCTCGTACGGCCGCTCGGCCTCCGCGAAGCCGGCGGGCGCCGCGCCCGGCGGCAGATACAGCAGCCGCTCGCCGTCCGGCCCGGTCACCTCGTAGCCCGTCCCCGGCGAGTCCGTCGGCAGGGCCCGCACCCGGTGCCCGGTCAGCAGCGCCAGCTCGCTCCCGTCCGGCACCCGGACCGGCGACACGAGCCCCGCCGGCACCTCGACGGGCGGCCCGTCGTGCGGATGGGAGAGCAGCACCTGCCGTACGCCGCTGAGACTGTGCCCCGAGCGGGCGGCGGCGAACGCCGCCCCCGGCGTCAGGTCGAGCAGCAGCATGCCGTCGATCAGGAGCGCGGTCGCGGCACGCGCGCCACCCGGCCCGAGGGCGGTGGCGCAGGCCGCGCAGGGGCAGTCCGGGCGGGGCAGTCCGGTGGGTGCGCCGGTGCCGAGCAGAGTGAGTTCCACGGGAAGATCCTCCCGCGCCACCGCGAGTGGCGCTCGCCCGGCTAGGCTTCCGGGCAGTAGTAAGACGGTGAGCTGGTCCGTTGACTCCCTGGAGGCTGACATGGCGGCGTGGACGTGGAGGTTCGAGAAGTCGGACGGGACGGAGGTCCAGCCGGCGGTGCAGCCCGAGGAGTTCACGACTCAGGGCGACGCGGAGTCGTGGATCGGCGAGAACTGGAAGGCCCTCGCCGAAGGCGGCGCCGACCAGGTCACCCTCTTCGAGGACGACGCGGTGATCTACGGTCCGATGGGCCTGCACGCGGAGGACGCGCCGGCGTAGGTCTGTAGGTCCGGACGGAACGCCGAGAAGGGCGGCGACCCGCACGGTCGCCGCCCTTCTGTCTTCCGCTGTCTCCCGGTACGTCCGTCCTAGATCTCGCCGAGCGTGACTTCGACCGTGTTCTCGGCCCCGTTCCTCGCGTACGCGACCGCGACCTTGTCGCCGGGCTTGAGGGCGGCGAGTTGCTCCGCGAGCGCCACCATCGTGTTGACGTCTGTGCCGCTGATCTGGGTGATGATGTCCCCGGACTGGATCCCGGCCTTCTGCGCGGCCCCGCCGTCCTCGACGTCCACGACGGCGACCCCGTCCGGCTGGTAGGAGCTGCCGAGCACCGTACGGCCCGTGATGCCGAGCGCGGCCCGCCCCGAGTCCGTGACCTTGCCCTTCTTGACGACCTGGCCGGCGACCGTCGTGACCATGGACGAGGGGATCGCGAACCCGATGCCGGGCGCCGCGCCGCCGCCCATGTTGGGGTCTGTCGCGGCGAGCGTCGGGATGCCGACGACCTGCCCGTCGAGATTGACGAGGGCGCCGCCGCTGTTGCCCGGGTTGATCGCCGCGGACGTCTGCACCATGTTCCCGATGGTGGCGCCGGTCCCGCCGCCCGCGGGGTTCTCGCTGACGGTCCGCCCGGTCGCCGAGACGATGCCCTGCGTGACGCTGGAGGACAGGCCGAGCGGCGAGCCCATCGCCAGGGTGATCTGGCCGACCTCGACCTTGGACGAGTTCGCGAACCTCGCAGGCTTGAGCCCCTCGGGCACCTTGTCCAGCTTGATGACGGCGAGGTCCTGGTCGGGGTAGGCGTAGACGAGCGTCGCGGTCAGCTCGGTCTCGCTGTTGGACGTGGTCACCTTGAACGTCTTCTCGTTGCCGACCACGTGCGCGTTGGTGACGATGTGCCCCTTGTCGTCGTAGACGATCCCGGAGCCTTGCTCGGACGAGCCCTGGATCTGGACGACCGACGGCAGGACGTCCTTGATCACCTTCTGGAAGTCGGCCTGCAGAGCGTTGCCGGAGACGGGCGCGGCCTGCTCCGTGGTGCCGGACGGCTTCGTCGACGGGCCGGACGGGCCGGAGGAGTCGGAGCCGGAGCAGCCGCCTGCCAGGGCCACCGAGCAGACGACGGCGGTCAGTGGCAGCGCGAACCGCAGAACGCGGGCACGCCCGCTACGAGTGGCGCGGGTACGCGTACGGGATCTGGAAAGAGAGCGGGCGCGGGAACGGGAACGGAAAGCATCCATGACCGGATTGTCGCCGTCGTCCCGTTGTTCCTGCCTGCGGTAGACCGCCGAACAGGGGGCGCGCGCCGGGGCCGTCAGCCCCGCACGCCGCACAGGTGCAGCAGCGCCGCCACCCGGCGGTACGGCTCCGTGCGGCCCGCCCGCTCCTCCGCCGCGAGCAGCGTGTGGAACTCGCCGGGCGGCGGCACGGGCACGTCGTCCCCCGCCGTGTCCGTGAAGACCCGCACCCCGTACCAGGCGTGCAGCGGAGCCCCGATCCCGGCCAGCGTCGCGGTCAGCGCGTCGAGCCGGTCGGCCCGCACGTCGAGCCCGAGCCGGTTGCGGTACGAGAGCGTGTCGAAGGAGCCGAGCGCCGCCTGCCAGTCCCCGGCGAGGCCGGGCCGCATGGCGAGCGCGTCACCGTTGCGCACGAGGAGCGAGAGCAGGCCGCCGGGGGCCAGCATCCGCGCCAGGCCCGCGAGCAGGGCGTCGGGGTCCTCGACGTACATCAGGACCCCGTGGCACAGGACCACGTCGAAGCTGCCGGGCAGGAAGTGCACCCCGGTCTCCCGGCCGTCACCCTCCACGAGGCGTACCCGGCCGCGGATGCCCTCGGGCTCCTCGGCGAGTGCGGCCCGCGCGGCGGCGACCATCCCGGGATCCTGCTCGACCCCGGTCACCTGATGTCCGCCGCGCGCGAGGCGCAGGGCCTGCGTGCCCTGGCCCATGCCGACGTCGAGGATCCGCAGCCGCTGCCCGACGGGGTAGCGCGCGGCCAGCTGCTCGTCGAGCTGCCGGGCCACGAGCTCCTGGCGTACGGAATTGCGCAGACCGCTCAGCTTGCCGAGCCAGGACGCCGCGGCGCCGCCGGAGAAGGCCTCCGTGCTCAGGGCCGCTCCCCGCGCTTGACCTGGGGCTTGGGCAGACGGAGCCGGCGCATCTGGAGCGTGCGCATCAGGGCGTACGCGACGGCGCCCTTCTTCGGCTCGTTCGGGAACTTCTCGGCCAGGCGCTTCTTCAGGCGGAACGCCGTCACGGCCGAGTCGAGCACGATCAGCACGATCACGATGAGCCAGAGCAGCAGCGCGATGTTCTGGAGGCTCGAGATCCGGACCATGGTCATCACGAGGATGACCACCGCCAGGGGCAGGAAGAACTCGGCGATGCAGAAGCGCGAGTCGACGAAGTCGCGCGCGAACTTTCGCACCGGACCCTTGTCGCGGGCGGGAAGATAACGCTCGTCACCGCTGGCGAGCGCCTGGCGCTGCCTCTCCATCGCGGTGCGGCGCTCGTCGCGCTGCCGCTTCGACGCCTCCTTGCGGGTCGTCGGCGTATTGGCCACGCTGCGGCGCTGGGTCTGGGCCTGGCTGCGCTTCGGCGTGGGGCGGCCCTTGGGGGCCTGCGGGTCACGGGTCTGCGTGGAGTCGGTCACCGGCGCCTTGGCGGCCTGGGCCTTCTCGTCCTTGGATCGGCTACGGAACACAAAACCCAAGGGTACGTGGTGCCGGCGCATGGACCAGAGGCGAGTGGGGAACGATCCGGCAACACCCTGCGTCAGTGTTGCTGAGCGTTCCCGGCAGCTGCACCGCGTGCTCGTAGATCCGGCCTCCCCAGGGGGACACCTACTCCCTGTGCCGGAGCGGGACCGGACGCAGTCGTCCTTGGGGATGAGCGCATCCGCACCTGAACAGTGCGGTAATAGAGGCAGGACCCGTACTGTGGGTTCTGTCGCAGTGCTGGTGCTGGACGTCTGCTGGATCTGTCAGAAGGGGGCGCGCGAAGCCCATGAGCGGTGTCATGAAGCGTATGGGGATGATCTTCCGCGCGAAGGCGAACAAGGCCCTTGACCGGGCCGAGGACCCGCGCGAGACCCTCGATTACTCGTACCAGAAGCAGCTGGAGCTGCTCCAGAAGGTGCGCCGCGGCGTCGCCGACGTGGCGACCTCGCGCAAGCGCCTGGAACTGCAGCTCAACCAGCTCCAGACCCAGTCGTCCAAGCTGGAGGACCAGGGCCGCAAGGCGCTCGCGCTCGGCCGCGAGGACCTGGCCCGCGAGGCGCTCTCGCGCCGGGCGGCCCTCCAGCAGCAGGTCACCGACCTGGAGACGCAGCACCAGACCCTCCAGGGCGAGGAGGAGAAGCTCACCCTCGCGGCGCAGCGCCTCCAGGCCAAGGTCGACGCCTTCCGTACGAAGAAGGAGACGATCAAGGCGACGTACACCGCGGCCCAGGCGCAGACCCGGATCGGAGAGGCCTTCTCCGGCATCTCCGAGGAGATGGGCGACGTGGGCATGGCCATCCAGCGCGCCGAGGACAAGACGGCGCAGCTCCAGGCCCGGGCCGGCGCGATCGACGAGCTGCTTGCCTCCGGCGCCCTCGACGACCAGTCCGGCCTCGCCAAGGACGACATCCAGAGCGAGCTGGACCGCCTCTCCGGTGGTACGGATGTAGAGCTGGAACTCCAGCGGATGAAGGCCGAACTGTCGGGCGGCTCGTCCTCCTCGCAGCAGGCCATCGAGGGCGGTCAGGGCCAGCAGTCCGCGAACCAGCAGCCGCAGGACACACCGCGCTTCGACAAGCAGTAGTCCCACGCCGAGGAGGGCGTCATGATCGTACGGATCATGGGGGAGGGGCAGGTGGAGCTGGCCGACAGCCACTTCACCGAGCTCAACAAGCTCGACAACGAGCTCCTGGCCGAGATGGAGAACGGGGACGGCCCCGGTTTCCGCCGCACGCTCAACGCCCTGCTCGAAACGGTCCGCTCCGTCGGCACCCCGCTGCCCGACGCGTCACTCGAACCTTCGGAACTTATTCTTCCGTCCCCGGACGCGACCCTGGAAGAGGTCCGGGAGATGCTCAGCGACGACGGTCTGATCCCTGGCTGAGCCGCTGCCCCCAGTACGCGGCCCGTCGCGCGTACCGCTGATGGACGGGCCTGCCGCGCACGGACGAGGGGGCGATACCGTGACGCCGGTGACCCCCTTCGTACGCTGGGCCAGGACTCACCCCCGGGCCATGGACGCGGCCCTCGCGGCGGCGGTGCTGCTCTGCATGATCGCCGCCTCCTTCGCCGATCCGAACGGCGGCCGTGACGGCACCCCCACCTGGGGCACCCGCAGCCCCCAGGTCCTCAGCATCGTCCTCATGGTGCTCGGCGCGGCCGCCCTCGTCCTGCGCCGCCGCGCCCCCATGGCGGTCCTCGCGGCCACCTCCGCCGTCACCCTGGCCGAACTCGTCACCGGCGATCCCCGCGCGCCCGTCGCGATGAGCGCCGTCGTCGCGCTCTACACCGTCGCCGCCACCACCGACCGCCCCACCACGTGGCGCGTCGGCCTCGCCACCATGGCCGTCCTCACCGGCGCCGCCATGCTGGCCGGCCCCCTGCCCTGGTACGCGCAGGAGAACCTCGGCGTCTTCGCCTGGACCGGCATGGCCGCCGCGGCCGGGGACGCCGTGCGCAGCCGGCGCGCGTTCGTCGACGCGATCCGCGAGCGGGCCGAGCGGGCCGAGCGCACACGGGAGGAGGAGGCCCGGCGCCGGGTCGCCGAGGAGCGCCTGCGCATCGCCCGCGACCTTCACGACGTCGTCGCGCACCACATCGCCCTGGTCAACGTCCAGGCGGGCGTCGCCTCGCACGTCATGGACAAGCGCCCCGACCAGGCCAAGGAGGCCCTGTCGCACGTGCGCGAGGCGAGCCGCTCCGCGCTCAACGAACTCCGCGCCACGGTGGGCCTGTTGAGGCAGTCCGGCGACCCCGAGGCGCCCACCGAACCGGCACCGGGGCTCGACCGCCTCGAAGACCTCGTCGGCACGTTCCGCAACGCCGGCCTGCCCGTCGAGGTCGCCTGCGCCGACCGGGCCACCGGCCTGCAGGCCGCCGTCGACCTGGCCGCCTACCGCATCATCCAGGAGGCCCTGACCAATGTGCAGAAGCACGCGGGCGCCGAGGCCAAGGCCGAGGTCAGCGTCGTGCGCGTAGGCCCGAACATCGAGGTCACGATCCTCGACAACGGGCCCGGCACCGAGCAGCCCTCGCCCGACAGCGGCGGCCACGGCCTCCTCGGCATGCGCGAGCGCGTCGCCGCGATCGGCGGCAGCTGCTCGGCGGGACCGCGCTACGGGGGCGGGTTCCGCGTCCATGCGATCCTGCCCGTCCAGGCCCACGCCACCGCGGGCCTCGCCACGGACACGGGGGACGCTGGATGACCATCCGGGTACTGCTCGCCGACGACCAGGCCCTGCTGCGCAGCGCCTTCCGCGTCCTCGTGGACTCCGAACCCGACATGCTCGTCGTCGGCGAGGCCTCGGACGGCGCGGAGGCGGTCCGCCTCGCCAAGTCCGAGAAGGCCGACGTCGTCCTGATGGACATCCGGATGCCCGGCACCGACGGACTCGCCGCGACCCGTCTGATCAGCGCCGACCCCGAACTGGCACACGTACGCGTCGTGATGCTCACGACGTTCGAGGTCGACGAGTACGTCGTCCAGTCGCTGCGCGCGGGCGCCTCAGGCTTCCTCGGCAAGGGCGCCGAACCCGAGGAGCTGCTCGGCGCCGTGCGGATCGCCGCCGCGGGCGAGGCGCTCCTGTCGCCGGTCGCGACCAAGGGCCTGATCGCCAAGTTCCTCGCCCAGGGCGAGGGGTACGGCGACTGGGAGGACGGCGCGCGTCCCGGCGGCGCCCACGGCGAACGTCTGGCCGCGCTGACCACCCGCGAGCGCGAGGTCCTGGTCCAGGTCGCCGGCGGCCACTCGAACGACGAGATCGCGGAGCGCCTCCAGGTCAGCCCGCTCACGGTCAAGACCCATGTGAACCGCGCCATGGCCAAGCTCGGCGCCCGGGACCGTGCCCAACTCGTAGTAATCGCGTACGAATCGGGCCTGGTCCGTCCAAGGGTGGAGTGAGCCGGGGTCTCCGCGTACTACGGGCGCAGTATGCGGCGCATAAGAACGGGACCTGGGAGCGACGGATCCGCCCTCGCGCATGACTGAGGGTGTAGGGGGCCCCGCACGTGACTTCGGACGCACCCGCGTCCCCCGGACGCCCGGGGCCTCCTCCTGCCGCGCCTGCCACAGAGAGAGACCCACACCATGTCCTGGCTGTCGAGATTCAGCCTCGCTCAACGGGCCCTGATCGGGCTGATGTCGATCATCGCGATCGTCTTCGGCGCCATCGCGATACCCCAGCTCAAGCAGCAGCTGCTGCCCTCCATCGAACTGCCCATGGTGTCCGTCCTGGCCCCGTACCAGGGCGCGTCTCCCGACGTGGTCGAGAAGCAGGTCATCGAGCCGCTCGAGTCGTCCCTCGACTCGGTCGACGGCATCACCGGCATCACCTCCACGGCGAGCGAGGGCAACGCCGTGATCATGGCCCAGTTCGACTACGGCAACGGCTCCAAGCAGCTCGTCGCCGACGTCCAGCAGGCCGTGAACCGGGCCCGCGCCCAGCTCCCCGACGACGTCGACCCGCAGGTCGTCGCCGGCTCCACGGACGACATCCCGACCGTCGTCCTCGCCGTCACGTCCGACAAGGACCAGCAGGCGCTCGCCGACCAGCTCGACAAGACCGTCGTCCCGTCCCTCAAGGACATCGACGGCGTCGGCCAGGTCACCGTCGACGGTGTGCGCGACCTCCAGGTCACCGTCACCCCCGACGACAAGAAGCTCGCCGCGGCCGGCATCAGCCAGGCCGCGCTCGGCCAGTCCCTCCAGGCGGGCGGCGCGACCCTGCCCGCCGGCTCCTTCGACGAGGGCGGCAGCAACCGCACCGTCCAGGTCGGCGGCGGCTTCACCTCCCTGAAGCAGATCGAGGACCTGATGGTCACCGGCGAGGGCGTCAGGAAGCCCGTACGCCTCGGTGACGTCGCCAAGGTCGCGCAGCGGCCCGCGAAGGCCGACTCGATCACCCGTACCGACGGCAAGCCCAGCCTCGCGGTCATGGTCACCATGGACCACGACGGCAGCGCGGTCGCCATCTCCGACGCGGTCAAGGACAAGCTCCCCGACCTGCGCAAGGACCTCGGCACCGGCGCGAAGCTCACGGTCGTCAGCGACCAGGGCCCGGCCGTCTCCAAGTCCATCGACGGCCTGACGACGGAGGGCGCGCTCGGTCTTCTCTTCGCCGTCCTCGTCATCCTGGTGTTCCTGGCGTCGATCCGCTCGACCCTGGTCACCGCGGTCTCGATCCCGCTCTCGGTCGTCCTGGCCCTGATCGTCCTGTGGACCCGCGACCTCTCGCTCAACATGCTCACGCTCGGCGCGCTGACCATCGCGATCGGCCGCGTCGTGGACGACTCCATCGTCGTCCTGGAGAACATCAAGCGGCACCTCGGCTACGGCGAGGAGCGCCAGGAGGCGATCCTCAAGGCGGTCCGCGAGGTCGCGGGCGCCGTCACGTCGTCCACCCTGACCACCGTCGCCGTCTTCCTGCCCATCGGCCTGGTGGGCGGCATGGTCGGCGAGCTGTTCGGCTCGTTCTCGCTGACGGTCACGGCGGCCCTGCTGGCCTCGCTGATCGTCTCGCTCACCGTCGTCCCGGTCCTGTCGTACTGGTTCCTGCGCCCGCCCAAGGCGATCAAGGGCGTCGACCCGGAGGAGGCGCGCCGCAAGGCGGAGGAGAAGGAGGCGCGGTCCTGGCTCCAGCGGATCTACGTCCCCGTCCTGCGCTTCGCGACCCGTCGCCGTCTGACCAGCGTCCTCATCGCGGTCGTGGTCCTGGTCGGCACGTTCGGCATGGCCCCCATGCTGAAGACGAACTTCTTCGACCAGGGCGAGCAGGAAGTCCTGTCCATCAAGCAGGAGCTGAAACCGGGCACGAGCCTGGCGGCGACCGACGCCGCGGCGAAGAAGGTCGAGAAGCTGCTCGACGGCGTCGACTCGGTCAAGGACTACCAGGTCACCATCGGCTCGTCCGGCTTCATGGCGGCCTTCGGCGGCGGCACCGACACCAACCAGGCGTCGTACCAGGTGACGCTGGAGGACAAGGCGTCGTACGAGAAGACCCAGGACCGCATCGAGAAGGGTCTCGGTGAGCTCTCCGGGATCGGCCGCACCACCATCGCGGCCGGTGACGGCTTCGGCAGCCAGGACCTGAGCGTCGTGGTGAAGGCGGCCGACGGCCAGGTCCTGCGCAAGGCGGCCGACGAGGTCCGCGACGAGGTGGCCGAGCTCGACGGCGTCACGGACGTCACCAGCGACCTGTCGCAGTCGGTCCCGCGCATCTCGGTCAAGGCCAACTCCAAGGCCGCGGCCGCCGGGTTCAACGACACCACGCTCGGCGCGGCCGTCGGCCAGGCCGTGCGCGGCACGACCAGTGGCAAGGCGATCCTCGACGACACCGAGCGCGACGTCGTCGTGAAGTCGGCGAAGCCCGCCACGACCATGGACGAGCTCAAGAAGCTCCCGATGGGCCCCGGCGGTCTGAAGCTCGGCGACATCGCCACGGTGAAGCTGGTCGACGGGCCGGTCTCCATGACCCGGATCGACGGCGCCCGCGCCGCGACGATCACGGCCAGGCCGACCGGTGACAACACCGGCGCGGTCAGCGCCGACCTCCAGACGAAGATCAACGCGCTGAAGCTGCCCGCGGGCGCGAAGGCCACGATCGGCGGCGTCACGTCCGACCAGGACGACGCGTTCAAGAACCTCGGCCTCGCGATGCTGGCCGCGATCGCGATCGTGTTCATGCTCCTGGTCGCCACGTTCCGCTCGCTGGCGCAGCCGCTGATCCTGCTGGTCTCGATCCCGTTCGCGGCGACCGGCGCGATCGGCCTGCTCATCGCCACCGGCACCCCGATGGGTGTCCCGGCGATGATCGGCATGCTGATGCTCATCGGCATCGTGGTCACCAACGCGATCGTCCTGATCGACCTGATCAACCAGTACCGCAAGGAGGGCTACGGCACGATCGAGGCGGTCATCGAGGGCGGCCGCCACCGTCTGCGCCCGATCCTCATGACGGCCCTGGCGACGATCTTCGCCCTGCTCCCGATGGCGCTCGGCGTCACCGGCGAGGGCGGCTTCATCGCCCAGCCGCTCGCGGTGGTGGTGATCGGCGGTCTGATCACGTCGACGCTCCTGACGCTCCTCCTCGTCCCGACGCTCTACGCGATGCTGGAGCTCCGCAAGGAGCGGCGCCGCAAGAAGCGGGCCGCGAAGCGGGGTGAGGGTGCCGGGGCTGCGCCCCAGGCCCCGTCGCCTGAGCCGGAGCCTGCCGGCGTGTGACGGGTGCTTGAACGTCCAGAGCCCGGTGCGGACACCTGCGTGGTGTCCGCACCGGGCTCTTCGCCGTTGTGGGCGGGGGTGCGACGCCGGGTGCGGCTCGCGTCGTGGCTGGTCGCGCAGTTCCCCGCGCCCCTTCGGGGGCGCTTTGCCTACGGCAGCGCCAGCATCCGCTCCAGCGCCTGCTTCGCGAACTGCTCGGTCTCGCGGTCGACCTCGATCCGGTTGACCAGGTTGCCCTCGGCCAGGGACTCCAGGGTCCACACCAGGTGCGGCAGGTCGATGCGGTTCATCGTCGAGCAGAAGCAGACCGTCTTGTCGAGGAAGACGATCTCCTTGTCGGGGTGCGCGTTGGCGAGGCGCCGCACCAGGTTGAGCTCGGTGCCGATCGCCCACTTCGACCCGGCCGGGGCCGCGTCGAGGGCCTTGATGATGTACTCCGTCGAGCCGACCTCGTCCGCCGCGGCGACGACCTCGTGCTTGCACTCGGGGTGCACCAGGACGCGTACGCCCGGAATCCGCTCGCGCACGTCGTTCACCGAGTCGATCGAGAAGCGTCCGTGCACCGAGCAGTGCCCGCGCCACAGGATCATCTTCGCGTTCCGCAGCTCCTCGGCGGTCAGGCCGCCGTTCGGCTTGTGCGGGTTGTACAGGACGCAGTCCTCCAGGGACATCCCCATGTCCCGCACGGCGGTGTTGCGCCCGAGGTGCTGGTCCGGCAGGAAGAGCACCTTCTCCCCCTGCTCGAAGGCCCAGTCCAGCGCCCGCTTGGCGTTGGACGACGTGCAGATCGTGCCGCCGTGCTTGCCGGTGAAGGCCTTGATGTCGGCGGAGGAGTTCATGTACGAGACGGGCACGACCTGCTCGGCGATGCCGGCCTCTGTCAGCACGTCCCAGCACTCGGCGACCTGCTCGGCGGTGGCCATGTCGGCCATGGAGCACCCGGCTGCCAGGTCGGGCAGGACCACCTTCTGGTCGTCGCCGGTGAGGATGTCGGCGGACTCGGCCATGAAGTGCACACCGCAGAAGACGATGTACTCGGCCTCCGGCCGGGCGGCCGCGTCGCGGGCGAGCTTGAAGGAGTCGCCGGTGACGTCCGCGAACTGGATGACCTCGTCGCGCTGGTAGTGGTGGCCGAGCACGAAGACCTTGTCCCCGAGCTTCTCCTTGGCCGCGCGGGCGCGCTCCACCAGGTCCGGGTCGGACGGGGAGGGCAGGTCTCCGGGACACTCGACACCGCGCTCGCTCCGCGGGTCGGCCTCGCGGCCGAGCAGCAGGAGCGCCAGCGGAGTCGGCTGAACGTCCAGGTCAACGGGGGTCTGGGCCGTGGTCACGTCACGCACCCTTTCTTGTTATGACATTCTTGCGGCGAGGCTTCTCGTCGAAATGACGCTATCTATCATAACTGCTTCACGTCAGAATGACGATGGCCATCGTGTCGATGTGACGCAATCCGCGTGGACCGGCCTGTGCCTTGCGTGCTCGGGGTGTGCGAGCATGAAAGGGCAAGGAAGCCGAACTCGCCGAGAGGCGAAACACGAGCGCCAGGGCCGGAATGAATCCGCGGCCCCGCCGGTTGGAACGTCGGCAAGCAGTCTCCGTACAACCCTGGAGAGAAGCAGATGTCCGTATCGGACGAGACCACCACCGTGAGCGACGGCATCCTCCTGTCCGACGCCGCCGCGGCCAAGGTCAAGGCCCTCCTTGACCAGGAAGGGCGCGACGACCTGGCGCTGCGCGTCGCCGTACAGCCCGGAGGCTGCTCCGGCCTGCGTTACCAGCTCTTCTTCGACGAGCGCTCCCTCGACGGGGACGTCGTGAAGGACTTCGGTGGCGTCAAGGTCGTCACCGACCGCATGAGCGCCCCGTACCTGGGCGGCGCCTCCGTCGACTTCGTCGACACCATCGAGAAGCAGGGCTTCACGATCGACAACCCGAACGCCACGGGCTCCTGCGCCTGCGGCGACTCGTTCAGCTAAGCCTGAACCCGTAGACACACGAAGCGGCGGTTCCCTGCTCGAGGGGGAACCGCCGCTTCGTGTTTCGTTACGGGGTCAGCCCTGCGGCGCCGGCTCCTGCCCCCTCTTGCCGTCCGCGTGCGGCACGGCCCTGTCGTTCGAGTCCACGACCTTGCGGCCGTCCAGCGGCTCGTCCAGTGTCACCGGCAGCGTGTAGAACCTCGCCATCGCGATGCAGACCGTGCCCTTCTTCTGCGTCTCCGTGACCTTCAGGGCGACCTTGCCGTCCTTCTCTGTCGCCGAGGCCGTGTAGGTGCTGCACACGCCGCCCGTGAAGTGCGCCGTCAGCGTCCGCCCGTCCACCGTGTAGCCGTCGGGGCGCACGTCGCGGGTGTCGGTCCCCGGGTCGCCGGGCCTGACGCTCGGCCGCGGGCTCGGCTTGTCGTTCGGCCCCGGCGCGTGCGGCGACGTCAGGAACTTCGGGTCCACCGCGGGATGCGTCACCGTGAAGGCCGCCTGCCCGCCCTGCGGCTTCACCTGGAACAGCCACGACGGTACGAGAATCTGCCGCCCCTGCGCGAACTGCACCGCGAGCCCGAACGTGGCCCCCGTGACATGGACGGGCTCCGCCGCGGGCAGCTTCGTCGGCGCCTTGCACGGCGCCTCGTCCCGCTCCCTCACCGGCACCGGGCTCGCGCAGCCGCCGATACCGACGCGACCGGCCCCGACAGCCGCGGAGTTGAGCAGATCGAGCGTCCTCTGCGCGCTGATCACGGGGTACGTGTCACCCTTGACCGGCTTCTTCAACTGGCCGCTGCCGCCGACCACTTGACCGTCCGAGCCGACCTGCACGCCCGTGGTCCAGCCGTACGTGGGCAGCTCGCCCACGCGCGGCTCCGCGTTCACCACCCGTACCGCGCCCATCAGTTGGCGCGCGTCGAGCTTCGCGTCGTCCTGGCCGAGCGCCTTGAGCACCGGAGCGGCCGCCTTCTTCGCGGCGTCCTCGCTCACGGCGTCCTTGGTGCTGCCGTTCCCCGGCGCCTCGGTGCACTGGGTGGGGCTCGCGCACTTGTGTCCCGCGGACGGTGCGTAGCGCGAGTACGTCCAGGCGCCGGGTGCCCGCGCGGTCACCTGGAGCGAGGGGCCCGAGCCGTCCTTCGCCGGGCCCACCTTCCAGGCGCCGTTCTCCAGGCGCGGGGTGCCCTGCGCGTCGAGCGTCCTGGCGAGCGCGGCGACATCGGCCGCGGTCACCTTGCCCTCGCTCCGGTAGACGGGGGCGTCGCCGGGGCCCGTGGGGAGCTTGCCGTCGGCCCGGTAACGGGTGCCGTTCGGGTCGGGCTCGCCCGGCGCGATTCCCGAGGTGGAGCCCGTGCCGCCCTCCCGGTAGCCGTCCAGGGCCAGCGGCGGGGGAGTGGAGCCGTCGCCGGCCGCCGGAGTCCCGCCGTGGCCGTCGCCGCCGGTCGAGGTCGCCGCGAAATACGCGCCACCGCCACCGACGAGGAGTACCGCTGCCGCGACCGAGGCGACGGCCAGCGGGGACCGCCCCCGGTGTCGATCCTGCGTCTGCTCGGTGCTCACCGCATCGCTCCTTCAGCTGCCGCGTCGTACGCCGTATCCCCTATACGGGGGACAGCGATGGGACGCGGCGGGGGAGCGTGCGGTTCCCTCCTCGCTCCCCAGGGCCCGCGCGGGCCCCTCTCTGGTCCCCTCTAGTCCCCGTACTCGGACATCGAGTCGATGAGCCGCGCGGACTTGGAGGGCACGACGACGCCGTGGGGGAGGGAGGGGGCGACGGGAGTCTGCTTGTCCTTGGCGGGGGCCGTCCAGTGCGGGGCCATTCGGGCGCAGTCGCCGCGCAGGGACGCGAGGCCGCCTTCGAGGTCGAGCGGTGCGGACGCGGTGCGGACCTTGAGGTTCGTCATAAAGGAACGCTATGCAGGTCCGGCCCCGCGAAGAAAGCCCTACTATCGGGTAGTTTTGCCACTTCAGTCGGACGGACGCGACCCGGTAGCGTAAAGCGTCAACCCCCTCCGCTCAGGAAGACGTGACCACGCCGTGCGTATCGCAGTCACCGGCTCCATCGCCACCGACCACCTCATGACCTTCCCCGGCCGCTTCGCCGACCAGCTGGTCGCGGATCAGCTGCACACGGTCTCCCTCTCCTTCCTCGTCGACAACCTCGACGTCCGCCGGGGCGGTGTCGGCGCGAACATCGCGTTCGGCATGGGGCAGCTCGGCACGGACCCGATCCTGGTCGGCGCCGCGGGCTCCGACTTCGACGAGTACCGCGCCTGGCTCGACCGGCACGGCGTGGACACCGACTCCGTCCGCATCTCCGAGGTCCTGCACACGGCCCGCTTCGTCTGCACCACGGACGCCGACCACAACCAGATCGGCTCCTTCTACACGGGCGCCATGAGCGAGGCCCGCCTCATCGAGCTGCAGGCCGTCGCCGAGCGCGTCGGCGGCCTCGACCTGGTGCTGATCGGCGCGGACGACCCGGAGGGCATGCTCCGCCACACGGAGGAGTGCCGCTCGCGCTCCATCCCGTTCGCCGCGGACTTCTCGCAGCAGATCGCCCGGATGAACGGCGACGAGATCCGCACGCTCCTGGACGGCGCGACGTACCTCTTCTCGAACGAGTACGAGAAGGGCCTCATCGAGAGCAAGACCGGCTGGACCGACGAGGAGATCCTCGGCAAGGTCGGCCACCGCGTCACGACCCTCGGCTCGCGCGGCGTCCGCATCGAGAGCGTCGGCGAGGACCCGATCGAGGTCGGCTGCGCCGAGGAGGAGGCCAAGGTCGACCCGACCGGCGTCGGCGACGCGTTCCGCGCGGGCTTCCTGTCCGGCCTGGCCTGGGGCGTCGGCCATGAGCGCGCCGCCCAGGTCGGCTGCATGCTCGCCACGCTGGTCATCGAGACCCTCGGCACGCAGGAGTACCAGCTGCGCCGCGGCCACTTCATGGACCGCTTCACCAAGGCGTACGGCCACGAGGCCGCGGCCGAGGTCAAGCAGCACCTGAAGTAGTCCCGTCAGGAGAGCCGGCGGACCACATAGGCGGCACCGCGCTCCGCCGGCTCCTCCCCGACGTACTCCTGGCTCCGCATCTCGCACCACGCCGGGATGTCGAGCCGCGCCGCCTCGTCGTCGGCGAGCACGGTCACGGTCCCGCCCACCGGCACGTCCCCGATCACCTTCGCCAGCTCGATGACGGGGATCGGGCACCGCTTGCCGAGCGCGTCGACCACGAGAGAGGGCGCACTCGCCGGCGCGGGGGCGGGCGCGGTCACGGCCGTCGCCCCCAGCCGCTCCCGTACCGACGCCACCGTCCCCGGCAGCACCCCGAGGAACCGCTCGACGTCGTCCCCGGCCGTCCCGAGCGGCAGCGACACCCGTACGTTCCCCTCGCTCAGCACCCCCATCGCCTTGAGCACATGGCTCGGCGTCAGCGTGCTGCTCGTGCACGACGATCCGGACGAAACAGAAAAACCGGCCCGGTCCAGCTCGTGCAGCAGAGTCTCTCCGTCGACATAGAGACAGGAGAAGGTCACCACGTGCGGCAGCCGCCGCACCGGGTCGCCCACCACCTCGACATCGGGCACGAGCCCCGGCACCCGGGCCCGGATCCTCTCCGTCAACTCCCGCAGCCGCGCGTCCTCCTCGGCGGCCTCGGCCCGCACCGCCCGCAGCGAGGCCGCCGCCGCCACGACGGCCGGAATGTTCTCGAACCCGGCCGCCCGCCCCGACTCCCGCTCGTCGGCCGGGCCTTGGGCCGCGAACCGCACCCCCTTGCGCACGACGAGCAGCCCGACGCCCGCCGGGCCGCCCCACTTGTGCGCGCTGCCCGCGAGCAGCGACCAGTCGCCCTCGACCGGCCCCCACGCGAGCGACTGCGCCGCGTCCACGAGCAGCGGCACCCCGGCGGCCCGGCACGCCGCGGCGACCTCGGCCACCGGCTGCACCGTCCCCACCTCGTGGTTGGCGGACTGGAGACAGGCGAGCGCCGTGTCCTCCCTGAGCGCATCGGCGTACGCGCCGGGGGAGACGGAACCGGCCCGGTCCACGCCCACCTCGGTCACCGAACCGCCGTCCGCCTCCAGCGCGGCAGCCGAATGGAGTACCGAGGAGTGCTCGACCGCGGAAACCACCAGATGCCGGCCGACACGCCGCCGTCCCGCGAGCGCGCCGGAGATTCCCGCATGCACGGCACGCGTCCCCGAAGGGGTGAAAACAAGCTCATCCGGGCGGCAGCCCACGGCGTCCGCGGCGGCCTCACGGGCCGCGTCAAGGAGCAGCCGGGCCCGCCTCCCCTCGCGGTAGAGCCGGGCGGGGTCGGCCCACCCCTCGTCCAGCGAGGCGAGCAGCGCCTGCCGGGCCACGGGGTGCAGGGGAGCGGAGGAGGCAGCGTCGAAGTAGGACACACCGCAACGGTAAAGCCCCGGGTGGGCGCGGCGTCGGGCCAGGGCGCGGAGAACGGCGCGACCCGCCGCCCGGAGCGCGCACCCGTCGGACCGCCCGCGCCCGTCGGACATCCCCCCGATCCCCCGTCAGATCCCCCCGGAACAGCAAGTTCCACCCCTTCTGAGTGACCCGCGGCGCGTTAGGCACCCTCCCCGCGCGACCCCAAATAGCGTCCAGTAGGGTTTGGTCCGCATAAACATCCAAACCCCTGCCCGTGTGCCAGGGCGGCGAGCGACCAGCGAGACGGCCGTAGCCAACCAGCGCGGGCGAGACTCTCGGGAAGGCGCTACGTGAGTCCCAACGGCTCCGACCGCTCGTCGCGGCGCCCGATGCGGCGGAAGCTGCCGCAGGTGCTGACTGCGGGCCTGATCCTGGTAACCGCTACTGGTTGCACATACAAGGACTTCCCTCGTCTTGGTATGCCGACCCCGGTTACGGAAGAAGGTCCCAGGATCCTCTCCCTCTGGCAGGGCTCGTGGGCGGCAGCGCTCGCCACGGGCGTCCTTGTCTGGGGCCTGATCCTGTGGAGCATCATCTTCCACCGGCGCAGCCGCACCAAGATCGAGGTACCAACGCAGACGCGGTACAACATGCCGCTAGAGGCGCTGTACACGGTTGTACCGCTCATCATCGTCTCGGTCCTCTTCTACTTCACGGCACGAGACGAGTCGAAGCTCCTCAACCTCGACGACAAGCCGGCCCACACCGTCAACGTGGTCGGCTATCAGTGGAGCTGGGGCTTCAACTACGTCGAGAACGTGCCCGGCTCCACGGGTGACGCGAAGACCTCGAAGGAACTGGCCGGCATTCCGGACCGCTTCATCGAGGACTTCCCGGCGAACGCCGGCGGCGTCTACGAGGCCGGTACGCCGGCATCGGTGAACCCGCAGACGAAGAACCCCGGCCCCACCCTCTGGCTCCCCAAGGGCGAGAAGGTCCGGTTCGTCCTCACCTCGCGCGACGTCATCCATGACTTCTGGGTGGTGCCGTTCCTGATGAAGCAGGACGTCATTCCGGGCCACACCAACGCCTTCGAGGTGACTCCCAACCGGGAGGGCACCTTCCTGGGCAAGTGCGCCGAGCTCTGCGGCGTCGACCACTCGCGCATGCTGTTCAACGTGAAGGTCGTCTCTCCTGAGCGCTACCAGCAGCACCTCAAGGACCTCGCGAAGAAGGGGCAGACCGGTTACATCCCGTCCGGCATCGCGCAGACGAGCCACGAGAAGAACCGGGAGACGAACAACCTGTGAGCATCCTCAACGAACCCCAGGGTGCCGCCGCAGCTGAAGACTCGTACGAGAACGAGCTGCCGGTCAGGCGCAAGCAGCCGGGGAATGTCGTCGTCAAGTGGCTGACCACCACTGACCACAAGACGATCGGCACGCTCTACCTGGTCACGTCGTTCGCGTTCTTCTGCATCGGCGGACTCATGGCGCTCTTCATGCGCGCCGAGCTCGCTCGTCCCGGCAACCAGATCATGTCGAACGAGCAGTTCAACCAGGCGTTCACGATGCACGGCACGATCATGCTGCTGATGTTCGCGACGCCGCTGTTCGCCGGATTCGCGAACTGGATCATGCCGCTGCAGATCGGCGCGCCCGACGTGGCGTTCCCGCGGCTGAACATGTTCGCGTACTGGCTGTACCTCTTCGGCTCGCTCATCGCGGTCGGCGGCTTCCTCACCCCGCAGGGTGCGGCCGACTTCGGCTGGTTCGCCTACAGCCCGCTCTCGGACGCCGTCCGCTCGCCGGGCATCGGCGCCGACATGTGGATCATGGGTCTGGCCTTCTCCGGCTTCGGCACGATCCTCGGCTCGGTCAACTTCATCACCACGATCATCTGCATGCGCGCACCCGGCATGACGATGTTCCGTATGCCGATCTTCGTGTGGAACGTGCTGCTGACCGGTGTGCTGGTCCTGCTGGCCTTCCCGGTCCTGGCCGCCGCGCTGTTCGCCCTGGAGGCGGACCGCAAGTTCGGTGCTCATGTGTTCGACGCCAGTAATGGCGGCGCCTTGCTATGGCAACACCTCTTCTGGTTCTTCGGCCATCCAGAGGTGTACATCATCGCGTTGCCATTCTTCGGAATCATTTCCGAAGTGATCCCGGTGTTCTCGAGAAAGCCGATGTTCGGCTACTCGGGTCTGATCGGCGCGACCATCGCGATCGCGGGTCTCTCCGTGACCGTGTGGGCGCACCACATGTACGTCACCGGCGGCGTGCTGTTGCCGTTCTTCTCCTTCATGACGTTCCTCATCGCCGTACCAACGGGCGTGAAGTTCTTCAACTGGATCGGCACGATGTGGAAGGGCTCACTGTCCTTCGAGACACCGATGCTCTGGACGATCGGCTTCCTGATCACCTTCGTCTTCGGTGGTCTGACCGGCGTCATCCTGGCGGCCCCGCCGCTGGACTTCCACGTCTCGGACTCGTACTTCGTCGTCGCGCACTTCCACTACGTCGTCTTCGGCACCGTGGTCTTCGCGATGTTCGCCGGGTTCCACTTCTGGTGGCCGAAGTTCACGGGCAAGATGCTCGACGAGCGGCTCGGCAAGATCACGTTCTGGACGCTGTTCATCGGCTTCCACGGCACGTTCCTGGTGCAGCACTGGCTGGGCGTCGAGGGCATGCCGCGTCGTTACGCGGACTACCTCGCGGCCGACGGCTTCACCGCGCTGAACACGATCTCGACGATCTCCTCGTTCCTGCTCGGTCTGTCGATCCTGCCGTTCTTCTACAACGTGTGGAAGACCGCCAAGTACGGCAAGAAGGTCGAGGTCGACGACCCGTGGGGCTACGGCCGTTCGCTCGAATGGGCGACGTCCTGCCCGCCGCCGCGGCACAACTTCCTCACCCTGCCGCGCATTCGCAGTGAATCGCCGGCGTTCGACCTGCACCACCCGGAGATCGCCGCGATGGACCAGCTCCAGAACGGTGGCCACGGGGGCCAGGCTCTCTCCGGTGGCAAGGAGGCCGGCAAGTGAAGGTCCAAGGCAAGATGTTCATCTGGCTGAGCGTCTTCGTGCTCGCCATGGCGATCGTCTACGGCGTGTGGTCGAAGGAGCCCGCCGGAACCACGGCGCTCTTCCTGGCCTTCGGCCTGTGCATCATGGTCGGCTACTACCTGGCCTTCACGGCCCGGCGGCTCGACACGGGTGCGCAGGACAACAAGGAGGCCGATGTCGCGGACGACGCCGGTGAGGTGGGCTTCTTCAGCCCGCACAGCTGGCAGCCGCTCGCCCTGGCCATCGGTGGTGCGCTCGGTTTCATGGGCGTCATCTTCGGCTGGTGGCTGATGTACTTCTCGGCCCCGATGATCCTGATCGGCCTGTGGGGCTGGGTCTTCGAGTACTACCGCGGCGAGAACCGGACCCAGTAGGGACCGGCCGACGCCGAAGGGCCCGGACATTCCTGACGGAGTGTCCGGGCCCTTTCCCATGCCCCGCACCAGCCGTGCCTCGGACGGCCCAATCGACGCGCCGCGAGCGGCCAGGGTTCATACCGTGTTGCTCATGAACCACTCACCGAGAATTCGCACGGTAATGGGCTGCACTCTGCTGGTGACCGCACTCGGTGCGAGCGTCACGGCCTGCGGCAGCTCCAGTCACCCGCTCGCCGCAAAGCCGTACGACGCGGCGGGCGAGATCAGCTTCAACGGGGAGTCCGGGGGCAAGAAGGCCGACCCGAACAAGCCCATAGAGATCACCTCGGAGGGCGACGAAGCACGCATCACCGATGTCACTGCCACCGATTCCATAGGCCGCTATGTCGCGGGCGAACTGTCCGCCGACGGCAGCAGGTGGCACAGCACCGCCCCGCTCGCCGCTGACGCCCACTACACGGTGCGCGTGAGCACCGAGGACGAAGACGGCGCGCCGGGCAGCAAGGTCCTCACCTTCGACACGGGCCACCCGGGCAAGAACAAGGCCCTGAAGGTCACCTTCGGCCCCGAGGCCGGAAAGTACGGCGTCGGACAGCCCGTCACCGCCGTACTCAGCGCCGCCGTGAAGGACAAGGCCGCACGGGCCGTCGTCGAGAGGGCCCTGAAGGTCGAGTCGGAGCCTGCCGTGGCGGGCTCCTGGACCTGGGTGGACGACAAGACGCTGCACTACCGCCCCGAGGAGTACTGGCCCGCAGGCGCCACCGTGGAGGCGCACAGCACCCTCAAGGGCATAAAGGTCGGCGACCGCCTCTGGGGCGGCGCCTCCAAGCCCCTGCGCCTCACCATCGGCGACCGAATAGAAGCCATAACCGACGCCGGCTCGCACTCGATGAAGGTCTACCGCAACGGCCGCGTGATCAACACGATCCCCGTCACCACCGGCAAGCCCGGCTTCGAGACCCGCAACGGCGTCAAGGTCGTACTCGGCAAGGAACGCTTCGTACGCATGCGCAGCACCAGCATCGGCATCGCCGAGGGCTCGTCGGACTCGTACGACATGGACGTGTACTTCGCGACCCGGGTGACCTGGAGCGGCGAATACGTGCACGCCGCCCCCTGGTCCGCGGGCTCGCAGGGATACGCCAACGTCAGCCACGGCTGCACCGGCATGAGCACCAGCAACGCCGAGTGGTTCTTCAACACCGTACGCACCGGCGACATCGTGAAGGTCATCAACAGCAACGGCGCGCAAATGGACCCGTTCGGCAACGGCTTCGGCGACTGGAACCTCAGCTGGAAGAACTGGGAGAAGGGCAGCGCCATACAGGCGGTCGCAACGGACGGCGGCCGGAGCGGCGTTCAGGCGGCCCGGCTGAGCCCCGAGGTGTGAGACTTCTGACTCCGGACCACGCACGGAAGGGGCGACCCGCGGCAGCGCTGCGGGTCGCCCCTTCGGCGTGCCGAAGCGCCCTACGCCTCCACGGCGCGCCGCGAGCGCAGCAGAGCGGCCAGTGCGCCCGCGAACTCCACCGGGTCGATCGGCAGCGTCACAGCGGCCTCGGCGCGGCTCCAGGTGGCCAGCCAGGCGTCCTGCGGGCGGCCCATCAGGAGCAGCACCGGCGGGCAGTGGAAGATCTCGTCCTTGATCTGCCGGCAGACGCCCATGCCGCCCGCGGGAACGGCCTCGCCGTCCAGGACGCAGACGTCGATGCCGCCGTGGTCCAGCTCCTTGAGGACCGCCGGGAGCGTGGCGCACTCGACGAACTCGATCTCGGGGGCGTCGGCGGCGGGCCTGCGCCCGGTCGCGAGGCGGACCTGTTCGCGGGTGCTTGCGTTGTCGCTGTAGACCAGGACCGTCGCGGTCGACTGCATCGTTCCTCCGAGACTTCGGCGTCTTTGACTCATCAAGGTGGGGAAGCGTTGCGCGGAGCCTACTCCTCCCGACACCCCGTCAACACCGGTTCGGACACCGCCTTGATGGGCCATACGGGCTGGACACACCCCACAGACACTCCGAACGGCACCCCCCGGAGTGAGCGCGAGATAAGCGACCGACATAATGTCGGTCGTGGCGACAGCAACGACAGTAGAAACCGGGCACGCGCACCCGTCGGTCAATCGGCCGAACCTCACCAGCGTCGGAACCATCATCTGGCTGAGTTCCGAGCTGATGTTCTTCGCGGCCCTCTTCGCGATGTACTTCACCCTGCGATCGGTGACGGGGCCAGATCACTGGAAGGAAATGGCCGAGTCGCTGAACGTTCCGTTCTCAGCGACGAACACCACGATCCTGGTGCTCTCCTCACTGACCTGTCAGCTCGGCGTGTTCGCCGCCGAGCGCGGGGATGTGAAGAAGCTCAGGACATGGTTCATCGTCACCTTCATCATGGGTGCGATCTTCATCGGCGGTCAGATCTTCGAGTACACCGAGCTGGTCAAGAAGGACGGCCTCTCGCTGTCCTCCGACCCGTACGGCTCGGTGTTCTACCTGACGACTGGCTTCCATGGACTGCACGTGACAGGCGGCCTCATCGCCTTCCTGTTCGTCCTCGGCCGCACCTACGCGGCCAGGAAGTTCACCCATGAGCAGGCGACCGCAGCCATCGTCGTGTCCTATTACTGGCACTTCGTCGATGTCGTCTGGATCGGCCTTTTCGCCACGATCTACTTGATCAAGTAGCCGGTACGTCGATCCCGACGCACCGACTCGTCCAGCAAGCACCGACGCAGAAGATCCTGACACCGGGGTAATCCGTGAAAAAGCTCTCCGCACGACGACGCCATCCGCTGGCGGCGGTCGTCGTCCTACTCCTCGCGCTGGCGGCCACCGGGGGGCTGTACGCCGCGTTCGCACCCGCGAGCAAGGCGCAGGCCGACGAAACCGCCCAGTCCCTCGCCATCGACGAGGGCAAGAAGCTCTACGCCGTCGGCTGCGCCAGCTGCCACGGCACCGGCGGTCAGGGCAGCTCTGACGGTCCGCCGCTGACGGGCGTGGGCGCCGCGGCCGTCGACTTCCAGGTCGGCACCGGGCGCATGCCTGCGCAGCAGCCCGGCGCGCAGATCCCGAAGAAGAAGGTCATCTACTCGCAGGCCGAGATCGACCAGCTCGCGGCGTACGTCGCCTCGCTCGGTGCCGGTCCGACCGTCCCGACGAAGAACCAGGTCAGCCCGGAGGGTGCGGACATCGCCAAGGGTGGCGAGCTGTTCCGTACCAACTGCGCGCAGTGCCACAACTTCACCGGTGAGGGCGGCGCGCTGACACACGGCAAGTTCGCGCCGACCCTGGAGGGCGTGAGCCCGAAGCACATCTACGAGGCCATGCAGACGGGCCCGCAGAACATGCCGTCCTTCCCCGACACCACGATGCCGGAGAAGAACAAGAAGGACATCATCGCGTACATCAACGCGGTCAACGGCGACGACACCGAGAGCCCCGGCGGTCTGAACCTGGGCGGGCTCGGCCCGGTCAGTGAAGGCCTGTTCGCCTGGATCTTCGGCCTCGGCGCACTGGTCGCCGTCGCCGTCTGGGTCGCCGCTCGGACCGCAAAGGCCAAGAAGTCATGAGTAGCCAAGAGATTCCAGAAGAGAACCTGCCCAGCGCGCAGGACGCCGACCAGCCGCACGGCGCGGTCGCGGTGAAGGACGACCCCTTCGCCGATCCGGGGCTGCCGCCCCACGAGCACCGGGTCCAGGACATCGACGACCGGGCCGCCAAGCGCTCCGAGCGCGTGGTCGCCTTCCTGTTCACGCTCTCGATGCTCGCCACGGTCGCCTTCATCGCCTCGTACGTGACGATCAAGGCCGACAAGAGCGTCTACATCTGGCCGATCGGGCACCTCAGCGCGCTGAACTTCGCGCTCGGTATGACCCTCGGCGTGGCCCTGTTCTGCATCGGCGCGGGCGCGGTCCACTGGGCCCGCACCCTGATGTCCGACGTGGAGGTCGCCGACGACCGTCACGAGATCTCGGCCGAGCCCGCGGTCAAGGCGAAGGTCCTCGCGGACTTCAAGCAGGGCGCCAAGGAGTCGCAGTTCGGACGGCGCAAGCTGATCCGCAACACGCTCTTCGGCGCGGTCGCGATGGTCCCGCTCTCCGGCATCGTCCTCCTTCGTGACCTCGGTCCGCTGCCGGAGGACAAGCTCCGGCACACCGCGTGGAAGAAGGGCAAGCTCCTCGTCAACATGAACACGAACGAGCCGCTGCGTCCTTCGGACATCGTGGTCGGCTCGCTCACCTTCGCCAAGCCCGAGGGCGTGGAGGAGACGGACGAGGACTTCCAGCAGGTCATGGGCAAGGCCGCCCTGATGCTGGTCCGGATCCAGCCGGAGAACATCAAGGACAAGCAAGAGCTCGAGTGGGCTCACGAGGGCGTCGTCGCGTACTCGAAGGTCTGCACCCACGTGGGCTGCCCGATCTCCCTGTACGAGCAGCAGACGCACCACGTGCTCTGCCCCTGTCACCAGTCCACCTTCGACCTCTCCGACGGCGCCCGCGTCATCTTCGGTCCCGCCGGCCACGCGCTCCCGCAGCTGCGTATCGGCGTGAACGGCGAGGGTTACCTGCAGGCGCTCGGCGACTTCGCAGAGCCCGTCGGTCCTGCTTTCTGGGAGCGCGGATGAGCACTACTTCGACCACGCCGTCCAACGACGCGTCCTCGCGCGAGAAGGCGCCCGCCGGTGAGCGGGTGGCCGACTGGGCGGACGGCCGGCTCGGGATCTACTCCCTGGCCAAGGCCAACATGCGCAAGATCTTCCCGGACCACTGGTCCTTCATGCTCGGTGAGATCTGCCTCTACAGCTTCATCATCATCATCCTCACGGGTGTGTACCTGACGCTGTTCTTCCACCCGTCGATGAACGAGGTGGAGTACCACGGCAGCTACGTCCCGCTGCAGGGACAGCTGATGTCCGAGGCGTTCAACTCGACCATGCACATCTCCTTCGATGTGCGCGGTGGTCTGCTGATCCGGCAGATCCACCACTGGGCGGCGCTGATCTTCCTCGCCGGCATGTTCGTGCACATGATGCGCGTGTTCTTCACGGGTGCGTTCCGCAAGCCCCGTGAGGTCAACTGGCTGTTCGGCTTCCTGCTGTTCGTCCTCGGCATGTTCACCGGCTTCACCGGTTACTCGCTCCCGGACGACCTGCTCTCCGGCACCGGTGTCCGCTTCATGGAGGGCGCGGTCCTGTCCGTGCCGATCGTCGGCACGTACCTGTCGTTCTTCCTCTTCGGCGGCGAGTTCCCGGGCGGCGACTTCGTCGCGCGGTTCTACTCGGTCCACATCCTGCTGCTGCCGGGCATCATGCTCGGCCTGGTGGTCGGCCACCTGATCCTGGTCTTCTACCACAAGCACACGCAGTTCGCGGGCCCCGGAAAGACGAACAAGAACGTCGTCGGCATGCCGCTGCTGCCGGTCTACATGGCCAAGGCGGGTGGCTTCTTCTTCCTGGTCTTCGGTGTCATCGCGGCCGTCTCCGCGATCGCGTCGATCAACCCGATCTGGGCCATCGGCCCGTACCGGATCGACCAGGTCTCCACCGGCGCGCAGCCCGACTGGTACATGGGCTTCTCCGAAGGCCTGATCCGCTTCATGCCGGGCTGGGAGATCAACCTCTGGGGTCACACGCTCGTCCTGGGTGTGTTCATCCCGCTGATCATCTTCCCGCTGGTCCTGGTGGCCATCGCGGTCTACCCGTTCATCGAGTCCTGGGTCACCGGCGACAAGCGCGAGCACCACATCCTGGACCGCCCGCGCAACGTCCCGACCCGGACCGCGTTCGGTGCCGCCTGGATCAGCTGGTACTTCGTCCTGCTCGTCGGTGGTGGTAACGACCTCTGGGCCACGCACTTCCACCTGTCGATCAACGCGATCACCTGGTTCGTGCGCATCGGGTTCTTCATCGTGCCCGTGCTGGTCTTCGTCGCCACCAAGCGGATCTGCCTCGGCCTCCAGCGCCGCGACAAGGACAAGGTGCTGCACGGACGCGAGTCCGGCATCATCAAGCGCCTGCCGCACGGTGAGTTCATCGAGGTCCACGAGCCGCTCGGTGCCGACGCCCTGCACACCCTCACCGCGCACGAGCAGTACGCGCCGCTCGAGGTCGGCCCGACGGTCGACGAGAACGGTGTGGAGCGCAAGGTGTCCGGTACGCAGAAGCTGCGGGCCAAGCTCTCCGAGGGCATGTACGGCGAGGAGAGCCAGATCCCGAAGCCGACTGTCGAGGAGTACAAGGAGATCACCAGCGGCCACGGCCACCACTGATCACCTGACCTGACCCCATGGTCGCCACGGTGAGAGCCCCGTCCAGGCACTGGACGGGGCTCTTTGCCGCTCTCAGGGCTGGATAGGGTGGCCTTGTTCCCATACACACGAAAAACCAG
Source organism: Streptomyces sp. NBC_00009 (assembly GCF_045040855.1). Taxonomy (NCBI): domain Bacteria; kingdom Bacillati; phylum Actinomycetota; class Actinomycetes; order Kitasatosporales; family Streptomycetaceae; genus Streptomyces; species Streptomyces sp. NBC_00009. The sequence continues at coordinate 5,853,698 of NZ_CP108312.1, forward strand.
GAGCGGCAGATGAATGCTGTGACCCCCGCAGGAGGCAACACCGCGGCGGGCCGTTCCTGGCCCCAGATCCTGAACGGTCTCCTGGAAGGGCGCGACCAGAGCGCTGACGACACGGCCTGGGCCATGGACCGCATCATGCGGGGCGAGGCCACGGACGCGCAGATCGCAGGGTTCGCGGTGGCCATGCGCGCCAAGGGCGAGACCGTCGAGGAGATCTCCGGCCTCGTACGGGCCATGTACGAGCACGCGAACGTGATCGAGGTCCCGGGCGACACGGTCGACATCGTCGGCACGGGCGGCGACGGCGCCAAGACGGTCAACATCTCCACGATGTCGGCGATCGTCATCGCGGGCACGGGCGCCAAGGTCGTCAAGCACGGCAACCGGGCCGCGTCGTCGGCGTCCGGCGCCTCGGACGTCCTGGAGAAGCTCGGCGTGAACCTGGAGCTCACGCCGAAGCGGGTGGCCGAGGTCGCGGAGGAGGCCGGGATCACGTTCTGCTTCGCCGTGAAGTTCCACCCCGCGCTGCGGCACGTGGCGGCGGCGCGCGGCCAGCTGGGCATCCGCACAACGTTCAACTTCCTCGGTCCCCTGACCAACCCGGCCAAGGTGCGGGCCCAGGCCGTCGGGGTCGCCGACGCGCGGATGGCGCCCATCGTGGCCGGTGTCTTCGCCGAGCGCGGCCACTCGTCCCTCGTTTTCCGCGGCGACGACGGCCTGGACGAGCTGACGACGACGGCGACCTCGCGGATCTGGGTGGTCCGTGACGGCGCCGTGCGCGAGGAGGCCTTCGACCCGCGGGACGTCGGCATCGACCTGGTGCCGGTGTCCGCGCTGCGGGGCGCCGACGCGTCGTACAACGCGGAGGTCGCCCGCCGCCTCCTGGACGGTGAGAGGGGCCCGGTACGGGACGCGGTCCTGCTCAACTCGGCGGCGGCGCTCGTCGCTCTCACGCCCGGCGAGGGCCCGCTGACCGACCAGATCCGGGCCGGCATGGCCCGCGCCGCCGAGTCGATCGACTCGGGCTCGGCGAAGCGGACGCTGGAGCGCTGGGTGGCGGCCAGCAACGCGTGAGCGCGTAGGCATGGATGGTGGGGAGGTGCCGGCCGGTGCCTCCCCACCACGCTCCGTCCGGGATGCGGACACGCTGTTGCGACGAAGCGATCAACTGGCATACTTCTCGGCAGGTCATGAGTGACAGCGATTAGGCCCCGGCTCGCTGTCCGGCAACCCTCCGTCCGTGGCGGGGTGCCCCGGGTGAAGACCAGGCAGTGCACAGCAAGGTGCTCTGCAAGCGCGGACCCCTGCACACCCTGGGGTCCTGGTCCTCAAGGGAGCAGTCTCGTGAGCAAGCGAATGCGATAGGGCATCTCCGCCCCACCTCCGCACACCCCTTTTCCTTTTCGGCTGCGCCGTCGAGCCATCAGCTCCGGCGTGGTCAATTCGCTTACCTCTCACGGGAGTTCGCCATGTCTGTCTCCACCGCTGCCGCCGACCAGTCGCTTTGTAGTGAAATTCCCGGGGCTCTGCCGGTTCTCGGCCGGGATGTCACCGTTCCGCTCGTCACCGGTGGCGAGGTCACCTACGCGGCCCTCGACTACGCGGCCAGCGCCCCGGCCCTCCAGCGGGTCTGGGACGACGTGGCGGCCTACGCGCCGTACTACGGCAGCGTGCACCGCGGCGCCGGGTACCTGTCGCAGCTGTCGACCGACCTCTTCGAGAACTCCCGCGTGACCGTCGCCGAGTTCCTCGGCTGCCGCGCGGACGACCAGGTGATCTTCACCCGGTCGACCACCGACTCGCTCAACCTGCTCGCCGCCGTGCTCCCCGCCGACTGCGAGGTCTTCGTCTTCGAGACCGAGCACCACGCCTCGCTCCTGCCGTGGCGCGACGCCCGCGTGACGTACCTGAACGCGCCGCGCACGCCCGGCGAGGCCGTTCAGACCCTGGAGAGCGCCCTCGCCGACCGCGACCCCTACGGGCCCGCCCTGGTGTGCGTCACGGGCGCCTCGAACGTCACCGGTGAGCTGTGGCCCGTCCGTGAGCTCGCCGCCGCGGCCCACGCCCATGGCGCCCGTATCGTCCTCGACGCGGCGCAGCTCGCCCCGCACCACCCCGTCGACATCCAGGACCTCGACGTCGACTGGGTCGCCTTCTCCGGGCACAAGCTGTACGCGCCCTTCGGGTCCGGCGTCCTCGCCGGCCGCGCCGACTGGCTCCAGGCTTCCGAGCCGTACCTCGCCGGCGGCGGCGCCTCCCGCAAGGTCGCGCGGCGCGCCGACGGCGGTGTGGACGTCGAGTGGCACGACAGCGCGGCCCGCCACGAGGCCGGTTCGCCGAACGTCATCGGCGTCTACTCCATCGCCTCCGCCTGCAAGGCCCTCACCGAGGCGGGCTTCGACTCGCTCGTCGCCCGTGAGCAGTACCTGATCGGCAAGGTCCGTGACGGTCTCGCCGCCGTGCCCGAGGTCAAGGTGCTCTCGCTGTTCGGCGACGACGCCCCGCGCGTCGGTGTCATCTCCTTCGTCGTCGACGGCTGGAACAGCTCGCACTTCGCGGCCGCGCTCTCCGCCGAGTACGGCATCGGCGTACGCGACGGCCTCTTCTGCGCCCACCCGCTCGTGCGCACCCTGCTGGGCAGCGACCCGCAGTCGCAGGGGGAGTGCGGGGCGCCCGAGGCCGCGCCCGGCGAGAAGTCCCTCAACGCGATCCGCGTCAGCTTCGGCGCCGGCACCCCGGACGAGCACGTCGAGCGCTTCGTCCGCGCCGTCACCGAGCTGGTCCGCGACGGCGCGCGCTGGAACTACCGCACGGAGGACGGGCGTTGCGTCCCCGCGGTGTGATCCGCGCACCGCACCGGACATGACGAAGGCCGCCCCTCGGGGCGGCCTTCGGTCGTCAAGCGGACAGGATCAGGAGTCGAGCCCGATCGCGAATGCCGCCTCCAGGTCGTGCTGCGAGTACGTGCGGAACGCGACGTGCGTGTCCGTCGCCTCCACGCCCGGAATCTTGCTGATCTTCCCGGGGATGACGTCCGCCAGGTCGTCGTGGCGCGCGACGCGCACCATGGCGATCAGGTCGTACGTACCGGTCACGGAGAAGACCTCGCTGACGCTGTCGAGGGCGGCGATCGACTCGGCGATCTCGGGGATCCGGTCCACGCTGGTCTTGATGAGCACGATCGCGGTGATCACGGCTGGCTGTCTCCCTCGGTGGCCGTGGCTGGGGCTGCTTTCACTCTAGCCCGCCCGTCTCCCGCCACCGCCCTTGCGCAGAAGCGCTTCGCGCACCCCTCTTTTCCCTCTGTAGCGCACCCACGCGTAGAGAAACCCGACGGAGAACCCGACCAGGTGCGCCAGGTAGGCCACTCCCGGCCCCTGGCCGCTCTGCCGGGCCGCCGCCCACTGGAGCGACACCCAGAACGGCAGCACGACCCACGCGGGAAACCGCAGCGGCAGGAAGAACAGGAACGGGAACAGGCTCGTCACGCGCGCCCGGGGGAAGAGACAGAGGAACGCCCCGAGCACCGCGGAGATCGCCCCTGAGGCGCCCACCAGGGTCTGCTCGGAGCCCGCGTGCGCGATCGCGTAGCCGAGCAGCGCCACGCAGCCGGAGAGCAGGTAGAAGAGCGCGAACTGGAGGTGGCCCATACGTTCCTCGACCATCGCGCCGAAGACGTACAGGAAGAGCATGTTGCCGAGCAGGTGCAGCCAGCTGCCGTGGACGAAGAGGGCCGTGACGGTGGTGAGCGCGGCGCGTGGGGACCCGGTGAGCAGCTGGGAGGGGATCACACCCCAGCGGGCGAAGTAGTCGCTCTGCGCGGCGAGCAGCCGGTCGCCCGTGCCGTAGACGGGGTTGAACCCGGACGCCGGGGACAGCAGGAAGGCCACGCAGCACAGCGCGATCAGCCCGTACGTCACCGGTGCCGGCTGGTTCCTGACGGCCGACCTGGCCGTCCTGCCCGCCGCCGCACCCCAATTGTCGATCATGTGCCAGATCATGACGTAACGGTGCACACCTGCCCAGACGGCCTGCCGGGATTCCCCACTGTGGACGCCCGCGCGGGGGGTCCCCGCCAGGCCGTAGGGTTACGGACACCACGCACCACGGAAAACGTACGACCCCGAAAGAAGGCGAACAGCCCCGATGACGGTTCCCCTGCCGACCGCCGAGACCCGTTGGCGCTGCACTCTCTGCGGCAACCTCACGCGTTTCGACGTGACCCGCTCGTCGAAGGTCGTCGAATACGTTCACCTCGACCTCGCGGGTGACCCGAAGGTCGAGGAGCGCGAGGTGGTCAGTGAGACCATCGAATCGGTCCGCTGCCGCTGGTGCAACGCGGTGGATCAGGTCGAACTCGTGGACAGGCCGGGTGCCGGCTCCTGAGAGGGAGCGGACCCCCCAGAAATTACGGACATTGGGGTGACGGATGGTGGAGAGCGAAGGCGGGGAGGCCGGGGACGGCGCCGCTGAGGTGCTCGACCGGCCGTTGCCCGAAGGTGTGCGGCGCCGGGTCGTGCAGATCGTCTCGGACGGCTTCGGCGGGCTGACGGTCGCCGAACTGCCGTCCCAGTTGCGGCAGTATGCGCGCTTCACCCCGACCCGGCGCGCCAAGTTCGCCGGCAATGCGATGGCCGCCGCCGTGGAGACCGACACGCTCTTCCGCCAGCGCATCGGCGAACGTCTCAGAGAGGCCCAGCCGGAGCTCGCCGGCGCCCTGGACTCCGGGGCGCCGCCGCCCGCCGCCGACCCCCTCGACGTGGCCGCCGCGGCCTATGTGCTGCGGCCCACGGGCTGGGTGAAGCTCGTCGCGGCCGCCGGCGAGGAGGCCGTGCGGGCCGACGCCGAGCGTGCCGACGAGGAGACGAAGGCCGAGCTGGAGCGGCTGCGCGCGGAGGTCGAGGCCGCCCGTGAGCAGGCCAGGTCCGAGACCGAACGGCTGCGCGCGGAGCTGGAGTCGGCGAAGAAGGAGGCCGAGTCCCTCCACCGCAAGCTGCGCAGCGCGCTCAGTGACGTCAAGCGCGGCGAGGCGGCCCTGCGCAAGGTCCACGGCGAGACCGAGGCCGTGCGGGCCGAGACGCATGCGCAGCTGTCCGCCGCCGACAGCGAGACGCGGCGGCTCAAGGCCCGGCTCGGCGAGACGGAGGCGGCGCTCGAGGCCTCCCGCAAGGCGGCGCGCGAGGGCCGCAGCGTCGAGGACATGCGCGTACGACTGCTGCTCGACACCGTCCTGGAGTCCGCCCAGGGGCTGCGCCGCGAGCTGGCGCTGCCGCCCGTGTCCGTGCGCCCGGCCGAGACCGTGGACGCCGTCGAACCCGGGCGGATGTCGCCCAAGGACATCGCGGCCCGTGCCCTGTCCGAGCACGACCCCGCCATCCTGGACCAGCTGCTCGCCCTGCCGCAGGCCCATCTCGTGGTCGACGGCTACAACGTCACCAAGACCGGCTATCCGACGATGCCGCTGGAGAAGCAGCGGCTGAGGCTGCTCGGCTCGCTCTCCCAGCTCGCCGCGCAGACCGGCGCCGAGGTCACCTGTGTCTTCGACGGGGCCGAACTCGCCGCGCCCGTACTGCTCGCGCCGCCGCGCGGGGTGCGCGTGCTCTTCTCGAAGGCGGGTGTGACCGCCGACGAACTGATCCGCCAGCTGGTGCGCGCCGAGCCCTCCGGACGGCCCGTGGTGGTGGTCTCCACAGACCGCGAGGTGGCCGACGGGGTCGCCAAGTCGGGCGCCCGTCCCGTCGCCTCCGTGATGCTCCTGAAGCGTCTCTCGCGCGGCTGACCGACCGCCGCGCAGGTTCCGACCCTTCGCCACATAGGCAACGTAGGTCTCATACGTAACCTCTGGGCCTGATGCCCGAATTGGCGGATCGTTTACGCAACGTAGTGTCAAACGAGCATTACCGCACGTGAGTTGAGTGTAAAGAATGCGCTCGGTGACCGACTTTTTTCCTGTCAGGATTTGAACTGATCACAGGAAGGTCACTAAGGTCTGGCCTCGAACCTCCGCTCGGGTGATCGCTCATCGGGAGTGACGGCAGAGGGTCACCGCCCACCGGCGTGTCGGTAGGCGGCTGGAGGAAGAAGGAGCTCGCCTTCGTGGCGTCCCACCGTCGACCCAAGCAGCCGAGCCGCACCCGTGTGACCGTGCTCACCGCAACCGCCGCCGCAGCCGTGGCCCTTACGTCGCAGGCGGCACAGGCCGCGCCGAAGCCGAGCAAGAGCGAGGTCAAGGCCAAGGTCGACAAGCTCTACGAAGAGGCGGAGAAGGCCACCGACAAGTACAACGGGGCCAAGGAGAAGCAGAAGAAGCTCGAGAAGGAGATCGGCGACCTCCAGGACAAGGTCGCCCGCGGCCAGGAGGACCTCAACGAGCTGCGCTCCGGCCTCGGTTCGATGGCCAGCGCGCAGTACCGCTCCGGCGGCATCGACCCCTCCGTCCAGCTCTTCCTCTCCGCCGACCCGGACGACTTCCTGGACAAGGCCTCCACGCTCGACCAGCTCAGCGGTCAGCAGGTCGAGGGCCTGAAGAAGATCCAGGAGAAGCAGCGTTCGCTGGCGCAGGAGCGCCAGGAGGCCGCCGACAAGCTCAAGGACCTCGCCGACACCCGCACGGAACTCGGCAAGAAGAAGCAGCAGGTCCAGAGCAAGCTCAGCGCCGCGCAGAAGCTCCTCAACACCCTCACCGCCGCCGAGCGGCAGAAGATGGCCGCCGACGACGCCCGCGCGAGCCGCTCCGCCGGCGCCCGCGTCGACCTCGGCAACGAGGTCCCGGCCTCCAAGCGCGGCGCCGCCGCCCTGAGCGCCGCCGCCACCCAGCTCGGCAAGCCGTACGTCTCCGGCGGCACGGGCCCCAACTCCTACGACTGCTCCGGGCTCACCCAGTGGTCGTACGGACAGGCCGGTGTGGGCATAACCCGGACCACGTACACGCAGCAGAACGACGGCACGAAGATCGGCATGAGCCAGCTCAAGCCCGGCGACCTGGTCTTCTTCAACAACCTCGCGCACGTGGGCCTGTACGCCGGCAACGGCCAGGTGCTGCACGCCCCGCACCCCGGCGCCGTCGTCCGCTACGAGTCGATGAGCACCGTCGGATCCTTCATGTTCGGCGTCCGCCTGTCCGGCTGAGGACCCGGTCCGGAGCCGCCGGGCGAGCGCCCCGCAAAAACGCGCCCGTTCGGGCGAATTCCGGCATCACCCGCTGACCCCACGCCCCGCCCATGACCTGCGTCATAGGCGGGGCGTCGCGTTTTCCGCCCACAGCGGTCGTTGGCCGCGCCCGCCCCTCGCGGCTACTGTCGGCCCGCATTCCCCCGACCGGGTTCTCCGGCCGGGGGTCGTTCGTCAGCGGAAGGGGAGCGGCTACTCGTGGGGTCCCATCGCCGTCCCGCGCAGTCCGGCCTCGACCGGAGCGCGCGCGGCTCCACTGTCAGCCTCCTGTCGGCCGTGTCCGCCGTGGCGGCCACCGCCGCCGGGCTCACCGCCGCCCCCGCGGGCGCCGCGCCACAGGACCGCCCGTCCGGCACCCGGGCCGAGGTCGACCGCCTCCTCGAGCAGGCCGAGCAGGCCACCGAGGCGTTCAACAAGGCCGACGAGCGCGCCGACAAGCTCCGCGACGAACTGGCGGACCTTCAAGGCAGCGTCGCCCGCGGGCAGGAGCGCATCAACACCATGCGCGGCGCCCTCGGTTCGCTCGCCGGAGCCCAGTACCGCTCGGGCGGCATCGACCCCGCTCTCGCCCTGCTCCTGTCGTCGGACCCCGACGGCTATCTCGACAAGGCGTCCGTCCTCAACCGCATCACCGCCCGCCAGGCCGGCGAACTCACCGAACTGCAGCGGGCGCAGCGCGACCTGTCCCAGGAACGCGCCGAGGCCACCCTCAAACTCGTCGACCTGGAGCGCTCCCGCAAGGCCGTCGCCCGGCACAAGCGGACCGTCGAGGACAAGCTCGCCAAGGCCCGCCGTCTGCTCAACTCCCTGCCCGCCTCGCAGCGTGAGGCCTACGAGCGCGCCTCGCGCGGTGGCGTGCGCGACGGCGTCCCCGACCTGTCGGGCGCGGGCGTGCCGTCGTCCGGCCGGGCCGCCGCGGCGGTCGCCGCCGCCATGTCCGCGGTCGGCAAGCCGTACGTGTGGGGCGCCAACGGGCCCTCCGGATTCGACTGTTCGGGCCTCATGCAGTGGTCGTACGCGCGGGCGGGCGTGGGCCTGCCGCGCACCTCGCAGGCCCAGCGGTACGCGGGCCGGCAGGTGCCGCTGTCCGAGGCGCGGCCCGGCGATCTCGTCGCCTACCGCTCGGACGCCAGCCACATCGGGATGTACGTGGGCAACGGCCAGGTCATCCACGCCCCCTACCCCGGCGCGCCCGTGCGCTACGACCCGGTGGGCATGATGCCCGTGTCGTCCGTGACACGGGTCTGAGCGGTCGAGGCAGGCGGGGCCCGGCGCGGCAGGCGCCGTACGATCGGGAGGATGGCTGGTCGTGGGCGTGGTGCGGGTGGAGCAGGGGCGTGCGTCGCCCTGCTGTCCGTGGCCGCCCTGCTCGCCGGGCTCGTCGGCTGCGGCGGGGGAGCTGCGCAGGACACCGCGCGGGGCGATGTGCAGCACACCCTCGACCGCAGGGCCGACGCTGTCCTCGCCCGGGATCCGGCCGCGTACCGGGCCACCGGCAGCGCGGACGCCGCGGTCCCGGCGAACCTCACCGACGTCCCGCTGACCTCCTGGACGTACCGGCTCACGCGCCTGGACCGCTCCGGCAGCCATGCCACGGCCGGCGCGGAACTGAGCTACCGGATCAAGGGCTACGACAGCGCCCCCGTCGTCTCCGGGCGCTCCCTAGGGCTCGAACTGCGCGAGGGCCGCTGGTACGTGACCTCCGACCGGCCCGCCCCGAAGGCCGGCGAGCAGCTCTGGGAGCAGGGCAGGGTCGTCGTCGAGCGGGGTGCGCACAGTCTCGTCCTCGGCGTCGGCAGGTCCCACGGCGCGCTGAGCGCCTACGCGGACCTCGCCGACGAGGCCGTGCCCGCCGTGAGCGACGCCTGGGGGACCGGCTGGGCCCAGCGGGTCGTGGTCCTCGTCCCGAAGTCCCTGGACGGCATGGGGGCGCTGCTCGGGGCCCCCGCCGCCGGGTACCAGGGGATCGCCGCGGTGACGACCGGCGAGGCGGGGGCGCCGGGGCGGACACCGGCCGACCGGATCACCGTGAACCCGGACGCGTACGGCGTGCTCGGCTCCTTCGGCAAGCAGGTCGTCCTCACGCACGAGACGACCCACGTCGCCACCCGCGCGGCGACGTCGGGCGCGACTCCGCTGTGGCTGTCCGAGGGGTACGCGGACTGGGTCGGCTACCGCGGTACCGGCCGCTCCGCGGGGCAGGCCGCGCCGGAACTGGAGCGCGCGGTGCAGCTCGGACAACTGCCGGCCGCGCTCCCCACCGACCCGGACTTCGGGTTCTCCGGCGACGCTGGGCGGCTCGCGCAGGCGTACGAGGGCGGGTGGCTGGCCTGCCGGATGATCGCCGACCGCTGGGGCGAGGCGAAGCTGAACGACTTCTACCGCGCCGTGGGGAAGCACAAGCGGCGGACCGGGGCGGTCGAGGAGGCGATGGCGAGCGTGCTCGGGACGACGGAGGAGAAGTTCACGGCGGACTGGCGGGACTATCTGCGGGCCCGGCTCGGCTGACCGGCCGGCGGGGTCATGACGTGAGCAGGGTCTCGTCGCGGGCCGCCCGGGGAGGCAGCGCCTGTTCGCGCGTCCGCGGCTCCGTGACCGTCTGCCGCCACAGGCGCCGGGCGGCGGTGAGGGAGGCGGCGACCAGCAGGCCGTTGCGTACGAGGATCAGGGCGAGGCCGAGTCCGTCGCCGTACACGACGTGTCCGAAGCCGAGCGGGAACTCCAGGAACGTCACGAGGGACGCCGCCACGACCAGGCAGGCCGGCGGTGTCATCCGGCTCGCGGAGAACACGGTCGACACCGCGGCCAGACCGGTCAGCCACAGCATGTACTGGGGGCTGATCACCCGGCTCGTCGTCGTGAACAGCAGCACCGCGACGAACGCCGCGTCCGCGAGCGTCCCCGGCGCCCAGGCCCGCGCCCTCAGCCGCCACATCAGGAGCCAGGCGAACGCGAGCAGCGTCAGCACCTGCGCGACCACGCTCACGACGTCCACGTAGGGGCCGAGGAACTCCATCGAGCCGTAGTTCAGCCCGACGGAACCGGGCCAGCCGAACTGCCGCGCCACGTGGAACACCAGCGCGCCGAGCGACTCGACCTCCGTGCCGCGGTCGCGCTGGGAGGTGAGGAAGTCGAGCGCGCCCGGCATCGCCGCCGCGAAGGCGACGACCAGGGCGCCGGCCGTGAGGGACGCGCTGCCCCAGGAAGCCCGCGTGACGCGGCCGCGGCGGGTCCCGAGCAGCAGGAGCAGGGGCCACACCTTCAGCAGCGCGCCGAGCCCAGTGAGCGCCCCCATGACGCGCGGATGCCGGGCCCCGGCCAGCAGCGCGGCCACCGCGACCGCCGTGACCATGACGTCGTAGCGGGCGTACGCGGTCGGACCGAGCAGCGGCACGCCCGCGACCCACACCCACGCCCCGCGCCACGACCTGCCGGGCCGCCCGCCCGCGTGCACGAGGAGCCCGAAGGTGAACGCGTCGGCGAGGAGGGCGAGCACGAAGAACGCGGTGGCGTAGGACAGGAACGGCAGGAGGGCGGGGGAGAGGATCGCGCCCGCGGCGGCCGGCGGGTACTGCCAGGTGACGTCGTCCAGCGGGAACGTGCCCGTGCGCAGGATCCCGTACCAGTTGCGGTAGATGACGGAGACGTCGCTCGTCACGTCGGGACCCGGGACCGTGATCACCTTCAGGACGCACAGGAGGAGCAGCGCCCTGGTCGCGGCCCACACCAGCACCGCAGGGACCGGGATTCTCGGCATCATTCGGGCCATGATGCCGGGCAGAACTGTGCAGGGGCCATGAAGCACGGCCCACCGGCGCGTTAGGTACTGTCGGCGGCGATGCATAAGACAAACAAGACGCTGCTCGTGACCAACGACTTCCCGCCCAGGCCCGGTGGCATCCAGGCGTTCCTGCACAACATGGCGCTCCGCCTGGACCCCGAGCAGCTCGTCGTCTACGCCTCCACCTGGAAGCGCACCCGCGAAGGCGTCGAGGCGACCGCCGCCTTCGACGCCGAGCAGCCCTTCACCGTCGTGCGCGACCGTACGACGATGCTGCTGCCGACGCCCCGCGTCACCCGGCGCGCGGTGGGCCTGCTCAAGGAGCACGGCTGTACGTCGGTGTGGTTCGGCGCGGCCGCCCCGCTCGGCCTGATGGCTCCGGCGCTGCGCAAGGCCGGCGCCCAGCGCCTGGTGGCCACCACGCACGGGCACGAGGCCGGCTGGGCGCAACTGCCCGCGTCCCGCCAACTCCTGCGCCGCATCGGCGAGTCGACGGACACGATCACCTATCTCGGCGAGTACACGCGGTCGCGGATCGCCGCCGCGCTGACGCCCGCCGCGGCGGGCCGGATGGTGCAGCTGCCGCCGGGTGTGGACGAGAAGACGTTCCACCCCGGTTCCGGCGGCGACCTGGTGCGCGAGCGGCTCGGACTGACCGACCGGCCCGTCGTCGTGTGCGTCTCGCGGCTCGTGCCGCGCAAGGGGCAGGACACCCTGATCCTCGCGATGCCGCGGATCCTGGCGGCCGTCCCGGACGCGGTGCTGCTCGTGGTGGGCGGAGGCCCGTACGAGAAGGAGCTGCGCAAGCTCGCGGCGGAGACGGGCGTCACCGACTCGGTGCGCTTCACGGGGGCCGTGCCGTGGTCGGAGCTGCCCGCGCACTACGGGGCGGGCGACGTGTTCGCCATGCCGTGCCGGACCCGGCGCGGGGGCCTCGACGTCGAGGGTCTCGGCATCGTCTACCTGGAGGCGTCGGCGACGGGCCTGCCGGTCGTTGCGGGCGACTCCGGCGGCGCGCCGGACGCGGTGCTCGACGGGGAGACGGGCTGGGTCGTGAAGGGCGGCGACGCGGAGGACTCCGCCGACCGGATCATCACGCTCCTCGGCGACGCGGAGTTGCGGCGGCGCATGGGGGAGCGGGGGCGCGAGTGGGTCGAGGAGCGGTGGCGGTGGGATCTGCTGGCTGAGCGGCTGAGGGGGTTGCTGTAACGCCGGACGGGCTGGATGGATCATCCAGCCCGTCCGGCGTTTGAGGACAAGGGACGCGGGGGTGCGGGGGCGGAGCCCCCGCAAGGCTCAGCCCCGGTAAATGGCTTCGATCTCGTCGGCGTAGTCCTTCGCCACCACGTTCCGCTTCAGCTTCAGGGACGGCGTCAGGTGGCCTGACTCCTCCGTGAACTGGGTCGGCAGGATGCGGAACTTGCGCACCGACTCCGCCTTGGAGACCGCCGCGTTGCCGTCGTCCACGGCCGCCTGGATCGCCGCGAGGAGATCCGCGTCGTCCCGCAGGGACACCGCGGTCGAGTCGGCCGGCTTGCCGTGTTCGGCGGCCCAGCGACCGAGGAACTCGTCGTCGACCGTGACGAGCGCGCCGACGAAGGGGCGTCCGTCGCCGACGACCATGCACTCGGCGACCAGGGCGTGCGCACGGATGCGGTCCTCGATGACGGCCGGGGCGACGTTCTTGCCGCCCGCCGTCACGATGATCTCCTTCTTGCGGCCGGTGATCCGGAGGTAGCCGTCCTCGTCGAGCGTGCCGATGTCGCCCGTGTGGAACCAGCCGTCGGCCAGCGCCTCCTCGGTCGCGGCCTCGTTGTTCCAGTAGCCCGAGAAAAGGTGCTCGCCGTGCAGCAGCACCTCGCCGTCGTCGGCGATCCGGACCACGGAACCCGGCAGCGGCTGGCCGACCGTGCCGATCTTCTGCCGGTCCCACGGGTTGAAGGCGGTGGCGGCGCAGGACTCGGTCAGGCCGTAGCCCTCGAGGACCGTGAAGCCGATGCCGCGGAAGAAGTGGCCGAGGCGCTCGCCGAGCGGGGCGCCGCCGGAGATCGCGTACTCGCCGCGGCCGCCGAGGACGGCGCGCAGCTTGGAGTAGACGAGCTTGTCGAACGTCTTGTACTTCAGCTTCAGACCGATGGACGGGCCCTTGGGGGTGTCCAGGGCGCGGCTGTACTCGATGGCCGTGTCGGCCGCCTTGTCGAAGATCTTGCCCTTGCCGTCGGCCTGCGCCTTGGCGCGCGCCGAGTTGTAGACCTTCTCGAAGACGCGCGGCACACCCAGGATCAACGTCGGCCGGAACGCGGCCAGTTCATCGGTGAGGTGCTTGATGTCGGGGGCGTGGCCCAGCTTGATCGGGGCCATCAGCGAGGCGACCTCGACCAGGCGGCCGAAGACGTGCGCGACGGGCAGGAAGAGCAGCACCGAGCACTCGCCCGTACGGAAGAGGGGCTTGAGGCGCTCGACCACGTTCCCGCACTCGGCGAAGAAGCTGCGGTGCGTGAGGACGCAGCCCTTGGGGCGGCCCGTGGTGCCCGAGGTGTAGACGATCGTCGCGGGGTCGTCGGCCTTCGCGACGGCGCTGCGCTCGTCGACGGTCGCGTCGGAGACGCCCGCGCCCGCGCGGTCCAGCTCCTGGACGCCGCCGGCGTCGATCTGCCAGATGTGGTCGAGGCCGGAGAGGCGGTCGCGCACGGACTCGACGGTGGCCTCGTGCCCGGCGCTCTCGACCACGCAGGCCACGGCGCCGGAGTCGCCGAGGATCCACTGGATCTGCTCGGCGGAGCTGGTCTCGTACACCGGGACGGTGATCGCGCCTGCGCTCCAGATCGCGAAGTCGAGGAGCGTCCACTCGTAGCGGGTACGGGACATCAGGCCGACCCGGTCGCCCGGCTGCACGCCGGAGGCGATCAGGCCCTTGGCGGCGGACCGCACCTCCGCGAGGAAGGTGGTGGCAGTGACGTCCTGCCAGGTGCCGTTCACCTTGCGGGCGATGACGGCGACGTCGGGGTGCTGCGCGGCGTTTCTGCGGACGATGTCGGTCAGATTGCCGTCCGCAGGGACCTCGTACAGGGCCGGAAGGCTGAACTCGCGCAAGACTGCTGCTCCTCATAGGGCACCGGCGCCACGGCATTGTGTGAGTCGACGATGCGGTCCAAGATCGGGCAGGTGCTCAGCTGCTGAAGCAGTGGTAGTTCCAGTGGTTGAAATGCTGAGCACTACTGGACTGCCCGGACGTTACCCACCGGTACTGCTTTTCCGGTAGGGGGTCCAGGCCAGATGTTCGCTGCGTCACACGCCGTGTAACTGCTCCGCCGACCCTAGTCCACCCGATCGGCGAATAGGAAGTAACCGCAGGTCCGGCCCCCTCTACCCACGATTCCCACACAGTTCTAGGGTGATCGCATGCGCGTACATGTGGTCAGCGATGTGCACGGAAACTCCACAGACCTCGCCCGGGCGGGAGACGGGGCGGACGCCCTCGTCTGCCTCGGTGACCTGGTGCTCTTCCTCGACTACGCAGATCATTCGCGTGGCATCTTCCCGGACCTGTTCGGCGTGGAGAACGCGCACCGCATCGTCGAGCTGCGCACCGCCCGCCGCTTCGAGGAGGCACGTGCGTTCGGCGCCGGGCTGTGGGCCGGGATCGATCGCGGGACCGCCATCGAGACCGCGGTGCGCAAGCAGTACGCCGAGCTCTTCGCGGCGTTCCCCACACCGACGTACGCCACCTACGGCAACGTCGACATCCCGCACCTGTGGTCCGAGTACGCCGGCCCCGGCACCACAGTCCTCGACGGCGAGCGCGCCGAGATCGGCGGCCTCGTCTTCGGCTTCGTCGGCGGCGGACTGCGCAGTGCCATGCGCACCCCGTACGAGATCAGCGACGAGGAGTACGCCGCCAAGATCGAGGCGGTCGGGGAGGTCGACGTGCTGTGCACCCACATCCCGCCGGACGTCCCCGAACTCGTCTACGACACCGTCGCGCGCCGCTTCGAGCGCGGCAGCCGCGCCCTCCTGGAGGCGATCCGGCGCACCCGTCCCCGGTACTCCCTGTTCGGCCACGTCCACCAGCCGCTCGCCCGGCGCATGCGGATCGGGGCGACGGAGTGCATCAATGTCGGCCACTTCGCGGGTTCGGGCAGGCCCTGGGCCCTGGAGTGGTGACAGCGCCGCCGCCGGTGCGCGGTAGCCTTCACGCGATACACACCACCCCTCAACGGACCGCATCTGGAGGAGCCACCGCGATGGCGGAACACACCAGCTCGAGCATCACGATCGAGGCGGCACCGGCCGATGTCATGGGGGTGATCGCCGACTTCTCCCGCTACCCCGACTGGACGGGAGAGGTGAAGGAGGCCGAGGTCCTCGCCACGGACGACGCGGGCCGCGCCGAGCAGGTGCGACTCGTCATGGACGCCGGAGCGATCAAGGACGACCAGACCCTGGCCTACACCTGGACCGGGGACAACGAGGTCTCCTGGACCCTGGTCAAGTCCCAGATGCTGCGCTCCCTCGACGGCACGTACCTCCTGAAGTCGTCCGGCACGGGCACCGAGGTCACCTACCGCCTCACGGTCGACGTCAAGATCCCCATGCTCGGCATGATCAAGCGCAAGGCCGAGAAGGTCATCATCGACCGCGCCCTCGCCGGCCTGAAGAAGCGCGTGGAGACGAAGTAGCTCCCGGCATCCCCGTCCGGCGGCCCGCTGTCTCCGTCCGGCGGCCCGCCGGGGGCGACCTGCGCCCCAGGTAGCCTCACACCCCATGCGCACCGTTCTGGTAACCGGCCCCGGCGGCTCCGGCCGGACCACCGCCGCCGCGGCCACGGCCCTCACCGCCGCCCGCCGCGGAGCCCGCACCCTCGTGCTCTCGGCGGACCCCACGGACACCCTCGGCGCCGCCCTCGCCACCCCTACGAGCGCGGCGCCGACGTCCGTCGAACCCGGTCTCACCGCGATACGTCTCGCCCCGGCGGACCGCTTCCGCGAGGACCTCGCCGGCCTCCAGGAAAAGGCGGCGTCCGCCCTCGACCTCCTGGGCGCCACCCGCCTCGACGCCGAGGAACTCACCCCGCTGCCCGGCAGCCACGAGCTCGCCCTGCTCCGCGCCCTGCGCGACAGCGCCCACGGTCCCTACGACCTCGTCGTCGTCGACCTTCCACCGGCGCCGCAGGCCCTCGCCCTGCTCGCCCTGCCGGAACAGCTGCGCCGCTACCTGCGCCGCCTGCTTCCCCCGGAACGCCAGGCCGCCCGCGCCCTGCGCCCCCTCCTCGGCCGCCTCGCCGGCGTCCCCATGCCCGCGGAGTGGCTGTACGAGACGGCGGACCGCTGGGACACCGAACTCGCCGCCGCCCAGGCCGTCATCGAGGACCCGCACACGACCGTGCGCCTCGTCGCCGAGCCCACGCCCGCCGCGGCCGACGCCCTGCTCACCACGACCACCGCCCTCGCCCTGCACGGCCTGCGCGCCGACGCGCTGCTCGCCTCCCGCGTGCTCCCCGACGGCTCCACCGACCCGTGGCTCACCGACGCCGCCGCCCGCCAGCGCAAGGTCGTCGCCACCTGGCAGGGCACGTACGACGTGCATGAGCTGCCCCATCTGGGCCGTGACCCGCGCGGCGCCGACGACCTGGCCGCGCTCGGCGCACCGCCGGTCCCGCCCGCGCCTGCCCCGACCGCCTGGCCCGTCGAGGACCGCATCGCCGACGAGGGCGTCCTCGTGTGGCACCTGCCGCTGCCCGGCACCGTCCGCGAGGACCTCGGACTGGTGCGGCGCGGCGACGAACTCGTCGTGACCGCCGGACCGCTCCGCCGCATCGTCTCCCTGCCGTCGGCGCTGCGCCGCTGCACCGTCGCCGGCGCCGGCCTGCGCGACGGCGTCCTGCGCATCAGGTTCACCCCCGACCCCGACCTGTGGCCCCGGGGACGGTGAACGTACTACCGCCGTTCGGGTAACGTCGAAGGTACGCACCCCTCCTGGTACGCACCCACCCATATACGTTCTCGCAGGAGTCAGCCGCCATGAGCGACGCCACCGAGCAGCCCGCACCCGAGGCCGACGCCGACGCCTGGGAGAAGGCGTGCGCCGAGGACCTCGCGGAGGAGAAGGCCCGCCGCCGTGCCGAGTACGGGCCCCCGCCCGGCTCGGCCGCCGAGGAGCTGCGCAAGCTCGTCGACGCCGTCGCCGAGAAGCTGTCGGGGCTCCAGACGCCCCTTCTCGGTGCGGTCGCCCAGGGCACCGCGCAGCAGGTCGTCAGCCAGGTCGTCAAGCAGGCGAAGGCGGCCGTCGAGCCGGTCGTCGAGCGCAACCCCGAAGTCTTCGACCATCTCGCGGCCGCGGGTAACGAGCTGCTCGCCGCCTACCGCTCCGCCGTAGAGCGCCAGGAGCAGCGCTGGACCCAGCGATCATCGGGCGCCCAGGCCGGACGGGCCGCCGGGGACGACACGGACCCCCGTGACGAGGGCCCCGAGGGGCCTTCAAAAGGTGAACACATCGACCTCGACTGAAGGCCGCTCGGGTACGGTGGGCCGTAGCGGGGCTCGACCGAACTGAGGGATTCATGGGACTCACCATCGGCGTCGACATCGGCGGCACAAAGATCGCGGCCGGCGTGGTCGACGAGGAAGGCAACATCCTCTCGACGTTCAAGGTGCCGACTCCCAGCACGTCCGAGGCCATCGTTGACGCGATCGCCTCGGCCGTCGAGGGCGCACGGGCAGGACACGAGATCGTCGGCGTGGGCATCGGCGCCGCCGGATACGTCAACCGCCAGCGCTCCACGGTCTACTTCGCGCCCAATATCGACTGGCGCCAGGAACCGCTGAAGGAAGAGGTCGAGAAGCGGGTCGGCCTGCCGGTCGTCGTCGAGAACGACGCGAACGCGGCCGCCTGGGGCGAATACAAGTTCGGCGCGGGCAAGGGCCACCGGAACGTCATCTGCATCACGCTCGGCACCGGCCTCGGCGGCGGCATCATCATCGGCAACAAGCTGCGCCGCGGCCACTTCGGCGTGGCCGCCGAGTTCGGCCACATCCGGATGGTCCCGGACGGCCTGCTGTGCGGCTGCGGCAGCCAGGGCTGCTGGGAGCAGTACGCCTCCGGCCGCGCGCTCGTCCGTTACGCCAAGCAGCGCGCCAACGCGACCCCGGAGAACGCGGAGTTCCTGCTCTCCCTGGGCGACGGCACCCCGGACGGCATCGAGGGCAAGCACATCTCCATGGCCGCCCGCCAGGGTGATGCCGTGGCCGTCGACTCGTACCGCGAGCTGGCCCGCTGGGCCGGCGCGGGCCTCGCCGACCTGGCCTCGCTGTTCGACCCGTCCGCGTTCATCGTCGGCGGCGGGCTCTCGGACGAGGGCGAGCTCGTCCTCGACCCGATCCGCAAGTCCTACAAGCGCTGGCTGGTCGGCGGCAACTGGCGCCCCGTGGCGGACGTCATCGCGGCCCAGCTCGGCAACAAGGCGGGCATGGTCGGGGCGGCGGACCTGGCGCGGGAGCCCGACCCGATCATGTGACACCGGCTGCTTCAGCCACCGAACGCCCGCCGTTTCCCCGGAGAAACGGCGGGCGTTCGTCGTATCTTGATCGTCATGGTCACCGGATCACTCCCCAACTCCCGCACCGAACCCGACGGTTCGGCCGTCGTCCGGGTGCTCAGCTACAACATCCGCTCGATGCGCGACGACACCGCCGCGCTCGCCCGCGTCATCGCGGCCTGCGCCCCCGACCTGGTCCTGATCCAGGAGGCGCCCCGCTTCTTCCGCTGGCGCAAGAAGCTCGCCCGGCTCGCGGCCGCCTCGGACCTGGTGATCCTCTCGGGCGGCGCGAGCGCGGCGGGCCCGGCGCTGCTCTGCTCCCTGCGCGCCACCGTCGAACGCACCGAGGACGTCCTGCTGCCCCTCACCCCCGGACTGCACCGGCGCGGCTTCGCGACCGCCGTCGTCCGTTTCGGCGGCGCCAGGATCGGCGTACTGAGCTGCCATCTGAGCCTGCAGAAGGACGAGCGGTACGCGCAGGGCGGGATGCTCCTCGACCGGCTCGCGGCGCTCGGCGTCGACCACGCCGTCGCGGGCGGTGACCTCAACGAACGCCCCGGCGGCCGCACGTTCCGGCGCCTCGCGGAGGCTCTCCAGGACGCCTGGGCCACGAAGCCGTGGCTCGGCGAATACACCTCGACACCGGCCGACCCGCATCAGCGCATCGACGCGATCCTCACGACACAGGGCGTCGAGGTCCTCGGCTGCGGGGTCCCGGTGGGCATGCCGGGGGTGAGCGAGGACGACCTGAGGGCGGCCACGGACCATCTGCCGGTCCTGGCCGCCCTCAGGGTTCCCGCCGCCCGGGGCTGACGCGGGTCAGACGACCGCGCCGCGCCCCGGATCGTCGTCGTCATCGTCGCCCTGCATACGCATCACGAGCGTGCCGAAGCCGCCGAGGAAGCCACCGACGCAGACCGTCGTGAGCCACCACGTCATCTGCCAGCCGAGCAGCACGGCCAGCAGCATCAGGACCGGGCCGCCGATCACGGCGAGCCAGGCGAACTTGGCGGTGACGTCTGCCTCGGGCAGCGGCGGGGGCTCCGGGGGTACGAAGTGGCCCTCGTCGTCGGCGTCGCTGTCCGACGGCTCGGCCGGCCGGTAGTCGCGGGGGCCGCCGACGCCGGGTGCGAAGGAGACCGAGGAGCCGAGCGGCGTCGCGGGCTTGCCGGTCTTTGCGGCGTCCGGCTCCGAGCCGCTCGCCTCCGAGCCGCTCGCCTCCGAGCCGCTCGCCTCCGGGCCGTCCGTCTCCGAGCCGTTCGTCTCCGGGTCGGGCAGGGCCAGGTCCTCGATCGACTTGAACGGCTTGACGCCCGGCGGGTCCGGCGGCTCCTCGCCGTACCCGGCGACGATGGCGGCCCAGGCGGCGTCCTCGTCCACGGGCTCGCCGGCGCCCCCGGCGGCTGCGGTCGCGTCTGCGCCGGGCTGCTGCTCCTTGCCGAGCTGTGCCGGACCGGGCAGCGCCGTGCCCGACGCCGCCGTCTCGGCGGACGCGTCCTCCGGCTCGCGGCTCTCGTCGCCGGCGGGTTCACGTCGGTCCTGCTCAGCCACCGGTGGCCGTCCCTTCCTTACCGACACTGGGCGCGAGCCGGCCGATGAACGCATAGCTCTCGTCGAAGATCCGGTCCGCATCATGGTCCAACGTCGCGACGTGGTAGCTCTGTTCCAGCAGGATCTCCTCGACGTCCGTGGACGAGATCCGGCTGAGGACGCGGGCCGAGTCGACGGGCGGCACCACATGGTCCTGGGTGCTGTGCAGGACCACCAACGGCTGTGTCACCTGCGGCAGTTCACGGTCGACGATGCGGAAGAAGTTCCGCAGGGAGTGCGCGGCGTGCAGCGGCACCCGGTCGTACCCGATCTCCGACGAGCCCTCCTTCGCGATGTCGCTGGCGATCCCCTTCGTCGAGCGCACGAGATGCCGGGCCACCGGGAGGGCGTGCGCGGCGAGGCCGTGCACCTTGTTCCCCGGGTTCACCAGGACCAGGCCCGCCACCTCGTCCCCGTGCTTCGCCGCGAGCCGCAGCGCGAGGGCGGCGCCCATCGACAGACCGAAGACGAAGACCTGGGAGCACCGGTCCAGCAGCTCGCGCAGGGCGCGGTCCACCTCGGCGTACCAGTCCTGCCAGCCGGTGACCTGCATGTCCTCCCAGCGCGTGCCGTGACCGGGCAGCAGGGGGAGCGAGACGGTGAGTCCGCGCTCGGCGAGGTACTCCGCCCAGGGGCGCAGCGACTGCGGGGAACCGGTGAAACCGTGACAGAGGAGGACGCCGACCTCTCCGCCCTCGTGGCGGTACGGCTCGGCTCCAGGAATGACCGGCACCTTCGGTCTCCTGTTCATGAGAGGGGGATCGCCCAGGACTGCGGGGCGTACTTCACCGTACGCGACCGCGCTGACACCGACCAGGGTCGTCGGGCCTCGGAGCTGCGGCGCGGGTTAAGGTCTGATCTACAGACAAAGGAAGGCAGTGGGTTGATCTACGGCGCAATGAAGGTGGCCATCGGAGGGCCGCTGAAGCTCGGCTTCAGGCCCTGGGTGGAGGGCCTCGAGAACATTCCCGCCGAGGGTCCCGCCATTCTGGCCAGCAACCACCTGTCCTTCTCGGACTCCTTCTTCCTGCCGGCGGTGCTCGACCGCAAGGTCACCTTCATCGCGAAGGCCGAGTACTTCACGACGCCCGGCGTGAAGGGCAAGCTCACGGCCGCGTTCTTCAAGGGCGTCGGCCAGCTCCCCGTGGACCGCTCCGGTTCGCGCGGCGCGGGCGAGGCCGCCATCAAGAGCGGCATCGAGGTCCTGGAGCGCGGCGAGCTCTTCGGCATCTACCCGGAGGGCACCCGCTCGCCCGACGGCCGCCTGTACCGCGGCAAGCCCGGCGGCCTCGCGCGCGTGGCGCTCGCCACCGGCGCGCCCGTCCTCCCGGTCGCGATGATCGACACCGAGAAGATCCAGCCCCCCGGCAAGGTCCTGCCCAAGCTGATGCGCCCCGGCATCCGCATCGGCAAGCCCCTCGACTTCGGCCGCTACCAGGGCATGGAGCACGACCGGTTCGTGCTGCGGGCCCTGACCGACGAGGTCATGTACGAAATCATGAAGCTCTCCGGCCAGGAGTACGTCGACATGTACGCGACCGCCGCCAAGCGGCAGATCGCGGACGCGGCGAAGGCCGAGGCCAAGGCGGAGAAGGAAGCCAAGGCGGAGAGGGAAGCCAAGGAGAACAAGGGCGGCGGCGTGGAACGGCCGGCCTCCTAGCCGCGTCGTCGTTCTGGGAGCGGTCGTACCGGGAGCCGCAGTTCGGGGGGTGGGTGCGTGGCCAGGCGCGAACGCGTGATGAGGATGTCCGTCGAGCAGCCGCTGTGGCGCGCGCTGACGGCGTACCGGCTGCTGACGATGCTGTACGCGATCGGCCTGTTCGTCACCGCGCAGGACAGGTTCGATCGCCCCTGGGTGGCGATCGGCTACTTCGTGGTCCTGGTCGTGTGGACCCTGGCCACACTGCCGCGCGTCGCGAACGCCGCGAGCTGCACCAAGCGTTTCCTCACCGCCGACCTGATCGTCGCGCTCGCCGGCATCCTGCTCACGCCGGTCGCCGTCGAGCACAGCCGGATCGTGGCCGGCGGCCCGACCCTGCCGTCGATCTGGACGGCCGGCGCAGTCCTCGCGTACGCGGTCAAGGGCGGCTGGCGGTGGGCGGCGTTCGCCTCGCTGCTCGTCGGCGTCGCGAACGTGGTGCAGCGCGGCGCCTTCAGCCGCGACACCCTCCACAACGTCCTGCTCGTGTGCATCGCGTCGATCGCCATCGGCTACGTCGTCGAGGTGGCCCGCGCCTCCGAGCGCACCCTCGCCCGGGCCCTGGAGATCGAGGCGGCCACCCGTGAGCGGGAGCGGCTCGCCCGCGACATCCACGACGGCGTGCTCCAGGTCCTCGCCATGGTGCAGCGCCGCGGCACCGCGCTGGGCGGCGAGGCCGCCGAGCTCGGCAGGATGGCCGGCGAGCAGGAGGTCGCCCTGCGCACCCTGGTCGCCGGTGGTCTCGTGCCCGCCTCGCGTGCTTCCGAGGACGCCTCGCAGGGCGCGCTCGTGCGGGCGGTGGAAGAGCCGGACGATCTGCCCGGCACCTCGACGCCCTGCGATCTGAGGTCGCTGCTCGCGCCGCACGCCGGGGCGCGGGTGAGCTTCGCCGAGCCGGGCGCCCCGGTGCCCCTGCCGCCGGCCGCGGCGAAGGAACTCGCGGCGGCTGTCAGTGCCGCCCTGGACAATGTGCGCAGGCACGCGGGGGCGGACGCCCGGTCCTGGATCCTCGTCGAGGACGAGCCCGACGCCGTGATCGTGACGGTGCGGGACGACGGACCCGGCATCCCGGAAGGGCGTCTCGCGCAGGCCGAGGGGGAGGGGCGGCTCGGTGTCGCCCAGTCCATCCGCGGCCGGCTGCGGGACATCGGCGGCACGGCCGAGCTGATCTCGGTGCCGGGACAGGGCACCGAGGTCGAACTGAGAGTTCCGAAGGTTTCACGGGGGAAGGCGGGATCGGGAAGATGACCGAGCAGCAGCGGGAGGGCGCCGCGGCAGGCGCGATCAGGGTCATGGTGGTCGACGACCACCCGATGTGGCGAGACGCCGTGGCGAGGGACCTCGCCGAGGCGGGTTTCGACGTGGTGGCCACCGCGGGCGACGGCGAGCAGGCGGTGCGCCGGGCCGGCGCCGCCGCGCCCGACGTCCTCGTACTCGACCTGAACCTGCCGAAGAAGCCCGGCGTGCAGGTCTGCAAGGAACTCGTCGGTGCCGACCCCGCCCTGCGCGTCCTGGTCCTGTCGGCGAGCGGGGAGCACGCCGACGTCCTGGAAGCGGTGAAGTCGGGCGCCACCGGTTACCTGCTGAAGTCGGCGTCGACCGAGGAGCTGACCGACGCGGTGCGCCGCACGGCGGCCGGTGACCCCGTCTTCACCCCGGGGCTCGCGGGCCTCGTCCTCGGCGAGTACCGGCGCCTGGCCTCCGAACCCGCGCCCGCCGCGGGCGCCGGCGAGCCCAAGGCCCCGCAGCTCACCGAGCGCGAGACCGAGGTCCTGCGCCTGGTCGCCAAGGGCCTGAGCTACAAGCAGATCGCCGAGCGGCTCGTCATCTCGCACCGCACCGTGCAGAACCACGTGCAGAACACCCTGGGCAAGCTCCAGCTGCACAACCGCGTGGAGCTCGTCCGGTACGCCATCGAGCGCGGCCTCGACGACGCGTAATCGCCCCCGCGCCTCCTGAAGGATCACCACACAAAGGTCAACTTCCGTACTCTTCAACGGAATTCACCCTTCACGTGCTGCCGAAGTGACGTGGATCACTATTAGCGTGACCCGTGTCAGCTCACAGTGCTGTGGCGAAGGGACATTTCCATGCGGGTCGGAGTACTTACCGGAGGCGGCGACTGCCCCGGGCTCAACGCCGTCATCCGGGGCATCGTCCGCAAGGGCGTGCAGGAGTACGGCTATGACTTCGTCGGCTTCCGGGACGGCTGGCGCGGGCCGCTCGAAGGCGACACCGTACGGCTCGACATCCCGGCCGTGCGCGGCATCCTGCCCCGTGGCGGCACCATCCTCGGCTCCTCGCGCACCAACCCCCTCAAGGTCGAGAACGGCATCCGGCGCATCAAGGAGACCCTCGCCAAGGAGGAGGTCGGGGCGCTCATCGCGATCGGCGGCGAGGACACCCTCGGCGTCGCCGCCCGCCTCACCGACGAGTACGGCGTGCCCGTCGTCGGCGTACCGAAGACCATCGACAACGACCTGTC
The DNA here is from genome assembly GCF_045040855.1 of Streptomyces sp. NBC_00009. Taxonomy (NCBI): domain Bacteria; kingdom Bacillati; phylum Actinomycetota; class Actinomycetes; order Kitasatosporales; family Streptomycetaceae; genus Streptomyces; species Streptomyces sp. NBC_00009. The sequence continues at coordinate 5,877,957 of NZ_CP108312.1, forward strand.
CGCCACCGACTACACCTTCGGATTCGACACCGCCGTCGGCATCGCGACCGAGGCCATCGACCGGCTGCACACCACCGCCGAGTCCCATATGCGGGTCCTGGTCTGCGAGGTCATGGGCCGCCACGCGGGCTGGATCGCGCTCCACTCGGGCCTCGCGGGCGGGGCCAACGTCATCCTCATCCCCGAGCAGCGCTTCGACGTCGACCAGGTCTGTGCCTGGGTCACCTCCCGTTTCAAGGCCTCGTACGCCCCGATCGTCGTCATCGCCGAGGGCGCCATGCCCAAGGACGGGCAGATGGTCCTCAAGGACGGGACGCTCGACTCCTTCGGGCACGTCCGTCTCTCCGGAGTCGGCGAATGGCTGGCCAAGGAGGTCGAGCGGCGCACCGGCAAGGAGGCCAGGACCACGGTCCTCGGCCACATCCAGCGCGGCGGCACCCCCAGTGCCTTCGACCGCTGGCTTGCCACCCGCTTCGGGCTGCACGCCATCGAGGCCGTGCGCGACCGCGACTTCGGGAAGATGGTCGCGCTGCGCGGCACGGACATCGTCCGGGTGCCGATCGCCGAGGCGACCGCCCGGCTGAAGACGGTCGATCCTGCGCTGTACGAGGAGGTCGGTGTCTTCTTCGGCTGAGGCGCGAGGTCGCGGTTGATGCCCGGAGTGATGCCGGGGGTGGGCGGGGCGAGATCCTCCCACTCCCGGGTGTCACGGGGTTGCCCGGCCCGTATATTCGCCGTAACCAGCACACACGACGCGATACGGAAGAAACGGGAGCAGTCGTGGAGATCCTCGCATTCGGCGTGCAGTCCGACGAGAAGCCCCTCATGGAGAAGGCGTTCGCGGGCCATCACGAGGTCCGCTGCCTGGACGTCTTCCTCAACGAGGACACGGCCCCCATCGCGGCCGGCTACGAGATCATCTCCACCAGCGTCAACGCCACCCTGAACAACCGCGTCCTGCAGACCCTCGCCGCCGGCGGCACGCAGCTGATCGCCCAGCGCTCCACGGGCTTCAACAACATCGACCTCGAGGTCGCCGAGCGCCTCGGCCTGACCGTCGCCCGCGTCTCGTACTACTCGCCGTACTCCGTCGCCGAGTTCGCCTGGACCCTCGCGATGGCCGTCAACCGCCGCATCGTCCGCGCCTCCAACCGCACCCGCGACTTCGACTTCAGGCTCGACGGGCTGATGGGCCGCGACCTGCGCGGCCGCACGGTCGGCGTCCTCGGCACCGGCAAGATCGGCGAGGCGTTCACCCGGATCGCCCACGGCTTCGGCATGAACCTCCTCGGCTGGGACATCGCCGAGAACCCCGCCTGCGTCGAACTCGGCATGAAGTACGTCGACAAGGAGCGCCTCTTCACCGATGCCGACCTGATCAGCCTGCACGTACCCCTGCTCCCCGCCACCGAGCACCTCGTCGGCAGCGCCGCCCTGCGCACCATGAAGGACGACGCGATCCTGGTGAACTCCAGCCGCGGCGGCCTCATCGACACCCAGGCGCTCGTCTCCGAGCTGCGCGAGGGCCGCTTCACAGGCGTCGGCCTCGACGTGTACGAGGCCGAGGCCGGGCTCTTCTTCCTCGACAAGTCGCTCGACGTCGTCGAGGACGACACCCTGGCCCGCCTCGTCACCTTCCCGAACGTCCTGGTCACGTCGCACCAGGCGTACTACACCGTGGACGCGGTGAACCAGATCATCGAGACCACGGTGGCCAACGTCCTCGACTATCAGGCGGGCCGGCGCTCCGAGAACGTCCTCGTGCCCTCCGCGCCCAAGAGCTGAGCAAGGAGCTCCCGCACGACGTCCGCCCCGCGCAGCGACAGCACCGACTCCGGGTGGAACTGCACCCCGGCGAAGGCGGGCCCCCGCAGCGCGTGCACCTCGCCGCTCGCCGCGTCCCGGCTCACCTCGACGCCGTGCGCGGCCAGTTCCATCGCCGCGTCGTCGTCGCAGCGCGCCACGAAGCTGTTGTAGAACCCGACGGTCTCGGCCCGCCCGAACAGATCGACGTCCGTCTGCGCGCCCTGGTACGGCACCTCCTTGCGGACGATCTCAAGCCCCAGCTCGGCCGCGATCAGCTCATGGCCGAGGCACACGCCGAGCACGCCGTGCCGGTGATCACGCAGCACCTCGGCGGTCAGCGCGCGCAGGAAACGCATCTTCGGGTCCGTCTCGTCGGAGGGGTTGCCAGGTCCCGGGCCCAGGACGACGGGGCCCTCGTGGGCGAGCACGGCGTCCCGCAGCCCCGGCTCGTCGTAGCGCCGCACGGAGACGGTGAGGCCCGACGACCGCAGCAGATGCGCCAGCATCGCCGTGAACGTGTCCTCGGCGTCCACCACGAGCGCGTGCCCCTCCAGGGCCGCCGCCTGCTCCTGCATCCGCAGCCAGAACGGCGCCAGCGCAGCCCGCCGCCCGTCGAGCGCCGCCTGCACCCGCGGATCGTCGGCAAGCGCGGGCCGCACGCCCTCGCCGCGCGGCCGCCCGGGCCGCACCCCCAGCGCGGCAAGGACCCCGGCCGCCTTCGCGTGCGTCTCCTGGACCTCGCTCGCCGGGTCGGAGCCGCGCACCAGCGTCGCCCCGACCGGCACCCGCAGCTTCCCGCCCGCGTCGATGTCGGCCGTACGGATCAGGATCGGGGAGTCCAGGGTCTGCGCCCCGCCCGCGTCCCGCCCGACCAGCGCGAGCGCCCCCGCGTAATAGCCGCGCCCACCCACTTCGTGCCGCTCGATCACCCGGCAGGCGTTCTGCACCGGCGACCCCGTGACGGTCGCCGCGAACATGGTCTCCTTCAGCACCTCGCGCACGTCCAGCGAGGACCGGCCCCTCAACTCGTACTCCGTGTGCGCGAGATGGGCCATCTCCTTCAGGCGCGGGCCGATCACGACCCCGCCCATGTCGCCGACGGTGCACATCATCTTGAGCTCCTCGTCGACGACCATCGACAGCTCCTCGATCTCCTTGCCGTCGGCGAGGAAATCGAGCAGGTGCTCGGGCGTCGGTCCCTCGGCCGGGTAGCGATAGGTCCCGCTGATCGGGTTCATCACGACCGTGCCGCCGCTCATCCGCACATGCACCTCCGGGCTCGCCCCCACCAGCGTCCTCTCGCCGGTGTGCACGACGAACGTCCAGTACGCGCCCCGCTCCCCGGCGAGCAGCCGCCGGAACAGCGCGAGCGCGTCCGCCCGCCCGAACCCGCGGATCGCGCCTTCGTACGTCCGCCGGATCACGAAGTTCGCGCCCTCGCCCTGCCCGATCTCCTCGCGCAGGACCCGCTCCACGATGTCCGCGTACGCGGCGTCGTCCACGTCGAAGCCCCCGTCCGACACACGGACGTCATGGGCCGGCAGCTGCGCAAGGGCGTCGGCCAGCGGCAGCGCGTACGTCTGGTCGGGGGTGAGCACCGCGAGCGGGGTGCCGTCGTCGCGGACGTCGAAGCCGCGCTCCCTGATCTGCCGGAACGGCACGAGGGCGAGGCCCTCCGGGATGTCGGCGAGTCGCTCGTAGGTGTTCACGGGGCCGACCAGGAGCTCCACGGTGTCGTGGTCGTGGCCGGGCGCGCGGCGGCGCAACAGGGCGAAGGGACGGTCGTCGTGCAGCAGCTCGGACAGATCCATGGCGTGTGATTCCTCTTCCAGACTCCGGTTGCGGAGAGGAACGGCCAGGTCCCGGAAAACACTGAAGGCCGCCCTCGGGCGGCCTTCGCTTCGCTGTACGCGCAGTCAGTGGGCCGCCGGGTGAGCGGTCCACCACCAGTTACGGGTCGTGTGCGCGAACATGAGCGGCACCTTACCCGATGGGCAGCTCATCTGTGGACGACGCGTCTCAAAGGGTGAGCGGTCGGCTGGACCGCCGACCTGACCCCGTAATGTTGAGGATGTGACCGTGAACGCTAAGACCAGCGCAAGCGCTGGCAACACCTGGCGAGACCTGCCCGCGGCGCAGCAGCCCGAGTACCCCGATGCCGAGGCTCTGCGCGATGTGATCGCGGACCTCGAGTCGTATCCGCCGCTCGTCTTCGCGGGCGAGTGCGACCAGCTGCGCGCCCGACTGGCGGCCGTCGCCAAGGGAGAGGCGTTCCTCCTCCAGGGCGGCGACTGCGCCGAGGCCTTCGACGCCGTGTCGGCCGACCACATCCGCAACAAGCTCAAGACGCTGCTCCAGATGGGCGCCGTCCTCACGTACGCGGCCTCCGTGCCCGTCGTGAAGGTGGGCCGTATCGCGGGGCAGTACTCCAAGCCGCGCTCCAAGGGCACCGAGACCCGCGACGGCGTGACCCTGCCGACGTACCGCGGCGACTCGGTCAACGGCTTCGCCTTCGACGAGAAGTCCCGCGTCCCGGACCCCGAGCGCCTGAAGCGGATGTACAACGCGTCCGCCTCCACGCTCAACCTGGTGCGCGCCTTCACCACCGGGGGCTACGCCGACCTGCGCCAGGTGCACGCCTGGAACCAGGACTTCGTGAAGTCGTCCCCGTCCGGCCAGCGCTACGAGCAGCTCGCCCGCGAGATCGACAACGCGCTGAACTTCATGCGTGCCTGCGGCACCGACCCGGCCGAGTTCCAGACGGTCGAGTTCTACGCCTCCCACGAGGCACTGCTCCTCGACTACGAGTCGGCGCTGACCCGCGTGGACTCGCGTACGGGCAAGCTGTACGACGTGTCGGGCCACATGGTGTGGATCGGTGAGCGCACCCGCCAGCTCGACGGCGCGCACATCGAGTTCGCCTCGAAGATCAGCAACCCGGTCGGCATCAAGCTCGGCCCGACGACGACGGCCGAGGACGCGCTGCAGTACATCGAGCGCCTCGACCCGGACCGCGAGCCCGGCCGCCTGACCTTCATCGTCCGCATGGGCGCCGACAAGGTCCGCGACAAGCTCCCGGAGCTGGTCGAGAAGGTCACCGCCTCCGGCGCGACCGTCGCATGGATCACCGACCCGATGCACGGCAACACGTACGAGGCGGCCTCGGGCCACAAGACCCGCCGCTTCGACGACGTGCTCGACGAGGTCAAGGGCTTCTTCGAGGTCCACAAGGCGCTCGGCACCCACCCGGGCGGCATCCACGTCGAGCTCACCGGTGACGACGTCACCGAGTGCGTGGGCGGCGGCGACGAGATCTTCGTCGACGATCTGCACCAGCGCTACGAGACGGCCTGCGACCCGCGCCTGAACCGCAGCCAGTCCCTCGACCTGGCGTTCCTGGTGGCGGAGATGTACCGCGACCAGTGATCCCGCAGTAAATCGCCGTGGGGCGCGGATCACATCGATCCGCGCCCCACGGCACTTTTGTGCTCCGCACCCGGCGGGTAAGGTTAGGTTAGCCTCACCGTTCATTAGGGCGGGAGCAACGAACCGGTCCTGATCGCTGGGAGGTGAACCGCGTGTACGTCTGCAACTGCTTCGGTGTGACCGAGGACCAGGTCAAGAAGCACGCGGACGGCGGTGCGTGCACCCCCCGTCAGATAGCGTCGGCCTGCAAGGCCGGCACGGACTGCGGCTCGTGCGTACGCCGCATTCAGGCGCTGCTCGGCCGTGGGAGCTGCCCGCGCCGCGAGCTGGTCGAGCAGGGAAGGCCCGCCCTGACGGCCGACCCGAACGCCCTCGTGGACCTTCCGGACGCCGCCTGAGGCTCCGCCTGGGTAGGTGCGGCTGCCGGCTGTCCGGCTGCTAGCTGTCCGGCTGCTCGATCTGCTGGGCCAGGTACAGCGCCTCACCGAGACTCTCGATCAGCTCCAGCTGCGTGTCCAGATAGTCGATGTGGTGCTCCTCGTCCTCCAGGATGTCCTCGAAGATCCGCGCCGACGTCACATCGCCCTTGGCCCGCATGACGTCGATGCCGCGCTTGAGGCGGTCGATCGCCTCGACCTCGACCTGACGGTCGGCCTGGAACATCTCCGTGACGGTCTGCCCGACCCGTACGTGGAAGAGCCGCTGGTAGTTCGGCAGGGCATCGAGGAAGAGAATCCGCTCCGTCAGCCGGTCCGCGTGCTTCATCTCGTCGATGGACTCTGCACGGGTGTACTTCGCGAGCTTGGTCCAACCGTTGTTGTCCTGGATCCGGTAGTGGAGCCAGTACTGGTTGATGGCCGTCAGCTCGCCCGTGAGCTGCTCGTTGAGGAATTCGATGACCTCGGGGTCGCCCTGCATCGCAGAGGCTCCTTCCACGTGGTGGACTCGGCAGATTTCGCGCATCCTCGCACCGGCACCGAAAACCGTCCAGTAAGTGCATGCTTAGTAGGAGTTGCCCTTTTCGGAGGTGGCCGGGCTCTCGCTGGTCACAGCCACTGCCCGGGGTCTGTCAGGATGGAGGCATGGGTCAGCCGGTGGGTCGCGAGTCTGGGGGAGCAGTGCAGTCGGAGCTTCCACCGGGACAGCGTCTCCAGCGGGGCTGGCCGGTCACCCACTACGGCCCGGTGCCCAAGTTCCGCCCCGAACGCTGGGAGTTCAGAGTCTTCGGCGCCACCGCCGACGGGGACAAGCGCTGCTGGACTCACGAGGAGTTCTCCGCCCTGCCCTACGGCACGGTCGTGGCCGATCTGCACTGCGTCACGAAGTTCAGCATGCTCGGCGCGGAGTGGGGCGGTGTGCCCGCCGCGACGATTCTCGAGCTGGCGCCGCCCGCGCCCGCCGTCACCCATGTGATGGTCTGGGCCGAGTACGGGTTCAGCGCGAATCTCCGCCTCGAGGACTTCGCGGCCGACCGCACGATCTTCGCCACCCACAAGGACGGCGAACTCCTCACCGCGGAACACGGCTTCCCGCTCCGCCTCGTCGTGCCCCATCTGTACGCCTGGAAGGGCCCGAAGTGGGTCCGCGGCATCGAGTACATGACGGCCGACCGCCGCGGCTTCTGGGAGGAGCGCGGCTATCACAACGTCGGCGACCCCTGGCGGGAGCAGCGCTACTCGTACCAGGAAGAGCCCGGGGACGGCCCCGAGCTCTGAGTCCTGGCGCTTCTCGTACGGTCCGTCAGTGGTCGTACCGTCCGTCAGTGGTGGTACTGGTGCACGACCGCGTGGCCCTTGCCGCGGCCGATCATCCACTTGTTGACCGGCGTGGTCACCACGAAGGCGATGGCCAGTGAGGCCGCAAGCGCGCCCCAGAACAGGCCGTCCGACAGATGGGCGTCCATCGCGCTCGGCCACAGTGCGATCACGCCGTTGTCGATCAGCTCCATGACGGCGATGGACAGGGTGTCCGCGGCGAGCGCGACCCGGAACGCGGTCCTGAAGTCGACGCCGGCCTTCAGGACGCTGCGCAGCGTGAGCGAGTAGCCGAAGAAGAACGCGAGCACGATCGCCAGGATCATCGTCGGCATGTTGCCCCAGCCGAACGCCGTGCCGATCACCATGCCGAGGACCTCGCCGATGGCGCATCCCGTGAGGCAGTGGAGGGTCGCCTGCGCGGCCATGGACCAGCTGACCTTGCCGAGGCCGTGCCCGGCGTGGGTGTGACCGGAGTGCTCGTGCTGTTCGTGATCTGCGTGCTGGTCGTGCTGCTCGTGGTGCGCGTGTCCGGCGTGCGTCTCGTGCTGCATGAGGTCCCCCAACGTCAGAGAGCGGTTCCTGTCGCTGACAAGAACCGTATACCCCCTGGGGGTATTCCTCAAGTGATCCCCTAGCCCTTCCGCAGCTCCTTCAGACGGGCCACGTCCGTCGCGTGGCCCACCTTGCCGCCGGGCGTCTCGATGATCAGCGGCACGTTCTCGGTCGCCGGGTGGGCCATCAGCGCGCGGAACGGCTCGGCGCCGATGTGGCCGGAGCCGATGTTCTCGTGGCGGTCCTTGTGCGCGCCGGCGACGTCCTTGGAGTCGTTGGCGTGGATCAGCTTGAGGCGGCCCTCGCCCACGGTGTCCACCAGCAGGTCCAGGGTCTGGTTCATGCCGGCGGGGCCCGTCAGGTCGTGGCCCGCCGCGAAGATGTGGCACGTGTCCAGGCAGACACCCAGCTTCGGATGCGCGTCCAGTGCGTCGAAGTACGGCCCGAAGTCCCAGGTTCGCGAGCACAGCGAAGAGCCCTGGCCCGCGGTCGACTCCAGGAGGAGGTACGGGTCGTCGTCATGGGTCAGCTCGTCGAGGAGCGGCAGCATCCGCTCCCGCACCTGCGCGAGCGCCACCTCACGCTCACGGCCGCCGGTCGCCGAACCCGTGTGCACGACGACGCCGAGCGCGCCTATCTCGCGGGCCCGGCGCAGCGAGTGCCGCAGCGACTCCACGGACTTCTCCACGGTCGCCTCGGTGTGCGAGCCGAAGTTGATCAGATAGGGCGCGTGGACGTACGCGGGGATGTCCTCGGCGGCGCAGGCCGCGCGGAACGCCTCGTCCTGTTTCGGATTGCCGGGCGGCGTCGCCCAGCCGCGCGGGTTGGCGACGAAGACCTGGACGGTCTCGGCGCCGAGCTCGCGCGCGTACGAAAGCCCTACGGAGGCCAGGCCGCCGGCGACGGGGACATGGCCGCCGACCGGGTTACGGGATGCGGTGTCGGTGCTGCTCACGCGTCAAGGGTGGCACGCGCGCGTGGCCGTCCCGTCAGCGGATCTGGATGGTGATCGTCGACCCCTTCGGGGCCTTGTCACCGCCCTCCACGGACTGCTTCTTCACGGTGTCGCCGAAAATACCGAGCAGACCGCGGTCGTTCTCGACCTCGAAGCCGCGGGCCTCGAGCTTCTGGTGGGCGTCGTCGACGCTCATGCCCACGACGTCGGGGACCTCGACCATGACCGGGCCCTTGGAGATCGTCAGGGTGACCGTGTCCCCCTCGCCGAGCCGCTTGCCCTCGACGGGGGACTGCTGGGCGACGCTGCCCTTGTCCGCGTCCGAGTACGCCCGCTTCGTGGCGATCTCGGCCTTCAGGCCCACGTCCTGCAGGTCGGCGATGGCGTCCTCCTCGGACTCGCCCGTCACGTCCGGGACGTCCACCGCGCTGCCCCTGCTGACCACGAGCGCGATGGCCGAGCCGGCCTTGCGCGTGGTGCCGGACTCCGGGTCCGTGGCGATCACTGCCCCCTTGGGGACGTCCTCGTCGAACTCCTTGGTGACCATGCCGGGCTCCAGGCCCGCGTCCTTCAGCCGGCGCTCGGCCTTGCCGAGGGGCGTGCCCTGGAGGTCGGGGACCTTCACGGTCTCCGGGCCCAGGGACACCGTCAGATCCACCGCCCCGTTGTCCCGGATGCGGGCGCCCACCTCGGGGTCGCTGGCTATCACGGTGCCGCGCTTCACGGTGTCGCTGTACGCACGCTTGACGTGCCCGAGGTCGAGGCCGGCCTCGCCGAGCCGCTCCTTGGCCTGCGTCTGTGTCTTGGCGAGCAGCGGCGGGACCTTCGTGAACTGGCCCGAGTTGATGTACCAGACGCCCGCGCCGAGGCCGAGGGCGAGCAGCACGGCCGCGACGGCCGCGAGCACACCGCGCCGCGGACGACGCCTCCGGGAAGGGGCGGGCGGCGGGGGCGGCGTCTCGAAGCGGCTCGTGCGGTTCAGCTCCGCCTGCGGGTCCTGGTCGTCGGCCGGCAGCGGGAGCTGTACGCCCCTGGTCCGCAGTGCCCGCGGGATCACGCTCGTACGGTCGTCTGAGATGTCACGGTCCCCGAGGTCCTCGGGGCGTGCGGCCGGCGGCACCGCGTCGAGCTGCGCGTCCGTGAGGGCGGCCCTGGCCGCCCTGACCTGGGCGAGCAGCGCCACCGCGTCGTACGGCCTGAGGTCGGGCGTGCGCGCGGTCGCGGACGCGACGAGCTCGTCCAGCTCCGCGGGCAGGCCGGGAACGGACGTGGACGGGGGCGGCACGTCCTCGTTCAGATGCTGGTAGAGGACCTGGGCGGGGGAGTCGCCCGAGTGCGGCTTGGCGCCCGTGAGCATCTCGTAGAGCACCACCCCGCACGCGTACACGTCGACGCGGGGGTCCGCGGTGCCCGACTCGATCTGCTCGGGGGCGAGATAGGAGACGGTGCCGAGGACGGCGCCCGTGGTGTTCGTGACGGTGTCCACGGCCCGTACGAGGCCGAAGTCCGCCACCTTCACGCGGCCGTCGTCCCCTATGAGGACGTTCTCCGGCTTCATGTCGCGGTGCACGAATCCCGCGCGGTGCGCGGCGCCGAGCGCGGCGAGGACCGGCTCCAGGATGTCGAGCGCGGCGCGCGGCCGCAGTGCCCCGCGGTCCCTCAGGACGTCCCGCAGGGTGCAGCCCGCGACGTACTCCATCGCCAGATAGACGTACTGGCCGTCCGCGCCCTGGTCGAAGACCCCGACCACATTCGGGTGGGAGAGCCGGGCGACGGACTTGGCCTCGCGGATGAAACGCTCGACGAACGAGACGTCGGCGGCGAGGGCCGGGTGCATCACTTTGAGCGCGAGCACGCGGTCGAGGCGGGTGTCCACGGCCCTGTAGACCGTGGCCATCCCGCCGACCGCGATGCGTGCGTCGACGCGGTACCGGCCGTCGAGCACCTGCCCGACGAGAGGGTCCTGAAGGGTCGTGTCCACGCAGGTGAGTGTACGAGCCGCCGCCGACACCCGGCTCCGCAGTCGTCCGCAAGCGGCCGTACTGCAGCAGAGCTGTAACCGTGCTGTACGGCCCTCAGAACGCGGGCCGCTCCGGGTCGAGCCTGGCCATCCCGGACACGGGCGAGGAGGCCTCGGCGAAGTGCCTGCGGGGGATACGGCCCGCCCGGAACGCCAGCCGCCCCGCCTCGACCGCGTGCCGCATGCCCTCCGCCATCAGGGTCGGCTCCTGCGCGCGGGTGACCGCCGAGGCGAGCATCACACCGGCGCACCCCAGCTCCATCGCCAGCGCCGCGTCGGACGCCGTCCCGGCACCCGCGTCCAGGATCACCGGCACGCGCGCGTGCTCGGTGATCAGCTGGAAGTTGTGCGGGTTGCGGATACCGAGCCCGGAGCCGATGGGGGAGCCGAGCGGCATGACCGCGGCACAGCCCACGTCCTCCAGCTTCCGCGCGAGCACCGGGTCGTCGTTCGTGTACGGCAGCACGGTGAAGCCGTCGTCGACGAGGATCTCCGCCGCGTCCAGGAGCTCGATCGGGTCGGGCAGCAGGGTGCGCTCGTCCGCGATGACCTCCAGCTTGACCAGGTCGGTGCCGAGCGCCTCGCGCGCGAGGCGGGCGGTCAGGACGGCCTCACCGGCGGTGAAACAGCCCGCCGTGTTCGGCAGCACCTGGATCCCCAGCTTCTCCAGTACGGAGAGCACGGAGCCCTGCACGCTCGCGTCCACACGCCGCATCGCGACGGTCGTCAGCTCCGTGCCGGACGCGACGAGGGAGCGTTCCAGGACATCGAGGCTGGGCGCCCCGCCCGTGCCCATGATCAGCCGGGACGAGAAGGACGTACCGCCGATGACCAAGGAGTCGTCAGCCATGGGTTCAGCCTCCCTGGACCGCGGTGAGGACCTCGACGCGGTCCCCGTCCGTGAGTGCGGTGACGGCCCACTGGGTGCGCGGGACGACGGTTTCGTTGAGTGCGGCGGCGACACCGGACGGCGCGCTGGTCAGCGCGGAGACGAGGGCGTCGAGCGTGGTGCCCGGGGCGACCTGGCGGCCCTCGCCGTTCACGGATACGTGGGTGACGGACACGGTCATACGGACTGCTCCACAGAGACGGGTGCGGGGACGGCGTCGAAGCGCCGCGGGGTGAAGGGGCGGGCCACTTCGGGGAGTTCGCCGGTGGCGAGCGCGTGGGCCATGGAGTCGCCGGTGACCGGCGTGAGCAGCACGCCGTTGCGGTAGTGGCCGGTGGCGAGCAGCAGGCCCGTCAGCGCGGTCGGGCCGAGGATCGGGGCGTTGTCGGGGGAGCAGGGGCGCAGGCCCGCGCGGGTCTCCGTGAGCGGCAGCTCCGTGATGCCGGGCACCAGCTCGTGGGCGTCGCGCAGCAGCTCGTAGACGCCGCCCGCGGTGACCGTCGTGTCCCAGCCGAGCTCCTCACTGGTGGCTCCGACGACGAGCTCGCCGTTGACCCGGGGCACCAGGTAGAGGTTGCCGCCGCGTACGACGGCGCGCACGGTGCGGCTCAGGAACGGCGCGTACGCCTTCGGCACGGTCAGGCGCAGTACCTGCCCCTTCACCGGGCGCACCGGCGGCAGCACGTCGTCCGGGACCCCGGCGAGCCTGCCGCTGAGGCTGCCGCCGGCGAGGACGACCTGGTCCGCGTCGAGCCCGGTGCCGTCGGCGAGGACCACGCCGCGCGCGCCCTCGCGGACGACTGTCAGCCGCTCGGCCCACTGCCGGTGGAACTGCACCCCGGCCAGCTCGCAGGCCGCGACAAGGGCCTTCGCGAGGCGTCTCGGGTCGATCTGGTGGTCACCGTCGACGCGCAGGCCGCCCCGCACGGACGGGGCCAGCATCGGTTCGAGGCGCCGGCACTCACGGCCCGACAGCCACTCCGAGTCCAGGCCCGACTTGTGCTGGAGGGCGTGCAGTTCCCGAAGGTGTGCGCGGTCGTCCGAGTCGAGCGCGACGGCGAGGGTGCCGCACGCGCGGTAGCCGAGGTCGAGCCCGGTGGCCTCGGAGAGCTCGGCCGCGAACGCCGGATAGCGGCGCGCGGACTCCACGTTGAGGCCGAGGAGGGTCTGTTCGGCTTCTCCGTAGTGCAGTTCGGTGACGGCGGCGAGCATCCCGGCCGCCACCTGAGCGGCCCCGCCGCCCGGTTCGGGGTCCACGACCGCGGTGCGCAGCCCGCGCTGCGCGGCCCGCCACGCGGTGACGAGACCGATGATCCCGCCGCCCACGATCAGGACGTCGGAGCCTTCTGAAGTACGCGACATGGGCGTCCAGCCCCTCCCTTCGCCGGCATGACCCGGATCAGGTTCGTACGGTCGGAGGCCGTCCCAGCCTCCCTCTCAGCCCGGTACGTCCGGGCTCCCGCGAGTGCTTTACGGTGACCACCCTAAACCGTCCCCGCGACCCTCAGTAAGGGAGCCCGCCCGCATGGCCCGCTCGCTCGACGGACTCGTACTCGCCCCGGTCGCCGACCAGGCTCCAGGTCAGGTGGGTACGCGGACGCGGTTCACGTACCACGAGGAGGACGGCCGGATCTGGGCCGAGTACGCGGGCGGGGACGTGGTGCGCGGCCACCTCGTGGGCACCCGTGAGGGCGACCGGATCGACTTCAGGTACGTACAGCTGAAGACGGACGCGACGACCTCCTCCGGGCACTGTGTCTCGCTCGTCGTGGACCTTCCCGACGGGCGGGTGCGGCTGGACGAGACGTGGGAGTGGGAGTCGCAGGCGGGCAGCGGGACGAGCGTCGTCGAAGAGGTCCCCGGCGCCTGACGGCGGGAGCGCGGGCGGCCGGAGCGGTCAAACCGGCGGCCGGTGTGGAAGACGTCACGGGACCGGAGTGCCGCGGCCCGCTGACTGACTGAACGTCAGGTGCATATGGTGATCCGGTGAGCGAGCAGACCCAGAACCAGGCACCGGTGCCCCAGGCAGGGCGGCACGTCGTCATCGTCGGCGCCGGGATGGCGGGGGTCCAGACCGCCGTGGCCCTGCGCGAACAGGGCTTCACCGGCGCTGTCACGCTGATCGGCGCTGAACCCCACCAGCCGTACGACCGGCCCCCGCTGTCCAAGGCCGTCCTGCTCGGCAAGGCCGAGGGGTCCGCCTTCGACGTCGACTTCGAAGCACTCGACATCACGCTCGAACTGGGCCGCGAGGTCACCGGCGTACGTCCCGCCGAGCACACCCTCGACACCGCCACCGGACCCGCCCCCTACGACGTCCTCGTCCTCGCGACCGGCGCCGAACCCATCAGGCTGCCCGGTACGGAGGACATCCAGGGCGTCCATCTGCTGCGCACGCTCGACGACGCCGAACGCCTGCGCCCCGTCCTCGCCGCGCAGCGCGACATCGTCGTCGTGGGCGCGGGCTGGATCGGCGCCGAGTTCGCCACCGCGGCCCGCGAGGCCGGATGCGCGGTCACCGTCGTCGAGGCGGCCGAGCGGCCGCTCGCCGGGGCGCTGCCCGAGGAGGTCGCCGCCCCCATGGCCGCCTGGTACGCGGACGCCGGGGCGGAACTGCGCACCCACGCGCGCGTGGAGCACGTCGAACCCGGTGCCGTCCTCCTCGACGACGGCACCCGGGTGCCCGCCGGAGCCGTGGTCGTCGGCATCGGGGCCCGCCCCGCCACCGGCTGGCTCACCGGCTCCGGCATCACGCTCGGCGCCCACAGCGAGGTCGTGGCGGACGACCGCCTGCGCACCTCCGAGCCCGATGTGTACGCGGTCGGTGACTGCTCGTCCTTCCCTTCGGGCCGGTACGGCGAGCGCCTGATGGTCCACCACTGGGACAACGCGCTCCAGGGCCCCCGCACGGTCGCCGCCAACATCATCGGCGAGAGCCCGGCGACGTACGACCCGGTGCCGTACTTCTGGTCGGAGCAGTTCGGTCGCTTCGTGCAGTACGCCGGGCATCACGCGGCAGCCGACACCACCGTGTGGCGCGGCGATCCGCAGGGCGCGTCCTGGAGTGTGTGCTGGCTGCGCGAGAGCCGTCTCGTTGCCGTCCTCGCCGTGGGCCGCCCGCGTGACCTGGCGCAAGGGCGCAAGCTCATCGAGTCGGGCGTCCCGCTGGACCCGCAGGTCATCAGCGACCCGGCCCGTCCCCTGAAGGCCGCCGTCGTGTAACCGCCCCGCGCGGGCGAGGGGCCTTTTGCGCGGCCGCGTTTCCCACTGTCAGTCCGGGATGGCACGCTTGTCCTGTGACCGAGATTGACGCAAAGATCGATGCTCTCGTCCCCGAGTGGCTCACCCTCCCCGACATCGCCGAGCAGTTCGGCGTGGAGGTGACGCGTGTGCGGCAGCTGGTGAAGGAAGGCCAGGTGATCGCCGTACGCCGCGGTGAGAACAGGGCGCTGCACGTGCCCGCCGCCTTCATCGACGGCGACAAGGTCGTCAAGGGCCTCACCGGGACGCTGACCCTGCTCAGGGACGACGGCTTCAACGACGAAGAGATGCTCGAGTGGCTCTTCACCTCCGACCCGACCCTGCCGGGCACCCCCGCGCAGGCGCTGAGCGAGAATCGCGGCACGGAGGTGAAGCGCCGCGCCCAGGCGCTCGCCGTCTGACCTGACAACCGTCCGGCGTGCGGGCCGCGCTCACCGCGGCCCGCGCGCCACCGACCACGGGGGGACTCACCCATGGCCATGGCCGCCACGCAGCGCGCCCAGCTCGCCGACGCCCGGCTGTACCTGTGCACGGATGCCCGCAAGCGCCAGGGCGACCTCCCCGAGTTCCTCGACGCCGTCCTGGCGAACGGCGTGGACATCGTGCAGCTGCGCGACAAGGGCATGGAGGCGGGCGAGGAGCTGGAACACCTGGCCGTCCTCGCCGACGCCGCCGCCCGCCACGGCAAGCTGTTCGCGGTCAACGACCGGGCGGACGTCGCCCACGCCGCCGGCGCCGACGTCCTGCACCTGGGCCAGGGCGACCTGCCGGTCGCGGCCGCCCGCGCCATCCTCGGCGAGGACGTCCTGATCGGCCGCTCCACGCACGCCGACACGGAGGCCGCCGCGGCCGCCGTCCAGGACGGCGTGGACTACTTCTGCACCGGCCCCTGCTGGCCGACCCCCACCAAGCCCGGCCGGTACGCGCCCGGCCTCGACCTGGTGCGTTACACGGCCTCGCTCGGCACGGACCGCCCCTGGTTCGCGATCGGCGGCATCGACGCGGGGAACCTGGACGAGGTGCTCGAAGCGGGCGCCCGCCGCGTCGTCGTCGTCCGCGCCATCACCGAGGCGGACGACCCGGGCGCGGCCGCGGCCGACTTCGCGAAGCGGCTGCGTACGGCCTGACCCGCCCGGCCGCGCTCCGCCAGGACATGTGTCCGCAGGGTGGACGGGGATTAGGGACAGGGCGCTCCCGTGGCTAACCTGCCCATATGGCCCTTGGCACCGCTTCCACCAGGACTGATCGCGCACGCACCGTGCGCGACATGCTCGCGACCGGCAAGACGACCTTCTCGTTCGAGTTCTCGGCGCCGAAGACCCCGAAGGGTGAGCGGAACCTCTGGAACGCGCTGCGCCGGGTCGAGGCGGTCGCGCCCGATTTCGTCTCCGTGACGTACGGGGCCGGCGGTTCCACCCGCGCCGGCACGGTCCGCGAGACGGAGCAGATCGTCGCCGACACGACCCTGACCCCGGTCGCCCACCTCACGGCCGTCGACCACTCCGTGGCCGAGCTGCGCAACATCATCGGCCAGTACGCGGACGCCGGCATCAGGAACATCCTCGCCGTGCGCGGAGACCCGCCCGGCGACCCCATGGCCGACTGGGTCGCGCACCCCGAGGGCCTGGCCTACGCCGCCGAACTGGTCCGGCTCATCAAGGAGTCGGGCGACTTCTGCGTCGGCGTCGCGGCCTTCCCCGCGATGCACCCGCGCTCCGAGGACTGGGACTCCGACGTGCGCCACTTCGTGGACAAGTGCCGGGCGGGCGCGGACTACGCGATCACTCAGATGTTCTTCTACCCGGAGGAGTATCTGCGGCTGCGCGACAAGGTCGCCGCCGCGGGTTGCGACACCCCGGTCATCCCGGAGATCATGCCGGTCACGAGCGTGCGCATGCTGGAGCGGCTGCCGCAGCTCAGCAACGCCACGTTCCCGCCCGCCCTGAAAGAGCGCATCCTCACAGCCAAAGACGATCCGGCGGCTGTACGCTCCATTGGCATCGAGTTCGCGACGGAGTTCTGCGCGAAGCTGCTGGACGAGGGCGTTCCGGGTCTGCACTTCATCACGCTCAACAACTCCACGGCGACACTGGAGATCTACGAGAATCTGGGCCTGCACGACCAGCGGGCCTGACCCGGCCGTATTCCACCAGGGGCGGCGGCCGTACGAGAGGGGCGTACATGGGCTGGACGGTCCTCTACATCGCGTTCGGAATCGTCGCGTTGTGGCTGCTCGGTGAGGTACTGCTCCAGTACAAGGCGCGGCTGCGC
This sequence comes from Streptomyces sp. NBC_00009, assembly GCF_045040855.1. NCBI lineage: Bacteria > Bacillati > Actinomycetota > Actinomycetes > Kitasatosporales > Streptomycetaceae > Streptomyces > Streptomyces sp. NBC_00009. The sequence goes on from NZ_CP108312.1 coordinate 5,894,894, forward strand.
TACCGGCTGCTCGCCTTTGTCGGGTTCGTGGGCGTCGTCCTCGGTGTGCTGATCCCGTCGGTGATCGTCATCGGGATCGGCGCCATCACGTTCGCCGTCGGCCAGACGTACGTGACGCTGTCGTTCCGCAGGGGCTTCTCCACGGGCTGGGCGATCGGCGGGAACCCCGGCGCGAGCAAGCGGCGCAAGATCAAGGAGCCCGTCCACCAGGACCCGACCCTCGAGGTCTCCGACCTGGAGTACGAGTCCGCCGCCCCGGACGCCCCGGAACCCGAGTCCGCGGCCGAGGTGACGTCGGTCTACGCGCCGCAGCCGATGCCCGACGACACCGGCCAGTACGGCGTCTACACCCCGGCCGCCGCACAGACGGACTCCGCCGCGCAGGGCTACGCCTACGACGCGTACGCGGGCTACGACCAACAGCAGTACGGCTACGACAACGGCCAGCAGCAGTACGCCGCCTACTCCGACCCGTACATCGGGACGCAGACCTACCCGGCGCAGCCCCAGTACGACGACGCGTACGGCACGGGACAGCAGTACGGCGACCCGTACGCGGCGGGCGGCTACGGCATGGAGACGCCGCCCGGCGGGGTCTGGGTGCCCCAGCAGCGCACCGGCGACGACCAGCACCAGCAGTACGGCGGTGAGCTGCCCCCGGAGCAGCCCTACCCGTACGAGCAGAACGGCCAGGGCGGTTACGACGGCGGCTCCGGCTACAACGAGCAGCAGCAGTACCGCTACTGATCCTGGCGGGCGCCGCCCGTCACTGCGAGCCGCGGAAGTCCGGGCCCTCCACGATCAGCCCGGCCGCCAGCGCGCCCGACATCCCCGCGTGCGGCAGCCCGCCGCCCGGGTGCGACCAGCCGCCGACGGCGAACAGGCCCGGAACGAGCGTGCCGTTCGACGGGTGCAGGAGCCGGCCGGAGGCCGCTGCCAGGGCCGGTGCGGGCACCGAACCGCCGTCCGCGCCCGTCGCGTCGGCGACATCCGACGGGGTGCGGACCTCGTGCCACAGCAGACGGTCGCGCAGCCCGGGGACCGCCTGCCCGGCGGCGTCGATGACCCGCTCCACGTCCGCGTCCGTCACGCGCGCGCCGCGCGTCACCGTGACCACCAGGGTCACCGCTTCATGGTCCGGGTCCGGCACCACCGAGGCGTCGTCGGGACGGAGCACCGTGACCGTGGGCCGCTCCGCCACCGCCGTGCCTCCGCCGAACAGCGAGGCCAGCTCGGCTTCCCGGTCCGCGGCGTGCACGACCGTCCGGTGCGGGGCGTCGCCGGGACGCGCGCCGCGCAGCGCCAGGAACACCGTCAGCCGGCTCGGCAGCGCCGACTGCGGTGCCACCGAGTCCTCGGCCCTGAGCGCCCGCCCCGGCAGCAGCTCGTCGAGGACGCCTGGCGCCACACCGGCGACCACGAAGTCGGCCTCCACGACCCGGCCTTCGGCCAGTTCCACGCCCGCCGCCCGGCCGTCCTTCTCCACGATCCGCGCCACCGGCGCGTCGAACTCGAACGCGACCTTCCGCTGAAGACAGCGCTCGTACACGGCACGCGCCAGCTCCCGCATCCCGCCGCGCACCGCCCAGGTGCCGAAGGTCTGCTCCATGTACGGCAGCACGGCCGCGCTCGCCGGGGCCGTACGCGGATCGAGACCGGACGCGAGCGCGTACTGCTCGAGGAGCGCGACGAGCCGCGGGTCCCCGCCCAGCTCGAGAGCGGCGACCTCGGAGAGCGTCGTCGCCGACAGGTCCTTGCGCAGCATCCGGCGGCGGACCACCGCGGGGTACGGCTCGCGGTCCGCGAGGATCCGCCAGTTCGGCCACAGGGGCTCTTCGAGGAGCGGGCGCCGGGTGCGGTCCCAGGCCTCACGCGCCCGGTTCATGAACGCCGACCAGTGAGGCCCCGACCCCTCGCCGAGCGCCGCGTCCAGGGCGTCGGCGATGCCCGCGCGCCGCGCGTTCGGCAGGTCCACCGCCGTGCCGTCCGCGAAGACATGCCGCACGGCGGGCTCCACCTGGGTCAGCTCGACCGCGTCCTCCAGCGGTTGCTTGCCCGTCTTGATGAACAAGTCCCGGTAGACCGCGGGCAGTTGGAGCAGCCCTGGGCCCGTGTCGAACGAGAAGCCGCCCCGAGCGAAGCCGCCGAGCGCCCCGCCGTACGTCGACGCGCGCTCGTACACCGCCACCTGGTGGCCTGCCACGGCCAGCCGGGCAGCGGCCGCCATCGCGCCCATCCCGGCGCCGATCACCGCAATCCGTGCCATGACGGCGACTTTATCCGCCCCCACCGACACCCCCGCCGACAGCCCGGCCGGGGGCTGGATCAGCCCGGCGGCGCCCCGGTCCGGTGGGCGATGCGCCTCTCCTCGCGCCGCTGTGCCCGGCGCCGCAGGAAGCGCCGGATCCGCGAGATCAGGAAGTACAGCATGAGCAGCCCGAGGAAGAGCAGGACGGCGGCGATGATCGCGGCCGCTTCGGGATGGAATATGGCGAACGTGATGATTCCGGCGACCCCGAGGTCCTCGGCCGAGCTCACCGCGATGTTGCTGAACGGCTCGGGCGAGGTGTTGATCGCCATGCGGGTCCCGGCCTTCACGGCGTGGCTGGCCAGCGCCGTCGACCCGCCGACCGCGCCCGCCGCCAGGTCGGAGAGCGACCCGCTCTGGCCGGCGAGCAGCGCGCCGACGACGGCGCCCGACACCGGCCGGATCACCGTGTGCGCGGTGTCCCAGAGCGAGTCCACGTAAGGGATCTTGTCGGCGACGGCCTCGCACAGGAACAGCACCCCGGCGGCGATGAGCACGTCCGTGCGCTGGAGCGACTCGGGGACTTCGTCGGTCAGCCCGGTCGCGCCGAAGACACCGAGGAGGAGAACCACCGCGTACGCGTTGATCCCGCTCGCCCAGCCGCTGGTGAAGACCAGGGGGAGTACGGACACGGACGAGATCGTAACCAGTCGCGAAGTCCGTGTCCTGGGCCTGAGCACCCAGGCCTGAGTATCCGTACCTAGTGCGTGAGATGAGTAGCTGCGCGGATGGGGTCCGACCTGCGCGGACGGGAGAGTGGAGACACGGAAGGGGGCGCGGCGCCGGTACCGCCGACACGGGGCGGCGGAACAGCGCTTCGCCCCCTTGGCCGCTCCTCCCGCCACGGCGGGGGGCGAGGCACGGGGGCCCGCACGTCCGGCGGGCCCACGGGGGAACACGGGGATACGGGGAACACGGGGGGACAACGGGGGAGGCGCCGGTCCGGTGAGGCCTGAGAGTTCGGGCCGCGCCGGACCGGCGCTCTGTTGTCTCCGTTGTCTCCGCTTTGCGTCCGGGGGCGGTCAGCGGCCGCCGGTCACGCGCCCCTGGAGCAGCCGTGACAGCGCCGCGTGGACGTCGTCCAGGGAGCGCTCCGGCTGGAAGGCCTGCCAGTCCAGGGCGGCCACGAGGACCATGCCGACCAGCGCGGCCGCCGTCAGCGGGATGTCGATCTCCTCGCTCAGCTCACCACCCTCGACCGCGTCCCGCAGCACGTCCTCCACGACGGCGACGGCCTCCTGCCGGACCACCGCGAGCGTGGACTGCCAGGCGCGGTTGGTGCGCCACAGCTCGGCCACGTACAGCTGGGTGAAGGCCGGATAGCGGTCGATGAAGACGAGGCCGGCCCGGATCATCGCGTCGAGGGCGTCGATCTTGCTGCCGCCGCTCGCGGCCGTCTTCTCCGACGCCTCCCGCAGTGAGGCGGTGAGAAGCCCGACTCCGTGCCGGAGCAGCTCCTCGAAGAGGACCGACTTGCTGGCGAAGTTGTAGTAGACCGTGCCTTTCGCGACCCCGGCGCGCTCGGCGATCTCGTCGACCGTGGTGGCCGAGAACCCTTGCTCCGCGATGAGCGTGACCGCGGCCTCGTACAGCTTCTGCCGGGTGGCCTGGCGCCGTGTGCTGCTTTCCATGCCCCTGATTCTCACAGGCGGCGGTGTGGGCGCGCTCACAGGCTCAGTTCGGGGTGCAGCCGGTCGAGTGTCCACACCTGCTTGCTGCGGGCGCTGAGCGCGGTCAGGGCCAGTGCGCCGGCCGTGAACGCGGCGAGCACGGCACACGCCTGCCACACGGGTCCGAGGCCACCGCCCGAGATCAGTCTCCGCAGCGCCTCGACGACGTAGGTCATCGGCAGGAAGGGGTGGATCGCGTTGAAGAAGCCGGGGCTCGTCTGCACGGGATACGTGCCGCCCGCTGACGTCAACTGGAGCATCAGGACGGCGAGTACGAGGATCCGCCCCGCCGCTCCGAAGCGGGCGTTCAGCCACTGCACGATCGCGGCGAAGCACGCCGTGACGAGGAACAGGAAGCCGACCGTTCCGGCCGCCCTGACCATCTGGAGCCCCAGCGCCCAGTGCAGCACGGACATCAGGGCGGCCACCTGGAGCACCCCGAGCGCGGCCACGGGCAGCCAGCCCGCCAGCGCGATCCGCCAGGCGGAGGCGCCCGCGGCGAGTGCGCGCCGGTTGAGCGGCTGGATCAGCATGTAGGCCACCATCGCGCCGACCCACAGGGACAGCGGGATGAAGTACGGGGCGAATCCGGTGCCGTAGTTGGGCGCCTTGTGCAGGGACTGGGAGGCGAGCTGGACCGGGTCGGACATGACACCGGTGCGCCGGTCGCGGTCCTTCTTGTCGTAGTCGGGGATCTGCATCACCCCGTCGTGCAGCCCGCCGGCCAGCTCTCCGGAGCCGTCGGCCAGCTTGAACATGCCGCCGTTGAGATCGCTCGCGCCCGTCTTCAGCTTGCCGACGCCCGTGTCGAGGTCCGCCGAGCCCGTCTTCGCCGTGCCGAGCCCGGTGTGCAGCTGCTTGGCGCCCGTGGCGACCTGACCCGCGCCCTTGTTGAGCGCGTTGATCTTCGAGACGGCGGTGGCCACGTCCTGGTCGAGCGTCGGGGCGTGCTTGGCCAGCGCCTCGGACTGCCGCTGGAGCGTGGCGAGATGGCGGTCGAGGGTGTCCAGGTCGCCGTGGTCGTCCTCGATCAGGACGTTCAGGTCGTCGGCGACCTTCGCCACGTCGGCCGCGGCCACCTTGGCCTTCTTCAGGTCGGGGCAGGCAGGGTCGGGCAGCGGCAGCGTCTCGCAGCGCGCCTTGTAGACCCCGTCCAGGGCGTCGGATCCCGCGTGCGCGCCCTTGGCGGCCGTCGGCGCCGTCTTCACCAGGACATCAAGGTTGTGCCGGATGCCCTTCGCGGAGTCGGCGACGAGCCGGGCGGTGTCGCCGATCGCCTTCTTGTTGTCCTTCAGGAACGGCCGCACCTGGCCGTCGATGCCGTTGACCTTGTCGGCGAGGAGCTGGGTGCCGTCGGAGACCTGCTTCGAGCCGGACTCCAGATCCCCTGCGCCCTTGTTCAGCTTCTTGATCCCGCCGGCCAGGTCACCGCTGCCCTTCTTGGCGTCCTTCAGACCGTCCGCCAGGTCCTTGGATCCCTTCTTCGCCTTGCCGATACCGCCCTTGAGCTGGTCGGCCCCCTTCGCGGCCTTCTTGGTCGCGTCGTGGATGTCGGAGAAGGAGATGAAGATCCGGTCGAGGAAGGAGCGCGACGCGTTGGTGGACGCCGCCGAACGCACCTCGGAGAACACCGTCCGCGAGATCTGCCCGACGATGTAGTTGTTGGCGTCGTTCGTCCGCACCTGAAGGGCGCCGGTCTCCGGGGTGTCCCCGGAACTGGACGCGATGCGCTCGCTGAAGTCCGCGGGCATCGTCAGCGACAGGTAGTACGTCCCGTCCTCGACGCCCTTGCGGGCCTGCTCCGCGCTCACCTCGTGCCACTCGAAGGTCTTGCTGTCGTGCAGCCCCTCGGTGATGTCGTCGCCCGCCACGATCTTCTGGCCGGCGGCCCGCGCCCCCTTGTCGTCGTTGACGAGCGCGACGGGAATCCTGTCGAGACGCCCGTACGGGTCCCAGAACGACCAGAGGTACAGGGCGCCGTACAACAGGGGCAGCAACAGGAGCGCGGCGAGCGCGGCGCGCGGCAGCTTCCCCCTGCCGAAGCGCCTGAGCTCAAGCGCGGCCAGCTTCGGCGAGCGCATCCGCCGTCTCCTTCTTGTCGGTCTCGGGATTCTCGGGGCTCTGCTCGTCCGCTTCGTCGCGGGGCGCCGTCGATACGACGACCGCGTCCTTCGGCGCCTCGCTGCACACCGCCACGACCGTCGTGCCGGACTCGGCGACGGACCTCAACAGGTCCCAGACCTGCGTCCGTTCGGCGTCCGAGAGCTTCAGGTCGGTGTCGTCGACGCCGAGCAGCCGCGGCCGCCCGATCAGCGCGAGGGCCACCGACAGCCGGAGCGCCTCGATCCGCTCAAGGTCGCGCACGGCGGTGCGGGTGCCCTTCGGCAGCGCCTCCCGGTCGAGGCCCGCGGCGGCCAGCGCGGTGTCGATCCGCAGCCGCGAGGCGGCGGCCCACTCGGCCCGTGGCCGCAGCAGCGCCCGCAGGGAACCGTCGAACCGCCGCTGGAGCAGCCCCCGTTCGCGCAGATGCTCCTCGACCGTCAGCGCGGGATCGAGGTCGGTGACCCCGGGCACATGGGCGAGAGCGCTGATCCGGCGGACGGCGGACAACTGCTTCGGCAGCCGGAAGGGGCCGACGGACGCGGCGCCCTCGGTGGGCCGCATGCGTCCGGTGAGGGCGAGCAGCAGGCAGGTGCGGCCCGACCCGGACGGCCCTTCGACGGCGACGAGCGCCCCGGGCTCCGCGTCGATGTCCACCCCGCGGAACGCCCAGCCGCGCGGGCCCTTGAGCCCGAACCCCTCGGCGTTGACGGCGACCGCGTTCGGACCGTCCATGGTCGGGCCCCCCCTTTTTTTGAACTGACTGGTCAGTGCAAAAGTTAGCCCGAACTGTCGCTCGAAGCAAAGGCGCAGGTCAGGGCCGATTGTCAGTGGCGTACTCCACGATGGGCACATACGGCCACTGAGCCGTCACGCAGACGACAGGAGGTTCGTCATGGCTGGACATTCAGCAGCAGCCGCACGCCGGCCCCGCGCCACCGGCCCTGCACCCTCGCTGACCGGACCCGCCGCCGACGTCCACCCCGTACTCCGCCGGGCGACAGCCCCTCCCGCCGCACTCGACCTGCTCGCCCAGGCGCGCACGGGACTCGACGAGGCGGCCCTCCTCGAGACGCCCAACGAGCGGTACGCCACGGCCCACCTCGCCGCCCTGCGCACCGCGGCCGCCGTACTCGCCGCCCGCGGCCGCCCCGAACCCACGCCACGACGCCGTGCCCGGATACGGAGCGCCTGGGAAGTGCTCCCCGAGATCGCACCCGAACTGACCGAGTGGAGCGCCCTGTTCGCCTCCGGCGCCACCCGCAGGGCGCGCGCCGAAGCGGGCATCCAGGGGGCCGCCGGCACCCGCGACGCGGACGACCTGCTCCGCGACGTCGCGATGTTCCTGCGCCTCGTCGAGCGGATGCTGCTGCTCCAGCCCTTACTGCCCCAGCCCAGGGCGCAGGACGAGGCCCCGGCGGCAGGCCGGGAGGTGCCCGACGTGGGGTGACCGGACAGCTCTCACGAGGCAATAGGGTGGAGGCGCCCGAAGCCTCCACCCATCGCCGTTGCCGGTGGGGGAGGAACCCCCATCGCTCCGCAGCCCATGAGCCGGAGCCGCGCCGAGGAGTCACCTGTCGTGTCGGACCCGATGCGCCCCCGCGCTTCTCTCCGTACCGCCGTGGTCTGGGACGTTCTCAAGGACGCCCTCGACCGTCGCGTCAAGGCCACGGGGCGCGAGTCGCTCGACGTGCTCGACACCGGAGGCGGCAGCGGTAACTTCGCGGTGCCCGTGGCAGCCCTCGGCCACCGCGTCACCGTCGTCGACCCCAGCCCGAACGCGCTCTTCGCGCTCGAGCGCCGCGCGGCCGAGGCCGGCGTGGCCGACCGGGTGCGCGGGGTGCAGGGCGACGTCTCCGGTCTCTTCGACGTCGTCGAGCGCGACGGATACGACGCGGTCCTGTGCCACGGCGTCCTGGAGTACGTCGACGACCCGGCCGAGGGCGTACGCAACGCGGTGGGCGCCCTGCGCTCCTCCGGCGTCCTCAGCCTGCTCGCCGCGGGACTCGGCGGCGCCGTGCTCGCCCGGGCACTCGCCGGGCACTTCAAGGAGGCCAGGCAGGCCCTCGGTGACCCGGCGGGCCGCTGGGGCGACGGCGACCCCGTGCCGCGCCGCTTCAGCGCCGAGCAGCTCACCCAGCTCGTCGCATCCGCGGGCGTCGAGGTCGGCGCGGTGCACGGTGTACGGGTCTTCGCCGACCTCGTGCCGGGCGTCCTCGTGGACACCGAACCGGGCGCCCTCCAGGAGCTCCTCAAGCTGGAGGCCGCCGCCGCAGAGCTGCCCGCGTTCCACTCCGTCGCCACGCAGCTGCACATCCTCGGTGAGAAGCAGGAGACCCCGGAGGTCTGAGGGCTCCCGGCGACGCGCCGCTGATCAGCGGCGCAGCGGCGGATGGAGTACGCCACAGGCCCCCCGCTTCGGCGCCGGGCGCCGTATGATCGAGGGAGACGGACCGGCATGACGGGACGGCCGCCGGGGCATTAACGCCTCAGCGAGCCGGAGCGGAGTGGCGGTCCTGGTTGGCGAAGTTGGCGTAGAGGGGCGGGTTTCACGGGGGCGATTCCCTGCCTATCCTGAAGGGGACCCCCGGTCGCCCCGGCGACTGCACGATGAGGAGGACTCCGTGCCGCTCTCGGAGCACGAGCAGCGAATGCTCGAGCAGATGGAGCGAGCGCTGTACGCCGAAGATCCCAAGTTCGCGACAGCGCTTGAGGGAAGCGGGCTGCGTACGTACACCCGACGTCGGGTCTACCAGGCAGTCGCCGGATTCCTGGTGGGTATCGCGCTCCTCATGGCCGGAATGGTCGCACAGCAGATCTGGATCAGCGTGGTGGGGTTCCTCGTCATGCTGGGCTGCGCGGTCCTTGCCATGACCGCATGGCGCAAAGCGCCCAAGCCCGGTGAACAGCCGGCTGCCGGAGCAGCGCCAGGAGCGCCACCGGCCGCACGGCGACAGGGCAAGAAGCACCGGTCGATGATGGACCGGATCGAGAAGCGCTGGCAGCGGCGCCGAGACGAACAGGGCGGCCAGGGCGGCCGCTGAGCCCCCGCCGGACGAGGTCCTCACGGGATCAGAAGTCCTCACAGGAACAGATGCAGCTGAGGGGTGACCACTCACGAGTGGTCACCCCTCAGGCGTATCCGCTTGCTGGTGTATCCGCGGACCGGCGTATGCGCGGGCCGGCTATCCGCGCGCTGGCGTGGCCAGTTGCGCGCGAGAGGCGCCGCCCCGCAGCCCTCCTGTCAGCCCTCCTGGCCGGAAGGCCGCCGCGCCCGCCGCAGAAGCGTCGACTTCCGGGCCGTCCAGCGGGAGTCGAGCTCCGCCCAGCGCTGCGAAAGGCTCCACGCCACTCGAACGGCCGAGCGCGGTGCGAGCGTCGCCCGCAGCCGGGCCGAGCGGCTCGCCTTGGCGTGCAGGCCCTGCTCAAGGCGGCGCACATCGTCCCCGAGACCCGCCGTCGGCTGCGGCCTCGGCGCGTAGAGCACCTGCTCCACCGCGGCCGCCACCCGTTGCACGGAGTCCGCGGCCACCTGATCGAGCTCTCCGACGCGGACGATCCGCGCGGCAGCCTTCCGTGGCGTCTGTGACTCGTCCGGTGCGATGCCGTGGTCCCACGCCGTATCGGTCACTTCCAGCCACGCCGCGAGGGTGCGGGCCGCCGCGTCCCCGTCCGTGCGGCCGGACGAGCCGAGCCGCACGGCCCGTACCCGCCGCCGCCACAACATCGGCAGCAGTGGCACGAGCACCACCAACAGCACGCCAAGCGCGACGAGGGCAATCGTGCCGAAGGGCGGGCCGTCGCCGCCGGACGCGCCGATCACCGCGGGCGCCGTGTTCGAGCAGCCTTCCAGCTTTCGCTCGGCCGCCGGGCAGTTGTCCGACGCGGAAGGCTGCCCTGCCGACGGCTGGGACGAGGCGGCCTCGCTGGGCGCCGCCGGGTTGCTCGGGTTGCCCGCCGGGGTGTCGTCACGGGTGTACTCGGGCGCCGTGCCGCGGTTGGGCGTCGGCTCGAAGCGCGTCCAGCCCGCGCCCTCGAAGTACAGCTCCGGCCACGCGTGCGCGTCCCGCAGGCCGACCGACATCCGGCCGTCCGCCTGCGGAGAGCCCGGCGTGAAGCCCACCGCCACCCGCGCCGGGATCCCCAGCGTCCTGGCCATCGCTGCCATCGAGAAGGAGAAGTGGACGCAGAAGCCCTCCTTGTTCTTCAGGAAACGGGCGATGGCCGAGGAGCCGCTGCCGGCCTGGACCTCCGTGTTGTACGTGAAGCCGCCGCTCACGGCGAAGTAGTCCTGGAGTTTCACGGCCCGCTGGTAGTCGTTCGCCGCGCCCTCGGTGACGCGCAGCGCCGTCTTCTCGACGATCGCGGGCAGCGACGACGGCACCTTGGTGAACTCCCGCCGCAGCTCGTTCGGCGCCGCGGGAGCGTTCGCCAGCTGCTCCGCCGTCGGCTGCACGATCAGGCTCTCGACGCCGTACTTCTTGCCACGGGTGGTCTGGTTGTGGTCGCCGACGAGGGTCCGGCCCACCGGCTCGTACCGCCAGCGTCCCGAGATGTCGACCTTCGTCGCCGGGTAGGGGAGCGGCAGCCAGTCCTGGGCGTACCAGCCGGCCGCCGCGATGTTCGTGCGGATCTCCGTCCGGCGGACGTCCGCGCCGAGGCCGCGGGGGCTCGGGAACGGCGAGGGCACGTCGATGATGCTGCGCTTGGCGGGCCGCCAGGTCGTCCCGTCGAACTCGTCGAGGGAGACGATCCGCAGATAGAGGTCCTGGGTGTCCTTCGAGTTCGTGCGGTACGACATCACCTCCCGGTCCTCGGGCTGGTTCAGGCTGTTCTGGAGGGAGACCAGGGGGTTCACGGCGGAGATGGTGCCGCCGCCCCCGGAGCCCACGCCCGCGCCCGTACCCGTCGTGCCGAGCAGGCCCCCGTCCAGCGCGGGCAGGGCGAGCGGCACCACCAGGGCGATGCCGAGCGCGAGCGCGCCGATGCGGCGGCCCGTGCGGATCGGGGCCACGGCATCGGCCGTGCTCTCGGCCGCGCCGCCCGCGCGGCCCGGTGAGCGGGCCGTGCCGCCGAAGACGCGCCCCCACTGCGAGAGCCGGTCCCGGCCCTCGGCGAGGAGCAGCATCAGATAGCCGCCGGCGGCGAGCAGGAACCACAGCCAGTCGGCGGAGCCGTGGGAGAGGCCCGCGGCGACCGAGTACAGAGCGAGCAGCGGCAGCCCGGCGGGCGCCGCGCTGCGGAACGTCACCGCGAGCGCGTCCACCGCGAGGCCGATCACCAGGACGCCGCCCACCAGCATCAGCCGGATCCCGTCGGACAGCGGCGCGGGGATCGCGAACCGACCCACGTCGTCGCCGCCCGCCTGGAGCAGCTCCCCGAAGTGGCGGAACGCCTCCGGGCCCGGCAGCACCCCGCCGATCGCCTGCGCGTTCGCGAACAGCAGGGTGAGCAGCATCAGCGTCACGAGAGCCTGCACGGCCACCGTGAGCGGCCGCGCGAGAGGCACGCGCCGGGTCAGTGCCCCCACCCCGGCCTGGACGACCAGCAGGAACGCGGCCTGGAAGATCCAGGTCGCCAGATCGACCAGCGGCAGCAGGGCACACGCCGCCATGAACGTGGCCGCCGTCGCACACAGCGTCAGCCGAGCGCCTCCACTCATGACCGCGCCTCTCCCCCGGTGACATCACGCATGATCAAGAACCCCACCCCGTCACCGCCGGTCCGCTCTCCGCGCCGGTGGACGCCCGGTGCCGGTCGGCGTCGCGCCACAGGTCGATCAGGGAGGTGCCGGGCGGGACCGCGAGGGCCGACCAGCCCGCCTCGCGCAGCATCCGCAGCCGCTCCTCGCAGCGCTCCGAAGGGCCGCCGCGCGTCCAGGTCTCGCTGTCGAGCACGAAGGCGACGGCGCCGCCGCTGCGCTGCCGCATCCTGGCGGCGACCGCGGTCTGCTCCTCGTCGAGATCGCCGAAGAAGGCCACCAGCAGCCCCTCGTTCCCCCCGCGCAGCACGTCGTACGCGCGCGAGAGCCCCGAGCCGTCCGAATGGTCGACGACGGCGAGCGTGTCCATCATCAGTCCGGCCGCGTCCGCCGACTCCTGGCTGGCGCCCGCGAACCCGTCGGACCCCTCGCCCGGCACCGAATTGCCCGTATCGGTCAACAGACGTACGGAGAAGCCCCGTTCAAGCATGTGGAACAGCGTCGACGCCGTGCCCGACACCGCCCACTCGAAGGCCGAGTCGGGGCCCGCGCCCTGGAAGGCGAGGCGCCGGGTGTCGAGGAGCACCGTGCAGCGGGCCCGCTGCGGCTGCTCCTCGCGGCGCACCATCAGCTCGCCGTAGCGCGCGGTCGAGCGCCAGTGCACACGGCGCAGGTCGTCCCCGTAGCGGTACCCGCGCGGGATCACGTCGTCCTCGCCGGCCAGGGCCAGCGAGCGGTTCCGCCCGTCGCCGTATCCCTTGGCCTCGCCGGTCAGCCGCACCGCGGGCAGCGGTTCCACGCGCGGGATGACGGTGAGGGTGTCGTACGTGGCGAAGGAGCGGGACAGCTCGCACAGGCCGAACGGGTCCGTCAGGCGCAGCTGGAGCGGGCCGAGCGGATAGCGGCCCCGCAGGTCCGAGCGCACGCGGTACGACACCTCGCGGCGGCCGCCCGCCTCCACCCGGTCCAGGACGAAGCGGGGGCGCGGCCCGAGCACGTACGGCACCCGGTCCTGGAGCATGAGCAGGCCCGTGGGCAGCCGCGAGACGTTGTCCATGCGGAGATGGACGCGGGCCTCGCTGCCCGCGGGCACGCGCGCGGGGGACAGCCGTCGGCTGCCCGCGACCCGGTAGCGCGTGCGGTAGAGCACGAACGCGCAGACCAGCGGCAGCACGGCGAGCAGCAGCCCGACCCGGAGCAGATCGCTCTGTCCCAGGACGTACGCGCAGATCGCCGCCGCCACCCCGGCGGCCAGGAACGAACGTCCGCGGGTGGTCAGCCCCGAGAGCGCGACCCGAAGGCCGCCCTTGTCGTCGTCACCCCCGAAGCCTCCCCCCTCGGCCATCACAGCCTCCGGGCGCCGGGCGGCTGCTGGCCGTACATCGGGGACCCGTGGCCCGAGGCGGCAGGGACCGACGTGTGCTGGAGGATCTCCAGGACGACCTGCTCGGACGTGCGCCGGTTCAGCTGGGCCTGCGCCGTGGGCAGCAGGCGGTGCGCGAGGACCTGCACGGCGAGCCCCTGCACGTCGTCGGGCAGCGCGTACTCACGCCCGCTCAGCGCCGCGGATGCCTTCGCCGCCCGCAGCAGGTGCAGCGTGGCGCGCGGCGAGGCACCGAGTCTGAGGTCGGGGTGGCTGCGCGTGGCGGCGACCAGGTCGACCGCGTACCGCCGCACCGAGTCGGCCACGTGGACCGAGCGGACGGCGTCGACGAGCTTCACGATGTCGTGCGCGTGCGCCACCGGCTGGAGGTCGTCCAGCGGGGAGGCCCCGCCGTGGATGTCGAGCATCTGCAGCTCGGCCTCCGGGCTCGGGTAGCCGATCGACACCCGGGCCATGAAGCGGTCGCGCTGCGCCTCGGGCAGCGGGTACGTGCCCTCCATCTCGACCGGGTTCTGCGTGGCGACCACCATGAAGGGGCTGGGCAGCTCGTACGTCTGCCCGTCGATGGTGACCTGGCGCTCCTCCATGGACTCCAGGAGCGCCGACTGCGTCTTGGGGGACGCGCGGTTGATCTCGTCGCCGATCACGATCTGCGCGAAGATCGCGCCGGGCTTGAACTCGAAGTCCCGGCGCTGCTGGTCCCAGATGGAGACACCGGTGATGTCCGACGGCAGCAGGTCGGGCGTGAACTGGATACGACGCACCGAGCAGTCGATGGACTTGGCGAGCGCCTTCGCCAGCATGGTCTTGCCGACGCCCGGTACATCCTCGATGAGCAGGTGCCCCTCGGCCAGGAGCACCGTCAGCGAAAGCCGTACGACCTCCGGCTTGCCCTCGATCACACCCTCCACCGACCTGCGGACTCGCTCCACAGTGGTGGTCAGATCAGTGAGGCTCGCTCGATCGTCATAGGTCGTCACCCGGCCCTCCTCGGCCCGTACTTTCCGGGCCGACGCTCTTGGCTGCGGACCGGCCCACCCCGAAACACGGACACCACGCGCGAGCAGTTCCGTCTTCTCGCGCGAGGTGCCTCACCGCATTCTTGTTGCCGTTACCGGTTCGTGTCACTCGACTGTGGATAACTGGCAGCGATATGTCGGGGCTTACGACCTTTTGAGAGCATGGTCGAGTCCGTGGCTCAGTTGGGCCGGATCTCCCGCAGCCCACCCGACTTCACGTCGAAGACAAAGCCGCGTACGTCGTCGGTGTGCAGCAGGAAGGGGGAGGTGCGCACCTTCTGGATGGACTGGCGCACGTCCTGGTCGACATCGCGGAACCCCTCGACGGCCCAGGTCGGGCGCTGGCCGACCTCCATCTCCAGGTCGTGCCGGAAGTCCTCGGAGAGGCCTTCCAGGCCGCAGCCCGAGTGGTGGATCAGCACCACGCTGCGGGTGCCGAGCGCACGCTGGCTGATGGTCAGCGAGCGGATGACGTCGTCGGTGACGACACCGCCCGCGTTGCGGATGGTGTGGCAGTCGCCCAGCTCGAGGCCCAGGGCGGCGTGCAGGTCGAGCCGCGCGTCCATACAGGCCACCACGGCCACCTGCAGAACGGGACGGGCGTCCATGCCGGGGTCGGTGAACGCCGCGGCGTAGTGCTTGTTCGCCTCGACGAGGCGGTCGGTCACGGTGCCGTCGACGGGTATGGCGCCTTCGGACTCTGCAGGGAGGGATGCGGAAGTCGTCATAGCTATGACGGTAATGGTCACTCCTGCGACAAGCCCGCTGTGAGAGCGGACAAAGAACGCCATCGCGGCTTGTTGTGAGGTAACCCACAGGGGCGGCGTCGGCTCGCCCGTACGGGTGATTTCTCCTGGTCCGAGGCATCGCGAAGAGGCGGCGCGCGACGCGCAGGCCGGTTGATTGACCGGGCGACACCGTGGACTAAAGTGACGCGGAAACCCCAGGAAACACCGAAGATCCCGGCACTTCACCGGACTCTTCACCACGTGCGCGACGGGCACCCCGGCGGTGCGTGGGCGCCGCGCCGGAACTGAGAGGGCCCCTTGAGCCAGACCCGACATGTCCCGGTGATGCTCCAGCGCTGCCTGGACCTGTTGGCCCCGGCCCTCGCCGAGCCGGGCGCGGTCGTCGTCGACTGCACGCTCGGCCTCGGCGGACACAGCGAGGCCATCCTCTCCACGTTCCCCTCCTGCCGCCTCGTCGGTCTCGACCGCGACAAGGAGGCCCTGCGCCTCTCCGGTGAGCGCCTCGCCCCGTTCGGCGACCGCGCCACCCTGGTGCACGCCGTCTACGACGAGCTTCCCGAGGTCCTCGACCGGCTCGGTATCCCGCGCGTGCAGGGCGTCCTCTTCGACCTGGGCGTCTCCTCCATGCAGCTCGACGAGGCCGACCGCGGCTTCGCCTACGCGCAGGACGCGCCGCTCGACATGCGCATGGACCAGACGACCGGAATGAGCGCCGCCGAGGTCCTCAACACGTACCCCCCGGGCGAACTGGTGCGGATCCTGCGCGCGTACGGCGAGGAGAAGCAGGCCAAGCGGATCGTCTCGGCGGTCGTGCGCGAGCGCGAGAAGGAGCCGTTCAGCAACAGCGCCCGGCTCGTGGAGCTGATCCGCGACGCGCTGCCGCAGGCCGCCAAGCGCACCGGCGGCAACCCCGCCAAGCGCACCTTCCAGGCCCTGCGCATCGAGGTGAACGGCGAGCTCAGCGTCCTGGAGCGGGCCATTCCGGCCGCCGTGAAGACGCTCGCCGTCGGGGGACGTATCGCCGTCCTGTCGTACCACTCGCTCGAGGACCGGCTCGTGAAGCAGGTGTTCGCGGCCGGCGCCGCGACGACCGCGCCGCCCGGACTCCCGGTCGTCCCCGAGCGCTACCAGCCACGGCTCAAGCTGCTCACGCGCGGCGCCGAACTCCCCACGGAGGAAGAGGTCGCCGAGAACCGCCGGGCGGCCCCGGCGCGGCTGCGGGGTGCGCAGCGCATCCGCGAGGAGGTCGCCGGGTGAGTTCCGGGAGCGCGAGGAGGGGTCGATGAGTCCCAGGGGCGAACTGCGGGGGAGGGCCGCGCGACTCGCGCGGCTGCTGCCCTCGGGATCCGCGGGCGCCGGCCAGGCCGCCCGCACACCGTTCGTGCTCCTCGTCGTGCTCCTGCTCGGCGGCGGGCTGATCACGCTCCTGATGCTGAACTCGGCGCTCAACGAAGGGTCGTTCAGGCTGAACGACCTCAAGAAGCAGACGACCGACCTCACCGAGGACGAGCAGGCGCTCCAGCGCGACGTCGACGCCTACGCGGCCCCCGACGCCCTGCAGCGCCGCGCCCGTGAGCTCGGCATGGTCCCCGGCGGCGACCCGGCCTTCCTCAACCCCGACGGCACCGTGCGCGGCGTCCCCGGCGCGGCGGCCGCCCCCTCCACGCTGTGGCGGCCCGCGCCGCCCCCGCCCGCGGTCGCGGGCACGACTCCGAGCCCCTCGCCGACCCCGTCCGCGACCCCCAAGGCCACGCCGAATCCCACGTCCTCGCAGGTGAAACCCGCGCCCTCGACCTCCGGCAGGTGACGGAATGACCGACAGGGAGCCCCCGCGACGCCGGGTCCCAGCCCCCGCGAGGCCCGCGAGGAACGGCCGCCCCGCCCCCTCCCGGCGCCCGAACCCCGGCGCCGGGCGCCCGCGTCCCGCCCCCGTCAAGGCGCCCGCCGCCCTGCGCCTCGGCAGCCCGCGCCCCCGGCTGCGCATGGTCAGCCTGGGCCTCACCCTCGTCCTCATCGCCTTCGTCGTACGCCTGCTCCAGGTGCAGGCCGTCGACGCCAGCGCGTACGCGGCCAAGGCCGAACAGCACCGGTACGTCGAGCACGTCCTCGCGGCCGAGCGCGGCGGGATCACGGACCGCAGCGGGGTCGCGCTCGCCACCAGCGTGGACGCGTACGACATCACGGCCGACCCCACGATGTTCCGGCCGGCGGACACCGCGGCCGCCAAGAACTCCACGGCCCCGGAGGTGCCGCGGGACGCGCCCGAGCAGGCCGCGGCGCTCCTCGCCCCGATCCTCGGCATGGACGCCGACGTGGTCGCGAAGAAGCTGCGGACCCCCAGAACGCGCTACGTCCTGCTGGCCCGCCGCCAGACCCCCCAGGTCTGGAAGCAGATCAAGGACCTCAGGAGCACGCTCTCCGAGAAGGCGGACCGGGAGAAGTCGGCGAGCGTCATCGCCGGAGTCTTCGCCGACCCCAGCAGTAAGCGCGTGTACCCGAACGGCGATCTGGCCGCCGGGATACTGGGCTGGGTCAACGCCGACGGCAAGGGCGGCGGCGGTATCGAGCAGCAGCTGAACAAGGATCTGACGGGGAAGCCCGGCAAGATCAAGTACGCCCAGTCAGGCGGCCGACAGGTACCCACGGCCGGCAGCAACGAGCAGCCCGCAGTGCCCGGTTCGGAGATCGAGCTCACCATCGACCGCGACATCCAGTGGGCCGCCCAGAAGGCCATCACCGACCAGGTGAAGAAGTCCGGGGCGGACCGCGGCTACGTGATGGTGCAGGACACCAGGACCGGCGAGGTCCTGGCGATGGCCAACGCGCCCGGCTTCGACCCCAACGACCTCTCGCAGGCCAACTCCACCGCCATGGGCAACGCCGCGCTCCAGGACGCGTACGAGCCCGGCTCCACCGCGAAGGTCATGTCGATGGCCGCCGTCCTCGAGGAGAACGCGGCCACCCCCGACACGCATGTCACGGTGCCCAACCGGCTGCACCGCGGCGACCGGCTCTTCCAGGACGACATCGACCACCCCACCTGGCATCTCACGCTGAACGGTGTGCTCGCCAAGTCCAGCAACATCGGCACCATCCTGGCGGCGGGCCAGCTCGGCAAGACCCAGCCCCAGGCCAACCAGGTGCTCTCGTCGTACCTGCGCAAGTTCGGCATCGGCCGCCCCACCGGGCTCGGCTTCCCGGGCGAGACCCCGGGCATCCTGGCTCCCGCCGACAAGTGGTCGACCTCGCAGCAGTACACGATCCCTTTCGGCCAGGGTTTCTCCATCAACGCGATGCAGGCGGCCTCCGTCTACTCGACCATCGCCAACGGCGGCGTACGCGTGGAGCCCACCCTCGTACGCGGCACCAAGGGACCCGACGGCAGGTTCACCCCGGCCCCGAAGCCCAAGGAGGACCGGGTCGTCAGCGCGAAGACGGCCAAGAAGGTCGCGCAGATGCTCGAGTCCGTCGTGGACGACGAGGAGGGCACCGGCGCCAAGGCGCGCATCCCCGGCTACCGCGTCGCAGGCAAGACCGGCACCGCCAACCGAGTCGATCCGGCCACCGGCAGGTATAAGGGGTACACGTCGTCGTTCGCCGGTTTCGCCCCCGCCGACAAGCCCCGCGTCACCGTCTACTGCGCGATCCAGAACGCCACCAAGGGCAGCTACTTCGGCGGCCAGATCTGTGGCCCCATCTACAAGCAGGTCATGGAGTTCGCCCTCAAGACGCTCCAGGTGCCGCCCACCGGCGCCGAGCCCGCCCGGCTGCCCGTCAGCTACCAGCCCTGATCCGAGCCCCGAGAGTGACCAGGTACAGCCCGTGACAACGATCACCCCGGACCCCGGGAACCAGCCCGCGCCACGCCCCTCGCTTCGCTCCATGGGGGGTGAGCCCGGTACGCTCACCGCCGTGCCACACGCTGATCAGTCCCAAACCACCCAGAAGGGCGTCCCCGTGACATATCCGGGACCGCCGCGACCGGTGCAGGTCACCGCGACACGACTTGCCGATCTCGCAGATCAGCTGGGTGTCCCCGCGCCCGAAGAGCCTGCGGCGTCGACGGGGAGCACCGGCATCACGCACGACTCGCGCGCCGTGCGCCCCGGCGACATCTACGCGGCCCTGCCCGGCGCCCGCTTCCACGGCGCCGACTTCGCCGCCCAGGCCGCGAGCCTCGGCGCCGTCGCCGCCCTCACCGACCCGTCGGGCGCCGAACGCGTCGCGGCGGCCGGTCTGCCGGCCCTCGTCGTGGAGAACCCGCGCGGCCGGATGGGAGAGCTGGCGGCCACGATCTACGGCCACCCCGGCCGCGATCTGCTCCAGATCGGCATCACGGGCACCTCCGGCAAGACCACGACGGCCTACCTCATCGAGGGCGGGCTGCGCACGATGCACAGCACCGGACTCATCGGCACCGTCGAGATGCGCATCGGCGACGAGCGGATCAAGTCGGAGCGCACCACCCCCGAAGCCACCGACCTCCAGGCGCTGTTCGCGGTGATGCGCGAGCGCGGTGTGGACGCGGTCGCGATGGAGGTCTCCAGCCACGCCCTCGTGCTCGGCCGGGTCGACGGCTGCGTCTTCGACGTGGCGGTCTTCAACAACCTCAGCCCGGAACACATGGAGTTCCACTCCGACATGGAGGACTACTTCCGGGCCAAGGCGCAGCTGTTCACGCGCGCACGCAGCAAACAGGGTGTCGTGAACTACGACGACGAGTACGGCCGCCGGCTCATCGACGAGTCCGAAGTGCCCGTCGTGACCTTCTCCGCCGAGGGCCACCCGGACGCCGACTGGCGCGCCGAGGACGTCGAGGTCGGCCCGTTCGACTCCACCTTCGTGGCCGTCGGCCCCAAGGGCGAGCGGATCACCGCCCAGTCCCCGCTGGCCGGGCCGTTCAACGTGGCCAACGCGCTCGCCGCGATCGTCGCGCTCGCCGTCGCGGGCATCGACCCGCAGCAGGCCGCGGACGGTGTCGCCGCCGTGCCGGGTGTCCCCGGCCGCCTGGAGCGCGTCGACGCAGGCCAGCCCTACCTCGCCGTCGTCGACTACGCGCACAAGACCGACGCCGTCGAGTCCGTGCTGCGCGCGCTGCGCAAGGTCACCGAGAAAAAGCTGCACATCGTGCTCGGCTGCGGCGGCGACCGTGACACCACCAAGCGGATGCCGATGGGCGCCGCCGCCGCCCGGCTCGCCGACATCGCCGTACTGACATCGGACAACCCCCGCTCCGAGGACCCCCTCGCGATCCTCGCCACGATGCTCGCGGGCGCCGCCGAGGTGCCGGCCCACGAGCGCGCCGAGGTCCAGGTCTTCGAGGACAGGGCGGCGGCCATCGCCGCCGTGGTCGCCCGCGCGCAGCCGGGAGACACCGTCCTCGTCGCGGGCAAGGGCCACGAGCAGGGCCAGGACATCGCCGGGGTGGTGCGTCCCTTCGACGACCGCCTGGTGCTTCGCGAAGCTATCCAGCAAACCCAGGGATGAAGTTGTGATCGCCCTCTCCCTCGCCGAGATCGCCACAGCCGTCGGCGGGCAGACGTACGACATACCGGATCCGTCCGTCCAGGTGACCGGACCGGTCGTCATCG
This sequence comes from Streptomyces sp. NBC_00009, assembly GCF_045040855.1. Classification (NCBI taxonomy): domain Bacteria; kingdom Bacillati; phylum Actinomycetota; class Actinomycetes; order Kitasatosporales; family Streptomycetaceae; genus Streptomyces; species Streptomyces sp. NBC_00009. Next base: position 5,915,416 of record NZ_CP108312.1, read on the forward strand.
ACTCCCGGAAGGTCACGGACGGCAGCCTGTTCGCCGCCTTCGTCGGCGAGCGCGTCGACGGCCACGACTACGCGGCCGCCGTGGTGGACGCCGGAGCCGCCGTCGTACTCGCCTCGCGCCCGGTAGGGGTGCCCGCCATCGTGGTCGACGACGTGCAGGCCGCCCTCGGCGCGCTGGCGCGCACCGTCGTCGAACGGCTCGGCGCCACCCTCGTCGCGCTCACCGGCTCCGCCGGCAAGACCAGCACCAAGGACCTGATCGCCCAGGTCCTGCGCCGCAAGGCGCCCACGGTCTTCACGCCGGGCTCGTTCAACAACGAGATCGGCCTGCCGCTGACCGCGCTGAGCGCCACCGACGACACCCGCTACCTCGTCCTGGAGATGGGCGCGCGCGGCAAGGGCCACATCCGGTACCTCACCGGCCTGACCCCGCCGAGGATCGGCGTCGTCCTCAACGTCGGCACCGCGCACATCGGCGAGTTCGGCGGCCGCGAGCAGATCGCCGAGGCCAAGGGCGAGCTGGTCGAGAGCCTGCCGGCCGACGGCACCGCGATCCTCAACGCCGACGACCCCCTGGTCCGCGCGATGGCCTCCCGCACGAAGGCGAGGGTGCTGCTCTTCGGAGAGGCCGCCGACGCCGACGTGCGCGCCGAGAATGTCCGTCTCACGGAGAACGGACAGCCTTCCTTCAGCCTTCGCACACCCTCCGGGTGCAGCGACGTGACCTTGCGCCTGTACGGTGAGCACCACGTGTCGAACGCGCTCGCCGCGGCCGCCGTCGCCCATGACCTTGGCATGTCCGTGGAGGAGATCGCCCTCGCGCTCTCCGAGGCGGGCACTCTGTCCCGCTGGCGTATGGAGGTCACCGAGCGCCCGGACGGCGTGACAGTCGTCAACGACGCCTACAACGCGAACCCCGAGTCCATGCGAGCCGCTCTGCGAGCGCTCGCAGCGATGGGCAGAGGGCGCCGTACATGGGCGGTGCTCGGTCATATGGCCGAGCTCGGGGACGAGGCGCTGGCCGAGCACGACGCGGTCGGACGGCTTGCCGTCCGGCTCAACGTCAGCAAGCTCGTGGCAGTCGGGGGCAGGGAAGCGTCCTGGCTGCAACTGGGCGCCTATAACGAGGGTTCGTGGGGTGAGGAGTCGGTGCACGTGTCCGACGCACAGGCGGCTGTCGACCTGTTGCGCAGCGAGCTGCGCCCGGGTGACGTCGTGCTCGTGAAGGCCTCCAGGTCGGTGGGCCTGGAGAGCGTCGCGCAGGCGCTGCTCGCCGTCGACGGCGACAACGTGGGCGAGGTTGCTGCCCGATGATGAAGCAGATCCTCTTCGCGGGTGTGATCGGGCTCTTCCTGACCCTGATCGGGACACCCCTGCTGATCAAGCTCCTTGCGCGCAAGGGCTATGGCCAGTACATCCGTGACGACGGCCCGCGCGAGCACCACGCCAAGCGCGGTACGCCGACGATGGGTGGTATCGCCTTCATCCTGGCGACGTTCATCGCGTACTTCATGAGCAAGATCATCACCGGCGCCGCGCCGACCCTGTCGGGCCTGCTGGTGCTCGGCCTGATGGGCGGCATGGGCCTGGTCGGCTTCCTCGACGACTACATCAAGATCGTCAAGCGCCGCTCGCTCGGCCTGCGGGCCAAGGCGAAGATGGCGGGACAGCTGACCGTCGGCATCGCCTTCGCGGTGCTCTCGCTCCAGTTCGCCGACAACCGCGGCAACACCCCGGCCTCCACGAAGCTCTCCTTCGTGCAGGACTTCGGCTGGACGATCGGCCCGGTCCTGTTCGTGGTCTGGGCGCTGTTCATGATCCTCGCGATGTCGAACGGCGTGAACCTCACGGACGGCCTCGACGGCCTCGCCACCGGCGCCTCCGTGATGGTCTTCGGCGCGTACACCTTCATCGGTGTCTGGCAGTTCCAGGAGTCCTGCGCCAACGCACAGACCCTCACCAACCCCGCCGCCTGTTTCGAGGTCAGAGACCCACTTGACCTGGCGGTCGTCGCATCGGCCCTGATGGGCGCCTGCTTCGGCTTCCTGTGGTGGAACACCTCGCCCGCGAAGATCTTCATGGGTGACACCGGCTCCCTCGCGCTCGGCGGCGCCCTCGCGGGTCTGGCCATCTGCTCCCGCACGGAGTTCCTGCTCGCCCTGCTCGGCGGCCTGTTCGTCCTGATCACCATGTCCGTGGTCATCCAGGTCGGCTCCTTCCGGCTCACCGGGAAGCGCGTCTTCCGCATGGCGCCACTGCAACACCACTTCGAACTCAAGGGCTGGTCCGAAGTCCTTGTGGTGGTCCGCTTCTGGATCATCCAGGGCATGTGCGTGATCGTCGGACTCGGCCTCTTCTACGCGGGATGGGCAGCCGACAAGTGACCACTGCGTCCGACTGGCAGAACAAGCGGGTCACCGTCGCCGGTCTCGGCGTGAGCGGCATCAGCGCCGCCCGCGCCCTGGCCGGCCTCGGCGCGTCGGTCACGGTCGTGGACGGCGGCGACAGCGAGACGCACCGCGCCAGGGCGGCCGAGCTCGCGCAGCTCGGCGTCGCGGCCCGCCTCGGGGACGCCGAGACGCTCCCCGAAGGCACCGAACTCGTCGTCACGTCACCGGGCTGGAAGCCCTCGTCCCCGCTCTTCGCGGCGGCGGCCAAGGCGGGCGTGGACGTCGTCGGGGACGTGGAGATCGCCTGGCGCCTGCGCGGCCCCGGCGCCGCCCCCTGGCTCGCCATCACGGGCACCAACGGCAAGACCACCACCACACAGATGCTCGCGTCGATCCTGGAGGCGGCGGGCCTGCGCACGGCGGCCGTCGGCAACATCGGTACGCCGATCATCGACGTCGTACTCGAAGGCGACGACGCGTACGACGTGTTCGCCGTCGAGCTCTCCTCGTACCAGCTCCACTGGGCGCCCTCGCTGCGCGCCCACTCCGCGGCGGTCCTCAACCTCGCGCCCGACCACCTCGACTGGCACGGCTCCATGGAGGCGTACGCCGCCGACAAGGGCCGTATCTACGAGGGCAATCAGGTCGCCTGCGTCTACAACGTCGATGCCACCGACAAGCCGTCGACCGAGGACCTGGTCCGCGAGGCCGACGTCGAGGAGGGCTGCCGCGCGATCGGCTTCACCCTCGCCGCGCCGGGCCCCTCCCAACTGGGCGTCGTGGACGGCATCCTGGTCGACCGGGCCTTCGTCGACAACCGGCACAAGAACGCCCAGGAGCTCGCCGAGGTCGCGGACGTCAACCCGCCTGCCCCGCACAACATCGCCAACGCCCTCGCGGCCGCCGCCCTCGCGCGCGCCTTCGGCGTCGAGCCCGCCGCTGTACGCGACGGACTGCGCGCCTTCACACCCGACGCGCACCGCATCGCGCATGTCGCCGACGTCGACGAAGTCGCGTACGTCGACGACTCCAAGGCGACCAACACCCATGCTGCGGAAGCCTCCTTGGCCGCCTACGAGTCGATCGTGTGGATCGCCGGCGGGCTCGCCAAGGGCGCGGCCTTCGACGAGCTCGTCACCAAGTCGGCGAAGCGACTTCGCGGGGTCGTCCTGTTCGGCCAGGACCGCGCGCTGATCCGGGAAGCCCTCGCGCGACACGCCCCTGAAGTCCCGGTGGTCGACCTCGACCGGACCGACACTGGGGCGATGTCGCAGGCGGTCCAGGAGGCCGCGCGGCTCGCCCGGCCGGGGGACACCGTGCTGATGGCCCCGGCCTGTGCGTCGATGGACATGTTCACCAACTACAACAAGCGTGGCGACGCGTTCGCGGAAGCGGTCCGCGAGCTCGGCTCCACGAGCGTCTGACGGGGGCCTTCGGGTGCCCGGTGACGCCGGGCACCCTCGGGAGGGGATCGTGGCAGCGTCATCGTCGTACAGCGGTGGGGTGCGCTGATGCCCGGCAGCAGCGCGCGGGCGGCCCGGCGGCCCCCGGCGGCGCGTCCCCCGAAGAAACCGGCCAGGCCGGCCCGCGTCAGCCCCGTACGACGCCTCTACACCCAGGCTCGCCGCGCCTGGGACCGCCCTCTCACCGCGTACTACCTCATCCTCGGCTCCAGCCTCCTGATCACCGTGCTCGGCCTGGTGATGGTCTACTCGGCCTCGATGATCACGGCGCTGCAGAACGGGCTGCCCAGCTCGTACTACTTCCGCAAGCAGTTCCTCGCGGCGGTGATCGGCGGGGCCCTCCTGTTCGCGGCCATGCGGATGCCGGTGAAGCTGCACCGCGCGCTGGCCTACCCGCTGCTCGCCGGCAGCGTCTTCCTGATGGTCCTCGTGCAGGTGCCGGGGATAGGAGTCTCCATCGGGGGCAACCAGAACTGGATCTCGCTGGGCGGCCCCTTCATGCTCCAGCCCAGCGAGTTCGGGAAGCTGGCCCTCGTCCTGTGGGGCGCCGACCTCATGGCACGCAAGCACGACAAGCGGCTGCTGACCCAGTGGAAACACATGCTGGTGCCGCTCGTCCCGGTGGCCTTCCTGCTGCTCGGACTGATCATGCTCGGCGGCGACATGGGCACCGCGATCCTGCTCACCGCAATCCTCTTCGGACTGCTCTGGCTGGCCGGGGCGCCCACCCGCCTGTTCGTCGGCGTGCTCTCCGTCGCGACCGCCATCGGCGTCTTCCTCATCAAGACCAGCCCCAACCGCATGGCACGCCTGTCCTGCCTCGGCTCCACCGACGCGGGCCCCGACGACATCTGCTGGCAGGGACTGCACGGCATCTACGCCCTCGCCTCGGGCGGATTCTTCGGATCCGGACTCGGGGCGAGTGTGGAAAAATGGGGCCAACTCCCCGAAGCGCACACCGACTTCATCTTCGCCATCACCGGTGAGGAACTGGGCCTTGCGGGGACGCTGTCGGTGCTCGCCCTGTACGCGGCTCTAGGCTATGCGGGTATCCGCGTGGCCGGACGCACGGAGGACCCCTTCGTGAGGTACGCCGCGGGTGGCGTGACCACCTGGATCACGGCCCAGGCCGTGGTCAACCTCGGTGCGGTGCTCGGTCTCCTGCCGATCGCCGGTGTCCCGCTCCCGCTGTTCTCGTACGGGGGGTCAGCGTTGCTGCCGACCATGTTCGCCGTAGGGCTGCTGATCGCGTTCGCGCGGCAGGAACCCGCGGCGCGGGCGGCCCTGGCCATGCGGCAGCCTCGGATGAGATGGAACACGATGCGACGGCGCGCCACGGCGCGTACGTCCGGAGAGCGGTGAATTTCGGTGCATGTCGTACTCGCCGGCGGGGGGACCGCCGGCCACATCGAGCCCGCGCTCGCCCTCGCGGACGCCCTGCGCAGGCAGGACCCGACCGTGGGCATCACGGCCCTCGGTACGGAGAAGGGGCTCGAGACGCGGCTCGTACCCGAGCGCGGATACGAACTCGCGCTGATCCCCGCCGTACCGCTGCCGCGCAAGCCAACCCCTGAACTGATCACCGTCCCGGGCCGGCTGCGCGGCACCATCAAGGCGGCCGAGCAGATCCTGGAGCGCACCAAGGCGGACTGCGTCGTCGGCTTCGGCGGCTATGTCGCCCTGCCCGGTTACCTCGCGGCCAAGCGCCTCGGTGTGCCGATCGTCGTCCACGAGGCCAACGCCCGCCCCGGACTCGCCAACAAGATCGGTTCGCGCTACGCCGCGGGCGTCGCGGTCTCCACGCCCGACAGCAAGCTGCGCGGCGCCCGTTACATCGGCATCCCGCTGCGCCGCACCATCGCCACGCTCGACCGGGCGCGCGTACGGCCCGAGGCGCGCGCCGCCTTCGGCCTCGACCCGAACCTTCCGACGCTGCTCGTGTCCGGCGGTTCCCAGGGCGCGCGCCGCCTCAACGAGGTCGTCCAGCGGGTCGCTCCGCTGCTCCAGCAGTCCGGCATCCAGATCCTGCACGTCGTCGGCCCCAAGAACGAACTGCCGCACGTCCAGCAGATGCCGGGGATGCCCCCGTACATCCCGGTACCGTACGTGGACCGGATGGACCTCGCGTACGCCGCGGCCGACATGATGCTCTGCCGCGCGGGCGCGATGACCGTCGCCGAACTCTCCGCCGTCGGGCTCCCCGCCGCCTACGTCCCGCTGCCCATCGGCAACGGCGAACAGCGGCTCAACGCCCAGCCGGTGGTCAAGGCCGGCGGCGGACTGCTGGTCGACGACGCGGAGCTGACGCCCGAGTGGATCATGGGCAATGTCCTGCCCGTGCTCGGCGACCCGCACCGGCTGTACGAGATGTCCCGCGCCGCCTCCGAGTTCGGCCGCCGGGACGCCGACGAGCTGCTCGTCGGCATGGTGCGCGAGGCGATCGCCTCACGCCACCGCTAATAACACACCGGCGAGTGAGGCGAAGGGGCGCGCCGGTGTCGAGAGGTCGAGCGTGCGGAGGTCCGAAGGGCTGAGCACGCTCGGGCCCCCGACACCGGCCGAGGCGCCCCGGAGGTGAACCGAGCCAGGACAGGGAGTGCGCGTGGCCGGACCGACGACCGCAGACCGCGGTGAGCGGCACAAGCCGAAGTCCGGCCCGCCCCGGCCCCCTCGTGGCCGCCGCCTGCGCCTGCCGCGCCCGCCCGTCCTGATCGTGGCCGGGGTCGCGCTCCTGCTCGGCGCCGCCACCATCTGGCTCCTGTACGGCTCTCAGTGGCTGAGGGTGGAGCGCGTCACGACCTCGGGGACCGGGGTCCTGACGCCCGCTCAAGTGCGCGCGGCCGCCGCCGTTCCGGTCGGTGCCCCGCTGATTTCCGTCGACACGGGCGACATTGAGGACCGTCTTCGCCGGAAATTGCCCCGGATCGACTCGGTCGAGGTCGTGCGTTCCTGGCCGCACGGAATCGGATTGAAAGTGACCGAACGCAAGCCGGTCCTGATTGTCGAAAACGGCGCAAACGGTAAAAACGGCGAAAACCGCGAAGGTGGTTCCAATGCGGGCAAGTTCGTCGAAATTGACGCCAAGGGTGTCCGTTTCGCGACCGTACAGAAGGCCCCTCGCGGCGTTCCCCGACTGGAATTGACGCCGAATCAGTCGGGCGCCGCGGCAAGCCTTCGGCGCTTCGGCCCCGACCGTCTGGTGCGCGAGGCGGTCCGCGTCGCGGGCGATCTGCCCCCGGCCGTGGCCCGTGACACCCGCGCGGTCAGGGTCCGTTCGTACGACGACGTGTCCCTGGAGCTGAGCGGTGGCCGCACCGTCGCATGGGGAAGTGGTGAGAAGGGCGACACCAAGGCGACCACCCTCACCGCCCTCATGAAAGCCGCCCCGGAGGCGCGGCACTTCGACGTAAGTGTCCCCACCGCCCCTGCTTCATCGGGGAGTTGACGCACATCAGTGCAGGCCAGCACCCTGGTTGGGCACTGCTACGGCTGATCACATAGGGTGAAAAGAAAAACGGGAGGTTCGGCGTGTTCGTTGAACGTGCGCCACTTGTCGACTTAGTGTCCTGTTCGGAAGAGTCCAGGGAACAGACACACTGGTAACCCTAAACTTCAGCGTTAGGGTTCGGGTCGGCAGACAAGTAGTCCGGGCCGCCCCAATTCGGCATCAGTCGTCGCAACGTACCAATGCGAGGCGGCGACACGTAACTCGAGGCGAGAGGCCTTCGACGTGGCAGCACCGCAGAACTACCTCGCAGTCATCAAAGTCATCGGTGTCGGCGGCGGTGGTGTCAATGCCATCAACCGGATGATCGAGGTCGGTCTCAAGGGCGTCGAGTTCATCGCCATCAACACCGACGCGCAAGCCCTGTTGATGAGCGACGCGGACGTCAAGCTCGACGTCGGCCGTGAACTCACCCGCGGACTCGGCGCCGGAGCCAATCCGGCCGTCGGACGCAAGGCGGCCGAGGATCACCGCGAGGAGATCGAGGAGGTCCTCAAGGGGGCCGACATGGTCTTCGTCACCGCCGGCGAAGGCGGTGGCACCGGCACCGGCGGCGCACCTGTCGTCGCCAACATCGCACGCTCGCTGGGCGCCCTGACGATCGGTGTGGTCACCCGGCCGTTCACCTTCGAGGGCCGGCGCCGCGCGAACCAGGCGGAGGACGGCATCGCCGAGCTCCGCGAAGAGGTCGACACCCTCATCGTCATCCCCAACGACCGTCTCCTGTCCATCTCGGACCGGCAGGTCTCCGTCCTCGACGCCTTCAAGTCGGCCGACCAGGTCCTCCTGTCCGGTGTCCAGGGCATCACCGACCTGATCACCACGCCCGGCCTGATCAACCTCGACTTCGCCGACGTCAAGTCGGTCATGTCCGAGGCCGGTTCGGCGCTCATGGGCATCGGCTCCGCCCGCGGCGACGACCGCGCGGTGGCCGCCGCGGAGATGGCGATCTCCTCGCCGCTCCTCGAGGCCTCCATCGACGGCGCACGCGGCGTGCTGCTCTCCATCTCCGGCGGCTCCGACCTCGGTCTCTTCGAGATCAACGAGGCGGCGCAGCTGGTCAGTGAGGCCGCGCACCCCGAGGCCAACATCATCTTCGGTGCCGTCATCGACGACGCCCTGGGTGACGAGGTGCGGGTCACCGTCATCGCGGCCGGCTTCGACGGCGGACAGCCGCCGTCCAAGCGGGACAACGTGATCGGCGGCGCGTCCGCCAAGCGCGAGGAGCCGGCGCCGCGAGCCACCGAGGCCCGTCCGTCCTTCGGCAGCCTCGGCAGCGTCACCCCGCGCGACGAACCGAAGGTTCCGGAGCCCGTCGAGGCCACCCCTGCGAGCGAGATGCAGTCCGCCCCGGTCGCCCCGCCGCAGGTTCCGCCGGCCCGTCCCTACCAGGACAGCCAGGCCGAAGAGCTGGACGTGCCGGACTTCCTGAAGTGACCGGCACAAGTGACCTGCAGAAGTGAACTCCTGAAGTGATAGGACAGCGCGACCACGCGAGCGGCGCCCACTTCGCCTTCACCGACCGGTGGGGCGGGGTGAGCGCCGCTCCGTACGAGGAGCTCAACCTCGGCGGCGCGGTCGGCGACGACCCGGCCGCCGTCCACGCCAACCGCAGCAGCGCCGCGCAGTCGCTCGGCCTCGACCCGGCGCACGTGGTCTGGATGAACCAGGTGCACGGACCGGATGTCGCGGTGGTCGACGGACCCTGGGGTCCGGCGGCCGACATCCCGTCCGTCGACGCGATCGTCACCGCACGGCGCGGACTCGCTCTCGCGGTGCTCACCGCGGACTGCACCCCGGTACTGCTCGCCGACCCCGTCGCGGGAATCGCCGCCGCCGCCCACGCCGGACGCCCCGGCATGGTCGCCGGAGTCGTTCCCGCGGCGGTCGAGGCGATGGTGGAGCTCGGCGCCGAACCCGCCCGCATCGTGGCCCGCACCGGCCCTGCCGTCTGCGGGAAGTGCTACGAAGTCCCGGACGGGATGCGTGCCGAGGTGGCCGCCGCGGAACCCGCGGCGTACGCCGAAACCAGCTGGGGCACCCCTGCCGTCGATGTGACCGCCGGAGTGCATGCCCAGCTGGAGCGGCTCGGGGTGCGTGACCGGCAGCAGTCGCCGGTGTGCACCCTGGAGTCGCACGACCACTTCTCGTACCGCCGCGACCGCACCACTGGTCGGCTCGCCGGCTATGTCTGGCTGGACTGATGGGACATGACGGACCGTAAGGCTCAACTCGCAGCAAATCTGGCACAGGTGGAGGAACGCATCGCTTCGGCGTGCGCCGCCGCAGGCCGTAAGCGCGAGGAAGTGACCCTGATCGTGGTCACCAAGACGTACCCCGCGAGCGATGTGCGGATCTTGTCGGAACTCGGTGTGCGCGATGTCGCCGAGAACCGCGACCAGGACGCGGCGCCCAAGGCTGCGGAATGTGCGGATCTGCCGCTCCGGTGGCACTTTGTCGGACAGCTGCAGACCAACAAGGTTCGCTCCGTGGTCGGTTATGCCGACGTCGTGCAGTCCGTCGACCGGTCGAAGCTCGTCACGTCACTGTCGACGGCGGCCGTGCGCGCGGAGCGTGAACTCGGCTGCCTGATCCAGGTCGCACTCGACGCCGGGGAGAACGGGCGGGGCGAGCGCGGCGGCGTAGGGCCGGGCGGAATCGAGGAGTTGGCCGCAATTGTGGCGGACTCTCCCGGTCTGCGCCTCGACGGTCTGATGACGGTCGCACCGCTCACCGGTCCGTACGCGGACCGCCAACAGGCAGCGTTCGAGCGGCTGATGGATTTGTCGACTGACCTGCGCCGGGCTCATCCGGCTGCGAACATGGTGTCAGCAGGGATGAGTGCGGACCTCGAACAGGCCGTGGCGGCCGGAGCGACACATGTGCGCGTCGGTACGGCGGTACTCGGAGTCCGACCCAGGCTCGGGTAACGTCGCCAAGAAGTCGGACCACAGCAGAAAATATGGTCATTCTCGCTGATGGGCGGGGAGATCGCGTGGATCGCAGGCACTTTGGTTGACGTCAGCCGATCCACCACAGAGCGGAGGACTCAGAGCAATGGCCGGCGCGATGCGCAAGATGGCGGTCTACCTCGGCCTCGTGGAGGACGATGGGTACGACGGCCGGGGGTTCGACCCCGACGACGACTTCGAGCCTGAGCTGGACCCCGAACCCGAGCGGGACCGCAGGCGCCACGAACCGTCGCATCAGTCGCACAACACTCATCAGCCACACCAGTCCCAACGGGACGAATCGGTACGAGTGGTGCAGCCTCCCGCCCAGCGCGAACCGGTTCCGCTGCCCGCGGAATCCGGACGTCCGGCGCGAATCGCCCCCGTGGCATCCATCACACCTGAACGCCAGAGCCTGGAGAAGAACGCACCGGTGATCATGCCCAAGGTTGTGTCCGAGCGGGAGCCCTACCGCATCACGACGCTGCACCCCCGGACGTACAACGAGGCCCGTACCATCGGGGAACACTTCCGTGAGGGCACTCCGGTGATCATGAATCTGACGGAGATGGACGACACCGACGCGAAGCGACTTGTCGACTTTGCCGCCGGTCTCGTCTTCGGTCTGCACGGCAGTATTGAGCGGGTGACGCAGAAGGTGTTCCTGTTGTCGCCTGCTAACGTCGATGTCACGGCAGAGGACAAGGCCCGCATCGCAGAGGGCGGGTTCTTCAACCAGAGCTGAGACGCGGCACCGGTGAAGTGCCGGTGCAGTACTGGTCACGAGACACAGGGGAGAGGGAACCGCGGACATGCGCGTGTTTTTGGATGTTGTCTACATCGCGCTGATGTGCTTCCTCATCGTGCTGATCTTCCGGCTGGTCATGGACTACGTCTTCCAGTTCGCCCGCTCGTGGCAACCCGGCAAGGCGATGGTGGTCGTACTTGAGGCCACCTACACTGTCACTGATCCACCGCTCAAGCTTCTGCGGCGGTTCATTCCGCCGCTGCGTCTCGGGGGCGTGGCGCTCGACCTGTCCTTCTTCGTACTGATGATCATCGTCTACATCCTGATCTCCGTCGTGAGCCGGCTGTGAACGATACGGTCTTGCCGAATGCCGACGACTACGTTGAGGTGAAGAGATGCCGTTGACCCCCGAGGACGTGCGGAACAAGCAGTTCACGACCGTCCGCCTCCGAGAAGGCTATGACGAGGACGAGGTCGATGCCTTCCTCGACGAGGTCGAAGGCGAACTGACTCGCCTTCTCCGAGAGAACGAGGACCTGCGCGCGAAGCTCGCCGCAGCCACCCGCGCCGCTGCGCAGAACCAGCAGCAGGGCGGTATGCGCAAGCCTCCGGAACCGCAGGACCAGCGCGGTCCCGGTGCGCCGGTGCCCGCCGCAATATCGGGCCCGCAGCCGGTGCAGCCGCAGCAGCAGATGGGTGGCCCCATGGGCGGCCCGCCCCAGCTGCCCAGCGGTGCGCCGCAGCTGCCCGCAGGCCCCGGTGGACATGGTCCGCAGGGTCCCGGTCCGCAGGGTCCCGGCCCGATGGGCCAGGGTCCGATGGGCCAGGGTCCGATGGGCCAGGGTCACCCCGGCCAGAACCAGCTCGGTCAGGGCCAGATGGGCCAGGGCCAGATGCAGCAGCAGATGGGCGGCCCGATGGGCGGTCCCATGGGTGGCCCCATGGGCGGTCACGGTCCGCAGATGCCGCAGCCCGGTCAGGGCCCCGGTGGCGACAGCGCCGCCCGTGTCCTCTCCCTTGCGCAGCAGACCGCCGACCAGGCGATCGCGGAGGCCCGTTCCGAGGCCAACAAGATCGTCGGCGAGGCCCGCAGCCGCGCCGAGGGTCTCGAGCGTGACGCCCGTGCCAAGGCCGACGCCCTGGAGCGGGACGCGCAGGAGAAGCACCGCGTCGCGATGGGCTCCCTCGAGTCCGCCCGCGCCACGCTGGAGCGCAAGGTCGAGGACCTGCGTGGCTTCGAGCGCGAGTACCGCACGCGTCTGAAGTCCTACCTCGAGTCGCAGCTGCGTCAGCTGGAGACCCAGGCCGACGACTCGCTGGCTCCCCCGCGGACGCCGGCGACCGCGTCGCTGCCGCCGTCGCCCGCGCCTTCCATGGCGTCGGCCGGTGCGGGTGCCCCGTCCTACGGTGGCAACCAGACCATGGGCGGCAACCAGCAGGCGGCCGGTCCGTCCTACGGCGGCCAGCAGCAGATGTCGCCGGCGATGACCCAGCCGATGGCGCCGGTGCGGCCGCAGGGTCCCGCGCCGATGCAGCAGGCTCCGTCGCCGATGCGCGGTTTCCTCATCGACGAGGACGACAACTGACGGGCGTGACCACGCCTTAGGCGTCGGCAGCGTTCAAGGGCCGGGCCCCCGGATTTCCGGGGGCCCGGCCCTTTGCCGTGGTCAGGGTGCAGAAGTTGCCGATGACCAGAGGCAGATACCGCCGTGGGTCAGGTGCGGACACCGCTGTGAGCCACGCGCGGATGCTGCCTCGGGCGCGGTGCAGAAACGTTCATCTGTGCGTGAGTACGAAACGCCGAAGGCCCGGTCCCGCCAAGATCTTTGGCGGGACCGGGCCTTCGGTCGTGGGTTACGCCTTGCGGAGGCGGAACGCGAACGCGAGAGGCTCGTCCGTGAACGTCTCGCCGTAGGTGTCGTCGGCCTCGCCCTGGGCGAAGTCCGTGGCGAGGACCTCGTCCGCGATCAGCGTGGCGTGCTCGGACAGGGCCGTGACGACCGCGGGCTCCGTGGACGTCCACCGCAGGGCGATCCGGTCCGCGACGTCCAGGCCGCTGTTCTTACGGGCCTCCTGGATCAGGCGGATCGCGTCACGGGCCAGGCCCGCCTGACGCAGCTCCTCCGTGATCTCCAGGTCGAGCGCGACCGTCGCGCCGGAGTCCGAGGCGACGGACCAGCCCTCGCGCGGGGTCTCCGTGATGATGACCTCGTCGGGCGCCAGCGTGATCGTCTCGCCGTCCACCTCGACCGACGCCGTGCCTTCGCGCAGGCCGAGCGAGAGCGCGGCGGCGTCCGCCTCGGCGACCGCCTTCGCGACCGCCTGGACGCCCTTGCCGAACCGCTTGCCCAGGGCGCGGAAGTTCGCCTTGGCGGTCGTGTCGACCAGGGAGCCGCCGACCTCGGAGAGCGACGCCAGCGAGGAGACGTTGAGCTCCTCGGTGATCTGCGCGTGCAGCTCCGGGTTGAGCGTCTCGAAGCCCGCGGCCGCGACCAGCGCGCGGGACAGCGGCTGACGCGTCTTGACGCCCGACTCCGCGCGCGTGGCCCGGCCCAGCTCGACGAGGCGCCGGACGAGGACCATCTGCCGCGACAGGTCCGGGTCGACGGCGGAGAGGTCCGCCTCCGGCCAGGTGGACAGGTGGACCGACTCGGGGGCGCCCGGCGTGACGGGAACCACCAGGTCCTGCCAGACCCGCTCCGTGATGAACGGGGTCAGCGGCGCCATCAGACGCGTGACCGTCTCGATGACCTCGTGCAGGGTGCGCAGGGCCCCCTTGTCGCCCTGCCAGAAGCGGCGGCGCGAGCGGCGCACGTACCAGTTCGACAGGTCGTCGACGAACGAGGAGAGCAGCTTGCCGGCGCGCTGGGTGTCGTACGCCTCCAGGGACTGCGTCACCTGGTCGGTGAGCGCGTGCAGTTCGGAGAGCAGCCAGCGGTCGAGCAGGGTGCGGTCGGCGGGGGCCGGGTCGGCCTCGCTGGGCGACCAGTCCGACGTACGGGCGTACAGGGCCTGGAAGGCGACCGTGTTCCAGTACGTCAGGAGGGTCTTGCGGACCACTTCCTGGATCGTGCCGTGGCCGACGCGGCGCGCGGACCACGGGGAGCCGCCGGCGGCCATGAACCAGCGCACCGCGTCCGCGCCGTGCTGGTCCATCAGCGGGATCGGCTGGAGGGTGTTCCCCAGGTGCTTGGACATCTTGCGGCCGTCCTCGGCGAGGATGTGGCCGAGGCACACGACGTTCTCGTAGGACGACTTGTCGAAGACGAGCGTGCCGACCGCCATGAGGGTGTAGAACCACCCGCGGGTCTGGTCGATGGCCTCCGAGATGAACTGCGCCGGGTACCGGCTCTCGAAGAGCTCCTTGTTCTTGTACGGGTAGCCCCACTGCGCGAACGGCATCGAACCCGAGTCGTACCAGGCGTCGATGACCTCGGGCACGCGCGTGGCCGTCTTCTCGCACTGGGGGCACGCGAAGGTGACCTCGTCGATGAACGGGCGGTGCGGGTCGAGGTTCGCCAGGTCGGTGCCGGTCAGCTCGCTGAGCTCGGCCAGCGAGCCGACGCAGGTGAGGTGGTCGTCCTCACAGCGCCACAGCGGGAGCGGGGTGCCCCAGTAGCGGCTGCGGGAGAGTGCCCAGTCGATGTTGTTGTTCAGCCAGTCGCCGAAGCGGCCGTGCTTCACGCTCGAAGGGAACCAGTTGGTCTTCTCGTTCTCCTGGAGAAGGCGGTCCTTGATCTCCGTGGTGCGGATGTACCAGGACGGCTGCGCGTAGTAGAGCAGCGCCGTGTGGCAGCGCCAGCAGTGCGGGTAACTGTGCTCGTACGGGACGTGCAGGAAGAGCAGGCCGCGGTCCTTGAGGTCCTCGGTGAGCTTTTCGTCCGCCTTCTTGAAGAAGACACCGCCCACGAGCGGGACGTCCTCCTCGAAGGTGCCGTCGGGACGGACCGGGTTCACCACCGGCAGGCCGTACGCCTTGCAGACCTTGAGGTCGTCCTCACCGAACGCGGGGGACTGGTGGACGAGACCGGTGCCGTCCTCGGTCGTGACGTAGTCGGCGTTGACCATGTAGTGGGCCTCGGCCGGGAACTCCACGAGCTCGAACGGACGTTGGTACTTCCAGCGCTCCATCTCGGCGCCGGTGAAGGACTCGCCGGTCTTCTCCCAGCCCTCGCCGAGCGCCTTCTCGACGAGGGGCTCGGCGACGACGACCTTCTCGTTGCCGTCCGTCGCGACGACGTAACGGACGTCGGGGTGCGCGGCGACCGCCGTGTTCGAGACGAGCGTCCAGGGGGTCGTCGTCCAGACGAGGAGCGAGGCCTCGCCGGCCAGCGGACCGGAGGTGAGCGGGAAACGGACGTAGACGGAGGGGTCGACGACCGTCTCGTATCCCTGCGCCAGCTCGTGGTCCGAGAGCCCGGTGCCGCAGCGGGGACACCAGGGGGCGACGCGGTGGTCCTGGGTCAGCAGGCCCTTGTTGAAGATCTCCTTGAGCGACCACCAGACGGACTCGATGTACTCGGGGTCCATCGTGCGGTATGCGTCGTCGAGGTCGACCCAGTAACCCATGCGGGTCGTCAGGTCGGTGAAGGCGTCGGTGTGCCGGGTCACGGACTCGCGGCACATGGCGTTGAACTCGGCGATGCCGAACGCCTCGATGTCCTTCTTGCCGCTGAAGCCGAGCTCCGTCTCGACCGCCAGCTCCACGGGCAGGCCGTGGCAGTCCCAGCCGGCCTTGCGGGCCACGTGATAGCCGCGCATGGTGCGAAAGCGCGGGAAGACGTCCTTGAAGACGCGGGCCTCGATGTGGTGGGCGCCCGGCATGCCGTTGGCCGTGGGCGGGCCCTCGTAGAACACCCACTCGGGGCGTCCCTCGGACTGCTCCAAGCTCTTGGCAAAGATCTTCTGCTCGCGCCAGAAGTCGAGCACGGCGTGCTCGAGGGCGGGCAGGTCGACCTGGGCGGGCACCTGGCGGTACGTCATCGATCTTCCTCCGGCGGACACTGTTTCTTCCGTCTCCGTCGGAGGGACGAGAGCTTCGTCTGTGACATACGCCGTGTGCGGCGCGCTCCCGCGGTACCACCCTCCTTGGCCCTCCGGGGCGCTGACTGCTCCGGTGAGCCCCCTCATTGGGGTCGCGATGCCAGTTCTACTCGCCCCGCGAGCGGGGCTTTCTTCCGGCGGCTCCGGGGTGATCTTCGCGTCGCGCTCGCCCCCGGGCTTCCACCGTCCCCGGGTCGCTCATGGCTGCGTACGCCGCTACTCGGCCCCATCCACGCTTCTCGCTCCGCCCAGTGTACGGGGCCCGGGCGCACGCGGCCGACCGGTTTTGGGGCGGGCGGCGAGGCGACCCGGGGCGGCAGGTGTCAGACGTGCTGAGGGGTCTCGTCCTTGAGTCCGCTGCGGATCATGTTCCGCAGCTCGGGGGTGTCGGTGTGACCGTGGACGGACACGGCGTGCTCGGCCGCGGCGCGGACCACCTCGTCCTCCTCGCCCGTGATGGCGAGCGTGCAGTTCGTCTCGCTCGGCATGTCGCGACAGTCCACTACTTTGCGCATGATGATGCACCTTCTCCGCTTCTGCCCCAGTTTATTCCTCCGGACCCCTGCGGGGCGGGCTCGTCAGCGGCTTTCGCCGGGCTGGTCACGGCCGCGTGGGCTGACCCGAATGGCGACATGGGGCGCGGCGGATCCTCGGGCCGGGGCCTCGGCGGATTACCCGGCGGGGAGCTGGGCACAACGCTTGCAAGTCTGCCGCGCGGGACGTGCGGGGCGGGCGCATCGGGCGGTGTGCCCCGTTGCCGCGGGTCAGAAGTCGATTTATCGTCCCAGCACGATTCGCGAGCAAGATCACAAAATGTGAAGGGGCCGCGGCCATGGTGGCGAAAAAGAGTCTGGCGGGGGTGTGTGAGGCATCCGCCGGCGTGAGGGCCGCGACCGAGGAGGCGGTGCCCGTGACGGTGGCGGCCAAGGCGGCTCCGGCCGCGAAGAAGCCGGCCGCCGGAAGGAAGAGCACCGCGACGGAGACGGCCGCCAAGAAGAGCACGGCGGCCACGAAGACCACTACGAAGAGCGCGGGTACGAAGAACGCGGCCGCCAAGAAGACGGCGAAGGCCGCGAAGCCGGCCGCCGAGCCCGTAACCAAGGCCACCAAGGCCACCAAGGCCA
The DNA here is from genome assembly GCF_045040855.1 of Streptomyces sp. NBC_00009. Classification (NCBI taxonomy): domain Bacteria; kingdom Bacillati; phylum Actinomycetota; class Actinomycetes; order Kitasatosporales; family Streptomycetaceae; genus Streptomyces; species Streptomyces sp. NBC_00009. The sequence goes on from NZ_CP108312.1 coordinate 5,932,639, forward strand.
CCAAGACGGCCAAGACGGCCAAGTCGACGAAGGCGGCGAAGGCCGCCACGAGTACGACGTCCACGCAGGCTTCCGCGGAAGCGGAGAGTGCCGGCGCCGAGAAGGGCGCGGCCGGGAGAACGGGCGCCAGGAAGAGCGCGGTCAAGAAGGCCACCGGCCACAAGACCGCGGAGAAGAAGGCGGTCGCGTCCGCGGCCGATGGCGCGGCGTCGGCCGCGGAGACGACGGGAGCCACGACTGTGGTTGCGAAGAAGACCCCTGGCACGGCCACGGCGAAGAAGTCCCGCGCGGTGCCGAATGCGCGGGTCGCGGCCGTGGAGCCGGGCGAGCTCGCGGTACGGCCGGGCGAGGACCCCTGGACCCCGGCCGAGGTCGCGGAGGCGCGGGCGGAGCTCCAGAGCGAGGCGCTGCGCCTGAACAGCGAGATCGAGTCGTCGGAGAAGGCACTCGTCGGGCTCATGAGGGACTCCGGGGACGGCGCCGGCGACGACGAGGCGGACACCGGCACGAAGAACATCACGCGGGAGCACGAGCTGTCGCTGGCCGCGAACGCCAGGGAGATGCTCCAGCAGACCGAGCGCGCCCTGGAGCGGCTCGACGCGGGGACGTACGGGATCTGTGAGAACTGCGGGAACCCCATCGGCAAGGCTCGGATGCAGGCCTTCCCGCGGGCGACCCTGTGCGTCGAGTGCAAGCAGAAGCAGGAGCGCCGTTACTGACCCCGCTGCGCGCGGCGTCATGGAGTCGCTCCTGGGCTGCTGAGGGCGTACGTGTGTGCCGTACTCTCGTCCTCAGTCAGGTACCTAGGTTGAGGGACTCACGTGGCAGAGGCGGAGCGCGTCATCGGTACTCCGGACACCCCGGATGCGGGGGCAGACGGGCCGGACAACGGCGGGGAGGCCCAGGAGCGGCCCAAGGGCAAGCGGAAGATCGCCGTGCTGTTCGCGGTGGCCGCCCTCGCGTACGCCCTCGACCTGGTCAGCAAGATGATCGTGGTCGCGAGGCTGGAGCACCACGAGCCGATCGAGCTCCTCGGTGACTGGCTGCGGCTCGAGGCGATCAGGAACGCGGGCGCCGCGTTCGGCATCGGCGAGGCCTTCACGATCATCTTCACCGTGATCGCCGCGGCCGTGATCGTCGTGATCGCCCGGCTCGCCCGCAAGCTCTACAGCCTGCCCTGGGCGATCGCCCTGGGGCTGCTCCTCGGCGGGGCGCTCGGCAATCTCACCGACCGGATCTTCCGCTCGCCCGGCGTCTTCGAAGGGGCCGTGGTCGACTTCATCGCGCCGAAGAGCTTCGCCGTGTTCAACCTCGCCGACTCGGCGATCGTGTGCGGCGGCATCCTGATCGTGCTCCTCTCGTTCCGGGGACTCGACCCGGACGGGACCGTCCACAAGGACTGAGGGACCACGGGCTTTCCCTTTGCGCGGTCCGGAGTGTCGGCGGGCTCCTGCATACTCAATGGGTGAGCACGATTCCCGAGATCCGAACCCTGCCCGTGCCCGACGGCCTGGAGGGCGAGCGCGTAGACGCCGCCATCTCCCGCATGTTCGGCTTCTCCCGCACCAAGGCCGCCGAGCTCGCCGCGGCGGGGAAGGTCGCGGTCGACGGCTCTGTGGTCGGCAAGTCCGAGCGCGTGCACGGCGGGGCCTGGCTCGAGGTGGAGATGCCGCAGGCGCCCGCCCCGGTGCAGATCATCGCCGAGCCCGTCGAGGGCATGGAGATCGTCCATGACGACGACGACATCGTCGTGATCATGAAGCCGGTCGGCGTCGCCGCGCACCCCAGCCCCGGCTGGACCGGGACGACCGTGATCGGCGGCCTCGCCGCAGCCGGGTACCGGATCTCCACGTCCGGCGCCGCCGAGCGCCAGGGCATCGTCCACCGGCTCGACGTCGGCACCTCCGGCCTCATGGTCGTCGCCAAGTCGGAGCGCGCGTACACGACGCTGAAGCGGCAGTTCAAGGAGCGCGTCGTCGACAAGCGCTACCACTCGCTGGTCCAGGGGCACCCGGACCCGATGAGCGGCACGATCGACGCCCCCATCGGGCGCCACCCGAACCACGACTACAAGTGGGCCGTGACCGCCGAGGGCAAGGCGTCCGTCACGCACTACGACCTCATCGAGGCGTTCCGCGCCGCCAGCCTCCTGGACATCAAGCTGGAGACGGGGCGTACGCACCAGATCCGCGTGCACATGTCGGCCCACCGGCACCCCTGCGTCGGCGACCTGACGTACGGCGCCGACCCGACGCTCGCCAAGCGGCTCGGCCTCACCCGCCAGTGGCTGCACGCCGTGCGGCTCGGCTTCGAGCACCCGGCCGACGGCGAGTGGGTTGAGTTCTCCAGCGAGTACCCCGAGGACCTGCAGACGGCCCTGGACCGCGTCCGGGCGGAGAGCTCGTGACCGTGCCGCAGCCCTCTTCCTCATACGTGGTGCGGGTCGCCGACAGTGAGGCCGACCGCAAGGCGTGTTTCGCGGTGCGCCAGGAGGTCTTCGTCATCGAGCAGCGGGTTCCTCAGGAGCTCGAGTACGACGAGCACGACGGCGGGGCCGGCACGGTGCACGTGCTGGCGCTGCGCGCCGACGGTGAGCCGCTCGGCACGGGGCGGCTGCTGACCGGCGCCGCCGCCGTGGCGAAGAACGGCGGGGACGCCGGGGTCGGCGCGCTCGGACGGCTCGCGGTCGCGAAGGCCGCGCGCGGGCTCGGCGTGGGCGCGGCCCTCGTGCGTGCCATCGAGGACGCCGCGGCGGAGCGTGGGCTCGTCGCCGTGGACCTGCACGCGCAGACGCAAGCGCTGGGATTCTACGAGCGCCTCGGCTATGCCGTGTACGGGCCGGAGTTCCCCGACGCGGGGATTCCGCACCGGGCGATGCGGAAGGCGCTGGGGCAGCCGGACGCCCCCTAGGGCCTGGTCTCCACGGCGCCGACTCGCGCCACAAATCACCACAGAGCGATGTGCGTGGCACGCTGGGGACTTGATCGTCCGATGGCTTGACCGCCGTTACTCGCCGGGGTGCGCACCGTGGATCAGTTGGCCCTGCTGTTCGTGCTCTTGCTCGGGGCCGTGCTGAGCGTGCCACTCGGAGACCGGCTCGGGCTGCCCGCGCCCGTCCTGATGACGCTGCTCGGCATCAGTCTGGCCCTCCTCCCGTTCGTGCCGAACGTCGAGGTTCCGCCCGATCTGATCCTCCCGATCCTCCTGCCGCCCCTGCTCTACGCGGCCGTGAAGCGCACGTCATGGCGTCAGTTCGCGGCGAACAAGAGACCGATCTTCCTGCTCGCCGTGGCCCTGGTCTTCGTCACCACGGCGGCCGTCGCGTTCGTCGCCAACGCCATCGTGCCGGGCCTGCCGATCGCCGCGGCCGTCGCGCTCGGCGCCCTCGTAGCGCCGCCCGACCCCGTCGCCGCGACCGCCGTGGCCGGCCAACTCGGCCTGCCCCGCCGCCTGGTGTCGACCCTGGAGGGCGAGGGCCTGTTCAACGACGTGACCGCGATCGTGCTGTACCACGTGGCCATCGCCGCCGTAGTGAGCGGCAGCTTTTCCTGGCCGGAGGCCGTCGTCTCGCTCCTCCTGTCCGCCGTCGTCGCGCTCGTCGTCGGGCTCGTGATCGGCTGGACCGCCAACAAGCTGCTGGACTTCCTCGACGACTCCACGCTCCAGATCGGTCTGACGCTCCTGATGCCGTTCGCCTCGTACGTGCTGGCCGAGGAGCTGCACGGCTCCGGGGTCCTCGCCGTACTCGTCACGGCGCTGTTCCTCGCCGAGTACGCCTTCGACGCGGACGACGTCATGACCCGGCTGACCGGCCGCGCCTTCTGGGACATCGTCGACACTCTCGTCACTGGCGTCGCCTTCGGCCTCATCGGACTCGAACTGCACAACGCGATCAGGACCGCGGCCGGCCGCTGGGGCGAGATGCTCGGCTGGGCCGGCACCGTCGTGGCGGTCGTCATTTTCGTACGCCTGCTGTGGCTGCTTCCGGCTACCTGGCTGACGCGGCGTCTGCATGCGCGGCGGGATCTCGACGAGGACATCCCCATCTCCTGGCGCGAGACCGTGATCATGTGGTGGGCGGGAATGCGCGGGGTCGCCTCCGTCGCCCTGGCCCTCGCCATCCCGTTCACCATGGACGACAACTCACCGTTCCCCGACCGCGACGAGATCGTCTTCATCGCGTTCGGCGTCATCATGGGCACCCTCGTGCTCCAGGGGCTGAGCCTGCCCTGGCTGGTGAAGAAGCTGGGGGTCAAGGCGGACGCCGAGGCCGAGAAGGAGTTCGAGCAGCAGCTCGCGCTCCGCGCGGCCAGGGCCGCCAAGCGGCGGCTGAAGGAGATCGAGGAGGTCGAGGAACTGCCCGACGACCTCTCCGACCAGATGGCGCGCAGGGCCTACGACATCGGACTGCGCATCGACCCCGAACTGGGCAGCGAGGAACGCAAGGAGGCGCACGCCAAGCGCGTCTCAAGAATCAAGCGCGTGCGCCGCATCCAGAACGAGATGCTCTCCGCCGCCCGCCACGAGGTGCTCGCGGCGCGCAGCGAGCCGGGCGCCGACCCCGAGATCGTGGACCGCGTACTGCGCCACCTCGACGTGCGCAGCCTGCGCTGAGGAGCGTGGCCGCTGACGGGCACGGGCGCCCCCGGATGGCACCATGGGCCACATGAACATCATGCTTTTCCACTCGACGCACGGCCTGCGTCCCGCCGTCCGTGACGCGGCCGACCGGCTGCGGGCTGCCGGACACGAGGTGTGGACCCCGGACCTCTTCGAGGGCCGCACCTTCGACACCGTCGAGGACGGCATGGCCTTCAACGAGGAGATCGGCAAGGACGAGCTGCTCAAGCGCGCCATCCTCGCCGCCGCCCCTTACTCCGAGCGCGGGCTCGTCTACGCCGGTTTCTCCCTCGGCGCCTCGATCGCGCAGACCCTGGCACTCGGCGACGACAAGGCGCGCGGCCTGCTGCTCCTGCACGGCACCTCGGACATCGCCGAGAACGCCTCCGTGGACGAACTGCCCGTCCAGCTGCACGTCGCCGAGCCCGACCCGTTCGAGACCGACGACTGGCTGAGCGCCTGGTACCTCCAGATGGGCCGGACCGGCGCCGACGTGGAGGTCTACCGCTACCCGGGCGCCGGCCACCTCTACACCGACCCCGAACTGCCGGACTACGACGCGGAGGCGGCCGAGGCCACCTGGCGGGTGGCGCTCGGCTTCCTCGATTCGCTCTAGGCCGTACTGCGGTCCGCTAGCCCGCGCGGTACGCCGTCCAGCTGTCCTTCATCCGCTGCACCTGGCCCGCGGTGAACTGGTACATGCAGGAGTCGTACGTGTAGTCCATGAAGTTGTGGATCGGGTCGACGCCCGTCTTGTTGACGCAGGTGTCGCGCCCGGTCGGGCACTGGAACGCGGCGCTCTTCTCGGCCGGGGTGTCGGCGACGTAGTCGCCGTTGCCGTTACAGCCGCCCTGGAAGGTGTGGTACAGCCCCATCCAGTGGCCGATCTCGTGGGTGCCCGTGTCGCCCTCGTTGTAGTTGGTGGCCGAGCCGCCCGGCAGCGAGGTGTCGAGGACGACCACGCCGTCGTCGGACGGGTTCGACTTGTACGAGGACGGGAACGTCGCCCAGCCGAGCAGGTCCTGGCCGAGGTTGGCGGTGTAGAAGTTCAGCGCGCCCGCGCCGCCCTTGCGGAGTGTGGACTTCATGGACTTCTCGGCGGCGGATCCCGGCGTGATGCCGTTGTACCAGGCGGCGTTGTCCGTGTAGTCGGTGCCGGCCAGCGTGAACGTGAAGCCCGAGTCGTTGTTGCCGGTGCCCTGGCCGCTGTAGGCCGCGTTCAGGACGTCGATCTGCTTGGCGATGTCGGTCGACGAGAGATTGCCGGTCGCGCCGTCGTGGATGACGTGGACGTAGACCGGGATCGTGGTCGACGCGGCGGCGAGGCCTCTGGAGAGCGTTCCGTCGGCGCGCATCTTGTCGAGTCTGCGCTGCATGTCCGCGTCCATGGACTTGGCCTTGGCCGCGCTGACCTCGTTCGGCTCCTGCGCGTGGTCGGCGCCGGTGGGCTTCTTCTCGCGTGCCACGGCGTTGCCGCTGTCGGCGCACTTCTGCGCGGAGGCCGACGCCTTGGCGGTCGCGGCGCTGCCCGACGGGGCGGACAGCGGGGCGATGGCCAGGGTTCCGGCCACCAGCGCGGTGCCGATCAGGCGGCGGCGCATCAGCGGAGATATTCGGGCAAGCGCGGTCATGCGGACTCCTCGCGGACGGGGTGGGGGAGGAACTTCCTCGCCGCCGCGGGGAGATTACGTGGCCATGTCAGTCCTTGAAGAGCGGTGTTCTGGCCCAATCAATTGCCGCTCTTCCTCCGGCAATTCGGGGCAACAGGAAGAAATTTTCGTGTGGCGTCCGGAGTTTGAGATCCATACGTAACGGGAGCGGTTACCGCGACGGGTGGTGTGTCCGCATTCGGTCCGCGGACAGCACCACCCGCCGTAGTGCTGTGATCCGTTCTTAACGCGCCGACGAGTGGCTGGAATTGGCCCCTCGTCCGCCACCTGGGGTCCGGGTCAGCGCACCGGTGTGTTCACCCGCTCGACCTTCTGCGTGCCGCTGAGCGTGCGGTAGGAGCGGGCCCAGGAGGTCGTCGCGGCCGGATCCTTGCGGTCGGAGACGACGTAGTAGTCCATCTGCGAGCGCTCGGCGGTGACGTCGAGGACGCCGTAGCCGTGCGCGTCCATGTCCAGCCACTTCACATGGCGGTTGGCCGCCTTGATGGCGCCCTCCGCCACCGTCGAGATGGTGTTCGGAGCCACGTGCAGGATGTCGTCGAGGTTGTCGGAGGTCACCGACGTGACGACGAACTCCGTGGCCGCGGACGGGGAGAGCGGATACGTTCCGGCCGTCACCGGTACGTCGTTCGCCCAGGCCATGTGGATGTCGCCGGTGAGGAAGACCGTGTTGCGGATCGCCTTGTCCCGCAGGTGCCCGATCAGCTCCTTGCGGTCGTGCGTGTAGCCGTCCCACTGGTCGACGTTGACCGCGAGGCCGCCGGTCGGCAGGCCGAGCAACTCGGCGAGCGGCTCCAGCAGATGGGCCGGCAGCGAGCCGAAGGCGACCGGCGAGATCATCACCGAGGTGCCGACGAGCTTCCACGAGGCGTCGGACGCGGCCAGGCCCGCCTTCAGCCAGTCGAGCTGGGCGCGGCCGGTGATCGAGCGCTCGGGGGAGTCCACGTCGCCGTTGCCGACGGTCGACTGCTGGGAGCGGAACGAGCGCAGGTCGAGCAGGTGCAGATCGGCCAGCTTGCCGAAGCGCAGGCGGCGGTAGACGGTGCCCGCGGTGGACGGGCGCACCGGCATCCACTCGAAGTAGGCCTGCTTGGCGGCCTGCTGACGCGCCGCCCAGTCGCCCTCGGTGCCGGGCGTGTGGTTCTCGGCGCCGCCCGACCAGGCGTCGTTGGCGAACTCGTGGTCGTCCCAGATGGCGATGAGCGGGTGCGCGGCGTGTACGGCCATCACGTCGGCGTCGGTCTTGTGCAGGCCGTGGCGCACGCGGTAGTCGGCGAGCGTGAGGATCTCGTGGCGCGGCTCGTGCTGCCGTACGACGTACTTGGCCTCGGGGTACTCGCCGGTCTTGTACTCGTAGATGTAGTCGCCGAGATGGAGCACCGCGTCCAGGTCGGTGCGGGCGGCGAGATGGCGGTACGCGGAGAAGTAGCCGGCCTCCCAGTTGGCGCACGAGACCACTCCGAACCGGACGCCCGCGGCCTGCGCGTCGAGCGCGGGCGCCGTGCGCGTACGGCCCACGGGGGAGACGGCGCCCTCTCCGCCTTCTCCGCCCTCTACGGAGAAGCGGAAGTAATAGACACTCGCAGGGAGCAGGCCCCTTACATCGGCCTTGACGGTGTGGTCGGCGGACGCCCGTGCCGTGGTGGTGCCGTGGGCGACGACCTGGTGGAAGTCCTTGTCCTGGGCGACCTCCCAGCGGACGTCCGCGTCGGGGCCCTTTCCGGAGCCGGGCACGGCGTCGGGGGTGGGCGTCACGCGCGTCCACAGGAGGATGCCGTCGGGCAGCGGGTCGCCCGACGCGACGCCGTGCAGGAAGGCGGGGCCGTCGGCCGCGTGCGCGGCGGGGGCGGTGGCGAGCGCCGCGAGGGTGGAGGCGCCGGCCGTGGCGGCCGCGGCCTTCACGACCGTACGGCGGCTCGGCGCAAGGGTGTTGAGGCTGGCTATGTTGAGTCGACTGGTCACAGGTGATCACATTACTGACCAGTAAAAGCGAAAAGTGGGCGAACTCCGAAGAGTTCGCCCACACTTCGTCAGCGCGTCGGCGTCAGCCCTTGAGGGCCTTGTCGACCGCGGTGTTGTAGTCGGCGACGGTGCTGGGCGCGGTCTTGCCGTCGGGGCCGGTGAGCTGCTTGCCGTCCATCACGAACGACGGGGTGCCCTCGACCCCGTACTTGTTGTTGTCGAAGTTCTTCGACATCTCCAGGGCCCACTTGTCGAAGGTGCCGTCCTTGACGTCCTTCTGGAAGGCCGAGTTGTTCTTCAGTTCCGGGACGGTGTTCGCGACCTTGATGAGGTACGCGTCGTCCTTGAACTTGTCGGTGGTCTCCTCCGGGTGCCACTTCTTGGAGTACAGCGCCTCCTTGTAGTCCCAGAAGGCGTCCTTGGAGACGTTCAGGGCGGAGCCGAGCGCGCTGAGCGCGTTCTTGGAGCCTTCGCCCTGGAGGTTCTTGTCGAGGAAGGTGGCGCCGATGTACTGGATCTTGTACTTGCCGTCGTCGAGGTCCTTCTTCACCGTCGTGCCGACCGTCTGCTCGAAGGCGGCGCAGACCGGGCAGCGCGAGTCCTCGTAGGCGATGATCGTCTTCTTGGCGGAGTCCTCGCCGAGGGTCACCGTCGTGTTGTTCTTGCCCGTGGTGTTCTTGGGCGCGACCAGCTTGTCGTCCTTCGCCGCTTCCCAGTAGGTGGGCTTGTTCATCTGCATGACGCCGAAGCCGATGCCGCCGGCTATCGCGAGGACCGCGACGATCCCGCCGGCGACGATCGCCTGGCGCTTCGCCTTCTCCTTCTTGGCCTGCTTCTCGCGCTCGACGCGAAGCCGCTCGCGGGCCGCCGTCTTCGCGGCCTGGCTGTTCCTCTGGCTCATGATCGTTCTCCGTGTGGGTGCTGCGAAGTCTTCAAAGGGGGACTGCTGTGCCGGGCCCGGGCCTCAGGCGGCCAGGGCCACGCACGGCGGTCCGCGTCGTCCCACGGAGTGCACCCACAGGCGCGTACGCGCGGCCCGGACCCGGCGCGCGGGCCGCGGCAGGCGGCGTGCGGGCTCCAGGTGGGCCCGTACAGCGGCGAAGGCGATCAGTAGCGGCCGGAAGGTGAACCCGGCGACCGCGCGCAGCAGCTGGGCCAGCGCCTGCTCGCCGCGGCGCAGCCAGGCGGCGGCGAGGAGGCCCACGGCGACATGCGCGCCGAGGAGCAGCCAGGCGGCGGCCGGGTCGGTGTGCGCGAGGAGCGCGGCAGCCTTGTCGGTGTTGCCGCCGGCCATGCGCGCCAGCGGCGTACCGACGCTGCCGCCGCACAGGACGTCGAGCCCGACCGCGCGCAGCGGCCCGGCGACGGGCCCGCCCGCCGCGCCGTAACAGACGTGCTGGCCCGTCGTGAACACCGTGTCGGCGGCCAGCTCCAGCGGGACGAGCAGGGCCGCGATCCGGCCGAAGCTCCGCTCGCGCCCCGCCAGCGCGTACGCGAGGACGAAGACGGCGAAGGCCGTGGCCGCCACCGTCACCACCGGAAGGGGGACCCGGGACAGCAGGACGTGCGACGCGGCGGAGAGCATCACGACGAGAGCCGTGAAGAGCGCCGCGCGCACGGCTCTGAGCTGGGTTCCGGATATGTCGTCCATCGCGGAGGAGTGTGCCATGCGTTCCTGTAAGGGACCCCTAAAGGGTCGCTGTGCGTTACGGGAGCGTTGTCGGCCCCTGTGGCCTACAGGCCCGGGATCCGGCCGTTGCGGAAGAGGTCCACGAAGATCTGGTGGTCCGCACGCGCGCGTGCCCCGTAGCTGTGCGCGAAGTCGACCAGGAGACCCGCGAAGCCGTCCTCGTCCGCCGCGATGGCCGCGTCGATGGCCCGCTCCGTGGAGAACGGCACCAGGGACTGCCCGGACAGGTCGTCGGCCGCCGCGTGCATCGTCGCCGTGGCCCGGCCGAGGTCGGCGACGACCGCGGCGATCTCCTCCAGGTCGTCGATGTCCGACCAGTCGAGGTCCACCGCGTACGGCGACACCTCGGCGACCAGCTGCCCCGAGCCGTCCAGCTCGGTCCAGCCGAGCCACGGGTCCGCGTGCGCCTGGAGCGCGCGCTGCGAGATCACCGTGCGGTGGCCCTCGTGCTCGAAGTAGTCCCGGATCGCCGCGTCCGTGATGTGCCGCGACACGGCCGGCGTCTGGGCCTGCTTGAGATAGATCACGACATCGTTCTCCAGGGCGTCGCTGTGGCCCTCCAGAAGGATGTTGTACGAGGGCAGGCCCGCGGAGCCGATGCCGATGCCGCGCCGCCCCACCACGTCCTTCACGCGGTACGAGTCCGGACGCGTCAGGGACGACTCCGGGAGCGTCTCCAGATAGCCGTCGAAGGCCGCCAGGACCTTGTAACGCGTCGCCGCGTCGAGCTCGATGGTGCCGCCGCCGGACGCGAACCGGCGCTCGAAGTCACGGATCTCCGTCATCGAGTCGAGCAGCCCGAAGCGGGTCAGGGAGCGGGCATCGCGCAGCGCGTCCAGGAGCGGGCCCTCGGCCGTGTCGAGCGTGAAGGGCGGCACCTCGTCGCTCTTGGCGCCCGTCGCGAGCGCGTGGATCCGCTCGCGGTACGCGCCCGCGTACGTGCGCACCAGGTCGGTGATCTGCTCGTCGCTGAGCGCCTTCGTGTAGCCGATCAGGGCCACGGAGGCGGCGAAGCGCTTGAGGTCCCAGGTGAAGGGGCCGACGTACGCCTCGTCGAAGTCGTTCACATTGAAGATCAGGCGGCCCGTGGAGTCCATGTACGTGCCGAAGTTCTCCGCGTGCAGGTCGCCGTGGATCCACACCCGGCCCGTGCGGTCGTCCAGGTACGGGCCGCCGTGCCGCTCGCGCTCCAGGTCCGCGTAGAACAGGCACGCCGTCCCGCGGTAGAACGCGAAGGCCGACGAGGCCATCTTCCGGAACTTCACCCGGAACGCGGCGGGGTCGGCGGCCAGGAGCTCGCCGAACGCGGTGTCGAAGACGCTGAGGATCTGCTCGCCGCGCTGCTCTGCGGTGGGCTGGGGGACCGACATCGCGGGGTGCCTCCTGGTGCGGGCTGTGCCGTCGGGGGTGACGACGGATGGTGACCGTGGATCGTGCCATGGGGGACAGCTGTCCTGCTCTGTCCAACGCCCGACCGTACCCCCGAGTGCCCGCGGGTTGTCAGTGCCCACCCGTAGACTTCCAAGCTGTCCGCCCGACTGCCTGCAGCCTGTCGCCGGTCCGTATCCGTCCGTTTCCGTTGGAGGCCGAAACCGTGTCAAAGCCGCCGTTCACGCACCTGCACGTCCACACCCAGTACTCGCTGCTGGACGGTGCCGCGCGGCTCAAGGACATGTTCAATGCCTGCAATGAAATGGGCATGACGCACATCGCCATGTCCGACCACGGCAACCTCCACGGGGCGTACGACTTCTTCCACACGGCGAAGAAGTCCGGGGTCGTCCCGATCATCGGGATCGAGGCGTACGTCGCCCCCGAGTCCCGGCGCAACAAGCGCAAGGTCCAGTGGGGCCAGCCGCACCAGAAGCGGGACGACGTCTCCGGTTCGGGTGGTTACACCCACAAGACGATCTGGGCGGCGAACAGCACGGGCCTGCACAACCTCTTCAAGCTGTCCTCGGACGCGTACGCGGAGGGCTGGCTGCAGAAGTGGCCGCGCATGGACAAGGAGACGATCTCCCAGTGGTCGGAGGGGCTCATCGCCTCGACCGGCTGCCCGTCCGGTGAGCTCCAGACGCGTCTGCGCCTCGGCCAGTTCGACGAGGCGGTCAAGGCGGCGGCCGAGTACCAGGACATCTTCGGCAAGGACCGGTACTTCCTGGAGCTGATGGACCACGGCATCGACATCGAGCGCCGGGTCCGCGACGACCTGCTGCGGGTCGGCAAGAAGCTCGGCATCCCGCCCCTGGTGACGAACGACTCGCACTACACGTACGCGCACGAGGCGACCGCGCACGACGCCCTGCTGTGCATCCAGACCGGCAAGAACCTCTCGGACCCGGACCGCTTCCGCTTCGACGGCACGGGCTACTACCTCAAGACGACCGACGAGATGTACGCCGTCGACTCCTCGGACGCCTGGCAGGAGGGCTGCGCCAACACGCTCCTGGTCGCCGAGCAGATCGACACCACGGGCATGTTCGAGAAGCGCGACCTCATGCCGAAGTTCGACATCCCGGAGGGCTTCACCGAGGTCACCTGGTTCCAGGAGGAGGTCCGGGTCGGCATGGAGCGCCGCTACCCGGGCGGCGTCCCAGAGGACCGGCAGAAGCAGGCCGAGTACGAGATGGACATCATCATCCAGATGGGGTTCCCGGGGTACTTCCTGGTCGTCGCCGACTTCATCATGTGGGCGAAGAACAACGGCATCGCGGTCGGCCCCGGCCGAGGCTCCGCGGCCGGCTCGATCGTCGCGTACGCCATGGGCATCACCGACCTCGACCCGATCACACACGGCCTGATCTTCGAGCGGTTCCTGAACCCCGAGCGCGTCTCCATGCCCGATGTCGACATCGACTTCGACGAGCGCAGGCGCGTCGAAGTGATCAGGTACGTGACCGAGAAGTACGGCGCCGACAAGGTCGCCATGATCGGCACCTACGGCAAGATCAAGGCCAAGAACGCGATCAAGGACTCCGCGCGCGTCCTCGGCTACCCGTACGCGATGGGCGACCGCCTCACCAAGGCGATGCCCGCCGACGTCCTCGGCAAGGGCATCGACCTGTCGGGCATCACCGACCCCGCCCACCCGCGCTACAGCGAGGCGGGCGAGATCCGGGGGATGTACGAGAACGAGCCGGACGTCAAGAAGGTCATCGACACCGCCAAGGGCGTCGAGGGCCTGGTCCGGCAGATGGGCGTCCACGCCGCCGGCGTCATCATGTCCAGCGAGCCCATCGTCGACCACGCCCCGATCTGGGTCCGGCACTCGGACGGCGTGACCATCACGCAGTGGGACTACCCGCAGTGCGAGTCGCTCGGCCTGCTGAAGATGGACTTCCTCGGCCTGCGCAACCTCACGATCATGGACGACGCCGTCAAGATGGTGAAGGCCAACAAGGGCATCGACCTGGAGATGCTCTCCCTGCCGCTGGACGACCCCAAGACGTACGAGATGCTCTGCCGCGGTGACACGCTCGGCGTGTTCCAGTTCGACGGCGGTCCGATGCGTTCGCTGCTCCGCCAGATGCAGCCCGACAACTTCGAGGACATTTCCGCCGTCTCGGCCCTGTACCGGCCGGGCCCGATGGGAATGAACTCGCACACGAACTACGCGGAGCGCAAGAACGGGCGCCAGGAGATCACCCCGATCCACCCGGAGCTCGAAGAGCCGCTGAAGGAGACCCTCGGTCTCACCTACGGCCTCATCGTGTACCAGGAGCAGGTGCAGAAGGCCGCCCAGATCATCGCCGGCTACTCGCTCGGCGAGGCCGACATCCTGCGCCGCGTGATGGGCAAGAAGAAGCCCGAGGAGCTGGAGAAGAACTTCGTCCTCTTCCAGGCCGGTGCCAAGAAGAAGGGCTTCTCCGACGCGGCGATCCAGGCCCTGTGGGACGTCCTGGTGCCGTTCGCCGGATACGCGTTCAACAAGGCGCACTCCTCCGCGTACGGTCTCGTCACCTACTGGACCGCCTACCTCAAGGCGAACTACCCGGCCGAGTACATGGCCGCGCTGCTCACGTCGGTGAAGGACGACAAGGACAAGTCCGCGGTCTATCTGAACGAATGCCGCCGCATGGGCATCAAGGTCCTCCCGCCGAATGTGAACGAGTCGGAACACAACTTCGCCGCCCAGGGCGACGACGTGATCCTCTTCGGCCTCTCCGCCGTCCGTAACGTCGGTACGAATGTGGTCGAGTCGATCATCCGCAGCCGCAAGGCGAAGGGGAAGTACGCCTCCTTCCCCGACTACCTCGACAAGGTCGAGGCCGCCGCCTGCAACAAGCGCACCACCGAATCGCTGATCAAGGCAGGCGCGTTCGACACGATGGGGCACACCCGCAAGGGCCTCACCGCACAGTACGAGCCGATGATCGACAACGTCGTGCAGGTCAAGCGCAAGGAGGCCGAGGGCCAGTTCGACCTCTTCGGCGGCATGGGCGAGGAGGACAGCAGCGAGCCGGGATTCGGGCTCGACGTCGAATTCTCCGAGGACGAGTGGGAGAAGACCTATCTCCTCGCCCAGGAGCGCGAGATGCTCGGTCTCTACGTCTCCGACCACCCGCTGTTCGGCCTCGAACACGTGCTGTCCGACAAGGCCGACGCCGGCATCGGGCAGCTCACCGGCGGCGACTACTCGGACGGTTCGATCGTCACTATCGGCGGCATCATCTCGGGCCTCCAGCGCAAGATGACCAAGCAGGGCAACGCCTGGGCCATCGCGACCGTCGAGGACCTGGCCGGCTCCATCGAGTGCATGTTCTTCCCGGCGACGTATCAGCTGGTGTCGACCCAACTCGTCGAGGACGCCGTCGTGTTCGTCAAGGGCCGCCTCGACAAGCGCGAGGACGTGCCGCGCCTCGTCGCGATGGAACTCATGGTCCCCGACCTGTCGAACGCCGGGACCAACGCGCCCGTGACGATCACCATCCCCACGGTGAAGGTGACCCCGCCGATGGTCAGCAGGCTCGGCGAGATCCTCAGTCACCACAAGGGCAACAGCGAGGTGAGGATCAAGCTCCAAGGGGCCCGTAAGACAACGGTGCTGCGGCTCGACCGGCATCGCGTGCAGCCCGACCCCGCGCTCTTCGGCGACCTGAAGGTGCTGCTCGGGCCGTCCTGTCTGGCGGGCTGAGTCGGGCCGACGCGGGCTGAAGGGCCCTGAGGATTTGGTCATTACGTGAGTGAGGGGCGCTCCCGGATTCCTCCGGGAGCGCCCCTCACTGTGTGCCCAAAGGGCCACTTGCCTTACGGAAGGCGTCAGTTGTGGCCGAAGCGGCGCTGGTGCTTACGGGCAACATCCGCGGGCGTGCCCTGAGCCTGCGACTGCATCTCCGACTGTGCTTCCATACCGGCCGACTTGGCCTGCTCGGAAGCCTGCTCGGAGGCGGAGGCGCGGCTGCGCTGGTCGCCCTGCTTGCGGTTCTTGTTCTTGGCCATGGTGACTGCCTCCTGCGGGGGGTCTAGGGGCCAGGGCCGGATTCAGATTCACATATGCTGACGAGGCACGCATTTCAGAGAATTACCGTGCGTAATAAGCGCTGTCAGGGCGTTGTTAGGAGCGCGACGGGAGTTCTGTGAGCGGGCCGCTTCGGGAATTCGTCCGATCCGCCACGCCGAAGATCGAGTTCGGGCCGTTAACCCCCGTGTGGTCGGGCAGACTCGAAGGAAACCCGAGGCGAACCCGCGATCGTCGACACCGTGGGACCTCCGGACGCCGGTAATTCAGCGAAAGAGGGTGGATCGCGTGGACCGTTGTATCGTCCTGGTGGACGCCGGTTACCTGCTCGGGGCCGCCGCGAGTCTCCTCGCGGGGGAGCCGTCCCGGTCCCGGATCACCGTCGATCATGTCGCCCTCATCCAAGGGCTGCGTGAGCGCGCCGAATCCGACACCGAGCGGCCACTTCTGCGGATCTACTGGTTCGACGGGGCGCCGGACCGGGTGCCCCAGCCCGAGCACCGCCGGCTTCGCGTGATGCCCCGCGTGACCGTGCGACTCGGTGCGCTTACCCGTAGCGACGGGCGCTGGGCGCAGAAGGGGGTCGACGCGGCGATGCACGCCGAGCTGACCGAACTCGCCCGTAACCGCGCCTGCTCCGACATCGTGCTCGTCACCGGCGACGGCGATCTGCTGCCCGGCATGATGGCCGCGAAGGAGCACGGGGTCGCCGTGCACCTGTGGGCCGTGCAGGCCGCCGACGGCGACTACAACCAGTCCGAGGACCTCGTCGCCGAGGCGGATGAGCGGCGCGTGCTCGACCGGGCCTGGATCACCAAGGCCGTGCGGGCCAAGGAAGTCGGCGGGATCTGCGCGCCGCAGCCCGCTCCGCGGCCGGAGATCGCGGCGATTCTGTCCGCGCCGCTGCCTGAGTCGGCGCTTGCCTCCGCGGCGGGGCACTCCGCGGATCTCTCCGATGTGCCGGGGGGTGGCGGCGCCGGGCAGGGGGGTGCCCCGGTCGGTGACGGTGTCGATCATGGGGTGGCCGCGCGCGAGGGTGACGGTGGGGGGACCGAGGACGAGCGGGGTGGTGCGGGGAAGGGTGTCCCCACGCCCAAGGACCTTGCCGCCCTGCGCGGACCCGGCGCCGCTCCTGGGCTTGGGGTGCATCCTCAGGTTCATCCCGCGCAGCACCCCGCCAACGCCACCTTGCGGTGGTCGTCCGACAAGGGGTGGGTCGAGCGGCCCGGGGTCGTGGGGGAGTCGGCGGACGCGGCGTCCCTGCCGACGCTGGCCCAGCTGACCACCGCGGAGCAGCGGTGGGCCGACCGCGAGGAGGACATCACCACCGTCGGCGGTGACCCCTTCGAGGTGGGGCAGGTGTTCGCCCGGCGGTGGATGGAGCGGCTGGGGGACCAGGTTCAGCTGCAGAAGCTGTCCACCATGTATCCGCGGGTGCCGCATCGTATCGACGGGGAGTTGCTGCGGTATGCCGCGCGGTTCGGGCTGCTCGCCCACAAGGACGATCAGATCGACGAGCACGATCGGTATGCGATTCGGGCCGGGTTCTGGCGGGAGGTTGATGTGCGTAGCGCTGCGGAGAGGGTGACCGCGGAGTAGTCGGGGGCGGAGTGGTCTTGCTCCGGGGTGGTGGTCTTGGCGGGTGCGGGTGCGGGTGCGGGTGCGGGTGCCGGGTGCCCCTTGTCGGGTGCGGGCTTGTTTTCGGCTTGTGGCTCGCGCCCGTGGTGGGTGCGGGGCCGGTCCGGTATGTCGCTCCTCGCTTGGATGGTTCGGCGTCGGATTTCGTAGGCGTCAGTTGTGTGTGCCGGCTCCGGGCGGACATACCGGCCCGGCCCCTTCCGTTCGGTCGCGGGTGCGGCTGCGTGGGGGCCGGTGTCCGTCGGGCCGTGTATGTGGGTGGGTGCGACAGCGTGTGTCGGCTCCGGGCGGACATATGTTCGCGGGTGCGGCTGCGTGGGGGCGGGAGCGCGTCCCGTTTTCGGTGGCATGTCCCTACCCGGGCGTCGTCGGGAGGGCGCGACCCCGTAGTCTCGTCCTTCGTGAGTACGCGCACGGCACAGGCGGCCCCCAGAGGGCGACGGGGGGATGTGGTGTGCGTCGTGCGGGATCTCGTGCGTACGTATCCCGCCACCCGCGGGCGTCGCGGAGCGCCCGGGAGCGCTGCGATCCGGGCCACCGACGGGGTGTCCCTCGAGATCCGGCGCGGGGAGATCTTCGGGCTGCTCGGGCCCAACGGCGCCGGTAAGTCCACCCTCGTACGGCAGCTGACCGGGCTGATGCGGCCCGACAGCGGGAGCGTCGGGATTTTGGGGCACGACATCGTGCGCTATCCGGAGCGGGCCTCGCGGATTCTGGCGTATCTGGGGCAGGAGTCGAGCGCTCTGGACGAGTTGACCGTGTCGCTCGCCGCCGAGACCACCGGGCGGCTGCGAGGGCTCGATCTGCGTGCGGCCCGGGCCGAGCGGGACGCCGTGGTGGAGGAGCTGGGGCTCGGGGCGATTGCGTCGCGGCCCCTGAAGAAGCTTTCCGGCGGGCAGCGGCGGCTTGCCTGCTTTGCTGCTGCTCTCGTGGGGGAGCGGCCGTTGTTGGTGCTTGACGAGCCGACCACGGGGATGGATCCCGTCGCCCGTCGTGCCGTCTGGGCCGCCGTCGACCGGCGGCGGGCCGAGAGCGGCGCCACCGTCGTGCTGGTCACCCATAACGTCATCGAGGCCGAGACCGTGCTCGATCGCGTCGCCGTGCTCGACCGCGGGCGCGTGATCGCCTGCGACACCCCGGCCGGGCTGAAGGAGAAGGTCGCCGGCGAGGTGCGCGTCGAGCTCGTGTGGCGGGAGCGGGCGCCGCTGGACGTGCCCGCCGTCGCCGCGCTGCGGGTTTTTGCTGTCGAGTCCGGGCGCCGCTGGTCGCTGCGGCTCGGCCCCGACGAGGCGCGGGCCGCCGTCGCCGCCGTCACCGGCGGCCCCGCGTTCGCCGCCCTTGACGATTTCTCCCTGACCACGCCGAGCCTGGAAGATGTGTACCTGGCGCTCGGCGGCGAGGCCAAGGGGCTGGTGAAGTCTTGAACACGGCTGCCCCCATGGACGTAGTACCCGACGGAACAGTCACGACAGGAGTCGCGCACCGTGAGTGTCGTACCCGCTGAGGTCCTTCAGGGCGGTGCCCGGGTGGGCGCGAGCGGGCTGAGCGCCGAGGGTGACGCCGTCGGCGAGCTCGCCCCGAGGGCCCGGCTGCTGCCGTCCCTCGCTGCCGTGTACCGCGCGCAGCTCTCGCGGGCGCGCGTCGCCAGGATCCCGCTGCTCTTCGTCGCCACCTTCCAGTCCGTCGGCATCATGGTTCTGATGCGCGGCGTGGTGGAGGGGGGCCGGGAGGCGCAGGCTGTTGTCGCCGGGGCGAGTGTTCTGGTTGTCGCGTTTGTTGCTCTCAATCTGCTCGCGCAGTATTTCGGGCAGTTGCGGGCCGCCGGCGGGCTCGACCACTACGCGACGCTGCCCGTGCCGCCCGCCGCCGTGGTGCTGGGCGCCGCCGGCGCGTACGCCTCCTTCACCGTGCCCGGGACCGTGGTCACCGCCGTCGTCGGCTGTGTCATGTTCCAGCTTCCGCTCGCGCACCTGTGGGTGCTCGCCGCCGTCATCCCGCTCGCCGGTGCCGCGCTCTCCGGGCTCGGCGCCGCGCTCGGGCTGCTCGCCCCGCGGCCCGAACTGGCCACGCTGCTCGGCCAGTTGGGCATGTCCGCGGCGCTCCTGCTCGGCGTCCTGCCGGCCGACCGCATGCCGGACATCATCCAGTACGCGCGCGATCTGCTGCCGTCGACGTACGGCGTCGAGGCCTTCGCCCGCACCTTCGGGGCGCATCCGGACTGGGGCGTCGTGCTCCTCGATCTGGGTGTCTGCGCGGGTGTCGGCGTCGCTTCGCTGGCCCTCGCCACCTGGGCGTACCGCCGGGCAGCCGTCCGGTGACGCGCGTGTCGCAGGGGCCTGGCACGATGGCAGAGTGACCGCACCGCTGACGCCACGACCCCAGCAACCCCAGCACGACCCCTGGCAGGCCTCCGGGCCCGCGGGCGCTGTGCCGTCTCACGCTCACGAGCACCAGGAGGACGGGCCAGGGATGAGGACCGAGCTGCGGGAGGCCGCCGTCGTCACGGTCGCGCTGGCCCTGTGCGGGCTGCTCCTGGGCGCGCTGTGGATGTGGCTCGCGCCGCAGGTGCCGCTCATCGCGGACGCACAGGCCGTCTATCTCAAGGACACCGAGGGCGAGCAGGCCGTCGGAGTAGACGGAACGTTCACGCTGCTCGGCCTCGCGTTCGGCCTGGTCAGCGCGGTCGCCGTGTTCCTGTGGCGCAAGCGTGGCGGCGTACCGCTCGTCATCGCCCTGGCCGTCGGCGGACTTCTCGGCGGGCTCCTCGCCTGGCGGTTCGGGATCTGGCTCGGCCCCACGCAGGACGTGGCGGCCCACGCCAAGGAGGTCGGCAAGGGCGTCACGTTCGACGCGCCGCTCGAACTCAAGGCGAAGGGCGCGCTCCTCGCCTGGCCGCTCGCCGCGATGATCGTCCACGTCGGCCTGACCGGCCTGTTCGGGCCCCGCGATCCCGACCCGTACTTCGACATCCACTACCCGCAGGACACCCCTCCGGCGCCCTGAGTGCGGGCTCTCAGGCGGGCCTGCGCCCGTGATTGGCCTTGTGCTTCCTGATCCGCCACTTCCGCTTGCGCGTCCTCTTCGACATGTCCTCGGTACTTGGCCGAGGACATGTCGTGCGTCGAGAGGTGGCGGCGATTCCGGTCGGGGTCAGGTGCGGCCGATGGGGGCCAGCACCGCTGACGTGAGCGTCGCCAGGTCCGTGGGGGCCAGCTCCACCTCCAGGCCGCGGCGGCCCGCCGAGACGCAGATCGTGTCGTGCGCCCGTGCCGAGTCGTCCAGGACCGTACGCAGCTTCTTGCGCTGGCCCAGCGGGGAGATGCCGCCCCGCACATAGCCCGTGGTGCGCTCCGCCGCCGCCGGATCGGCCATCGCTGCCCGCTTGCCGCCGACGGCCGTCGCCAGGGCCTTCAGGTCGAGCTGGCCCGCCACCGGCACGACGGCGACGGTCAGCTCGCCGTCCACGTCGGCGACGAGCGTCTTGAACACCCGGTCGGGGGAGACGCCCATCGCCTCCGCCGCCTCGTCCCCGTACGAGGGATGGGCCGGGTCGTGCTCGTACGCGTGCGTCGTGAAGGGTGTACCCGCGGCGGTGAGCGCCACGGTCGCGGGCGTTCCCCCGGACTGCTGCTTCTTGGACTTCTTCGCCAACGTCCTCATGCCTTACGTCAGTCGGGACCGGCCACGTCAGTTGAGGCTGGTCGCCTGCCGGGTCAGGTCGCCGGCCGGCAAGGACGGCAGATTACGGATGATCGCCGTCTCGGCGCGAAGGAGTTTCAGCTCGTCGCGCAGGCGCGACGCGGTGTCCGGGGCCTGGAGGAGGCGCTGCTTGGTCGGCACGTCGAGAACGGCCGCCGCGGCCACCAGGTACGACACGACGGACGGGTCGTCCGGCAGGTCGGCGCCCGTCGCCAGGGAGCGCTCACGGGCGCCCGCGAGCCGCTTCTGGTAGGAGCGGAAGGCGCGCAGCACCCCTTCGGCGAGGGCGCCCGCCTCGTCGCCGGACTCCTCGGGCAGCTCCTCGACCTCGGCGGTCAGATAGGCGCCCGACGCGTCGACCGAGTGGACCTTCACGCGGGTCGTGCCGGTGGCGAGCACCTCGAAGCTGCCGTCGGCGCGCTCCCGGATCGTCGCGGCGTCCGCGATGCAGCCCACGCCGTGCAGGGCCTTGATCGGGTCGTCGCCGAAGCCGGCCGCGGGGCCCGCCTCGGCGGCGGTCTTCGCCGCCTGGTCCGGCATGCCGGGGGCGCTGGGCGCGACCTCGTGGCCGTCGCGGATCGCCACGACGGCGAACCGGCGCGGCTCGTCGGAGTCGGCGGGGTCGCCGGAGGCCTCGGAACCCCCGGAGGAGGTCTTCAGCAGGTCGCGCATCATGGCGCGATAGCGCTCCTCGAACACGTTCAGCGGGAGCACGAGTCCCGGGAACAGCACCGAGTTGAGCGGAAAGAGCGGAAGCCGGACGGTGGTCACGACGGTCAAGCCTAATGGGAGCCGGAGGTGAGGGATTCGCGAACGGTCCCGCGGCGGCCGAGCGGACGGGCCGCGGCCACCTCGATCCGTACGCCGTCACGCAGTTCCAGGAACTGCCCGAGCGGGTCGTCCGAGATCCGGTCCCAGGGGAACGACGTCGCGTACGGACCGGTCAGGCGCAGTTGTTCCAGGGCGTCGGACCAGCGTTCCAGGCGGACCAGGACGTACGTGAGGAGGTTGCGGACCTCGGCGGGCCAGGGGTCGTCGGCGGCGTACTCGCGGGACAGGGCGATCGCCAGGTCGGCGGCCTCGTCAAGGCGCTCGCGGGACACCTTGGCGGCCGGTCCCGGGCCCTCCCCGCTCGTCAGGTACGCGAACGCGGCCCGCACCGGCAGCGCCTGCACCAGGGATCCCGGCAGGGCGTCCTGGGCCGCGCGCTCGGCGAAGTCGAAGCACTCGCGGTGCGAGCCGTACCAGGCGGCCGACAGGTACTGGAGCGCCGACACATGGCAGCCGTAGTGGTGCGGGGAGCGCCGTATGGCCTCGGCCCAGAGCCTCTCGAAGACGGTGTGCGAGGTGTTCGTGCCGCGCGCGTGGTCGAGGGCGACCCGCCAGGGCACCGGGTCGCCGGGGTCGCCCTCGGCGGCGGCGGTGATCAGCGGTGTCACCTCGCGCAGCAGCTCGGCGCGGGCGGGGGACTCCCAGCCGCGCGCGACCTCCAGCTCGGCCTTGACGAGGAGGGCGTCCGGGTCGTGGGGCGCCGCGAAGCGCCAGTCGTCGAACCATTCGCCGCGGGATCTGGCGAAGGCGGCGAGCCGGGTGACGTAGCGGTCCCGGTTCTCCCACTCGCCGGCCTCGCGGGTGGCGGCGAGCAGCTTGGCGGCCGCCTCGTACTCGCCCCGGCCCGCGGCGACGAGCGCGGGCGCGAGGCGTTCGTCGGGGACGTCCAGGAGGACGTCGTCGTCGGCGGGCAGCCCGGCCGCGAGACCCGAGGTGTGGCGGACCATCCGCGCGGTGCGGATGAGGGCGCGCAGCAGTGCCAAGGTGTGGACCCCGCTCCCCGTCGCTCGGTTGATGGTTGCGCTGGGATGACGGCTGAAATGCGCCCATGGTTGCCCGCGGTCCGGCAAAAAATGCGAGGGTGCCCGGTCAGTTTCTGCGGAGCAGCCGGGTGGCGCCCGCGGCGACCGTCGTGGCGAGGATCCAGCCGAGCAGGATCAGCACGGTCGCGGCCCACTGCCAGCCGCCCCGCAGCTGCCAGTAGCCGTCCTGGCCCAGGTCGATGACCGGCAGGATGAGATCGAGCGAGAACAGGGCCGGACTCCAGTGCGGTGCCTCACCCGGTTTGATGGCCGGATGCGACGCGTGGGAGAAGGCCAGCGTGCTCGCCGCCCACAGCACGGCCATCCACACCGCGGCCCGCCCGGGCCGGTACCCGTAGGCGACCGTCCAGTCCTGGATGTACCCCCAGATCTTCGCGGCCGGCGGCAGCGTCTCGCGGCGGCGGCGCTGCTTGGCGAGCAGCACCTCCCGCGCGTCGGCGTCCTCGCCGCTGTTGCGCAGCACGGTCGCGAGCTTCTCGTACGGCTCCGGGCTGTACTCCGGCGTCGCGGCCGACAGCCACTCGAGGCGCCGCGACAGCGGGAACGGGCCGGAGGGAATGAGGTTCTCGTACGTGAAGCCGCCCACGCGCAGACCGCCGGGGCCCGGCCAGCTCGCCGCCCTGTCGATGAGGTTGACGACCTTCGCGCCGGACAGGACGATCCGCCCGCGCTGCGGCCGCTCGCACAGGAAGCGCAGCTCGGGCGTCTGGATGCGGCGCAGCGACACCTCCTGGTCGTTCTCCAGGTGGAAGCGCGCCTGGTCGAGGTCGACGGCGTCGCCGAACCGGCCGTCGTCGAGCCGCACCCCGCCCTGGCACTCGAAGCGCTGCACGCGGGTGCCGCGGGCCGGTGTCGTGCCGCTGGTCTGGAGCGGATTGCCGACACCGGCGGGGGTCAGGTAGAGGGAGCGTTCGACCGTCAGCTGCGGCGCGTTGAGCGCCCGGCTCCCGTACGCGTTGGAGAGCCGGCTGCCGCGCAGGCTGAGCGAGACGCCGATCTGGGCACCGCGCAGGCTGAGCTCCCCGTGCGTCTCCAGCATCTCGGCCTGGAGGTCCTGTCCGACGGACATGCCGTCCGCCATGATCGACTTGCCGCGCCGGTCGCGGTACACGACGGCCTGGTTGAGCAGCAGGTCTGTGCCGATGTGCGCGTCGGTGAGGCGTACACCGCCGTGGAAGCGGCAGCGCGGCAGATGCAGATCGCCCTCCGTGTGGACGCGGGCGCCCTCCAGGCGGGGGATCGAGCAGTCGACCAGGCGCAGGGTGGTGAACCGGGCCTCGGGAACCAGGATCTCCTTCTCGAAGCGGCACTGCTTCAGCTCGACGTACGGCACGACGCCGCCGCCCGAGACGTCGAGCGCGTCGGTGATCTGTACGCCCTTGAGCTTGAGCGACGCGACACGCCCGGACAGCGCGGGCGGCCCGTCGAGCAGCAGCCAGGCCACGATCCGCGCCCGCACGCTGCGTCCGGGCCCCCAGGCCTGTCCGCCGTGCGGGTCGTCCACGTCCGGGTCGCCCGAGCTCAGGTCGTAGACACTGCCGTTGCGGAAGGCCTGCCACATGCCGATCTCGGCGCCCGTGAGACCGTCCGGCGGGTCACCGATGCCGGTACCGTCGACCACGAATTCTCGTCCTCCCCGTAGACCCCACGGATCCCCGCGGGCCCGTACGTCCCGGTACGGCTCCGCTACTCGTGGGTTTAGTACAACTGTTCATGCCCGCTGAGTGACGGCCTGAACGCTACTGGTGAAGGTCTTCGTCCCGTCCAGCGCGGTGATCCGTATCAGCCATTGATACGGACGTCGGTCGCTCATGTGACGTCTGCGAGAATTGAGCACGTGCTGCAATTTCTGCCGATGGCCCGAATCGATCTGCGCGGCGACGCCCTCCCCGAGGGCCCCGCACTGCGCGACCTGCTGCCCCGAGCCGACTTCGATGTTCAGGCCGCCCTCGAGAAGGTGCGTCCGATCTGCGAGGCCGTGCATCATCGTGGCGACGCGGCACTGATCGACTACGCGGAGCAGTTCGACGGGGTGAAGCTGGAGTCCGTACGGGTTCCCGCCAAGGCCATCCAGGACGCCCTGGAGCAGCTGGACCCCGCCGTCCGCGCGGCCCTGGAGGAGTCGATCCGCCGGGCCCGCATCGTCCACCGCGAGCAGCGCCGCACCACCCACACCACGCAGGTCGTCCCCGGCGGCTCGGTCACCGAGAAGTGGGTGCCCGTCGAGCGCGTCGGCCTGTACGCGCCGGGCGGCCGCTCGGTCTACCCGTCCTCCGTGATCATGAACGTGGTGCCCGCGCAGGAGGCCGGGGTCGAGTCGATCGCCCTCGCCTCGCCGGCCCAGGCCGAGTTCGGTGGCCTCCCGCACCCGACGATCCTGGCGGCGTGCGCGCTGCTCGGCGTCGACGAGGTGTACGCCGCGGGCGGCGCCACGGCCGTCGCGATGTTCGCGTACGGCACCGAGTCCTGCGCCCCGGCGAACATGGTCACCGGCCCCGGAAACATCTGGGTCGCCGCGGCCAAGCGCTACTTCACCGGCCTCATCGGCATCGACGCCGAGGCGGGCCCGACCGAGATCGCGGTCCTCGCGGACGCCACCGCCGACCCGGCGCACGTCGCGTCCGACCTGATCAGCCAGGCCGAGCACGACCCGCTCGCCGCCGCCGTCCTCGTCACCGACTCGGCGGAGCTCGCGGACGCCGTCGAGAAGGAGCTGGAGCCGCAGGTCGCGGCCACCAAGCACATCGACGACCGGATCGTCCCCGCCCTGCGCGGCAGGCAGTCCGCGATCGTCCTGGTCGACGGGGTCGACGAGGGCCTGCGCGTCGTCGACGCGTACGGCGCCGAGCACCTGGAGATCCAGACCGCCGACGCCGCCGCGGTCGCCCAGCGCGTGAAGAACGCCGGCGCGATCTTCGTCGGCCCCTGGGCGCCGGTCTCCCTCGGCGACTACGCCGCGGGCTCCAACCACGTGCTGCCCACCGGCGGCTGCGCCTGCCACTCGTCCGGTCTGTCTGTCCAGTCCTTCCTGCGCGGCATCCACATCGTCGACTACACGCGCGACGCCCTCGCCGACGTCGCCCACCACGTGGTCACGCTCGCCGAGGCGGAGGACCTGCCCGCGCACGGCGCGGCGATCAAGGCAAGGTTCGAATGGAAGGTTCCCGGCCAGTGACCGGCATCGACGATCTGCCCGTGCGGGACGAGCTGCGCGGCAAGTCCCCGTACGGCGCCCCCCAGCTCGACGTACCCGTACGCCTGAACACGAACGAGAACCCCTACCCGCTGCCCGAGCCGCTCGTCGAGCGGATCGCGGAGCGGGTGCGCGAGGCCGCCCGCGACCTCAACCGCTACCCTGACCGGGACGCGGTCCAGCTGCGCACCGAGCTCGCCGGCTATCTCACGCGCACCGGCGGCCACCACGTCGGCATCGAGAACGTCTGGGCCGCCAACGGCTCGAACGAGGTCATCCAGCAGCTCCTGCAGACCTTCGGCGGCCCCGGCCGCAGCGCCATCGGCTTCGAGCCCTCGTACTCGATGCACGCCCTCATTGCGCGCGGCACCGGCACCGGCTGGATCTCCGGGCCGCGCAGCGCGGACTTCACTATCGACGTGGAAGCGTCCGTGAAGGCCATCGCCGAGAACCGCCCGGACGTCGTCTTCATCACGACGCCCAACAACCCCACCGGCAGCGCGGTCCCGCCCGAGACGGTCCTCGCCCTGTACGAGGCCGCGCAGGCGGCCAAGCCGTCCATGGTCGTCGTCGACGAGGCCTACATCGAGTTCAGCCACGGGAAGTCCCTTCTCCCGCTGCTCGAAGGCCGGCCGAACCTCGTCATCTCGCGCACGATGTCGAAGGCGTTCGGCGCGGCGGGCCTGCGCCTCGGCTACCTGGCCGCCGCCCCCGCCGTCGTCGACGCCGTCCAGCTGGTGCGCCTGCCGTACCACCTGTCGGCCGTCACCCAGGCCACGGCACTCGCCGCCCTGGAGCACACCGACACGCTCCTCGGTTACGTCGAGCAGCTGAAGGACGAACGCGACCGCCTGGTGACCGAGTTGCGGGCGGCCGGCTACGAAGTGACCGACTCGGACGCCAACTTCGTGCAGTTCGGCCGGTTCGAAGGCGAAGGCGCCGCGCACGCCGTGTGGCAGAAGATCCTCGACCGGGGCGTCCTGGTCCGGGACAACGGCGTACCCGGGTGGCTGCGTGTCTCCACGGGCACCCCGGACGAGAACGACGCGTTCCTCGATGCGGTACGCGCAATCAAGAAGGAGCGGAACGCATGAGTCGCGTAGGCAGGGTGGAGCGGACCACCAAGGAGACCTCGGTCCTCGTCGAGATCGACCTCGACGGCACCGGCAAGGTCGAAGTCTCCACGGGCGTGGGCTTCTACGACCACATGCTCGACCAGCTCGGCCGCCACGGCCTCTTCGACCTCACGGTCAAGACCGAGGGCGACCTGCACATCGACACGCACCACACCATCGAGGACACCGCCCTCGCGCTCGGAGCCGCCTTCAAGCAGGCGCTCGGCGACAAGGTCGGCATCTACCGCTTCGGCAACTGCACCGTCCCGCTGGACGAGTCGCTCGCCCAGGTCACGGTCGACCTCTCCGGCCGCCCCTACCTGGTGCACACCGAGCCCGAGAACATGGCCCCCATGATCGGCTCCTACGACACGACGATGACCCGGCACATCCTGGAGTCGTTCGTCGCGCAGGCCCAGATCGCGCTGCACGTCCACGTCCCGTACGGGCGCAACGCGCACCACATCGTGGAGTGCCAGTTCAAGGCGCTGGCCCGCGCGCTGCGTTACGCGTCCGAGCACGACCCGCGCGCCGCGGGCATCCTTCCGTCCACGAAGGGCGCCCTCTAACCCATGAACGGCCTCAACACCGTCCTCATCGTCGTCGGTCTCTTCCTGATCGGCGGCGTCATCTCCTTCGTCAAGCAGGGCTTGCCCAAGAGCCTGATCGCGCTGCTCTCCATCGCCGCGGCCATGTGTCTGGTCGCCGGTGTCCTGCGGCTCGACTACTGGAACTGAGGGGCAGGGAGCAGCCAGCCATGACTTCAGCCAAGCCCGCCGGTACAGCCGGCAAGAAGGTCGTCGTCTTCGACTACGGGTTCGGCAACGTCCGTTCCGCCGAGCGTGCCCTGGCCCGCGCGGGCGCGGACGTCGAGATCACCCGCGACTTCGACACCGCACTCAACGCCGACGGCCTCCTCGTCCCCGGCGTCGGCGCCTTCGCCGCCTGCATGAAGGGCCTCAAGGAAGCGCGCGGCGACTGGATCATCGACCGCCGCCTGGCCGGCGGCCGCCCCGTGATGGGCATCTGCGTCGGCATGCAGATCCTCTTCGCGCGCGGTATCGAGCACGGCGTCGAGGCCGAGGGCCTCGACGAGTGGCCCGGCACCGTCGAGCCCCTCAAGGCCGAGATCGTCCCGCACATGGGCTGGAACACGGTCCGCCCGCCGCAGGACACCGAGCTCTTCGCCGGTCTCGACAGCGACGCCCGCTTCTACTTCGTGCACTCCTACGCCGTGCAGCAGTGGGACTTCGAGGTCGGCAACGTCCACATGCGCCCGCCGAAGGTCACCTGGGCCACGCACGGCGAGCCGTTCATCGCCGCCGTCGAGAACGGCGCACTGTGGGCGACACAGTTCCACCCCGAGAAGTCCGGCGACGCCGGCGCCCAGCTCCTCACGAATTGGATCGGAACCCTCTGATGTCCCGCACGCTCGAACTCCTCCCCGCCGTCGACGTCCGCGACGGCCAGGCCGTACGTCTCGTGCACGGCGAGTCCGGCACCGAGACCTCCTACGGTTCCCCGCTCGAGGCCGCCCTCGCGTGGCAGCGCTCCGGCGCCGAGTGGCTGCACCTCGTGGACCTGGACGCCGCGTTCGGCACGGGCGACAACCGCGCCCTGATCGCCGAGGTCGCGCGAGCCATGGACATCAAGGTGGAGCTGTCCGGCGGCATCCGCGACGACGACACGCTCGCCGCCGCGCTCGCCACCGGCTGCACCCGCGTCAACCTCGGCACCGCCGCCCTGGAGACCCCCGAGTGGGTCGCCAAGGTCATCGCCGAGCACGGCGACAAGATCGCGGTGGGCCTCGACGTGCGCGGCACCACGCTGCGCGGCCGCGGCTGGACCCGCGACGGCGGCGACCTCTACGAGACCCTCGCGCGCCTCGACTCCGAGGGCTGCGCCCGCTACGTCGTCACCGACATCGCCAAGGACGGCACGCTGCAGGGCCCGAACCTGGAGCTCCTGCGCAACGTGTGCGCCGTGACCGACCGGCCCGTTGTCGCCTCCGGCGGCGTCTCGTCGCTCGACGACCTGCGCGCCATCTCCGAGCTCGTCCCGCTGGGCGTCGAGGGCTCGATCGTCGGCAAGGCGCTGTACGCGAAGGCCTTCACGCTGGAAGAGGCCCTCGCCGCGGTGGCGTCATGATCGACGGCGTACGCAGGGTCAACTCGGACGGGCCGTGGGAGGAGGCCGTGGGCTACTCGCGCGCGGTCGAACTGCCCAACGGCCTTGTCCTGGTGTCCGGTTGTACGTCCGTGGTCAACGGCGTCATTGACGCGGGAACGCCGTACGAGCAGACGCTCAACGCGTTCCAGGTCGCGTTCGACGCGCTCAAGACTCTGGGGCTCGGGAGCGAGCATGTGGTGCGCACCCGTATGTACATCACCCATGCGCGGGATGTGGACGACGTGGGCCGGGCCCACAAGGAGTTGTTCGATGCCGTCCGCCCCGCCGCATCCATGATCATCGTCTCCGGCTTCATCGACCCGAGCCTGGTCGTCGAGGTCGAGGTGGAGGCGTACCGAGGAGACACACCGTCATGACGCTGGCCGTACGGGTCATCCCCTGCCTGGACGTGGACAACGGCCGGGTCGTCAAGGGCGTCAACTTCCAGAACCTGCGCGACGCGGGCGACCCCGTCGAGATGGCGAAGGTGTACGACGCCGAGGGCGCCGACGAGCTGACGTTCCTCGACATCACGGCGTCCTCCGGCAACCGTGAGACGACCTACGACGTGGTGCGCCGCACCGCCGAACAGGTCTTCATCCCGCTCACCGTCGGCGGCGGCGTCCGCACGGCGGACGACGTGGACAAGCTGCTGCGGGCCGGCGCGGACAAGGTGGGCGTGAACACGGCCGCCATCGCCCGCCCCGAGCTGATCCGCGAGATCGCCGAGCGGTTCGGCCGCCAGGTGCTCGTCCTGTCGGTCGACGCGCGCCGCACGCCGTCCGGCACGTTCGAGGTGACGACGCACGGTGGCCGCAAGTCCGCCGGGATCGACGCCGTCGAGTGGGCGCACGAGGCCGCCGAGCTCGGCGCGGGCGAGATCCTGCTCAACTCGATGGACGCCGACGGCACGAAGGACGGCTACGACATCGAGATGATCGCGGCCGTCCGCAAGCACGTCACGGTGCCCGTGATCGCGTCCGGCGGCGCGGGACGCCTGGAGCACTTCCCGCCCGCGATCGCCGCGGGCGCCGACGCGGTGCTCGCCGCGTCCGTCTTCCACTTCGGCGATCTGCGGATCGGCGAGGTCAAGGAGACGCTGCGCGAGGCGGGTCACCCCGTCCGCTGACACCGGGAGCGCACGCTCTCAGGCCCCGGTCACCCTCAGGGTGGCCGGGGCCTTTTGCTTCGGTTTACTCGGCTTACTTCCGTTTACTTCCGTCCGATGCACAGGATCGGTTGCGCAATTTCTGTTGCGCAATATTTCTTTCGTATCTAGGCTCATGCCATGACCGACGAACAGACCCGCCGCATCACGGACCTCGGCACCCTCAAGGCGCTCGCCCACCCGCTGCGCTCGCAGCTGTACCGCGCCCTGGTCGTCGCCCGCACCGCGACCGCGTCGCAGCTCGCCGAGCAGGTCGACGGGGCTGTCTCGCTGGTCAGCTACCACCTGCGCAAGCTCGCGGACGCCGGGCTCATCGAAGAGGCGCCCGGGGCGCAGCGGGACGGCCGCGAGCGCTGGTGGCAGCCCGCGTCCGACGGCGTCAGCATCCACGAGGCGGACTTCGGCGACGCCCCCGAGAAGGCCGCGGCGCACCAGGCGGCCACCCGGCTCTTCTACGAACAGCGCAGCGAGTTCTACCGCCGCTACCTCGACGAGCGCTCCACCTGGGCCCCCGAGTGGCGCGCCGCGTCCTCGGACTCCGAGGCCCTGATGCCTCTGACGGCGGCCGAACTGACCGAGCTGACAAGTGAGTTGCTCGCCGTCATCAGGAAGTACGACGCGCAGGGCCGCGCCGCACAGGCCGCGGGCGACACCCAAGGGCGCGAGAACGTCGCGCTGCACATGTACGGCTTCCCGTTCCGCGCCTGAGAGGACCACCTCCCATGACCGTGACCGCGCCCCTCACCCACACCCCCGCCCCCGGGAAGCCCGCCCACCGCGACGGCAACGTGCTGCGCTGGCTCGGTGCCTACGGCGCCTCGATGATCGGCGACAACATCTACTACGTCGCCCTGTCCTGGGCGGCCGTCCAGTCGGGCAGCCCTTCGCAGGCCGGGCTCGTCATGGCGGTGAGCGC
Source organism: Streptomyces sp. NBC_00009 (assembly GCF_045040855.1). Taxonomy (NCBI): domain Bacteria; kingdom Bacillati; phylum Actinomycetota; class Actinomycetes; order Kitasatosporales; family Streptomycetaceae; genus Streptomyces; species Streptomyces sp. NBC_00009. Next base: position 5,963,811 of record NZ_CP108312.1, read on the forward strand.
GGCACCCCGGGCCCTGCTGATGCTCGGCGGGGGAGTGATCGCCGACCGGCTCGGGCCGCGCCGCATCGTCATAGCCAGCGACGCCGTGCGCAGCGCCGCGGTCCTCGGCGTCGCCGGGCTCTTCCTCGCGACCCAGCCGGGCCTGTGGCCGCTCACCTTCCTCGGCCTGGTCTTCGGCATCGTCGACGCCCTCTTCCTGCCGGCCGTCGGCGCACTGCCGGCCCGCGTCACCGGACGCGACCAGCTCGCCCGGGTCCAGGGCATGCGCGGACTCGCGGTCCGCCTCGCCAACGTCGTGGGCGCGCCCCTGGGCGGTCTCGGCGTCGCACTCGGCGGCCCGGCGGCGGCGTTCGGCGCGGCCGGACTGCTGTTCGCGATCTCGTTGCCGCTCCTGATGTCCCTGCGCATCCGGGACCTGCCCGACGACAACGGCAAGAGCGGCGCCCCGGCCAGGAACGGCCTCGCGGACGGCCTGCGCTACATCCGCCGCCACAGCGTCCTCGCCCCGCTGGTCGTCGTCATCGCCCTCAGCGACCTCGGCTTCGTCGGCCCCCTGAACGTCGGCCTGACCCTCCTCGCCGACCAGCGCGGCTGGGGCGCCTCAGGGATGGGCTCGGTGCTCGCCGGGTTTGGCGTCGGCGCGGGCGCGGCCTCGCTGCTCCTCGCCGTCCGCGGCCGGGTACCGCGCGCGGGTCTCGTCCTCGCCGCGACCATGGGAGGCGGCGCCGTCGCCATCGGCGCGCTCGCCTTCGTACCGCACCTCGCCGCCGCGGTCGCCGTCGCGCTGGCCATCGGGCTGCTCGCCGGTCTCAGCGGCGCCCTGTGCGGAGCGCTCACGCAGACCCACGCGGACCCGGCCTACATCGGCCGGGTCACCGCCGTCACGAGCCTGTCCAGCCTCGGCCTCGTCCCGCTCACCATGCCGCTGACCGGCGCGGCCGTCGGCCTGTGGGGCACCGGTCCCGTCTTCGTGGCCAGCGCCGCGATCTGCGCCCTCGCCGGCGTCTACGGCCTGTGCCGCACGCCGCTGCGCCGCGCCGAACTCCCGGCCTGAACCCGCATCAGATCCCGAGCTGCTTCGCCTCGTGCAGCTTCCCGATCGCGTCCTTCTCGCCTTCCGTCTCCACCCGCGCCGCGTCCTGCCGGCCGAACGCGAACAACAGCAGCTCGGCGGGCTCACCGGTCACCGTCACCACGGGCGTGCCCTTGTGCGCCACCGCCGTACGGCCGTCCGGGCGGCGCAGAACCAGGCCGACCGGCGACTTGCGGCCGATCACGCGGGCCATCCGCTCGAGGCGCGACCACAGCACGTCCGCGAAGACCGGGTCGAGCTCGCGCGGCGTCCAGTCCGGCTGCGCGCGGCGCACGTCCTCCGTGTGGACGTAGAACTCGACCGCGTTCGACGCCTCGTCGATCTGCTTGAGGGAGAACGGCGAGAAGCGCGGCGGGCCCGTCCTGATCAGCTGGATCAGCTCGTCATAGGGCTTCTCGGCGAACTCGGCCTGCACCCGCTCCAGACGCTGCGCCAGCTGCTTGATCAGGATCCCGCCCGCGGCGTCCGCACGGCGCTCGCGCACCACCACATGGGCTGCGAGATCACGGGCGTTCCAGCCCTCGCACAGGGTCGGGGCGTCTGGGCCCGCCGCCTCCAACAGGTCGGCGAGGAGGAGTCGTTCACGCTTTGCATGGGTCGACATACGGCCAGCGTACGACCGCATGACCGGTCCGCCCACCCGTCACCCGACCTCCGCCCCTCAACGTGGCGCTCCGCGCCGCTGCTCTCAATCAGTGGACGCCCGCCCGAAAGGGCGCGCGGGGCGCGGCACAATGGTCCCTATGACCAGCACGCCCCCGCCCAGCAGCCTCGACCCCGCCGTCGCCGCCCGCCTCAAGCGCAGCGCCGACGGCCTGGTGCCCGCGATCGCCCAGCAGTACGACACCGGCGAGGTGCTCATGCTGGGCTGGATGGACGACGAGGCGCTGCACCGCACGCTGACGACGGGCCGCTGCACGTACTGGTCCCGCAGCCGCCAGGAGTACTGGGTCAAGGGCGACACCTCCGGTCACTTCCAGCACGTGAAGTCGGTCGCCCTCGACTGCGACGCGGACACCCTCCTGGTGAAGGTCGACCAGGTCGGCGCGGCCTGCCACACCGGCGACCGCACCTGCTTCGACGCGGGCGAGCTGACGGTGACCGGCACCGGCGCCTGAGACCACCGCCGCGCCGCCCGTTCCACGGACCGGGCGGCGCACCGGACCTGTCCGGACACGCCCTAAGCTCTTCCTATGGATCTCGAGACCTTCCGCAAGCTCGCGACCGACCGCCGAGTGATCCCCGTCAGCCGCAAGCTCCTCGCGGACGGCGACACCCCCGTCGGTCTGTACCGCAAGCTGGCCGGTGAACGCCCCGGCACGTTCCTCCTGGAATCCGCGGAGAACGGCCGCTCGTGGTCCCGCTACTCCTTCGTCGGCGTCCGCTCGGCCGGCACCCTCACCACCCGCGACGGCCAGGCGCACTGGCTCGGCACCCCGCCCGTCGGCGTCCCCACCCACGGCGACCCGCTCGCCGCCCTGCGCGCCACCGTCGAGACCCTCCACACCCCCCGCTACGAGGGCCTGCCCCCGTTCACCGGCGGCATGGTCGGCTACCTCGGCTACGACATCGTGCGCCGCCTGGAGAAGATCGGCCCCGGCGAGCGCGACGACCTGAAGCTCCCCGAGCTGACGATGCTGCTCACCAGCGACCTCGCCGTCCTCGACCACTGGGACGGCTCGGTCCTGCTGATCGCCAACGCGATCAACCACAACGACCTCGAGACCGGCGTCGACGAGGCCTACGCGGACGCCGTGGCCCGCCTCGACGCGATGGAGGCCGACCTCTCCCGGCCCGTCGTCCAGGCCCCCGCCGCGCTCCCGCCCTCCGAACTCCCGGAGTTCACCGCTCTGTGGGGCGGCACGGACTACCAGGAGGCCGTCGAGGACATCAAGGAGCGCATCCGGGCGGGCGAGGCCTTCCAGGTCGTGCCCTCGCAGCGCTTCGAGACGCCGTGCACGGCCGGCGCGCTCGACGTCTACCGGGTCCTGCGCGCCACCAACCCGTCGCCGTACATGTACCTGTTCCGCTTCGACGGGTTCGACGTGGTCGGCTCGTCGCCGGAGGCCCTCGTCAAGGTCGAGGACGGGCGCGCCATGGTGCACCCCATCGCCGGGACCAGGCACCGCGGCGCCACCCCCCAGGAGGACCAGGCGCTCGCCGACGAGCTCCTGGCCGACCCCAAGGAGCGCGCCGAGCACCTGATGCTCGTCGACCTCGGCCGCAACGACCTCGGCCGCGTCTGCGAACCGGGCTCCGTCGAGGTCGTCGACTTCATGTCCGTCGAGCGCTACTCGCACGTCATGCACATCGTGTCGACCGTCACCGGCCGGGTCGCCCCGGGCACCACCGCCTTCGACGTCCTCACCGCCTGCTTCCCCGCGGGCACCCTCTCGGGCGCGCCCAAGCCGCGCGCGATGCAGATCATCGACGAGCTCGAACCCTCCCGGCGCGGTCTGTACGGCGGATGTGTCGGATATCTCGACTTCGCCGGGGACTCCGACACGGCCATCGCCATCCGCACCGCGCTCCTGCGCGACAACACCGCATATGTGCAGGCCGGAGCGGGTATCGTCGCCGACTCCGATCCCGTCGCCGAAGACACCGAATGCCGCAACAAGGCGGCGGCGGTGCTGCGCGCCGTGCACACGGCCAACCGGATGCACGACGCCTGACGACGTGGGGGATAGTGGTGAGGTGACTTCCGCAGTGCCATCCCCCCGAACCGAAGCCGGGACCGCCTCCCCGGAGACGGCCGCCGCGCGCAACGGCCGCCGCAGCCTCGCCGCCGCGCTCCTGTTCGGCGCCGTCGGCGCGGCGGTGGCCCTGCTCTCCTCGCGGCAGGAGTGGGCCTCCGGGTCCGCGACCGTGCCCGGCGGCAGCTTCCCGCTCGCCGCCAAGGGCAGTGACGTCACCGGAGTGCCCGCGGCCCTCGCCATAGTGGGGCTCGCGGCCCTCGTCGCCGTCTTCGCGGTCCGCCGCGCCGGGCGCACGCTCGTCGCCGGGCTCCTCGCGCTCAGCGGCGCGGGCGCCGTCGTCGCCGCCGTCCTCGGCGCCGGCGACAGCGCGGCCCTCGACGAGAAGGCCGCCGAGGTCTCCGGCAACACCGCCGCCACCATCGGCTCCCTCGGCCACACCGTATGGCCGTACGTCGGTGCCGCGGGCGGCGCGCTCATCCTCCTGGCCGGCCTGCTCGCCCTGCGCTACGGCCGCTCCTGGCCGTCGATGGGCGGCCGCTACGAGCGTGACGGCACCCCGCGGCCCCGCAAGGCGGCCCGTCCCGTCGACCCGGAGCGCCCCGAGGAGCTGTGGAAGGCCCTCGACCGGGGCGAGGACCCCACACACGAGGCATAGCGGGGCCCCGGACCCCGAGTGCCGCCCATGCCCGCGAGTACGGGACAATGGGCACGAGCGTCCGGCTCACCACCCAGCACGGTGCCACGCGCGGGGTGCGAGGCCACGCATCAGCCACGCATTGAGCAACGAGGAGCAACCATGGCGGACAGCAGCCACGGACACACCCCGGCCGCCTGGACCGGTGTCATCATCGCCTTCATCGGTTTCTGCGTCGCGGGCGCCTTCATGGTGATGGCCAACCCCGTCGGCTTCTGGGCGGGCATGGCCCTGCTCGCCATCGCCGCGGTCGTCGGCGGCGCCATGAGCGCCGCGGGTCTCGGCAAGCAGAAGCCGCAGTCGCTGCCGGCCGTCTCGCCCGAGGCCGTCGCCGCGGAGGCCTGAGCTTCACCCACGTCGTGAGAGGCGGCCCGGCACCTGGTGCCGGGCCGCCTCTCACGCTTTCCACGCGCTGCGCGCCGACGGGCGGACCCGGCGGGCCCGTTGCACAATTCACGGGTGAACGCCGAAACGGACCCCTCCGCGGCCGCCCTGACCAGCGGCGCCGCCGGTTCGCTGCGGCGGCTTGCCGTCCCCGCCGGTGTCCTCGCCGCGGTCGGTATGGGCTTCGCGTACGTCGGGTCCGTCGACCCGAACGAGCCGGGCCACTACCCCGCCTGCCCGCTGCTCCACTACACGGGGATCTACTGCCCCGGCTGCGGCGGTCTGCGCAGCGCCCACGCGCTCGTCCACGGCGACCTCACGGCCGCTCTGGGGGACAACGCGCTCGCTGTGGCGGGCTACGCCCTCTTCGCCGTCCTGTGGGCCGTATGGGCCGTACGGGTGGCACGGGGACTGACCGTACGGATCGATCTCGGACGCCCCCACCTGTGGGCCGTGGGCGCCGTGGTCCTTGTCTTCACGGTTGTCCGGAACCTGCCGCTGGGTGGCTGGCTCCATCCTTGATCAACAGTATTTGTCCAGGTAGTGGGACCGGCGTCAACCAGATGCGGAGCCTTCGCCCTCCTCCGGATATCATCGCTGTGACCAGTGGATTGCTCTTCGGGGCAATCAGCTTCCACCGCTCCACCGTCAGGAAGGGGGCCGCTCGCGTGAGTGTGCTCGACGAGATCATCGACGGAGTCCGTGCCGACCTCGCGGAGCGGCAGGCGCGCGTCAGCCTCGACGAGCTCAAGGAGCGCGCGGCCAAGGCGCCCGCCGCCAAGGACGGGGTGGCCGCCCTGCGCGGCGACGGCGTCAAGGTGATCTGCGAGGTCAAGCGTTCCAGCCCGTCCAAGGGCGCGCTCGCCGCGATCGCCGACCCGGCCGGCCTCGCCGCCGACTACGAGGCGGGCGGCGCCGCCGTCATCTCCGTACTGACCGAGCAGCGCCGGTTCGGCGGTTCGCTCGCCGACCTGGAGGCCGTGCGCGCCAAGGTCGACATCCCGATCCTGCGCAAGGACTTCATCGTCACCTCGTACCAGCTGTGGGAGGCCAGGGCGTACGGCGCCGACCTCGCGCTGCTGATCGTGGCCGCCCTGGAGCAGCCCGCCCTCGAGTCGCTCATCGAGCGCGCGGAGTCCATCGGGCTCACGCCGATCGTCGAGGTGCACGACGAGGACGAGGTGGAGCGCGCCGTGGACGCGGGCGCCCGCATCATCGGCGTGAACGCGCGCAACCTCAAGACGCTCAAGGTCGACCGCGACACGTTCCAGCAGGTCGCCCCGGAGATCCCCGACCACATCGTCAAGATCGCCGAGTCGGGCGTGCGAGGCCCGCACGACCTCATCGCGTACGCCAACGCGGGCGCCGACGCCGTCCTCGTGGGCGAGTCCCTGGTGACCGGCCGCGACCCGCGCACCGCGGTCTCCGACCTGGTCGCCGCGGGCGCCCACCCGGCCCTGCGTCACGGCAGGAGCTGACCTTCCCGATGCCCATTGCCGCCCGCCTCGGACCCGGCTGCCGCCCTCGCGGCTGCCGGGCGCCGGCGCGGCGTGTGCACGGGCGGCGGGTGCGTTACGTCATCGGCGACGAGCCGGGTCAGGTCAACGGGATGCGATGGTGCTGCGCCCCATAAGGGGCGCGGTGAACGGCGCGGGCGGCCACAGGCAGCCCGCTGCCGACAAGTAACCCTGCCCCCATGGCGCGTAGTGTCCACACCGCTCACACCATGAGGTTTCGCATGCCCAGTAACTTCTTCATTCCCGACCCCGAAGGTCAAGTCCCCACCAGCGAGGGGTACTTCGGCGCGTTCGGCGGCAAGTTCATCCCGGAGGCGCTCGTCGCAGCCGTCGATGAGGTCGCCGTCGAGTACGACAAGGCCAAGAACGACCCGGCCTTCGCCGCCGAGCTCGACGACCTGCTCGTCAACTACACGGGACGGCCCAGCTCCCTCACCGAGGTGCCCCGGTTCGCCGAGCACGCCGGTGGCGTCCGGATGTTCCTCAAGCGCGAGGACCTCAACCACACCGGCTCGCACAAGATCAACAACGTGCTCGGCCAGGCGCTCCTGACCAAGCGCATGGGCAAGACCCGCGTCATCGCCGAGACCGGAGCCGGCCAGCACGGCGTGGCCACCGCCACCGCCTGCGCCCTCTTCGGCCTCGAGTGCACCATCTACATGGGCGAGATCGACACCGAGCGCCAGGCGCTCAACGTGGCGCGCATGCGGATGCTCGGCGCCGAGGTCGTCGCCGTGAAGTCCGGCAGCCGCACCCTCAAGGACGCCATCAACGAGGCGTTCCGCGACTGGGTCGCCAACGTCGACCGCACGCACTACCTCTTCGGGACCGTCGCGGGACCCCACCCCTTCCCGGCGATGGTCCGCGACTTCCACCGCGTCATCGGCGTCGAGGCCCGCCGCCAGATCCTGGAGCGCGCCGGACGCCTGCCCGACGCGGCCGTGGCCTGCGTCGGCGGCGGCTCGAACGCCATCGGCCTCTTCCACGCCTTCATCCCCGACGCCGGCGTGCGCCTCATCGGCTGCGAGCCGGCCGGCCACGGCCTGGAGACCGGCGAGCACGCCGCGACGCTGACCGCGGGCGAGCCCGGCATCCTGCACGGCTCACGGTCGTACGTCCTCCAGGACGACGAGGGCCAGATCACCGAGCCCTACTCGATCTCGGCGGGCCTCGACTACCCGGGCATCGGCCCCGAGCACGCCTTCCTCAAGGACAGCGGCCGCGGCGAGTACCGCGCGGTCACCGACGACGCCGCCATGCAGGCCCTGCGCCTGCTGTCGCGCACCGAGGGCATCATCCCGGCCATCGAGAGCGCCCACGCGCTCGCCGGAGCCATCGAGGTCGGCAAGGAGCTCGGCAAGGACGGGCTGATGATCGTCAACCTGTCCGGGCGCGGTGACAAGGACATGGACACGGCCGCCCGCTACTTCGGCCTGTACGACACCGACGCCGCCGTCGCGGCGGACGCGGCCGGGACCGCTGCGGAGATCGAGGGAGACGCCAAGTGAGCGGCAACATCCAGCTGTTGAACGACACCCTCGCCGCCGCGCGCGCCGAGGGCCGCTCCGCCCTCATCGCCTACCTCCCGGCCGGGTTCCCGACCGTGGACGGCGGTATCGAGGCGATCAAGGCCGTCTTCGACGGCGGCGCCGACGTCGTGGAGGTCGGGCTGCCGCACAGCGACCCCGTCCTCGACGGGCCCGTCATCCAGACCGCGGACGACATCGCGCTGCGCGGCGGCGTCCGGATCGCCGACGTCATGCGTACGGTCCGCGAGGCCCACGCGGCGACCGCCAAGCCGGTCCTCGTCATGACGTACTGGAACCCCATCGACCGCTACGGCATCGAGCGGTTCACCGCCGAGCTCGCCGAGGCGGGCGGCGCGGGCTGCATCCTGCCCGACCTGCCCGTCCAGGAGTCGGCGACCTGGAGGGAGCACGCGGACAAGCACGGCCTCGGGACCGTCTTCGTCGTCGCCCCCAGCAGCAAGGACGAGCGCCTCGCGACGATCACCGCCGCGGGCTCCGGCTTCGTGTACGCCGCCTCCCTGATGGGCGTCACCGGCACCCGCGAGTCCGTCGGCAACCAGGCCCAGGACCTTGTGCGCCGCACCAAGGCCACCACCGACCTGCCGGTCTGCGTCGGCCTCGGCGTCTCGAACGCGAAGCAGGCGGCCGAGGTCGCCGGGTTCGCCGACGGGGTCATCGTCGGCTCGGCGTTCGTGAAGCTGATGCTCGACGCGGACGATGAGGCCGCCGGACTCGCCGCCGTGCGGGCTCTCGCGGCGGACCTCGCGGACGGGGTGCGCGTCAAGGCGTAACCCATGACGTCGTAACCCATCGGGCCGTAACCCGTATGGGTGGAACTGGGACCGGGGAGGCACGCTGGTGCCTCCCCGGTTCGTTTGGCGGGTGTGAGCGAGAAGAACCGTGAGGGAAAGCGCACCGCCCGTGACCGGCTGGCGGAGGAGCGCGAGAAGCAGAGAGCCAAGGACAGGCGCCGCAGGGGCGTGATCGTGGGGGGCGCCGTCGTGGGTGTCCTCGCGCTGGCTGCCGTGATCGGCGTGATCGCGGCGAATTCCGGTGACGACAAGAGTGACGCCTCGGCTCCCGTCGTCGCCCCGCAGGGTGCGGTCGGCAAGGACAGCCTCGCGATCCCGGTCGGCAAGGACAGTGCGAAGTCGACACTCACGGTGTGGGAGGACTTTCGCTGCCCCGCGTGCAAGGCCTTCGAGGACGCCTACCGCACGACGATCCACGAGCTGACCGACTCCGGACAGCTCAAGGTCGAGTACCACCTGGCCACGCTCATCGACAAGAACATGGGCGGCAGCGGCTCCCTGCGCGCGGCGAACGCGGCGGCGTGTGCCCAGGACGCCGGGAAGTTCCCCCCGTTCCACGACGTCCTCTACGAGAACCAGCCCCCGGAGACCGACGACGCCTTCGCCGACAACGGCAAGCTGATCGAGCTGGCCGGCAAGGTCGGCGGCCTCGTGACGCCGGACTTCAGGAAGTGTGTCGACGACGGCAGCCACGACAGCTGGGTCAAGAAGTCAAACCAGGCGTTCCAGGACGGCGGCTTCCAGGGCACGCCGACGGTGCTCCTGAACGGGAAGAACGTGTTCGGTGACCAGGCCAACCCGCTGACCCCCGCGAAGCTGAAGCAGATGGTGCAGGCGGCCGACAAGCCGTAGGAGCGGCCGCAGACGCGAGGGTCTCGTTATGGACCCGTAGCCGGGCTGGTTGCCGCCGCCACGGCCCGGCACGGTAGCGTCGACATTGCCATGACTCTTGCCTTCATCCCCAGCCCGGCTCACGGAGTGGTCTATCTCGGACCCATTCCGCTGCGCGGCTACGCGTTCTGCATCATCATCGGCGTCTTCGTGGCCGTCTGGCTCGGCAACAAGCGCTGGATCGCCCGCGGCGGGCGATCCGGCACCGTTGCCGACATCGCGGTCTGGGCCGTGCCGTTCGGCCTCGTCGGCGGCCGGCTCTACCACGTGATCACGGACTACGAGCTGTACTTCAGCGAGGGCCGCGACTGGGTGGACGCCTTCAAGATCTGGGAGGGCGGCCTCGGGATCTGGGGTGCCATCGCGCTCGGCGCGGTGGGCGCGTGGATCGGGTGCCGCAGGCGCGGCATCCCGCTCCCCGCCTACGCCGACGCCATCGCGCCCGGCATCGCCATCGCGCAGGCCATCGGCCGCTGGGGCAACTGGTTCAACCAGGAGCTGTACGGCAAGCCCACCGACCTGCCGTGGGCCCTGAAGATCACGTCGTCGGCGGACGGGCGCGTGCCGGGCACGTACCACCCGACCTTCCTGTACGAGTCCCTGTGGTGCATCGGTGTCGCGCTGCTCGTGATCTGGGCGGACCGCCGCTTCAAGCTCGGCCACGGGCGGGCCTTCGCGCTCTACGTCGCCACGTACTGCGTGGGCCGCTTCTGGATCGAGTACATGCGCGTCGACGACGCCCACCACATCCTCGGCCTGCGGCTCAACGACTGGACCGCGATGGGTGTCTTCCTGCTCGCGGTGATCTACATCGTGATCTCGGCGAAGATGCGCCCCGGCCGCGAAGCGATCGTGGAGCCGGGCGCCGGTGACGATGATACGGACACGGCCAAGGCCAAGGCCAAGGGTGACGACGCCGATCCCCGGGACAAGGCTGAGGTCAAGGCGGAGGACAAGGCAGCGGGTGACGATGCCGAGTCCACCGAGGCCGCCGACAAGGACGAGGCCGCGGACAAGGACGAGGCCGCGGACAAGGACGAGGCCGCGGACAAGGACGAGGCCAACGGTGAGGCAGGGGCCACGAAGGCCGGAAGAGCTAGCTGAGCCTCACCACCCATACGCCGACGGGGGCGCCGGATCGATGCGATCCGGCGCCCCCGTCGCGCTGTCCCGGTCAGCCCCCGCGACGGAGTGACGCCAGCGCGAGGACCCGGCGCGCGTCCGACACGATCGCCGCGTCGACGAAGCGGCCGTCGGGCAGCGCCAGGGCCCCCGCCTCCGTGGCGGCGGCGCCGACGACCTCCGTCGCCGCGTCGACCTCCGCCGCCGTCGGCAGGAACGCCGCCTCGATGACGGGGAGCTGGCGTGGGTGGATCGCCATACGGCCGAAGAAGCCGAGCGCCCGGCCATGCGAACAGGAGCGGGCCAGGCCCACCGTGTCGCGGACGTCCGGGTAGACGGACTGCGGCGGCGGGGGCAGCGCCGCGGCGCGCGCGGCGACGACCGCCCGCCCGCGTGGCCACGCCAGACCCTCGCCGTTCGTCACGCCGAGCTCCGCCCGCAGATCCGCCTCGCCCAGCGCGATGCCCCGTACGCCGGGATGCCGCGCGATCTCGTACGCCTGCTCGACGCCGAGCGCCGACTCCAGGAGGGCGTACAGGGGCGGCACCTCGACCGACCAGTCCGAGACACGGTCCAGGTCGGTGGGGCCGTGGACCTTGGGGAGGCGCAGGGCGCCGAGGCCCGGGAGCGGGGTGAGCCGTCTGACCTCGGACTCGGCGCGCGGCGAGTCCAGCGCGTTGACCCTCACATGCACCGGCACCGGGTGCTTCTCGGCGAGCAGCTCGGCGGTCGCGTCGAGGGCGTACGTCTTGCGGTCGGGGGCGACCGCGTCCTCCAGGTCGATCAGGACCACGTCGGCGCCCGAGTCGAGCGCCTTCGCCACGACCTCCGGCCGGTCTCCCGGTGCGTAGAGCCAGGTCAGGAACGTCTCGTAGGACTGGGCGGTCACAGCGCGCCCGCCTCGCGGAGGGTGGTGATCTCCGAGGGGGAAAGACCGAGGCCCGTAAGGATCTCGTCCGTGTCGGCACCGTGGGGGCGGCCGGCCCACTTGATCGCGCCGGGGGTCTCGGAGAGGCGGAACAGCACGTTCTGCATCCTGACCGTGCCCAGCTCGGGGTCGGGCACCTCGGTGATCGAGCCGAGCGCCTGGTACTGCTCGTCCTCCATCACGTCGCGGATGTCGAAGACGGGGGCGATGGCGGCCTCCGCCTTCTCGAAGGCCGCGAGGACGTCGTCCCGCGAGTGCCGGGCGATCCAGGAGCCGACCGCAGCGTCGAGTTCGTCGGCGTGGCCCGCGCGGCCCGAACCCGTCTCGAACCACGGCTCGTCGATCAGCTCGGGGCGGCCGACCAGGCGCATCACGCGCTCGGCGATCGACTGGGCGGACGTGGAGACCGCCACCCACTTGTCGTCGCTCGTGCGGTAGGTGTTGCGCGGGGCGTTGTTCGTGGACCGGTTCCCGGTGCGCGGCTGTACGTAGCCGAGCTGGTCGTACCAGATGGGCTGCGGGCCGAGGACCGTCAGCATCGGCTCGATGATCGCCATGTCGACGACCTGGCCCCGCCCCGTCCGCTCGCGGCCCTGGAGCGCGGCCATCACCGCGTACGACGTGGAGAGGGCGGCGATCGAGTCCGCGAGGCCGAACGGCGGGAGCGTCGGGGGGCCTTCGGGCTCGCCGGTGAGCGCCGCGAAGCCGCTCATCGCCTCGGCGAGCGTGCCGAATCCGGGGCGCCGCGAGTACGGCCCGAACTGGCCGAAGGCGGTGACGCGGGTGAGGACCAGGCGCGGGTTGGCGGCGTTCAGCTCCTCCCAGCCGAGGTTCCACTTCTCCAGGGTGCCGGGACGGAAGTTCTCGATCAGTACGTCCGTGTCCGCGACCAGCTTGAGGAGGATCTCGCGCCCGCCCCGCGTGGAGAGATCGAGGGTGATGTTCCGCTTGTTGCGGCCGAGGAGCTTCCACCACAGGCCGACGCCGTCCTTCGACGGGCCGTGGCCTCGGGACGGGTCCGGTTTACGGGGATGCTCGACCTTGATCACGTCGGCGCCGAAGTCGCCCAGCATGGTCGCGGCGAGTGGACCGGCGAAGAGGGTGGCGAGGTCGAGGACGCGTAGGCCCTGCAGGGGGGCGGGGTGTTGGGGGGTGGGGGTGCTGGGGGTGGGTGTGTTGGGCGTGGGGGTGGTGGGCGTGGGGGTAGCGGGGTGCTGGTTGTGATCGGAATTCATGTGCGGGCCTCCTGAGTGAGCCTGGCCAGTTCGTCGAAGCCGATCCCGTCGAAGTCGGCGACCGAGGTCGCCAGACGGTTCTTGAGCGGGGTGGTCCAGCGGTCGTCGATCGCGTCGGGGGAGCCGGCGAGGAGGCCGGCGATCGAACCGGCCGTCGCGCCGTTGGAATCGGTGTCCCAGCCACCCGACACCGCACGGCAGACGGACCCCGTGAAGTCGCCGTCGGCGTGGGTGAGCGCGGCGGCGAGGAGCGCCGCGTTGGGCAGGACGTGCACCCAGTGGTGGTCGTGGGCGTAGCGGGCGTGGAGCGTGTCGACCGCGGACGCGAAGCCTGCCGGGGTGCCGGTGGGTTCGGCGCGGGCCGTCTCGATGCCGAAGCGGATTGCCTGGGCGTAGCGCGAGTCGGGTGGGATCACGGAGAGGCCGGCGTTGAGGGTGGTGTGGATGGTGGGGGCGGTGGGGGTTGTGGGGGTGGTGACTGTGGTGGGGGTGGTGCGGTGTGGTGTCGCGGTGTGGGGCGTGGTGGCGGTTGGTGCTGCTGTATGGGTTGTCGTGGCGGTTCGTGCTGCTGCGTGGGCGATGGCTGCCGCTACGAACATCTCTCCGTAGACGCCGTTCGCCGTGTGCGTCAACGTCGCGTCTCTGTAGGCCAGTTCGGCCGCCCGGGCGGGGTCGCCGGGGTTCGTCCAGCCGAAGACGTCCGCGCGGATCTGGGCGCCGATCCACTCCCGGAACGGGTTGTGGTGCACGGCCGTGTCCGGGGGCTCCATGCCGTCAAGGAGATTGCGGTACGCGATGCGCTCCGCGGTGAACGTGCGGCCCGCCGGCAACTCGTCGAGCCACAGTTGCGCCACGTCCGCCGTGGTGAACTCGGCGCCGTGGCGCTGGAGCAGGAGCAGGCCGAGGAGCGGGTAGTTGAGGTCGTCGTCCTCCGGCATGCCGTCGATGTTCTCGGCGAGGGAGGTGGGGCGGGAGCGGCGGTTCCAGGGGTAGCGCTCCGCCACATCCCGCGGGAGGTTCCGGTGCGTGAACCAGGTGTTCAGGGGCCAGTTGGACGTGGACTTCGCGATGGCCCGGATGCCGTCCAGGGGGAGCTTCTCCACGGGTTTGCCCAGGAGGCAGCCGACCGCTCTGCCCAGCCAGGATGCATGCAGGCCTTTCGTTCCGGGGGTTTCTGGGGGCGCTGCCCCCAGGCCCCCGCGTCCCTTGTCCTCAAGCGCCGGACGGGCTGGGTGGAGGGCCCGGGGCGCCGGCCAGTTCGGCGTGAGTCGTTTGATCTCGCTCAGGGGCGTTGGCTCAAGTGCCCTCAGCGGGCTCTGTGCTGAGGCCAGTTCGTCCAGGAGCGTGTTCGCCAGTGCTCGTAGTCTTGGGTCCTGGGGCGGCGGTGACGCTCCCGCGCGCTCGGGGGGCGGGTGGCCGCCCGCCTCGCGCCAGCGGCGCTCCACCCCGCTCGCGTTCCGGCCGTCCTGTGCCGCCTGGCGCAGCTCGTGGCCGAGCAGGTCCTCGGGCTGGACCCAGGTGAGGCGCAGCATCACGACCCCGCGGTCGCGGTGAGTTCGGCGAACGCCGCCTCGTGGGACCGGCGGCGGGTCATGTCCTTGGCGAAGACCTCGCGCGTGACCCGGGCCAGTGAGGCCGCCGGCGTGTGCAGGTCGAGTCTGCTCGCGCGGGCCACCTCCCCGCTCCACTCCTGCGGCACCGCCGACTCCCCGTACAGCGCACCCACGATCGCACCGCTCATCGTCGCGATCGAGTCGCAGTCACGGCCGTAGTTGACCGAGCCGAGGACCGTCTGCCGGAAGTCGCCTCGGCCGACCAGGAGCATCCCGAGCGCGATCGGCAGCTCCTCGATCGCGTGCAGCCGAGACGGGCGGCGCGCCCCGAGTGACGGCTTGCGGTACTCCGGGCCGACCGTGTCGAACGGCGTGACCGCCTCCCGCAGCGGTCCCAGCGCGTCCTCGAAGTCCGTGTGGTCACGCGCCACTTCGCACACCGCTTCGATCGCCGACCTCGTGCCGTCCTTCGCGAGAGCCAGCGCCTCCTCGACCACCGACTCCGGCGTCGCATCCGGCCTGAACGCCGCGGCGACCGCCGCCGCGAAGACGCCCGCCGCCTCCCTGCCGTACGACGACTGGTGCGCGCCCGCGACGTCCAGCGCCTCCTCGTACGCCCTGCCGGGGTTGCCCGCGTTCACCGCTCCGACCGGAGCCATGTACATCGCCGCGCCGCAGTTCACGATGTTGCCCACGCCCGCCTCGCGCGGGTCCACATGGCCGTAGTGGATGCGCGCCACGATCCACTTCTCGGCCAGGAAGATCCGTTGCAGCGGGAGCGCCTCCGCCTCCAGCTCCGGGATCCAGCGCGTGTTGGTGATCAGGTCGGGGACGAGGTGGTCTGCGACCGCGTACGCGTCCAGGTGGTCCCGTACGTTCTCGTAGACCCTGATCAGCGCGTGCGTCATCAAGGTGTCGTCGGTGACGTGACCGTCGCCCTTGTGGTATGGGGCGATCGGGCGCGCCGTACGCCAGTCGTCCTTGTGGAACGGCTCCACGATGCCGCGGACCCGGCCGCCGTGGCGCTCCGCGATCGCCTCCGGCGTCCAGCCCTCCACCGGGCCGCCCAGCGCGTCGCCCACCGCGGCGCCCAGGAGGACTCCGGTGGTGCGGTCCTCCAGGGAACGGGGGGTGGGGGTGGGGGTTCCTTTTGGGGTTCGCTTCGGGGTGGGTGTGGGGGTGGCCGTTGTGGGGGTGGTCATCAGGGGCCTTTCGGTGTGGTTGCTGCCCTGGTCAGGTCTGCAGCGATGGCCACGAGGTCCGTTCCTGTCAGGCGCGGCAGTGCGCAGCCCGCGAGCATGCGGCACGCGTCCCGCCAGCTCGCCGGGAGCGTGTCGGCTCCGCCGATCGCTCCGGTCAGCGCGCCCGCCAGCGCCGGGGCCGAGTCCGCCACCCGCGAGAGGCACGCCGCCGTGGGTACCGCCTCCGTCACGTCGCCGCCGGCCGCGGTCGCCACGGCCAGGGCCACCGGGACCGTTTCCGCCGCCGCGATGCCGTAGCTGTAGACGTGGTCGACGATCTCGTGCTCCAGGACCGGGACCAGCGCGAACGCGTTTCCCGGCAGGCCGGGGCGGGCCGCGGCCGCCCTTCGCGCCAGGTCCACCGCGTGCAGCGCGTTGCGGCGGATCTCGGTTCCCTCGGGGAGCTGGGCCAGCGCGGCGTTCACGCAGGCGTCCACCGGTGCGCCGCCCAGCGCTGTCGCTACGGCCGCCGCCATGGCTCTGGCGCCGTGCACTCCGTCGCCGTCCTGGGTGTACCGGGCGTCGAACTCCGCCAGTTCCGCGGCGAGTTCGGGGGCGCCCGGGTGGACCACGGCCAGTACGGCCGCGCGTACGCAGGCCGCGTCGTCGAAGTAGTGCGGGTTGTCGTGTCCTGTGGCCGGGGGGCTCAGGCCCGCCGCCAGGTTGCCCAGGCCCGCTCTTACAGAGATGCGTGCCCGCATCGGCATGCGCGCCGACTCGATCTCGTCCGCTCGGGCCGTTGCCTCGGCCACCTCGGCGGCGAGGGTGTTCCAGGCGAGGGCGAGTGCCGTGCGTACGTGGTCGTCCGGGGCGAGGTTCGTGCTCCGGGCTCTCGCCTTGGTGGCGTTCAGGATCGAGGCTGCCGTGAACGCCGCCCATTCCGCGTCGTCCGACGGGCCCAGGCGCAGGGGTTCCGGGGGCTGGTTGAGCGCGATCGGTACGGGGAGCGTCGTGGTCGCGTTCTGCTCCGCGAACGTGTCCAGTTCTCGGGTCAGGCGGCGGGTCCAGTCGGGGAGGCGGGCTGCGCGGTGTCGGCCTGAGGGCCAGCCTGCGGCGTCGCCTGCGGCGATGCCCAGTAGTAGGCCCTCGATCCGGCGGGGGGTGGTGGGGGGTGCTGTGGCGCGGGGTTTCGTTTCGGCGGTGACGGTGGGGGGCGTCATGATGCGGGCCTCTCTGGGGCGGGCTGTCGGGTGCGGGCTTGTTTTCGGCTTGTGGCTCACGCCCGTTGTGGGTGCGGGCCTGTTCTCGGCTTGTGGCTCGCGCCCGTTGTGGGTGCGGGGCCGGTCCGGTATGTCCGTCCTCGCTTGGATGGTTCGGCGTCGGATTTCGTAGGCGTCAGTTGTGTGTGCCGGCTCCGGGCGGACATACCGGCCCGGCCCCTTCCGTTCGGTCGCGGGTGCGGGTGCGGGTGCCACTGCGTTGGGGCCGGGGTCCGTCGACCCCCCTATGTGGGCGGGGGATGTGGGCGGGGTCTATGTGGGTGGGGGGCGGGGGCCTCCGCTCGTGTACGTGGGTGGGTGCGGGGTGGTGGGGTGGCCGCTCTGTGTGGGCTGTGGGGGTGGGGGTGGGGGTCATGGTGTGGCCCCCGCTGGGGGTTCGGGTGGGAGGGGCGGTTTGGGGGTCAAGGTGTTGGCGATGTCCAGGATGTGACGGCCCGTTATCGACGGGAGGCAGCTGCCCCGGGCCGGGCCGATCGTCGTCGCCCAGTCGGCGGGGATCGTGCGTTCGCCGCGTAGCGCGCCGGCCAGGGCGCCCGCCACCGCTGCCGTCGTGTCCGCGTCGCGGCCCATGTTCACCGCCATCAGGACCGACTCCCTGAACTCGCCCCGGGCCGCGGCGAACGCGCCGAAGGCCAGGCCCACCGCCTCGGGGGCCAGGTCCGGCCAGGGGTAGCCGCCGATCACCACGGCCCGGCGTACCTCTCGTTCCATGGAGAGCTGGGTGCCGTCGGGGTCGCGGCGGGCGCTGCGGGCCGCCGCCACCGCGCGGTGCAGCGAGCGCGCTGTCCAGGAGTCCTCGGGGATCGCGGACAGGGCTGCCTGGACCACCGTGTCCGGGTTGTGGCTCACCATCGCCGCCGCGACCCCGGCCGCCACCGCCCGGCCTCCGAGGATGCCCTCCCCGTCGTGCGACACCGAGCCGTCCACCGCTACGAGGCGTGCCGCCTCCGCCGGGCGGCCCGCCGCGTACACCCCGAACGGGGCCGCCCGCATGGCGAGTCCGTCGCTCCACGCGTGGCGGTGCTGCGCCGAGATGGGTGCCGCAAGGCCCCGGCGCAGGTTCTCCAGGGTTCCTCTCTCGCTGAAGCCCGCGCCCCGGAACGGGCCCTCGTCGCGGTCGGCGATCCATGTGTGCCAGGCCGCCTCGACATGTCCCACGGTGAGTGCCGAACCGTGGTCCGCGAGCAGCAGGCCCGAGAAGATCGCGTACTCGGTGTCGTCCGTGCCCGCCGGGTCCGGCGAGACGAAGCCCTCGATACGGCCCCATCGTTCGCGGATCTGCGACGGCTTCATGTTCTCGGCGGGCGCGCCGAGTGCGTCGCCCACCGCGAGGCCGAGCAGGGCTCCCCGGGCGCGGTCCCGCAGGGAGATCGCGGCCGGCGGCTGGCGGTGCGGGACCGTGCCGAGCCTTCGGGGACCTTCCGCGCCCGGCGACGGGTCGGGGTCGAGGCTGACGCTCATGGCGTGTTCGGGCTCTGCGAGGTGCGGTGGGCACTCATGTGGACCTCGTGTTCTCGGTCGGCGGTGCTGTGGATGCGCGGACCACCAGGCGCGGTGGGGCCGTGGCCGTGGTGCCGCGGGGGATCGGGGCCGTGCCGTCCAGGCGTTCCACCAGGAGTTCGGCCGCGCGCCGCCCGCGTTCTGCCGAGCCCAGGTCGACGCTGGTCAGCGGGGGCCACACGGACTGGGCGAGCACGCTGTCGTCCATCCCCGCGACCGCTACGTCCTGCGGTATGCGCAGGCCCCGCGCGTGCAGTGCGCGGGCCGCGCCGAGCGCCAGCTGGTCGTTGGCGCAGAACACGGCGTCGGGGCGCCGGCCGAGCAGTTCTCCGGCGGCCCGGGCGCCTGCCTCGATGCCGAAGCCGGTCTCGATGACCAGCGCGTCGTCGTACACGAGTCCGCACTCGGCGAGAGCCGCGCGGTAGCCCTCCTCTCGGTGCCGGCCGGGGACCGTGTCGGAGGGGCAGTTGATGAACGCGATGCGGCGGCAGCCGGTGTCGTGCAGATGGCGTACGGCGAGGGCCGCGCCCGTCACCGAGTCGGCGCGGACGCTGTCCACGGGCACCCCGGACGGCAGGGACCCCATGACCACGACGGGGCCCGCCGCGCAGGTCAGCGCGTCGATGTGGTCGTCGGTGATGCGGATGGGGCAGATGATCAGGCCGTCGCTGGTGCGGTCGCCGAGGCTGCGCAGGACGGCGAGTTCGTCGTCGACGACCGCGTCCGTGGAGTGCAGGAGCAGGCGGTAGCCATGGTTCTTGGTGACGCCTTGGACGGCGCGGACCATCGCCACGTAGGCCGGATTGCCGATGTCCGGCAGCGCGAACGTGAGCTGCCGGGTCCTGCCGTCCTTGAGGGAGCGGGCCACGGCGTTGGGTACGTAGCCGAGCTCCGACGCGGCGCGCTCCACCCGTTCGACGGTCTCCCGCCGCGCGCCCAGGCCGTTGAGGACACGGGAGACCGACGCGATGGAGACCCCGGCCTGCCGTGCGATCGACACGATCGTCGGCTGGCCGCCGCCCGGCACCGGAGACATGGGGTCGCTCCTCACCGCAGTTGGAAACGTTTACAGGTGTTGCGGCGATGTTTCCCCCGTCCGTCAACGCTCAGATCATGTGATCCATCTCTCGGGTGACGGTGAGGGCCGTTCGAGCGGGTGGGCAAAGCGGTCGAAAGCCCTGGTAAGTACGGCCTTCCTTGCTGGCGGGGGCCCGAATCCGTGCGTACTTTCGATGCTGTTGAGGGGGGAGACCGGGCCCGCGGGAACGCTGCGTGGCATCGGCTCCGTACGAGAGGAGCACTGGGCGAAATGGCCATCATCGAGACCGAAGCGACGCTGCACGACGCGCACCGCGACAACCACACGCACCGCGACGTCAACGGTGGCTGGCTGCGCCCCGCGGTGTTCGGCGCGATGGACGGACTCGTCTCGAACCTGGCCCTGATGACCGGTGTCGCGGGCGGCGCCGTTTCGCAGCAGACGATCATCATCACCGGGCTCTCCGGCCTTGCCGCCGGCGCCTTCTCCATGGCCGCCGGCGAGTACACCTCCGTCGCCTCCCAGCGCGAGCTGGTCGAGGCCGAACTCGACGTCGAGCGGCGGGAGTTGAGGAAGCACCCCGCGGACGAGGAGCGGGAGCTCGCCGAGCTGTACGTCTCGCGTGGCGTCGAGCCTGAGCTCGCCAGGGAAGTTGCGCGGCAGCTCTCGAAGGATCCCGAGCAGGCCCTCGAGATCCATGCCCGCGAGGAGCTGGGCATCGACCCGGGCGACCTGCCGTCGCCGACCGTCGCCGCCGTCTCCTCCTTCGGGTCCTTCGCGCTCGGCGCCCTGCTTCCGCTGCTGCCCTATCTGCTGGGTGCGAGCGCCCTGTGGCCCGCGGTCCTGCTCGCGCTTGTCGGCCTCTTCGCCTGTGGGGCGATCGTGGCCAAGGTGACGGCGCGGTCCTGGTGGTTCAGCGGGGTGCGCCAGCTGGCTCTCGGTGGTGCCGCGGCGGGTGTGACGTATCTCCTGGGCAGCCTGTTCGGTACGGCCGTAGGATGACGCCCCAGTGATGGCTATACGGGTCTCTGTATAAGTAGCCGTTACCTGGCGGTTTCGATTGCTTAACGGCGGGGCATGAGCCGTAAGCGCTGCGGGCAATGACGCCCGCCTCGCTCATGGACCCGCGGACATCGATCTGCCCGTGAAGGTTTCCTGATTCCGCTCCTGTTCCGTCCACGGGAGCGGCACTCACCGCGACCGCGGTGTCCGCATGTTGGAACGGACTATCCGGTTCCCGAGACTCGTTCCATCATGTAACCTGCACGAAATTTTGCACCCCAGCAGAGGGCCAACGTCGTCCCTCGGCAGATGTCATATGCCACGAAAAACGACGACGGGAGAGCCGATGCGCACGCCGCGCCAGCCGTCCCAGCACTCCATGAACCAGCCGTACATGGATGCTCGCCCTGCCGCCCAGGGCATGTACGACCCCCGCAACGAGCACGACGCCTGTGGCGTCGGCTTCGTGGCCACCCTCACCGGCGAGGCGAGCCACGCGCTGGTCGAACAGGCGCTCACGGTTCTGCGCAACCTGGAGCACCGAGGTGCCACCGGTTCCGAGCCCGACTCGGGTGACGGAGCGGGCATCCTGTCCCAGGTCCCGGACGCCTTCCTGCGCGCCGCGGTCTCCTTCGATCTGCCCGACGCCGGTGCGTACGCGGTCGGCATCGCCTTCCTGCCCGTCGACGAGGCCGACCACGCCGCCGCCGTCTCACAGATCGAGACGATCGCCGCCGCGGAGGGCCTCACCGTCCTCGGCTGGCGCGAGGTGCCGGTCGCCCCGCAGCTCCTCGGCGCCACCGCCCGCTCGACGATGCCGGCCTTCCGCCAGATCTTCGTCTCGGACGCCGACGGCACCGCGAAGGACATCGCGCTCGACCGCAAGGCCTTCGTCCTGCGCAAGCGCGCCGAGCGCGAGGCCGGCGTGTACTTCCCGTCGCTCTCCGCCCGCACCATCGTCTACAAGGGCATGCTGACCACCGGCCAGCTCGAGCCCTTCTTCCCCGACCTGTCGGACCGCCGATTCGCATCTGCGATCGCGCTCGTCCACTCGCGGTTCTCCACGAACACGTTCCCGAGCTGGCCGCTCGCGCACCCGTACCGCTTCGTCGCGCACAACGGTGAGATCAACACGGTCAAGGGCAACCGGAACTGGATGAAGGCGCGCGAGTCGCAGCTCGCCTCCGACCTGTTCGGGGCCGAGGACCTGTCGCGGATCTTCCCCGTCTGTACGCCCGACGCCTCGGACTCGGCGTCCTTCGACGAGGTGCTCGAACTGCTGCACCTCGGCGGCCGCTCCCTGCCGCACAGCGTCCTGATGATGATCCCGGAGGCCTGGGAGAACCACGCCTCCATGGCGGCCGACCGCCGCGCCTTCTACCAGTTCCACTCCGCGATGATGGAGCCCTGGGACGGCCCGGCGTGCGTGACCTTCACCGACGGTACGCAGGTGGGTGCCGTTCTCGACCGCAACGGTCTGCGCCCCGGCCGTTACTGGGTCACCGACGAGGGCCTCGTCGTCCTCGGCTCCGAGGTCGGCGTCCTCGACATCGACCCCGCGAAGGTCGTCCGCAAGGGCCGCCTCCAGCCCGGCAAGATGTTCCTCGTCGACACCGTCGAGCACCGCATCATCGAGGACGACGAGATCAAGGCCGGCCTGGCCGCCGACAAGCCGTACGCCGAGTGGCTCGAGGCCGGTGAGATCGAGCTCGAGGACCTCCCCGAGCGCGAGCACATCGTCCACACCCACGCCTCGGTCACCCGCCGCCAGCAGACCTTCGGCTACACCGAGGAAGAGCTGCGCGTCATCCTCACGCCGATGGCCAAGACCGGCGGCGAGCCGCTCGGCTCCATGGGCACGGACTCGCCGATCGCGGCGCTCTCCGCCCGCCCGCGGCTGATCTTCGACTACTTCACCCAGCTGTTCGCGCAGGTCACGAACCCGCCGCTGGACGCCATCCGCGAGGAGCTCGTCACCTCGCTGCGCTCCACCCTCGGCCCGCAGGGCAACCTGCTCGAGCCGAGCGCGGCCTCCTGCCGTTCGGTCACCCTGCCCTTCCCGGTGATCGACAACGACGAGCTGGCCAAGCTCATCCACATCAACGCCGACGGCGACATGCCCGGCATGAAGGCCGCGACCCTGTCCGGCCTGTACCGGGTCTCCGGCGGCGGCGACGCGCTCGCCGCCCGCATCGAGGAGATCTGCGCCGAGGCCGACGCCGCCATAGAGGCCGGCGCCCGCCTGATCGTGCTCTCCGACCGGCACTCCGACGCCGAGCACGCGCCGATCCCGTCGCTGCTGCTCACCGCGGCCGTCCACCACCACCTCATCCGCACGAAGCAGCGCACCGAGGTGGGCCTGCTCGTCGAGGCGGGCGATGTGCGCGAGGTCCACCACGTGGCCCTCCTCATCGGCTTCGGCGCCGCGGCCGTCAACCCGTACCTGGCGATGGAGTCCGTCGAGGACCTGGTCCGCGCCGGCACGTTCCTGCCCGGCATCGAGGCCGAGCAGGCCATCCGCAACCTGATCTACGCGCTCGGCAAGGGCGTCCTCAAGGTCATGTCCAAGATGGGCATCTCGACCGTCGCCTCCTACCGCGGCGCCCAGGTCTTCGAGGCCGTCGGCCTCGACGAGGCCTTCGTCGAGAAGTACTTCAACGGCACGGCGACGAAGATCGGCGGCGCCGGTCTCGACGTCATCGCCCAGGAGGTCGCCGCCCGCCACGCGAAGGCGTACCCGGCGAGCGGCATCGCGCCCGCGCACCGCGCCCTCGACATCGGCGGCGAGTACCAGTGGCGCCGCGAGGGCGAGCCGCACCTGTTCGACCCGGAGACGGTCTTCCGCCTCCAGCACGCGACGCGGGGCCGCCGCTACGACATCTTCAAGAAGTACACGGGCCGCGTGAACGAGCAGTCGGAGCGTCTGATGACGCTGCGTGGCCTCTTCGGCTTCAGGAGCGGCCGCGAAGCGATCTCCATCGACGAGGTCGAGCCGGTCAGCGAGATCGTCAAGCGGTTCTCCACGGGCGCCATGTCGTACGGCTCCATCTCCAAGGAGGCGCACGAGACCCTCGCCATCGCCATGAACCAGCTGGGCGCCAAGTCCAACACCGGTGAGGGCGGCGAGGACGCGGACCGGCTGTACGACCCGGCGCGCCGCTCCAGCATCAAGCAGGTCGCCTCCGGCCGCTTCGGTGTCACGAGCGAGTACCTGGTCAACGCGGACGACATCCAGATCAAGATGGCGCAGGGCGCCAAGCCCGGCGAGGGCGGCCAGCTGCCCGGCCACAAGGTCTACCCGTGGGTCGCCAAGACGCGTCACTCGACGCCGGGCGTCGGGCTCATCTCGCCGCCGCCGCACCACGACATCTACTCCATCGAGGACCTGGCCCAGCTGATCCACGACCTGAAGAACGCGAACCCGCAGGCGCGGATTCACGTGAAGCTGGTCTCCGAGGTCGGCGTCGGCACGGTCGCCGCGGGTGTCTCCAAGGCGCACGCCGACGTGGTGCTCATCTCCGGCCACGACGGCGGTACGGGCGCCTCGCCGCTGACCTCCCTCAAGCACGCCGGCGGTCCCTGGGAGCTCGGTCTCGCCGAGACCCAGCAGACCCTGCTGCTCAACGGCCTGCGCGACCGCATCGTCGTCCAGACCGACGGCCAGCTCAAGACCGGCCGCGACGTCGTCATCGCCGCGCTGCTCGGCGCCGAGGAGTTCGGTTTCGCGACCGCGCCGCTCGTCGTCTCCGGCTGCGTCATGATGCGCGTCTGCCACCTGGACACCTGCCCGGTCGGCATCGCCACGCAGAACCCCGTCCTGCGCGAGCGGTTCTCCGGCAAGGCCGAATTCGTCGTGAACTTCTTCGAGTTCATCGCCGAAGAGGTCCGCGAGATCCTCGCCGAGCTCGGCTTCCGTACCATCGAGGAGGCCGTCGGCCACGCCGAACTCCTCGACACCGAGCGGGCCGTGGACCACTGGAAGGCCCAGGGCCTCGACCTCGAGCCCCTCTTCTACGTCCCCGAGCTGCCCGAGGGCGCCGTGCGCCACCAGGTGATCACTCAGGACCACGGCCTGGAGAAGGCCCTGGACAACGAGCTGATCAAGCTGGCCGCCGACGCGCTCGCCGCGAACGCGCAGGCCGACGCCCAGCCGGTCCGCGCCCAGGTCGCGATCCGCAACATCAACCGCACGGTCGGCACCATGCTCGGCCACGAGGTGACGAAGAAGTTCGGTGGCGCGGGCCTGCCCGACGACACCATCGACATCACCTTCACCGGCTCCGCGGGCCAGTCGTTCGGCGCGTTCGTGCCGCGCGGTGTCACGCTGCGCCTGGAGGGCGACGCCAACGACTACGTCGGCAAGGGCCTGTCCGGCGGCCGCATCGTGGTCCGCCCGGACCGCGGCGCCGACCACCTCGCCGAGTACTCGACGATCGCGGGCAACACGATCGCGTACGGCGCCACGGGCGGCGAGCTGTTCCTGCGCGGCCGCACCGGCGAGCGCTTCTGTGTCCGCAACTCGGGCGCGACGGTCGTCTCGGAAGGCGTGGGCGACCACGGCTGCGAGTACATGACCGGTGGCCGCGCGGTCGTCCTCGGTGAGACCGGACGCAACTTCGCGGCCGGCATGTCGGGCGGCATCGCGTACGTCGTCGACCTGGACCTCGACAACGTAAATGCCTCGTCCCAGACGGCAGTCGAGGCCCTGGACGACACCGACAAGCAGTGGCTGCACGACGTCGTGCGCCGCCACGCCGAGGAGACCGGCTCGACGGTCGCCGAGAAGCTCCTCGCGGAGTGGACGGTGGCGGTGGACCGCTTCAGCAAGATCATCCCCAGCACGTACAAGGCAGTGCTCGCCGCCAAGGACGCCGCCGAGCGAGCCGGACTCTCCGAGTCCGAGACCACCGAGAAGATGATGGAGGCGGCGACCAATGGCTGATCCCAAGGGCTTTCTCAACCATGGCCGCGAGGTCGCCAAGACCCGTCCGGTCGGCGAGCGCGTGCGGGACTGGAACGAGGTCTACGTTCCCGGCTCCCTGCTCCCCATCATCAGCAAGCAGGCCGGCCGCTGCATGGACTGCGGCATCCCGTTCTGCCACAACGGCTGCCCGCTCGGGAACCTGATCCCCGAGTGGAACGACTACGCGTACCGCGAGGACTGGTCGGCGGCGCAGGAGCGGCTGCACGCCACCAACAACTTCCCGGAGTTCACCGGCCGCCTCTGCCCGGCGCCCTGTGAGTCGGCGTGCGTGCTCGGCATCAACCAGCCGGCCGTCACCATCAAGAACGTCGAGGTCTCGATCATCGACCAGGCGTGGGACCGCGGCGATGTCGCGCCCCAGGCCCCGGAGCGCCTCTCCGGCAAGACCGTCGCCGTCATCGGCTCGGGCCCGGCGGGCCTCGCCGCCGCCCAGCAGCTGACGCGGGCCGGCCACACGGTCGCCGTCTACGAGCGCGCCGACCGCATCGGCGGCCTGCTCCGCTACGGCATCCCCGAGTTCAAGATGGAGAAGCGCCACATCAACCGCCGCATCGAGCAGATGCGCGCGGAGGGCACCAAGTTCCGTACGGGCGTGGAGATCGGCCGCGACATAGACGCCGCGAAGCTGCGCAAGCGCTACGACGCCGTGGTCATCGCCGCCGGTGCCACGACCGCCCGCGACCTGCCGGTCCCGGGACGTGAACTCAAGGGCGTCTACCAGGCGATGGAGTACCTGCCCCTGGCCAACAAGGTCCAGGAGGGCGACTACGTCACCACGCCCGTCTCCGCCGAGGGCAAGCACGTCGTCGTCATCGGCGGCGGCGACACCGGCGCGGACTGCGTGGGCACCGCCCACCGCCAGGGCGCGGCCTCGGTCACGCAGCTGGAGATCATGCCGCGTCCGGGCGAGGACCGCAGCGCGGGCCAGCCCTGGCCGACGTTCCCCATGCTCTACAAGGTGACGTCCGCGCACGAGGAGGGCGGCGAGCGGGTCTACTCCGTGTCGACCACCCACTTCGAGGGCGACGAGGACGGCAACGTCCAGTACCTGCACCTCGTCGAGGTGGAGTTCATCGACGGCAAGCTGACGCAGAAGCCGGGCACGGAGCGCAGGATCCCCGCCCAGCTGGTCACGCTCGCGATGGGCTTCACGGGCACGGACCAGGACAACGGCCTCGTCTCCCAGTTCGCCCTGGACCTCGACGCGCGCGGAAACGTGGCGCGCGACGACGAGTTCCAGACCAACGTCCCCGGCGTCTTCGTCGCCGGTGACGCGGGCCGCGGCCAGTCGCTCATCGTGTGGGCCATCGCGGAGGGCCGCTCGGCCGCCCGCGGGGTCGACCGCTTCCTGACCGGCGTCAGCGAACTGCCGGCCCCGATCCGCCCGACGGACCGCTCCCTGACCGTCTGACCGACGCGACGGCGGCCTGAGGGCCCCTCAAAAGACGTCCCGTACAACGGCGTACGGAACTGAGCGCGACGCTCGCCCGAACTGTCCCCGACCGGACGCCTGGGCGGGCGTCGCGGTGCGTCGGTCCTCTGCCGCGCCGCGGTCACTCACTGCGTGACGAGCCGGAGCGGATGGTGCGGGTCGCGGGGGCACACGGCGATGGTCAGGCGGCCGCGGCCGGGGGAGACGCGGGTCGGGGTGTTGGCGCCCCGGGCACCACTGTCCTGCCGGTCCTCGTACGGGATCCAGCTGGTCCTGCTGGGATCCCACTCGGTGGCTGCCGCGGTCAGGAGCGGGAAGAGGTCCGCGTCGCAGGCGGCGCAGTTCAGGCGGGTCGGCCCCGTGAGGTTCCAGGCGATGTGACCGCCGACCTTCCAGCCGGGGGACGTCGACAGGTCCGACACGTAGACCTCGTCCTCGTCCTCCTCCTCGCCGTCGGGCGCGGCCCAGCGCTCGATGCGCTCCTGCAGCCCGGGGCCGAGCTCCTCGAACCACGGATACTCGGTGACCACTTCGGGGTGCAGGACGCACGCACTCGGGACGAGCTCCTCGCGGCCCACGACCTCGGGCACCGGCTGATCGGAGAGCGGCTCGGTGACGTCCGCGGCATGACGCCGTCGGAGGTGGACGTGCGGCTCGTGGCGGGACTTGCCGTGCCGCTCGTAGCCGCACCAGAACACCTGGAGCAGATCGCCCTCTTCGGGGAACGGCAGGCCGGGGACGTCACGGCGGTGGAGCTGGGCGACGGCGAGCAGCGGGATCGGCTCGCTGTCGGTCAGGTCCGGGGCGTGCCGGCCACGCTTGAAACCGGCGAGTTCGGCGCGCTCCTCGGCGTTCGGGCCGGACCGCGGATCGCGCCGCCAGGCCCGGTCCAGGATCTCCCGCTCGCGCAGGACATAGGCGTAGCGGTAGCCGCTGGACCGCTTGTGCGGGATCGTGCAGACCGGCCACGGCTCTCCTGCGGGCCAGAGCACCGGACCGCCGACCGAGCTGTCGTGCACCGTGGGGGTACCGTGCCGTGGATGCAGCCGGGTCGCCGAGCGGCGCAGCGCACCCAGCTCGGGGAAGAGCGCTTCGACGTCGACAGGGCGGGGCGGGGTGGTGCGCGGCATGGGTCAGGGCTCCCGGGCATCGGGTGTCGGTCACGGTCGGTCGGCGAGGGCGGAGGGGACTCTGTCCTTCGGGATCCGCTCAGGGTTTCCAGCCGGGGATCGCGGTGCGTACCCCCGCGGCGGGATTGTCCAGCCAGCCGGTCAGCTCGAAGCCCTGGTTGCCATAGGCGCGATCGTGCCGCTCTCGTCCACGAGTTCCGTGGGGGTGCCGACGAGGTCCGAGACGATGGCGAAGAAGCGGGAGTTGACCTCGCCGTCGGACAGCGGCCTGCGCTCGTACTGGACGAGCGGCCGGAAGCCGTCGTGATCCCAGGGGAGCGTGATGCCGGTGGCGGTGTCCGCCTGCTCGGCCAGGCAGGTGCCGTCCCAGGTGAAGCGGGTCTCGTCTGCCGCTAATCCGCCAGGTCGCGCACGGGCAGAGGGACGTCGTCCCTTTCCGGCTAGGCGGGCGTACGAATCAGAGACCCGCTCAACCGCGATTCTCGTAGCGGTAGTTGTAGTACTCCTTGCCGCCGACCAGGACCGAGGTGACACACCGCGGCAGACCGTCGGCGTCCCGCTCGACCTCCTGCGAGGTCTGCCGGGTGAAGCCGAGGGACACCCCGGGGATCACCGGGTACTCGGGCTGCGACGTGTCGACCGTCCAGCCCCGCTCTGCGGCGCGCGTGAAGAGGCTCTGGGCGGGGGTGGTGAACACCTCGTCCCCATCAAGCAGGACGCGGGTGCTGGACGTGCGGCCTTCGCCGGGCCACCACAGCTCGATCGCGGTGACGGCCGTGCCGCCCTCGACCAGGGCCTGTACACCGACGTGGTCGAGGGTCCAGGAAGCCTTCGCCGAGTTCCGGCTGGGACGGCGCAGCACGCGGGACTCGCCCCAGTTGTCGGGCGCCGCGGCGAGCGCTTCGTCGAGCGTCATGCCCAGCAGGATCGGCGCGACTCCGCGCGGCGGGTCGAGTACCAGATCCATCGGTTACCTCTTGCCTCTCGTTCTGTCATGACATGGCCGGTCGACGACGTCACAGGTCATTTGAGGATGTCGTAGTTTATCTTCCAGTCCTTCTCCTTCAACATTGCCTGGAACTTCTTGTTGTTCTCCAGGCTGCCGATCATGTCCTTGATGTGCGTGTCGTACTTGTCGCCGTACAGCTCCCGGATCTCGTCGATGTCCATTTTCATGGCCTGGTCCCAGCGCCCGGCGTCGATCAGCTCCCGCTGTTTGGCCCGCCATTCGTCGCTCTCCTTGCTGGAGCCCGTGCTGCTCAGCTCACGGTGGTCCTCGGCGTTCATACGGATCGCGGGGCCCATGCCGGCGCCGCCGCCGTTCTTGTTCGTCCGGAACCCAGCCATGTCCAGGTGAGAGTAGGACGCCTTCGCGGGGATGTGGTTGATCTCCTGGTCGACGGGGTTGATGCGCTTCTTGTCCTCGTCCAGGAGGTTGGCGGGTTTCATGCCGCTGTACCAACCGCCGCTCTCCGTGCACCCCTTGGCGATCAGGCCTTCGGGGTCCATGCGGGTGTGCGGGTTGGTGACGTACGCGACGGGGTTGGGCGCGGGGCCGAGACCGAGCGGGTCGGGGCTGGCGTAGCGTGCGGTGTCGGGGTCGTAGTGGCGCTGGCAGTTGTAGTGGAATCCGGTCTCGGCGTCGTCGTACTGCCCGGGGAAGCGCAGGGGGGTGTAGACGTCCGCGTCCCGGTTCCAGCCGGTGCCGCCCCATACGGTGGACCGGCCGCGCCAGGCGATCTCGCCCTGTTCGTCGACGAGTTCGCTGGGCGCGCCCACCAGGTCCGTAACGATCGTGAAGAACCGTGAGTCGACCTCGTCCTGCGGACCGCTGCCGGGGCCGATGCGGCGCTCCAGCTGGGTCAGGGGGCGGTGGCCCTCGTAGTCCCAGGTGGTGGTGATGTGGTGGGCGGTGTCCGTCTGTTCGGCGAGCCGGGTGCCGTCCCAGGTGAAGTGGACGGAGTGCACGATCGTGCGGCCGTCGTCGCCCATGCGGTGCTTGGCGGTGCGCCGCCCCAACGGGTCGTAGGTGTAGGCCCACCGGATGCCGTCCGGGGTGACGCAGGCGACCAGGCGGTTCTCCTCGTCCCAGGTATAGCGCCAGGTGTCCGGCTTCTTCGAGAGCCGCGTCTTCTGTCGCACAGTGGTGCGCCCCGCGGCGTCGTACTCGCAGCGGACCCGCCCCGCGGTCAGGACGCGAGTGCCCTCGTACGTGCGCTCTCCCCGGGCCTCGGTGCGAGCGGCTCGGTCGGGCCATTCGGCGCTGACCTGGTTGCCCGCGCTGTCGTACGCGTACGACTCCGACCAGTTCTCGGCCGTGACGCGCAGCGGGCGGCCGACCGGGTCGAGTTCGAAGTCGCGACCCGTGCCGAGCTGCTGGTCCCAGATCCGTTCCAGGTAGCCGTCGGCCCGGTAGGCGTAGGTGCGGTCGCGCAGCGTGCGGCCGTCGGCGGTCAGCTGCTGTGAGGTGAGCCGGCCCATCTCGTTCCACCCGGAGGTGAGCGTGACCGGTGCGTGAGCGGGGCCGAAGCTACGGGTCAGTTCCTTGCCCCACGCGTCGTGCGTGAAGGTCAGGGAACGGCCGTCGCTGAGCAGCCCGGTGCGGTTGCCCACCGTGTCGTAGGCCGAGTGCGTCACCGCGCCGGTGGGCGTGGTGCGGGTGATGCGGCGGCCCGCGGCGTCGTAGGCGAATCGGGTGGTGCGCCCGTCGACGGTCTCGGCGACGACCCGGCCGACCGCATCCCGCTCCAGCGTCAGCGTGGAGGTCGGCGAGTCCAGGGAACCGATTCGCCCTGCCGCGTCGTACGTGTAACGGGTGCGGCGGCCCGCCACGACCTTTTCGGTGACTCGGCCCATCCCGTCGTACGCGCTGGTGATGCGCGCGCCGAGCGGCGTGGTGCGCACGACGGGCCGGCCCAACGGGTCGTACGCGTAATGGACCGCGCGCCCGTCGAAGTCGGACTCGGAGGTCAGGTTGCCCGCGGCATCGTAGGTGTAACTCCAGCTCAGACCCTGCGGGTTGAGGACTTCGGTCAGGCGCAGTTCGGTGTCGTACGCGAACGAGTAGCGGGCACCGTCCGCGCCGGTGCGGGCGGCGAGCCGGTCGAAGTGCGTGTAATCGAACCGGGTCACGGCGCCCGTGGGGCCGGTGTGCGAGCTGCAGTTGCCCTCGGCGTCCCAGGTCCAGCGCTCCTCGGCGCCGTCGGGTGCCACACTGCGGGCGAGCCAGCCTTGGGGCAGCCATTCCAGGTGAGTGGTCGCGCCGCCGGGGGCGATGGCGCGGATCGGCCGCCCGAAATCGTCCCTGTCCACCGAGGCGGCGTGGCCGAGGGCATCGGTGCGGGACAGCACGAGGCCCGCCGCGTCGTGCGTGAGGTGCTCTCTCGCGCCGGTCGGGTCGGTCAGGGCGAGCAGTGCACCACTGGCGTCGTAGGTGAAGTGCGTCTGCGTGCCGTCCGGCGCGGTTACCCGGACACGGTTGCCGCGCTCGTCGAAGTCCTGGCGCCAGGTCGTGCTGTCGGCCTCGATGACCTCCACGGGCAGGTTGAGGCCGTTGTAGCGGGTCGTCGACTCGGTGCCGTCCGGCAACGTGATCCCGGTCAGGTTGCCCCGTTCGTCCCAGGTGAAGCGGGCGGTGTGGCCGAGTTGGTCGGTCCGTTCCAGCAGGTTGTCGTGGCGGTCCCAGACGAAGTGGACGGTGTGACCGAGCGGGTCGGTCTCGGAGACGGTCTGACCGAGCGCGTTGTGCCGGTTGACAGTGACCGCGCCGGTGGAGTCCGTGAAGCGGGTCTCACGGGCGGCGGTGTCGTAGGCGAAGCGGGAGGAGAGCGCACCGTCGGGGCCGATGGTCTCCACGACCCGGCCCGCGGCGGCGTACACGTACGCGTAGGTGTGGTCGTTGCGGTCGGTCCACGAGGTGACGCGGTGCTCGTCGTCGTAGGTGAAGCGCAGTGCGGCGGTGTCCGAGAAGGACGTGATCCCGGTCAGGTCGCCGTCTTCGTAGCGATAGGAGGCGACGCGGACGGATCCCTCCGCAGTTCGCAGGTCCAGGGCCGCGACGCGGCCGAGCGCCCGGTCACAGGTCACCCGCACGTCATAGCCGCCACTGTGGACGACAGCGCTCGGCAGGCCCTCGTCGTCCCGGACGATGTGCACGGTGTTGCCGTTGCGGTCCTCGATCTCGCCGAGCCAGTACAGGCCGCCGGAGGTGTAGGGGCTGCCGACGAACCGGCGGATACGGCCGGAGTACGGGTCGGTCGTGGCGTAGGTGATCTCACCCAGCGCGTTCCGGTCGACATACGTGAGCGGTACGCGCTCGCCCTCGGCAGGCAGCACCTCTTCGCCCGCCTCGCGCGGCAGTTGGGGATAGGCGAGCAGCGAGCCGTCCTCTCGCGCCCAGACTGCGCCGCTTCCCGTCAGCTCCAGGCGTTCGTCGAGGGTGGAGGCCCAGCTCGGCCCGAAACAGTGCCCGTAGCGGTATCCGGATATGTGAGTGCGCCGCAGCACCAGAGGCAGCACGCCCGGCAGTCCCAGGTCGTTCTGGGGCAGCACCATCTCGCCGCTCGCGACGTCGACCGGGTCGGTCTTGCAGCGGCGCCGGGTCAGGGCGATGGCTCTTTCGCGCGCGTTGGCCATGGCGTCCTTCAGCGAGCCGGGCCGACGCTTGCCCGTGCCGTCCAGGCGGGTGCGTTCGTCGTCCTTGCCGCCGTCCTTCTTGCCGCCGGCGATGGCGTTGACCTTGTCGCGGACGTCGTGGTCCTTACCCTTATGGATGCGGGAGGCGCCCTTGACCCGCTCCGGGACGGTCTCCGTGATGTGCTTGGTGATCTTCTTCAGGGCCTTCTCGGAGCCCTTGATCGCGCCGTGCAGCACGCTGTCGAAGACCTGGGTGAAGGGGTCGCGGCCTTTGCTGCGACCGAATGCTCCTCGGACCCGGCCCAGCGGGTCGGAGGCGGCCGTGCGCAGTTCGCCGCCGTGCCGGGAGACCTTTCCGGCGCCGTCCTCGAACTCGACGTGGTCGATACGGGTCCGCTTCTGTGGGCCGCCGCCGCCGCCGCCGCCGCCGCCACCACCGGCCGAGGCGAGATGCATGCCGCCCTTGCCGTCATGCCCGCCACCGCCACCGCCACCGCTGCCGCCGGCGGGCGGCACGGAGAACGCACCCTCGGCCAGGTCCAGGACCATGTCCTCGACCATCGCCTCCAGTTTGGCGTTGACCGGTTCGGTGACCTTGGCGATCACCTCGTCGACGATCCGGTCCACGGCCTCGTCGATGATGCGCTTGACGACCTGTCGCATCGCGGCGATCTCGGCGGCGCCGAGGACGGCGGACAGGCCGCCGGTGACCCAGGCCAGGCCGATGGACAGGCCCACGGTGCCGGCCATGACGGCGAGTTCTGCCTCGGCCTTGGTCTTCATCCAGAAGACGATCTCGGCGAGGGCGTCGCAGGCGTCCGCGAACAGCCGGGCAAGCTCGGGGAGTTTCTCCAGGTGACTGGCCTTCACCTGGTTCCAGTGCTTCTCCATGGAGTCGACGGCCCAGCCCTCGGAGGTGGACAGGATCCGGGAGAAAGCCTTGTGCGCGTCCCCGCCGTGGCCCTCGAACTTCTCCGCGAACTCCCTCATGGCTGTGGCCATTTCGCGGTAGTCGTCCTCGTCCACGTTCGGGAAGTTGATCCCGATGAACTCCAGGACCTCGTCAAGCCAGCCCGGAATCGTGTAGCCCATCCCCGTTTGCCTTCCCCCGTGGTGCGGCCGCCAGTGCGTGCGCAACCCATACGCACGTTCGAGGGTAGTTGGTGGGGGTGACACCTGTGCAGGTGGTGCCAGTGAGGGGCATGTGAACTGGGACTTGGGTGGGCGTCATATGCGTCTGTGTCGTGGGCCCACCGCTTCGGCGGTTACGGCACCCGGTACGTCTCCCCGTACACCTTCCACACCAGCGGTGTCTTCAGGGTCAGATTGCCGTCGTAGAGGAACTGCCGCTGGGCCGTGTCGATGCGGGTCGTGTCGCGGTCCGGCTTCTTCGCCTTCATCGCCTTGCGGCGGACGTCGAGGAAGATGTCGAGGTACTCCTTCTCCTTGCCGCCCTGTGACGGGATGTCGGCCTCCGCGATGGCGGCCTCGCGCAGGCCGTAGAAGCCGCTCGGGCCTGTGCCGGGGCCGTGCAGGACCATCGCGTCGTAGTAGATGAACTGGCCGAGCGTGCCCAGGCCGTCGAGCTTGGCGAGGCGGACGGCCGGGTCGAAGTAGACGCGGTCGCGCTCGGAGTTCTGGGCGGCGCGGAAGGCGGGGTCGGACGCCTCCTTCTTCCACGCCGCGGTGAAGCCGGGGTCGAGGCCCTCGTGGGAGTCCGTGCCGTCGACCTTGCGCAGGGCGGGCAGATAGCGGGCGAGGCCGTTGTCCGGGTGGGCCTTCGTGTACCGCTCGACGAGGGTGAGCAGGTCGTGTGTGCCGGTGCAGAAGCCGATGATCCCGGCCGTGTAGCCCTGGCCGTCGTCGATGTCCTCGATGTAGCCGTACTGGCCGCGCCAGTCGAGCGTCGAGTTCTCCGCGCTGGCCACGATCTGCTGGGCGAGGTCCTTCTTTGCGGGCGCGGCGAGGCCCGGCGGCAGGTCGGCGATGGCGTCGTCGTCGGCCTTCTTCTCCGCGGCGGCCTTGGCGGCCTTGGCGTCCGCGTCGGACCGGTGCGACGCGGACGCGCCGTGCGAGCCGCCCTTGCCGTCGTCGTGCCCCGGCGTGAAGAGGAACACCGCGACCGTGGCGACCGGAGCCACGGCCAGGAGGAGGCAGCCTGCGCGTTTCATGCGGCACAGATTACGTGGGCGACGCACCCGGATTTCGGGCGCGCCGGTCACCGTCGGATCACGGAACCGGGCGGTGGAGCGGCCGTCCCCGCTATTGACTAAAAGTCAGTCCGGCGCCAGTCTCGGGACGAGCCGAGCGCGAGCCGCGCGCTGACCGGGAGGTCGCTGTGAGCAACGAAGCACGGGCACAGCTGAGTACCGAACTGGGGGCCCAACCCCCGCAGTCCTTCGGGGAGTTGACCGAGGCGCAGACCCTGCTCCTCGCCACCTCCCTGCGCGGGGAGCGCGAGCGTCGCGCCGCCGGACTCGGGGACGCCGCCGAGGAGGCGCTGAAGCTGGTTCCCGCCCTCGCCCGCGGACCCGTCCGCCGCATCCTCTTCCGCTAGGGCCTCTCGTTAGGAGACGTGCACATGGCTGTCACGGACAAGCTGCGGGGCCGGGCCGAGGTCCTCAAGATCGCGAGGCTGCTCGACGCCGAACCCGAGAGCCTCGACTTCCTGCGGGAGCTGCCGCCGGACGACGTGCGCCGCTTCCACGAGCAGACGGTCGCCGCGCTGTTCGACCGGATGCCCGACATGCTGGACCGGATCGCCGCGGCCACCAAGCTGGTGCCCGCCGGGGTCGCCGCCGCGATCTCGCAGAAGGCGCTCGGGCCGCGCCTGGCCGCCGCGGTCGCCGGGCGCATCGACCCCCAGCGCGCCGCCGACATCATCGAGAAGCTGCCCGTACCGTTCACCGCCGAGTCGTGCGCACACCTCGACCCGCGCCGTATCCCCGGCATCGTGGACCGGCTCGACGAGAACCTCGTCGTCCGTATCGCGGTGGCGCTCGCCGAGCGCGGCGACCATCTGACGATGGGCCGCTTCGTCGGCCATCTGCGGGACGCGGCGCTGACCCGGATCCTGCCGCAGGTCGACGACGCGGCCGTGCTGCGCACCGGCTTCGCCATCGACCGGCCCGAACGCACCGGCCGCATCGTCGAGTTGATGGGGGCGGAGCGGTTGGCGCAGGTCATCGCGTCCGCCGCGAGCGAGGGGCTGTGGCCTCAGGCGCTGGCCGTGGCCGGGATGGTCACCGGGGAACAGCGCAGCCGGATCGCCTCGCTCACGGCGGCGCAGCCCGCCGGCCGGCTCGACTCCCTGGTCGGCACGGTCGCCGACGAGAACCTGTGGGAGTCCCTGCTTCCGCTGGTGGCGCTCCTCGGCGCGGAGGAGCGCCGGGTGGTCGCGGCGCTGCCGTCGCTACGGGCCGACGGGGTTCTCGAGGGTGTCGTACGGGCCGTGGTGGCGACGGGGCTGTGGGCGGAGTTCCTGCCGCTGGTGGAGGTCCTGCCGGACGAGTCCCGCCGGGAGGTCGCAGCGGCGGCCGGCGCGCTGCCCGCGCCCGAACTCGACGCGCTGGCCCGCGAGGTGGACAAGCAGGACCTGTGGGACCTGGTCCTGCCCCTGGTGGAGTTGATGGACGACGCCGGCAAGCAGCGGATCCTCGAACTCCCCGCGTTCCAGGAGCAGGAGCAGGCGAAGTAACAGCCCCTCCTTCTACGGCTGCTTGAGGAACGTCAGCGCCATAAGGAGTACGAACAGCCCCGCGCACGCCGAGCCCTGTACCAGGGTGCGGCGGGCGCGGGGCGCGTACGCGAGGGCGAGGGTCGCCGCTCCGCCCGTGAGCAGGCCGCCCAAGTGGCCCTGCCAGGAGGCGAATCCGGCCGAGATCAGCATCCACAGCAGGAAGTACGCCATGAACCGGTTGACGCCGCTCATGTCCGCGCCCAGGCGCCGCGCCATCACGTAGTACGCGGCGCCGAGCCCGAAGATCGCGCCCGACGCGCCGACCGTGAGGGTGCCCGGGGCGATCAGGTAGACGAGCACGGAGCTGCCGAACGCGGACAGGAGATAGACGGCGAGGTAGCGGACGCGGCCCAGTTGCGTCTCGACGACGCGGCCGAGGTTCCACAGCGAGAACATGTTGAACAGGATGTGCAGGATCCCGAAGACGCCCTCGGTGGCCGGCATGTGGAGGAACGCGCCGGTGATCATCCGGTACCACTCGCCCGCCACCACCCCCTCCGCGTGGAAGTCGGCCGGGAACCCGTCCTGGTACACGTAATGCCCGCCGTCAGGGCCGACGAGCCCCGCGCCCAGCATCCCGAACCGGTCCACGACGGCCGGGCGCACCAGCTCGGCGAGGTAGGCCACGATGTTCAGGCCCATCAGGACGTACGTGACGAGCGGGACGGCCGACACCCGTCCGCCGAAGACAGTGCGGGCCTGGCGGACCGAGCGGACGCCCTCCTTCACGCAGTCGGGGCAGTGGTGGCCGACGGCCGCCGACCGCATGCAGTCGGGGCAGATGGGCCGCTCGCAGCGGGTGCAGCCGACGTAGGTCTCCACCTTGGGATGGCGGTAGCAGGTGGTGACCGCGGGGGTCGTGGCGGGCTGGGACTCGGCATCCACGGCCGGCTCCTCTGAGGTTCGGGGAGGGGGACAGAGCCGGTGGGGACGGCGGCGAACAAAATAGCGAACGCCGTCAGGTGCCGGTACCCGGGGTGCGGGTCAGCCAGGTGGCGGCCCGCGCGAGCGCCGCGTCCGCCTCGGGCAGGAACCCGGCCGCGCCCAGGAACCCGTGGAACACCCCCGGATACAGCGCCACCTCCGCCCGCACCCCGGCCCGCGCGAGCCGCCGCGCGTAGGCGAGCCCCTCGTCGCGCAGCGGGTCGCAGTCCGCGAGGAGCACGAGGGCGGGCGGCAGCCCGTCGAGGTCGGGTGCGAGTCCGGGCGAGGCGGCGACGGGATCGCCGCCGGAGCCGAGGTACTGCTCCCAGTACCAGCGCAT
The DNA here is from genome assembly GCF_045040855.1 of Streptomyces sp. NBC_00009. Taxonomy (NCBI): domain Bacteria; kingdom Bacillati; phylum Actinomycetota; class Actinomycetes; order Kitasatosporales; family Streptomycetaceae; genus Streptomyces; species Streptomyces sp. NBC_00009. The sequence continues at coordinate 6,001,454 of NZ_CP108312.1, forward strand.
ATGAGCCGTCGTGTGGAAGAACCCCCGCTCGAACGCCACCGGGGACTCGCCGCCGAGCCGGTGGTCGAGCACCGGGTACAGCAGCAACTGGCCCGCGACCGCCGGCCCCTCGGGATCGCCCTGGGCCCGCTGCGCGACGGCGGCGGCCAGGTTCCCGCCGCTGGAGTCCCCGGCGACGAACAGCCGGTCCGGGTCGCACCCCAGTTCCCGCGCGTGCGCGGCGGCCCACCGCGCCACGGCGTAGGCGTCGTGGGAGGCGGCCGGGAACGGGTGCTCGGGGGCGCGCCGGTAGTCGACGGATACGACCGACGCACCGGACAGCGCGGCGAGTTGACGGCAGAGCCCGTCGTGCGTGTCGAGGTCGCAGAGCACCCACCCGCCGCCGTGCAGGAACACCACGAGCGGGCGCGGGCCGTCGGACTCGGGTTCGTAGATCCGTACGGGCACGGGGGCGTCGAGATCCGGCGCGGACACCCGGCGCTCGGTCACCGACCGCATCGGCACGGCCGGCTTCCCGAGCCCCGCCCGCGCGGCGGTCCGCAGGGCGTCCGCGTCGAGGGGGCCGTCGGCCGGGTCGGGGAACGTGGCCGACATGGCGTCGCACAGGGTGCGCGCCTGCGGGGTGAGGGGGTCGTGCGTCGTCATCCCGCCGTCGACCCCCCGTCCACCGTGAACTCCGTGCCGGTGATGTACGAGGAGGCGTCCGACGCCAGGAACAGGACCAGCTCACCGACCTCCTCGGGGCGGCCCATCCGGCCCAGCGGAAGATGCGACCAGTCCTTGCCGGAGACCCCGGCGATCATCGGGGTGTCGATGGCGCCCGGGTGTACCGAGTTGACGCGGATCCCGTACCCCGCCAGGTCGAGCGCCGATGACCGGGTCAGGCCGCGAAGGCCGAACTTCGTGGAGCCGTACGCGGCGTGCCCCGGGATGCCGATGAGACCTGCCGTCGACGAGACGTTGACGACCGATCCGCCGCCCGCCTCCCTCATCGCGGGCACCACGGCCTGGATGCCGAGGAACGGGCCGAGGAGATTGACCCGGATCAGCTGCTCGAAGTTCTCCAGGGTCTCCTGCTCGACCGGGGCGGTGCGCCACAGTGCCGCGTTGTTGACCAGCGCGTCGATGCGTCCGAAGGCGCGGAGCGTGGCACCGACGACCTCGCCCCAGCTGTCCGGGTCCGACACGTCGTGCCGCACGAACAGCCCTTGCCCGCCGAGCGACTTGGCGACCTCGACGCCCTCCTCCTCCCGCACGTCCGTGACCACGACCCGCGCGCCGGCCGCCGCGGCGAGAGCGGCCTCCGCCGCGCCCTGACCGCGCCCCGCGCCCGTGATGACAACGACCTTGCCGTCCAGTGAGACCGTCACTTCGCCTCCAGTGCCCGGAAGTGCGGGATGACCTTCTCGCCCCACTGGCGGATGGTCTCCATGCACGCCTCCTGCGGGACCGTGCCCATCTGGATCAGGCACATCACCTCGTCCACGCCGATCTCGCGCAGCTGCTCGACGTAACTGATCGCGGTGTCCGCGGAGCCGTAGGCGTGTTCGGCGTTGTAGGTGCCGGTGTCGACCGGACGGGCCGGGATGTTCGCCTCGTGGAGTTTGGCGACGAGCTCCTCGCGGTCCTTGGCCATCGCGGCCACGTGGTCCTCGCCCTCTGCGTAGGAAGTGGGCGCGGGCGCGTTCCCGTACCAGTGCGCGATCGACTCGGCGAAGAAGCGCTGGCCGCGCGTGCCGAGGCGCAGCGCGAGGTCCGCGTCGTCGAGGACGACCGTCGGGCAGAGCGCCGAGAGGTGGTCGTTGACCTCGGTGGACACGAAGCGCTCGCCGGTGCGGGTCGCGATGGCCTCGTCGTAGACCTTCCGCATCGTGCGGACGTCGTCGGCGCCGGCGAAGCCCATCACCAGGGCCCCGATGCCGAGTTCGGCCGCGAGCTTGAGCGTGTCGTGCTTGGAGCAGGCCATGAAGAGAGGCGGGTGCGGGGTCTGCACCGGGCGCGGCAGGATCGCGCCGGGCCCGATGTCGATCGAGCCGTGCCACTCGAACTGCTCCTCCCGCCACGCCGAGGAGAAGATCCGCAGGGCCTCCTCCATCTGCGGATACGTGTCCTCGGGGCGGACCCCGTACATCCGCATCTCCTGCTTCGTCGCGCCGCGCCCCGCGCCGATGTCGACGCGGCCGCCGGTCAGCGAGTCGAGCATCGCGGCCCGCTCGGCGACGCGGACGGGGTGCTGGTAGCCGAAGGGCATCGTGACGACGCCGTGCCCGATGCGGATCTTCTCCGTACGGGCCGCGACCCAGGTCAGAAAGATCTCGGACGCGCTCATGTGCGCGTACTGGGTGAGGGAGTGGTGCTCGACCGCCCAGATGCGGTCGAAGCCCATCTCCTCGGCGAAGACGGCCTGTTCGACGCAGTCCTTGAGGACCTGGCGCTCGTTCTCTGGCGTCGGGTCGGCGAGCTGAGCCTCGAAGATCATGGAGAACTTCACGGGGATCCTCCCGAGTGACGTGTTTCTAATAGGAATACTTCTAGCAGGCATACGCATGGCGGGGGAAGGGGCTACGTAGACTGCGTGCGTGGTGAAGAAGAAGGCGGTAGACGACGCGGCCGGCGCAGAGCGCCCCGCACTCCCGGCGACCAGCTGGGCGGTGCTCGGACTGCTCTCCTTCGGTGAGGAGCTGTCCGGCTACGACCTGAAGAAGTGGTCCGACTGGTCCCTGCGCTTCTTCTACTGGAGCCCGTCGTTCAGCCAGATCTACAGCGAGCTCAAGCGCCTGGAGAAGGCCGGTTACGCGACCTCGCGGCTGGTCGCGCAGGAGACCGGCACCCGCGACAAGCGGGTCTACCGGATCACCGACGAAGGCATGGAGGCCGTGCGGACCTGGGCACGCGAGGCACCCGTCGACCCGCCCGTCCTCAAGCACGGGCCCATGCTGCGGCTCTGGCTCGGGCACCTGCTCGAAGGCGAGCAGATGCGTGAAGTGCTCGCGCGGCACCGGGAGTTCGCCGAGACGATGCGGGTGCGCGCGGAGGAGGACGTGGAGGGCGCGAAGGGCAACGAGGCCTGGACGTACCCCACGCTCACGCTCAAGTGGGCCGAGCGGTACTACGCGTCGGAGCGCGACCTCGCCGACGCCATGCTCGCGGACATCGAGGAGCTGGAGCGCGGCAAGCGCCCGTAGGTGCGGCGGAAGTAGAGCAGCGGCCCCGCGTCGCGGTGCGTGGTCAGTGAGGTGACCCGGCCGAGCGCGATGGCGTGGTCGCCGCCGTCGAGCACGTCGGCGAGTTCGCACTCGATCGTGGCGAGTGCTCCGTCGAGCAGGGGTGCGCCGTTGCCGCCCGGCCGCCAGGGCGTGCCCGCGAACTTGTCGCCGCCCGTCACCGCGAAGCGCCGGCACAGCTCGCGCTGGTCCTCGGCGAGGACGTTGGCGGCGAACCGGCCCGCCGCCCTGATCCGCGGCCAGGTCGTCGAGGTGTGTGCCGGGCAGAAGCAGACCAGGGGCGGGTCGAGCGAGACCGACGAGAACGACTGCACGGCCATGCCCGCGGGCCGGCCGTCTCCGTCGAGTGCGGTGATGACCGCGACGCCGGTACAGAAACCGGCGAGGGCGGACTTCAGGTCCTCGGCCGAGGTGGCGGGGTGGGTGGGGATCGGCATGCGAGGCCTCCAAGGAATGTGCCTACTAGGTATATGCCTAACCGAAACACCTGTGATTGGATACCGGCCACGCTCGCACGTCAAGTACCCCTGATCACAGGGAGGGTTCGTGACCAGTACCACCCCACCGCGTACGCTCGCCCAGCTCCCCGAGTACGCCGCCGCCGCGTACGGCGACCGGGAGGCACTCGCCGACGGCGAGGTCCGCTGGAGCTTCAGCCGGCTGCGCGACGAGATCGCCGCGGCCTCGCGCGCCGCCGTCGCGCACGGCATACGCCCCGGCACCCGCGTGGCGATCTGGGCCGCCAACAGCCGTCACTGGATCCTCGCCGCACTGGGCGCGGTCGGCGCCGGGGCGGTCCTCGTCCCGGTCAACACGCGCTACAAGGCGGCCGAGGCCGCCGACATCATCCGCCGCAGCGGCGCCGAACTCCTCTTCACGGAACGCGGCTTCCTCGGCACCGACTACGTCCACACACTCCGCGCGAGCGGCGAGGACCTCGGCGCCCTGCGCTCCGTGGTCGTCCTCCGCGGCGACGCGCACGACGACGCTCTCGCATGGGAGACGTACCTGAAGGCGGGCGAAGGAGTCACCGACACCGAACGCCTGGCCCGCGCCGCCGCCGTGGGACCCGACGACGTCAGCGACATCCTCTACACGTCCGGCACCACCGGCCGCCCCAAGGGCGTGATGACGACCCACGGACAGACGGTCCGCCTCTACGAGGAGTGGTCGCGCCAGGTCACCCTGAGAACCGGCGACCGCTACCTCCTGCTGAACCCGTTCTTCCACACCTTCGGCTACAAGGCGGGCATCATCGCCTGCCTGCTGCGCGGAGTCACGATGCTGCCCGAGGAGGTCTACGACGCCGACCGCGTCCTGGAGCGCATCGCCGCCGAACGCGTCTCCTGCCTGATGGGCCCGCCGACGGTCTTCCACGGCCTGATCCACCACCCCCACCGGAGCGAAGCAGACCTCGGGGCGCTGCGGCTCGCCGGAACCGGCGCCGCCGCCGTCCCGACCGAACTGGTCGAACTGATCCGCACAGAACTCGGCGCCCCCGACGTGTTCACGGCGTACGGACTCACCGAGTCGGGAGGCGTCGTCTCCGTCTGCCCCACGGACGCCGACGCGTGGACGGTCGCGCACACGGTGGGCCGCGCGCTGCCCGGCACCGAGATCCGGATCGCCTCACCGCTGGGCGACGAACTGCCCGCCGGCGAACCGGGCGAGGTACAGGTGCGCGGCTACCACGTGATGCGCGGCTACCTGGACGACGAAACAGCAACCCATGAGGCAGTCCCCCAAGACGGCTGGCTCCGCACGGGCGACATCGGCACGCTCGACGACCGCGGCTTCCTCACCATCACGGATCGGCTCAAGGACATGTACGTAGTGGGCGGCTTCAACGCGTACCCGGCCGAGGTCGAGAACACCCTCCTGGGCCACGAACTGATAGTCGACGCCGCCGTAGTAGGCGCTCCGGACGAACGGCTCGGCGAGGTGGGCGTCGCCTTCATCGTCGTATCCGGACCCGTAGACGCAAAGAAACTCACCGAGTGGACGCGCGAGCGCCTGGCCAACTTCAAGGTGCCGCGCCGCTTCGTGATGGTCCCGGAGCTCCCGCGCAACGCGGGCGGCAAGCTCCTGAAAGGCGAGCTGCGCAGCAAGGCAAGAGGAGACCGGGGATGAATTTCACCAGCGAACAGGACGAACTGCGCTCCGCCGTAGGGGCGGTGCTGACCCGGCACGAGGGTGCGGCCGCGTGGGGCCCGCTCACCGAGGCGGTCGGCGCGGCGGGCCTCGGGGTGCCGGAGGAGTACGGGGGGTACGGCGGCGGCACGGTGGAGACGTACGTGGTCATGGAGGAACTGGGCCGGGCACTCAGCCCGGTCCCGTACCTGGCCTCCACCGTCCTGGCCACGCAGGCACTGGTCGCGTCCGGCAACGCGCGGGCCTGCGCAGAGCTGCTCCCTGAGCTCGCCGACGGCACCGCGGTGGGAGCGCTGGCCTGGGCGGAGAACGGAAGCTGGGAGCCGGAGGCAATGAACGCCCGGGTCCGAGCGGGCCGGCTGACCGGTGTGAAGGACCACGTCCTGACGGGCCCAGGACGCCCGGACACCCTGCTGGTCCTGGCTCGAGGCGACGACGGACCAGCCCTTTACCAAGTCCGCGACGCGCAAGCCGAGTTCACGCCTCTCCCGACCATGGACCAGACCCGCCCCCAGGCCCGAGTGACCTTCGACGGGTCCCCAGCCAAACTCCTCGCAGCCGACGGCGAACGTGTCCTGTCCCGAGTGCGGGACCTCGCCTGCACAGCGCTGGCAGCCGAACAGACAGGCGCGGCAACCCGGGCACTCGCGGACACCATCCAGTACGCCAAGGACCGTGTGCAGTTCGGGCGGCCCATCGGCTCGTTCCAGGCGGTCAAACACCGGATAGCCGACCTGCACGTCCAACTGGAGGCGGCACGCTCACTGGCACTGGCGGCCGCGCACTCCAACGCCGCACCCCACCTGGCGGCAGCAGCAAAAGCCGCCTGCTCCCAGGCGTACACGCACATCGCCGGCGAGATGATCCAGCTGCACGGAGGCATAGGCATCACCTGGGAACACGCGGCCCACCGCCACCTGAAGCGGGCCCACGCGGGCCGTCACCTGTTCGGCACCCCGTCGGCACACCGCCAACGGCTCGCCGACAGGCTGGGCCTGACCCCAGTGGCGTAGCCTCGGCACTCCCGCCACACGACAGCACAATCGGAGCCGCCCAATGCCTGGGATCACTGACAACGGCGTACGGCTGCTGCCCGCGGCGGAACGGACGGCTGCGCCCTGGAAGAACGGCGGCGGGACCACGCGGGAGATCGCGGCCGCGCCACCGGAAGCGGACATGAGCGACTTCCGCTGGCGGGTGAGCCTCGCGGATGTCGAGGGCGACGGCCCGTTCTCGGCGTTCCCCGAAGTCGACCGGACCCTGACGATGGTCGAGGGCGCCGGCATGGAACTGACGCTCGGCGGCGAACACAGAACCGTGGACGAGCGCTACGCACCACAGGACTTCCGAGGAGACGTCCCGACCGACTGCCACCTCATCGACGGCCCGGTGGTGAACTTCAACGTCATGTGGCGCAGGGGAGCGGGCGCACCCCCGTCGGTAGCAGTGGTCCGAGGCCGCCTCACCATCACCGGCAAGGCCCTGGTGGTAGCCCTCGACGAACAGGGCGCCGACATCGCCGACGTAAGGCTCGACCACTACGACGCAGCCCTGGTGGACTCCACCACTGGTACGGCCGCCCTGCACGCCAGAGGACGCACCGCCGTAGTCACGTTCCCCTGAGCGCCACAACCCTCAGCGGCGTACGAGACGGCCGCTGCGAGAGGAAGCCCCACCGGCCGGCAGCCGCCCCCCCGACGGGAGGGGACGTGGCGGGATGTGCGCGCGGAGCCACCCCAGGGAGCGCTCGGGACGCAACCCTCTGGTGCCCAGAACCCGTAGAACGGCGAGCACGTACATCCCGCCGCGGCCCCGCACCCACACACGGCGAGACGCCAGGCGCCCGGCTCACGAACGGCGAGAGGCAAGGCGCCCGGCTCACGAACGGCGAGACGCCCCACGACCAAGGCCGCGAGGCGCACCGAACCACGGCCGAACCCGGCACCGCACCGGAGCGCGTCAGCCCGCCAGCACCCGAGCCCGGCAAGCCGCAGGCGTCCCCCAAGCGTCCCGCAGCGGTCGGGCCTTGCGCAGCCACAGCGACAGGTCCAGCTCCTGCGTGTACCCGATCGCCCCATGGAGCTGGAGCGCAGCCCGCGCCGCCGCGTACGACGCCTCACCCGCAGCGACCTTCGCCGCCGCGATGTCCCCGGGCGCAAGCGAGAGCGCCGCCCCGAACACCAGCGGCCGCGCGAACTCCAGCCCCGTGAGCGCGTCCGCGAGCCGGTGCTTCACGGCCTGGAAGGAGCCGATGGGGACGCCGAACTGGGTGCGCTGCGTGACGTATTCGACGGTCCGGTGCAGCAGGGAGAGCCCCACGCCGAGCGACTGCGCGGCGGTGAGGAACGAGGCCAGGTCCACAGCCCGCGCCGCCGCGTCCCGCACGTCCGGCCCCCGCGCGAGCAGCGTCCCACCCTCCACAGGCGCGTAGAGCCGGCGGGCAGGATCGGCGGACGGCAGCAGAGGCCCGTGGCCGCCGGAGGCGAGCCGCAGCTCGTCACCGCTGACGACGAAGACGGCGTCGGCGGAATCCGCGTCAAGGACGTACGAGGAGTCGACACCCAAGGAAAAGGCCGCGTCCCCGGAGGCGATCTGGGGAAGCCACTCCTTGGCGGCATCAGGCAGGCAGCCCAACAGCCGGGCAACGGCAGCAGTCTCCACCACAGGCCCAGGCACCCCGTGCCGCCCCAACTCCACATAGGAAAGGGCCAGTTCGACCGGCAGGAACCCCGCCCCGTCAAACGCCTCCGGAACGCCGAGCGCGAAGACCCCCGTCGCACCCAGCCGCGACCACAAGGCCCGCCCGGGCCCATGATCGCCGGACGACCAGGCCCGGATCACGTCAGGCGTATCCGCCGCGCCCAGCAACTGATCGAGCGTGCGCCCGAACTCGGCCTGCTCCGCGTCGAGGAGGAACCTCATCAGCGCCGTCCCTTCGGCAGGCCGAGCAGCCGCTCGGCGATGATGTCGCGCTGGATCTCGTTGGTCCCCGCATAAATGGGCCCGGCAAGCGAGAAGACGTACCCCTCGCCCCACCCCCCGTCATCGGCCAACTCCCCGCCCGCGCCCAGAAGATCGAGCGCGGTCTCATGCAGAGCGATGTCGTATTCCGACCAGAACACCTTGTTCAGACTGGACTCGGCACCGATCGTCTGGCCGGCCGCGAACCGCGACGCATTGGCGTACGTGAACAGCTGGTACGCCCGCGCCCCGATCAAGGCATCGGCGACCCGATCGCGAGTGCCCGCGTCCTCCCCGCGCTCGCGCCACAGCCGCACGAGCCGATCGGCGGCAGCAAGGAAGCGCCCGGGCGACCGGAGCGTGAGCCCCCGCTCGTTCCCTGTAGTCGACATAGCGATACGCCACCCGTTGCCCGGCTCACCGATGACGTCTGCGTCGGGCACGAAGACCCGGTCGAGGAACAGCTCGGCGAACGCGGGCTTCCCGTCGAGCCGCCCGATGGGCCGCACGGTCACCCCGGGTGCCCGCAGGTCGAACATCAGGTAGGTCAGGCCCTGATGGGGTTTGGGCGCGTCAGGGTCCGTACGGAAGATCCCGAAGGCACGGTCGGCGAACGCGGCCCGCGAAGACCAGGTCTTCTGCCCGGACAGCAGCCAGCCCCCCTCGGTGCGCACGGCCTTGGACTTGAGGGACGCCAGGTCGGAACCGGCCTCGGGCTCGGACCAGGCCTGCGCCCAGATCGTCTCGCCGCTCGCCATGGACGGCAGCACCCGGGCCCGCTGCTCGGGGGTGCCGTGGTCGAAGAGGGTCGGCGCGAGCAGGTTGATGCCGTTCTGCGAAACACGCCCTGGGGCGCCCGCGGCGTAGTACTCCTCCTCGAAGAGCAGCCACGTAAAGATGTCGGCGCCCCGCCCCCCGTACTCCTCGGGCCAGGACACCACCGACCAGCGGCCGGCGTGGAGCTCGGCCTCCCACGCGCGGTGCGCAGCGAACCCCTCCTCGGTCTCCAGGGACGGCAGCGGCTCGCCCGGGACATGGACGGCAAGCCACTCACGTGCCTCGGCGCGGAACACGTCCTCGGCGGGCGTGAAGTCGAGGTCCATCAGGCGTTCGCCTCCTTCATCGCGCGTACGTCCATGCCGCCGAGGGAGTCCTTCGCCGTCTCCGCGTTGTGCGCGTGGGCGAGATGGTGCAGGCCGAACACGGAGTCCATGCCCGCGTGCAGGCCCTGAAGGTCCTCCGCCTGGTTCACCGCCCGTTTGGTGAGGGCGAGCCCGAGACGCGGCATCTCGGCGACGCGCAGCGCCAACTCGTCCGTCGTTCCGGCCAGTTCGCCGCGCGCTACGACGCGGTTGACCATCCCCACCTCGTAGGCCCGGCGGGCGCTCATCCGGTCGCCGGTGAACAGGAACTCCTTGGCGATGCGCGGCGGCATCACCCACGGGTGCGCGAAGTACTCGACGCCGGGGATCCCCATGCGCACGACGGGATCCGCGAAGAACGCGTCGTCGGAGGCCACGATCAGGTCGCAGACCCACGCGAGCATCAGCCCGCCCGCCACACACGCCCCGTGGACCGAGGCGATCACCGGCTTCGGCAGCTCGCGCCAGCGCCGGCACATGCCGAGATACACCTCCGACTCACGGGCGAACCGCGACTCGGCACCCTGCTTGTCCGAGTGGTCCCACCAGAGCCCGGCCCGCCGCTCGAAGGGCAGATGCGCGTCCCGCTCCGGGGTGCCGATGTCGTGCCCCGCGGAGAAGTGGTCACCCGCGCCGGCCAGGACGACGACCTTGACGTCGGGGTCGTCGGCCGCGCGGTAGAAGGCGGCGTCCAGGGCGTAGGTCATCGCCGAGTTCTGCGCGTTGCGGTACCGCGGACGGTTCATCGTCACGTGCGCGACCGGGCCGCGGCGCTCGTACAGGACGGGCTCGGGACCCTTGTGCGGGGCGGGTTCAGGACTGTCGTGGGCTGCGGGCATCGGAAACATCCTTCCCTAACAAGTGTTTGGTAGGTTAACGTACGTCCATGAGCAGCGTCGAGGAGTTTCGCGCCGAGATCCGGGCCTGGCTCGCGGACCATCTCGTAGGGGAGTTCGCCGAGTTGAGGGGCCGCGGCGGGCCGGGCCGTGAGCACGAGGCGTTCGAAGGGCGGCTCGCCTGGGAGCGGCACATGGCGGCGCACGGGTGGACCTGCGTCGGCTGGCCCGTCGAGCACGGCGGCCGCGGCGCGAGCCTCGAGGAGCAGATCGCGTTCCACGAGGAGTACGCGCTCGCGGACGCGCCCGCCCGGGTCAACCACATAGGGGAGCAGCTCCTCGGACCGACGCTCATCGCCTTCGGTACGGAGGAGCAGAAGAAGCGCTTCCTGCCGCCGATCGTCGCCGTCGAGGAGCTGTGGTGCCAGGGCTACAGCGAGCCGGACGCAGGCTCCGACCTGGCGAACGTCCGCACGAGAGGCGCCCTGTCACCCGACGGTTCGCAGTGGGTCGTCGACGGTCAGAAGATCTGGACCTCGCTCGCCCATGAGGCGCAGTGGTGCTTCGTCGTCGCCCGCACCGAACCCGGCTCGCGGCGGCACGCGGGCCTGTCCTACCTCCTCGTGCCCCTGGAGCAGCCGGGCGGCCGCGTCGACATACGTCCCATCGTGCAGCTCACCGGCACCAGCGAGTTCAACGAGGTGTTCTTCGACGGCGCCCGCACCGACGCGTCCCACGTCGTCGGCGAGCCCGGCGACGGCTGGCGGATCGCGATGGCCACCCTCGGCTTCGAGCGCGGCGTCTCCACCCTCGGCCAGCAGGTCGGCTTCCGCCGCGAATGGGACGGACTCGCGGAGCTGGCCAGGAAGAACGGCGCGATCGCCGACCCCCTGATCCGCGACCGCCTCGTCCAGGCCTGGATCGACCTGGAGGCCATGGCGGCCTCCGCCCGGCGCGGCGTCGACCCCTCCGTCGGCAAGCTCCACTGGGCGGCCTGGCACCGCGGTCTCGGCGAGCTCGCCATGGACGTGTGCGGCGCCGCGTCCACGGTCGCCGCCGGCAAACCCCACGAAACCTATGCACTCGACGACTGGCAGCGGCTGTTCCTCTTCTCCCGCGCCGACACCATCTACGCCGGATCCGACGAGATCCAGAAGAACATCGTCGCCGAGCGCCTGCTCGGCCTGCCCAAGGAGGCGCGGGTATGAGCACGAAGCCCGAGTACGTGCCCGGCCACGGCCTGCTGAAGGGGCGCACGGCCGTCATCACCGCGGCCGCCGGAGCCGGGATCGGCGGTGCGACGGCACGCAAGTTCCTCGAAGAGGGCGCCCGCGTCCTCATCAGTGACGCCCACGCCCGCAGGCTCAAGGAGAGCGAACAGGCGCTCGCCGACGAGTTCAGCGCGGCGAACGTCGCCTCACTGCCCTGCGACGTCACCGACGAGGAACAGGTCGCGGCCCTGTTCGCGCTGGCCGCCGAGGCACACGGCGGCCTCGACATCGTGGTCAACAACGCCGGTCTCGGCGGCACTTCGCACCTCGTCGACATGACGGACGACCAGTGGTCCCGCGTCCTCGACGTCACCCTGAACGGCACGTTCCGGTGCACCAGGGCCGCCCTGCGCGCCTTCCGCGACACCGGCCGCCACGGCGTCGTCGTGAACAACGCGTCCGTCGTCGGCTGGCGCGCCCAGGCCGGACAGGCCCACTACGCCGCCGCCAAGGCCGGCGTCATGGCCCTCACCCGGTGCGCCGCGATCGAGGCCGCCGAGTACGGAGTCCGGGTCAACGCGGTCTCGCCCAGCCTCGCCATGCACCCCCACCTCGTGAAGGTCACCTCCGCCGAACTCCTCACCGAACTCACCGAGAAGGAAGCCTTCGGCCGCTACGCCGAGCCCTGGGAGATCGCCAACGTGATCGTGTTCCTGGCGTCCGGCTACTCCTCGTACATGACGGGCGAGGTCGTCTCCGTCAGCAGCCAGCATGCGTAGCGCCGCCGCCGCGCCGGTGAGGACGACAATGGACCCGTGCCTACCAAGAAGAAGCCCCAGGTGACCGCCTCGCCCGAGCGCCGCCGCGAACTCCTCGACACCGCGGCCGAAGTCTTCGCCGCCCAGGGGTACAACGCCACCACCGTCCGCAAGATCGCCGACCACGCGGGCATGCTCGCGGGCAGCCTCTACTACCACTTCGACTCCAAGGAGTCGATGCTCGAAGAGATCCTGCGGACCTTCCTCGACGAGCTGTGGCACGGATACGACTCCGTCCTCGACTCCCAACTGGGCCCCAGGGAAACCCTGGGGGCCCTCGTCACCGAGTCCTTCCGCGAGATCGACCGGCACCGCGCCGCCGTCGCCATCTACCAGAAGGAGTCCAAGCACCTCGCCGTCCAGGAGCGCTTCGAGTTCCTCGCAGCCTCCCAGCGCAAGTTCGAGAAGGCGTGGCTCTCCACCCTGGAGCGGGGCGTCGCCGCCGAGGTGTTCCGCGCCGACCTCGACATCCGGCTCACCTACCGGTTCGTCCGCGACACCGTCTGGGTCGCCGCGTCCTGGTACCGCCCCGGCGGACAGCACAGCCCCGAGGAGATCGCCCGCCAGTACCTCTCGATGGTCCTGGACGGCATCGCCGTACGCGTCACCCAACCCTGAAGGGAAACCCGTCATGGCCGAGGCCTACATAGTCGAAGCGGTCCGCACCCCCGTCGGACGGCGCAAGGGAGGCCTCGCCGCCGCCCACCCCGCCGACCTCGGCGCGCACGTCCTCAAGGAGCTCGTCGCCCGCTCCGGGATCGACCCCGCCGCCGTCGAGGACGTCGTCTTCGGCTGCCTCGACACGGTCGGGCCGCAGGCCGGTGACATCGCGCGGACGGCCTGGCTCGCCGCCGGCCTCCCCGAGGAGGTCCCCGGCGTGACCATCGACCGCCAGTGCGGTTCGTCACAGCAGGCCGTGCACTTCGCGGCGCAGGGCGTCCTGTCCGGCACCCAGGACCTCGTCGTCGCCGGCGGCACCCAGAACATGACGCAGATCCCCATCGCCTTCGCCTCCCGCCAGGCCGCCGAACCCCTCGGCCTCACGGACGGCCCGTACGCGGGCAGCGAGGGCTGGCGCGCCCGCTACGGCGACCAGCCGGTGAACCAGTTCCACGGCGCCGAGCTCATCGCCCGCAAGTGGGGCATCACACGCCGCGACCAGGAGGAGTGGGCCCTGCGCTCCCACGAGCGGGCGATCCGCGCCATCGACGAGGGCCGCTTCGCCCGCGAGACCACCGCCTACGGAGACGTCATCGTGGACGAGGGCCCCCGCCGCGACACCACCCTGGAGAAGATGGCGGGCCTCAAGCCCGTCGTCGAGGGCGGCACGATCACCGCGGCCTGCTCCTCGCAGGTCTCCGACGGCGCCGCCGCGATGCTCCTCGCCTCGGAGCGCGCCGTACGCGAGCACGGCCTCACCCCGCGCGCCCGCGTCCACCACCTCTCCGTACGCGGCGAGGACCCCATCCGCATGCTCTCCGCGCCGATCCCCGCGACGGCGTACGCGCTGAAGAAGACCGGCCTGTCCATGGACGACATCGACCTCGTCGAGATCAACGAGGCCTTCGCCCCCGTGGTCCTCGCCTGGCTCAAGGAGACGGGCACGGACCCGGAGAGGGTGAACGTGAACGGGGGAGCGATCGCCCTCGGGCACCCTCTCGGCGCGACCGGCGCGAAGCTGATGACGACGCTGCTGCACGAGCTGGAGCGCACGGGCGGCCGCTACGGACTGCAGACGATGTGCGAGGGAGGGGGCCAGGCGAACGTCACGATCATCGAGCGTCTCTAGTCCCGCGAGGGTCGTGCTAAGGTCGATGACGTTGCAGTTTTGGTACCCATAGACTTTATGTGCGCCTGACGGGAATGTTCCTCAGGCGCATTATTGTTTTCCGGCCGGTCCGTAAGGCCAACTCCGGATGGGGCTCAATGGTGCGACTGGAGATTCGAAGGACTCGGATTTCCGTACCGCCCCAGTAAAGGAGATTGTTATGGCCACCGGAACCGTGAAGTGGTTCAACTCGGAAAAGGGCTTCGGCTTCATTGAGCAGGACGGCGGCGGCGCCGACGTCTTCGCCCACTACTCGAACATCGCCACCCAGGGCTTCCGTGAGCTCCAGGAGGGCCAGAAGGTGACGTTCGACGTCACGCAGGGCCAGAAGGGCCCCCAGGCGGAGAACATCCTCCCCGCCTGAAACACCGCTTGATCCCACGGATCACGCACCCCACGGCCGGGGTCCGCACCGCGAAGGTGCGGGCCCCGGCCCGTGCTGTCCCCAGGCCGGCGGCTCGCAGATGCGTCGATGGCCACCCCAGGCCGGCGGCTCGCAGACGCGTCGATGGCCACCGGCTCCCGGCCGCCCAGGCCCAGGAAGGCATGCCCGCATGGCTAACCCCGCACGTCCGCCCCGCCCGACCCGCAACCGGTCCGCATCCGCTTCAGGAAACGCGGGCGCCGGAAACGCCGGAAGGAATTCCCGGGGTGGAAGGTCCGGCGGAAAGGGCCGCGTTCCCGAGCGCAGGCCCACGCCGCCGCAGGAATTCACGATGCCGGAGAACACGACGCCCGCGCTGCCCGCGGCCTCGACGTTCGCCGAGCTCGACATGCCGGCCGGCCTCCTGAAGACGCTCACCGAGCAGGGCGTCACCGAGCCGTTCCCCATTCAGGGCGCCACCCTCCCCAACTCCCTCGCGGGACGCGACCTCCTCGGCCGCGGCCGCACCGGCTCCGGCAAGACCCTCGCGTTCGGCCTGCCGATGCTCGCCCGCACCGCCGGCCTCAAGGCGGAGCCGCGCATGCCGCTGGCCCTCGTCCTCGTGCCGACCCGCGAGCTCGCCCAGCAGGTGACCGACGCACTCACGCCGTACGCGGGCGCCGTCAGGCTCCGCCTGACCACCGTCGTCGGCGGCATGTCGATCTCCCGTCAGGCGTCCTCTCTGCGCCGCGGCGCGGACGTCGTCGTGGCGACGCCCGGCCGCCTCAAGGACCTCATCGAGCGCGGCGACTGCGACCTGTCCGAGGTGCGGATCACCGTCCTCGACGAGGCCGACCAGATGGCCGACATGGGCTTCATGCCGCAGGTCACGGCGCTCCTCAAGCAGGTCGCCCCGGGCGGCCAGACCATGCTGTTCTCGGCGACGCTCGACCGGAACGTCGACCGGCTCGTCCGGCAGTTCCTCACCGACCCGGTCGTCCACTCCGTGGACCCGTCGGCGGGCGCCGTCACCACCATGGAGCACCACGTCCTCCACGTGCTCGACGAGACCGACAAGAAGGCCGTCACCGCGCGCATCGCCGCCCGCGAAGGCCGCGTGATCCTCTTCGTCGACACCAAGCGGTCCGCCGACCGGCTCGCCAAGCGGCTCCTGGCCAGCGGTGTCCTCGCGGCGCCGCTGCACGGCGGACGCTCGCAGCCGCAGCGCAACCGCACCCTGGAGCAGTTCAAGGACGGCCGGGTCACGGCCCTCGTCGCCACGAACGTCGCCGCCCGCGGCATACACGTCGACGACCTCGGCCTCGTCGTGAACGTCGACCCGCCGACCGAGCACAAGGACTACCTGCACCGCGGCGGCCGCACCGCCCGCGCCGGTGAGTCCGGCAGCGTCGTCACGCTGGTCCTGCCCGAGCAGAAGCGTGACGTCACGCGCCTCATGCGGGACGCGGGCATCCGCCCGCAGACCACCCAGGTCAAGTCCACCGACGAAGAGCTCGTCCGCATCACCGGCGCGCGCGAGCCCTCCGGCGTCCCCGCCGTCATCGAGGTCCCGGAGCCGACCGCTCCGGCAGCCTCCGGTGCCCGCAAGCCGCGGCGCAGCCGTGGCGGCAGCGGACGCGGCCAGGGCGCCGGCCAGGCAGGGCGTGTCCAGGGCGGGCGCGTCGCGCAGGCCGGGCGCGGCGAAGGCGGCGGCCAGGGCGGCGGGCGCGGCCAGGCAGTCCAGGGCGGCCGCTCCCAGGGCGCCGGTGGCCGGGGCCAGGGTGGCCGCTCCCAGGGCGGTCCCGGGCAGGGCGGCGCAGGTCAGAGCGCCGGCGGGCGGGGCGGCCGGGCGCGACGCGGTCCGCGTGACGCCGGGCGCGGCGCGGCCGCGTAACCGGTACAACAGCTGAGCGGCGGGGCGGTGGGACGAGGTGAACAGCCTCGCCCCACCGCCCCGCTTCGCGTTCGCGTCAGTCGAGGAGCCGGTGACGCAGGGCCGTGACCGTGTGCCCGTCGAGGCCGAGCCCCTGCGAGACGTACCGGCCCAGGCTGCCGTAGTCCGCCCGCGCCTGGTCGACGGCCGCCGACAGATACTCCGTACGGACCTCCTGGAGCGGGATCAGCAGGTCCGGGTTGAGCATCATGCCGGACTGCTTCAGCCCGTCGCGCACCTTCGCGTCGTACGCGGCTCGGAACGCGTTCGACGCCAAGTAGTCGTCCACGGCGGTCCGTTCGGGGACGCCGAGCAGCAGCAGGAGGACGTACGTCGTCCAGCCCGTGCGGTCCTTCCCGGATGTGCAGTGGTACAGGAGCGCGCCCCGGCCCCCGGTGCCGTACGCGGCGTCGCGCAGGGTGGCCGCGAACCGCGCGCGGTTGTCCGCGTCCGACACGAACCGCGGATACACGCTCCGCATGAACGCGGCCGCCCGGCCGCCGCCGAGCATCTCCTCCTGCCGCACGGGGTCCTTGGAACCGATCGCGGCCATCATCTGCGCGTACAGCCCGTTGTCGGAGACGGGCCGCGACTCCGGGGTGAGGCCGGCGGGGAGGCGGTCCGCGCCGTCGTACTGGATCTCCACCGGCACCCGGTAGTCGACCACCCGGCGCAGGCCGAGGCCCGCGAGCGTGGTGACGTCGGCGTCGGTGAGCTTGGCCAGGGCGTCGGAGCGGTAGACGAGTCCGTGGCGGACGCGACCGCCGCCGAGGGCCCGGTAGCCGCCCACGTCGCGGACGTTGACCGCGCCCTGGAGCGGGATGTGCCGGATCGGCGGGTCCTGGTACGGACGCCGTCCGGCCGCGGCGGCACCGGGCGCGACGGCCGCGGCCGTCAGGGTGGTGAGCGCGGCGCCGACGAGGGCGCGTCTCGAAACGGTGCGTGGCGTGCGTGGCATCGCTGAACTCCCTTGCGGGAAGCGGGATCACCCTGGGGTAGGCAGGGTGCCGAGCACGTGCCGGGCCTCTGACATCACGCGGGCGACGAGCTCCTCGCAGCTCGGGAGGTCCTCGATCACCCCCGCGACCTGGCCCGATGCCATGACGCCGAGGTCGGTGCGGCCCTCGACCATGGACGCCTTGAGGAGCATGGGGGTGTTCGCGGCGAGCAGGACCTGGCTCCACGACAGTTCCTTGCCGTGCTTCATCGCCAGTCCGTCGCGGACCATCTGCGGCCAGCTCAGGCCCGACAGCTTCCTGAACCCGGCGGCCCGCCGCACGGCCTGCACGAGCGCGCGCGTGCGCCCCGCCCGCTCCAGCGAGTCGACGAGATCCGTCCGCAGCATGCGGTGCGGCAGACCGTCCACGGCGGTCGTCACCGTGACGTCCTTGACCGTGGCCGCCAGATATCTCGCCTTCACCGCGTCCGGGACGGTCGAGTCGGAGGTGAGCAGGAAACGGGTGCCCATGGCGACGCCGGCCGCCCCGTACGCGAGGGCAGCGACCAGGCCGCGCCCGTCGTGGAACCCGC
Source organism: Streptomyces sp. NBC_00009 (assembly GCF_045040855.1). Lineage (NCBI taxonomy): Bacteria > Bacillati > Actinomycetota > Actinomycetes > Kitasatosporales > Streptomycetaceae > Streptomyces > Streptomyces sp. NBC_00009. Next base: position 6,019,452 of record NZ_CP108312.1, read on the forward strand.
CCGCGCCGATCACGGGGATGTCCACGGCGTCCACGACCTGCGGCAGCAGCACCGTCGTCGCGACGTCCCCCGTGTGCCCGCCGCCCTCGCCGCCCTGCACGATGACGGCGTCCGCGCCCCACGCGGCGACCTTCTCCGCGTGCCGCCGGGCACCGATGGACGGGATGACGACGACGCCGGCGTCCTTCAGCTCGGCGATCAGGTCACGGGACGGCGCGAGCGCGAACGAGGCGACCCGCACCCCCTCGTCGATGATCACCCGCACCCGGTCCCGCGCGTCACCGGCGTCCGCGCGCAGATTGACCCCGAAGGGTTCGTCCGTACGGGACTTCACCTCGCGCACCGCCGACCTGAGCTGGTCGAGGGTCATGGTGGCGGAGGCGAGGATGCCGAGCGCCCCGGCGTTCGCCGACGCCGACACGAGGCGCGGGCCCGCGACCCAGCCCATGCCGGTCTGCACGAGCGGGTGGCGGACACCGACCAGCTTGGTGAACGCCGTCTCGACGGTCGCGTCGCTCATACGGGCCTGACCTCGCGGTCGCGCAGGCCCTTCGGGTCGATGACCTCGCGGATCAGCCGCAGCTCCTCGGGGGTGGGCTCGCGCGTCTGCGGCACCTCGCCCCCGTCCGGCAGGGCCAGGGGGAAGCCCGTCGCCGCGATCACCTCGTCGACGGTGACCCCGGGGTGCACGGACGCGAGCCGCATCGAGCGGTCCGGCGTCTCGAAGTCGAAGACGCCGAGGTTCGACACGACGCGCGGGATGCGGTGGTAGCGCGTCGCCGACGGTCCCGCCGCGGCGGCGCTGTCGTACCCGACCCCGCTGATCATGTCGACCTTCTCGACGAACACGCGCGCGGAGTGCTTCGGGACCCAGTAACTCACCGGATTGTTGAGGGTGTTCACGGGCGCCCCGCGTACGCCGAGGAGCTGGCGGTCGGGGCGGTCCCAGTCGCCGATGCATGAGATGTTCTGGTTGCCGTGCCGGTCGATCTGGCTCGCGCCCATCATCACGTGACGCCTGCCGCCGGTGACCATGGTGAGGTGCTGACGGTACGGAAGCCAGCCCTCCGGCTCCCCGCCGAGACCCACGGTCATCGCCTCGCCGTCGGTGAGGAGCAGATCGGGGGAGAACGTGCGCTTGGCGAGGCGGGCGCCGACGGACGGGATCAGCCCCATCGGACTGGCCAGGATCTCGCCGCTGTCGCGCCAGGCGTCGGCGCAGGCGATGACGCAGTATTCGGCGCGGGTGGGGGTGGTGGTCGTTCCCGGGGTGGTTGTCGTCGCCGGTGCCGGTGCGGCCGCGCTTGTGGCCGGCCCCGCGTGCTCCTCCTGCTCCGCGTGCCAGCTCCGTACGGCTTCCTGGTAGCTCTTCTCGTCGCCGCGCGCGGGCAGGAAGCGCTCGGCGAACTCGGGCCAGGGCGTGGTCGCGTACAGCTTCTGGAAGGGCTCGTCCCGGCCGTAGTCGGGGGCGCACGACGTGAAGTGCGCGCCGTTCGGTGTCTCGACCACGCCGGTGACCGCGTGCCGCTTGATGAGGAGGGTCTGCGGAACGGCGGCCCCGACGTCGCCGAATCCCTCCACCAGCTCCTCGCAGGACACGTACGCCGTGTCGGCCGCCTCGCAGAACAGGTCGTCGAAGTACGGGTCGGGGCCCAGGTACTGGCCGTTGCCGTGCCGGTCCGCGCGGTTCATGTGGACGAGCGCCGCGTCCATCCGCAGCGCCGGCATCGCGACCAGGGTCTCCCCGTCCTCGTACGGCGAACCGACCGTCTTGAGCCCGGGGTTGACGCGCATGACGTCCGAGCCGATGCCGGCCCGCACCGGGATGAAGGGGAGCCGGTTCGCCGCGGCGTGCAGGCCCCACATGAACATCGCCTCGTCGACCTCCGTCAGCTCGAACGCGCCGCGCTGGCGGGCCTCGCGGAAGTGCGGTTCGAGCGGGATCGAGTCGAGGGTCACGAAGGCGGTGACCAGCTTGCGGATCTTCCCGGCGGCGGCGAGCAGGCCGACGTCCGGGCCGCCGTACGCGATGACGGTCAGGTCCGTGACATCGCTGCGCAGCAGGGCCCGTACGAGCGCCATGGGCTTGCGGCGCGAGCCCCAGCCGCCGATGCCGATGGTCATGCCGCTGCGGAGGCGGGCGACGACGTCCTCGGGCGTCATGGTCTTGTCCGTCATGTGGCTTCCCCCTTGGTTGCCGTGTCCGTGCCTGCGGCAGTACTTGTGCCTGTGCCTGCGTCTGTGCCGAACGTGTCGCGGATGCGGTCCGCGACGCCGCTGAGGTTCGCCTCGAAGGTGAAGCCCTGCTCGAAGCGGTAGCTCCGGCGTACGTCGACGGGGTCGATGCCGTTGATCGCGGCCTTGGCGAGGCGGATGAGCGAGCCGTCCTTGCGGGCGATCTCGCGGGCCAGGTCCAGTGCGGCGGCCCGGAGTTCGGCGCGTGGCACGACCTTCCAGACGGAACCGTGCGCGTGCAGCTCCTGCGCCGTCGCCGTGCGCGAGGTGTAGTAGAGGGCGCGCATCAGGTGCTGCGGCACGAGTCTGGCGAGATGGGTCGCGGCGCCGAGCGCTCCGCGGTCGAGCTCGGGGAGGCCGAACGTGGCGTCGTCCGAGGCGACGATCGCGTCCGCGTTGCCCACGAGGCCGATGCCGCCGCCCAGGCAGAAGCCGTTGACCGCGGCGACGACCGGCACCTCGCACTCGTACACGGCCGCGAAGGCCTCGTAGCAGCCGCGGTTCGCGCCGACGAGGGCGCCGTGGCCGCCGGACGCCGTGTCGCGCTGCATCTCCTTGATGTCGACGCCCGCATTGAACCCCCGGCCCTCGGAGGCGAGGACGACGCAGCGCACGTCCGGGTCGCGGCCCGCCGCGCGCAGGGCGTCGGCCAGGTCATACCAGCCCCGCACCGGCAGCGCGTTGACCGGAGGGAAGTCCACCGTGACGACGGCGATCCCCTTTTCGGGTGAGGAGGTGGAGACACCCATGGCGTTCAGCTACCTTTCCACCTAACGTTTGTTTGGTAGGAAGGTAGCAGGCGATGGGGACGAGCGGAATGGACCTGGGGTGGATGGCATGGATCTGAGCTCAAGGCCCCTGAGGGGGAAGGTCGCGGTCGTCACCGGAGGCACCCGGGGCGTGGGGGCCGGGATCGCGGCGGCGTTCGTGCGGGCGGGTGCGGATGTGGTGGTGTGCGCGCGCAGACCACCCGAAGAGCCGTTGCCCGGCTGCGAGTTCATACCGGTCGACCTGCGGGACGGTCCGGCCGTACGGCGCTTCTTCGCGGGCCTCGACCGGGTGGACGTGCTGGTGAACAACGCGGGAGGTACGCCGTACCGGCTGCTCGGGGAGTCCGACGCGGAGCGGCACGCGCGCGTGGTCGAGCTCAATCTCACGGCGCCGATGACCGCGTCGCTGGCCGCGCGCGAGCAACTGCGGCGCACGCGCGGCTCCGTCGTGATGATCGGCAGCGTGAGCGGCGCGAGACCCTCGCCGGGGACGGCGGCGTACGGGGCGGCCAAGGCGGGTCTGGAGAACCTGGCGCGCTCGATGGCGGTGGAGTGGGCGCCCGAGATACGGGTGAACACGCTGGTCCTCGGGATGGTGCGCACCGAGCTGTCCCATCTGCACTACGGGGACGAGGAAGGCGTGGCGGCGGTGGGGCGCACGGTGCCGATCGGACGCCTCGCCGAGCCGTCGGAGATCGGGGACGCGGCGGTGTTCCTCGCCTCGGACGCCGCGTCGTACATCACGGGGGCGAGCCTCCTGGTGCACGGAGGCGGGGAGCGTCCGGCGTTCCTGGGCGCGGCAACTGTCAACAAGGAGGCGTGACATGGAGAAGGGCACGGGAGCGGATATGGGTGCGGGTGCTGGTTCGGGGCTGTGCGCGGGGCGCGTCGTCATCGTGACGGGGGCCGGGCGCGGACTGGGGCGCGCGCATGCGCTGGCGTTCGCCGCCGAGGGCGCGCGGGTCGTGGTCAACGACCTGGGGGTGGGCCTGGACGGGGCCCCGGCGCCGGACAGCCCGGCGGCCCAAGTGGTGGAGGAGATACGGGCCCTGGGCGGCGAGGCGGTCGCCCACGGCGGGGACATCGCGACCACGGACGGCGCCGCGTCCCTCGTCGCCACGGCCCTCGACACCTTCGGACGCCTGGACACGCTGGTCAACAACGCGGGCTTCCTGCGCGACCGGATGCTGGTCAACCTCGACGAGGACGACTGGGACGCGGTCATGCGGGTGCATCTCAAGGGCCACTTCCTGCCCTTGAAGCACGCGGCGGCGCACTGGCGCGCGGAGGCGAAAGCAGGCAGGACACCCTCGGCCCGGGTCGTGAACACGTCGTCGGGGGCGGGTCTGCTCGGCTCGGTGGGCCAGGGCAACTACAGCGCGGCGAAGGCCGGCATCGTGGGCCTGACCCTGGTCGCCGCGGCGGAGATGGGGCGGTACGGCGTGCAGGTGAACGCGGTCGCGCCGGCGGCCCGCACCCGCATGACGGAGCGCACGTTCGCCGACACCATGGCCGCCCCCGAGGACGGCTTCGACGCGATGGCCCCGGAGAACGTGTCGCCGGTGGTGGTGTGGCTCGGCTCCGCCGCGAGCGACGGCGTGACCGGCCGTGTCTTCGAGGCGGAGGCCGGTCGCATCACGGTCATGGAGGGCTGGCGCCCGGGCCCCACCGCCGACAAGGCGGCACGCTGGACGCCGGCCGAGGCGGGAGAGGCGGCGAGGGAACTCCTCGGCAGGGCGGAGGTGCCGGGGGCGGTGTACGGGAGCGGGTGACGCCCCTCGTAGGGGCGTGCCCCGGCTGCCCCTACGGGCCACACCCCGTCACCTTTCCCGCTCGGCCCCGTCGCCCCCGTCACCTTCCCGCTGAGCGGGAATCCGGCCTCCCGCCACGTCCCGGCTCCGACCTACCGTCTGGCCCACCGCGGTGCACCGCACCGCGGGTCAGACCGTCACCCCAAGGAGCCGAGATGCTTGACGTCCGGAGTCGGCAGGAGGCCGCCGCGCTGCTGCGTCGCGCCGAGCTCGGCCGCAGTCCCGTGGCGCCCCTGGCCGGCGCGTTCGAGGGCATCGGCACCGAGGACGCGTACGAGATCCAGCTGATCAACATCCGGCACAGGACCGCCCTGGGTGCCCAGGTCGCCGGGCACAAGGTGGGCCTCTCGTCGCCGGTGATGCAGCGCATGATGGGCGTCGACGAACCCGACTACGGTCATCTCCTCGACGACATGGAACTGCGCGAGGACCAGCCCGTGGACACCGTCCGCTACTGCGCGCCCCGCGTCGAGGTCGAGATCGGATTCGTACTCGGCGACGACCTGCCGGGCGAGGGCTGCACCCCGGCCGACGTCCTCGCCGCGACCGAACGCGTAGTGCCCGCACTGGAGTTGATCGACAGCCGGATCGCCGACTGGCGCATCACCATCGCCGACACGATCGCCGACAACGCCTCGTCCGCCGGATACGTCATCGGCGCGGGCCGCGACCCGCGCGACCTCGATCTGAAGGCCGTCGAGGCCCGGCTCACCTGCGACGGCGACGAGATCGCGCGGGGCCGCGGTGACGCCGTGCTCGGCGACCCCGCGGTCTCCGTCGCCTGGCTGGCCCGCACCGTCGCCCGCTTCGGCGTGCCCCTGCGCAAGGGGCATGTCATCCTGCCCGGCTCCTGCACCCGCGCCGTCGACGTCGAGGCGGGCCGCACCTACACCGCCGAGTTCACCGGACTCGGCGCCGTATCGCTCTCGTTCCGATGACCCCGACGGGTCCGCTGACTCTGCTGAGGTACACATGACTGCGAAAAAGATCACCGCCGCGATCGTCGGCTCCGGGAACATCGGCACCGACCTCCTCCACAAGCTCCACCGCTCCCCGTACATCGAGCCGCGCTGGATGATCGGCGTGGACCCCGACAGCGCGGGCCTCGCGCGGGCGCGGAAGCTGGGGGTCGAGGCGAGCCACGAGGGCGTCGAGCACCTGCTCGCCCAGGACGAGCTGCCCGACCTCGTCTTCGAGGCGACGAGCGCCTACGTCCACCGCGCCAACGCCCCGCGCTACGCCGAACTCGGCATCAGGGCCATCGACCTGACCCCGGCCGCCGTCGGCCCCGCCGTGGTCCCGCCCGCGAACCTCACCGCGCATCTCGACGCGCCCAACATCAACATGATCACCTGCGGCGGCCAGGCCACCATCCCCATGGTGTACGCCGTCTCCCGCGTGGTCCCCGTCGCGTACGCGGAGATCGTGGCGTCTGTCGCCTCGGTGTCCGCGGGGCCCGGTACCCGCGCGAACATCGACGAGTTCACCCGTACGACGTCCCGCGGCATCGAGGAGATCGGCGGGGCCGAGCGCGGCAAGGCGATCATCATCCTCAACCCCGCCGAGCCACCGGTCATCATGCGCGACACCGTCTTCTGCGCCATCCCCGAGGACGCCGACCGGGACGCGATCACCCTCTCCGTCAAGGAGATCGCCGAGAGCGTGGCGACGTACGTGCCGGGCTACCGGCTGCGCACGGAACCGCAGTTCGACGACCCGTCACCCATGAACGGCGGGATGGCGCGCGTCGCGGTCTTCCTGGAGGTGGAGGGCGCGGGCGACTTCCTGCCGCCGTACGCAGGAAACCTCGACATCATGACCGCCGCCGCCACGAAGGTCGGCGAGGAGCTCGCGAAGGGGATCCGCAAGTGAAGCCGTACTCCGAGACGCTCGACATCCGCGTCACCGACTCCTCGCTGCGCGACGGTTCGCACGCGAAGCGGCACCAGTTCACCGCCGACGACGTACGCGCGATCGTCGGCGCCCTCGACGGCGCGGGCGTCCCCGTCATCGAGGTCACGCACGGCGACGGACTCGGCGGCTCGTCCTTCAACTACGGGTTCTCGAAGACGCCCGAGCAGGAGCTCATCAAGGCCGCCGTCGACACGGCGCGGCAGGCGCGCATCGCGTTCCTGATGCTGCCCGGCCTCGGCGTGAAGGACGACATCAGGGCCGCGCACGCGAACGGCGCGAGCGTGTGCCGCATCGCGACGCACTGCACGGAGGCCGACATCTCCGTCCAGCACTTCGGCCTGGCACGGGAGATGGGCCTGGAGACCGTCGGATTCCTGATGATGGCGCACTCCACGACGCCGGAGCGGCTCGCCGCCCAGGCCAGGATCATGGCCGACGCCGGCTGCCAGTGCGTGTACGTCGTCGACTCGGCCGGCGCCCTGGTGATGGACGACGTCACCGACCGGGTGTCCGCGCTCGTCGCCGAGCTGGGCGACGACGCACAGGTCGGCTTCCACGGCCACGAGAACCTCGGCCTGGGCGTCGGCAATTCCGTGGCCGCCGTGCGCGCCGGAGCGCTGCAGATCGACGGTTCGACGCGGCGGCTCGGCGCGGGCGCGGGCAACACGCCCGTCGAGGCGTTCGCCGCCGTCTGCCACAAGATGGGCCTCCGCACCGGCATCGACGTACTGAAGATCATCGACGCGGCCGAGGACGTCGTGCGGCCCGTCATGGACGACGAGTGCCTGCTCGACCGGATGTCCCTCCTGATGGGGCACGCCGGCGTCTACTCCAGCTTCCTCAAGCACGCCTACCGGCAGGCGGAGCGCTACGGCGTCTCCGGTGCCGAGATCCTGCTGCGCGCCGGGGAACGCCGCCTCGTCGGCGGCCAGGAGGACCAGCTCATCGACATCGCCGTCGAACTCGCGGCACGCGACTGAAGGGCAGGACACGCGACATGACCGCACAGCAGCACGAGGCCCGCGTCACCGAGGAGCACGAGGCCCGCGTCATCGAGGCCGCCGCGCCGCCGGCCCGCTACGCCCGCGGCTGGCACTGCCTGGGCCTGGCCACTGCCTTCCGCGACGGCGGCCCGCACGAGGTCGAGGCGTTCGGCACGAAGCTCGTCGTCTTCCGCGGGGAGGACGGCGACCGCCTGCACGTCCTCAACGCGTACTGCCCCCACATGGGCGGCAATCTCGCCCACGGCACCGTCAAGGGCGACGCCGTCGCCTGCCCGTTCCACGACTGGCGCTGGGCGGGCGACGGGCGCTGCGCCGGCATCCCGTACGCGCGCCGCGTCCCGCCGCGCGCAAGGACCCGCGCCTGGACCACCCTCGAACGCAACGGGCAGCTCTACGTGTGGCACGACCCCGAGGGCAATGAGCCCCCGCCCGGCGTCACCATCCCGGAGATCGAGGGCTTCGGCAGCCCCGAGTGGTCCGACTGGTCCTGGAGCGCGCTGCGCGTCGAGAACTCCAACTGCCGCGAGATCGTGGACAACGTCGTCGACATGGCGCACTTCTTCTACGTCCACTACGCGTTCCCGAACTACTTCAAGAACATCTTCGACGGCCATGTCGCCACCCAGTACATGGAGTCCACGCCGCGCGGCGACGTCGAGCTCGGCACGCTGTCCACCGGCGGCGGCCTGCGCTCCGACGCCTCGTACTTCGGCCCCTCGTACATGATCGACAAGCTGTGGAGCGATGTCGGGGGCGGTGTCGAGATGGAGTCCGTCCTCATCAACTGCCATTACCCGATCGATGAGAACAGCTTCATGCTCATGTACGGCGCCATCGTCAGGAAGCTGCCCGGCATGAGTGACGAGCAGGCCGCCGACGCCGCCCGGCTCACCTCCGAGGGCCTCGCGGTCGGCTTCGAGCAGGACGTCGAGATCTGGCGGAACAAGACCCGCATCGACAACCCGCTCCTCACCGAGGAGGACGGCCCGGTCTACCAACTGCGCCGCTGGTACGAGCAGTTCTACGTGGATGCCGGCGACGTCAAGGACGAGATGGTGCGGCGCTTCGAGTTCGAGATCGACACCGAGCGCGCGACCGCGGCCTGGCGCGCGGAGGTCGAGGAGAACCTCGCCCGGCGGGAGGCCGACTGATGCGGCCCGTGCAGTGCGGTGTCTGCGGAAACCAGGTCCTGTGCGAGAAGTTCAGCGCCGCCCACACGCAGATCCAGTGGACCGAGGAGTCGGCGGCGGTCTGCCCGATCATCGCGGAGCGCGTCGCGGCCGGCGAACTGAGCGCGCGGGTACGGGGCTGCGCGCCGCTGCGGGCGAGCATCGACGTGGCGGTCGCGAGCGGGCTCCTGGAGGTCGCGGATGCCTAGCGTGAGGGTCCGGGTCACCGAGGTGATACGGGAGACGGCCGACGCGGTCTCCCTCGTCCTGGACGCGCAACTCCCGTACAAGCCCGGCCAGTTCATGACCGTACGGCTACCCGGTGGCGGGGCCCGCTGCTACTCGCTGGCCAGCTCCCCGCACACCGGCGAGCCCATGAAGGTCACCGTGAAGAGAGTCGCCGGGGGAGTCGGGTCGGGCTGGATCTGCGAACGCGTCGCGCCCGGCGACGAGCTGGAGGTCCTGCCGCCCGCGGGGACGTTCACGCCGCCCGGCCTCGACGAGGACGTGCTGCTCGTGGCGGGCGGCAGCGGCATCACACCCGTCGTCTCCATCGCCAAGTCGGCCCTCGCCGCGGGCCGCGGCCGGGTCGCCCTCCTGTACGCGAACCGCGACGAGGAGTCGGTCATCTTCCGCGAGGAACTCCGGCTCCTGGGAGTCGAGTTCGCGGGCCGGCTTACCGTCGTGCACTGGCTGGAAACCCTCCAGGGCCTGCCCACGGCCGCCGCCCTGCGCGCACCCCTCGCCCCGTACGCGGGCCGCGACGCCTATCTGTGCGGGCCCGCGCCCCTGATGGACGCGGCCGAGCAGGCGCTACGGGCGGTGGGCGGACGTTCCGTGCGCAGGGAGCGGTACTTCTCGCTCGGCGACGACGTGTTCGCCGAGCGAGAGGGCCGGGCCGAGCAGCAGGTCGGGGCCGAGCCGGCCGCCGACGACCACCGGGTCCACGTAGAACTCGACGGCGAGGAGCGGGAAGTGGCGTGGCCCGCCGGGACACCGCTGCTCGACGCCCTGCTCGCCGCCGGCGTCGACGCCCCCTTCTCGTGCCGGGAGGGCGCGTGCAGCGCCTGCTGCTGCCGGGTCACCAAGGGGGAGGTCACGATGGCGCGCAACGAGATCCTCGACCAGCGGGACCTCGACGAGGGATACGTCCTCGCGTGCCAGGCGCTGCCGGTGTCGGACGCGGTGGGGGTCACGTACTCCTGAGGCGCGCGGGCCGGGTCTGCCCCTGAGGCACCCGGCCTGTGCGCGTGAGGCGGGCCGGGTGCCTCAGGGGCAGGTCCGCCCGCTACATCCACTCACTCGTCCGCAGCCACCCCATCATGTTGTCCATCGCCTGTTCGGAGACGCCCGGCGCGCAGCTCGGGGGCGGCGCCGAGCGGGTCGCGCGACCGGGCCCGTACAGGTCGCGCCAGACCGTGCGGGCGCAGGCGAGCACGGCGGGCGCGAGGCGTTCCAGGTCGCGCTGGGCCGTCAGCCCTTTGCCGGACAGGGAGATCGCGGCGACGGCCCGGCCCGCGCCGCGCAGCGGGGCCGCGACACAGACGACATCGCGGTGGCTCTCCTCGTGGTCGAAGGCGACACCCCGGTCGCGGGCCGCGGCGAGCGCGGAGCGCAGCGCGGTCGGATGCGTGAGGGTGCGCGGCGTGCGGGGGCGCAGCCCGTGCGCGAGGACGCCCTCGACCGTGGCCGGATCGCTGAACGCGAGGACCGCCTTGCCGGCGGCCGTGCAGTACGCGGGCATGCGGCCGCCGACGCGCGAGGGCACCGACGTGTCGTGCAGGCCGCCGATCCGTTCCAGGCAGACCACTTCGGCGCCGTCGAGCACGTACAGGTGCACCAGGTGCCCGGTCGACTCGTGCAGCGCGTGCAGCCGGGGGAGCGCCGTCCGGCGCAGCCGGTTGTGGTGGGCGGCGAGCGCGCCCAGCTCGAGCATCCCCATACCCATCCGGTAGTCCCGGCCCTCCCGGTCGAGCCAGCCGAGCCGTACCAGCTGGTCGAGGATGCGGTGGGCGGAGGACCGGGGGATCCCGGAGCGCCGGATCACCTCGGTGAGGGAGAGACGCGGCTGTGCGCCGTCGAAGGCGCCGAGCACCTTCGCGGCCTTCTCCAGGAGCGAGGGCGCGGCGCCCCCGACGGTCCCGGTCTGCTCGGGCATGGCTGAACCCCCAGGACAACAGGGCGCATCCGCGACATTGCGGGCGCGTTGACGACCTCGCGCCGACCTTGCCATGCGCCCTCGGCCCAGGGGAAGAGCCGGGAGCTATGTATTTCGGTTCGGCATACCTTTCGCCGTCACGCCGTCACGCCGTCACGCCGCCCGCTTCGGCACGCCTGTAGTCGTCACGCCGCCCGCTGCCGCACGCCCGTCGTCGTCACGCCGCCCGCTGCCGCACGCCCGTCGTCGTCACACCGCCCCCGACACGAGGGACCGCAGCAGCCCCACATCCGCCCCCGTGAGATCGGCGACGACCGTGCGGCCCGGGGCCGGAGCGATCGGCCGCACCGACGGGACCACGAGGACCGCGCACCCCGCCGCCTCCGCCGACGCCACTCCCGTCGGGGTGTCCTCCACCGCGACGCACCGCGCGGGCTCCACACCGAGCGCCGCGGCCGCCGCGAGATACGGGTCCGGCGCCGGCTTGGTGCGCGGCGTGTCCTCGGCCCCGTACACCGCGTCGAAGACGTGCCCGTCGAGGGACCCGGCGATCCGGCGCACCACCGCGCGCGGCGACGCCGACACCAGGGCTGTCGGGACCCCGGCCGCGCGCAGTGCGGCCAGCAGCCCGAGGGCGCCCGGCCGCGGCGGCGCGCCCTCGGCGATCCGGGCGGTGAAGCCCCGGCCCAGTTCGTCCGCGAGGTCCTCGCGGGGCGCGCCCAGGGACTCGTACAGGAGGTTCGCCGTGTCCTCGACCGAGCGTCCGAGCGCCGCGGCGCGGCCCTCCTCGTCCAGGGGGTGGCCGTGCCGGTCGGACACGGCCTCGACGACCTCGAGCCACATGTCCTCGGTGTCGACGAGCGTGCCGTCCATGTCGAAGAGCACCGCCTGGAGGGCGGAGGGTTCGACGGGCAGCGCGCGGGTGGGCGCGCCGGCGTGGGCGCGAGGGGTGTTCACAGTGCTCCAGAAGCCGAAGGGACAGGCCGACCCTCTCATTACGGTCGCCCCGCATGACAGACCGGTGAACGCAGCGCACCATCCACGCAGCCCACGGTCGACAGCCCGGGAACCCGCCGAGGTTCCCGCTCAGCGGGAACCACCCGTTCTCGGCCCGCAGGAGGCAGGCGTACGGTCCAGCCACTCGAACCCGCACCCAGGAGAGGGCCCCCGCATGAGCGAATCCCCGGCCACCGCAGCCGCCGTACTCGAAGCGGTCCGCGCCCTCGCGCCGGCGCTGCGCGAACGCGCCGCCGAGGCGGAGGCGCTGCGCAAGGTGCCCGACACGTCGATCAAGGACCTGGAGCAGACCGGCTTCTTCCGGCTCCTCCAGCCCCGGGCCTACGGCGGATTCGCCGCCGACCCGGCCGTCTTCTACGCCGCCGTCCGCGAGATCGCCCGAGCCTGCGGCTCCACCGGCTGGGTCGCGTCCGTCGTCGGAGTCCACCCCTGGCACGTCGCGCTCTACGACCCGCGCGCCCAGGAAGAGGTGTGGGGCACCGACCCGTCGACCCGGATCAGCTCCTCGTACGCCCCGACGGGCAAGGTCACGCCCGTCGACGGCGGCTTCCGCATCAGCGGCTCCTGGAGCTTCTCCTCCGGCTGCGACCACGCGGACTGGGCGCTGCTCGGCGGCCTCGTCATGGACGCGGACGGCCGGCCCGTCGACATGCGGACGTTCCTCGTGCCGCGCGCCGAGTACCGCATCGACGACGTGTGGGACACCGTCGGCCTGCGCGGCACCGGCTCCAACAACGTCGTGTGCGACGACGTGTTCGTGCCGGAGCACCGCGCCCTCAGCTTCGGCCCCGTCACGGCCCTGAACGTGCCGGGCCACGCGGTCAATCCGGAGCCGCTCTACCGCCTCCCGTACGCGGCCGTCTTCACCACCACCATCTCCACCCCCATCGTCGGCATCGCCGAGGGCGCCCTCGACGCGTACGTCGAAGCCACCCGCAAGCGCTTCCGTGTCTCCTACGGCCAGCAGGTCGCCGAGGACCCGTTCGCGCAGGTCCGCATCGCCCGGGCCGCCTCCGGCATCGACGCCGCGGGCCTGCAACTCCAGCGCAACATCAACGAGTTGTACGCGTATGCCGAACGCGGCGAAGAACTCCCGATGCCACTGCGCGCCCGCGCCCGCCGCGACCAGGTCCTCGCCACCGAACGCGCCGTCGCCGCCGTGGACCTCCTCATGGAGAACGCGGGCGGCGGCGCCCTGCGCACCGGCCCCAACCCGGTGCAGCGCGCCTGGCGCGACGTCCACACCGGCCGCGGCCACGCCGCCAACGACCCCGAGCGCGCCCTCGTCCTCTCCGGCCAGAGCGCCCTCGGCCTCGACATCCAGGACACGATGCTGTGAGCACCTCTACCGATACGGTGAACTCCCTTACCTGCGAGGGGACTTCGCGGACAGGCAAAGCTGCGGGTCTCACCCTCCACTATCACGAGGCGGGCCCCGGCGCCCCGGACGCCCCCGTCGTGATCATGCTGCACGGCGGTGGCCCCGGCGCCTCCGGCTGGTCCAACTTCGGCCGCAACCTGCCCGTGTTCGCAGGGCACTTCCGTACCCTCCTGATCGACCAGCCCTGCTACGGCGCCTCCGACAAGCCCGAGCTCACCAAGGACTTCTTCTCCTACGCCGCCGACGCCGTCGCCGCCCTCATGGATGAACTGGACATTTCTCAGGCGCACTTCGTCGGCAACTCCCTCGGTGGCGGTACCGCGACCCGGATGGCCCTCGACCACCCGGACAAGGTCGGCAAGCTCCTCCTGATGGGTCCGGGCGGCATCTCCGTCAACCTGTTCGCGCCCGACCCGACCGAAGGCATCAAGAAGCTCTTCGCGTTCAACGGCTCGGGCGAGCCGACCCGCGCCATGATGCGGGACTTCCTGACCACCCTCGCGTACGACGCCTCGATCGTCACCGACGCGTTCGTCGAGGACCGCTACGCGCAGGCCGTCGACCCCGAGGCCAAGCTCGGCAACGACCGCATGGCCGCGTCCTTCGCCAAGTGGCCCGCCGACACGATGCTGTGGCGCGAGGCCCACCGCATCACCGCCCCCACCCTCCTCACCTGGGGCCGCGAGGACCGCGTCAACCCGCTCGACGGCGCTCTGGTCGCCCTCAAGGCCATCCCGGACGCGCGCCTGCACGTCTTCCCGCACTGCGGCCACTGGGCGCAGACCGAGCGGTTCGACGAGTTCAACCGCCTCGCCATCGACTTCTTCCGTCACTAGTCACGCCGCCAGTCACCAGTCACCAGTCACCGGTCACTAGTTACCCGCCACTGGTCACCAGCCACCGAAAGGCCCGCAGCCATGGACATCCGCTCTCTGGGCTTCCTCCGTATCGAGACCGCGAAGCTCGCCGAGTGGCGCACCTACGTCATCGACATCCTCGGGATGACCGAAGGCGCCGACTCGACGGACACCGTCCTGCACGCCCGGATCGACGACCGGATCCGCCGCCTGTCCTTCGTGGCGGGCGAACATGACCGGCTCCTGTCCGCCGGCTTCGAGGTCGCGAACGCGCGCGCGCTCGCCGAGGCCGCCGTCGAACTCGAAGCGGCCGGAGTCGCCGTCAAGCACGCCGACGACGCCACCCTCGCCGACCGCCGCGTACAGGGCCTCATCCACTGCGAGGACCCGGCCGGCAACCCCCTGGAGATCTACTGGGGCCAGGCCCAGGACCACACGCCGCTCGCCGCGCCCTTCGGCAACCGCTTCGTCACCGGCGACCACCTCGGTCTCGGCCACGTCGTCATGCCGGCCCCCGACATGGAAGCCACCCTCGACTTCTACGAGAACCTCCTCGGCTTCCAGCTCCGCGACCGCATGAAGCTGCCGCCCGCCGCCGTGCCCACGGGGAAGCCGGGCCAGGACTTCTACTGGATGAACTTCCTCAGCCCCAATGCCCGCCATCACAGCCTCGGCCTGTACCCGGGTGAACTCCCGCCCGGCATCGTGCACTTCATGGTCGAGCTGGAGCGCCTCGACGACGTCGGCTTCTGCCTGGACCGCATGAACGCGGCGGGCATCCCGATCGCCTCCACCCTCGGCCGGCACTCCAACGACCACATGGTGTCGTTCTACGCGCAGGCCCCCGGCGGCTTCCAGGTCGAGTACGGCTGGGACGGTCTCATCGTCGACAAAGCGACCTGGGTGGCGAAGGAGATCACCTCCGACAGCTTCTGGGGACACCGGTGGAACGGCTGACCCCGGACGCGTTCCGCGACGTCCTGGGCCACTTCGCGTCCGGCGTCACGGTCGTCGCCGCCCTCGACGAGGACACGGGCGAACCGGTGGGCCTCGCCTGCCAGTCCTTCGCCTCGCTCTCCCTCGAGCCGCCGCTCGTGCTGCTGTGCGTCGCCAAGTCGTCGACGAGCTGGCCCAAGGTGCGGCGCGCGGGCCGGTTCGGCGTCTCGATCCTCGCCGACGACCAGCGCGCCGTGTGCGCCGCCGTCGGCCGCAGCGGGCCCGACAAGTTCCGCGACGTGCAGTGGGAGCCGGCCACAGGCGGCGCGGTCCGCGTGGCCGGCGCCCTCGCCACCGTCGACTGCGAGCTCTACGCCGAGCGCGAGGCCGGTGACCACTGGATCGTCACCGCCCACGTCCTCGGCCTGACCGCACGCGACGGCGGCAAACCCCTCCTCTACTTCCGCAGCGCCTACGCCACCGGGGAGTTCGCATGAGTGACGCCGAGATCGGTTACGACGTGGTGGTCGTCGGGTCCGGCGCCGCCGGGTTCGCCGCCGCGATCACCGCCCGCCTGCGCGGCCTGACAGCCCTGATCGTCGAGAAGACCGACCACTACGGCGGCTCCACCGCCCTGTCCGGCGGCGCGATCTGGGTACCGGGCAACTTCCACCTCGACGCGGCCGGCCTCGGCGACACGTACGAGAAGGCCCGCGCCTACCTCGACGCGACCGTCGGCGACCGCGTGCCGGGCGACCGCAAGGACGCCTATCTGCGGCACGGGCCGCGCATGGTGCGCGAGTTCCACGACCGCACCGCCGTCCGCTTCATGTACACACCCGGCTACTCCGACTACTTCCCGGAGGCGCTCGGCGGCATGGCGCAGGGCCGCTCGGCCGAGCCGTGCGTCGTCGACCTCAGGGAACTCGGCCCGCT
The DNA here is from genome assembly GCF_045040855.1 of Streptomyces sp. NBC_00009. Taxonomy (NCBI): domain Bacteria; kingdom Bacillati; phylum Actinomycetota; class Actinomycetes; order Kitasatosporales; family Streptomycetaceae; genus Streptomyces; species Streptomyces sp. NBC_00009. Next base: position 6,035,640 of record NZ_CP108312.1, read on the forward strand.
CGCCCGGGACCTGCGCCGGGCGGGGCTGCCCACGTACGGGCTGACCATGACGTCGTACGACTTCCGCTTCCTCAACATGGTCGCCCGCACCTGGGCCGGCAAGCGCAGGTCGCTGCGGGTGGGGGCGCGGGCCGTGGGCGCGGCGCTGCGCGGGCGCAAGCTGCTCTCGCTCGGCGAGGCGCTCATCGCCAGGATGCGGCTCTCCCTGGAGCGGCTCGGCGGCGACCTGTGGCTGTCCACGCCGTTGACCGGCCTCGTCGTGGAGGGCGACCGCGTCACCGGCGTCCGTGTCCTGCGCGACGGGACGGAACACGTCGTACGGGCCCGCGGTGGCGTCGTCCTCGCCTCCGGCGGTTTCTCCCACGACCAGGCCCTGCGCGACAAGTACCTGCCGCAGCCCACGTCCACCGCCTGGACCCACGCCTCCGAGGGCCAGGTCGGCGACGCCCTGCGCCTGGGCGAGGAACTCGGCGCCGCCACCGACCTCCTCGACAAGGTGTGGGGCGCCCCCTCCCTGTGCCCGCCGGGCGAGAAGCCGTTCTTCCTCGTCGCCGACCGGGGCATCCCCGGCATGGTGATCGTGAACGCGGCGGGGGAGCGGTACGCCAACGAGGCGGCGCCGTACCACGAGTTCATGGACCGCATGTACGCCGCCGACCGCCCCGACGCGACGACCGTCCCGTCCTGGCTGATCCTCGACGCCCGCTCCAAGGCCCGCTACATCTTCGCGGGCCTCTTCCCCGGCCAGGCCTTCCCGAAGCGGTGGCGCGAGAGCGGCTTCCTGAAGGAGGCCGGCACCGTGGAGGAGCTGGCCCAAATCATCGAGGCGCCCCAACTCCCCTCCGCGATAAGGAGGTTCAACCGCTTCGCCGCCACCGGAAAGGACGAGGACTTCGCACGCGGCGACAGCGTCTACGACCGCTACTACGGCGACCCGACCCTCCAGAACCCCAACCTCGCCCCCCTCGACAAGGGCCCCTTCTACGCCGTCCCCGTCCACCCCGGCGACATCGGCACCAAGGGCGGCCTCGTCACGGACGGCGACGCCCGCGTCCTGCGCGAGGACGGCACACCCGTCGGCGGGCTCTACGCCTCCGGGAACTGCTCGGCCGCCGTCATGGGGGAGACATACCCGGGGCCCGGCGCCACGATCGGGCCCGCCATGGCGTTCAGCTGGGCCGCCGTCAACGACATCGCGGGACCGTCCACTCCAGACGGGCCCTGACCCGCGCGTCGGGGACCTGGCGGATCGCGTCCCGCGCCGTGTCGTGCGCGTACCCGCCGGGTGCCTGGCAGGCGAGGATCCGCGCGAGCGCCTCGACGGCCCGCGGATCCTGGCGCAGCGCCAGACCGCGGGCCGCCTCCGCCGCGGCGTCCGGGACCGGGTCTTCGAGGAGCGCGGCCAGCGCGTCGCGCACCTCCGCCGTGTCCGCAGGGGCCGCGGCGAGCGCCGCCGCGGCCCAGTTGCGCACATCGCCGTCCGCGTCGCGGGTCAGCGCGACCAGCGCCGCGACGCCCTCGCCGTGACCGGCCGGCACCAGACCCGTCAGGGCGAGCGCCACCGCGCGGCGCACCCGCGGCTCCGGATGCCGCGCGTGCAGCAGGATCTCCGGCAGCGCCGCCGGATCCCCGAGATGGCCGAGCGCGACGACGGCCGAGCGCAGACCGGCGGTGTCGCGGGCCGTGCGGGCCAGGGCGCGCAGCACCGGGAGCGACCTGGCCGTGTACCGGCCCCGCGGCCCCAACTGGCCGAGCACATCCGCCCCGAAGGCCCGCCGCAGCGCCTCACCGCTCGCACGCCACGCGGCCGCCGCGAGGAACGTCTCCTCGTCGCCACGCGCTCGGAGCACGGCCACCGTCTCGGTCCAGTTGTCGTCGTCCGGGTCACCGCGGCGCAGCGCACGCTCCGCCAGCTCGGCGGCCGGTGTCATGACACCCAGGTCCGCCTCCAGGAGCGTGGCGATCGCCGCGTGCCCCGTCTGCATGTCGTTGCCCGACCGCGGCCGCCCCTCCTCGTCGAGCAGCTCCACGACCACGGTCACCCCGCCGTCCTCCACGAACCGCTGCGTCACCGCCTCGCTCCCGGGCTGCTCAAGTCCCGTACGCAGCACCGCCGCCACATCCGCACCGCACCAGGCCAGCGCCTCCGCAAGCGCCTCGGTCCGCCCCTGCGCGCCGTGTTCGAGCAGCGCACGCACACACCCCGTGGACCCGCGCCGGGCCGCCGCGACCAGCGGAAGACCGCCGCCGGGCCCCGGCAGCTGCGGATCCGCGCCGCCGTCGAGCAGCGCCCGCACCACCCGCTCGTGCCCCCGCTGCAGCGCCCACGCCATCGCCGTGAACCCGAACTCCTCGCGCAGATCGACCCGCGCGCCCGCCGCGAGCAGCGCCCGCACGACGTCCGTGTGCCCGCCGCATGCCGCCCCGCACAACGGCAGATCCGTGCCACTGCTCAGCCGGTCCGGGTCCGCCCCGGCCGACAACAGCAGCCGTACGATGCCCGGCTCGTCGCTCACCGACGCCAGATAGAGCGCCGTACGGCCCTCGTCGTCCGGCTCGTCCGCCGCGGCGCCCGCGCGCAGGGCCCGCACCACCGCGTCCTCGTCACCGCCGTACACCGCGTCGAACAGGCCACTCGCGCCTGCCTTCTGCTCTTCGTCCATAGGCCGACCATCGCCCCTCACCCGGGGTGAACGCAAAGCGTTTTGAGGCTATGTGTCGCAGTCCATCACGGTGTGGCACAGTGCGCACCGCGCCCGCACCCGGCCCCGCACCGGCACCCTGATCCGCTGATGGCACGTCGGACACGGAAACGTCACCCGCAGCGCGGACCCCTCCGCCGAGAACGCGTACGCACCGCCCGGCGCCACCCCGCCCACCCCGCTCTCCCGCGCCTCACGCCGGTCCTTCGCGTACCGCCGCCGCCCCGCCCACCCGGCCGCCTTCAGCGGCGGCCGCTGCTCGTCGGCCCGCGCCCGCGCCAGCCCCTTCGTGTACGCGGTGTAGGCCTGCGCACTGGTGAACCACGTCTCCGGCGCCTCACCGAACGCGAGCGACCGCTTGGCCAGCACGTAGCCGAACTCCTCCGGCGTGAGATAGCCGAGCTTCTGCGACGACGCCGCGTCCTCCCGGTACGCGTCGAGCAGCAGCCAGCCCGCCCCCAGATAGGTGGTGGCCGTGTCCGTGAGGATCTCGTTGTCCCGCGTCCCCGGGAACGCGAGACCGAGCCGGTGCAGATAGACGTGCATGACCTCGTGGGCGAGAGCGGCCCCGATGTCCCGCCGGTGCGTACGGAACCGGTCGTTCAGCTCGATGAAGTACTCCGGACCCGCCGCCAGCTCGACACTCGCCGCATGCGTCATCTCGCGGAAACTGACGATCATCCGCGCATCCGGCAGCCGGTAGTGTCGCACCAGCTCACGCGCCACCCGCAGCGCCCCCAGATACAGGTCGTCCTGGTCGCAGAACGCCACGTCGACCGGGGCGACGCTCGTCTCGAAGGTGTGCACGGTGTCGTACGAGAGCCGCTTGTACAGCGCGGTCACCGCCGCGCGCACCGTCTCCAGATGCGGAAAGCCGTGCTCCACCGGTCCGCCGTTCGCCACGCCCGCACCCCCTGGGTCCTGTCGTCGAAATGGCGTCTGCCGGGCGGCGTCTGGCACGCACGCTCGCGGCGTTGCCGGAAAGCCCTAGTAGCTCCTCCCCCAAGGCCTTAAGGGCCAGGGGGGACCCCCATCGAGGACTTCCCAGCGCCTTGCGATCGCACGCACCAGACGCCGCCCGGCCGGCCCTGCGGGCCGACGACGCCATTTCGACGACAGGACCTGCCGCCGGGTACCACCGCCCGGACACCGGAACTCCACTGTACGGCGGGAACCGACAGGCCCACCGGGCGCGATTAGTCCAAGACCTCTCCCCCTTTTGTCCATGGGCCCGCAGGCCCCGCCCGCAGCATCGTGATCACCGCGCCCCACCATGAGCGCAGCGAGGACCGTGCCCGCCGGCTCCCACGGAGAGCGGCCCGCACCCCGTCGCGCGTAAAGAGGGGCCGGTTCCGTGATCCGGAACCGGCCCCGTACGTCTGCCCGTCAGCGGCTACGACAGACAGCGGCTACGACAGACAGCGCCTACGACAGACAGCGCCTACGACAACGTCACACGCGGCTCACCCGCCGCCTCCGTCTCCAGCACCCACACCTCGTTACGGCCCTCGCGCAGCACGGGACCCGGAACGTACAGCGAGTGCTGCGGCCCCACCGACCAGTAACGGCCCAGGTTGAAGCCGTTCACCCACACGAACCCCCGTGTCCAGCCCGGCAGTTCGAGCTCCGCGTCCCCCGCGCCGCTCACCTCGAACGCGCCGCGGTACAGGCCCGCGGCCCCCGCGGAACCGTCCACCCGCGCAAGGCCCCGCACCGCGTCCGCATCGTCGAACGCGTCCAGGCGCAGCGCCCGCGCCCGCACCCCGTGCAGATACTGCCGCTCGTGCAGCACCCCGCCCGTGACGCCCTTCGGCTCACCCGTGCGCGGTCCGTAGTTGACCCGGCCGAGCGACTCCACCCACAGCTCGACGCGGGCGGGCCCCGCGACAGGCTCCGCAAGGACCGGCTCGTCCTCCGTGAGCACCCCGGCCCGCACCCCGTCCACGTACACCACGGCACGGTCCCGCAGCCCCGCCGCCCGCAGCGGATACGCCCTGCGCGGCCCCGGCACGTCCACGCTGTAGCGGACCAGACCCCGGTCCACATCGAGCTCCTCGAAGGTCGGCGGCACCGCGTACTCGCCCTCCCCCGAACCGAGCCCGTCCAGGACCGCGTCCAGCGGCACGTACGACGTCAGCTCCGCCGTCACCGCGCCGGCCAGCGCCGCCGGCTGCTCGGGAACGTCCGGCAGCGGCCCGTCCGCGTACTCGGCGAACACCTCACGGAAGCGCCAGAACTTCTCCGTCGGCCGCCCGTGCTCGTCGACCGGCGCGTCGTAGTCGTACGACGTCACATCGGGCTGGAGCCGCCCCTCGTGCAACTGCCCCGCCCGGTTCGCCCCCGCCCAGCCCCCGAAACTCGTCCCGCCGTGCGCCATGTACAGATTGACCGACGCCCCGCACTCCAGGATCTCCCGCAGAGCCGCCGCCGCGTCCTCGGCGTCCCGCACGACATGGTCCGCACCCCAGTGGTCGAACCAGCCGCACCAGAACTCCATGCACATCAGCGGACCCTTGGGCCGGTGCCGGCGCAGCGTCTCGAAACCGCCCCGCGCGTTCGACCCGAAGTTCGCCGTCGCAAGGACACCCGGCACCGAGCCGCCCGTCAGCATGTGGTCGTCCGGACCGTCCGACGTGAACAGCGCCGCCGTCACCCCGAGCCCGCGCAGACCGTCCGCGAGATGGGCCAGATACACCTGGTCCGAGCCGTACGAGCCGTATTCGTTCTCCACCTGCACCATGATCACCGGGCCACCCCGGTCGTACTGCCGCTCCACGACCTGGGGGAGCAGCGCCGCGAACCAGCGGTCCACCGCCGCCAGGAACTCCCCGTCCCTGGTCCGCACCCGAGCGCCCAGCGGACCCGTCAGCCAGTGCGGCAGCCCGCCGTTCTCCCACTCGGCACAGATATAGGGCCCCGGACGCACGATCGCCCACAGCCCCGCCTCGCGCACCGCGTCCAGGAACCGGCCCAGAGCCCCCACGTCACGCAGCTCGCCGGGGCGCGGCTCGTGCAGATTCCACGGGACGTACGTCTCCACACAGTTCAGGCCCATCGCCCGCAGCATCGCGAGACGGTGTCCCCACTGCTCCTCGTGCACCCGGAAGTAGTGCAGCGCCCCCGACAGGAGCCGCACCGGCCGCCCGTCGACCTCGAAGTCGTCCTCGCCCACTCTGAACCCGGCCATCATGTCCCTCTCGCTTGAGAGCCTGTCTTTGCACTCCGGGCGGGCGCGGGACGCCTGGCACGCACGCTCGCCGCGTTGCCGGAATGTCCTGGTAGCTCCGCTACAAGGACATTCCGGCGCCTTGCGATCGCACGCACCAGACGCCCCGCGCTGATCCGCCCGGAGTGCAAAGACAGGCTCTACGTACTGCCCGCCACGATCACCTCTGGCGGGCGGCAGGGTCCATGGACAAAGATCAGCCCTGATTGGACGCAACGCGCGCACCACCGGCACCACACCCGCCCAGGAAGGGACACAAGCGGATGTACCACACCTGGATGCGGTATTTCACCCCCAGCCCGGCCCACCACCGACTCGGCCTCGTCTGCCTCGGCGTCGGCCTCCAGTACGGCGCCCTGCCCACCGTCGGCCCCCGCACCCTCGACCACCACGTCGCCGTCGTCATCACCGCCGGACGCGGCTGGTACCAGGCCCCCGACGGCCGCCGCACCACCGTCACCGCACCCGCCCTCATCTGGGTCACCCCCGGCATCCCCCACCACTACGGGCCCGACCCCGACACCGGCTGGGACGAATGCTTCGTCGACTTCACCGGCCCCGCCACCACCCCCTACACCGAACTCGGCTACATAGAACCCGAGCGCCCCGTCGTCCCCCTCTCCGACGCCGCCCACGCCCGCACCGCCGTCGGCCGCATCGCCCGCGCCGCCCGTCGCGGCAACCCCCTCCTCGAGGTCGAGACCGCCGCCGCCGTCCACGAACTCCTCGTGGCCCTGCGCCGCGCCCGCGCCGACATGGCCCCCGACGGCGACCCCGTCCTCCAGTCCCTCGCCCGCGACGCCTTCCAGCCCCTGTCCGTCGCCGAGCACGCCGCCCGCCACGGCATGACCCCCGCCGAACTGCGCACCGCAGTCCGCCGCGGCGCCGGCTGCAGCCCCAAGGACTACCTCCTCGGCATCCGCCTCGGCCGCGCCAAGGAACTCCTCGCCGCCACCGAACTCCCCGTCGCCGCCGTCGCCCGCCGCGTCGGCTACGACGACCCCGCCTACTTCTCCCGCCTGTTCACCCGCCGCGTAGGCACCGCACCCGTCCGCTTCCGCGAACAACAGGGCCGCACCGTCCCCGGCGGCTGGTCGAACACCATCCCCGACCCCGACGACCCCCCGATGCTGCGCTCCCCGGGCCCCATGATCGAACGCCCCCGCGCCACGTAGGGTTTCCTCCCATGACCAACAGCAATGCCCCCGAGGCCCGCGACGCCGTGGACCCCGCCGTCCGCGCCGAACTCGCCCGCCTGCGCGACAGCATCGACAACATCGACGCCGCCGTCGTCCACATGCTCGCCGAACGCTTCAAATGCACCCAGCAGGTCGGCCACCTCAAGGCCGAACACGCCCTGCCCCCGGCCGACCCCGCCCGCGAAGCCAGCCAGATCGAGCGCCTGCGCCAACTCGCGGAGAACGCCAAGCTGGACCCGGCCTTCGCCGAGAAGCTCCTGAACTTCATCATCAGCGAAGTGATCCGCCACCACGAGCAGATCGCGGCCAATTCAAGCCCCTCGGCCAACTCGAGCCCCTCTGCCAATTCAAGCCCCTCCGGCGTTTGAGGAGCGGGGTCCGGGGCAGAGCCCCGAGGCCCAGGCGCCAGCTGAGCCGCACCATTTCCATGGCGGAGGCGTAGAGGCGTACGCCAGCATGGGCACATGTCCGTACTGACGCGCGACGAAGCGCAGACCCGAGCCCAGCTCATCGACGTCCAGCGGTACACGATCGACCTCGATCTCACCCGCGGAGCCGACACCTTCGACTCCACCACCGTCATCGGCTTCACCACCCGCACGGCCGGAGACACCTTCGTCGAGATCAGGCCCGCCACCCTGCGATCCGTCACCCTCGACGGACACCCCCTGGACCCCGCCGCACTCGACGACAACCGGCTCCCCCTCACCGGCCTCACCCCCGGCCCCCACGAACTGCGCGTCGAAGCCGCCATGGCCTACTCGCACACCGGCGAAGGCATGCACCGCTTCACCGACCCCACCGACGGCGAGACGTACGCCTACACACAGCTGTTCATGGAAGACGTCCAGCGCGTCTTCGCCGCCTTCGACCAGCCCGACCTCAAGGCCGTCTTCGACCTCACCGTCACCGCCCCCGACGGCTGGACCGTCCTCGCCAACGGCATCACCGAACACCTCGGCGACGGAAAATGGCGGGCGGCCACCACCCCCCTCCTGTCCACCTACCTCGTCGCCGTCGCCGCGGGCCCCTGGCACTCCGTGCGCACCGAGCACGCCGGACTGCCCTTCGGCATCCACTGCCGCCGCTCCCTGGCCCCCTACCTCGACGCCGACGCCGAAGAGATCCTCGACATCACCCGCGCCTGCTACGACCGCTACCACGAGAAGTTCGAGGAGCCCTACCCCTTCGACTCCTACGACCAGGCGTTCGTCCCCGAATTCAACGCCGGCGCCATGGAGAACCCCGGACTCGTCACCTTCCGCGACGAGTTCATCCACCGCTCCGCCGTCACCGACACCGAACGCCAGACCCGCGCCATGGTCATCGCCCACGAAATGGCCCACATGTGGTTCGGCGACCTCGTCACCCTCCAATGGTGGGACGACATCTGGCTCAACGAGTCCTTCGCCGAGTACATGGGCTACCAGACCCTCACCGAAGCAACCCGCTTCACCGGCACCTGGGTCGACTTCGGAGTGGCCCGCAAAGCCTGGGGATACGACGCCGACCAGCGCCCCTCCACCCACCCCGTCGCCCCCGACGCCGACGCTGTCCCCGACACCGCGTCCGCCCTGCTCAACTTCGACGGCATCTCCTACGCCAAGGGCGCCTCCGCACTGCGCCAACTCGTCGCCTGGCTCGGCGAGAAGGACTTCCTCGCCGGCATCAACACCCACTTCCAGCGCCACAAGTTCGCCAACGCCACCCTCGCCGACTTCATCGCCTCCCTCGCCCACCACACCGACCGCGACGTCCACGCCTGGGCCGACACCTGGCTGCGCACCACCGGCGTCGACACCCTCACCGCCACCGTCACCGAACACCCCGGACAGACGGCACTCACCCTCACCCGCAACGGCAGCCGCCCCCACCGCATCACCGTCGGCGTCTACGACCGCGACCTCATCGACGGCGCCACCCTCGTCCGCCGCGAACTGAGCGATATCGACATCCCCGCCGACGGCGAACACAGCCTCCCCGGCCCCCGCCCCGCCCTCGTCGTCCCCAACGACCAGGACCTCACCTACGCCAAGATCCGCCTCGACCCCCACTCCGAGGAAACCGCCCTGCGCGGCCTCTCCCGCGTCCCCGACCCCCTCACCCGCGCCGTCCTGTGGAACTGCCTGCGCGACATGGTCCGCGACGGCGAACTCGAACCCCTCACCTACCTCGAAGCCGCCCGCGCCCACCTCCCCGGCGAACGCGAACTCGCCAACGTCCAGGGCGTCCTCGCCTTCGCCCGCACCCAGATCGCCGACCGCTACACCACCCCCGCCGAACGCCCCGACGCCCTCGCCCTCCTCACCGACCTGTGCACCGACCTCATCCGCCGCACCGAGGACGGCAGTAACCCGGGCCTGCGCCTCACCGCCGTGCGCACCCTCATCGACAGCGCCGCACACGCCGACACCATCCGCGACTGGTACGACAGCGGCAGCGTCCCCGGCGGCCCCGAACTCGACCCCGAACTGCGCTGGCGCATCCTCGGCCGCCTCTGCGTACTCGGCGCCGTCGACGACGCGGTCATCGAGGCCGAACTCACCCAGGACCCCAGCGCCACCGGCCGGCAGGGTGCCGCCCACTGCCGCGCCGCCCTGCCCGACCCCGAGGCCAAACGCGCCGCCTGGGACGCCATGTTCACCACCGACGAGCTCTCCAACTACCTCTTCACCGCCACCGCCCAGGGCTTCTGGCAGCCGGAACAGAACGACCTCCTGCACCCCTACGTCGCCCGCTACTTCCCCGACGCCGTGGCCGTCGCCCACCGCCGCGGCCCCGCCATCGCCGACGCCGCAGGACGCCACGCCTTCCCCGCCCACGCCATCGACACCCACACCCTCACCCTCGGCGAAAGCTGCATCGAGGACGACGACCCCATCCCCGCCCTGCGCCGCCGACTCGCCGACCAACTCGACGACCTCGCCCGCGCCTTGAAGATCAGGACAGCCACCGCCGCCAACTAGGGCCGGGCAGATACGGGGTCCGGCCGCACCGGACCCCGTACCACCAACCACGCCGCCCCCACCCAATCCCCGTACGGCAGTACCACTTTCGGGTTCCGATCGTTGTGATCAACGGGCACGCCACCGCCACCGCAGACAGGCTGGAGGCCCCACCCGCGCACCCGAAGGACACCGCCATGAGCAACCCGCCGCCCCTCGCCGGAGGCCCCCAAGGCCCCCAAGCCCTGCGGCCGTTGCTCGACACCGTCCTCGACGCACTCCACGACGGAGCCACCGCCCGAGGCGGCCCCCTCCCCGCCGGCGGCCCCCACACCGTCACCGCCCGCCTGCGCGAACTCACCGGCGACCCCCTGCCCCACCACGGCATCGACGCCGACACCGCGCTGCGCACCCTCGTACAGGCCCTCGCCGAAGGCGCCGCCGACCCCGCCGACCCCCTGTGCGCGGCCCACCTCCACTGCCCACCCCTCGCCCTCGCGACCGCCGCCGACCTCGCCGCGTCCGCCCTCAACCCCTCCATGGACTCCTGGGACCAGGCCCCCGCCGCGTCCGCCCTCGAAACCCTCGTCACCGACGCACTCGCCCACGAGGTCTACGGCGACACGGGCCACCCCGGTCAGCCCGGCCACCCCGGTCAGTCAGGCCGGCCCGGCCGGGGTGGTCGGCCCGGTCACCCGCAGGCCCTGGTCACCACCGGCGGCACCGAAGCCAACCAGCTCGCCCTCCTCCTCGCCCGCGAACACCACGCCTCAGAGGGCCCCCTCCAGCTCATCACCGGCGCAGGCGCCCACCACTCCCTGCCCCGCGCCGCCTGGCTCCTCGGCCTCCCCGACCCCGTCACCGTGCCCGCCCCCACCGGCACCCTCGACCCCGCAGCCCTCGACGAAGCCCTCACCGACCTGCCCGGACCCAAACTCGTCGCCGCCACCGCCGGCACCACCGACGCAGGCCTCATCGACCCCCTCCCGGAGATCGCCGACGTCTGCGAACACCACGGCGCCCGCCTCCACATCGACGCCGCCTACGGCGCCGGGCTCCTCTTCAGCCCCACCCGCCGCACCCAGCTCACCGGCCTCGACCGCGCCGCCACCGTCACCCTCGACCTCCACAAACTCGGCTGGCAACCCGTCGCCGCCGGCCTCCTCGCCGTACGCGACCCCGCCGACCTCACCCCCCTCACCCACCACGCCGACTACCTCAACGCCGACGACGACACCGAAGCCGGCCTGCCCGACCTCCTCGGCCGCTCCCTGCGCACCACCCGACGCCCCGACATCCTCAAAATCGCCGTCACCCTCAAAGCCCTCGGCCGCACCGGACTCGGCACCCTCGTCGACCAAGTCTGCGACCAGGCACAGGAGTTCGCCGCCACCCTCCACGCCCACCCCGGCTTCGACCTCTACGACACCCCCACCCTCAGCACCGTCCTCTTCCGCCCCCACGGCGCACCCGACGAGCGCATCGCCCACATCCGCCGCACCCTCCTCACCCAAGGCCGCGCCGTACTCGGCCGCGCCCGCATGGACGGCCGGCTCTGGCTCAAAGCCACCCTGCTCAACCCGCACACCCAGCCGGGCGACCTGGCCCAGCTGCTGAAACTGGTGGAAGGAAACACCCCCCGATGACCACCGCGCCCACCCCCCGGCCCCCGCACCCCGAAGCACCCCGCGACCTCGTCGGCATCGGCATCGGCCCCTTCAACCTCTCCCTCGCCGCCCTCGCCCACCCCCTCACCGAACTCGACACCGCCTTCTACGAACAACACCCCGCCTTCCACTGGCACCCCGGCCTCCTCATCGACGGCGCCACCCTCCAAGTCCCCTTCCTCGCCGACCTCGTCACCCTCGCCGACCCCGCAAACCACTGGACCTTCCTCAACTACCTCAAAACCCGCGAACGCCTCTTCCCCTTCTACTTCGCCGAGCGCTTCCACATCCAGCGCGCCGAATACGACGCCTATTGCCGCTGGGTCAGCGAAAACCTCCCCGGACTCCACTTCGGCCACCAGGTCGACGCCGTCCGCTGGAACCCCGAACGCCGCCTCTTCGAAGTCGACTTCACCCAACTCGACACCGAAGGCGAAGCCGAAGCACTCGGCCGCACCTACACCAAGAACGTCGTACTCGGCGTCGGCACCGCCCCCTACATCCCCGAACCGCTGCGCCCCCTCGCCGAAGCCCCCACCGTCCCCGTCATCCACTCCGCCGACTACCTCACCCACCGCACCGAACTCCTCGCCGCCGACCACATCACCGTCATCGGATCAGGCCAGTCCGGCGCCGAGATCTTCCTCGACCTCCTCAAGAACCGCCCCCAAGGCCACGAAAAACTCCACTGGCTCGCCCGCAGCGAAGCCTTCGCCCCCATGGAGTACTCCAAGCTCGGCCTCGAACACTTCACCCCCGACTACACCCGCTACTTCCACCACCTCCCCGAAGACGTACGCGACGGACTCGTCCCCGCCCAATGGCAGCTCCACAAAGGCATCGACGCCGAAACCATCGCCGCCATCCACGACGAGCTCTACCAGCGCACCCTCCACGGCGGCTGGCCCGACGCCACCCTCACCCCCGGCGTCTCCGTCCGCACCGCCGGCCGCGTCGCCACCACCAAAGTCGAACTCCACCTCGAACACCGCCGGCAGAACACCCGCTCCCGCCTCACCACCGACGCCGTCGTCCTCGCCACCGGCTACCGCGAACGCCCCCTCGACCAGATCCTCACCGGCCTGGACCCCCACCTCCACCGCGACAACGCCGAACGCCCCCGCATCGACGAACAGTTCCGCCTCGTCCTCGACCCCACCGTCACCGACACCGGCAGCAACATCTACGTACAGAACGCCGAACGCCACACCCACGGAGTCGGCGCCCCCGACCTCGGCCTCGCCGCCTGGCGCAGCGCCACCATCCTCAACACCCTCACAGGCAAAGACCCCTACCCCCTCCCGCAGCGCACCGCCTTCACCACCTTCGGCCTCACCCCCAACGAAAACCGCGCCCCCCGGACCCAGTCCGGAGAACGCGGCAACACCCATCTCATCGAGCTCAAGAACTAGGCGCTGTTTCTCGGATCTAGAACAGGGGCGTACCGTCCCGCGTCAGCCGCCAGTCCACCGAAGCGAACTCCGCCGGGTCCAAGGTGCCCTTCGCGGTCACCCACTCGGCGATCCGCGTACGAATCTCCGTCGACTCCGACCACAGCTCCTGCGCCGACGCCACATGCGGGAACGCCCCACCACCGTTCGCCCGGTAGTTGTTCACCGCGAACACGAACTTCTGCGCGTCGTCCAGCGCCGCACCCTGATACGTCAGGTTCTTGATCCGCGAACCCGCCGCCTGCGCGACGTCGATGTCGTACGAAAGCCCCGACACATAGTCGTAGTTGTAGTCCGGCCGGCCGTTCGCGTTCGTCAACTTGTCCACGTCCACGACCGCACCCGCCGCCGTCTGCACGAAATACTCCGCCGAGAACTCCAGGTACGCCCGCACCTGCGCACCCGTCATCAACTTCGCGACCAGCGTGTTGTCGTACACGTACAGACCCGACAGATCCCGGATCGTCACCTCACCCGCCGGAATCGACGACGTACGCGAGAACGGCGAAGCCTGCGAAAGGACCGGCAGCGACGCATACTCCGTCGACGCCAGCGCCTTCTTCACCACATCCGCCTGCACCGTGTTGATCAGGTCGATGATCGGCGCGTCCTTGTACCGCGCGTCCACCGTCGTCAGCGTCGTCGTCGCCTGACCCACGACCTGGTTCACATACTTCACGACCAGCGCGTGCTCGTCCTCGAGCAACTTCGTGATCTTCGGGTCGTCCGCCACCGCATTCGAGTTCAGCAGCTTCGACGACACCGACGACACCGTCCAGCAGCCCCGCTCCCACTCCAACTCGAAGTCGAAGAGCGCCAACCGCTCCGCGTAGCACAGCGGCTCCGACAGAACGACCGACTTCCCGGTCTTCTCGTTCGTCACCAACTGCTGCTCGATCTCCACATGCGCGTGCCCGACGAGAATCGCGTCGATCCCCGGCACGGTCCTCGCCACATTCGCCGCCGCGTTCTCCACGTACGGCAGCTGATCGCCCCACGACGACGTGCCCGAAGCGCCCGTGTGCGCCGACACGATCACCACGTCCGCACCCATCGAGCGCAGCTTCGGCACCCACAGCGCGGCCTGCTCCTCGATGCCGGGGAACTTCAACACACCCTGCACATACGCCTTGTCCCAGATCGCGATCCCCGGATTCGTCAGCCCCAGGATCGCCACCTTCACGTCCTTGCCGTGCGGCGTACGCAACTTCTTGATGACGTACGGCCGAAACGCCGGCTTCTCCGTCTTCGCGTCCACGGCGTTCGCACCGAGCAGCGGGAACTTCAACTGCGACTCGAACTTGCGCAGCGTGTCGATGCCGTAGTTGAACTCGTGATTGCCGAGCGCCGCCGCGTCATAACCGATCGCGTTCATCGCCTGCGCCATCGGATGCACCGGCCCATCCGCCGCGGTGATCGGCTCCACGCGCGCGTAGTAGTACGTCAGCGGCGTGCCCTGGATCGTGTCACCCGCGTCGATCAGGAGCGTGTTGCCACGGCCCTTCTCCTCGCGCACCTGCTTCACCAGCGTCGAGATCCGCGACAGCCCCTGCGCGTTGCCCGCCGAGTCCGTGTACTCCGCGTCCTTGAAGTAGTCCCAGTTGAAGACATGACCATGCAGGTCCGTCGTCCCCATGACGGTGAACGAATACCGCTTGTGCCCCTTCGGCCGCCCCCCGTGCGCCTGCGCGGCCGGCGCCGACACCGCCCCGGTCAACGCCACGGCCGCACCCGTAGCAGCGGACTTGCCCAGAAACTTCCGGCGATTCAACGGCATCTCAGATCCCCTCCGGCACCACTCATCGACAGTTGCAACGCGCGTAGATTCTGGCCCCTCAACCCAACACGCAACAGACCCACGAGGTTTCAATCCGATGACTGTCCGATGCGCTGCTGCCAAAGTGACCCCATGACCCCCGACGAAACGACCCCCGACGGACAACCCACCCCCACCCCCTACGGCACCCCCCAAGCCCCCCGCATCGCCGTCCGCGGCGAAGCCCGCATCGAAACCGACCCCGACCTCGCCCGCATCGGCATCACCCTCAGCGCCCGCGGCACCGACCGCCGCGAAGCCCTCACCGACCTCACCCGCCGCAACACCACCACCCTCGACCTCATCAAAAGCTACGGAGAAGCCATCGAAAAACTCGAAACCGGCGCCTTCTCCATCACCCCCGAACTCACCCGCCACGGCCGCACCGAACGCATCCGCGCCTACCACGGCCGCGTCCTCATCACCGCCGAACTCACCGACTTCACCGCACTCGGCGAACTCACCACCCGCCTCGCCGACCAGGACCTCACCCGCATCGACGGCCCCTGGTGGTCCCTGCGCCCCGACTCACCCGTCCACCGCACCGCCCGCCAACAAGCCGTCCACGAAGCCGTCCAACGCGCCCGCGAATACGCCGAAGCCCTCGGCACCCGCCTCGCCGCCCTCATCGAACTCGCCGACACCGGAGCCGAGGACCCCGACCGCTACGGACCCGTCCCCGGCGCACCCCACATGCGCATGGCCGCCTACTCCGGCGCCCCCGACGACACCCCCGCACCCCTCGACCTCGAACCCCAGCGCCAAACCGTCTACGCCCACGTCAACGCCCGATTCACCATGCACCCGCCCAAGCTGTAAAAGCCCCGCCCCCCGAACAACCGCACCGAAATACATGCTCATCGGAGCACCCCCATGCACAATTCAACACTTGTCAATAGCCCTTCACCTAAAGGTGGTTGGGTAGTCACGCACAACCAATTCCCTACCCACCGGTAAGCCCTAGGCTCGAACCATGCGCCGAGCAAAGATCGTCTGCACCCTGGGCCCCGCCACCGACTCGTACGAGCAGATCAAGGCACTCGTCGAAGCCGGAATGGACGTAGCCCGCTTCAACCTCAGCCACGGCACCTACGCCGAACACGAGGAGCGCTACCACCACGTCCGAAAGGCCTCCGACGAAACCGGCCGCAGCGTCGGAATCCTCGCCGACCTTCAAGGCCCGAAGATCAGACTCGGACGCTTCAGCGAAGGCCCCGTACTCCTTGAACGCGGCGACGAATTCACCATCACCGTCGAACCCCACATCCAAGGCGACCGCCACACCTGCGGAACCACCTACGACGGCCTCGCCACCGACGTCACCACCGGCGAACGCATCCTCGTCGACGACGGAAAAGTCACCCTCGAAGTCACCGGCGTAGACGGCCCCCGCGTCCACACCACCGTCATCGAAGGCGGCATGGTCTCCGACCACAAAGGCCTCAACCTCCCCGGCGTAGCCGTCTCCGTCCCCGCACTCAGCGACAAGGACCAGGAAGACCTCCGCTGGGCCCTGCGCACCGGCGCCGACGTCATTGCCCTCTCCTTCGTCCGCAGCGGACGCGACATCGAAGACGTCCACCGCATCATGGACGAGGAAGACCGCCGCCTCCCCGTCATCGCCAAAGTCGAAAAGCCCCAGGCCGTCGACAACATCGACGACATCGTCGCCGCCTTCGACGGAATCATGGTCGCCCGCGGAGACCTCGGCGTCGAAATGCCCCTCGAACAAGTCCCCATCGTCCAAAAGCGCGCCATCAAACTCGCCAAGCGCAACGCCAAGCCGGTCATCGTCGCCACCCAAATGCTCGACTCGATGATCGACAACTCCCGCCCCACCCGTGCCGAGGCCAGCGACGTCGCCAACGCCGTCATCGACGGAACCGACGCCGTCATGCTCTCCGGCGAAACCAGCGTCGGCAAATACCCCGTCGAAACCGTCCGCACCATGGGCCGCATCATCGAAGCCGCAGAGGAAGACATCCTCACCAAGGGGCTCCCGCCCCTCACCGAACGCAACAAACCCCGCACCCAAGGCGGAGCCGTCGCCCGCGCCGCAGCCGAAATGGGCGACTTCCTCGGCGCGAAGTTCCTGGTGGCCTTCACCCAGTCCGGCGACACAGTCCGCCGCCTCTCCCGCTACCGCTCACCCATCCCGCTCCTGGCCTTCACCCCGGCCCAGGCCACCCGCTCCCAGCTCAACCTCACCTGGGGAGTGGAGACCTTCCTCGGCCCGCACGTCGACTCCACCGACGCGATGGTCGACCAGGTCGACGAACTCCTCCTCCAGTACGGCCGCTGCCGGAAGGGCGACATCGTCGTCATCACGGCCGGCTCCCCGCCCGGAGTCTCCGGCTCCACCAACCTGGTCCGCGTCCACCACATCGGCGAGGACGACAGCCCGAAGTAGGGGGCAGTATTGGTCAGTATTTGGGGCCTACGTGGGTGTCCATGAGGGCGACACAAGCCTTGCGGGCGACCGAGATGTTGTACGGGTTCCCGTGGCGGGTGCAGTGCGTCCACTGGATGCCGAGTTTGTCTAGCGTGTCCGTGAAGAGCTGCCTGATGTCGTCGGAGACGTTGGTGAAGAAGTAGCGGGGGTACTCGTAGCGTTTGCGCTCACCACGGACGACGCGGGTGGTCCAGTTGGTGACCCGACAGCCGTCGGAGTGGATGAGGCCCCGGATGAACTCCCACGGATGGGCATCGACGATCTCTTGTTGCCAGGATTCAAGGGCGATCTTGCGGTCGTGCTTCTTGCCAGGGCCGTGCTGGGGGAAGAGGCAGTTGAGGTGCTTGAAGTAGACCTTGATGTTGTGCGCGCCCTTGGTGCGCACACGGCAAG
Organism: Streptomyces sp. NBC_00009; assembly: GCF_045040855.1. NCBI lineage: Bacteria > Bacillati > Actinomycetota > Actinomycetes > Kitasatosporales > Streptomycetaceae > Streptomyces > Streptomyces sp. NBC_00009. The sequence continues at coordinate 6,053,491 of NZ_CP108312.1, forward strand.
TTGCGTTGTGGGGGAAGACGGACCGTAGTGCGGCTTCGGCTTCGTCCTGAATCCCGGGCCAAGCGTCGTCGAGGGTGATCATGAGGCTGGGCACTTTGTGTTTGGCGTAGTGACTTATGTGCCCGTCCCCGAGGTAGAGGCCGAGCAAGTAGGCGTAGACCGGCTGATCGAGGGGGCGTGCGTCGCACCTGGGGCAGAGGAGCGAGGGGCGTGTCTGTACTCGCTCTCCACGCTTCGCACGATCGACGTGCTTCCAGTAGCTGATAGTGCCGAGCGGGATGTTGAGCTGCCGCCCCACGTCTGCGTTTTTGGCTCCGCCTCGAAGTAGGGTGAGCGCCTTCTGCCGCACTTCAGTGCCGTGAAGATTCATACGGCTACTCTGCGTAGCTGATCGCTCTCGTGGACGGCAAAAAGCGGATGTTCACGAGAATGTGAACATCCGCTTCTCTCTCACTGTGCCGGGTGCGGGATTCGAACCCGCAAGCCCTCTCAGGCAGAGGTGTTTGAGACCTCCGTGTATACCGTTCCACCAACCCGGCTCGGCACTGCCGGGAAGCATACCGGGTCACCGCAGCCGGTCGCAGCTAGGTAGGCTCTAGGCAGCAGCACCACCTGCCTGGAACAAGGAGCGCCCACGTGACCGCCCCCGAGTCGCCCCAGCCCGTAGACGCGCCCGACGACGACAAGTCGCACGTCCCGCCGCTGACGACCCGTGTCGTCATCGCCGAGGACGAGGCTCTGATCCGCCTCGACCTCAAAGAGATGCTCGAGGAAGAGGGCTACACCGTCGTCGGTGAGGCCGGTGACGGCGAGCAGGCGGTCGAGCTGGCGCGTGAGCACAAGCCCGATCTGGTGATCCTGGATGTGAAGATGCCGAAGATGGACGGCATCTCGGCGGCGGAGAAGATCGCGGAGGAGTCGATCGCTCCGGTGCTGATGCTGACGGCGTTCTCGCAGCGCGATCTGGTGGAGCGGGCGCGGGACGCGGGTGCGATGGCGTATCTGGTGAAGCCGTTCAGTAAGAGTGATGTCGTTCCGGCCATTGAGATGGCGGTGTCGCGGTTCCAGGAGCTGCGGACGTTGGAGAACGAGGTCGCGGATCTTACGCTGCGGCTGGAGACGCGGAAGCTGGTGGACCGGGCGAAGTCGGTGTTGCAGACGGAGTACGGTCTGACGGAGCCGGCGGCGTTCCGTTGGATTCAGAAGACGTCGATGGATCGCCGGCTGTCGATGCAGCAGGTTGCTGAGGCGGTTATTCAGGACGCCGAGGAGAAGAAGGCCGGGAAGGGCTGAGTTCCGCCCCGTACCGCTTATGGCTGAGGCCCGTGCCCCCGGAGGGGTACGGGCCTCAGCCATAACTGCGTACGGGCTCAGTCCTCGCCGAGGTACGCCTTGCGGACGGATTCGTCGTGGAGGAGGTCTTGTCCGGTTCCGGAGAGGACGACGGAGCCGACCTCCATGACGTGGCCGTGGTCCGCGAGGGAGAGTGCGGCCTGGGCGTTCTGCTCGACCAGGAGGATGGTCGTGCCCTGGGACTTGAGTTCCACGATCGTGGCCATGATTTTCTGCATCATGATCGGGGAGAGGCCCATGGAGGGTTCGTCGAGCATGAGCAGTTTGGGCTGGGACATGAGGGCGCGGCCCATGGCGAGCATTTGCTGTTCGCCGCCGGAGAGGGTTCCCGCGGCTTGCTTTCGGCGTTCGCCGAGGATGGGGAAGAGGTCGTAGGCGCGCTGGATGTCTTTTTCGATGCCTGCCTTGTCGGAGCGGAGGAATGCTCCGAGCTGGAGGTTTTCGGCGATGGTGAGCCGGGGGAAGATGCGTCGGCCTTCGGGGGAGTGGGCGAGGCCCATGGCGACGATCTTGTGTGCGGGGACGCCGGTGAGCGGCTTTCCGTCGAAGGTGATTTTGCCGCTGAGCGGCTTGAGGAGTCCGGACAGGGTCCGCAATGTCGTCGTCTTGCCGGCGCCGTTGGTGCCGATGAGGGTGACGACTTCGCCTTGTTGGACGCTGAAGGAGATTCCCTTGACGGCTTCGATCTTGCCGTAGGCGACCCTGAGGTCTTCTACTTCGAGGAGTGCGCTCACTGGTCGTCTCCTTCCGTGGCGTGTGCTTCCGCGGCTTCGACTGCGGCTGCGGCGGTGTCTTCGGGGGCGCCTTCGAAGGGTTCGCCGAGGTAGGCGGCGATGACGCGTTCGTCGCCCTGGACGACTTCGGAGGTGCCTTCGACGAGCTTTTCGCCCTGGACGAGGCAGGCGACGCGGTCGCTGAGGTTGAAGATGAAGCGCATGTCGTGCTCGATGACGAGGACGGCGATGCCGCGGTCGCGGATGGCGAAGACGAGGTCTTCGGTGGCGCGGGTCTCCTGCGGGTTCATGCCGGCGGTGGGCTCGTCGAGGAGGAGCAGGCCGGGCTCGCTGGCCATGGCGCGGGCGATTTCGAGCTTGCGCTGTTCGCCGTAGGGGAGGTTGCGGGAGAGGTGGTCGGCCTTGTGGGCGAGGCCGATGAACTCCAGCAGTTCCATGGCGCGTTCGCGGGAGGCTGCTTCTGCTTTGCGGAAGCCGGGGCCGCGGAGGATGGCGGACCAGAGGCCTTCCTTGGTGCGGGTGTGGCGGCCGACGAGGACGTTTTCCAGGACGGTCATGTTGGCGAAGAGCCGGATGTTCTGGAAGGTGCGGGCGATGCCGGCGGTGGTGACCAGGTGTGGCTTGGGGGGCAGCACGGTGCCTTTGTAGGCGACTTTGCCCTCGGTGGGGACGTAGAGGCCGGTGAGGCAGTTGAAGAAGGTGGTCTTGCCCGCGCCGTTGGGGCCGATGAGGCCGACGATCTCTCCGGCGTTGACGGTGAGGTCGACGTTGCGTACGGCGGTGAGGCCGCCGAAGCGCATGGTGACGCCGGTGGCTTCGAGGACGGGGCTGGGGGCTGTGGTGGTGGTCATGGTGGTTACGCCCCTGCCTTGGTGACGCCGACGGTGGAGTCGGGCAGGCCTTGTTCGGGGATGTGGACGGTGTCGTCGCTCTCGTGGAACTCGAGTTGGCGGCGGCGGTTGGCGATGATGCCTTCGGGGCGGAACCGCATGAGGAGGACGAGTGCGACGCCGAAGGCGAGGAGTTGGTACTCCTTCAGGAAGCTGAGCTTCTCGGGGAGCATGTAGAGCAGGGTGGCGCCGAGGATGGGTCCGTTGACGGTGCCCATGCCGCCGAGGACTACGGCGGCGAGGAGGAACGCGGAGTTCGGGGGCACGGAGCCGGCGAACTGGTACGGGGCTGGGTTGACGCTGTAGCCGACGTGGGCGCTGACGGTGCCGGCGAGGCCGGCGAGGGAGGCGCCGAGTGCGAAGGCGATGAGTTTGACGCGGAAGCCGTTGATGCCCATGGCGGTGGCGGCGGTCTCGTCCTCGCGGATGGCGATCCAGGAGCGGCCGATGCGGGAGTCCGCGGCGCGGTTGAAGACGAGGACGACGATCGCGGTGATGAGCAGCATCAGCAGGAAGTAGTTCGCGAAGCGGCCGAGGGAGAATCCGCCGATGTCGTGGGTGCTTCCGAAGTTGAACCCGAAGATGTTGAGGTCCGGGATCATGGAGATGCCGTTGGGGCCGTTGGTGAGGTTGGGGCCGGAGGTGCCGTCGAGGTTGTTGACGGTGATGCGGAAGATCTCTCCGAAGCCCAGGGTCACGATGGCGAGGTAGTCGCCGCGCAGGCGCAGGGTGGGGGCGCCGATGAGGACGCCGAAGACCAGCGACGCGAGCATGCCGGTGAGCATGGCGGCCCAGAAGGGGAACTGGACGCCGGAGAAGCGGGAGAATTCGGAGCCGGAGACGAGGGCGGCCGCGTAGGCGCCGACGCCGAGGAAGGCGACGTATCCGAGGTCGAGGAGTCCGGTGAGGCCGACGACGATGTTGAGGCCGAGGGCGACGGTGGCGACGACGAGGATGTTCACGCCGAGGTTGGAGTTGTGCTCGTTGTTCTCGACGAAGGGGAAGAGCGCTGCCGCGAGGAAGGCCATGGAGGTGGCGAATCCCTTGTGGCCGGCGTTGAGCTGGGCGAAGCGGTCGAAGAGTCCTGCGGTGAACAGGGACCAGGTGCCGAGGACGACCAGGAGGATGTAGCCCAGGAACGTTTCGCTCGCGTCGGGGTCGACGCCGACGCCGTAGGCGAAGACGATCAGTGCGAGGGCGGTGGCGGCGGTGATGACGAGGCGTTGGCCCCAGGCGGGGAGTTTCGCGGCCGGGGGGATGTTGTCGGGCTTGGTGACGTAGTCCTTGAAGGTGTCACCGGGCTTGGGGAGCGCGAGGGCGCCGACGAGGGCGATGGCGGAGCCGACGGCGGCGATGTAGGCGCCGGGGTCGAGGGCGACGAGGCCCTTGAGGTCGATGGCGATGGCGATGGCGCTGAACCAGCTGACGGCGAACGCGGACGCGGCGGCGAGGAGGACGGGCTGGATGGCCGTCGCCGGGTTGAGCCAGCCGAGGCCGCGGATGCCGAAGAGGGTGAGCGCGAACAGCAGCGTCAGGATGCCGGCGACGAGGTCGAGGATCTGGAGTCCGGCCGGGGAGCCGTAGTAGGTGAGGTCCCCGGGGAAGTCGGACGTGTAGGTCCAGGACATGAAGGTGCTGGCGATGGTGGCGACGGCGCCGATGGTGACGAGGGCGCGTGCGGCGGTCGCGGGGAGCGCGACGAGGCCGCGCGGGGGGGTGGTGGTGTCGGTGGTTGCCATGGTGCTCACGCCCTGTCCGCGACGCGTTCGCCGATGAGGCCTTGTGGCCTGAACAGCAGTACGAGGATGAGGAGTACGAAGGCCCAGACTGCGGACCAGCCGCCGCCACCGAGCTGCTGCATGCCGGGGATGCCGTCGATGTAGCTGGTGGCCATGGTCTCGGCGAGGCCGAGGACGAGGCCGCCGATCATGGCGCCGTAGATGTTGCCGATGCCGCCGAGGACGGCCGCGGTGAAGGCCTTGAGGCCCATCTGGAAGCCCATGTCGTACTTGACGGTGCCGTAGCGCAGTCCGTAGGAGACGGCCGCGACGGCGGCGAAGAAGCCGCCGATGGCGAAGGCGATGACGATGATGCGGTTGGTGTCGATGCCCATGAGCTGCGCGGTGTCAGGGTCCTGCGCGGTGGCCTGCATGGCGCGGCCGGTGCGGGAGAGGCTGACGAACAGGGCGAGGGCCGCCATGCAGAGGGGGGCGGCGATGATGACGAAGACGCTGCCGCTCTGGATGCTGACGGAGCCGATGTGGACGGGTCCGAAGGGCAGTTGGGGGAACGTGAGGTCGTTCTTGGCGTTCGGGTACCAGTTGAAGACGACCTGCTGGAGGGCGAGCGACAGACCGATGGCGGTGATGAGCGGGGCGAGGCGTGGTGCTCCGCGCAGTGGTCGGTAGGCGAAGCGTTCGGCCCCGACTGCGATGAGGACGGAGACGATTCCGCCGCCTATCAGCATCGCGGGGAGGGCTATCCACATGGATGTGCCGTTGGGCAGAACGTAGAGGTAGACCGTGAGTGCGCCGAAGCCGCCGGTCATGAAGATCTCGCCATGGGCGAAGTTGATGAGCTGGACGATGCCGTACACCATCGTGTAGCCGATGGCGATCAGGCCGTACATCGAGCCGAGGAACAGCCCGTTGGCCAGCTGCTGCGGCAGGGTGTTCACCGCATGGCCTCCATGTGGTGGGGAGAGGTTGAGCAGGGCGTATGAAGCGGGCCGCGCGGTGACGGGTGGTCATGGCCGCGCGGCCCTGAGGTGGTGCTGAGGGCCTGTCCCGGTGGTTTCGACCGGGTCGGCGGTTCGGTCGGGCCGTGGCCCTCGGTGACCGAACCGCCTGGTGGCCCGGGGTGGTTCGGATCAGCCGCTGAACGTGCCGCTCTTGACGGCCTTCCACTTGCCGTCGACGACCTGGTAGACGGTGAGCTGCTTGTTGGTGGTGTCGCCGTACTCGTCGAAGGAGACGGGTCCGGCGATGCCGTCGAACTTGGTCTTCTGGACCTCGCCGACGATCTTGGTGCGGGCGTCGGAGGGGACCTTGCCGTCCTTCACGACGTTGCCGATCGCCTTGATGATGGCGGTGGCGGCGTCGTAGGAGTAGCCGCCGTACGTGCCGTAGTCGCCCTTGAGGCCGGAGGCCTTGTACTTCTTGATGAAGTCGGCGGCGGAGGGCAGGGAGTCGACGGGCTGGCCGACCGAGGTGGCGAGGTCGCCTTCGGAGGTCTTGCCGGCGGTCTGGATGTAGGTGTCGCTGAACATGCCGTCACCGCCGAACAGCGGGACCTTGGCTCCGCCGTCCTTGAGCTGCTTGGTGAGCTTCTCGGACTCGTCGTACTGGCCGCCGTAGTAGACGAGGTCGGCCTTGGAGTTCTTGATCTTGGTGACGAGGGCGGAGAAGTCCGTGTCGCCGGTGTTGACGTGGTCCTGGCCCGTGACCTTGCCGCCGGCCTTGGTGAAGCCGGCCTTGAAGAGCTTGGCCAGGCCGGCACCGTAGGTCTGCTTGTCGTCGACCACGAACACCTTGCGCTTCTTCAGGGTGTTGTAGGCGTAGTCGGCCGCGAAGCCGCCCTGTAGGGCATCGGTGGTGGCGGTGCGGAAGTAGGTCTTGAACGGGCGGGACTTGGAGGCCTGCCAGTTCTTGCCCTGGGTGAGCTCGGGGGCCGTGTTGGACGGAGAGATCTCGACCAGGTTGGCGGTGGCGAAGACCTGCTGCATCTGGGTGGCGACACCGGAGTTCAGCGGGCCGACGACGCCGAGGACCTTCTCGTTCTGGACGAGCTGGGTGGCGTTGGACTGGCCCTGGGCCGGGATCGCCTTGTCGTCGAGCGCCTGGACCTTGAAGGTCACGCCGGGAACGGTGTTGTTCTTGTTGGCGTCGTTCACGGCGATCTGCACGCCGCCCTGGATGCCGAGACCGGTGGCCGAGTTCTGGCCGGTGAGCGGGGCGTCGACGCCGATGATGACGGTGGTCTTCTTGCTGCTGTCGCTGCCCTTGTTGTCGTCGCGCGATCCGCAGGCGGTGAGCGTGAGTGCTCCGGTGGTGAGCACGCTGGTCATGATGAGCAAGGAACGGTGTCGCACGATCAATCCTCTCCCTGGCGCGGCTCCCGTGGTTGGGGCCGTGTGTCTCGCCGGGCCGTACTGGGGTGGTACAGGGCCGTGCAGCAGACGCGCCCGGCGGCGCGGTGACTGGCCGTGACTATAAGCGCAGGTGGGTGGGGTGGGGAGCTGAGGAGGGAAGGATGTGACGCTCTTGTTATGACGCGGTGCTCGTGGGCGGGTGCAGTGGGGGCGATTGGGACTTTTGGGTGTGGGCTGCAGATGTTCACACGTGAAGAACATGCTGTTCCGCTAAGGAACTTGGGGTGATCTTGGTCCTTACGGGCGGGAGTGTGCCGCCGGGGAGGCGGGTGCCGGGCGCTTCGGGGGCGGTGGCTCGCGCTCCGCATTGCTCTGTTACGGCAGAGGTAACCGAGTGTTACTTCCTTGTGAGATCCGTTCCCGGTCCGCGGGGCGGCCCGGAGTGCCCTTTGCGCGGTCCGCAGGTGGCGTGCAGATAGGCGGCGAGATCGCGGGGGTAGGCGCCGCCGAAGAGGTAGCTGTGCTGCTGCTGTGCCTGACGGTTCCGTAGACCGAGGTCGAGGTGCGGCAGGGTGAAGCCGGGCGGCAGGGCGGCGCACTTGTGTACGGAGATGCGCACAGTGAGGGGTTTCGGGGTGCCGCCCTTCACTGTCAGTGGCAGCGCGGGGATGACGTGTGTACTCAATCCCGGTGGTCCGGCCCGTACTTGACGGATGATCACGGGATGGGTGTCGCGTACGGAGACGGTGAAGCGGAAGGTGCCGGCGCGCGGGTGGTGCGGGTCCGGCGGGCCGCCTCCCTCGTAGTGCAGGAAGGTGACCTGGGAGGGCCAGGGGGTGGGGGAGGGCGCGGCCGGGGTGGTGGTGAGGGCGGTGTACGCGTAGGCGCCCGCGACGGCCGCGGCGACGAGCAGGGCTTGCAGGGTGCGGCGCAGGCGTGACGGAAGCGCGGCCCAACGCTCGTAGGGGCGGAGGGAGTTGGGGGAACCCGCCCATAGGGTGTCCGCGTGGGCTTGGGTGTGGGGGTGGGTGTGCGGGGCGCCGTCGCCGGAGGGGGGTTCCGGCTCGACGGGTCCGATACCGGCCATGCTCCACGCTAGTGCGGAGGGGGTGGGTCCGCCAATGTGGGCGACGGGCTCAACTGTTGTTCGTCATCGGGCAGTTGAGCGGTGGGTCGCGTCTTGGTGAACGTCTGCGCTGTGGCGTCCGTGAGGCGGTGAGGGCTGTCTGTGTGTGGGTCGAACTCGCGTCCGCGGCGGCCGGGTGCCGTGCCGGCCGGCTCCCGTCCCGTGGGGGACGTCTGCGCTGCCCGGCGCGGCGGCGGTGGCCGTCCGCGCCGGGAACGGCCGCGTGGAGCGTCGTGATCGTTGTGGCGCCCTGTGACGGACCAGCCCAGTCAGGACCGGACCAGCCCTGTCACGGACGAGCCCTGTCATGGACGAGCCCTGCGGCGGACCAGCTCTGTCGTGGACCAGCCCAGTGACGGGCGAGCCCTGCAGCGGACCAGCCCAGTGACGGGCGAGCCCTGCGGCGGACGAGAGGGGCCTCAGCTCTTGGGCATGTCCTTGAGGAGGCAGGTCAGGCGCGCCGAGCAGACCCGCCGGTCCTGCTCGTCGGTGATCACGATCTCGTACGTGGCCGTGGAGCGGCCGCGGTGTACGGGGGTGGCGACGCCGGTGACGAGGCCGGAGCGGGCGCCGCGGTGGTGCGTGCAGTTCAGGTCGACGCCGACGGCGATCTTGGAGCTGCCGCCGTGGAGCATCGAACCGACGGAGCCGAGGGTCTCGGCGAGGACCGCGGAGGCGCCGCCGTGCAGGAGGCCGTAGGGCTGGGTGTTGCCCTCGACGGGCATGGTGCCGACGACGCGCTCGGGGGACGCTTCCTTGATCTGGACGCCCATGCGGATGCCGAGGTCCCCTGCGGAGAACAGGGCGGGCAGGTCGACGCCGAGCGCCGCGTACTCGTCGATGATCTCTTGCGGGAACTTCACGCTGCTGTGCTCGCCCATGGTGCCCGGCTCCGTTCGTCGTCTGTCGGTGTTCGTGCCGTGGGGTGCTGTTCTGCCTGGTCGGCTGCCTGAGCAAACGCTCAGTCGGTCGCCGATTGTTCCAGGCGGACGACGACGGACTTGCTGGTGGGGGTGTTGCTCGTGTCAGCGGTGGCGTCCAGCGGGATCAGGACGTTGGTCTCCGGGTAGTACGCGGCCGCGCAGCCCCGGGCCGTCGGGTAGTGGACGACGCGGAAGCCGGGGGCGCGGCGCTCCACACCGTCCGTCCACTCGCTGACCAGGTCGACGTAGGAGCCGTCCGCGAGGCCCAGGGCCTGGGCGTCGTGAGGGCTGACGAGGACGACCCGGCGGCCGTTCCTGATGCCGCGGTAGCGGTCGTCGAGGCCGTAGATCGTGGTGTTGTACTGGTCGTGCGAGCGCAGGGTCTGCAGCAGCAGCCGGCCCTCGGGGAGCTTCGGGTACTCGACGGGCGCGGCCGTGAAGTTCGCCTTGCCGGTGGTGGTGGGGAAGCGGCGCTCGTCGCGCGGGCCGTGCGGCAGCGTGAAGCCGCCGGGGCGGCCGGCAGAACCGGTCACGCGCGCGTTGAAGTCCTCGAAGCCCGGGATGACGTTCGCGATGCGGTCGCGGATCGTGGCGTAGTCCTTCTCGAACTCCTCCCAGGGCGTGCGTGACGCCTCGCCCAGGACGCGGCGCGCGAGGCGGGCCACGATCGCCGGCTCCGACAGGAGGTGCTTGCTCGCGGGCGCGAGGCGGCCGCGTGAGGCGTGGACCATGCTCATGGAGTCCTCGACCGTCACGAACTGCTCTGTGCTTTTCCCGTTCGGGCCGACCTGGAGGTCCCGCTCAGTGCGGCCGAGAGTCGGCAGGATCAGGGCGCGCGCGCCGGTGACCGCGTGGGAGCGGTTGAGCTTCGTCGACACGTGCACCGTCAGGGCGGCGCGGCGCATCGCGGCCTCCGTGACGTCGGTGTCGGGGGAGGCCGCCACGAAGTTGCCGCCCATCGCGAAGAACACCTTCGCCTCGCCGTCGCGCAGTGCCTCGATGGCCCGTACGACGTCGAAGCCGTGCTCACGGGGCGGTGTGAAGCCGAACTCCTTCTCCAAGGCGTCCAGGAAGGCGGGAGCGGGGCGCTCGAAGACGCCCATGGTGCGGTCGCCCTGCACGTTGGAGTGGCCGCGCACCGGGCACACGCCCGCGCCGGGGCGGCCGATGTTCCCGCGCAGGAGCAGGAAGTTGACGACCTCGCGGATCGTGGGCACCGAGTGCTTGTGCTGGGTGAGGCCCATCGCCCAGCACACGACGGTGCGCTCGGAGGCGAGCACCAGGGCGAGGGCTTCCTCGATCTCGGCGCGCTCCAGGCCCGTCGCCGTCAGCGTCGCGTCCCAGTCGGCGGCGCGGGCGGCCTCGGCGAACTCCTCGTAGCCGTGGGTGTGCTCCTCGATGAAGGCGTCGTCGACGGCGCCGGACCCCGCGCCGGAGGCGCTATCGGATTCAGCCAGGATCAGCTTGTTCAGGAGGCGGAAGAGGGCCTGGTCCCCGCCGAGGCGGATCTGGAGGAACAGGTCGGTCAGGGTGGCGCCCTTGAACATGCCCTGCGGGGTCTGCGGGTTCTTGAAGCGTTCGAGTCCGGCCTCGGGCAGCGGGTTGATCGTGATGATCTTCGCGCCGTTCGCCTTCGCCTTCTCCAGGGCGGAGAGCATGCGCGGGTGGTTCGTGCCCGGGTTCTGCCCGGCCACGATGATCAGGTCGGACTTGTAGAGGTCCTCCAGGGAGACGCTGCCCTTGCCGATGCCGATGGTCTCCGTGAGCGCGGAACCGGACGACTCGTGGCACATGTTCGAGCAGTCGGGCAGGTTGTTCGTGCCGAACTCGCGGGCGAACAGCTGGTAGAGGAACGCCGCCTCGTTGCTCGTGCGGCCCGAGGTGTAGAACACGGCCTCGTCGGGGGAGGCCAGGGCGGCCAGCTCCTCGGCGATGATGTCGAAGGCGCGCTCCCAGGACACGGGCTCGTAGCGATCGGCGCCGTCCGCCAGAGCCCCCTTTTCCAGAAGCATGGGGTGCGTGAGGCGGCCCTGCTGGCCCAGCCAGTACCCGGAGCGGGTCGCGAGGTCGGCGACCGGGTGCGCGGCGAAGAAGTCGGGCGTGACCCGGCGCAGGGTGGCCTCCTCGGCGACCGCCTTCGCGCCGTTCTCGCAGAACTCCGCCTTGTGCCGGTGCTCGGGCTCGGGCCAGGCGCAGCCCGGGCAGTCGAAGCCGTCTTTCTGATTGACGCGGAGAAGGGTGAGCGCGGTGCGGCGCACGCCCATCTGCTGCTGGGCGATCTTGAGGGAATGGGCGACGGCGGGCAGTCCGGCGGCGGCGCGCAGCGGCGCGTCCACCTGCGGCGCGTCCTGGACCGGATCTCCCGTGGGCGGCTTCGTTGCCATCGTCTGTTCCCCTTCGAGCACACGTGTGAGGTACGTCGCCGATCCTCGCACGCACGACTGACAGCCCTCATCGGAGGCCCGTGACGGACCGGACTGTCAGTGGGGCGTGGCAGGATCGGGGGCGTGGCAGAGACAGCAGCGAAGAAGACCGAGAAGAAGACCTCAGGCAGCCGGCCGCGGCTGATGCTCATGGACGGGCATTCGCTGGCGTACCGCGCGTTCTTCGCGCTGCCCGCGGAGAACTTCACGACCGCGACCGGACAGCCGACGAACGCGATCTACGGCTTCGCCTCGATGCTGGCGAACACGCTGCGCGACGAGGCGCCCACGCACTTCGCGGTGGCGTTCGACGTCTCGCGCAAGACGTGGCGCTCCGAGGAGTTCACGGAGTACAAGGCGAATCGTTCGAAGACCCCGGACGAGTTCAAGGGGCAGGTCGAGCTGATCGGCGAGCTCCTCGACGCGATGCACACCCCGCGCTTCGCGGTCGACGGGTTCGAGGCGGACGACATCATCGCCACGCTCGCCACCCAGGCCGAGGCCGCCGGGTTCGACGTCCTGGTCGTCACCGGCGACCGGGACTCCTTCCAGCTCGTCAGCGACCGCGTCACGGTGCTCTACCCGACGAAGGGCGTCTCCGAGCTGACGCGGTTCACGCCGGAGAAGGTCGAGGAGAAGTACGGGCTCACGCCGGCCCAGTACCCCGACTTCGCGGCCCTGCGCGGCGACCCGTCGGACAACCTGCCGGGCATCCCCGGCGTCGGCGAGAAGACCGCCGCGAAGTGGATCAACCAGTTCGGTTCGTTCGCCGAGCTCGTGGAGCGCGCCGAAGAGGTCAAGGGCAAGGCCGGGCAGAATTTCCGCGACCACATCGAAGCCGTCAAGCTGAACCGCCGGCTCACCGAGATGGTGCGCGACGTCGAGCTCCCCAAGACGGTCGAAGACCTGGAGCGCGCCGCGTACGACCGCACGGCCGTCGCGATGGTCCTGGACACCCTGGAGATCCGTAACCCGTCGCTGCGCGAGCGGCTCCTCGCCGTCGACCCGGGCGCCGAGGAGGCCGAGCAGACGCCCGCCGAGCCCGGCGTCGATGTCGACGGCTCGGTGCTCGGCGCGGGCGAGGTGGCCCCGTGGCTCGCCGAGCACGGCGACTCCGCCCTGGGCCTCGCCACGGTCGACACCTGGACGCTCGGTGCGGGATCCGTCACCGAGGTGGCGCTCGCCGGCGCCGGGGGAGCCGCCGCCTGGTTCGACCCCACCCAGCTCGACGAGGCCGACGAGAACGCGTTCGCGACGTGGCTCGCCGACGCCGCGAAGCCCAAGGTCCTGCACAACGCGAAGAACGTCATGCGGGTCTTCGCCGAGCACGGCTGGACCGTGGACGGCGTCACCATGGACACGGCGCTCGCCGCGTACCTGGTCAAGCCCGGCCGCCGCTCCTTCGCGCTCGACGCGCTGACCCTGGAGTACCTGGGCCGTGAGCTCGCCCCGGCGGCGGCCGACGGACAGCTCGCCTTCGGTACGGAGGACGACGACCAGGCCGAGGCCGACGCGCTCATGGTGCACGCCCGCGCGATCCTCGACCTCGGCGAGGCCTTCGGCGGGAAGCTCCGGGAAGTCGGCGCGGCCGACCTCCTCAAGGACGTCGAGCTGCCCACGTCCACGCTCCTCGCGCGCATGGAGCGGCACGGCATCGCCGCCGACCGCGCCCACCTGGAGGCCATGGAGCAGATGTTCGCGGGCGCCGTCCAGCAGGCCGTGAAGGAGGCGCACGCCTCCGTGGGCCACGAGTTCAACCTCGGCTCGCCCAAGCAGCTCCAGGAAGTCTTCTTCGGCGAGCTCGACCTCCCCAAGACGAAGAAGACGAAGACCGGGTACACGACGGACGCGGACGCGCTCGCCTGGCTGGCCACGCAGACCGACCACGAACTCCCCGTGATCATGCTGCGCCACCGCGAGCAGGCCAAGCTTCGGGTCACCGTCGAGGGCCTCATCAAGACGATCGCCGCGGACGGCCGCATCCACACGACGTTCAACCAGACGGTCGCCGCGACGGGCCGGCTCTCCTCGACCGACCCGAACCTGCAGAACATCCCGGTCCGCACCGACGAGGGCCGCGCCATCCGCCGCGGCTTCGTCGTCGGCGAGGGCTTCGAGTCGCTCATGACCGCGGACTACAGCCAGATCGAGCTGCGCGTCATGGCGCACCTCTCCGAGGACGAGGGCCTCATCGAGGCGTTCACCTCCGGCGAGGACCTGCACACCACGGTCGGCGCGCAGGTCTTCGGCGTCGAGCGGTCCGCCGTCGACGCGGAGATGCGCCGCAAGATCAAGGCTATGTCGTACGGGCTCGCCTACGGCCTGTCCGCGTTCGGCCTGTCCGGGCAGCTGAACATCGAGCCGGGCGAGGCGCGGGTCCTCATGGACACGTACTTCGAGCGGTTCGGCGGCGTGCGCGACTATCTGCGCCGCGTCGTCGACGAGGCCCGCGCCACGGGCTACACCGAGACGATGCTCGGCCGCCGCCGGTATCTGCCGGACCTCAACAGCGACAACCGCCAGCGGCGTGAGATGGCCGAGCGCATGGCGCTCAACGCGCCCATCCAGGGCACGGCCGCCGACATCGTCAAGATCGCCATGCTGAACGTGGACAAGGCGCTCAAGGACGCGAAGCTCAAGTCCCGGCTGCTGCTCCAGGTCCATGACGAAATCGTCCTGGAGATCGCCCCGGGCGAGGCCGCGGCGGCGGAGGAGCTGGTCCGGCGCGAGATGGCCGGGGCCGTGCATCTGCGGGCGCCGCTGGACGTGTCGGTGGGCGTGGGCCCGGACTGGGAGTCCGCGGCGCACTAGCCTGCGGCGGGCCGTAGTTCGGGCCGTGGTTCAGGTAGGCCGTAGTTCAGGTAAGGGGCGGAGCCTATGGGCTCCGCCCCTTACTGCGTTCGCCGTTGTCGTGTCACCGTTGCTGTTTCACCGGAGCCGGCGCCACCCCGCGACTGGCCGGGCCTCGACGCCCCCGCACGAGAAGCGCGTACACGACCAGACCGAGTACGAGGCCCGCGCCCCCGCCGAAGCAGAGGGTCGGGATGATCTCCCACGGCTTGGCGACAGCGCCCCAGTACGTCCACCAGCGCACTGTCCGCACCCCCGCGGCCACCGCCACGCACCCGCCGATCACGAGCGCCGCCACCCACCGCTCACTCACGGAGAGCTGAGGCAGTGCGGCGCGGGCGTCGGCGGCGGCCGCCGACGGGACACGGCGCACCGCCGACACCACGAAGAGCGCGATCACGATGAGCGCGACCGCCGAACCCCCGTACTGCGCGTACCAGTAGAGAGGGGAGCCGGCGATCTTCTCGCCGAGGACCGGGAAGACGCGCATGCCCCACCGGTCGAGATGCGTGAACGCGTCCCACACCACGTGCGTCGTCGCGCCCAGGACGGCGGACACGTACCACCACCACACCGCGGCCACCGGCCGCCGCTCCCACGCGAAAGCGCCGGACGCGAAGCCGCCCGACGCGAAACCGTCCCGAGCGCCGCCCGCACCCCGCGCCACCACAAGAACCCGCCCCCGCACCCGCCCCGGCAGCAGCGCGATCACCGGTTCCCGCAGCAGGCGCCACAGGCCGACCAGTACCGCGGCGACGGCCACGTCGATCGTGAAGACGCCCGGGAAGGAGTGGGTGAAGTCCCCGAACTCCATCGCCCCCGGCACCGCACTCGCCGCGAAGTACGTCACGTCGGGCGCGAACGAGCCCGCCACCAGCAGCGAGGGCACGAGCGCGCCGCGCCCCGTGCCGTCGCAGCGGACGGCCGGCAGCACGGCCGCGGCATGGCTGATCGTGAACGGCACGTGGTCCCCCTCGGACGGTTCCTGATGCGGTGCGTACGCGGTGCCGCTCAGTATGGCCCGTGGCAACTGCGGTAACGCGTACATGGCCAACCGGCAAAAATCGGGCACGAACAGGTGCCCGGGCGCCGGAAGTTGTCGTAGTGTCGCCTGGGTCACTCCACGCCGGGGAGCGCGGACTGACCCGTAAACGGTCGGCAATTCGGAGGGGCTCACGGTATGGCGGCGCTATTCGGAAAGCGGTTGCGCAGGTCCGCGATGACGACCGCTGTGGCGGCTGCCGCCGTGGCGGCACTCTCCGCGTCCCAGGCGCCCGGCCTCACCGACACGCAGAACGGCAGACAGTCCACCGCCGACGCGACGCCCTCGCCCGGCGACTCGGCGACCGGCAACTCCCCGTACTACACCGATCTGCCGCCCCTCAACAGCCCCACCGCGCCGCCCGCTACGGGTTCCGGCAGCCCGGGCGGTACGGGTACCGGCGCGAGCGAGGCCGGTATCCCGGCCACCGTCCTCGACGCGTACAAGAAGGCCGAGGCGGAGCTCGCCGCGACCAAGCCGGGCTGCAATCTCCCCTGGCAGCTCCTCGCCGCGATCGGCAAGGTCGAGTCGGGTCAGGCCCGCGGCGGCAACGTCGACGCGAACGGCACGACGCTCAAGCCGATCCTCGGCCCGGTCCTCAACGGCAACGGCTTCGCGAGGATCACCGACACCGACAACGGCGCCTACGACGGCGACACGACGCACGACCGGGCCGTCGGCCCGATGCAGTTCATCCCGTCGACCTGGGAGTGGTCCGGCCGCGACGGCAACGGCGACGGCAAGAAGGACCCCAACAACATCTACGACGCCGCCCTCGCCGCCGGGCACTACCTGTGCCGCGGCGACCGCGACCTCTCCCAGAGCGGCGGCCTGCACGCGGCGATCCTGAGCTACAACCACTCGCAGGAGTACCTCAACACGGTCCTGACGTGGCTCGAGTACTACCGCAAGGGCACCCACGAGGTCCCGGACGGCACCGGTGTCCAGCCCGGCGACCGCAGCGACGGCGGCACCGGCCCCAGCCCCTCGCCCTCGCCGAGCAGCCCAGGCACGACCAGCCCGTCCCCGGGCACCTCCAAGCCGCCCAAGTCGCCCAAGCCCGGCGGCAGTCCGAGCAGCGAGCCGTCGAAGCCGGGCGGCGGAGGCTCCACGAGCCCCACACCGCCCACGCCCGCCGAGACGGTCGCGCACATCGAGGACGCCGGTACGGGCACGCTCAATGCGACCGCCGGTGACGCCTTCGCCGAACGTGTCGCCGTCCGCACGGAGAACGCCGCGGGCAAGGGCGTCGGTACGGTCAAGGTGAAGCTCACCGTCGTCGGCGACACGGACCTGGCCTTCAGCGGCGGCTTCAAGTCCGTCACCGTCGTCACCGACAGCACCGGCAAGGCCACCGCGCCCCCGCTGCGGGCGGGTGAGGACACCGGCGAGTTCACCGTCCGCGCCACCGTCGTCGACCGGAAACTGCCCGGCCTCGACTACACGGCGACCGTCTCCGCGCGCCAGGCCGACGCCCTCACGAGGACCGGCGACACGGAACTGACCTGCGAGGCCGGCGGCCAGTTCGCCGACCCGGTCCAGGTCAGGGCCACGTACAAGGGTGACGCCGCCGACGGGGTCGCCACCACGGCCACGCTGATCAAGTCCAAGGACGACGCGACCGAGAACGACAAGGGCCCCTACTTCAAGGACGCGGACGGCAAGGCGATCCGCACCCTCAAGGGCCTTAAGACCGACGGCGACGGCCGCCTCCAGCTGCCGAGGATCTACGCGGACGACGCCACGGGCACGTTCCTGCTCCGCATCAACACCACCGGCGGCGCGACCCTCACCATCGAACTGAAGGTCACCGCGGCCGGCGCCACGGCAACCCCGTCCCCTTCGCCCTCGGCGACGTAACTCCCGTACGGCACAAGCCGTATCAGCAGCACCCGCGCCGCCCCCTCGCCGTTCACCGGCCGAGGGGGCGGCGCTGTTGTGCAACGTGTTCTCATCTCGGCCGCGCGTTGCTACGGTGCCCCAGCCCTGACGCCCTATCAGATTCCAGATCCGGTGATCCGCCGGGAGGCTGCATGCGTGCCCTGATCGCCGCCGCGACCGGTCTGGCCGTGGCGCTCGCCCTCGTCATCACGATCTCGGCGATCGGCTCCCCGCCCGGCGAGACCTCGCCCAAACCGCTGCTGACCACCGTCCCCAAGCACCCCTGACCCGCCGAGGAGGCCGCCGCGATGCGCCGCAAGGCCAGCCTGATCCTGCTCGCCCTCGCCGTGTTCTGCACGGCGATGTCCCCGCTGATGCGCTGGTACGCGTTCCCGCGCCTCGCGAAGATCCCGGCCGGCCAGTACCAGAACGCCGTCCTGGAGGCCAAGAACCCGACCCTCCTCGACTACGGCTCGATGCAGTCGAAGAAGGTCTCCAAGGTCACCGTCGTCCAGACGCTCAAGGGCAACGTGGAGGCCTCCGAGCAGGTCGAGAAGAGCGCGGGCCGCGATGTCGTCGTCTGGGACTCCCTCTCCTACATCGTCGGACCCGACGGCAAGATGGTCTCCCAGGTCCCCGAGCGCTACGTCTTCGACGCCCATAGCCAGGCACCCGTCCACACCACGGGCAAGTACGCCGAGACCGTCGACGGCGACCAGGTCAGGCGCGACGGCATCGAGTTCAAGTGGCCCTTCCTGACCGAGAAGCGGGACTACGAGTACTACGACGCCCAGGCCCGCGTCACCCGGCCCATCCACTACAAGGGGACCCAGACGTTCCGCGGCCTGAAGGTCTACTACTTCGAACAGACCATCCCGTGGATGAAGGTCCCCCTCCCCAAGACGATGCCGGTCAAGGGCATCACACCGGAGTCCGTCGCCAAGACCGGCACCACCCGCTGGTACACCACGGTCCGCAAGTTCTGGGTCGAGCCGGTCACCGGCGCCCCCGTCTACGGCGAGGAGATCCAGCACAACGAACTCCGCGGCGGCACGCTCCTGGGCGGCCGCGACAGGGTGACGGTCTTCGCCGGGCACGTGAAGATGCGCGAGGACTACATCAGGTCGACGGTCGACCTCGTCAAGTCCAACCGCGTCCTGGTCGTCCTGCTCACCTCGTACCTGCCGTGGGGCTTCCTGACCCTCGGCCTGCTCCTGCTCGCGCTCTCCCTGTGGCTCGAGGCCCGCAGCCGCCGCCCGGGCGAGCCCGAGGCCGCCCCGGAGCACGAGCCGGAACCCGTCAGCGCCTGAGCCGCGCGCTCGTGTGCCGCGTCGCGACAGCCCCCGCAGGATCCTCGGGCCAGGGATGCTTCGGGTACCGGCCCCGCAGCTCGGCCCGCACGGCCCGGTACCCCTCGCGCCAGAAGGAGGCCAGATCCGCCGTCACCGCCGCGGGACGCCCCGCGGGTGACAGCAGATGCACCAGGACCGGCACACCGGCCACACGCGGCGACTCGTGCAGCCCGAACATCTCCTGCAACTTCACGGCCAGTACGGGCTGTTCGGGGTTCGCGTAGTCGATCCGGATCCTGGACCCGCTCGGCACCTCAAGCCGCTCCGGGGCGAGCTCGTCGAGGCGGGCCGCGTCACCGCTCGCCCAGGGAAGCAGCCGCCGCAGCGCCTGCCCCGCGTCGATCCGGCCCAGATCGGACCGGCGCCGCGCCTTGCCGAGCTCCGGCTCCAGCCACTCGTCCACGCGCGCGTGCAGCGCGTCGTCCGACACGTCGGACCAGGGCGCGCCCAGCGTGCGGTGCAGGAACGCGAGCCGCTCCCGCAGCTCCCCGGCCTCCCGTGACCACCGCAGCAGCCCGAACCCCTCCCGCCGCAGCCCCTCCTTCAACGCCTCCCGCACGAGAGCGGGGGCGGCCTCCTTCAAGGGGCGCACGGCGAGCTCCACCGCGCCGAGACGATCGACGTGCCGCGCCACCAACTCCCCGTCGGCCCACGCCACTTCGTCCCCCTCGGCCCGCAGCGGAGCGGCGGCCCGCAGCGCGACCTCCTCGTCCACGACCGCGGCGAGCCGTACGCGCGCGTGCCCGGCGCCCACGGGCCGGTCGGCGACCGCGACGGCGATCCAGGGCGCGCCCCGCAGCCGTGACCCGTCCGCGAGCGCGGCCCGCGTCCCGGACACCATCAGATACTCGCCGTCGCGCCCACGCCCCACCCGCTCCGGAAAGGCGAGCGCGGCGACGATTCCGGCGACCCGGTCCTCGGACAGGTCCCCGGGTGCGTCGTCCCGCGCCGGGGTCTGCCCGGCCGCCCCCGTGAGCCGCCGCACCTCCGTCTTCCAGCGCGCGGCGTACGCGTCGGCGCCTCGGCGCGCGGTGCGCCACGCGGCGGCCAGGTCGTCGCCGTAGTCGCGGGGCGGCTCCTCGCTCAGGAGGGCGACCACCTCGGCCGCGCGGCGCGCACCCACCACAGGGGTCGCGTCCAGGAGGGCGCGGGCCAGGCGCGGATGCAGGCCGAGGCCTGCGAGGCGGGCGCCGCGCTCCGTGGCCCGGCCCGAGTCCGCCTCGACCGCCCCGATCGCCGTCAGGACGGACCGGGCCGCCGCCATCGCCCCGGCCGGCGGAGCGTCCAGGAGCGCGAGGCCCGAGGCGTCCGGATCGCCCCAGCACGCCGCCTGCAACGCGAACGCCGTCAGGTCCGCGACCTTGATCTCCGGCGCCGGGAACCGCGCCAGCCGCACGTCCTCCGCCTCCGTCCAGCACCGGTACACCACCCCGGGCCCCTCGCGCCCGGCACGCCCCGCCCGCTGCCGCCCCGTCGCCTGCGAGGCCCGTACGGTCGTCAGGGCGCTCAGCCCGCGCGCGTGGTCCACCCGAGGCTCCCGCGCAAGACCCGAGTCCACGACGACGCGCACACCGGGCACCGTCAGCGACGACTCGGCGACGGACGTAGCGAGCACCACCCGCCGCCGCGCGCCCGCCGAGAGCACCGCGTCCTGCACCGCGGCGGGCGCCCGCCCGTGCACCTGAAGCACGTCCACGTCACCCAGCTCGCCCAACTGCCCGGCCACGCGCCCGATCTCACCGACCCCCGGCAGGAAACACAGCACATCCCCGCCGTGCTCCCGCAGCGCGCGCCGCACCACCGACGCCACGTGCGTGAGCAACGCCGGATCCACCCGCATCCCGTGCGGCGGCCGCACCGGACGCGCGGGCGGCGCCCACACCGTCTCCACGGGATACGAGATTCCCTCGGCCTCGACCACGGGCGCCCCGCCGAGGAGCCGCGCCCACCCCTGCGCGTCCGTCGTCGCCGACGCCGCCACCAGCCGAAGCTCGGGCCGCAGCGCCTCGCGCACGTCGCACAGGAACGCCGCGACGGTGTCCGCGTCCAGATGCCGCTCGTGGACCTCGTCGAGCATCACGACGTCCACGCCCGCCAGCTCCTGGTCGCGCTGGAGCCGTTGCAGGAGCACACCCGTCGTGACGACCTCCACGCGCGCGTGGCGCCCCATCAACCGCTCGCCGCGCACCGTGTAGCCGACGCGCTCGCCGGCCTTCTCGCCGAGCAGCCACGCCATCCGCCGCGCCGCGGCCCGCGCCGCGATCCGCCGCGGCTCGGCGACGACGACCCGCCGCGCCGGCCCGTCACCGACGAGCCCGGCGAGCACCAGCGGCACCAAGGTCGTCTTGCCGGTCCCCGGCGGCGCCACGAGAACGGCGCTGCCCGGCGCCGCGGGCCCGTCGAAGGCATCGCGCAGGCCGGGCAGCGCACTGCGTACAGGCAGGTCCAGAGCGTCGTTACGGATCACATGCTCAGTCTCTCCCTGGGGGCACCCCCGGCCGAAGGCTGGGGGACTTCGGCCGGGGGTGCCCCCATCTAGATCTAGCTTCGCTCGCAGACGAAGATCGCCGTGCCCGGGATCAGGTTTCCGCGCAGCGGGGACCAGCCGCCCCACTCCTGCGTGTTCCACGCCGGCCACTGCGGCTCGACGAGGTCCACCAGGCGGAAACCGCCGGCCACGATGTCGCGCACCCGGTCACCGACCGTCCTGTGGTGCTCCACATATACGGCGCGGCCCTCGTCGTCCTGCTCCACGTAAGGGGTGCGGTCGAAGTAGGAGGCCGCCACGGACAGGCCCTCCGGGCCCGGCTCGTCCGGGAACGCCCAGCGGACCGGATGCGTCACCGAGAACACGAACCGGCCGCCGGGCCGCAGCACCCGGTGCACGTCCCGGAGCACCCGCACGGGATCGGCGACAAACGGAAGCGCGCCGTACGCCGAGCAGGCCAGGTCGAACGAGCCGTCCGCGAACGGCAGCGCGCCCGCGTCCGCCTCCACCAGCGGCACCGCGCCGCCGTCGATGCGCAGGGCGTGCTGGAGCTGCCGGTGGGAGAGGTCGAGGGCGACGGGGTGCGCGC
Organism: Streptomyces sp. NBC_00009; assembly: GCF_045040855.1. Classification (NCBI taxonomy): domain Bacteria; kingdom Bacillati; phylum Actinomycetota; class Actinomycetes; order Kitasatosporales; family Streptomycetaceae; genus Streptomyces; species Streptomyces sp. NBC_00009. The sequence goes on from NZ_CP108312.1 coordinate 6,075,232, forward strand.
CCTGCGCGGCGAGCCAGCGCGAGCACTGCGCCGCGCCCGCGCCGATCTCCAGGATCACCTTGTCCTTCAGGTCCTCCGACGGGCCGAGCAGCTCGGCCTCCACCTCGTCGAGACCCTCGGGCCCCCACACGAAGCGGTCGTCCCCGAGGAACGTGCCGTGCTCGACCTGATAGTCGTCCGCGTTCCTGTCCCACCAGCCACGATTGGCACGGGAACTCTCCGTGACGTCGGCGTCGCGCCGGGTGGCTTCGGGCTCGAACGGTTCGGGCTCTTGGATGATGGGCTCCCTAGTCGTACTCTTCCGTTCAACCCGTCGCGGCAGAGTGCCGAGCGGCCCATGTGGCCTCGTGCGACAGGTTTTGCGCCGGGTATGCGAAGTTCGCCCCGGGTGTGCGTGTTCGCGCATTGACCCTGTCCGGCTGCCCCCGTATGCTACAAGTTGCGCTGCGAGCCTGCGCTCCTCAGACATAGCAGGCTGCGCTCGCATCTGTATGTATGTCCCCTCGGTTATCGAGGCGCTCCCTTCGGGAGTGGCGCTTCCTGAGCTGTCCGGCCTTCTGCAGTGCGATCACGGGCTCCCGGCGTAGCAGTACCTACGACTTCAATGTCCGTACCGGAGCCCTTACCCACATGACGAGCAGCACCGAGACCACCGCCACCACTCCGCAGGTTGCGGTCAACGACATCGGTGACGAGGAAGCATTCCTCGCCGCGATCGACGAGACGATCAAGTACTTCAACGACGGTGACATCGTCGATGGCGTCATCGTCAAGGTAGACCGGGACGAGGTTCTCCTCGACATCGGTTACAAGACCGAAGGCGTGATCCCGAGCCGCGAGCTCTCGATCAAGCACGATGTCGACCCGAACGAGGTCGTCAAGGTCGGCGACGAGATCGAGGCCCTGGTTCTCCAGAAGGAGGACAAGGAAGGCCGTCTCATCCTGTCCAAGAAGCGTGCGCAGTACGAGCGCGCCTGGGGCACGATCGAGAAGATCAAGGAAGAAGACGGCATCGTCACCGGTACCGTCATCGAGGTCGTCAAGGGTGGACTCATCCTCGACATCGGCCTCCGTGGCTTCCTGCCGGCCTCCCTCGTCGAGATGCGCCGTGTCCGCGACCTCCAGCCCTACGTGGGCAAGGAGCTCGAGGCCAAGATCATCGAGCTGGACAAGAACCGCAACAACGTGGTCCTGTCCCGCCGTGCCTGGCTCGAGCAGACCCAGTCCGAGGTCCGCCAGACGTTCCTCACGACCCTCCAGAAGGGTCAGGTCCGCTCCGGCGTCGTTTCCTCGATCGTCAACTTCGGTGCCTTCGTGGACCTGGGTGGCGTCGACGGTCTCGTGCACGTCTCCGAGCTGTCCTGGAAGCACATCGACCACCCGTCCGAGGTTGTCGAGGTCGGCCAGGAAGTCACCGTCGAGGTCCTCGACGTCGACATGGACCGCGAGCGTGTCTCCCTGTCGCTGAAGGCGACGCAGGAAGACCCGTGGCAGCAGTTCGCCCGTACGCACCAGATCGGCCAGGTCGTCCCCGGCAAGGTCACGAAGCTGGTTCCGTTCGGTGCGTTCGTCCGCGTGGACGAGGGCATCGAGGGTCTGGTCCACATCTCCGAGCTGGCCGAGCGCCACGTGGAGATCCCGGAGCAGGTCGTCCAGGTCAACGACGAGATCTTCGTCAAGGTCATCGACATCGACCTCGAGCGTCGCCGCATCAGCCTCTCGCTGAAGCAGGCCAACGAGGCTTTCGGTGCCGACCCGTCGACGGTCGAGTTCGACCCGACCCTGTACGGCATGGCCGCGTCGTACGACGACCAGGGCAACTACATCTACCCCGAGGGCTTCGACCCCGAGACCAACGACTGGCTCGAGGGCTTCGAGAGCCAGCGTGAGGTGTGGGAGAACCAGTACGCCGAGGCGCAGCAGCGCTTCGAGCAGCACCAGGCTCAGGTCATCAAGTCCCGCGAGGCGGACGCCCAGGCCGAGGCCGAGGGTGCTGCCGCTCCGGCCGGCGCCCCGGCTGCGTCCGGTGGCGGCGGTTCGTACTCCTCGGAGTCGGACGACAGCTCCGGCGCGCTTGCTTCGGACGAGGCGCTCGCCGCGCTCCGCGAGAAGCTGGCCGGTGGCCAGAGCTGATCTGAACCCTCCGGGGTTCGGTAGGTAGTTGAGCGGGCTCGCACCCTTTGGGTGCGGGCCCGCTTCTCTGTGTCCGCCGACGTTTCCTACGGCGTGACCGGTACGTTCGTCAGGCCCTTGCCGCCCGTCACCGTGTTGCTTGCGTACACCGTCGTCCCGCAGCTTCCGCCGGCGTTCGTCACGTTGATCGCCAGCTGCTTGTCGCCCGTCGCGCCGCGCAGGTCCGACGTGTTGGAGCGGAAGACCGTGCCGCAGCCCCAGCCGGACTGCTGGGTGTGGGTCTCGTAGCCGTTGTTCGTGGTGGCGCTGCCCTTGTTGTTCTCGACCAGGACGTCGTTGCCCTTCACGTCGACCCAGGAGTCGTCGAAGTTGGCCCCCGTCAGGCCGCTGCCGTCGAACGTGTTGCCGACGATCCGCGCGCCCGTCGTGCCCTCCTTGATGTCGACGTTCTCGCCGCCGACGTCCGGGCCGATCGTGTTGCCGGTGATCTGGATGCGGTCGCTCTTGTCCGAGGTTCCGCCGGCCGTGCCGACGTAGACGCCCTCGCCCATGCCGCGGCCGTCGTTGCCGGTGTCGTAGATCCGCGAGTTCTTGATCGTCCCGTCCGTGCTGGAGTTGCGGAAGTGGACGCCCTCCATGTCGAGCCCGTGGACGGTGACCGTGTCGACGACGACGCCCTTCGCCGAGTCGATCATGATGCCCTTCTGGCCGCCGGTGACGGTGATGCCCTGGACCGTCCAGTACGAGGCGCCGTTCAGATGCAGGCCGTAGCCGCCGCCCGCGGTGAGGACCGCCTTCGCGGAGCCGGTCAAGGTGATGCGCGAGCCGGAACTCGCGGCGATCGACGTCTTGAAGTTGCCCGTGTACGTGCCGTCGGCGAGATGGATCGTGTCGCCGGGCGCGGCCGCCGTGAGCGCCGACTTGAGCTGGGCCGCGGTGGAGACCTCGATGACCTGAGCGGCTCCGGCGGCGGGCGTCGCGAGGGCCGTGGCGGCTCCGGCGACGAGCACGGAGGCGGTCAGGGCGGGCAGGAGTGCGGAACGCATGCGCATGTGGGGGGTGCCTTCCCGTCGGTTCGTGCAAAGGAGGGTTCTTGTACGTGAACTCTGGGTGCGCATATGAACGTAAGGGTGCGGCATGGCTGCGTCAAGGTCTGGACCAGGGGTGTGTGCGCGGAGGGAAACGTGGCGGATACACGAGTAACTCCCGAGCCGTAACAGGCCGTTGCCAGGATCCCCGGACCATTCAAGATCGTGAGGGGAGCCGTCAGCATGGCAGTACAGCAGCGACCGGAGACGGGCACGAGCCGCCGGGCCTTCCTGCGCAACGTAGGGGTGACCGGCGGTGCGGGCGCGATGTTTGCCACCATGGGCGCCCTCGGTCTCGCCCCCACCGCACAGGCCGCCTCCCGCGAACAGGCCTACAGCGCACCGAAGTCGGGCGACTTCACGCTCACCGGACGCGGCGCCGCCAAGGTCGTCGTCGTGGGGGGCGGCATCGCCGGGCTCGCGACGGCGTACGAACTCGGCAAGGCGGGCTACGACTGTACGGTCCTGGAGGCCAGGGACCGCACCGGCGGCCGCAACTTCACCGTGCGCGGCGGCGACAGCACCGTCGACCTGTACGGCAACCGGCAGACCGCGCGCTTCTCCCAGGGGCAGTACCTCAACGCCGGGCCCGCGCGGCTGCCGCAGTGGATGGTCACGCTCGACTACTGCCGCGAACTCGGCGTACCCGTCGAGGTGTTCACGAACACGAACGCCGACGCGTACCTCTACAACGAATCCGCCGGCATGACCGCGCCCGTGCGTTACCGCACCGCCAAGGCCGATGTGTACGGCTACGTAGCGGAGTTGCTGGCCAAGGCCACGGACAAGGGCGCCCTCGACAAGGAGCTCACCGCGTCCGACCAGGACCGCCTCATGGAGTTCCTCAAGGACTTCGGGGACCTCGGCGACAAACTCACCTACGGGGGCGGGGAGCGCCGCGGTTACACCACGGTCCCGGCCGCCACCGGGACGCCCGGCGTGCTGCTCGGCGACGTGCCATCCGCGTCGGACGTGTTCGCCAGCGGCGTCGGGCGGTACTTCTCCTTCGAGTTCGGCTTCGACCAGGCCATGCTGATGTTCCAGCCCGTGGGCGGCATGGACCAGATACCCAAAGCCCTGACGCGGGCGATCGGCGCGCACAAGGTGCGTACGGGCGCTGTCGTCAGCAGGATCACGCAGACGGCCGGTGGGGTCACCGTCACGTACACCCAGGGCGGCAGGACCCGGGCCCTCGAGGCCGACTACTGCGTCGGCGCACTGCCGCCCAACATCCTCGCCAGGATCCCGCACAACCTCGGCTCCGGCGTGCAGTCCGCCCTGGAGGCCATCACCCCGCAGTCCGCGGGCAAGATCGGCCTGGAGTACCGGTCCCGCTGGTGGGAGCTCGACCACAAGATCTACGGCGGCATCACCGAGACCGACCTCGACGTCACGCACATCTGGCACCCGTCCTACGGCTTCCACGGCGAGCGCGGTGTACTCGTCGGCTACTACAACTACGACACCGACGCCGACGCGTACGCGAAGCTCACACCGGGTGAGCGGGAGAAGCGGGCCGTGGCCGCCGGGGTGAAGATCTACGGCGAGAAGTACCGCACCGAACTCGCCACCTCCTTCTCGCACCACTGGCGCCAGACCCCGCACCTGGAAGCCGCCTGGCACGACACGCCCGGCGGCCCCGACGACCCCCGCTACAAGCCCCTCAACGAGCCCTCGGGCCGCGTCTACTTCGCGGGGGACTGGCTCAGCTACACCGACGCCTGGCAGCACGGAGCGTTCACCTCCGCGCGCCGGGCCGTCACCAAGCTCCACGCGCGCGTGCTGTCCGCCTGAGGCGAACAGCAGGTAAGGGCCCGCTGTGAAGGGGCGCGGGAGGGAATGCCCGCGCCCCACCGCACGTTCTTGACAGAGGACATGAGGAGGAGCGGTCACAGTGCTTGATCCGCAGGGTTTGTACGCATGGGAGCCGAAGGGCCTGGCCGTGGTGGACATGGCGCTCGCCCAGGAGTCGGCCGGACTGGTCATGCTCTACCACTTCGACGGATACATCGACGCAGGTGAGACCGGAGACCAGATCGTGGACCGGGTCCTCGACTCGCTGCCCCACCAGGTCGTGGCGCGGTTCGACCACGACCGGCTCGTCGACTACCGGGCCCGCCGCCCGCTGCTCACCTTCCGGCGCGACCGCTGGACGGACTACGACGTGCCCGCCCTTGAGGTGCGGCTCGTCCAGGACGCCACGGGTGCGCCCTTCCTGCTGCTCTCCGGCCCCGAGCCCGACGTCGAGTGGGAGCGTTTCGCGGCCGCCGTGAAGGAGATCGTCGAGCGGCTCGGCGTGCGCCTCGCGGTCAACTTCCACGGAATCCCGATGGGCGTCCCGCACACACGGCCCGTCGGCCTCACGCCGCACGGCAACCGGACCGAGCTCGTCCCCGGCCACCGCAGCCCCTTCGACGAGGCGCAGGTCCCCGGCAGCGCGGAGTCCCTCGTGGAGTACCGCCTCATGGAGGCCGGACACGACGTACTCGGTGTCGCCGCGCACGTCCCGCACTACATCGCGCGCTCGCCGTACCCCGACGCCGCGTTGACCGTCCTCGAAGCCATCACGGCGGCGACCGGCCTGGTACTGCCCTCGGTGGCGCACGGGCTGCGCACGGAGGCGTACCGCACGCAGACGGAGATCGACCGGCAGATCCAGGAGGGCGACGAGGAACTCGTCTCGCTCGTCCAGGGACTTGAGCACCAGTACGACGCGGCCGCGGGCGCCGAGAGCCGCGGGAACATGCTGGCCGAACCGACCGACATCCCGTCCGCCGACGAGATCGGCCTCGAGTTCGAGAAGTTCCTGGCCGAACGCGAGGGCGACGCCTAGGGGCTGTGGTCAGCCATGGGGCCCTCGCCTTAGACCGACCGGCAAATGGGGGGCGGCGTCGCGGGGCTGGGCACGCACATCTGCGGCGTTGTCGTCAATCACCATGGCTCCGCCATGCCTCAATCCTCCGCCTTGCAGCTGCACGCACCCAGCCCCGCTCCTTCACCCACCCCCCATTCGCCGGTCGGTCTAAGCTGCCCGCATGCTGAAGGTGGGTCTGACCGGCGGAATCGGCGCCGGCAAGAGCGAGGTGTCCCGGCTGCTCGTGGAGCACGGGGCCTTACTGATCGACGCGGACCGGATCGCGCGGGAGGTCGTGGAGCCCGGAACTCCCGGACTCACCGCGGTCGTCGAGGCGTTCGGGAGCGACGTGCTCGCCCCGGACGGCTCGCTGGACCGGCCCGCCCTCGGCGCGATCGTGTTCGCCGACGCGGACCGCCTCGCCGTCCTCAACTCGATCGTGCACCCGCTCGTCGGCGCCCGCTCCGCCGAACTCGAAGCCGCCGCCACCGGTGACTCCGTCGTCGTGCACGACGTACCGCTGCTCGCCGAGAACGGCCTGGCGCCGCTGTACGACGTCGTGGTCGTCGTCGACGCGAGCCCCGAGACCCAGCTCGACCGCCTCGTGCGCCTGCGCGGCATGAGCGAGGAGGACGCCCGCGCCCGCATGGCCGCCCAGGCCACCCGCGACAAGCGCCTGGGCATCGCCGACATCGTGATCGACAACGACGTACCGCTCGACGAGCTGCACCGGCGGGTCGACGCCGTCTGGGCGGACCTCGCGCAGCGGGCGGCCGCGGCCTAGAAGGGGGACGGGCGTGGTCGTACTGGCGGCGTTCACCTTCCTCGGCGGCCTGGTGGCGATCCTCGCCGGGGCGTACGGGCTGCGGCGGACCCGGCGGATCAGCGAGGCCGGACGCGTCACCCAGGCACTCGTGAAGCCCCCGCCGGCGGGTTCCGAGCGGCCCCTGCTGCAGTTCGAGACGCACGACGGCCGCGTCGTCGAGGTGCCGTCCCCCGCGCCGCCCACCCGGCGGCTGCCGCTGCCGGCGGGCGGCCTGGTCGGTATCGCGTACGACGTCGACGACCCGCGCGAGACCGTGCTCATCGGCGGCGAGCGGCCCGTCCTCGACTGGGTGTTCGTGGCCGCGGGCGTGGCGCTGGCCGTGCTCGGCGCGCTACTCGCGGTGACCGGGCGCTGAGCCTTCGACTCGGTCGGACGTACGTACGTACGTACGTCGGGGTGTTACGGGGGAGGAATAGGGCCGACAGTCCACGCCGTTGACGTGGACGACGAAGGAGGGAGACCGCTGTGCCCCACTCCAACCCGGAGACGCACGTCATCGACTTCCGCGCCGCTGAGCAACTGCTCGCGGCGCGTGACCCGCGAGGCGCGGTGAAACTGCTCGACCCGGTCATCGCGGCCCACCCCGAGAACACGGCGGCGCGGCTGCTGCGCGCCCGCGCGTTCTTCGCCGCGGCCCAACTGCGCGCGGCCGAGCTCGAGTTCACCATCGTCCTGGAGCGCGAGCCGGACAACGCGTTCGCGCACTTCGCGCTCGCCCGCACCTACCAGCGTGCCGCGCGGCCCGACCAGGCGCGGCGCCACTTCAGGCTCGCCGCGGCGCTCGATCCGCAGCCGGACTACGTGGCCGCGGCCGCTTTCGACGACGCTCCGTAAGGCGAGGCCCCCTAGGGAGTTCCAGGGCGGTCTAGGGCTTGTCGTCCGGGGGGTTGTAGGGCGGTACGTCCGGGGGATTGTAGGGCGGTACGTCGGGGCCCGGCTGGTAGTGCGGGCCCTGCCGGATGTGGCGGGTGATCACGAACAGGTCGACGGTCACGATCACCCACAGCACCCCGCACGCGAGCGCCCACCACGGGCGGTCCGTGAGGATGAACGCGACCGTGCCGAAGATCGTCCAGGCCAGACCCCAGATGCTGAGCCACAGCCGGGCGCGCAGGGCACTGCGCGCGGTCACCGGTTCACTGCCCGTACGCATCGTCACCGCCTCCGCCCGTGAAGAGGTACCCCCTCAAGGGTGCCTCTTCACGGGCGCAGGCGTCGGGTACGTCCGCACCCTCGCGCGGCGCACCGTTCCCTGAAAAGGTGAGGTGGTTTCCGGTCGGCGGAGTTCGGTCGCCGGGGTTCGGCCGGCGGAGGGGAGGACGCGTGCTGGACGGGCGGAAGAGCGGCGAGCGGCTCGCGGGATGGGTGGAGGCGCTCGACGGACAGGGGCGGGCGGAGGCGGTGATCCCCGACGCGGAGGACCTGCCCGATGTCCTCCTCGACCTCGGGGTCGCCCACGAGGACATCAACGAACTCGTCGCGCTGCGCCCCCGCGTGGCCGACGATCCCGGGGTGCGCGATCTCCTGGAGCGGGCCGTCGATGCCGTCACCCGGGACATGGGCACGGTCGGCGGAAGCCCCCGCTTCCCGTCCCCGCCCGACGGCGGCGACCTCCTCGAACGCTGCTTCTCCGTGTACGTCTACGTGGCGGCGCTGCCCGCCACGCGCGCGTACCACCGCGGTCTCGGGGTGCCGGACGACGTCTCGCGGCGCACCCTCGCCGACCTGGGGCGCCACATGGCCGTCCACCGCCGGCGGTACGGCAGTTGCGGCATTCACGCGGTCGCCTGGCTCGGCCTCCACTTCCATGGGGAGCTCTACCAACTGGGCCGGCTCCAGTACCAGCGGGCCCCGCTCGGCGGGCGCTCGGCCGGCGCGGCCGCCGCCGCGGGCCTGCCGGTGACGGCGGACGACCTGTGCATGAACCTCCATATCCCCGACTTCCGGGGCCCGCTGTCCCCGCGCGCGTGCGACCGGTCCCTCGCTCTGGCCAGGGAGTTCTTCGCGCGGCACTACCCCGGGGAGCGCTATGAAACCGCCGTCTGCCACTCCTGGCTCCTCGACGCCCAGCTGAAGGGCCTTCTGCCGAAGGACTCCAACCTGGTGCGCTTCCAGGAGCGATTCCGTACGTCCTGGGAGGACACGGAACCGGACGACGAGGGCCCGGTCGGCTTCGTCTTCGGCGATCCCCGTCTCCCCATCGGTGAACTGCCGCGCCGCACGAGCGTCGAGCGGGCCGTCGGCGACCATCTGCGGCGCGGCGGGCACTGGTACGGAGGGCATGGCTGGTTCCCGTTGCCGTGGTCGGGAACTGCCGCCTCGGGACGGCTCGTTGAAGGGGCATGAGCCTTGAGATGCGTGAGGGATACGGAGGGACGGGACCCGGCGCCATCACGCCGGACGGCTGCGCGGTCGATCTGTACGCGCGCCTGCCCGTAAGGGAAGAGCCCGACATCATCGCCGCGGCCGTGCCCGCGGGAGCGAGCATCCTCGAACTGGGCAGTGGTGTCGGCCGGATGACGCACCCCCTCATCGAACGCGGCTTCACGGTCACGGCCGTGGACGAGTCCGCCGAGATGCTGGAGCGCGTGCGCGGGGCGCGGACGATCTGCTCGCCGGTCGAGGCGTTGGACGCGGGCGGGACGTTCGACGTGGTGCTGCTCGCGTCGTTCCTCGTGCACGCCGGGGACGTGGCGGTGCGGCAGGGGATGCTCGACACGTGCCGGCGCCATGTCGCGGACGGGGGCTGCGTACTGATCCAGCGCGAGGGCCCGGACTACCACACGAACCTGCCGCGCGAGCGCGTGGACCCGAGCGGTTTCACGGTCCGCATCGTGTCCGCGGAGCCCGTCGGGGACGGGGTGAACTCGGTGCGTGCGGAGTACGAGTTCCCCGACGCGGCCTGGACGCACACGTTCCTGGCGCGGCCCCTGACGCGGGAGCAGTTCGAAGAGGCGCTCGCCCAGGCCGGGTTGAAGGTCGACCGGTACCTCACGGACGACCAGGTGTGGGTGCGGGCGGTGCCTGCATGAAGGTGCCGGGCGACCGATGAGTTGCATGGGGTGCCGCCGTCTACCTCTGTGACAGCCGGACGGCAAGGCCCGGCGCCGACTCACCGAGGAGCACCCCATGTCCGAGACCACCGCGCCCGTCACGACCGCCGCTTCCGCCGCCTCCGTCACCGCCGCCCCGGCCGCCGGCAGGGCCCGCGCCGCCCGCATCGCGCTGCGCACGCTCACGGTGCTGCTCGCGCTGTTCTACGGCGTCGCGAGCGCCCTGCCCAAGCTGATCGCGCACCCGTCGGCGGTCGAGGCGTTCGACACGATCGGGTGGGGGAGCGCGCCGATGTACATCATCGGGGCCCTCGAACTGGCCGGAGGAATCGCCCTGTTGGTGCCGGTGCTCTCCGGGGTCGCCCCGATCGCGCTGAGCGCGCTGATGGCCGGCGCGTTCGTCGTGCAGATGTCCTACTTCGACGGGGAGAACGCGGCGACGCCGCTCATCCTGATCGTCCCGCTGGCGCTCCTCGCGTGGACACGGCGCCGGAGCAACGCGGATCTGGTCCGCCTCGTCAAGCGCCGGGCATGACCCGCGCGGCCGGAGGCTGACCCCGTCGACGTACGGGGTCAGCCTTTTTCGCGTCCGTCTGCGTGATCCTGCGCCGGGGGTACGGGGCCCGCGCCGAACGTCGCGCGCAGCCGGTCCATGTCCCTGCGGTCCCGCTTCGTCGGGCGGCCCGCGCCGCGGTCGCGGATGGCCACGGGGGCGACGGCGGCGCGCGGCGGGGGCGGCGGGCTGTTGTCCACGTAGCACTCGACGGCAACCGGGGCGCCCACGCGCTTGCGGATCAGGCGCTTCACGATCACGACCCGCTCGTGCCCGCCGGCCTGCCGCACCCGCACCTCGTCGCCCACGCGCACGCTGTAGGCGGCCTTCACGCGCTCACCGTTGACCTTCACATGCCCGCCCCGGCACGCCGTCGCGCCCGCCGAGCGCGTCTTGGCCAGCCGCACGGACCAGATCCAGCTGTCGATCCGCACGCTCTCACCGGCGCCGGGACCGGCCGCCCGCGCCGCAGCCGCCGCGCTCGAAGCCGTATCCGAACCAGTACTCGAACCGATGTCCGAACCAGTACCCGAACCGGAATCCGAGGCGGTATCCGAAGCAGTATCCGAAGCCATGCCTCGACCTTAGTCCCGGATTGCCCTGATCCGGCGAGTCACCCGGACGCCACACGCCACCTCGACGAATAATCCGGACAAAACGCCATGTATCTCAAGGGCGGTCACCGGACAGCGAGGGGTATGGACGCCAGGGATGCCAGGGACCTGCAAGCCGAAGTCGACGGCCAAGGTCGGCTACGACAAGTACCTGCGCTTCATCTGGCCGCTGCTGGCCATCCTGTTCGTGCTGATCTGCGGGTTCGTGGCGGCGGGGGCGGCTTGGACGTGAGGGGTGTGCGGCGGGCCGACAGCGGTCAGCCGTAGCGGTCGGCGTCGGCGTCGGCGTTTGCGTCGGCGGTCGGCGGTCGGCGGTCGGCGGTCAGGCGTACGCCGTCAGCGGCGGGTGCGGCGGCGGGTCCGTTCGCCCGGGGTCTCGATGAACTGGAGCTCAAGGGCGGCCGGGGCCGGGGCGATCCCGGGGCCGCCCGCCTCGGCCCAGCGCAGGATCTCGTCCGTCGCGTCGTCCCCCATCGACCAGCCCACCCATGCGGGGCGCCCGCCGCGCCGTCGGCCCTCGCCCGACGGCTGAACGACCATGACGTTCGCCTGGTCGCACGGGCCCAGACAGTCCGTCACCCGTACAGCAACCCGCCCGCCGGACGAGTCGGCCGCGGCCTGCAGCCGCTCCAGCTGCCACGCGTGGTCGTAGCCGGGGTACTTCGCCGAGTTGCCGCAGCAGCAGCCCCGGCACACCACGAGGGTGCAGGGGCGGGTACGGGCGGCGCCGATCGCGATGCGGGTGGGCACGGGTCTCCTTCGTAGAATGGGTCTCCTTCGCAGGTCAGCACTGATTGTCGCCGCTGACCGTGCCCGCGCCGCACGCGGGTCCGTCACGCTTCGCCGGAGTCCTCCCCGAAGAGATGCCGCTGCGTCGACGCGAGATTCGTGGCACATGCGCGAGCGCACGCGCGCGGGCCCGCTCGGGATCGCCGGAGGCGACGGCCTGGTACAAATCCCGGTGTTCGGTGAGCAGTTGGGGACATTCCTCGTTGCGCCGGGTCAGCCGGCGCAGCACGGACAGGTGCGGGGTCGGGACTTTCGCCTGCGGCTCACGGTCGTCGCCGAGCGCACACTCCGTATCGAGATTGTGTGACACCTCGGACGCCCATACCAAGACTGTCTGGACGGAGGCTTCCCTGCCGTAACCCAGCCAATTGCCCAGGTGACCGCCGGGCCGCGGGAACCTGTACTCCGGTGACGCGCGCCGTCTTTCAAAGGATTGTGGGAGAGAAACCAACCCAACCAACCCCACCCTCTTGCACCTCAACTCCCGCTGCCACACGAACGGGTGATGGAGTGTCCGAACGCCGAATCGGTGGGGTACGGTCGGCCGCGACAACCCAAAACAGAAGACGGCCCCCGGCAGGACGGCAATCCAGGCCGAGGGCCTCACCAAGTAGAAGGCTAAGACCCTTCCCACGGCTGATCCGCAGTCTAGCGCGGCGCTGCCCGCGCACCCGGTGCTCCCCGCGCCGGAGTCCTCCACGTACGCCACCGTCACACCGACCGGTTCACGGTGGTCGGCAATCATCTCGCCCAGCATCCGCGGCTGTCCGCGGTCGCGATCGGATTCGGCGTCCACATCCAGTCGCTGCCCGACGGCGCCTCCGTCACCGTCAAGTCGCTGACGCTCCGCTTTCGCGAGGGGGAGACGACGGTTCGCCGGGCGCTCAACGAACTCCAACCGGCGGGGTACTTGGAGCGCCGCCGTGTCGCCCTCGGCGGTGGCCGCGTCGCCACGCGTACGTTCTTCTACGACCGGCCCGGTTGCACACCTACGCCTGTGCGCCCGAAGCCCGATACGCGCGCCGGCAGCCACGGTCACGTCGATCGTCCGGAGCGGCCCCGAGCCGACACCGCCCAGGCACCGGCCGCACCGCCCCTCGTACAGCCAAAAGGGCATGTCGAGTCGCCTCCACCGCAGGGCCCGGCCGGCGAGCTCCTGGCCCGGCTGCGCCTGGCCGATCCGCGGCTCCTGCTCTCCGCCCGCGATGTGCACCACCTCGCGCCCGCAGTCGATGCCTGGCTGGAACGCTCCGCCACCCCCGACCAGATCACCCGCACCCTCACCGCGGGCCTGCCACCACACCCCACCGCCATCCACCACCCGTCCCGCTTCCTGGAACATCGCCTCGCCAGCCTCCTCCCGCCCCCGCTGCCACCGGACCCGCGTCCCGCTTCCGCCGGTGCTGCCGCACTGAAAGTCGCCCCGCTCCAGACCTGCGACGGCTGCGAGCGCGCTTTCCGGTGCCACGACCCTGACGCCCGGTGCCGCGACTGCCGTCCGGCCGCGTGACCGAGGACGAGGCGGTTTCTCGGGCGCCCGTAGCGCCGAAGCCCCCTGCCGTAATGTGAGGTGAGCCGTATGCCGTCCGGTGCTGGATCCGGAGGGGGACTGCCCGAAGCAGGCAAGGAGGAGACACCTTGGCCAGCCCAGCCCACCACTCCATCCCCGTCCGTCGCGGGCACCTGCGCGAAGCCGCCGAGAAGATTGAGCAGGCAACGGGAATGCGGGTCGAGATCGTCGGTGGAAAGCTCGTGATGTCGCCCAGCCCGAGCGGCAAGCACGCGGGGATCGTCATCGACCTGCGTGATGCCGTACGCCCCGGGCTTGCCGCTGAGTACGAGGCCTACGAGAACGTCTCCGTTCCCATGCCGGACGATCCGGACGACTACGCGACCCCGGATCTGACCATTGGGCCTCGAGCGTTCAAGGAGGCGGACGGCTGGCTGCTCGAGGGGGATGCGGTGGAGCTGGCCGTCGAGGTCATCTCGCCGAGCGAGCGGCTGAAGGGCATCAACGAGAAGACCGAGTGGTACGCGGCCGCGCGCGTGTCCCGCCTGCTGCAGGTCGACCCGCGCACGGGAACGTGGACGCTGTTCACTCGCCCCGCCGAGGACGGATACCGGGGCATCATCCACGGCAAGTACGGCGAGTCCGTTCCACTGCCCGCCGACCTCGGCGGCGATCTCGCTACAGGTGGGCTGGCTGTGTACGGCACACGTCCGACTTCGAGCCATTGAGCACGTGCCACCGTTCGAGGTCGGCTATGAAATCCGTCGCGCGGTCGCTCACGCCCTGGATAGCGTGCCCCCATGCCTGCCGAGAGCGAAGTCATGACCGATGACGTCTTCCTCGACCACGTCGCCGAGCGGCTCGCCGCACTACCAGGGGTGCGGGCCGTCGCGCTCGGTGGGTCGCGGGCCCAGGGCACTCAACGGCCCGACAGCGACTGGGACTTCGCGATCTACTACCGGGGTGATTTCCAGCCGGACGACCTGCGGGGCGTCGGGTGGGAAGGGGAGGTATCCGAGATCGGTGGGTGGGGTGGCGGGGTCTTCAACGGTGGGGCCTGGCTGACCGTCGACGGGCGGCGCGTCGACGTCCACTACCGGGATCTCGACGTGGTGGAGCGGGAGTTGGCCGAGGCCGGGCGGGGGCGGGTCCGCTGGGAGCCGCTGATGTTCCATCTGGCCGGGATCCCGACCTACCTCGTCGTCGCCGAGCTCGCCGTCAATCAGGTGCTGAGCGGTACGGTGCCCCGCTCCGACCGCTACCCCGAGGCCCTGCGCAAGGCGGCCCCCGAGATGTGGTGGGGGCGCGCCTCCGGCACGCTGCACTACGCCAAGGCCAACAACGCGCCCCAGGGCGGCAGGGCCGAAGTCCACGGGGCCGTCGCCGTGGCCGCGATGTCGGCCGCGCACGCGGTCCTCGCCGCACGCGGCGAGTGGGTCACCAACGAGAAGCGGCTCCTGGAGCGGGCGGGCCTGCTGGGCGTCCACAGCCTGCTCGCGGGGGCATCGGGTGACCTGGCCGACGTGGTCGACCGGACTCAGCTCCTCCTGGAGAGCGTCGTCGACTCCGCGCGCAGGACCTGAGCCGGCGGAGCAGGTTGAGTAGGTGGTGCAGGTGGTGCAGGTGGTGCAGGCGAGCGCCCCAGCTCGTACACCGCGCTGTCCTCCCACACCCGCCCGTCCGTCACGATCAGGCGCACCGACCCGACGCGCGCCGTCACCGGAAGCATCGGTCGCAGTTCCCGCTCCAGCGCGTCGTACGCCGTCTCGTACGTTTCCGGCCCCTCGTCGTTCGCGAGCGTGAGGTGGGGGTCCAGACCCTCCGGCCCGAACACGCCCCGGTACGGGACCGCCTCCGGCCAGCGCTCCCGTAGCGACTTCGTGAGGGTGCGGAGCGGGTCCTCGGGGGTGGGCGGGAGATAGAGGACACCCGGGTAGCGGCGGAACTCCGCGAACGTCAGGTCGAACGGGTCCCGGTCCGCGAACAGCGCCGACAGCTCGGCGTGGACCTCCGGCGTGATCCGCGCGGCGGGGAGGAAGGGGTACAGGACGGTGATGTGGGCCGGGAAGGGGGCCCGTACCAACGCGTCCGCCTCCGGGATCCGAATCGTCAGGGTCGTGTCGCCGGGCACGTCCGGCCAGCCGTCCTCGCTGCTCACGGCGCGCCATCCTGCCACGGCGCCACCCGCGTGACCTGCGGAGGTCCCGGTCCGGGAAGTCCCTCACATCGTCACATCGTGGAAACGCGCACGTACCTTTCGCTCCAAATACGCCACCTACCGTTGACGCATCAGCCCAGGCCGACGTCGTCCCGCGGCACACCCCCGCCCCGGAACCGCCGTCGCCGACAGGAGCACCGTGCGCACCACCCCCCGCCCCCTTCCGCCCTGGCTCGGCCACGCGCTGCGCGCCCAGCGCGGACCCGTCCCATGGAGTGCCGTCGTGCGCGGCGCCCTCGCCGCAGGGCCGCTCCTCGTGGCGGCCCTGCTCGCCGGGCGCCCCTCCGCCGGGGTGCTCGCCGCGCTCGGCGCCATGTTCGCGGGAATCAACGACCGGCCCGGCAGCCGTCGCGCCGCGGTGCCCCGGATCGGGGTCCCCGCCCTGGTCGGTGCGGGCGGGCTCGCCCTCGGCACCTGGCTCGGCGCGCTTGCCGGTCCCGCCGCGCTGATCGGCGTGTTCGCGCTGCTCGGGTTCGCGGGCGGCGCCGTCAGCGCCGTCGGGCCGATCGCGTCCGCCTGCGGAACACAACTCCTCGTCGCCGTCGCGATCGGCGCCGGCATGCCGCTGCCCGAGACCGGCGGGGGGCGCGCCCTGCTGTTCCTCGCGGGCGCGGGCTGGCTGCTCGTGCTGCGGGCCGTGCTGCCGTCGCCGGGCGGGCGCGGGGCGTACCGGTTCGACGGTGAACGCGCCGCCGTCGCCCAGGTGTACGCGGCCGTCGCCGGGCTGGTCGACGCGGCGGGCACACCCCGGGCCGCCGCACACCGTGTCGCCCTGACCGCCGCGCTCGACCACGCGCAGGACGCCCTGTCCGGACCGCGCCTGCGCCGGTACGCGGGCTCGCGCGAAGAACGCCTGCTGCACGCGCAGTACGCCGCCGCCCTGCCGCTCGGTGAGGCGGCCACGGCCCTCGCCTGGGCGGGAAGCCCCCTCCCGGACCGCGCGTCGGAGGGCCTGTGGCGCCTCGCCGACGCCGTCCGCACCGCGCAGCCGTGCGGCCCGCTGCCCGCGCCCGCCCGCTCCGACGCGGCCCTGCGCGCGCTGGACGAGGCACTGCTGCATGCGGCCGTGGCCTTCGACGGTCCGGTACGGGAACGCCACCGGCCGGCACGCGCGCGACGGAACGTACGCGTGAGGCCCCGGCGCGGCGCCGGGGCCAAGCCACTGCACACCCGCCCCCGCACCCCCGTCACCGCCCTGCGCAGAGCCGTCGGCCCCGCCGGGCGCGAGTACGGGATCCGGGTGGCGCTCTGCTTCGGGGCCGGTGCCGCCGTCGCGCAGCTCCTGCACAACGCCCACTGGTACTGGCTGCCCGCGACCGCCGTCTTCCTCGTCAAGCCCGATCTCGGGCCGCTCGCGTCGCGCGTGCTGTGCCGGGCGTTCGGGACGGTGTTCGGAGCGGCGCTCTTCGCGGGGCTCGCCGCGCTGCTGCCCGGCCCCGCGGGACCCGTCGCGCTCGTGGTGCTCGGCGGTGCGCTGATCCCCGTAGCCACCCGGCACTTCGCCGCCCAGACCGCCGTCGTGACCGTCTTCGTGCTGGCCCTCGTGATGGTGGGCGGGGAGCCGCAGATGGCGCCGGCCCGGATCGGGGAGACGCTGCTCGCGTGCGCGATCGTGCTGTGCGTGGGCCATCTGCCGCTGCCCGTGCCGGGTAGTGGCGGCGGCGCCGTCCGTACGCGCCTGTCCACCGCCGGCGAGGCCGCGCAGGCCTACGTACTCCATGTGCTCAGCGGATCCGACGACCGCGCCGGACGCTGGACCCTGCGCCGAGAGGCGTACCGCGCGCTCGCCGAGGCGCGCACCGCGATCGACCTCGCCGCCGCCGAACTTCCCCCGCTCGCCCGGCACACGGCCGGCACGGAGGGCGTAGCCGTCACCCTCGAAGCCCTCGTCGACACGACCACGTCCTGCGCCGTGCACCTCGACGACACGGGCCGCGTCCCGGAGCAGCACGCCGAACGGATCGACGCGCTGCTCGCGGAACTCACCGCTTAAGAAAGAGAGTTACGGCTTCGGCAGCTCACAGCCCGCCGCGCTCAGGTCGATCTTGTTGCCGATCCCGACGCACGGCACGATCCCGTACGTCTCCTGCGCGTAGTTGATGCCCTTGCGGACCGTGACGGTGCCGTTCTCGTCGACCTCGCACGGGTTGTTGTCCGTGCAACGGGCGCCGTCCTCGTTGCCCGTGTTGTTGACCGCGACGACCTTGCCGGACGCCTGGTCGACGACGGGGGAGCCCGAGGTGCCGCCGATCGTGTTGCACGTCGAGGTGTAGCGGACCGAGTCCTTCCAGGTCCACTCGCCCTCCTTGAGGCGGTACGCGAAGCCGTCGATGTTGCAGCTGTAGGTCTTCTTCCAGTAGCCGGAGACGACCGTGATGGCCGTGCCCGCCGTGGGGTGCGAGGCCGACAGTTCGAGGGCCTTGATGCCGTACGAGCTCTCGATCTGCTCGTAGGTGCTGGTGAGTTGGTAGAGCGAGACGTCCGTGTCAGTCATCGTCCCGTACGCGATCTTGTCCGCGCGCAGCGTCGCGACCTTGCTGCCCGCGGAGTTGAGCAGGCTGAACGTGCGCGACGACGGCTGGTCGACGACGACCTCGCCCGGGCCGGGGAATCCGCTCTCGAGGCAGTGCCCGTTGGACATGACCAGGGCCGGGTCCGTGGGCTGGGAGTCCGGCACGCGGACGACCGACCCGGAGCAGTTGCTGAGCGCCACCGTCCCGGCGAAGGTGACCGCCTTGGCCCTGGCCTTGGCCTCGTGCTGGGCTCCGACTGCCGTGGCGGGCGCGGCTGTTGCTCCTATGAGGAGCAGGCCGAACACCGCACCGACGAGAGGCTTGTTCATGTGGGGGGTCCTCTCCCGTTGATTGCTGAAACCGACAACTACCGGTTTTGACATGTGCATTGTGGTGGTGTCGGCGTCAGCGGACAACAGTGCATGCTCAGCGAACACAACGGATCCCCCGGAAGAAGTGCGAAAGTTTTTCTGCCGCCGAGCGATGAGTTCCGCGAAGACCCCCGGTCAGCCACCTGAGGAGTACCGACCCGAGGAGGACCCATGGGGCTGCCGAACGTCGTCACCCGCGAGGAGTGGCTCGGCGCGCGCCAAGAACTGCTCGCCAGGGAGGAGGCGGTGACCCGCGCCCGCGACGCGCTCAACGCGCAGCGCCGCGAACTGCCCATGGTGGAGATCGAGAAGCTGTACGTGTTCGAGGGGCCCGACGGCAAGGCGGAGCTCCTCGACCTGTTCGAGGGCCGCTCCCAGCTCATCGTCTACCACTTCATGTTCGGCCCGGACCAGGACGCGGGCTGCCCCAACTGCTCCGCGTTCCTCGACCAGATCGGGCACCTCTCCCATCTGCGCGCCAGGGGCACGGAGTTCGCGGCCGTGTCGCGCGCCCCGTTCACCAAACTCCTGCCGTTCAAGGCCCGCATGGGCTGGACGGTGCCCTGGTACTCGTCGGCCACGAGCGACTTCAACCAGGACTTCGGCTTCGCGGCGGACGAGGAGCCCTGCGACCTGCCCGGCCTCAGCTGCTTCCTGCGCGACGGCGACCGGGTCTACCACACGTACTCCACGACGGGCCGTGGCCTCGACGGCATCGGCTCCATCAACAGCCTGCTCGACCTGACCGCGCTCGGCCGGCAGGAGGAGTGGGAGGAGCCGCAAGGGCGGGCGTCGGCGCTCGGAGCCCCGGCGGGCAGCGCGCGGGTCCGCTACCACGACGAGTATCTGGACTGACGCGGCGGCCATTTGCTACGTACGTAGTGGCGCCGCGCGTCTCAACTCGGTGTCATTGTCGTCACGTTGCGAGCCCTCGGGCGCCTCGCGGGCGTTCTTCTCCGTAAGAACGCGCGACAGCGCACGTACGACGACGGGGGCAGGGGTACACGATGATCGACGGACGAGTGGTACTTGAACGCTTTCCCGCGGGGGGACCGCGCGGGTCGTGGCCGGCCGAGGAGTTCGCACGCGACCGGCGTCTGGAGGGTCAGCCCGCGGAGGTCGTCATGGACCTCGCGACGGACGCCTTCCTGGTGATCGTGCCGCGCGCGGAGGCTGTCGCGGGCTGATCCGGGTGGAGCGTGCGGTTCAGGCTGCGTCGGCCGCGCCCGCGCCGATCGAGCGGGACCAGGCGGGCGTCGTGCCGGTGACCCGGCACAGCGCGAGATAGAGCGGGATCGGCGGGGTGTACGGGACGCTGCCGTCGGGCCGGTGGATGAGTCCGGGCGCGCGCCGCGCGTCCGGAACCAGCGCGCCGGTCGTGTAACTGGCCGGGGCCGGCCACTCCAGCGCGACGTCCGAGTCCGAGGGAACGATCCACCACCAGCGGTCACCGTCGGCGTACACGCAGCCCATGCGCGGCAGCCGCGCGACCATGGCGCGCCCGCACGCCTCGGGCACCGCGACGGCGTCGCAGCCGAGCGGGGCGGTCATGCCGTCGGGGACGGCGAGTCTGAGCGGGGCGGTCCGCAGGATCTGCCGCTGCCGGGAGAGCCGGACCAGCGAGTCGAGATCCCTCGTGCGCGTCGTCACCACACCCATCCGGCTCCCGCCCCCGTCCCCGTACCGGGGCCGGCGGCCGGGCCGAAGCCGGTGCCGCACCCCGTCTCGAACTCTGACTCGAACTGCTGTGTGTCGAAGGCAGGGCCCGATTCGGTGCCCGGTCCCATGTCGGGGGAGTGAGGTGCTCCGCCGGTGTGCGGTTCACCGCTGCGGTGCGGCCGGGGAATCCCATGGGGTCCCGCGACGGGGGAGTGTCCTTGGGCGGCGCTCGCGTCCTGCGCGCTGTCCGCGTCGCGTGCGAGCTCGGCCCACACGAGAAGTCCGGGGCCGGTCTCCTGCGCGCCCCACGCGGTACTCACCGCCGCCACGAGCAACAGGCCACGCCCGTGCTCCTC
The DNA here is from genome assembly GCF_045040855.1 of Streptomyces sp. NBC_00009. Classification (NCBI taxonomy): domain Bacteria; kingdom Bacillati; phylum Actinomycetota; class Actinomycetes; order Kitasatosporales; family Streptomycetaceae; genus Streptomyces; species Streptomyces sp. NBC_00009. Next base: position 6,095,769 of record NZ_CP108312.1, read on the forward strand.
CTCCGGCGCGACACGGCGGGCGGGATGCGGCTCGCCGGGGGCCCAGCCCTCGTCACGCACAGCTATCCGGATCCGGTCGTCACTGTCGTGGAGCTCGCACACTATGCGGCTGCTCGCCGTGTGGACGATCGCGTTCGTGACCAGCTCGGAGATCACCAGGGCGGCCGCGTCGCAGGTGTCATCGCACACTGCCCAGCCGCTGAGGTGGGCGCGCGTCAGCTTCCGGGCCTGAGCGGCAGAACCCGGGTGGGGAGCCAGTTCGAAGCTGCTGCGGCGCACGGACGCGGCGCCGGAGCGCGCATCGGTTTCGTCACCGAGCGTAGCTTCGCCGACTTCTGTTCCTAACGGCACGGACGGAGTCACGCTTGCCACTATCTCCCCGTCGTGAACACTTGGCAAGAGCCACTCTGAAAAGTGCAGAGTGCAGTGTGCTCGGGCACCGAGCCATGGCACACTGCTGACGGCGGTGTGCCGTACGGCGCCCGTCATGGCGAAAATGCCAACGATTTCAGGGAAGTTGCCCGAAATGACCGGGCGTCAGAGCGGTCCGGCTTCCCTCTGGGAGCGCGACCACATGCGCGACCGCAACAGGACCACAGGGACGACTGGGAGGTAGGGGGCGTGAGCGAACCGCGGTCCGCTCCGACCGTTGGCCAGGTCGTCCTCGGCCGGCGCCTCCAGGATCTGCGCGAACGCGCCGGGCTCAAGCGCGAGGAGGCCGCGAAGGTCCTGCGCGTCGCCCCCGCCACGGTCCGCCGCATGGAGATGGCCGAGGTCGGCCTGAAGATCCCGTACCTCCAGCTCCTCCTGAAGTCCTACGGCGTCACCGACGAAGAGGCGGAAGCCTTCGTCACGCTCGCCGAAGAGGCCAACAAACCCGGCTGGTGGCAGCGGTTCCACGACATCCTGCCCGGCTGGTTCTCGATGTACGTGAGCCTGGAGGGCGCCGCCAGCCTCATCCGGTCGTACGAGCCCCACTTCGTTCCCGGGCTCCTGCAGACCGAGGACTACGCGCGTGGCGTACTGCGCTCCGGAGCGGTCGGCCGTGCCCTCGCCGAGGACCCCGACGTCGTCGAGCGGCATGTCGCGCTCCGGATGCAGCGCCAGGAGCTGATCACCCGTGAGGACGCCCCGCGCCTGTGGATGGTCATGGACGAGACCGCGCTGCGGCGCCCGGTAGGCGGCCCCGACGTGATGCGCGGCCAGATCGACCGGCTCCTCGAGGTCACGGAGCTGGCCAACGTGACGCTGCAGATCGCCGAGTTCGCCGCCGGCCCGCACCCCGGCACGTACGGCCCCTTCGTGTTGTTCCGATTTGCCATGTCAGAACTGCCGGACATGGTCTACAGCGAGTACCTGACCGGCGCGGTCTACCTCGACGCGCGCCCCGAGGTGGCCACCCACCTCGAGGTCATGGACCGCATGGCGGCACATGCCGCGACGGCACATCGCACAAAGGACATCCTCCGGGATCTCCGCAAGGAGCTGTGAATGGATCGGATCAAGGCCCGCATACGAGGTGTCGACGGGGAGGTCATCTACAACGGGATGCCCGCCCGCGACCTCGGCACCGAGGGCTGGCACAAGCCCTGGAGCGGCGGCAACGGGGGCAACTGCGTGGAAGCGATGAAGCTGGCCGACGGCCGGGTCGCGATGCGTCAGTCGGCCGACCCGGACGGCCCCGCCCTGATCTACACCCCGGGCGAGATCACCGCGTTCATCGAGGGCGCGAAGGCCGGGGCGGCGGACTTCCTGCTCTCGTGAGCGGATGGGGTGCGCGAGCCGCGGGCCTGCCTCTCCGGCGGACCCGGTAGCCGCTGTCGGGTCTCAGTCAGGTGGCAGCACCCCGCACAGGGCGTCCAGCGCGGCGCCGTAGGCGTGGTCCGACGGCGTCGAGTACCCCACCACCAGCCCGTCCGTGTGCGGCATCGTCGCCTCCGGATGGCGGAACTCGGCGAGGCCGTCGAGGGCGACACCGCCCCACGCGGCGGCCTTGACCACGGACCGCTCGGTCCCCGGGGGCAGCCGCAGCACCGCGTGCAGCCCCGCCGCGATCCCGGTGACCGCCACCCCGGGCGCCCGTTCGGCGAGCGCCTCCACCAGGCGGTCCCGCCGCCCCCGGTACCGCTGCCGCATCCGCCGCACATGCCGGTCGTAGGCCCCCGAGACCAGGAAGTCCGCGAGCGCCAGCTGGTCCGGCACGCTCGCCCACGCCTCCCGCTCGCCCTTCGCCGCGACGACATCCCCCACCAGCCCCTGCGGGAGCACCATCCAGCCGAGCCGCAGCGCCGGCGACAGGCTCTTGCTGACCGAGCCGACATAGACCACCCGTTCGGGGTCGAGGCCCTGTACCGCGCCGACGGGCCTGCGGTCGTAGCGGAACTCGCCGTCGTAGTCGTCCTCCACGATCAGCCCGCTACGCGCGCGTGCCCAGTCGACGGCCGCCGTACGCCGCTCCGCGTGCAGCGGGCCGCCCGTGGGGAACTGGTGCGCCGGTGTGAGCAGCGCGGCCCTCGCCCGGCTCGCTCCAGTCCTCAACTCCCCGACGCGCGCGCCGTGTTCGTCGAGCGTCAGGGGCAGCGTCCGTACGCCGGCCGCCGTCAGGATCTCGCGGTGGAAGCCGAGTCCGTACGACTCCACGGCGAGCGGTCCGCGCAGCACCCGGCCGTCGAACAGAATCCGCAGGGCGTGCGCGAAGCCGGAGCAGATCACGATGCGGTCCGGCTCCGTCCGTACCCCGCGCGCGCGGGCCAGATACTCCGTGAGCGCCTCCCGCAGCTCGACGCGGCCCTGCGGATCGCCCGGCCCGAATGCCTCGTTCGGCGCGGCCTGCAGCGCGCGCCGGTACGCGGCCGCCCACTCCGCGCGCGGGAAGGACGATGCGTCGGGTGTGCCCTGGCGGAGGTCGTGGCGTGGCCCGTGCGTGCGAGCCGGACCCTTCTTCGGGACACGGCCGGGCGCGGGCGGCCCCGCGCGTTCGGCGACCCGCGTCCCCGAACCCTGCCGTGCGGTCAGCCAGCCCTCGGCGACGAGCTCCGCGTACGCGTCGGCGACCGTGTTGCGCGCGACGCCCAGGTCGGCGGCGAGCGAACGGTAGGGCGGCAGCCGGGTGCCCGGAGCGAGCCGCCCCGAGCGCACGGCGTCACGCAGCGCCCCCATGAGAGCGGCCCTGCGGCTGCCCGCACCGGACAGGTCCAGATGCAGGTCGGCGCCGATGCGCTCAGCGGAATTGACCCATGAATCTGCCATGGAAATGCACCCTACAAGAGGTCTATCCGGCCCGTAGATTCATGGTCATGACGACGAACACGATCACCACGGCGAACACCCACTTCCACTCCCACTCCCACGCCCACCCGGCCGGCCGCATCGACTTCGCGAAGGCCGCGCCGAAGGTCTTCCGCTCACTGATCGGCTTCGACGCCGCCGCCCGCGAGGGCCTCGACCCGGCCCTGGTCGAGCTGATCCAGATCCGCGCCTCGCACCTCAACCACTGCGCGTACTGCCTCCACATGCACACCAACGACGCGCGCAAGGCCGGCGAGAGCGAGGACCGGCTGCACATGGTGGCCGTGTGGCGCGAGGCCCGGCACTTCTTCAGCGCCCGGGAGTGCGCGGCACTCGCCCTCACCGAGGCCGTCACGCTCGTCGCTGACGGCGGCGTCCCCGACGACGTCTACGCCGAGGCCGCGGCCCAGTTCGACGAGCAGGAGCTGGCGCACGTCCTGTCCCTGATCCTCACGATCAACACCTGGAACCGGATCGCCCTGTCGACCGGCAAGGTCGCGGGCACCGACGAGCGCAAATGAACGACGAGCGCCGACCGGCGACGGGCTCAGGCCGGCGACGGGCTCAGGCCGTCATCGGACGGTCGTACGGCCCGATCGGCGCGGGCAGCCGCGTCGAGCCGGTCAGCCAGTGGTCGACCGCGGCCGCGGCCGAGCGGCCCTCGGCGATCGCCCACACGATGAGCGACTGGCCGCGGGCCGCGTCCCCGGCCGCGAACACGCCGGGCACCGAGGTCGTGAACCGCGCGTCGCGGGCGAGCGTGCCGCGGTCCTCCACGGCCAGGCCGAGCTGGCCGACCGGGCCGCCGGCGCCGCGCTCGGGCCCCGAGAAGCCGAGGGCGAGCAGCACCAGATCGGCGGGCAGCTCCCGGGACGTGCCCTCCCGGGGCCGCCGCGCCTCGTCGACCTCGACGAGATGCAGCGCCCTCACCCGCCCCCGCTCGTCCCCCTCGAAACGCAGCGTGGACGCCGCGAACAGGCGCGCGTCGGCGTCCGCCGCGGGCGCGGTCCGCAGCTCCCCGGCCTCCTCGTGGGCGGCGGACAGCCGGTAGATCTTCGGATACGTCGGCCAGGGCTCGGCCAGCTCGTCGCGCTCGGCGCCCGGCTGCCCGTAGATGTCCAGCTGCGTGACCGACGCGGCGCCCTCGCGCACCGCCGTGCCCAGGCAGTCCGCGCCGGTGTCGCCGCCGCCGACGATCACGACGTGCTTGCCCGCGGCCGACAGGGGGGAGGCGTCGATGTCGCCCTCGCACACGCGGTTGGCCAGCGGCAGATACTCCATCGCCTGCACGATCCCGGTCAACTCCCGCCCTGGCACGTCCAGTTCGCGCCAGGCCGTGGCGCCGACCGCGAGGACCACCGCGTCGTAGCGTGACCGCAGCTCGGCCGCGCCGATGTCCCGACCGACCTCCGTCGACGTACGGAAACGCACCCCCTCTTCCCTCAACTGCGCCAGCCTGCGGTCCAGATGGCGCTTCTCCATCTTGAAAGCCGGTATGCCGTAGCGCATCAGGCCGCCCGGCCGGTCGTCCCGCTCGAAGACGGCGACCGTGTGCCCCGCGCGCGTGAGCTGCTGGGCGGCCGCGAGCCCCGCCGGGCCCGAGCCGACCACGGCGACCGTGGCGCCGGACAGCCGGTCGGGCGGCTTGGGCGGGGCGAGGCCGTCCTGCCAGGCGCGGTCGGCGATGGCGACCTCCACGTTCTTGATCGTCACGGCCGGCTGGTTGATCGCCAGGACACAGCCCGCCTCGCACGGGGCGGGGCACAGGCGCCCGGTGAACTCGGGAAAGTTGTTCGTGGCGTGCAGCCGGTCGCTCGCCGCCCGCCAGTCGTCCCGCGACACGAGTTCGTTCCACTCCGGAATGAGGTTCCCGAGCGGACACGCCTCGTGACAGAACGGGACGCCGCAGTCCATGCAGCGGTCGGCCTGCGCCTCGACGATCGGGAGGAGCGCCCCGGGGACGTACACCTCGTCCCAGTCACGGACCCGCTCCTCGACAGGGCGGCGTGGCCACTCCTGCCGGGGGGTGGTGAGAAAGCCCTTGGGGTCGGCCATGGCCGTCTCCCTTGCCGTGTCCTTCTCGCCACGATACGTCCGTTTCCCCCGGTGCGCAGGGGCGCCGGTGTGGGTGCGGCAGGACGCGAAGGCTCAGGTCAGGGCGAGGATGAACGCGGCCGACGCGGCCAGCGACGCACCACCCCTGATGTGGTTCCACATCAGCCACTCGGACACGTACGTACGCCACGGTCCCGCGCTGTCCGGCGCCTCGGGGTCGAGCTTCGCGAGCGCGTCGTTGCGCGGGATGTTCGCGGCGACGGTCACGCCGAACGCGCCGACCACCTGGAGCGCGCTGCCGAGCAGCAGCTCCACGGTGCCCTGCTCCGGCCAGAGCACGAACGTCACGACGGCGAGCACCACGCACAGCGCCACGGCCCCCAGGAACACCACCATGAACGCCGGGCTGACCGCGGCCACGTTGATCGCCTGCATCGCCGCGATGCCCTGCGCGGGCGGCAGCGCCGCGAGCCCCTTCATCACGAAGGCCGAGAACGCGATGAAGACGCCCGCCGACACCCCGCAGGCGAGCGCGCCCAGGACGGTGAGCACGAAGTACGGTCCCTCGATCATCACAACTCCCCCCGCCGGCGATGCCGTTGGCGTCGCGGTCCGGTCAAGATCCTGCCGCACGGAGGAGACGGCCGCCACCGTGCGGCGTACACGTTTCTCACGATGCCCGCGCGCGCCACGCAGCCAGAACTGCCTCCACCAGCACCGCGATGCTCCGCCTGGCCTCGCCCCGCGGCACCCCGCTCATCAGCAACGCGTCGTACGCGGTCTCCGTGTGCCGCACCGCCGCCCGCACCGCCGCCGTCACCGCGGCTTGCGACAGGGCGCGGCCCGCCGCGCTGCGCCCCACCCGGCCGCTGCCGCGCAGTGACGCGTGGGCCGCGATCGCCTCCGCCCGGTCCGGCGGGCAGCCGGGGAAGAGCCGCAGGATCTCCCGGGCGAACGCGGCCGTGAACGACACGTCCTGTGCCGCCCTGCGCGCCGCGTCCCGCGCCCGGCGCCTCGCCCGCGCATCCGCGTCCGCCAGACACCGTTCCTCGGCGCGGGCCAGCGCATCCTCCTCCACGAGGACGCCCTGGCGCTCGTAACGACCGCGCCGCCGATGGAAGCGCACGACCACAGCCGACAGCGAACTGCCTTCCCTGGCACGGCGGGTGAGCGCCCAGTCGCCGCGCGGCAGATACACGAGATGCCCGAGGTCGGCGCAGTCCAGGCACCGCGGCGCCCCGTCCTCCAGGGTCAGCAGGTCCAGCGGTTCCCGGCGGCACTCCGCGCACTGCCGGCGCTTGAGCGGCTGCACGACGACCGGCCCGCCGAGCCCGGTGTGCGGCGGGGGAGTCCGGCGGTGAGCAGCGCGGTCGGGCCGGGCCTTGGCGGTCATACGCGGTTCATTCCCCGCGTGCGGGCGAGAACGCGTCGCGGGGGTACGGGTCCCCTCGGATCCCGTCCCGGGTGCGAGGCATCATGAGGCGCGTGCGACTCGAAGCGATCACCTGGGAACGGCTCGGCGACGCTCTCGCCGAGCGGCTGCTCGAACTGAAGCCGGGCGACGGGAGTCCGTGGCCCCGTATCGCCGTCGACGGCCCGCCGGCCGCCCGGCCCGGTGACCTCGCCGCACTGGTCGGGGAGGCGCTGCGGGTGCGCGGACGCCCCTCGCTCGCCGTGGACACGGGCGGGTTCCTGCGGCCCGCCTCGCTGCGCTTCGAGTACGGGCGCGAGGACGTGGAGGCGTACTACAGCGGCTGGTTCGACACGGCCGCGCTGTGGCGCGAGGTCTTCGGGCCGCTCGAACCCGGCGGCACGGGACGCGTCCTGCCGGACCTGTGGGACCCGGCGGCCGACCGCGCGACACGCAGCGCCTACGTCGAACTGCCGCCCGGCGGCGTCCTGTTGCTGCACGGGCCGCTGCTCATGGGGCACTGGTTCCCGTTCGACCTGACCGTGCACCTGAAGCTGTCGCCGGGCGCGCTGCGACGGCGTACGCCCGAGGACGAGCAGTGGACGCTGCCGGCCTTCGAGCGCTACGAGAGCGAGACGGACCCGGCCGGCACGGCGGACGTGGTCGTACGGGCCGACGACCCCCGGCATCCGGCCTGGGGCGGGCTGCCCTCGTGACGGGCGCGCTCACGTGTCGGTGCGGGGCCGCTCCCAGGTGCGGGCCCAAGGCAGGGCGGGAAGAATGAATGGCGCCGGGACCTGCGGCGCGACCGTGCCGCGCCGGCACCGGCACCGGGAGGTACCCATGACCACCGCCGGAGACATCATGCACCGCGGTGCGCAGTGGATCCCCGCTCACGAGACCCTGGACCGCGCAGCCCAGCTCATGCGGCAGCTGAACGTGGGCGCGCTGCCCATCAGCGACGAGAACGAACGCCTCTGCGGGATTCTCACGGACCGCGACATCGTGATCGGCTGCGTGGCCATGGGCCACGACCCCTCCGCGATCACCGCGGGTGACCTCGCGCAGGGGACGCCCCGCTGGATCGACGCGGGCGCCGACGTCGACGAGGTCCTCCAGGAGATGCAGGGCCACCAGATCCGCCGGCTCCCCGTCATCGAGGACAAGCGCCTCGTCGGCATGATCAGCGAGGCCGACCTCGCGGCGCACCTGACCGACGACCAGATGTCGACCTGGGTCGGGAGCGTCTACGCCAGCAGCTGACCCCTGAGGTCACGATCCGGCGGGCCGCTTCCCCAGGAGCGGCCCGCCACCACGTAGAACGGCCTGCCACCACGTACAACGTGCGGGCTCAGAGCCACCCGTTGCGCCGGAAGGCGCGGTGCAGGACGAAACAGATGCTCGCGATCACGCCCAGGAACAGCGGGTACCCGAACTGCCAGTGCAGCTCCGGCATGTGGTCGAAGTTCATCCCGTACACCCCGCAGCCCATCGTCGGCACGGCCACGACCGCGGCCCAGGCCGTGATCTTGCGCATGTCCTCGTTCTGGGCGACCGTCACCTGGGCGAGATGGGCCTGCAGGATCGAGTTCAGCAGCTCGTCGAAGGACGCTATCTGTTCGGCGGCCCTCAGAAGGTGGTCGGAGACGTCCCGGAAGTACGCCTGTATCTCCGGCGCCACCACCTGGAAGGGGCGGCCCGCGAGCTCCTCTATCGGCCGGGCGAGCGGCACCACGGCCCGCTTCAGCTCGAGCAGCTCGCGCTTGAGCTGGTAGATCCGGCCCGGGTCGGCGCGCGCCCCGTCCTCGGCGAACACATCCGTCTCGACCTGGTCGATGTCCGACTGGACGGCGTCGATCACGGTGAGATAGTCGTCCACCACGTGGTCGGCGATCGCGTGCAGCACGGCGGCCGGGCCCTTGGTGAGCTGCCCCGGGTCCGCCTCCAGACCCTCGCGCACCGGGCCGAGCGAGCCGTGCCTCCCGTGCCGCACGGTGATCACGAAGTCCCGGCCGATGAACACCATGATCTCGCCGGTGTCGACAACCTCGCTGGTCGCGGTCAGCTCCGCGTGCTCCACGTAACAGACGGTCTTGAACACGGCGAACAGCGTCTGCCCGTACCGCTCGACCTTCGGCCGCTGGTGCGCGTGCACCGCGTCCTCGACCGCCAGCGGGTGCAGGTCGAACAGCTCGGCGATGTCCGCGAACTCCAGCTCCGTCGGCTCGTGCAGCCCCAGCCAGACGAAGCCGTCGTCGGACTTGCGGACCCGGTCGACCGCGTCCACCAGATCGCGCCCGGCCTGCTCGCGGACCCCGTCCCGGTACGTCACGCACTTGACGACCGCCGAACCCAGCGGCGAGCGGGAGGGGTGGCTGAGGTCGACGCGGGGGTGCCGCCGCGCCAGGCGCGCCACTCTTCTCAGGCCTCCGACCTTGCGCAGGTCGGACACCTTCCGGAGATCTCCGACCTTCCGCAGGTTGCCTGCCATCGACATGCGGGGCTCCTCGCGCGGCTTGACGTCGTGTTTCGGTGACTCGGCGGGCCAGTCTGCCAGCTCTCGGCGACAACGCCCACGGCCCCTGGGGGAACGGAACGCTCCCCTTCGGAACGCGCGGAACCGCCTCCCGGGACCGGGCCGGACAACTGGGATGATCGCGGCATGACGCGACCCGAGGGCTATCTCCTGGACAACCGGCAGCAAGAGGCGGGCCGGCGCTTCGACGCCTTCTCGACCCTCTTCGACCCCACGACGTTCCGGCACATCGAACGGCTCGGCATCGGCCCCGGCTGGCGCTGCTGGGAGGTCGGCGCGGGCGGCACCTCCGTGGTCGACTGGCTCGCCAAGAAGGTCGGCCCCACCGGGAAGGTCCTCGCGACCGACATCGACACCTCGTGGCAGACGTCCGCCGCCCGTTCCCCCATCGAGGTCCGCCGCCACGACGTGGCCGCCGACGAGCCGCCCACCGAGGGATTCGACCTGGTCCACGCCCGGCTCGTCCTGGTCCATGTGCCCGACAGGGAGCGGGCGTTGAAGTCTATGCTGCGCGCGCTGCGGCCCGGCGGACGGCTGCTCGTCGAGGACGCCGACCCCGCACTCCAGCCGCTGGCCTGCCCCGACGAGCACGGCCCCGCCGAGGAGCTGGCGAACCGGCTGCGCCGCGGCTTCCGCGAACTGCTCGCGGAGCGCGGCGCCGACCTGTCGTACGGCCGCAGGCTGCCGAGGCTGCTGCGGGAGGCCGGCCTGCGCCAGGTGGAGGCCGACGCGTACTTCCCGCTGACGTCCGAGGCGTGCGAGGCCCTGGAGACGGCCACGTTCCAGCAGATCCGCGAGTCCCTGGTCCGCGCGGGCCACGCCACGGACGAGGAGATCGACCGCCACCTGGCCGACGTCGCGACCGGCACGATGGACCTGGCGACGGCACCGCTGATCTCGGCGTGGGGACGGAAGCGGGCCTAGGGCCTGTGGCTTCTGCCCTTGGCGGGGGCTACGGGGCCGGGTCGCTCTCGGCGGACGGGTCAGGGTCTTCTCCCGCGGGGAGTACGGGTCCGGGTCGCTCTCGGAGCGGCGGAGGCCGGCCGCCCACCCGTGCCACCGCCAGCGCCCCCGCGCGGCACCCCTCCGCCGCCGCCTCCCGTGGCCCTGCGCCCCGCAGCCACGCGGCGAGGAACGCGCCGGTGAACGCGTCGCCCGCCCCGGTGGAGTCCCGCGCCACCGCCGACACCGACGGCACACGCGCGCGTACCGCCCCGCCCTGCGCCACCACCGCTCCCGCGACCCCCGACGTGACGACGACCAGCGGGAACCGTCCGCTGAGCTTCGCCGCCGCGTCCTCCGCGTCCCCGGCGCCACTCAGCAGCTCCGCCTCGTCCCGGCTGGGCAGCAGGACCTCCGCGCCCTCCGCGAGCGCCAGGAACCGGTCGGGTCCCAGCCCGGTGAGGAAGCCGGCCGACGCGGGATCGACACTCACCGGCACCCCACGCGCGCGTGCCGAGCCCAGCGCCGCCGCGACCAGTGCGCGCCCCTCGGCGGAGAAGAACAGATACCCGGACAGATGCAGCCACGCGACCCCGCCGAGCAGGTCCGCGGACCAGTCGGCGGGGGAGAGGCGCAGCGAGGCCCCGCTGTCCGTGAGGAACGTCCGCTCGGCGCCGGCCCCCGTGTCGACCAGTGAGATCACCGTGCCGGTCGCCGCCTCCGGGTCGACGACGAGCCGGGGACGCACCCCCGCGCGCGTGAGCGCCTCCTCGTGCCAGGCCACCGAGTCGGCGCCGACCCGCCCGAGCAACGCCACATCAGAACAGCCCGAACGGGCCGCCCAGCACGCCACGTTCGCCCCCGCGCCACCCGGCAGCGTACGGATCTCCGCAGCCGTGTCCGTGCCCGCCGCGAGCAGGGCGTCGTGCCGGGCCACGATGTCCGTGACGACGTCCCCGACGACCAGGAGGGTTCCGCTCACGGCCGCGCCCAGGCCGCCGCGATGCGCGCCGCGAGCCGTACGTTGCCGCGTACCGCCGCGAGGTTGGCCTCCAGCGAGGCGCCGTCCGTGTGCCGAACCAGGTAGTCCAGGAGGAACGGCGTGACCGCCTGCCCCGTGATGCCTTCCGCGTCGCAGGCCCGCAGCGCATCGTCGAGCACGCGCGCGTGGAGCGCGGGATCGAGCTGCTCCGCCTCGGGTACCGGGTTCGCCACGATCAGCGCGGCCTCGGGCCCGCCCAGCGCGTCCTGAGCCCGCATCACCCCGGCCACCTCGGCCGGTTCGCCCAGCGTCCAGTCGACCGGATGGCCCGAGTCGGAGAGGTAGAAGCCCGGGAAGCGGCCGGTCCCGTACCCGGCCACCGACACACCCAGGGTCTCCAGCCGCTGAAGGGTCGCCGGTACGTCCAGGATCGACTTGACGCCCGCGCACACCACGGTGATCCGCGTCCGTGCGAGCAGCCCGAGGTCCGCCGACTCGTCCTGCGTCTCGGTCCACCGCCGGTGCACGCCGCCGAGCCCACCCGTCGCGAACACCCGTACCCCCGCGTGCGCCGCGAGCAGCGCTGTCGCCGACACGGTCGTCGCCCCGCTCGCCCCCGTCGCCACGGCGAGCGGGAGATCACGGTGGCTCAGCTTGCGGATGCCGTCCTCCGTCGCGACCCGCTCCAACTGGCCCTTGTCCAGGCCGACATGGGGCCGCCCGTCCAGAACGGCGATCGTCGCGGGCACCGCGCCCTCGGCGCGCACCAGCCCTTCGAGTTCGAGCGCCACCCGCAGATTGCGCGGGCGCGGCAGCCCGTGCGCGATGATCGTCGACTCCAGGGCCACGACCGGCCGGCCCGCGGCCACCGCTTCCCGCACCTCATCGGACACCAGCACCACGCGCCTGCCTCCTGCCTGTCGGGTCTCTCCTCATCCATGGCGAGCGGCGCGCACGTCCAAACCCTGCGGCATGTCGGTAGACACTTGTGGCGCGACGGCCGGCCGAGCACCTGAGCGCATGGAAGCGCGTTACTACGAAGAGGCCTGAGAAGCCTGATACGGGGCCCCGCTCGTACGGGGGTTGGCCGTACGAGGGCCGGCTGTACGGGCGTTGAGGTTCAGCGGCGCGTACGGCTCCATGAGCGGCCGCGTGACCGGCCGCTCGTCCGGCCGCGGTCGAGCAGGGCCACACCCAGGGCGGCCAGGCCGATCTGGATCAGCCACTCCACCCAGTCGATCCCCTTGGTGTCCGCGACACCGATGCCCGCGGCGATGGCCGAGCCGAGCAGCGCGGCCACGATGCCGACGACAACCGTCGCCAGGATGCCGATGCGCTGACGGCCCGGCAGGGCGAGCCGGCCCAGGACGCCGATGACGATGCCGATCACGATCGCGCTGATGACGCCGGAAATCTCCATGTCCCCACGACTCCCTAGAACCCGGGCACGCGGCGCCCGGGACGTTGTCTCCAGGTCTCTTCCCCTTGACGAGCCGTCCAGTCCGGGCCGCGACCGAGGTACGGGTCGTCCAGTGAACAGAGGGGTCGGCGCTGCCTAGAGTGACCGTTCATGACCACGAACGATCAGGCCACTGCTTCTTTTGCCGTACACATCCCGGACGTTGCACTCGAACCGGAGCCCCTCGATCCGGAGCAGATCGTCTCGGGCGACCCCGTCGTCACGGGCAAGGTGCTCTGGGAGTCCGCCGACGGCAAGCAGCTGCGGGGCATCTGGCAGATCACGCCGGGCGTGGTCACGGACACCGAGGCGAACGAGCTGTTCGTGGTCGTCTCCGGCCGCGCCACGGTCGAGGTCGAGGGCGGGCAGACCCTGGAGGTGGGCCCCGGCGACGCGGCGGTGCTGCGCGAGGGCGACCGTACGACGTGGACCGTGCACGAGACCCTGCGGAAGGCGTACCACATCACGCTGCCCTGACCGGCGTCATATGGACTGCGGTCACCGGCCGCGGTCACGCCGCCCTGATCACCTGATCGCGGGCCGCCGGCTGAAGAGGGTGAGCGCGGCGAGCGGCAGCAGGAGGCAGGCCGCGGCCAGGTTGAGCCAGGCATAGCTCGCCGTCGCGACAACCAGGCCCGCGGCCGCGCCGCCGACGCCGGCCGCCGTGTTCATGGTCAGGTCGGACAGGCCCTGTGCGGCGGCTCGCGCGGCCTGCGGCACCGAGTCGGTCAGCAGGGCCGAACCGGAGACGAGGCCCGCGGACCAGCCGAGCCCCAGGACGAACAGCCCCGCGGCGGTCTGCCCGTGGTTGCCGCCCGCCGTGCCCGCGAGCAGCGCCGCACAGGCGAGCAGGCCCACGGCGAGGCCGATCACGGAGAGCCGCCCGAGCCGGTCCGACAGCCGTCCCATCACCGGTGAGAACGCGTACATGCCCGCGATGTGCCCGCTGATGACCAGGCCGATGAGATCGATGCTCGCACCGTGATGGCCGAGGTCGACCGGCGTCATCGACATGATCGACACCATCGCGGTGTGCGAGACGGCGACGGTCACGAGGGCGAGCCGGGCACGCGGCGACGCGGCGACCGCGGCGAACCCGGCCCTGATCGACCGCGCTCCGGCCGACTTCTCCTCCTCGGGAGCCAGGGCGCGGGCGGTCAGGAGCGGGTCGGGACGCAGCAGGACCTGCACCATGACGGCCGAGACGAGGAAGACCCCGGCCGCCCACAGGAAGGGCCCCGCCGCCGCGGGGATGCCGAGCCCGGCGACGCTGCGGCCCGCGGGCGCCGCGATGTTGGGCCCGAGCACCGCGCCGATCGTGGTGGCCCACACGACGTTCGAGATCGCCCGCGCCCGGCGCTGCGGCTCGGCCAGATCGGCGGCCGCGAACCGCGCCTGGAGATTGGCCGACGAGGCGGCGCCGAACCCGGCCATGCCGACGAGCAGCAGCGGGAAGCTCCCCACCGCGGCGGCCAGCACGACGACCCCGGCCCCCAGCGCGCCGATCAGATACGCGAGGACGAGCCCGGGCCGCCGCCCCCGCGCCGTCATCAGGGCGGCGAGCGGGACGGACAGCAGGGCGGTCCCGGCGACCGTCGCGGTCGGCGCGAGCCCGGACAGCGCCTCGTCCCCGCTGACCTGCTTGGCGAGCACGGCGGCGAGCGCGATGCCGGTGGCGACACCGAGCCCGCCGAGTATCTGGCTCGCGACGAGCACGGCGGTGACGCGGCGGCGCAGCCCGGCCAGGTCCTCGGGTGTCACGGGGACGGAAGGCCGGCGGCGCGCGGCGGAATCGGGTATGAGCACCGGCGCAGTGTGCCAGCCGGCACCCACCCGCGAACACCGGGCATCCCCGCGCCGCCCGGCGCCGGCCAGGTGCCTGGGGCTCAAAACGGCGGCTCCTGTGCCTCGGAACAGCGGCTCCCGTGCCTCGGAACGGCCGCTTCTGTGAACAGCAGCTCCCGTGTCTCAGAACAGCGGCTGCGGAAGGACCCCTTCCAGCGCGAGCAGCTGCCGCTTCGTCTCCAGGCCGCCGCCGAATCCGCCGATGCCGCCGTCGCTCTCCACGACGCGGTGGCACGGCACCACGACCGGCAGCGGATTGGCTCCCATGGCCACGCCCACCGCCTGCGCAGCCCCCGGCTGCCCGACGCGGCCCGCCAGATCCCCGTAGCCGACGACCGTGCCGAACGGGACGCCGGACGCCAGCTCGCGCAGGACCTGCCGGTTGAACCCGGAGATCAGCGACCAGTCGAGCGGCAGCTCGAAGTCGCGCCGTTCACCGGCGAAGTAGGCCTTCAGCTGACGTATGGGCTCGGTCAGGAGCGGCGAGTCCGGGGCCT
The DNA here is from genome assembly GCF_045040855.1 of Streptomyces sp. NBC_00009. NCBI lineage: Bacteria > Bacillati > Actinomycetota > Actinomycetes > Kitasatosporales > Streptomycetaceae > Streptomyces > Streptomyces sp. NBC_00009. Next base: position 6,110,784 of record NZ_CP108312.1, read on the forward strand.
CCACCGGCTGGGTCCCGAGCCGGGAACCGAGCCGCTCGACCGCCGGGTCCCGCACGGCGGGGGAGGCGTGGAAGACGACATTCACCAGCCCGGCGTCCGTCGCGGCGAGGAGCAACGGCCCGATGTCCGTGCCGACGACGGCCCAGACGACCGTGAGCCCGGCCTCGTCTGCGGCACTGTCCCCGGTGGCTTTCTGCCCATTGGCGTTCATGCCGACCACCGTACGGGGAGCCACTGACAACGGGCCGCGCCGTCCGCCGGCCTCGGCCTCCCCCCTGCCCGTCGTCCGCTCTACTCGCGGTCGCCCACTGCCTCACGCACGACATCGGGAACGTTCGTGATGATGCCGTCCACGCCGAGACCGGCCGCGCGCCGCGCGGTCGCCGCGTCGTTCACGGTCCAGGTGAAGAGCTGGAGGCGCTTGCCGTGCGGGCCCTTGAAGGCGTGCACCGCTGCGACGTACCAGTCCGAGATCGTCCCGTTGCTGGGGTTGATCTGATCGGCGAACTGGGCGTACCGGGGCAGGTCGCTGACATCGGGGGTGCCGAGGAAGCCCGTCGTGATGTCCGGGCGGCGCTCGTGCACGGTCCGTACGCTGTCGGCGCTGAAGCTCTGGATCACCAGGCGGTTCCTTACGTGATCGCGGTTGAGCCAGCCCTCCTCGCCCAGCACGCGCAGGACGTCCTTCTCGATGCCCGGGTAGAGTTCCGGGGCCTTGATCTCCATGAGGAGCTTCTGGTGGTTGTGGTCGACCCGATCCAGGTACTGGGTGAGGGTCGGGACGCGGGCGCCGGCGAACTCGGCGCCCTTCCAGCTGCCGGCGTCGAGCTTGGCGATCTCCGCCGCGGTGAAGTCGCCGACGTTGTACGGGGCGCGGTCGGGGAAGATCTGTTCGACGTTCGTGGTGCGCGCCAGATTCGTGTCGTGGATGACGACGAGCTGGCCGTCCTTGGTGCGCTGCACGTCGTTCTCGACCCAGTCGAAGCCGAGCTTGTCGGCCTTGTCGATGGCCTGGAGGGTGTTCTCGGGGGCGTACCCGGAGGCGCCGCGGTGTGCGACGACTACGGGTGTGTCGTGCTGCTGGGCCGCCTCGGCGGCGGTGGGGAGGACCAGGACGCCGACGAATCCCGCCAGGGCGGCGGTCGCGGTGGCTGCGCGTGCGGACACGTGTACTCCTCGCGTCGAGGGATCAAGGACTGGACGAGAGTGACAGTCGGTTGCCAACGGAAGACAGGTGAAGGATGGCCACACACTGAACGGAGTGGTGGGAGGACGTGCACCCCTCGGGCGGGTGTCGTGAGGCTTTGCCGGAAAATCGGTCAGACGTTCTCGCGGGAGCCTTAATCTCTGCTCACATCGCGGTCGCTCCGGCAGTCGCTGCCAGGGGTGCGAACGGAACGCATCACCAACATCACGAACATCACGAACACCAGAAACATCAGAAACATCAGGGCGGAAGGGCTGCGGCGGATGCAGGGCACGGTCGACGGATTCAGCTATGGACTGGTCACGCCGCTGGTGGGGTTCTTCATGGCCTGCCTCGGCGGGGCGCTGGGTCTGCGCTGCACCACCAGATCGCTGCTCGTCACCCAGTCCTGGCGGCCCGGCTGGCTCGCGCTCGGCTCGGCGGCGATCGGGTCCGGAATCTGGACGATGCACTTCATCGCGATGATGGGCTTCCGCGTGCAGGGCACCCCGATCCACTACGACAAACTGACGACGTTCGCGAGCCTGGGCGTCGCGATCGTCATGGTCGGGGTCGGGATCTTCATCGTCGGCTACCGGGGTGCGACGGGAGCGGCTCTGTTCACCGGCGGCACGGTCACCGGTCTGGGTGTCGCGTCGATGCACTACCTCGGTATGGCCGGTATGCGCCTACACGGGACGCTTCAGTACAACACCTTCACCGTCGGCGCCTCCGTGGTGATCGCCATGGCAGCCGCCACCGCCGCGCTCTGGGCCGCGGTCCAGGTCAGGGGGTTCACCTGGAGCGTCGGCGCGAGCCTCGTCATGGGTCTCGCGGTGACCGGCATGCACTACACCGGAATGGCCGCCCTCAGCGTCCACGTGCACGGAAGCGGCGGCACCCCGGCCGGTGACACCTCCGCCGAACTCCTCGCGCCCCTGATGATCGGCCCCCTGTGCTTCCTGCTCCTGGCCGGCGTCGTGGTGGTGTTCGACCCGATGATGATGACGGGCAGGCCCGACCGGCTGGACGCCGTCGAGGCCGCGAGCAGGGCGGGCCGGACCGTGCGCCCGCTGCGGCGGGCAGGCTGATCCGGCCCCGTTGTCAGTGCGGGGTCGTACGGTGGATTCCATGCGGCCCGTATCCAAGATCGAACGCACGGTGGCGCCTTTCGAGGTCGTCAGTCCCTACCAGCCAAGCGGCGACCAGCCGGCAGCCATCGCCGACCTGGAGCGGCGCATCACCGCAGGTGAGAAGGATGTCGTCCTCCTCGGTGCGACCGGAACAGGTAAGTCCGCCACCACCGCGTGGATGATCGAGAAACTTCAGCGCCCCACCCTCGTGATGGCGCCGAACAAGACGCTGGCCGCCCAGCTGGCCAACGAGTTCCGCGAGCTGCTGCCGAACAACGCGGTCGAGTACTTCGTCTCGTACTACGACTACTACCAGCCCGAGGCGTACGTCCCGCAGTCGGACACCTACATCGAGAAGGACTCCTCGATCAACGAGGAGGTGGAGCGCCTGCGCCACTCCGCGACGAATTCGCTGCTCACCCGGCGGGACGTCGTCGTGGTCGCCTCCGTCTCGTGCATCTACGGCCTGGGCACGCCGCAGGAGTACGTCGACCGCATGGTGTCGCTCAAGATCGGCGACGAGATCGACCGGGACGAGCTGCTGCGCCGCTTCGTCGACATCCAGTACACGCGCAACGACGTGGCCTTCAGCCGCGGCACGTTCCGCGTCCGCGGCGACACCATCGAGATCTTCCCGGTCTACGAGGAGCTCGCCGTCCGCATCGAGATGTTCGGCGACGAGATCGAGTCGCTCTCCACCCTCCACCCCCTCACCGGTGAGGTCATCAGCGACGACGAGTCGCTGTACGTCTTCCCGGCCACGCACTACGTGGCGGGCCCCGAGCGCCTGGAGCGCGCGGCCAACGACATCGAGAAGGAGCTCGGGGAGCGCCTCGCGGAGCTGGAGAAGCAGGGCAAGATGCTCGAGGCCCAGCGGCTGCGCATGCGCACCACGTACGACCTCGAGATGCTCCGTCAGATCGGCTCCTGCTCCGGCGTGGAGAACTACTCGATGCACTTCGACGGCCGCTCGCCCGGCTCCCCGCCGAACACACTGCTCGACTACTTCCCGGACGACTTCCTCCTCGTCATCGACGAGTCGCATGTCACCGTGCCGCAGATCGGCGCCATGTACGAGGGCGACGCCTCCCGCAAGCGCACCCTCGTCGACCACGGCTTCCGGCTCCCGTCCGCCCTGGACAACCGCCCTCTGAAGTGGGAGGAGTTCCAGGAGCGCATCGGCCAGACCGTCTATCTGTCGGCCACCCCGGGCAAGTACGAGCTCGCGCGCGGCGACGGCTTCGTGGAGCAGATCATCCGCCCCACGGGCCTAATCGACCCCGAGGTCGTGGTCAAGCCCACCGAGGGCCAGATCGACGACCTGGTGCACGAGATCCGCAAGCGCACCGAGAAGGACGAGCGCGTCCTCGTCACCACGCTCACCAAGAAGATGGCCGAGGACCTCACCGAGTACTTCCTGGAGCTCGGCATCCAGGTGCGCTACCTGCACAGCGACGTCGACACACTGCGCCGCGTCGAGCTGCTGCGCGAACTGCGCGCGGGCGAGTACGACGTCCTCGTCGGCATCAACCTGCTCCGTGAGGGCCTCGACCTGCCCGAGGTCTCCCTGGTGGCGATCCTCGACGCCGACAAGGAGGGCTTCCTGCGCTCCGGCACCTCCCTGATCCAGACCATCGGCCGCGCCGCGCGCAACGTGTCGGGCCAGGTCCATATGTACGCGGACAAGATCACCCCGGCGATGGAGAAGGCCATCGACGAGACCAACCGCCGCCGGGAGAAGCAGATCGCGTACAACAAGGAGAAGGGGATCGACCCCCAGCCGCTCCGCAAGAAGATCAACGACATCGTCGCGTCCATCGCGCGCGAGGACGTCGACACCGAGGAACTCCTCGGCTCCGGCTACCGCAAGGGCGCGAAGGACGGCAAGGGTGCCAAGGCGCCCGTGCCCGCGCTCGCCAAGGCGGGCGCCAAGAAGACCGGCGGCAAGGCCACCAAGGGCAAGGCGGCACAGACGGTCCCCACCGACCGTCCCGCGGCCGAACTCGCCGAGCAGATCGAGGAGTTGACCGACCGGATGCGGGCGGCCGCCGCGGATCTCCAGTTCGAGATCGCCGCGAGGCTGCGTGACGAGGTGTCGGAGATGAAGAAGGAGCTGCGCCAGATGAAGGAGGCCGGGCTGGCCTGACGCCTCTCGCACACCGCACGCCCCACGGCATGCCGGACGGATCCGGCATGCCGCACGGTGTGTTGCAACACCGACACAAAGTCCTTGCCTGTGTGCGGCGTTGTCAGTGGCCCTGCGTAGGGTTCCCTCAACCGTCCGGACGGGCGGTGAAGAGCACAGTTCGAGAGGGGACGGACGCGTGACGGCCAACTTTTCCAAGGGTCCTGGTGTCAACCTGAGCAAGGGCCAGGCGATCAGCCTGCAGAAGCAGGACGGGGGCACCCTGACGGCCGTCCGAATGGGACTCGGCTGGCAGGCCGCCCCGCGCCGCGGCCTCTTCGGGTCCCGCACGCGGGAGATCGACCTCGACGCCTCGGCGGTCCTGTTCGCGGACAAGCAGCCGGTGGACGTCGTCTTCTTCCGCCACCTCGTCAGCGACGACGGCTCCGTGCGCCACACCGGTGACAACCTGGTCGGCGGCGCCGGCCAGGGCGGCGACGACGAGGCGATCCTCGTCGACCTCCAGCGCGTCCCGGTCCACATCGACCAGATCGTCTTCACGGTGAACTCCTTCACCGGCCAGACCTTCCAGGAGGTGCAGAACGCGTTCTGCCGCCTGGTCGACGAGACCAACGGCCAGGAGCTGGCCCGCTACACGCTCGACGGCGGCGGCCAGTACACCGCCCAGATCATGGCGAAGGTGCACCGCGCGGGCGCCGGCTGGCAGATGACCGCCCTGGGCTCGCCGGCCAACGGCCGCACGTTCCAGGACCTCATGCCGGCGATCCTGCCGGGCCTGTGACGTAGCGGGAACACAGGAACAGACGGACGGGACGAGGGGGAGAAGGCGATGACGGCCGAGCTGGTCCGGGGGCAGAACCACCCCCTCACCCAGACCCGTCTGGAGATCCGCGTGTCGGCGGGAGCGCCGGTCGTGGCGGGCGCGACGCTCAGCGACGACCAGGGCAGGGTGCACGGCCGCGACTGGGTCGCGCACCCCGGCGCCCCCGCGCTGCCGGGGCTCGAGGTCCCCCGGCAGGCGGCGGCCGACCACCGCCTCGCCGTCGATCTGGACGCCGTGCCCGAGGCCGCCCACCGCGTCAGCGTGCTGCTCGCGCTGCCCACCGGGCCCGGCGACCCCGACCGCTTCGGCGCCGTCGCGGCCCCCTTCGTCGCCGTCACCGGACTCGACGGCTCCGAGGTCGCCAGCTACACCATCACCGACCTCGACGCCGAGTCCGCCGTCGTAGCCCTGGAGCTGTACCGCCGCCAGGACGCGTGGAAGGTGCGCGCGGTGGGCCAGGGGTACGCGGGCGGCCTCGGCGCACTCCTGACCGACCAGGGGCTTCCCGACGCGGGGGCTCTCGCGGGCGAGATCGGCGAAGCGGTGGCGCGAGGGCTTGCCCGCACGGTGGCGCCGCCTCCGCCCCGGACGGCGAGCGCCATGGCGGACGCGACGGGCGCGGCCTCCCACGCCTCATTGCCGGGCACACACCCGCCAGCCGGTCCGCCCCGCTCCACCCAGCCCCAGCCACCCGCCGAACCCCAGTCATCCCCGGACCCCCGGCCGGCGCACGAGCCCCAGCCGGCCCGCCCCTCAGGACAGACCGGCCCCGTCAACTACACACACCCCGGCCGACAGCCCCCCGCACCACCTGCCCCCGCGCCCACCGCGCCCCCCGGAGAGCCGGGGCAGCCCGCCGTGCCCGTCGCCGGTGACGCGACCGGCTGGTCCATGGACGAGCGGCTCTACAACCAGGTGTGGGGCATGTTCGAGGACCTGGCCCGCTGCGTCGCCGCGTACCGCAGCGCCGTTGACTTCGCGGACTCCCGTATGGAGCAGGAGCTCGACAAGGCCCTGTCCGACCCGCGCAGCCGGATCGGCGGCCAGGGGGACGCCGCGCGCGAGGCCGCCCGGGCCAAACACGGACAGCTCGTCGACCGGGCGAGGGAGGTCCTCGACCGTGACCTCGCCCAGCTGGCCGCCGAGTCCGCCGTCGTCGAGCCCGCCCTGCCCCCGGCCTACGCGGGCTGGGACAACCCGGTCTGGCACGCGTACCGCAGCCCCATGGAGATCCCGATGGCCCTGCGCCTGGGTGACCTCCAGCTGCCCGAGTCCCGCAGCGTGGGCCTGCGCATCCCGATGCTCGTGCGGCTGCCCCTGGAGCGCGGCATGTGGATCGACAGCGGCCGCTCCGGTGCGGACGCGCCGGCCGAGTCCGACGAGCTCCGCCGCCGCGCCATGCGCAGCGCCGTCGAGTTCGCCGCGCGACTCCTCGCGGTCTACCCGGCGGGCGAGTTCGCCGTGCATGTCATCGACCCGGCCGGATCGGCCGCGGGGGCGCTCGCCCCGCTCGTGCGGGCCGGAGTACTCGCCGCGCCGCCGGCCGCCGGGGTGGCCGGCGTCTCCGAGGTGCTCGCCCGGCTCACCCAGCGCGTGGACCTCGTACAGATGGCGGTCCGTGGCGGAGCGGCCGACGCGCTGCCGCCCGACCTGGACACCGCCGAGCAGCTGCTGATCGTCAACGACTTCCCGCACGGCTTCGACGACCGCGCGGTGACCCGGCTGCGCTACCTCGCCGACGAGGGCCCCGCCGTCGGCGTCCACCTCCTGATGGTCGCCGACCGCGAGGACGCCGCCGAGTACGGACCGGTCCTCGACCCGCTCTGGCGGGCGCTGCTGAGGCTCACTCCGGTGCCCGACGACCACCTCGCCGACCCGTGGGTGGGGCATGCGTGGACGTACGAGCCGCCGAATGTCCCGCCCGGCAGCCGGATCCTGGAGCAGGTCCTCGAAGAGGTCGCCAGAGCGCGACAAGGGCGGGGCGTCTGACTCCTCTGAGCACTGCTTTTGAACTTATCTTTACCGAAAGCTTTACGTTTCATGGGTGTTTCCCGTAGGCTCCGACGAGCGGAGGGGAGTACTCCCGAACGCGGCGTTCCCGTCAATACGGACCGACACCGGTCCCGGGGCGTCGGCCCGAGGCGAGCTGAGGCCGCCCGGGTGGAAGAGACCTCCGGCAGCGACGACGCTGATCAGTAGCCGTACGACGCCGGAGGCGCAGTGGACGTATCGATGACCCTTTGGGTGCTGACCATTCTTGGTCTGGTCGCCCTGATCGCGGTCGACTTCTTCATCGGGCGCAAGCCCCACGACGTATCGATCAAGGAAGCCGGAATCTGGACGGTCGTCTGGATCGTGCTGGCCGCCCTCTTCGGGGTCGGTCTGCTGATCTGGGGGAGCTCACAGGCTTCGGGCGAGTTCTTCGCCGGCTTCATCACCGAGAAGTCGCTGAGCGTCGACAACCTCTTCGTCTTCATCCTGATCATGGCGAAGTTCTCGGTGCCGTCCCAGCTCCAGCAGCGCGTCCTGCTGTTCGGTGTGCTGATCGCCCTGGTGCTGCGCGCCATCTTCATCGCGGCCGGTGCCGCAGTCATCGCCAACTTCTCGTGGGTCTTCTACATCTTCGGCGCGTTCCTCATCTACACCGCCTGGAAGCTCATCCAGGAAGCGATGTCGGACGACGAGGAAGACGAGTTCGAGGAGAACCGCCTCCTCAAGTCCATCGAGAAGAAGTTCGGCGTCGCCGACCGGTACCACGGCACGAAGCTGTTCATCCAGGTCAACGGCAAGCGGATCCTGACGCCGCTCATGGTCGTCATGCTCGCGATCGGCACGACCGACGTGCTGTTCGCGATGGACTCGATCCCGGCGATCTTCGGCCTGACGCAGGACCCGTACATCGTCTTCACGGCCAACGCGTTCGCGCTGATGGGTCTGCGCCAGCTGTACTTCCTCATCGGCGGACTCCTCAGGAAGCTGGTCTACCTCAGCTACGGGCTGTCGGTGATCCTCGGCTTCATCGGCGTGAAGCTCGTCCTGCACGCGCTGCACGAGTCCGGGGTGCACGTGCCGGAGATCTCCATCCCGGTCTCCCTGGCCGTCATCTGCGGCGTCCTGGCGGTCACCACCATCGCCAGCCTCATCGCCTCCAAGAAGCAGGCGCAGAAGCAGGCGCTCGACGGCGGGGACGACGGCGACCAGGACGGCGACGCGACCGACGGCGCCCGCAAGGACAGCATCAAGGCCTGACCCGCCCGGCACAGAGCCCGGCACAGAGCCCGGCACCGAGCCCGGTATAAGGCCCGGCTCTGAGCCCGGCACAGAGAAGGAGCGCGTGGCTGCCGGCCGCGCGCTCCTTCCCTCGTTCGGGCCCACGCACACGTGCCCGTCCCGAAGTCGCGGCCCCCGCACCGTCGGTGCACCATCGAAGGCATGATCGCTGGGCTTCGGAGACTGGTCGCGCAATGGACGGCCGTCGTCCCCGTCCTCGCGGTCGTCCTGCTGGTGTTCACCTGGGGCCGCTCGCTGCCGGGCGCCGTCGTGGCCGTCGTCTCCGTCGTGCTCGCCGCGTCCGTGCTCGCGGCCGTCCACCACGCCGAGGTGGTGGCCCACCGCGTCGGCGAACCCTTCGGCTCCCTCGTACTCGCCGTCGCCGTCACCGTCATCGAAGTGGCGCTGATCGTCACCCTCATGGTCGACGGCGGCGAGAAGGGCGCCACGCTCGCCCGCGACACGGTCTTCGCCGCAGTCATGATCACCTGCAACGGCATCGTCGGACTGAGCCTGCTCGCCGCCGCGTTCCGGCACCGCGTCGCCGTCTTCCAGTCCGAGGGCACCGGCGGCGCGCTCGCCACGGTCGCCACCCTGGCCACGCTCTGCCTGGTCCTGCCGACGTTCACCACGAGCAAGCCGGGCCCGGAGTTCTCCACCTCGCAGCTGATCTTCGCGGCCTCCGCCGCGCTCGTCCTGTACGGGATCTTCGTGGCGACCCAGACCGTGCGGCACCGCGACTACTTCCTGCCGATCACCAAGCAGGGCAATGTCATCGACGGCGACGACCACGCGGACGCGCCCACCACCCGCACCGCCCTGATCAGCCTCGGCTTCCTCGGACTCGCCCTCGTCGCCGTCGTCGGCCTCGCCAAAGGCGTGTCGCCGACGATCGAGTCGGGCGTCGAAGCAGCCGGGATGCCGCACTCCGTCGTCGGCGTGATCATCGCGCTGCTCGTCCTGCTGCCCGAGACGATCGCGGCCCTGCGCGCGGCCCGCCGTGACCGCGTCCAGACGAGCCTCAACCTTGCGCTCGGCTCCGCGATGGCCAGCATCGGACTGACCATCCCGGCCGTCGCCATCGCGTCGTTCTGGCTGTCGGGGCCCCTCGTCCTCGGACTCGGCGCCACGCAGATGGTGCTGCTGGTCCTGACGATGCTGGTGAGCACGCTGACCGTCGTCCCCGGCCGTGCCACCCCGCTCCAGGGCGGCGTCCACCTCGTGGTGTTCGCCGCGTACGTGGAGCTGGCCGTCACACCGTGACGGTCGCGGTGATACGGCACGGCAGCGCCGTGACGCCTCGTGATAGACCGTGAGGGAGCAGCCGCCCGACGCACGGAGGTCCCCTGTGCCCCGCACCCTCGCCAACGCCCCGATCATGGTCCTGAACGGCCCGAACCTGAACCTCCTCGGCCGTCGGCAGCCGGAGATCTACGGGTCCGACACCCTCGCGGACGTCGAGGCCCTGTGCGCCAAGGCCGCGGCCGTGCACGGCGGGAGCGTCGACTTCCGGCAGTCCAACCACGAGGGCGAGCTGGTGGACTGGATCCACGAGGCGCGCCAGAACCACGTGGGCATCGTGATCAACCCGGCCGCCTACTCGCACACGTCGGTCGCGATCCTGGACGCCCTCAACGCGTGCGACGGCCTGCCCGTCATCGAGGTCCACATCTCCAACATCCACCAGCGCGAGGAGTTCCGGCACCACTCCTACGTGTCCCGCCGGGCGGACGGCGTGATCGCAGGCTGCGGTGTCCAGGGGTACGCGTTCGCGGTGGAGCGGGTGGCGGCCCTGGCCGAGCCCGGCGTGGCCACGGTCTAGTACCGCCGGACTCTCATGCTCTGTGGAGTGAACACGCCCGGCGCGGCCGGGCGTTGACTCACCAGCCGCGCTCGCGCCACTCCGGCAGATGCGGCCGCTCGGCGCCGAGCGTCGTGTCGTTCCCGTGCCCGGGGTAGACCCACGTCTCGTCGGGGAGCTGGCCGAAGATCTTCGATTCGACGTCGTCGATCAGGCTCGCGAAGGCCTTCGGGTCCTTCCGCGTGTTCCCCACGCCGCCCGGGAACAGGCAGTCCCCGGTGAAGACATGGGGGTGGCCGTGCGGGTCGTCGTAGACGAGGGCGATCGAGCCGGGCGTGTGGCCGACCAGGTGCCGGGCGGTCAGCGAGACCCGGCCCACGGTGATCGTGTCCCCGTCCTCGACGAGCACGTCCGTGGGGACCGGGATGCCCTCCGCGTCGTAACGGCCCGCGTATGTGCGCGGGCCCGTGACCTCCACGACCCGGGCGAGCGCCTGCCAGTGGTCCCCGTGCTGATGCGTCGTGACGACGGACGCGATGCCGTCGTCCCCGATCAGGGTCAGCAGCGTCTCCGCGTCGGCGGCCGCGTCGATGAGGAGCTGCTCGCCGGTGGCGCGGCAGCGCAGCAGATACGCGTTGTTGTTCATCGCGCCGACCGCGACCTTGGAGATCATCAGGTTCTGCAGCTCGTGCACATCCGCCGGGCCGCCGACCTTCACCGCTCCGCTGTACGTCATGGACTCAGCCTATAGCGGGGGTACGACAGGCAGCCGTCCGCCTTCGACGGTGAGCCCGGAGCCGTCGCGCCGCCCGGAGAGCCAGCCGAGCAGCTCCGGGGCGGGTCCCGCGACGCCGACCGGACCGGTCCCGGCGCCGCCGCCCGTCGTCCACACCTGGCCGCCGTCCGACTTCAGACCGGTCGACGGCATGTCCGGGTGCCCCGCGAAGCGCTCGGCGAGGAAGTCGATCTCCCGCTCGACGAACTCCGCCGGCAGATCCTCCAGGTCGTACCCGATCCCGAGGTCGACGTGGTGCAGGTCGACCTCGACCCACCGCCGGAAGGGGATCCGGGAGGCGGAGTCCTTGACGCCGTTGCGCAGCTCGACCGTGCGCGCCCAGTCGGCCGGGACTTCGGCCTGGGCCTCGAATCCGGCTGCGCTGGTCCGCAGGTCCTCGAGCTGCTCGCGGAGGTCGCGCGGCGCGTCCCGCTCGATGTCCGCGTCGCGCGCCTCGGCGCTCGGGTACATGGGCCGGCCCGCGAGCACGTTCGCGAGTGCGTCCGCGTTACGGGCGAGGTGGGCGAGGACGTGGCCCCGGGTCCAGCCGGGAAGCCGTGACGACTCGGCCACAGCCGCGTTGTCCAGCGTGCCGACAGCGGTGAGGAGCCGCTCCGTCGCTTCACGTACAGAGGCCAGGTCGCGCACATGATCGCTCATGGCGCAGACGATAGCGCCGCCACTCGATCGGGTGAAGGCGGCCGACCGAGACCAGGAATCGAATGTACGTGCTATAAGCTCGGGAGCGGCATCGGGCATTCTTGGTGGTCCGGGTTTGTTACCAACCATGGAAAACAGTCCATCGCTGACGGTGGCCCCCCTAGTCTCGAAAGACAGGGGCCCCGCCCCTGTTGCTTCTCTCAAGAAAGGTGCGGACCGGCGTGGCCGACCGTCTCATCGTCCGTGGCGCGCGCGAGCACAATCTCCGTAACGTCTCGCTCGACCTTCCGCGCGACTCGCTCATCGTCTTCACGGGTCTGTCGGGGTCCGGCAAGTCGTCGCTCGCCTTCGACACGATCTTCGCCGAGGGGCAGCGGCGGTACGTCGAGTCGCTCTCCTCGTACGCACGTCAGTTCCTCGGCCAGATGGACAAGCCGGACGTCGACTTCATCGAGGGCCTCTCCCCGGCCGTCTCGATCGACCAGAAGTCGACCTCGCGCAACCCGCGCTCCACGGTCGGCACCATCACCGAGGTCTACGACTACCTGCGCCTGCTCTTCGCACGCATCGGCAAGCCGCACTGTCCCGAGTGCGGCCGCCCCATCTCGCGCCAGTCGCCGCAGGCCATCGTCGACAAGGTCCTCGACCTGCCCGAGGGCAGCCGCTTCCAGGTGCTCTCGCCGCTCGTGCGCGAGCGCAAGGGCGAGTTCGTCGACCTCTTCGCCGACCTCCAGACCAAGGGGTACAGCCGCGCCCGGGTCGACGGACAGACGATCCAGCTGTCGGAACCGCCCACCCTGAAGAAGCAGGAGAAGCACACCATCGAGGTGGTCGTCGACCGCCTCACGGTGAAGGAATCCGCCAAGCGCCGCCTGACCGACTCCGTGGAGACCGCGCTCGGCCTCTCCGGGGGCATGGTCGTGCTCGACTTCGTCGACCTCCCCGAGGACGACCCCGAGCGCGAGCGCATGTACTCGGAGCACCTGTACTGCCCGTACGACGACCTGTCCTTCGAGGAGCTGGAGCCCCGCTCCTTCTCCTTCAACTCGCCCTTCGGCGCCTGCCCGGACTGCACCGGCATCGGCACGCGCATGGAGGTCGACCCCGAGCTGATCATCCCGGACGAGGACAAGTCCCTCGACGAGGGCGCCATCCACCCCTGGTCGCACGGGCACACCAAGGACTACTTCGGGCGTCTCATCGGCGCCCTCGCGGACGCGTTGGGATTCCGGACCGACATCCCCTTCGCGGGCCTGCCGCAGCGTGCCAAGAAGGCCCTCCTGTACGGCCACAAGACGCAGATCGAGGTCCGCTACCGCAACCGGTACGGCCGCGAGCGCGTCTACACGACCCCCTTCGAAGGCGCCGTCCCGTTCGTCAAGCGGCGCCACAGCGAGGCCGAGAGCGACTCCAGCCGCGAGCGCTTCGAGGGCTACATGCGCGAGGTGCCCTGCCCCACCTGTGAGGGCACGCGCCTCAAGCCGATCGTCCTCGCCGTCACGGTGATGGAGAAGTCGATCGCCGAGGTCTCCGCGATGTCCATCAGCGACTGTGCGGACTTCCTGGGCGAGCTGAAGCTCAACGCGCGCGACAAGAAGATCGCCGAGCGGGTCCTCAAGGAGGTCAACGAGCGGCTGCGGTTCCTCGTCGACGTCGGCCTCGACTACCTCTCGCTCAACCGCGCGGCCGGCACCCTCTCCGGTGGCGAGGCCCAGCGCATCCGACTCGCCACGCAGATCGGCTCCGGCCTCGTCGGCGTGCTCTACGTCCTGGACGAGCCCTCGATCGGCCTGCACCAGCGCGACAACCACCGCCTGATCGAGACCCTCGTACGGCTGCGCGACATGGGCAACACGCTCATCGTCGTCGAGCACGACGAGGACACCATCAAGGTCGCCGACTGGGTCGTCGACATCGGCCCCGGCGCGGGTGAGCACGGCGGCAACGTCGTCCACAGCGGCCCCTTGAAGGAGCTGCTCGCCAACGCCGAGTCGATGACCGGCCAGTACCTGTCGGGTAAGAAGTCCATCCCGCTGCCGGACATCCGGCGCCCCGTGGACCCGACGCGCAGGCTGACCGTGCACGGCGCCCGTGAGAACAACCTGCGCGACATCGATGTGTCGTTCCCGCTCGGCGTCCTGACCGCCGTCACCGGTGTCTCCGGTTCCGGCAAGTCGACCCTGGTCAACGACATCCTGTACACGCACCTCGCCCGCGAGCTGAACGGGGCGCGGAGCGTTCCCGGGCGGCACACGCGCGTGGCGGGCGACGACCTCGTCGACAAGGTCGTGCACGTCGACCAGTCGCCGATCGGCCGCACCCCGCGCTCGAACCCGGCGACGTACACCGGAGTCTTCGACCACGTCCGCAAGCTGTTCGCCGAGACCACCGAGGCGAAGGTCCGCGGCTACCTGCCGGGCCGCTTCTCCTTCAACGTCAAGGGCGGCCGCTGCGAGAACTGCTCCGGCGACGGCACGATCAAGATCGAGATGAACTTCCTGCCGGACGTCTACGTCCCGTGCGAGGTCTGCCACGGAGCGCGCTACAACCGCGAGACGCTGGACGTCCACTACAAGGGCAAGTCCATCGCCGAGGTCCTGGACATGCCCATCGAGGAGGCGCTCGGCTTCTTCGAGGCGGTCCCGGGCATCGCCCGCCACCTGCGCACGCTGAACGACGTCGGCCTCGGTTACGTCCGGCTCGGCCAGTCCGCGCCGACCCTCTCCGGAGGCGAGGCCCAGCGCGTGAAGCTGGCGAGCGAGCTGCAGAAGCGGTCCACGGGACGCACCGTCTACGTCCTCGACGAGCCGACCACCGGTCTGCACTTCGAGGACATCAGCAAGCTCATCACCGTCCTGTCGGGCCTGGTCGACAAGGGGAACTCGGTGATCGTCATCGAGCACAACCTAGACGTCATCAAGACCGCAGACTGGGTCGTCGACATGGGCCCCGAGGGCGGTAACGGCGGTGGCCTCGTCGTCGCCGAGGGCACCCCCGAAGAGGTCGCGGGCGAACCGTCCAGCCACACCGGCAAGTTCCTGCGCGACATCCTCGGCGCCGACCGGTTCAGCGACGCGACGGTGCCCGCGGCGCGTACGAAGAAGACGGTGGCGGCGAAGAAGGCCGCGGCCGCGAAGAAGACCGTCTCGGCGACGGCGAAGGCCCCGGCGAAGAAGGTGGCCACGGCCAGCACCACGGCGGCCACGAAGGCCGCGGCGAAGAAGCCTGCCGCCAAGAAGACCGCGACCAAGTCCACGCGGGCCGGCAAGGCCTGAGCGCGGGCGGTCCGCGACCGCACGAAAAACAACCGGCGCCCCACGGGAACTCCCCGTGGGGCGCCGGGCGTTCATCTGTCAGCCACCCTGGCCCTGCGGCTCGACGAACTGCATGTCCAGCTGAATCTTGACAACATCACCAAGAAGACCGGCCCCGAAGTCCAGGCCGAAGTCGCTCCGGCGGATCTCGCCCGTCGCCTCGAACCCCGCATGCCGGCTCCCGTCCAGCGGCACGTCCACCACCCCGCCGAACTCCACGGCGAGCGCCACCGGCCGCGTCACGTCACCGATGGTCAACTCGCCCTCCAGGGACCAGTCGTCGTCCTTCCCCGATACCCCGTGCGAGACGTACGTCATCGTCGGACGGCGCTCCACGTCCAGCAGATCGGCCTGGCGGACGTGCGCGTCACGGTCGGCGTTGCCCGTGTCGATCGAGGCCAGTGCGATGGTGGCGCTCACCCTGATGTCGTCCACCCTCTCGCCGACGTACAGCGCGGCCTCCACCTGCGCGAAGCGCCCCCGTACCTTCGCGATCCCGAGATGCCGGATGGTGAAGTTCACTGCCGAGTGCAGCGGGTCGAGCGTCCAGTCGCCGGCCGCCAGGGGCAGTGCGGTGGCCGAAGTCGTAGCAGTGGTGGCGGAGTTGTCGTCGTAGGTCATGCGCCCACCCTGCGGTCACCGGCGGACCGGAGGAAGGCCGGGCCAAGACTGGTAGTGACAGGGCCACGATCAGCGACCCCTGACGTTGATACGTTCGACGGGTGAGCGACAACGAGTTGGGCACCTATCTGCGCACCCGGCGAGAAGCCGTCACACCCGCCGAGGTGGGGCTCCCCACCGGCGCGCGGCGCCGCACCCCGGGCCTGCGCCGCTCCGAGCTGGCCACGCTCGCCGGCATCAGCGTCGAATACCTCACCCGCCTCGAACAGGGCCGCGACCGCAACCCGTCACCCCCGGTCCTCGGCGCCCTCGCCGACGCGCTGCTCCTGCCCGTCGACGAGCGCTTCCTGCTCCGCCGCCTCGTGAAGGAGTCCGACGGGGGCGCCATGTGCTGCGCCGGCGCGACGGCCGCACCCCCGTCGCGCACGATCCGCCCCACAGTGCGAGCCCTCCTCGACCGCCTCGAACCCACCCCGGCGGTCCTGGTCAACTGGATCGGCGACGTCATCGCGTACACCGACGCCTACGAGCGCTACGCCCGCCCGCTCGGCATCCTCGACGCCCGACAGCCGAACGCCGTGCGGTACGTCTTCACCGACGAGCGCGCCCGCACCGCGTACCCCGAATGGGACCGCGTGGCCGACGAGCAGGTCTCCCACCTCCGGCACGGGGCATCGATCCACGACCCGCACGTCGCCGCGCTCGTCGACGAACTGACCGTCACCGCGGGGGCGCCCTTCGCCGACCGGCTCGCCGCCGTCCCCTCCCTGCCCCGGCGCACCGGCGTGGACGTCGTCGCGCACCCCGAGGCCGGCACGCTCCGCCTGGCGTACGAGACGCTGGCCATGCCCGAGGCCGACGGTCAGCGCCTCGTGGTCCACCTCCCGGCCGACGACGCCACGGCGGCCGCCCTCGACCGCCTCAACGGCCGCAGGCCGGGGGCACTGCGTGCGGTCAACGGGTGACCGGCGGGGCGTGCACGGCCGACCGGGTCAGGTGAACGGCCGCTACAGCGGCGGGAGTTCGGACGCGTACGGCGGTTCGGCGCCGGCCCGCGAGCAGGTGACCGCGGCGGCGCGCGCGGCGAACCGCAGCAGCCGGTGCCACGCGTCCTCGGCGAGGCCCGCCACCGCCTCCACGGATAGCGCGTCCCACGCGGCCAGACCGTGCAGCAGCGCCGCGTTCACGGTGTCGCCCGCGCCGATCGTGTCGACGACGTCGACGCGCTCACCCGGTACGTCGTACCGCGAGCCGCCCCGCGTGAAGACTGTCAGCCCGTCGCCGCCCCGCGTGATCACTACGGCCGCGGGGCCCGAGGCCAGCCACTCCTGCGGGGTGCCGCCCAGCCACTGCGCGTCCTCCTCGGACAGCTTGAGCAGGCCGGTCGAGGGGAGCCAGCTCTTGAAGCGCGCCCGGTACGCGTCCGGGTCGGGGATGAGGCCGGCCCGGATGTTCGGGTCGAGCGCGGTGAACACGCCCTGGGCCGAGGCCGACCGCATCAGCTCCTCGTACGCGCTCGCGCCCGGCTCCAGAACCAGCGAGCACGTGCCGAACGACACCGCGCGCGTGCCCGGCGGAAGCCGGTCGGGCACCGAGAAGAGCCGGTCGGCCGTGCCCTCGACGTAGAACGAGTAACCGGCCGAGCCGTCCGCGGCGATCGACGCGACGGCCAGCGTCGTCGGTTCGTCGCCCCGCTGGACGTACGACACGTCCACGCCGGCTCGCGCGAGCCCGCCGAGCAGTGCCTCGCCGAAGGCGTCGTGGGAGACCCGTGAGCAGAAGGCCACGGGGGAGCCGAGCCGGCCGACGGCCACCGCGGTGTTGAAGGGGCCGCCGCCGAGCCGGGGCGCGAGCGCGGGCAGGTCGCCACCGTCATCGGCGGCCCAGCCCTGCGGCACGAGGTCGATCAGGGCCTCTCCGGCGACGACTATCACGGGTGGTTCCTTTCGGGCTGAACTGTGGAGCGGTGCGACAGTGCGGGAGTGCGGTGGATCGGAGGGGCAGGGGCGAGGCACAGGCTAGAGGCTCGCGGGCTCTGGCACAGCGCCCCGGCCGGAAGCGGGCACGTCCGGGACCGACTCGGGCAGACCCTTCGCGTCGGGACGCAGCGTGGCCACGGAGACGGCGGTGAACGCGGCGACCATCGCCGCCATGAGCAGATAGGTGGGCGCGAAGCCGAGGCTGTCGTAGCCGATGCCGGCCAGCGGGGAGATGATCGCCGCGCCGAGCTGCGCCGCGAGCTGGAAGCCGACCAGGTAGATCGAGGACGACAGGCGGGACTCGAAGTGCCGGTTGATGTACTTGAAGATCGCGATCAGCATGATCGGCAGCTCGGCCGCGTGCATCAGCTTGACCGCCGAGATCGCCGTGGGGTCGGTGACCAGGCCGGAGAGGCCGATGCGGGTGGCCATGATGAAGCCGGACAGGAGTAGTGACCGCTTCGGGCCGAGCCGGTTGACGAGGAACGGCGCGAGGGCCATGCCGCCGGCCTCCAGGAAGACCTGGAAGGAGTTCAGGTCGCTGTACATCTGGTTGCCCTCGGCCTTGGTGCTGAAGAGCGACGAGAAGTACGAGGGGAACATCTGGTCGTACGTGTTGTACGTCGCCGTCACCGCGACCACGAAGAGCAGCAGCCCCCAGAACGCCGGATAGCGCAGCAGGGAACGTACATCGGCGAGCGAGACCGATGAGGCGGCGGCGTCCACGGCTGCGGAGCGACGGCCGTCCGTGACACGGATCGCGGCGATGAGGGCGACGAACACGGCGGCGGAGACGGACGCCGCCCAGAAGTTGAGCTTGGGGTCGATGTTGAACAGTCGCCCGGCGAAGAACGTCGCGGCGGCCCAGCCCAGCGAGCCGAACATGCGGGCCCGGCCGAACTCGAAGCCGTGGAAGCGGCCGAGCCGCTCGGTGTAGCTCTCCAGGGTGGCGACGGCGACCGCGAAGGCCATGGCCAGATAGACGGAGCCGACGACGAGGCCGAGCGCGAAGTGGGTCTTGAGCAGGGGCCCGTAGACATAGATGTACATGGGGCCGACCAGCAGCATCAGACCGCCGATCCAGTACAGGAGGTTCTTGCGCAGGCCCAGTTTGTCCTGGACGTAGCCGTAGAGGGGCATGGTCAGCAGACAGCCGACGGCGTTGGCACTGATGACGAGGGAACTACGCCCCGCCGAGAGGCCGATGTCCTGGGTGAGCCAGATCGAGAACAGCGACCAGGACAGCGACCAGGTCACGAAGAACATGAAGAGCGCGGCACTGACAAGCGTGAAGTTCACACGCCGCCGGCTTGCGGTGGTGGGGGCGGAGGCCGACGCGGGTGCGGGGGCGGTAGCCGTGGGGAGGCTAGTGGCGGGGGCGGCGCCTGCGGGGAGGTCGGTGCTGGGGGCTGCGGTGGCCGGGGTGGCGATGCCCGCCGTGGGGGCGGCTGCGTCGGGGGCGGTGCTCGCCGGGAGCGCGGTGCCTATGGGGAGGCTAGTGGCGGGGGCGGCGCCTGCGGGGAGGTCGGTGGCGGGGGCGGCGCCTGCGGGGAGGTCGGTGCTGGGGGCTGCGGTGCCGGTGACGCCCGGGGTGGCGGCGGTGTCCGCCGGGAGTGCGGTGCCCGTGGGGACTGAGGTGCTGGGGACCGTGGTGGCGGGGACCGTGGTGCCAGTGGCGCCCGCTGTGGGGACGGCTGCGGCGGAGACGCCAATGGGGGCGGTCGTGGGGACCGTGGCGCCGGTTCCCGTACGGGCGACGGGGGATACGAGGTGGGCCGCCGCGGCGGGCCCCGGCGTCGTCTGGTCGGTCATCTGCTGCGCTCCTTCGCGCCTGTCGCGCTGACTCATGATGCCGGAACGCGAGCTTCCGGCAGAGACCTAACACGTGCTAGATGGCCACAACTATCACGTGTTAGGTTCGTTAAATCAAGGTTCCGGCGGCATGACAATCGGCCGGACTCAGCAAACAGGGAGCCGACGACATGGCCGACGACATGGCTGACCGCAACGTGCCCCGCCACCACGTCAGGCCCGCCGCGGGACAGTGGTGCAACGACCCCAACGGCCCGGTCTTCAGCAACGGCCGCTACCACCTCTTCTTCCAGCACAACCCGGGCGCGCCCGTGTGGGGCGACATTCACTGGGGCCACGCCTCAAGCCCCGACCTGGTGCGCTGGACCGACCACGGCATCGCGCTCACGCCCACCCCCGGAACCCGCGACGAGCTGGGCGTCTGGTCGGGCTGCGCGGTCGTCGACGACGGTGTGCCGACCGCCGTCTACACCGGCATGGACCGCCACGACGGCATCGGTTCCGTCATGCTCGCCCGCGCCACGGACCCGGACGTCACGGCGTTCAAGGCGGAACCCGACCCCGTCGTCCCCGGCCCGCCGGCCGGCCTCGACCTGACCGCGTTCCGCGACCCCTACGTCTTCACGCACGAGGGGCAGCGCTGGGCCGTCGTGGGAGCGGGTCACCGCGGTGGCCTGCCCGACGTCCTGCTCTACCGCGTCGACGCACTGACCGCCTGGACCTACGCGGGTTCGCTGATCGACGGGACCGACCCGGTCGCCGCGCGCCGAGCCGCACCGGCCACCGCCTGGGAGTGCCCGGCCCTGCTGCCCGCGGGTGACGGCCGCTGGGTGCTTCTGCTCTCGCTCTGGATCGACGACATCACGTACGCGACCAGCTACCTGACCGGCGAGTTGCGCCCCACCGCGGACGGTGGTCTGCGCTTCGTCGCGGAGGCGGGGTCCGGGGGAGTGCTCGACCACGGACGCGACTTCTACGCGCCGACCGCGCTGGTCGAGGGCGATCGAACCCTTGTGTGGGGGTGGAGCTGGGAGTCGCGCACGGAGGCCGAGTCCGTGGCGGCGGGCTGGGCCGGGTGCCTGTCGTATCCGCGTGAGCTCGGGCTGCACGCGGACGGCTCGCTGCGGGTGGCGCCCGCGCGGGAGCTGGCGGCGCTGCGGGGCACGCCGGTCCGGGTCGGCGACGAACTCCCGGAGGCGTACGAAGTCGTACTCGATGTCGCCGTGACACAGCCGGACACCGAGGCCGAACTGCGGCTCGGTCCCGCCGTGGCACTGCGCGTGAACCCCACCAGGGGCACCCTCACGCTCGACAGGACCGGCGCTCCGGCGACGGCCACGCGTCCGTACCGGCGTTCGGACACGGTGACCGCGGTGACGGGAGGGGTGTCGCCGGGCGGGCGGCTACGGGTGTTCGTTGACGGGCCGCTGATCGAGGCGTTCTGGGACGAGCGGGTGATGCTCACGGAGAAGGTCCACCCGGCTCCGACCGGCCTGCTGTCGGCCGAAGTCACGCAGGGGGCAGGGGAGTTGACGGTGGAAGCGTGGGCGGTCGCGGACTGATCCCGGAGGGTTGTCTACCCGTTTCCCCATGGCCTCCGCCACCCCCATGGCCTCCGCCACCCCCACGGCCTCCGCCACCCCCACGGCCTCCGCCACCCCCACGGCCTCCGCCACCCCCACGGCCTCCGCCACCCCCACGGCCTCCGCCACCCCCACGGCCTCCGTCACCCCCGTCGCCCCGGCGCCACCACCGACGCCCGCTCGACCACCGGGCACTCCAGGACGCGCTGGGTCGCGGGGTCGACGTCCTCGTCCGCGGCCACCGAGTCCAGGAGCAGGTCCACCGCCGCCGCGCCCATCGCGTGGTGCGGCAGCGCGATCGTCGTGAGCGCCGGGACGAGGTGGTCGGCCATCTGGTCCTGGTCGTCGTAGCCGACCACCGACAGGTCGTCCGGTACGGAGATGCCGAGGCTGGCCGCGGCGAGCAACACGCCTGTGGCCACACGGTCGTTGGCGCAGACGATGCCCGTGGGGCGCGCGTCCGGATCCTCCGTGTCCAGGACGCGCAGCGCGCCCGCGTAGCCCTCGTCGATCTGCCAGCCCACCCGCAGCGTCCACTCGGAACGGGCCTTCAGCCCGGCGGCGCGCAGCCCGTCGCCGAAGCCGCGGGCCCGGTCGGACGCCGCGATGTTGTCCGTCTCGCCGCCGAGCAGCGCGATGTCGCGGTGGCCCGCCCGGATCAGCACGTCGACCGCCGACCGGCCGCCCCCGCGCTCGTCCGCGACCACCGAGGCGTACGAACCGGGCTCACGCGCCACGCAGTTGGCGAGCACGCACCGCTCGGGCGCCAGGGCCGCCGGCACGCTCGTGCTGCGCATCGACATCGCGGCGTAGACGATTCCGTCGACCCGGCGGGCCCGCAGCTCGGCGACCGCCTCGGCCTCCAGGGCGGGGTCCTTGCGGGATTCCAGGAGCAGCACCTGGTGGCCACGCGCGCGTGCCGCCTCCATGGCGCCGAGCACCATGCGCCCGGCGAACGGGCTGGTCGCGATTTCGTCGCTGAGCATGCCGATGACCGCGCTGCGGCGGGTGCGCAGGGAACGGGCGACCTCGTCCGGGCGGTAGCCGAGCTCGTCGGCCGCCGCCCTGATCCTCGCCTGGGTCCCGGCGGAGAGGTTGCCCTGCGCCCGGCCGCTGAAGACGAAGGAAACGGCGGCACGTGAGACGCCGGCCAGTTCGGCCACGTCGCGGGCGGTGGGACGGTTCACGTGGTGCTCTCTCCCGGGGCGGCGGATGACGTCTGACGTCCGTACAGGATGCCGCAGAAGCGGGACGGCCAGGACGGTGAAGAAGAACGGCGGCCAGGATGCCGCAGAAGAAGGGCGGCCAGGATGGTGCGGCAGTAGGGCGGCCAGGACGGTGAAGAAGAAGGGCGGCCAGGACCGTGCGGAAGCAGGACGGCCATGGTGCAGAAGAAGGCGGCCCGGAAGCGTACGGGTGTGGCCTGCACCAGGGTCCCACGAGGCGTCATTCGCCCCACCGGTATCGTCGGATCTGTCACCGATGTGCGCCTTGGCGTGCAGTGGCCCACCCTGCCCCGCCCCGACCGACCCCTGGAGTCCCCATGCCCGGCACGTCGCCCGCCCGCCGAACCGTGCTGCGGGGTGCCGCCCTCGCCGGGACCGCAGGGCTCGGGATCGCCGCCTGCTCGCCGGGCGGGTCGGGGGGCCGCGCGGAGTCGGCGCCGACGGCACCGGTCGACCTCGGCAAGGCCGACGAGGTGCCTGTGGGCGGCGTCAAGCTGTACCGGGACGAGAACGTGGTGGTCAGCCGTCCGGCGGCCGACAAGTACGCCGCGTTCAGCACCATCTGCACGCACGCGGGGTGCCCCATCAGCATGCTGGAGGGCACGGAACTCACGTGCTCCTGCCACGGCAGCAAGTTCGACGCAACGAACGGCAAGGTGCTGCACGACCCGGCGACTCAGCCGCTGGCGAAGGTGCCGGTCGAGGTGAAGAACGGCAAGATCGTCGCGGGCCCGGCGGCCTGACCGGACCTGGACCCCGATCAGCCCCACCCCGCCGATCAGCCCTCCCAGTCCCACCCGATCCCCAGGATCCCGGCCCGCACCTGTGGCTCCACCACGTGGACCGCGCGGTGGCCGGCGCTGAGCGGCAGGTCCTGACGGCCGCTGCGCGGGGCCGCCGCCGAGTGCTGGGTGAAGCGGTGACAGCGCACGGGCAGGACGCCCTCGGTGAACCTGACCTGGAGCGCGTACTGCCCGCCCGCGAAGCCGAAGCCGCGCAGGTACTCCGACGAGGGGCCCGCCGTGCCGTCCTCGAAGCCGTAGCGGAAGAGGAACGTGTCGCCCGCCCGCAGCCGCGCGTCGAAGAGCAGCTCCGCCACGACGACGCCCGTTCCCCGGTGCCGCCGCACCCGCCCCGTGCGGCAGTTCTCCAGGGCGC
Organism: Streptomyces sp. NBC_00009; assembly: GCF_045040855.1. NCBI lineage: Bacteria > Bacillati > Actinomycetota > Actinomycetes > Kitasatosporales > Streptomycetaceae > Streptomyces > Streptomyces sp. NBC_00009. Next base: position 6,134,271 of record NZ_CP108312.1, read on the forward strand.
GCACCGAGACGTGATCCGTGCTGCATCCCGGGTCTCCGTGGTGGACGGCCACGTAGCGGTCCACGCCGTCCTGGTGGGCGCGCACGATGTGCTGGGAGTCGAGGCCGAGGAGTTCGCGGCGCGCTCCGATCCGCACCCGCTCGTGATGGCCGACTGTGTGCAGCCCGCCGTCCGGGGGCGAGCCGAGCTCGGCGAGGAGCTGTTCGAGGACGCCCGAGGCCTCGACGAGCGAGCGGTAGGAACGGGTCGAGGGGCGCTGGCGGGCGGCGTGCTCGTCGTCCTTGGCGAGCAGCCGGATCAGGGACTCGTCGGGCAGGTCCAGGATCTCCTCCAGCGCGCGCACGGCACGTAGGGACTCGGTGCGCTGCGGGCGCCTGGCCCCCTGCTGCCAGTAGCTCAGACTGGTGACGCCGACCGTGACACCGTGGCGGGTCAGATGGTGCTGCACGCGGTGCAGCGGCAGCCCGCGCGCGGTGATCGCGGCCCGCAGGGCGACATGGAAGGGCCCCGCCCGCAGGGCCGTCTCCAGTGCGGGCGCGCCGGTATCCGCGTGCTGTGTGCCGTACGACATCCAGGGCCCTCCCCCGTGCATCCTCACAACGGCCGTCCGGCCGGGGCGTGCGGCGGCCCCAATTCACCCGGCATTGAAGCGTGTTGATCTGCACCGGACAAGACTCGACGCGCAACCGTCTGGTCCGGCGGGCTGCGGGACCGCTCCGGGAAACGCGTGGGCAACCTCACTGTCGGTGGCCGCAAGTAGGGTGTCTGACATGGCCGACCCCTCCAGCTACCGCCCCCAGCCGGGACAGATCCCGGACTCCCCAGGGGTGTACAGGTTCCGTGACGAGCACCGCCGGGTGATCTACGTCGGGAAGGCGAAAAGCCTGCGCCAGCGCCTGGCCAACTACTTCCAGGACCTGGCGAACCTGCACCCCCGCACCCGCACCATGGTCACCACGGCCGCGTCCGTGGAGTGGACCGTGGTGTCCACGGAGGTCGAGGCGCTCCAGCTGGAGTACTCCTGGATCAAGGAGTACGACCCCCGGTTCAACGTCAAGTACCGCGACGACAAGAGCTATCCCTACCTCGCGGTGACGATGAACGAGGAGTTCCCGCGCGTGCAGGTCATGCGCGGCCAGAAGAAGAAGGGCGTGCGCTACTTCGGTCCCTACGGGCACGCCTGGGCCATCCGCGACACCGTCGACCTGCTGCTGCGCGTCTTCCCGGTCCGCACCTGCTCCGCCGGCGTCTTCAAGAACGCCGCCCGCACCGGCCGCCCCTGCCTCCTCGGCTACATCGGCAAGTGCTCGGCCCCCTGCGTAGGCCGCGTCTCGCCCGAGGAGCACCGCGAACTGGCCGAGGACTTCTGCGACTTCATGACCGGCCGCACCGGCACGTACATCCGCCGTCTCGAGAAGGACATGACGGACGCCGCCGAGGAGATGGAGTACGAGCGCGCCGCGCGCCTGCGTGACGACATAGAGGCGCTGCGCAAGGCGATGGAGAAGAGCGCCGTCGTCCTCGCCGACGCCACGGACGCCGACCTGATCGCCCTCGCCGAGGACGAGCTGGAGGCCGCCGTGCAGATCTTCCATGTGCGGGGCGGGCGCGTGCGCGGCCAGCGCGGCTGGGTCACGGACAAGGTCGAGGCGGTCACCAGCGGTGACCTCGTGGAGCACGCGCTCCAGCAGCTGTACGGCGAGGAGCGCGGGGACGCCGTGCCCAAGGAGGTCCTCGTGCCCGCGCTGCCCGAGCCCCTGGAGCCCGTACAGGAGTGGCTCACCACGCGCCGCGGGTCGAACGTGTCGCTGAGGATCCCGCAGCGCGGCGACAAGAAGGCCCTGATGGAGACGGTCCACAGGAACGCGCAGCAGGCGCTCGCGCTCCACAAGACCAAGCGCGCCTCCGACCTCACCACGCGCTCGCGCGCCCTTGAGGAGATCGCCGGGGCTCTCGAGCTGGACAGCGCCCCGCTGCGCATCGAGTGCTACGACATCTCCCACCTCCAGGGCGACGACGTCGTGGCCTCCATGGTCGTCTTCGAGGACGGCCTGGCCAGGAAGAGCGAGTACCGGCGCTTCCAGATCAAGGGCTTCGAGGGGCAGGACGACGTCCGCTCCATGCACGAGGTGATCACGCGCCGCTTCAAGCGCTATCTGGCGGCGCAGGAGAAGTCGGGGGAGTGGTCCGACGCCGAGCCGACGGACGAGGACGGCCCGATCGAGTCCCGTCTCACCGAGGACGACGGCCGCCCCAAGCGGTTCGCGTACCCGCCCCAGCTGGTCGTCGTCGACGGCGGGCAGCCGCAGGTGGCGGCGGCCAAGCGGGCGCTCGACGAGCTGGGCATCGACGACATCGCGGTGTGCGGCCTGGCCAAGCGCCTCGAAGAGGTCTGGGTGCCCGACGAGGACGACCCGGTGATCCTGCCGCGCACGAGCGAAGGGCTCTATCTTCTGCAGCGCGTACGTGACGAGGCGCACCGCTTCGCGATCACGTACCAGCGCACCAAGCGGGCCAAGCGCTTCAAGGCCGGGCCGCTCGACGAGGTGCCCGGCCTCGGGGACGCGCGCAAGCAGGCCCTGATCAAGCACTTCGGTTCGGTGAAGCGCCTGCGATCGGCCACAATCGATCAGATCTGCGAGGTTCCCGGCATAGGCCGCAAGACGGCAGAGACGATCGTGGCGGCCTTCGCACGCGCGGAGCCCGCCGCACCGGCCGTGAACACGGCCACAGGAGAGATCATTGAAGACGAGGACCCCACGGCCACGGCCGCGGCCACCTCGGAAGGACGACGGGGGCAGGAGCCATGAACGAGAACGAGCAGGGCGAACAGGCAGCACCACAGCCGGCCCCCGATGACCGGGCAGGCCAGGCTACGGAGACAGACGGAGCACAGGTGAGTACGGGTACGACGAGCGAGACCGCCGGGGCGTCCGATGCGGCCATCCCCGAGCTGGTGATCATCTCCGGGATGTCCGGTGCCGGGCGTTCCACGGCCGCCAAGTGTCTGGAGGACCTCGGCTGGTTCGTCGTCGACAACCTGCCGCCCGCGCTGATCCCCACGATGGTGGAACTCGGCGCCCGCTCCCAGGGGAACGTCGCCCGGATCGCCGTCGTCGTCGACGTACGCGGCCGCCGGTTCTTCACCGACCTCCACCAGTCCCTCGCCGACCTGGAGTCCCGCCAGGTCACCCGGCGCATCGTGTTCCTGGAGTCCTCCGACGAGGCCCTGGTGCGCCGCTTCGAGTCGGTGCGCCGCCCGCACCCCCTCCAGGGCGACGGCCGCATCGTCGACGGCATCGCGGCCGAGCGCGAGCTCCTGCGCGAGCTGCGCGGCGACGCCGACCTGGTCATCGACACCTCCAGCCTGAACGTGCACGAACTGCGGGCCAAGATGGACGCCCAGTTCGCCGGCGACGAGGAGCCCGAGCTGCGGGCCACGGTCATGTCGTTCGGCTTCAAGTACGGCCTGCCCGTCGACGCCGACCTGGTCGTCGACATGCGCTTCCTGCCGAACCCGCACTGGGTCCCCGAGCTGCGCCCCTTCACCGGCCTGAACGAAGAGGTGGCGAACTACGTCTTCGGCCAGCCCGGCGCCAAGGAGTTCCTCGACCGGTACACCGAGCTCCTCCAGCTCATCGCGGCCGGATACCGCCGCGAGGGCAAGCGGTACGTGACGATCGCGGTCGGCTGCACCGGAGGCAAGCACCGCTCGGTGGCCATGTCGGAGAAGCTCGCCGCGCGCATCGCGGCGGAGGGCGTGGAGACCGTGGTCGTCCACCGGGACATGGGCCGCGAATGACCGGTCGCACACTCCGGCTCGGCAGCAGGCTCCGCCGGGTCACCCCTCCCACGGGCCGCCGGCGCGGCGCCCAGCCCAAGGTCGTCGCCCTCGGCGGCGGCATGGGCCTGTCCGCGTCCCTGGCGGCCCTGCGGCGCATCACCGGCGACCTCACCGCCGTGGTGACCGTCGCCGACGACGGCGGCTCCAGCGGCCGGCTCCGTGACGAGCTGGGCGTCCTGCCGCCCGGCGACCTGCGCAAGGCCCTCGCGGCCCTGTGCGGCGACGACGACTGGGGCCAGACCTGGGCCCGCGTCATCCAGCACCGCTTCCAGTCCCAGGGCGACCTGCACGAGCACGCCGTCGGCAATCTGCTGATCGTCGCCCTGTGGGAGCAGCTCGGCGACCATGTGCAGGCCCTCGACCTGGTCGGCAAGCTGCTCGGCGCGCAGGGCCGCGTCCTGCCCATGTCCGCGGTCCCGCTGGAGCTCCAGGCCCTGGTCAAGGGGCACGACCCGGCCCGCCCCGACGACATAGACACGGTGCGCGGCCAGGCCACGGTGGCCCTCACCCCGGGCGAGGTGCAGTCCGTGCACCTCGTGCCGAACGACCCGCCGGCCGTCCCCGAGGCGGTCGCCGCGGTGCTCGATGCCGACTGGGTGGTGCTCGGCCCCGGCTCCTGGTTCTCCTCCGTCATCCCGCATCTGCTGGTCCCCGAGCTGCTGGACGCGCTGACGGCGACGAAGGCCCGCAGGGTCCTCTCGCTGAACCTCGCGCCGCAGCCCGGAGAAACCGAGGGGTTCTCACCGCAGCGTCATTTGGAGGTTTTGGGACGACACGCCCCTAAACTCGCCCTGGACGTGGTGCTGGCCGACGAGGCCGCCGTGCCCGATCGCGAGTCCCTGACCGACGCCGCCAAGGAGGGCTTCGGCGCTGCGGTCGAGCTGGCGCCTGTGGCCAGGCCCGACGGGACTCCGAGGCACGATCCGGAGCTGTTGGCCGCCGCGTACGACCGTATTTTTCGGATGCATGGAAGGATCGGCCCATGGCGATGACGGCAGCGGTGAAGGACGAGATCTCCCGGCTTCCCGTCACCCGGACCTGCTGCAGAAAGGCAGAGGTCTCGGCCATCCTGCGCTTCGCGGGCGGGCTCCACCTGGTGAGCGGCCGCATCGTGATCGAGGCGGAGCTGGACACCGCGATGGCGGCGCGACGGCTGAAGCGGGACATCCTCGAGATCTTCGGGCACAGCTCGGAACTGATCGTGATGGCGCCCGGCGGGCTGCGCCGGGGCTCGCGCTTCGTCGTACGGGTCGTGGCCGGCGGTGACCAGCTGGCCCGCCAGACCGGCCTTGTCGACGGCCGCGGCCGCCCGATCCGGGGTCTCCCGCCGCAGGTGGTCTCGGGGGCCACCTGCGACGCCGAGGCCGCCTGGCGCGGGGCCTTCCTGGCGCACGGCTCGCTCACCGAGCCGGGCCGCTCCTCCTCCCTGGAGGTGACCTGCCCCGGCCCGGAGGCCGCGCTCGCCCTGGTCGGCGCCGCACGCCGGCTCCAGATCGCGGGCAAGGCCCGTGAGGTACGCGGGGTGGACCGGGTCGTCGTACGGGACGGGGACGCCATCGGCGCCCTGCTCACCCGCATGGGGGCGCACGAGTCGGTGCTCGCCTGGGAGGAGCGGCGGATGCGGCGCGAGGTCCGCGCCACCGCCAACCGCCTGGCCAACTTCGACGACGCGAACCTGCGCCGATCGGCGCGCGCCGCCGTCGCCGCCGGGGCCCGCGTGCAGCGCGCCCTGGAGATCCTCGCCGACGAGGTGCCGGAGCACCTCGCGGCCGCCGGGCGGCTGCGCATGGAGCACAAGCAGGCCTCCCTGGAGGAGCTGGGCGCGCTCGCCGACCCGCCGCTGACGAAGGACGCCGTCGCGGGCCGTATCCGCCGGCTGCTCGCGATGGCCGACAAGCGGGCCCAGGACATGGGCATCCCGGGCACGGAGTCGAACATCTCCGAGGAGATGGCCGACAACCTCGCCGGCTGACCCCGGAGCGGAATGACTCACGCCGGTGCCGGCGCCCTGCCAGGGCACGGGCACCGGCGTTTTCGCTGCGCATGGGGACCACGCGGGGTCTGACGGAACCCCTTTGACGCGCCCTTGACTTGACCATGAACTGTCATGAGTCTGGCGTCTGTTCGCTTCTGCGGTACACCGCGACTTCTGCGGCACACCACAGCTTCTGCGGTACTCACCTGCTTCTGCGGTACACAACTGCAAGGGGGGCTCATGAGACGAAGAGCGAGATCGATCCTCGCCACCACGGCACTCATTCTGGGCGGGCTGGGAGGCGCGGGACTGACACCCGTCGCCCAGGCGGAGAGCGGCGGTGCACCCCGGTCGGACGCCGATCCGGTCAAGGTGTTCCGTGCCGAGGTCACGAAGGAGCAGGTACCCCTGCTCCTCGCGGCCGGGCAGGACGGGCACGAACTCGGCGAACAGGCCCCCGAGAAGGGGAAGGCCGAGGTCGAGGTCTACCTCACCGACAAGCAGGCGAAGCAGCTGGAGAAGAAGGGCGTCGAACTCACCGAGCACACGCTCTCCGCCAAGGCGCGAGCCCGTGTGGCGGCCGCGGGTGACGGCGTGTTCCGCCCCTACAGCGGCAAGGGCAATCTCCAGGAGGAGATCGTCAGGACGGGCCAGGCGCACCCCGGCCTCACCAAGGTCGTCTCCATCGGCAAGACGCTCCAGGGCAAGGACATCCTCGCGGTCAAGCTCACCAAGGGCGCCCGTACGACCCGGGACGGCTCGAAGCCGTCCGTGCTCTACATGTCCAACCAGCACGCCCGCGAGTGGATCACCCCCGAGATGACCCGCCGCCTGATGCACTACTACTTGGACAACTACTCCAAGGACAAGCGCATCAAGAAGATCGTCGACTCCACGGAGATGTGGTTCGTCCTGTCGGCGAACCCCGACGGGTACGACTGGACGTTCAACCCCGACGGCGACCGCCAGTGGCGCAAGAACATGCGGGACGTGAACGGCGACGGCGCGATCACCACGGGCGACGGCGTCGACCTCAACCGCAACTTCGCCTACAAGTGGGGCTACGACGACGAGGGTTCGTCCCCGAGCCCTGCCAGTGAGACCTACCGCGGCGCGAGCCCCGGCTCCGAGCCCGAGACGAAGGCCCTCGACGCCTTCGAGAAGCGCATCGGCTTCCGGTACGCCATCAACTACCACTCCGCGGCCGAGCTGCTGCTCTACGGAGTGGGCTGGCAGGTGGCCACGCCGACGCCGGACGACGTGCTCTACAAGGCGCTCGCCGGGACCCCCGAGAACTCCGCGATCCCCGGCTACCACCCGCAGGTCTCCTCCGAGCTGTACACCACCAACGGCGAGGCGGACGGGCACGCGGGCAACGTCAACGGCATCGGGATGTTCACGCCCGAGATGAGCGAGTGCCAGACCGCATCGGCCATCGACCCGAACGACCAGTGGCGCCCCGAGGACTGCGAGTCCGTCTTCACCTTCCCTGACGACGAGAAGCTGATCCAGGACGAGTTCACCAAGAACATCCCGTTCGCGCTCTCCGTCGCCGAGACCGCGTCCCACCCCGACCGGCCGTCCTCCTCGGTCGGCATCGAGGCCCCCGACTTCACCCCGGCCACGTTCCCGACGTCGTACGCGCGTGGCGCCGACCAGGAGGTCTCCGTCACCGCCCGCAAGTCGGTGCGCGACAAGGAGCTCAACTACCGCGTGGGCGGCGGCCGTACGCACGACGAGGACCTGCGCGCCTGGAAGGGCGGCGAGACCTACGGCGGCGACGACAACCTCCACTTCGACGCGTACCGCGCGAAGATCGAGGGCGCGGACCCGGGCGACAAGGTCGAGGTCTGGTTCACCGGACGCGGCAAGTCCGGGAAGCGCACCTCCAGCGAGCACTTCACGTACACCGTGGCCGAGCGACCCAGGGCCGACACCCTCGTCGTCGCAGAGAACGACGCCACAGGCCAGCAGACCAAGGCCTACGTGGACGCGCTGAAGGCGAACGGCCGCACCCCGCTCGTGTGGAACGTCGCCACCCAGGGCGCCCCGGACGCACTCGCGGTACTCGACCACTTCAGGACGGTCGTCCACTACACGGGCGCCGACCGCCCCGGCCTCACCACCCAGCTCGCTCTGCGCGACTACCTCAACGAGGGCGGCAAGCTGATCGAGGCCGGTGAGCAGGCGGGCGGCTCCGTCGCCATCGGCGACACGACCACGAACGACTTCAGTCAGTACTACCTGGGCGCGTACTCGCGTACGTCGACACCCGGCGCCACGAAGTTCGCCGGATCCGGCGTGCTCACCGGCGCGGCCGCGGGCCTCGGCGACGCGCCCGGCAACCCGCTGAACATCGCCGCGACCTACCAGGCCACCTCCGACGTGCTGTCCAAGGCCGACTACCCGCAGTTCACGAGCGCGGGCGCCGGTGAGTACGCGGGCACCCCCAACCCGTACAGCCCGTTCGAGGGCAGTTCCATGGCCGCCGCCGTGCACACGGACGACGCCTGGAAGCGCCTGACCCGCACCATCGACCTCACCAGCGTCTCCGCTGCCGACAAGCCGTCCCTGAAGTTCCAGCTCCTGTGGGACACCGAGCCCGGCTACGACCACGCGGTGCTTGAGGCGCACACGGCGGGCGCCGAGGACTGGACGACGCTGCCCGAGGCCGGCGGCGCCACCACGAACGCCGTCCCCGCCGAGTGCGAGGCCGGATTCCTGATCAAGGAGCACCCGGCGCTCAAGCGCTACCTGACGCCCGGCAGCGCGGGCTGCACGGCCACCGGCACCTCCGGCTCCTGGAACAGCCTCACGGGCGCCTCGGACGGCTGGAAGCCGGTGACCTTCGACCTGAGCGCCTACGCGGGCAAGACGGTCGAGGTCTCGCTCAGCTACATCACCGACCCCGGCAGCGGCGGCCACGGCGTCCTCGCCGACAACGCGTCCGTCGTCATCGGCGGCGCCGCCAAGGAGACCGAGGGCTTCGAGTCGTCGTTCGGCGCCTGGAAGGTCGCGGGCGCGCCCCCGGGCAGCCCCGTCGTCACCAAGGACTGGGCCCGCGCGGGTGAACTGTTCAAGACATACGGAGCCGTCAGCACCAAGGACACCGTGCTCCTCGGATTCGGTCTCGAACACGTCGCCACGGCGGCCGAGCGGAGCGTGCTCGTGGGGAAGGCGCTGGCCTCCCTGAGGAGCTGAAAACCACCAAGCCGAAAACCAGACAAAATACCCCGCTCACTTTTCGCAAAAAGCGCCAGATGAGCGGGAATCCCGGCGGTCCGTACCCCTACTGGGCGGTACGGGCCGCCGGGCCGCACAAGGGTCCACTCAATGTCACCCGGAGGGCTTCGGAGAGGTAGGGTCGGAGGCGGTCGGGGACATCCCATACAACTCGCCGGCGTCTAAAACCGGCGTACCAACGAGGAGATCGGTTCGTGACGATCCGCGTAGGCATCAACGGCTTTGGCCGCATCGGGCGTAACTACTTCCGCGCGCTGCTTGAGCAGGGTGCAGACATCGAGATCGTGGCTGTCAACGACCTCGGTGACACCGCGACCACCGCACACCTTCTGAAGTACGACACCATCCTCGGCCGCCTCAAGGCCGAGGTCACGCACACTGTCGACACGATCACCGTCGACGGCCACAGCATCAAGGTCCTTTCCGAGCGCAACCCCGCCGACATCCCGTGGGGCGAGCTGGGCGTCGACATCGTCATCGAGTCGACCGGCATCTTCACGAAGAAGGCCGACGCCGAGAAGCACATCGCCGGCGGCGCCAAGAAGGTCCTCATCTCGGCTCCGGCCAAGGACGAGGACATCACCATCGTGATGGGCGTCAACCAGGACCAGTACAACCCGGCGACGGACCACGTCATCTCGAACGCGTCCTGCACCACGAACTGTGTGGCGCCGATGGCCAAGGTTCTCGACGAGAACTTCGGCATCGTCAAGGGCCTGATGACCACGGTCCACGCGTACACGAACGACCAGCGCATCCTGGACTTCCCGCACTCGGACCTGCGCCGCGCGCGTGCCGCCGCCGAGAACATCATTCCGACCACCACCGGTGCCGCCAAGGCGACCGCCCTGGTCCTCCCGCAGCTCAAGGGCAAGCTCGACGGCATCGCGATGCGCGTCCCGGTCCCGACCGGCTCCGCCACCGACCTGGTCGTCACCCTGGCGCGCGAGACCACCAAGGACGAGGTCAACGCCGCGTTCAAGAAGGCCTCCGAGGACGGCGACCTCAAGGGCTACCTGTCCTACACCGAGGACCCGATCGTCTCCTCCGACATCGTCGGCGACCCGGCGTCCTGCACGTTCGACTCCTCCCTGACCATGGTTCAGGAAGGTAACTCGGTGAAGATCCTCGGCTGGTACGACAACGAGTGGGGCTACTCCAACCGTCTCGTCGACCTCACGGTCTTCGTCGGCGGCCAGCTCTAGATCCAGAGCCGGCATCTCGATGTGAGCACAGGGTCCGGACCGCGCAACGCCGCGCCGTCCGGGCCCTGTTGTGCGTCAGCCCAACCAAGAAGTCCAGGAGTCCAGCCATGAAGACGATCGACGAACTTCTCGCCGAAGGGGTCGAGGGCAAGCGGGTCTTCGTCCGCGCCGACCTCAACGTGCCTCTCGCCGACGGCCAGATCACCGACGACGGCCGCATCCGCGCCGTCCTGCCCACCGTCAAGGCCCTGGCCGACGCGGGCGCCAAGGTGATCGTCGCCTCCCACCTGGGCCGCCCCAAGGGAGCCCCGGACCCGGCGTTCTCGCTGCTGCCGGCCGCCGAGCGCCTCGCCGAGCTCCTCGGCAAGCCGGTCGCGTTCGCCCAGGACACCGTCGGCCCCGCCGCCTACGACGCGGTGGACGGCCTGGAGCCCGGCCAGGTCGCCGTCATCGAGAACCTCCGCTTCAACGCCGGCGAGACGTCGAAGGACGACACCGAGCGCGGCGAGTTCGCCGACCAGCTGGCCGCCCTGGCCGATGTCTACGTAGGCGACGGCTTCGGCGCGGTGCACCGCAAGCACGCCTCCGTGTACGACCTGCCGGCCCGCCTGCCGCACTACGCCGGCTACCTCATCGCCACCGAGGTCGGCGTCCTGAAGAGGCTCACCGACGAGGTCAAGCGGCCGTACGTCGTCGCGCTCGGCGGGGCCAAGGTCTCCGACAAGCTCGCCGTCATCGACCAGCTGCTCGGCAAGGCCGACCGCCTGCTCATCGGCGGCGGCATGGCCTACACCTTCCTCAAGGCCCAGGGCCACGAGGTCGGCATCTCCCTCCTTCAGGAGGACCAGATCCCGGCCGTCAAGGAGTACATCGAGCGCGCCGAGAAGAACGGCGTCGAGCTGGTGCTCCCCGTGGACGTCCTAGTCTCGCCGGACTTCCCCGACCTCAAGACCAAGGCCCCGGCCAACCCCACCACCGTCGCCGCGGACGCCATCCCGGCCGACCAGGAGGGTCTCGACATCGGTCCGGAGACCCGCAAGCTGTACGCATCGAAGCTCGCCGACGCCGGGACCGTCTTCTGGAACGGCCCGATGGGCGTCTTCGAGCACCCCGACTACGCCGAGGGCACCAAGGCGGTCGCCCAGGCGCTCCTCGACTCCCCGGCCTTCACGGTCGTCGGCGGTGGCGACTCCGCCGCGGCCGTCCGGCTCCTCGGCTTCGACGAGAATGCATTCGGCCACATCTCGACCGGCGGCGGCGCCTCCCTCGAATACCTTGAGGGCAAGACGCTCCCCGGCCTTGCCGCACTGGAGGACTGACCTCAATGACCACCCGCACGCCGCTGATGGCGGGCAACTGGAAGATGAACCTCAACCACCTCGAGGCCATCGCCCACGTCCAGAAGCTCGCCTTCGCGCTGGCCGACAAGGACTACGACGCCGTCGAGGTCGCGGTCCTGCCGCCCTTCACCGACCTGCGCTCCGTACAGACCCTGGTCGACGGCGACAAGCTCAAGATCAAGTACGGCGCCCAGGACATCTCGGCCCACGACTCCGGTGCCTACACCGGTGAGATCTCGGGCCCGATGCTCGCCAAGCTCAAGTGCATGTACGTGGCGGTCGGCCACTCCGAGCGCCGGCAGTACCACGACGAGACCGACGAGGTCTGCAACGCCAAGGTGAAGGCCGCCTTCAAGCACGGCCTGACCCCGATCCTGTGCGTCGGCGAGGAGCTCCACGTCCGCGAGGCGGGCAGCCACGTCGCGCACACGCTGTCGCAGGTCGAGGGCGGTCTCAAGGACATCCCGGCCGAGCAGGCCGAGACCGTCGTGATCGCGTACGAGCCGGTCTGGGCGATCGGCACCGGCAAGGTCTGCGGCGCCGACGACGCCCAGGAGGTCTGCGGGGCGATCCGCGGCAAGCTCGCCGAGCTGTACTCCCAGGAGCTGGCCGACAAGGTCCGCATCCAGTACGGCGGCTCGGTGAAGTCCGGGAACGTCGCGGAGATCATGTCGAAGCCCGACGTCGACGGCGCCCTCGTCGGCGGCGCGGCGCTCGACGCCGAGGAGTTCGTCAAGATCATCCGGTTCCGCGACCAGTGAGCCGCAGGGGCGCGTCGGTGTCGAGAGGGCGAGCGCGCGGAGGCCCGAAGGGTTGAGCACGGTCGGCCACTCGACACCGACACAGAGCGCCCCGGAGGCGAACGAACAGGTTGCGAGTAGGCGGTAGCGGCGTTACGTCGTACCCTTGCGGGGGCCGGGTGGCTTTCCACCGGGCCCCCGCAGCACGTATACATCGCAGTACGGATACATCGCAGTACGTATCAGTTCAGTCCGAGAGAATTGCCAGGAAGTAGGGACCAGCCGTGGTTATGGGGTTCTCGATCGCCCTGATCGTCTTCAGCCTGCTGCTGATGCTCCTTGTGCTGATGCACAAGGGAAAGGGTGGCGGTCTCTCCGACATGTTCGGTGGCGGCATGCAGTCGTCCGTCGGCGGCTCGTCGGTCGCCGAGCGCAACCTGGACCGCATCACCATCGTGCTCGCTCTGCTGTGGTTCGCGTGCATTGTCGTGCTCGGCCTGCTCATGAAGGTCAACAACTGACGCCGTCACACCTGCACATCGCGCACATAAGGCCCCATGTTCGGTACGCGCCCTCCGGCGCGGCCTATCATGGGGCTTGCGTCTAGGGGCGGGGATGTAACTCCAATCACTGGACGCGCGTTGGGCCTTACGTAGACTGAGGCGCCCGCGGCGGAGTGAGACGCCGACAAGCTCCGCGGCACCATCACGCAGGGAGTTACGACCGTGGCAAGTGGCAACGCGATCCGAGGAAGTCGGGTCGGGGCGGGGCCGATGGGCGAGGCCGAGCGCGGCGAGTCCGCGCCGCGTCTGCGCATCTCCTTCTGGTGCTCCAACGGGCACGAGACGCAGCCGAGCTTCGCCTCCGACGCGCAGGTGCCGGAGACTTGGGACTGTCCGCGCTGCGGCTTCCCTGCCGGGCAGGACCGGGACAACCCGCCGGACCCGCCGCGCACCGAGCCCTACAAGACGCACCTCGCGTATGTGCGCGAGCGGCGCAGTGACGCGGACGGCGAGGCGATCCTCGCGGAGGCGCTCGCCAAACTGCGGGGCGAGATCTAGGACTTGAGCACCGGCCGGACACACCCAAGTGTCCGGCCGGACTCGTTCGGCCGTAGCGGTCCGGACAGATGCCGTATACCGGGCCCTGCTCCATTAGGTTGGTCAAGCAGTGGGGCAAGGTACGTACTCAGGTACGAGAGAAGGCTGAAGTCCGAGATGAACGCAGAAAGCCGTAGGCTGAATCAGATGCCCGAGTGGACGGCGCTCGCCAAGCACCGGGAAGAACTCGGAGACGTGCAGCTGCGTGAGCTGTTCGCCGCCGATCCGGCGCGCGGCTCCGACTACACACTCCAGGTCGGCGACCTGCACGTCGACTACTCCAAGCACCTCGTCACGGACGAGACGCTGCGCCTGCTGCGCGAGCTCGCCGCCGCGACCGACGTCTTCGGGCTGCGGGATGCCATGTTCCGCGGCGAGAAGATCAATACGACCGAGGACCGGGCCGTGCTGCACACGGCGCTGCGGGGCCCGCGTGACGCGGTGATCGAGGTCGACGGTGTCGATGTCGTCCCGCAGGTGCATGCCGTGCTGGACAAGATGGCCGTCTTCGCGGGCAAGGTCCGTTCGGGGGAGTGGACGGGCCACACCGGCAAGCGCATCAAGAACGTCGTGAACATCGGCATCGGCGGCTCCGACCTCGGCCCGGCGATGGCGTACGAGGTGCTTCGCTCCTTCACGGACCGGGACTTGACGGTCCGTTTCGTGTCGAACGTGGACGGCGCCGACCTGCACGAGGCCGTCCGTGACCTCGACCCGGCCGAGACGCTGTTCATCATCGCCTCGAAGACGTTCACGACCATCGAGACGATCACCAACGCGACCTCCGCGCGCAGCTGGCTCCTCACCGGTCTGAGGGCCGGTCAGGAGGCCGTGGCCAAGCACTTCGTGGCCCTGTCGACGAATGCCGAGAAGGTCTCCGAGTTCGGTATCGACACGGCCAACATGTTCGAGTTCTGGGACTGGGTCGGTGGCCGCTACTCGTTCGACTCGGCGATCGGTCTGTCGTTGATGATCGCGATCGGCCCGGACGCGTTCCGCGAGATGCTCGACGGGTTCCACCTCGTCGACGAGCACTTCCGCACCGCGCCCGCCGAGTCCAACGGGCCGTTGATCCTTGGCCTGTTGGGCATCTGGTACGGCAACTTCCACGACGCGCAGTCGCATGCGGTGCTGCCGTACTCGCACTACCTGTCCAAGTTCACCGCCTATCTCCAGCAGCTCGACATGGAGTCCAACGGCAAGTCGGTGGACCGCGAGGGCCGCCCGGTGGACTGGCAGACGGGCCCGGTCGTCTGGGGCACCCCCGGCACCAACGGGCAGCACGCCTACTACCAACTGATCCACCAGGGAACGAAGTTGATCCCGGCGGACTTCATCGGGTTCGCCGAGCCCGTGGCGGACCTGCTGCCGGGACTCGTCGCACAGCACGACCTGTTGATGGCCAACTTCTTCGCGCAGACGCAGGCCCTCGCCTTCGGCAAGACCCCGGCCGAGGTCCGCGCCGAGGGTGTGCCCGAGGAGCTCGTGCCGCACAAGACGTTCCAGGGCAACCACCCGACGACGACGATCCTCGCGAAGAGGCTCACGCCGTTCGTCCTCGGCCAGCTCATCGCCCTCTACGAGCACAAGGTGTTCGTCCAGGGCGCCGTCTGGAACATCGACTCCTTCGACCAGTGGGGCGTCGAACTCGGCAAGGTCCTCGCCAAGCGCATCGAACCCGCCCTGACGGAGGGTGCGGACGTGCCCGGGCTCGACGGGTCCACCCAGGCCCTCGTGGCCAAGTACCGGGAGCTGCGCGGCCGTTAGAACGTCACCGACGGGGCCTAATTGGGATGCGTGGCCGCCTTCCGGCGGGTGACACTGCTCCGGTTCTGTCACCTGCCGGGAGGACCCCATGGACCAGCTCATGGCCGCGCTCGCCGACCCCGAACGACTGAAGCTGTACGCGCGGATCGTGCTCGACGAGCTGCCGCCGCGCCACGAGGACTCCGCCGCCGCCCGCAAGCATCTGGGGCGCCTCGTCGCGGCGGGCCTCGTCGAGCGCCGGCCCGACGGCTCGCTGTGGGCGGACCCTGCCGTGTTCCGCCGCGAGCGCGACCGCCCGGCCGAGGCACACCCCGCCGTTCCGCGCCGCCTCACGGGATTCTTCGCCCAGGGCCGCCTCACGTCGATCCCGGTCCGCTCCACGGTGCGCCACGAGCTCCTCGTCCACCTCACGGGAACGCTCTTCGACGCCCGGCGTACCTACACCGAGGGCGAGGTCAACGAGGCCTTCCGCACGGTCCACGAGGACACGTCCGCGCTGCGCAGATACTGCGTCAGCGACGGCCTGCTCGTACGGGAGCGGGACGGCAGCAGCTACCGTCGCGCGGCCGCGTAGGCCCGGGGCACGCAGCCGCAGCGGCCCGAGGCGTCAGGTGACCGCGCTCAGCGTGTCCGCGAGGCGGCGCCGGGCCGCCCGCGCCGCCGGGAGCGCGGCCAGCGCGGCGGCACCGAGAACCGCGGCCGCGCCGAACAGCACGAGCAGAGCGGGGGACGGCGACCGGGCGATTCCGGCGCCGATGCCGCTCGACCGTCCCTGGGCGTCGATCAGCCAGTGCCCGAGGGGCAGACCAAGGGCCGTACCGGTGAGCGCGGCGGCCAGGGCGGTGCACCCCGTCGCCGTCACCGCGACCGCCGTGATCTGCCGTGGCGACAGGCCGATCGCCTTGAGGGCGAGCAGATCCCGTTCCCCTTCGCGCACCGTGCCGCCGATCGCGGTCAGCAGCTCGATGAGCCCGATCAGGGCGAGGACGGCGATCAGCCCGATGACCACTCCGCGCAGCGGCGAGAGCCCGTTGGCCGGGTTGGTCACGGAGTGGACGTCAAGGCGTCCCCGTGAGGACTCCGCCAGCTCGGCACCGACCTCGGCGGGATCCGCGCCGGGGCGCAACTGGAGCTGGTAGAGCGTGGGCCGCAGCTGCGGATCGTTCTCCCGCAGTGTGTCGAGCGAGGTGGAGATGGTCCGGCCACCGTTCTCCGGCTCGATGTTGCGGCCCACGATGTGCAGTATCTGAGGGCGCCCGCCCACCGTCATCCGCACCCAGTCACCGACGCGTACGTCCAGCGCGTCGAGGAGCCCCTGTCCGGCCACCGCCTCGTCGGGGCCGCGCGCCGGGCGGCCCTCGGCCAGCGTGAAGGGGTACGGGTTCCGGTTCGTGCCCAGGCCGCGCAGCGCGATCGTGCCGGTCTGGCCCGGGACGAGGGCCGTCACCTCGATGCCCGGATGGACGGCGGCGACCTGCCGGTTCCCGGCGAGCAGGGCCCGTGCCCCGGAATCGCCCAGGCCCTCGTCGGCGCGGGCGGTGAGCGCGGCGGCGAGGCCGAGCTGCTGCGGCTCGTCGTGAAACCGGTCGATGGTCGTCCAGGCGCTCAGGGCGACCACGATCAGGAGCAGCGGTAGCGCGAGGCGGGCGATGGTGGACAGCGAGCGCGGCCGCCGCGTGAACGCCTTGTGCCAGCCGAGGACCAGCGCGGGCGGCAGCCGCAGCCCCAGTGCCCCGCGCGCCACGCCGGACAGGCGTCCGCCCGGCGGCGCCGCGGCCCGCAGCACCGGCGCCGAAGGCACCCGCCCGGCCCGCCACGCGGCGAGTCCCGTCATGGCACCGATGAACAGCACCGCGGCCGCCGGCACCCCGAACAGGGCCGTCGTGTGCCCCGGCAGCCCCTGCCACATGCCGACCGCGTCGCCGAGCCGTCCCGGGACGCGGCTGCCCAGCGTCTGGGTGAGGGCCGTGGCCACCGCGGCCCCGAGCAGGGCGTACGCCAGGTGCTGGATGAGGAAGATGCGCACCACCTGGGCGGGCGTGAAGCCGATGGCCTTCAGGACCGAGATGTCGCGCAGATGGCCGCGGATACGGGTTTCGATGGCGCCGTACACGGCGAGCGCGGCGGCGACCAGGGCGCCCAGGCCGAAGAGGCCGAGCACCTGGCCGAGCAGCCGGTTGCCGCCCTGCGCCTCGGCGCGGGCCTGTTGCCAGTTGGAGACCTGGGTGACCGCTCCGGCGCCCAGGGTCGTGACGGCGCGTTGCACCGCGTAGTCCGTGTCGTCGGGGTCGGCGAGGCGCAGCCCGATGACCTGGCCCGCGCGCCCGTCGGTCCGCCGGACGACGGACGGTGGCGCCCAGACGAGGCCGGACCGCTCCCCGGGGCTGTAGCCGGGCTCGGCGCTTTCGGCGATGCCGAGAACGGTCAGGGTCCGCGCGGTGCCGGGCAGCGTCAGGGTGTCGCCGGGCTCGGCCCACAGCGCGCGGGCGAGGCCGCGTTCGAGGACGACTCCGTCCGGTGTGCCCGGGTCCAGCCAGCGGCCCGAGGTGAGCAGCGGGCGCCCGGTGGTGGGTGGCCCGCCGGCGGCGCCGCGCAGTTCGACGGAGGCTCGGGTGCCGCGTGACTCGACGGTCGCCGCGGCGCTCCGGTACGGCCCCGAGACGGACTCGACGCCGGCAAGCCGCGCCAGGCTGCCCGCGTCGCTGGAGGCTCCGGTGTGGATCCACACATGGGCGCCCCGGGACTGGGCGAAGACGCGCTGCCAGGGGTTGGTGGCGTACCCGAAGAGGGCCGCGGCGAGGAGCAGCGAGGTGACGATCCCGGCGGTGGCGAGCACGATGAACAGCGCCTCACCACGATGCGTACGCAGATCGGCATGCGCCCAGCGCAGGGTGGCCCGCACGCCCTCAGCCCCTCGGCCCGAGATCGCGTACGACGGGGCGGCGCGCCTTCAGCAGGCTACGCACGGCCCGGGGGCTCGTCGGTGGGTGGCCGGGCGCGGCGGAGTGGCTCGTCGGGGGGTGGGTGGGCACCTGGGGTCAGTCCTTCAGTTCCAGTACGCCGGAGATGCCGGTGCCGCGTGGCGGTGTGCCGCCCAGCTCGGCGTCGTCGGCTATCCGGCCGTCGAAGAAGCTGATCACCCGGTCCGCGGCGCTCGCGAGCCGTGCGTCATGGGTGACCAGCACAATCGTCTGACCGCGTTGGTGGAAGCGGGACAGCAGGCGCATCACCTCGCGCCTTCCCTTGCTGTCCAGGCTGCCTGCGGGCTCGTCGGCGAGGAGCAGGGACGGGTGGTTGACCAGGGCCCGGGCCAGCGCGACGCGCTGCTGCTCGCCGCCGGACAGCTCGCCCGGCATGCTGCGCTCCTTGCCCTCCAAGCCCAGCTCGGCCAGGAGCTTCTCGCGCTCGGCGCGCGCCTGCTTCGGCGAGGTCCCGGCGAGCAGCGCGGGCAGCTCGACATTGTCGGCTACCGACAGGTTGGAGACGAGGTTGAAGAACTGGAAGACGATGCCGATCCGGCGCCGGCGCTCCACCGCCCAGCGCGCCTCGCTGTAGGAGTCGGTGGACTCGCCGCCGAGGCGGATGCTGCCACTGTCCGGCCGCTGGAGCCCGCCGAGCAGATGCAGCAGTGTCGACTTCCCGGCGCCGGAAGGTCCGGTGACGGCGACGAACTCGCCCTGCCGTACGCAGAGATCGACACCACGTACGGCATAGGCGGGAGAGCCCTCGCCGTAGTGGGTCTTGACCAGGCCCTCGGCCTCAAGCAGGGGAGGCAGAGCAGAAGGGCTGTCGTTCACTCCAGCTCCTCCAGCTCTTCCTGGCACCGCTCGAGCCAGTCGAGATCGGCCTGCAGATGCAGCATCGCGCCCTCGATCAGCAGATGGGAGATGCGGTTGTCCCGATTCTCGGCCGCGGACAGCTTCGACAGGGTGCGCATGGTGTTGAGGTACTGGCGCCGCTGCTTGTTGATCAGGGCGATCTGGTCGGCGAGACCGGTCTGCGGGGCGAGCGCGAGCTTCATGAAGAACTCGTCCCGTACCCGCGGCTCGTCCGCCGTCTCCTCGTACCAGGCGTGCAGCGCTTCGCGCCCGGCATCGGTGAGGTGGTAGATCTTCTTGTTGGGCCGGCTCGACTGCTCGACTTCCTCGCCCTCGATCAGTCCCGACTTCTCGAGGCGGCCGAGCGTGACGTATATCTGGCCGACGTTCGGCTGAGGGTACGCGGAGCCGAGGAGTTGCTCAAGGTCCTGCTTGAGCTCGTAGCCATGGGCCGGTCCGCGGGCCAGGAGAGCCAGGAGGGGCAGCCGCACTCGTGCTCTCCTCCTCGCATCCTCGTATTGTGCTCCAGGCCCTAGTATCGCCCATACCTAACGGGTATACATGGCCCCTGACGCATGGCGAAGGTGCCGGGCGCCGGTGTACAGGGAGGAACCTATGCGGTGGATACGTGCCGCGGGTAGGGGCCTCCTCGTTGCCGCCGTGGTCCTGGCCGGGTACGTCACCTCGGGAACCCAGGCCGCCGACGGGGCGCGTGGCGGCGGGCGCGGCCCCCTCACGCTGGCGACCGCGGGAGACCTCACCGGCTATCTGGGCCCGCTGCTCGAAGGCTGGAACCGCACACACCCCGGCGAGAAGGTCACCCTCGTCGAACTCCCGGACTCCGCCGACGAGACCCACGCGCAGATGGCCACCGATCTGCGCTCGGGCGACAGCCGCTTCGACGTGCTCAACATCGATGTCGCCTGGACCTCGGAGTTCGCCGCCGCGGGCTGGATCTCCCCGCTGCGGCGCGACCGCTTCCCGCTGAAGAGCTTCCTGCCGCCGGTCGTGGACACGGCGACGTACGACGGAAAGCTGTACGCGGTGCCCTACGTCACCAACGCCGGGCTGCTCCTGTACCGCAAGGACGTCCTGGCCAAGGAGGACGTCGCGCCGCCGCGCACCTGGGCCGAGCTGGAACGGGCGGCGAGGACCATCGCCCCCAAGTACGGACTCGACGGATACGCGGGTCAGTTCCTGCCCTACGAAGGGCTCACCGTCAACGCTGCCGAGGCCGTCTACTCGGCGGGTGGCACGATCCTCGGCGACGAGGGCGAGCGCGTCACCGTGAACTCCACGGCGGCCCGCGAGGGCATCGGTTTCCTCGCCCGCGGGGTGCGCGAGGGCTGGATCCCGAAGCAGGCCCTGACGTACAAGGAGGAGGAGTCCCGGCAGGCCTTCCAGTCCGGCCGGCTGCTCTTCCTGCGTAACTGGCCGTACGCGTACGTGAGCGCGTCCGGCCGGAACTCCGAGGTCGCGGGGAAGGTCGGCGCCGTACCGCTGCCGGGGCCCGACGGGCCCGGGATGAGTGTGCTCGGCGGCTCGAACCTAGCCGTCAACTCCCATGCGCGCAACGCCGATTCGGCCGCCCGCCTCATCGCGTATCTCACCAGCGACCGGGTGCAGCGGCAGGTGCTCACGCGCGGCGCGCTGCCGCCCGTGCGGGCCGCGCTCTACCGGGACCCCGGCCTTGTCCGGAAGTTCCCGTATCTGCCGACACTGCGCGCGAGCGTGCTCTCGGCGGCGCCGCGCCCCAAGAGCCCTCGCTACGACCAGGTGAGTCTGGCCGTGCAGGCCGTCGTCCATGACGCCATGACCGGGCACCAGACGCCCGAGGCGGCGGTGCGGCGCCTTGCCCGGGAGCTTGCGGACATCTCGCACCGGGGCTGAAGCGCGACTCTCAGGGGCCGGCCTCGCTCGGCTAGTTACATGTTAGGTATCCGAGGCGGGCCTCAGAGGCTCCAAGGGCCTCAAAACTCCGGACATTACGGCACAACTCATCGCCGCTTTCTGCCTACTCGTTGACACCCCTGCGACACGTCTACTTAACATGCATGCATAACCGCTCGGGTCCGTCGGCTCTCGGCCGTACACCCCCTCGCGCACCTTCGCGCGTCTTCGCGCACTTCCCAGCACTTCACGTAGACAGGTCAACGGGTCATGCTCACAGCCCCGGCCGGCGACGGCCTCGCGCGCCTCCACACGCACCACTGGTGGCGGGACGCAGTGATCTATCAGGTGTACGTCCGCAGCTTTCTGGACAGCACTGGGGACGGCGTCGGCGATCTCGCCGGCGTCAGGGCAGGGCTGCCGTATCTGAAGAAGCTCGGCGTCGACGGCATCTGGCTGAGCCCCTTCTACCCCTCGCCCCAGCACGACCACGGCTACGACGTCGCCGACTACTGCGACGTGGACCCGCTCTTCGGCGACCTCGCCGAGTTCGACCTGCTGATGACCGACGCGCGGCGCCTGGGCGTCAGGGTGCTCCTGGACATCGTCCCCAACCACTGCTCCAGTGAGCACGACTGGTTCCGCGAGGCGCTCACCGCGGAGCCCGGCAGCGCGGCGCGCGCCCGCTTCCACTTCGCCGAGGGCCGCGGCCCGCACGGCGACGAGCCGCCCAACAACTGGCACGCCATGTTCGGCGGCCCCGCCTGGACCCGCGTCACCGAGCCGGACGGCACCCCCGGCCGGTGGTACCTGCACATGTTCACGCCCGAGCAGCCGGACCTGAACTGGCGCAATCCCGAGGTCGGCGCCCATTTCGAGCACGCGCTGCGGTTCTGGCTGGACCGGGGCGTCGACGGCTTCCGCATCGATGTGGCCGCCGGGCTCTTCAAACACCCCGACCTGCCGGACTCGCCGGACCCCGAGGCCGACGCCCGCACCCGCGACTCGGTCAACCCCCTCGCCTGGAACCAGCCCGAGGTGCACGATGTGTGGCGGCAGTGGCGGGCGGTGTGCGAGGAGTACACCGCCCGTGACGGCCGCGAGCGCCTCCTCGTCGGCGAGGTCTCCGTGCCGACCGCCCGCGAACACGCCCAGTACGTACGCCCCGACGAACTCCACCAGGCGTTCTTCTTCGACCTGTTGGGCGCGCCCTGGGACGCGGACGCCTTCCACAAGGTCATCGACGAGGCGATGCGGGACATCGCGGGCACGGGCTCCACGGTCACCTGGGTGCTCAACAACCACGACCAGGTCCGCACGGTCACCCGGTACGGCGAGTCCGGCACCGAGGGCAGCGGTCTCGGCGCCACTCGCGCCCGGGCCGCGGCGCTGCTGATGCTGGCGCTGCCCGGAGCCGCGTACATCTACCAGGGCGAGGAGCTCGGCCTTCCCGAGGTCGACGATCTGCCCGACGAGGTCCTTACCGACCCGATCTTCCACCGCACCGGAAGCCGGGCCCGGATCCGCGACGGCTGCCGGGTGCCGCTGCCGTGGTCGGGGCACAGCTCCCCGTTCGGCTTCACCTCCGGGGCCGAGAGCGCCAAGCCGTGGCTGCCGCAGCCCGCGTGGTTCGCCGAGCACGCCACCGACCGCGCGCTCGCCGACACCCGCTCCTTCTGGCACCTCTACCGCGACGGCCTCCAACTGCGCGCCGGGCTGCCCCAGTTGGGCGAGGGCACCCTGCGCTGGCTGGACACGCCGCCCGAGGTCCTCGCCTTCGTCCGCGGCGACGGCCTCGTCTGCGCCGTCAACTTCGGTACCGCCCCGGTGCCCGCACCCGTCTCCGGCGCCCCGCTGCTGTCCAGCGGGCCGTGCCCGACCGGCGTCCTTCCCGGCTCCACCGCCGCCTGGTGGATCAGCGACTGCACCAACCCCTGACCGTCGACCGATGCGACACCCGGTCAACTCCTTCAGCCCGTCAACTCCTTTGCCCCCGAAGGGACATCAACGATGATGCGACGACGTATCACGCTCGCGAGCTGCACCGCCCTCACCCTGGCCATGGGCGCCACCGCCTGCGGCGGTGGCGAGGTCACCGCCGGTGGTGGTGACAAGTCGCTCGGCGGCCAGACGATCAACGTCGCCGGCGTCTGGTCCGGCAGTGAGCAGAAGAACTTCCAGAAGGTGCTCGACGCCTTCGGCGAGAAGACCGGGGCCAAGGTCCAGTTCGTCTCCACCGGTGACAACGTCTCCACCGTCGTCGGCAGCAAGATCGAGGGCGGCAACGCCCCCGACGTGGTGATGGTCCCGCAGGTCGGCGTCCTCCAGCAGTTCGCGAAGAAGGGCTGGCTCAAGCCCCTCTCCAAGACGACCGAGCAGGCCGTCGACACCAACTACGCGAGCGTGTGGAAGAAGTACGGCAGCGTCGACGGCTCCCTCTACGGCCTGTACTTCAAGGCCGCGCACAAGTCGACCGTCTGGTACAGCCCCGACGCCCTCGACCAGGCCGGCGTCAAGCCCCCGAAGACGTACGACGAGATGCTCAAGGCGGGCGGGACGGTCTCCGACTCGGGCCTCGCCGCCTTCTCTGTCGCGGGACAGGACGGCTGGACCCTCACCGACTGGTTCGAGAACATCTACCTCTCGCAGGCCGGGCCCGAGAAGTACGACCAGCTCGCCGCGCACGAGATCAAGTGGACCGACCCGTCCGTGGTCGAGGCGCTCACCACCCTCGGCAAGCTCTTCAAGGACGAGCAGCTGATCGCGGGCGGCCGCAAGCAGGCCCTGAGCACCGACTTCCCGGGCTCCGTCGAGAAGGTCTTCGGGCCCGAGCCCAAGGCAGGCATGGTCTACGAGGGCGACTTCGTGGCCGGTGTCGCCAAGGACCAGTTCGGCAAGAAGATCGGCCAGGACGCCGACTTCTTCCCCTTCCCCCCGGTCGACGGCGGCAAGGCGCCCGTGGTCAGCGGCGGTGACGCGGCGGTCGTCCTGAAGGACGGCAAGAACCAGAAGGGCGCCATGAAGTTCCTGGAGTACCTGGCGACCCCCGAGGCGGCGGCCGTCTGGGCCGAGGCGGGCGGCTTCCTCTCCCCGAACAAGAAGCTCGACCTCGCCTCGTACGGCGACGGCATCACCCGCGAGACCGCCAAGTCCCTTGTCGGCGCCGGGGATTCGGTCCGCTTCGACATGTCAGACCAGGCCCCGGCGGCCTTCGGCGGCACCAAGGGCATGGGTGAGTGGAAGCTCCTCCAGGACTTCCTGCGCGACCCGTCGGACCCGAAGGCCACGGCGCAACAGCTCGAAGCCGCGGCGGCCAAGGCGTACCAGGGCTGATCGCCATGACCGCCACTCCCGTCGAAGCCCCGAGCACCTCGGGCCCCCCGAGTCCCCACAGCGCCCCGGCCGTGAAAGCTCGCAGCCGCAGGCGCCGCGGGCGGATCGTCGCCGTCGCCTTCGTCCTGCCCGCGCTGCTCCTGCTCGGCGCCCTCGTCGTCTACCCCGTGTTGTTCTCGGCGGGCCGCAGCTTCTTCGATGCCTCCGGGACGAAGTTCGTCGGCGGCGACAACTACACCGAGATGTTCCGCGACCCGGCCACGCTCAAAGCCCTGCGCAACAGCGTCATCTGGGTTGTCGTCGCCCCGGCCCTGCTCACCGGGCTCGGTCTGATCCTCGCCGTCCTGGTCGAGAAGATCCGCTGGGCCACCGCGTTCAAGCTGCTGCTGTTCATGCCCATGGCGGTCTCGTTCCTCGCCGCGGGCATCATCTTCCGGCTCGCGTACGACGAGGACCCCGACAAGGGGGTCCTGAACGCCGCCGTGGTCGGCGTGCACGACGCCTTCAAGGGCACCTCCTCCTACCCGACCGCGCATGCCCGCGACGGTCAGGGCCTGACCAGGGGCACCGACGGCTCGTACCGTACGACCGCCACGGCCTCCCCCGGCCACACGGTCGGTCTCGGGCTCGTCGGTGTGGCACCCAAGGACCTGCCCAAGGGCGCCGAGCCCGCGTATGCGGCGGCCGGGCGGACGGCCGGCGCGCGTGAGCTGCGCGGTGTCGTCTACCTGGACTTCACGCCCGGCGGGGGAGGGGAGCAGGGCAAGACCGACAAGGGCGAGAGCGGGCTGCCGCGGCTGAAGGTCGAGGCGGTGCAGGACGGGAAGGCGGTCGCGAGCGCCACCACCGGGGCCGACGGCTCCTTCGCCTTCAAGGGGCTCGACCCCGGGGCGACGTACACCGTGCGGCTGCCCGCGAAGAACTTCGCGCCGCCCTACGAGGGCGTCTCCTGGCTGGGCCCCGCCCTCGTCACCCCGGCCATCATCGGCGCGTATCTGTGGATCTGGACGGGCTTCGCTATGGTGCTCATCGGCGCCGGGCTCGCCGCGCTGCCGCGCGACGCCCTGGAGGCGGCCCGGATGGACGGCGCCAGTGAGTGGCAGGTCTTCCGCCGGATCACCGTGCCGCTGCTCGCGCCCGTCCTCACCGTGGTCTTCGTGACCCTGGTGATCAACGTGATGAAGGTCTTCGACCTCGTCTACATCATCGCGCCGGGGCCCGTGCAGGAGGACGCCACGGTCCTCGCCACCCAGATGTGGCTCGTCTCCTTCGGCGGCGGCAACAACCAGGGCCTCGGCAGCGCCCTCGGCATGCTTCTGCTGCTCCTGGTGATCCCCGCGATGGTGTTCAACGTCCGCCGCTTCCGCAGGAGTCAGTCATGACCGTCACCACTCCCGACCGGCAGGCCGTGGCGCCGGACAAGGAACGGGCGGCCGTCGCCTCCGCCGCACGCCCCCGCTCCAAGGGCCGGATCGGCCGGTGGCTCGGCAGCGGCCTGGTCCAGGCGTTCCTCGTCGTCATCGCGCTGATCTGGATCACCCCGCTCGCCGGCCTCTTCCTCTCCTCGCTGCGCTCCGCCCAGGACACCGCGCGCGGCGGCTGGTGGACCTCCCTGAGCAGCCCGGCACAGCTCTCCTTCGACAACTACTCGGCGCTGCTCGCCAATGCCGGGATGACGAAGGCGTTCTGGAACACCGTCCTGATCTCGGTACCCGCCACCGTCCTCGTCGTCGTCATCGCGGCCCTCGCCGCGTACGCCTTCGCGTGGCTGGAGTTCCCAGGCCGGGACGCGCTGTTCCTGCTCGTGGTGGCGCTTCTCGTGGTGCCGATGCAGATCGGCCTGCTGCCGGTGGCCAAGCTCTTCGGTGCCCTTGGCCTGTTCGGCACCATCCCGGGCGTGGTGCTCTTCCACGTGGCCTACGGGCTGCCGTTCGCCGTCTTCCTGCTGCGCAACTACTTCGCCGAGATGCCGAAGGAGATGCTGGAGGCGGCGCGGATGGACGGCGGCACCGAGTGGCGGATCTTCACGCAGCTCGTGCTGCCGGTGGGGCGTCCGGCCATCGCCAGCCTGGCGATCTTCCAGTTCCTCTGGGTGTGGAACGACATGCTGGTGGCCCTGCTCTTCGCCGACAGTTCGTCGCAGCCGCTGACCGTGGAACTGCAGTCGCAGATCCGGCAGTTCGGCAGCAACATCGATGTGCTCGCGCCCGGTGCGTTTGTCTCGCTGGTCGTTCCGGTGGTCGTGTTCTTCGCGTTCCAGCGGCACTTCGTGCAGGGGGTGATGGCGGGCTCCGTCAAGTAAGCCCGCGCATACGAGAGTTGCCCTCACGTACGGGAGTTGCCCGCAGGCGGCAACGCGCCGCGGCCCGGTCCTCGTGGAGGAGGACCGGGCCGCGGCGCGTGTACGTTCCCGCGGCGACGCCGGCTGTCAGGCCGACGCCGGCGGATACAGCGAGCGCGGAAGCTGCGAGGCCGCCGCTGAGTCGAGCAGCCACAGCGTGCGCGAGCGGCCGTACGCGCCCGCGGCCGGCGCCTGGATCTCGCCCGCGCCGGACAGTGCGATCGCCGCGGCCTCCGCCTTGTCCTCGCCCGCCGCGAGCAGCCACACCTCGCGCGCGGCCCGGATCGCCGGGAGCGTGAGCGAGATGCGGTTGGGCGGCGGCTTCGGCGCACCGTGCACACCGACGACGGTGCGCTCGGTCTCCCGGACCGCCGGCAGCTCGGGGAAGAGCGACGCGACATGCGTGTCCGGGCCGACCCCCAGCATCAGGACGTCGAACGTCGGCACCGGACCGTGGTCCTCCGGCCCCGCTGCGGCGGCCAGTTCGGCGGCGTACACCTGCGCGGCGGCGTCCACCTCGTACGGGCCGTCCGAAGCCGGCATCGGGTGCACCCGGTCCGGGTTCAGCGGCACCGAGTCGAGGAGCGCCTCGCGCGCCTGCGTGTAGTTCCGCTCGGGGTCGCCGTCCGGCAGGAACCGCTCGTCGCCCCACCACAGGTCGAGGCGCGTCCAGTCGACCGCGTCCCGGGCGGGAGCGGCCGAGAGGGCGGCCAGGAGTCCGTTGCCGTTGCGCCCGCCCGTCAGGACGATGGACGCGTAGCCGCGGGCGGCCTGGGCGTCCACGATCTTCGTGATGAGCCGGGCCGCGGCGGCCTGCGCCATCAGCTCCTTGTCGCGGTGCACCACCAACTGGGGTGCCGTGGTCATCACTTGGCGGCCGCCTTCGAAGCGGACTTCTTGGCGGCGGACTTGGCGGGCGCCTTCTTGGCCGCCGCCTTCTTCGCGGGGGCGGGAGCGGACGTGGTGGCCGGTGCGGCCGCGTCGGCCGCGGGCTCCTGCCCGTCCGTCGCCGTCGCCCGGTCCGCCGGGTCGCCGAGCCGGTCCACGCCGAACTTCAGCGCGGCCGCGTACGTGTCGTCCGGGTCGAGACGGCGCAGCTCCTCCGCGATCAGCTCGGACGTCTCGCGGCGCTTGAGCGCCACCGCGCGGTCCGGCTGGCCCTGGATCGACAGCGTGGCCAGCGAGCCGTCCGGGCGGTCGAGCACGATGGCGCCGCAGTCCGTCTGCATGCGCACGGCCGTCAGGCCGGGGCCCGACGACAGCGACCGCTTGACCGGCACGTCGAGCCGGCCCGCGAGCCACATGGCGAGCAGCTCGCAGCTCGGGTTGAACTCCTCGCCCTCCACCTCCACCGAGTTGACCTTGCAGACCACCTGGTCGAGAGCGGCGGCGAGCATGGAGCGCCACGGCGTGATCCGGGTCCACGACAGGTCCGTGTCACCGGGCGTGTAGGCGCCGGCGCGGGCCTCCAGCTCGTCATTGGGCTGCTCCGCCGCGTACGTGTCCGTCACGCGGCGCTGGGCGAGCGCGCCCAGCGGGTCCTTGGCCGGGTCGAGCGGCGCGTTCACCGGCCACCAGGCCACGACCGGGGCGTCCGGCAGGAGCAGCGGCAGGACGACCGACTGGGCGTGGTTGATGACCTCGCCGTACAGCCGCAGGACGACCGTCTCGCCGGTCCCCGCCTCCGCGCCGACCCGCACCTCGGCGTCGAGCCTCGACGTCGTGCGGTCGCGCGGCGAACGGGAGACGCGCTTGATGACCACGAGGGTCCGCGAGGGGTGCTCGCGGGACGCCTCGTTGGCGGCCTTCAGCGCGTCGTAGGCGTTCTCCTCGTCGGTCACGATGACGAGGGTGAGCACCATGCCGACGGCGGGGGTGCCGATGGAGCGGCGGCCCTCCATGAGCGCCTTGTTGATCTTGCTGGACGTGGTGTCCGTGAGGTCGATCTTCATGGCCGGCGCCAGCTCCGTCCGTCTCGTGCGAGCATCTCGTCCGCCTCGGCGGGCCCCCACGTGCCGGACGGGTACTGGGCCGGCTTGCCGTGCTTGTCCCAGTACTTCTCGATCGGGTCGAGGATGTTCCAGGACAGCTCGACCTCCTCCGTGCGCGGGAAGAGGTTCGAGTCGCCGAGCAGGACGTCCAGGATCAGCCGCTCGTACGCCTCCGGGCTCGACTCCGTGAACGACTCGCCGTACGCGAAGTCCATCGACACGTCCCGGATCTCCATGGAGGTGCCGGGCACCTTGGAGCCGAAGCGGACCGTGATGCCCTCGTCCGGCTGGACGCGGATGACGATCGCGTTCTGGCCGAGCTCCTCCGTCGCCGTGTGGTCGAAGGGGGAGTGGGGCGCGCGCTGGAAGACGACGGCGATCTCGGTGACGCGGCGGCCGAGGCGCTTGCCGGTGCGCAGATAGAAGGGGACGCCCGCCCAGCGGCGGTTGTCGACCGACAGCTTGATGGCCGCGTAGGTGTCGGTCTTCGACTTGGGGTCGATGCCGTCTTCCTGGAGGTAGCCGACGGCCTTCTCGCCGCCCTGCCACCCGGCCGCGTACTGGCCGCGGACCGTGTGCGCGCCGAGGTCCTTGGGCAGCCGGACGGCGCCGAACACCTTGGCCTTCTCGGCGACGAGCGCGTCCGCGTCGAAGGAGGCGGGCTCCTCCATGGCGGTGAGCGCCATGAGCTGGAGGAGGTGGTTCTGGATGACGTCACGGGCGGCGCCGATGCCGTCGTAGTAGCCGGCGCGGCCGCCGATGCCGATGTCCTCGGCCATCGTGATCTGCACGTGGTCGACGTACGACCGGTTCCAGATCGGCTCGAACATGGTGTTGGCGAAGCGCAGGGCCAGGATGTTCTGGACGGTCTCCTTGCCGAGGTAGTGGTCGATCCGGAACACCTGGTCCGGGGCGAACACCTCGTGCACGATCGCGTTCAGTTCCCTGGCCGACTCCAGGTCGTGGCCGAACGGCTTCTCGATGACCGCGCGGCGCCACGAACCCTCGGGCGCGTCCGCGAGGCCGTGCTTCTTCAGCTGCTGCACGACCTGCGGGAAGAACTTGGGGGGCACGGAGAGGTAGAAGGCGAAGTTGCCGCCCGTCCCCTGCGCCTTGTCGAGCTCCTGCATCGTCGTCTTCAGGCGCTCGAAGGCGTCGTCGTCGTCGAAGTTGCCCTGGACGAAGCGCATGCCCTGGACGAGCTGCTGCCAGACCTCCTCGCGGAACGGCGTACGCGCGTGTTCCTTGACCGCGTCGTGCACCTCCTGCGCGAAGTCCTCGTCCTCCCATTCGCGTCGGGCGAAGCCGATCAGTGAGAAGCCCGGCGGAAGCAGACCCCGGTTGGCGAGGTCATAAACGGCGGGCATCAGCTTTTTACGGGACAAATCGCCCGTGACACCGAAGATGACCAGGCCCGACGGCCCCGCGATACGCGGGAGCCGTCGGTCTGCGGCGTCACGGAGCGGGTTCGCTCCATGAACTGGGGTCAAGATCTCAGCCCTCCGAAGGGGCGAGGCGCTGGAGCTCCGCCTCGGTCGACTTGAGCAGGTCGTTCCAGGACGCCTCGAACTTGTCGACGCCCTCGTCCTCGAGCACCTGCACGACGTCGTCGTACGAGATGCCGAGCTTCTCGACAGCCGCGATCTCCGTGCGGGACTGGTCGTACGTCCCGGCGATCGTGTTGCCGGTGATCTCACCGTGGTCGGCGGTCGCGTCGAGCGTGGCCTCCGGCATGGTGTTGACGGTGCCGGGCGCGACCAGGTCCACGACGTACAGGGTGTCCTTGTACGCCGGGTCCTTCACGCCGGTCGACGCCCACAGCGGGCGCTGCCTGTTGGCCTGCGCCTTGTCGAGCGCGGCAAAGCGGTCGGAGGAGAAGACCTCCTCGTACGCCTCGTACGCCAGCCGGGCGTTGGCCAGGGCGGCCTTGCCCTTGAGCGCCTTGGCCTCGTCGGTACCGAGGGCGTCCAGGCGCTTGTCGATCTCCGAGTCCACACGGGACACGAAGAAGGACGCCACCGAGTGGATCTTGGAGAGGTCCAGGCCCGCGGCCTTCGCCTTCTCCAGACCCGCCAGGTACGCGTCCATGACCTCGCGGTAGCGCTCCAGCGAGAAGATCAGCGTCACGTTCACGCTGATGCCCTTGCCGATGACCTCGGTGATCGCGGGCAGGCCCGCCTTCGTCGCCGGGATCTTGATGAGCGTGTTCGGGCGGTCCACCAGCCAGGCCAGCTGCTTGGCCTCGGCGATCGTGGCCGCCGTGTTGTGGGCAAGGCGCGGATCGACCTCGATCGACACGCGGCCGTCCTGGCCCTCGGTCGCGTCGAAGACCGGACGCAGGATGTCGGCGGCGTCACGGACGTCCGCCGTCGTGATCATGCGGATGGCCTCGTCGACGGTGACCTTGCGGGCGGCGAGGTCGGCGAGCTGCTGCTCGTAACCGTCACCGTGCGAGATCGCCTTCTGGAAGATCGACGGGTTGGTCGTGACGCCCACGACGTGCTGCTGGTCGATCAGCTCGGCAAGGTTGCCGGAGGTGATCCGCTTGCGCGACAGGTCGTCCAGCCAGATCGCGACGCCCTCTTCGGAGAGGCGCTTCAGTGCGTCTGTCATGGAAAATGCATCTCCTACGTGTCGTATATGAGCGTCAGCGCTGGGCTGCGGCGAGGGATTCCCGGGCGGCCGCGGCCACGGCGTCACCAGTGAAGCCGAACTCCCGGAAGAGGACCTTGCCGTCGGCGGAAGCACCGAAGTGCTCCAGCGAAACAATCCGTCCGGCGTCACCGACGAAGCGGTGCCACGTCAGACCGATACCGGCCTCGACCGCGACGCGCGCCTTGACCGACGGCGACAGGACCGAGTCCTTGTAGTCCTGGTCCTGCTCGTCGAACCACTCCACCGACGGCATGGACACGACCCGCGTCGGGATCCCCTCGGCCTGAAGCTGCTCACGCGCCTCGACGGCGAGCTGCACCTCGGAACCGGTACCGATGAGGATCACCTGCGGCGCGGCGCTCTGCCCTTCGGGCCCTTCGGCGTCGAGCAGGACGTAACCGCCCTTGGCCGCGTCCTCGTTCGCCTCGTACGTCGGCACGCCCTGACGGGTCAGCACGAGGCCGTGCGGAGCGCCCTTGCCGAACACCTTCGTGTACCGCTTGAGGATCTCGCGCCAGGCGATCACGGTCTCGTTGGCGTCCGCGGGGCGGACGACGTTCAGACCGGGGATCGCGCGCAGCGCCGCCAGGTGCTCGACCGGCTGGTGCGTCGGACCGTCCTCGCCCAGACCGATCGAGTCGTGCGTCCACACGTACGTGACCGGCAGGTGCATCAGGGCCGACAGGCGGACCGAGTTGCGCATGTAGTCGGAGAACACCAGGAAGGTGCCGCCGTAGATACGGGTGTTGCCGTGCAGCGCGATGCCGTTCATCTCGGCGGCCATCGAGTGCTCGCGGATGCCGAAGTGGATCGTGCGGCCGTACGGGTCGGCCTCCGGCAGCGGGTTGTCCGCCGGCAGGAACGACGACGTCTTGTCGATCGTCGTGTTGTTCGAGCCCGCCAGGTCGGCGGAGCCGCCCCACAGCTCGGGGATGACCGGGCCGAGCGCCTGGAGGACCTTGCCGGACGCGGCGCGGGTGGCGACACCCTTGCCGGTCTCGAAGGTCGGCAGGTGCGACTCCCAGCCCTCGGGCAGGTCGGTCGCCTCGATGCGGTCGTACTCGGCGGCGCGCTGCGGGTTGGCCGTGCGCCAGGCGGCGTACGACTTCTCCCACTCGGCCTTCGCCTCGCGACCGCGGTCCAGGGCCTCACGCGTGTGCGCGATGACCTCGTCGGCGACCTCGAACGACTTCTCCGGGTCGAAGCCGAGCACACGCTTGGTGGCCGCGACCTCGTCGTCGCCGAGCGCCGAGCCGTGCGCGGCCTCGGTGTTCTGCGCGTTCGGCGCGGGCCAGGCGATGATCGAGCGCATCGCGATGAAGGACGGACGCTCCGTCTCGGCCTTCGCGGCCTCGATCGCGGCGAACAGGGCCGCCGGGTCCAGGTCGCCGTTCTCCTTCGGCTCCACGCGCTGCACGTGCCAGCCGTAGGCCTCGTACCGCTTCACGGTGTCCTCGGAGACCGCGGTCTCCGTGTCACCCTCGATCGAGATGTGGTTGTCGTCCCACAGCAGGACCAGGTTCCCGAGCTTCTGGTGCCCGGCCATCGAGGACGCCTCGGCGGAGATGCCCTCCTGGAGGCAGCCGTCGCCGGAGATCGCGAAGATGTGGTGGTCGAACGGGGAGGTGCCGGGGGCCGCCTCCGGGTCGAACAGTCCGCGCTCGAAACGGGCGGCCATCGCCATGCCCACGGCGTTGGCGACACCCTGGCCGAGCGGCCCGGTCGTCGTCTCCACGCCCGTGGTGTGCCCGTACTCCGGGTGCCCCGGGGTCTTGCTGCCCCAGGTGCGGAACGCCTTCAGGTCATCGAGCTGGAGACCGAAACCGGCCAGGTACAGCTGGATGTAAAGGGTCAGGGACGAGTGTCCCGCGGACAGTACGAACCGGTCGCGCCCGACCCAGTCGGCGTCCGCCGGGTCGTGCCGCATCACCTTCTGAAAGAGGGTGTACGCGGCCGGTGCCAGGCTCATCGCCGTACCCGGATGGCCGTTACCGACCTTCTGTACGGCGTCCGCGGCCAGGACACGAGCGGTGTCAACGGCCCGCTGGTCCAACTCGGTCCACTGGAGGTCTGTGGTGGTCGGCTTGGTGCTCACCCTGGGTCAGGGCTCCTCTCCACATGTCGAATGCCGGTGATGATGGGCTCACCGGCTGTTGTCGAGCCTACCCCTGCGAGTACGCGCATTTTTTCGACTCAATCCAGACTGCCGGGCCGTGCCGGAATCCGCCTCCTGACAGGCATCCGCGCCGCTCGACAAGTGAATGCGCGACCGCTCATCTGGGGTGCTCCGAAACACGAACCCACCCCCACGAAGAGCCAGGTATAGGCAACGTCTACAGTGGCGTGGTACGCGCGAGCCTTTACCGGGACTTCACATCCGGGGGCTTGCTGGGAGTCTCTGTCAGGGGTGTGCGTGACGGCCGTCGAATCCCGTCCAGCGGGGCAACTCGGGACGAGCATCAGCCCGAGCCAACGGCCGTTCGGGGCCCGGGTCAAGGCATTCGTGGCGCTGACCAAGCCGCGGATCATCGAACTGCTGCTGATCACCACGGTTCCGGTCATGTTCCTCGCGCAGCAGGGTGTGCCGGACCTGAAGCTGGTGTTCCTCACCTGCCTCGGCGGCTACCTCTCCGCGGGCGGCGCCAACGCGCTGAACATGTACATCGACCGTGACATCGACGCGCTCATGGAGCGCACGTCGCAGCGTCCACTGGTCACCGGAATGGTCAGCCCCCGGGAGTGTCTCGCCTTCGGCATCGCCCTCGCGGTCATCTCCACGCTGCTGTTCGGGCTGACCGTCAACTGGCTGTCCGCCTGGCTCTCGCTCGGCGCGCTCCTCTTCTATGTGGTCGTCTACACGATGATCCTGAAGCGCCGCACCTCGCAGAACATCGTCTGGGGCGGCATCGCCGGCTGCCTGCCGGTCCTCATCGGCTGGTCCGCGGTCACGAACTCGATGTCGTGGGCCCCGGTCATCCTCTTCCTCGTCATGTTCTTCTGGACGCCGCCGCACTACTGGCCGCTGTCCATGAAGGTCAAGGACGACTACGCGCGCGTGGGCGTGCCGATGCTGCCCGTCATCGCCTCGAACAAGGTGGTCGCGAAGCAGATCGTCATCTACAGCTGGGTGATGGTCGCCGTCTCCCTGCTCCTGACGCCGCTCGGCTACACCGGCTGGTTCTACACCGCGGTCGCCCTGCTCGCCGGCGGGTTCTGGCTGTGGGAGGCGCACGGGCTGCAGAACCGGGCCAAGGCCGAGGTGGCGGGCGCGAAGCTCAAGGAGATGCGCCTGTTCCACTGGTCGATCACCTACGTCTCGATCCTCTTCGTGGCGGTCGCGGTGGACCCCTTCCTGCGCTGACCCACCCAGGAACCTTTCCGACGGGCGGGGGGAGTGGCCAAGGCCACGCCCCCCGCCCGTCGCCAGTTGATCTACCTCTCAGTAGCATCCTGTCCATGGCAGACACTCAAGCGGTTGACGACCCGAAGCCGGCGGCGAAGGACGAGCGCAGGGCCGCCCGGCTCGCCCGGGAGATCGGGACGTTCTCCAAGCAGCACGGCGGGGCCGAGGGGCAGCTCGCGTACCTCGGGGAGCGCGGCACGCTCATCGCGCTCGTCGGCGAGGACGGCGGCTGGGGCAACCTCGTGGCACCTTCCGACGCCATCGCCCGCAAGGCCGTCGAGAAGGCCGGGATCACCGTCCGCGAGGACTTCGACGGCGAAATGGCCGCCAAGGTGAAGACCGGACCGTACGAGTGGACCCGCATGGCGGGCATCCAGGGCCCGAGCAACAAGTAGCCGCCCGTCCAATGCGTCAGGTGTACGAGACCAACACCTGACGCGGGTTTCACCCGTTAGGACCGTAGAAGCACGGTCCATCTACGGGAGCCCGGATGATCGATACGCCATCCCTCGTGGACCAGTACTGCCACGGGGTACTGCGGACGGAACTCGGCCTCGGCACGTTCGAGGCCCATCTCGGCCGGGGCGACCGCCCGCCCGCCCCCGGCACCACCTTCTTCGACACCCAGACCGGCTTCGCCGTACGCCGCTGGTGTCCGCCGCTCCTCGGCCTCGAGCCGCACTGCCCACCCGCCCGCTACCTCGCGCGCCGCCGCGAGCTGGGCGTCGTGGAGTCGGGCCGCAGACTGCTGCGGGGCAGCGGCATCACCACGTATCTGGTCGACACGGGACTGCCGGGCGACCTCACCGGGCCGCGCGAGATGGCCTCGGCGGGCGACGCCGACGCGCACGAGATCGTCCGCCTCGAACTCCTCGCCGAGCAGGTCGCCGACACCTCGGGCACCGTCGAGTCGTTCCTCGCCAACCTCGCCGAGTCCGTGCACGCCGCCGCCGCGAACGCCGTCGCGTTCACCTCCGTGGCGGGCGTACGGCACGGCCTCGCGCTCGCGCCACAACCGCCGGGACCCGGCGAAGTACGGGGGGCGGCGGGGCGCTGGCTCGCCGCCCGCCGCGTCGGCGGACCCCTCACCGACCCCGTGCTCCTTCGCCACCTTCTGTGGATCGCGGTGGCCTCGGGCCGGCCGCTGCAACTCCACGCGGGCCTCGGCGAACCCGGCCTGCGCCTCGACCGCACCGACCCGGTCCTGCTCACCGACTTCGCCCGCGCCACGGCGGGACTCGGCACCGACCTGATCCTGCTGCACGGCTACCCGTACCACCGGCACGCGGCGCACCTCGCCGGCATCTTCCCGCACGTGTACGCGGACCTCGGCCCGGCGCTCGCCCGTACCGGGGCCCGCGCGGCGGCGGTACTCGCGGAGATCCTCGAACTCGCCCCGTTCGGCAAGCTGCTGTTCTCAAGCGGCGCGCACGGCCTGCCGGAGCTGCATGTGGTGGGGGCGCGGCTGTTCCGCGAGGCGCTCGGGCGGGTGCTCGGCGGCTGGGTCGCGGAGGGCGCGTGGTCGCTCGCGGACGCGCAGCGGGTCGCCGGGATGATCGGCTCGGTGACGGCCCACCGGGTCTACGGCCTCAGCGGCACGGGCGCCGCGCGGGGCGGCTGACCCGGGCCACGGGCTGTTCGGTTCAGACGCGGGAGAGGGCCGGGTCCGCCTGGGCCGGGACCTCCGGCGTGCCCAGCGGGCGCTCCCGCAGCGACAGCAGGACCCGCAGGACCCCGATCCACACGAGGGCCGAGCCCAGCATGTGCAGGCCGACGAGGACCTCGGGCAGGTCGGTGAAGTACTGGACGTAGCCGATGACGCCCTGCGCGAGCAGTACGAGGAACAGGTCGCGGGTGCGGTGCAGGGGGCCCTTGGGGGCGTCGACCGCCTTGAGGACGAACCACAGGGCGAACGTCAGCGTCACCACGATCCAGGCCAGGACCGCGTGCGCCTTGCTGATGGTCTCCCAGTCGAGCGGCATGCGCGCCACGTCGCTGGAGTCGCCGGCGTGCGGGCCCGAGCCCGTCACCACCGTGCCGACCATGATCAGCGCCACCGTGGCCGCCGTCAGGATCCAGACGAGCTGCCGTACCGCCTTGCCGACGAGGGGACGCGGCTCGGCGTCACCCTCACGGGTGCGCTGCCACATCACCGTGGCGACCGCGATCAGCGCGGTGGACAGCAGGAAGTGGGCCGCGACCGTGTACGGGTTGAGGCCGACGAGGACGACGATGCCGCCGAGGACGGCGTTGCCCATGACGAGCCAGAACTGGGTCCAGCCGAGCCGGGTCAGGCCGCGCCGCCACGGCTTCTGCGAACGGGCGGCGATGATCGCCCAGCCGACCGCGGCGCACAGGACGTACGTCAGCATGCGGTTGCCGAACTCGATGGCTCCGTGGAAGCCCATCTCGCTCGTCGCGGTGAGGGACTGGTCGGTGCACTTGGGCCACGTCGGGCAGCCGAGGCCCGAGCCGGTCAGGCGCACCGCGCCGCCGGTGACCACGATGACCACCGTCATGACGACGGCGGAGAGCGCGGCGCGCCGGACCGTCCGCTGAGCGGGGGTCCAGCGTTCGGCGATGAAGGCGAGCGGGTTGCGCACGGCTTGGGCGGCGTCGGCCGGGGTCACGTTTGGCACGGGGCCCATCGTAGGGCGCCGCTTGTGCATGCCTTCACGAGGGGGCCGATCCGGGACGATTGTGACGCCCCGCACGTGCCGTACGGACTACTCCCAGCGGAAGAAGCGCGCCGCGGCGCCCAGGCCGAGGACTGCCCAGACCGCGAGGATCCCGAGGTCGCCCCACGGCATCGCAGCGCCGTGCTGGAGAACGTCCCGCAGCCCGTCGGAGAGCGCCGAGATCGGCAGCAGGCCGAGGACGGACTGGGCCGCGTCCGGGAACTTGTCGAGCGGCACGATGACGCCGCCGCCGACGAGCAGGAGCAGGAAGACCAGGTTCGCGGCGGCCAGTGTCGCCTCCGCCTTGAGCGTGCCCGCCATCAGCAGGCCGAGCCCGGAGAACGCGGCCGTGCCGAGGACGAGCAGGAGCAGTGCCGCGAGCGGGTTGCCGTGCGGGGACCAGCCGAGCGCGAAGGCGATCACCGTTACGAGGATCACCTGGAGAACCTCGGTGACCAGCACGGACAGCGTCTTCGCCGTCATCAGGGCCCAGCGCGGCAGCGGCGAGGACGCGAGCAGCTTGAGCACGCCGTAGCGGCGCTCGAAGCCCGTCGCGATGGCCTGGCCGGTGAAGGCGGTCGACATCACGGCGAGCGCGAGGATGCCCGGGGTCAGGAAGTCCACGGCCTTCCCGTCGCCCGTGTCGACGATGTCGACCGCGCTGAACAGGACGAGCAGCAGGGTGGGGATGATGACGGTGAGCAGCAGCTGCTCACCGTTGCGCAGCAGCATCTTCGTCTCGAGGACGGCCTGCGCGCCGATCATGCGGGACAGCGGCGCGGCCCCCGACTTCGGCATGTACGTACCGGCGACACTCATCCGCGCAGCTCCCTGCCGGTCATTTCCAGAAAGACGTCTTCGAGGGTGTGGCGTTCGACCGAGATCTTCTCCGGCATCACACCGTGCTGCGCGCACCACGACGTCACCGTGGCGAGCAGCTGCGGGTCGACCTCGCCGCTCACGCGGTAGGAGCCCGGGGTGAGCTCGGCGGCCGCGGACTCCGTCGGGAGGGCCTTGAGGAGCGAGGCGACGTCGAGGCCGGGGCGTCCGGAGAAGCGCAGGGTGTTCTCGGCGCCGCCCCGGCACAGCTGCTCGGGGGAGCCCTGCGCGATGACGCGGCCCGCGTCGATGATCGCGACGTCGTCGGAGAGTGCCTCCGCCTCGTCCATGTGGTGCGTGGTGAGGATGACGGAGACGCCGTCGGCCCGCAGATCCCGTACGAGGTCCCAGGTCGCGCGGCGTGCCTGCGGGTCGAGGCCGGCGGTCGGCTCGTCCAGGAAGACGAGCTCGGGGCGGCCGACGACGGCCATGGCGAGCGCGAGGCGCTGCTGCTGACCGCCGGAGAGCCTGCGGTACGTGGTGCGGCCGCAGCTGCCGAGGCCAAGGCGCTCGATGAGCGCGTCCACGTCCAGGGGGTGCGCGTGGAGCTTCGCCACATGGCGCAGCATCTCGTCCGCGCGGGCGCCGGAGTAGACGCCTCCGGACTGGAGCATGACGCCGATCCGGGGGCGCAGTTCGCCGGACTGGCCGACGGGATCCAGGCCGAGGACCCGGACCGTTCCCGCGTCGGGACGGCGGTAGCCCTCGCAGGTTTCGATCGTGGTGGTCTTTCCGGCGCCGTTGGGGCCGAGGACGGCGGTGATGCCGGCCGAGGCCTCCAGATCGAGGCCGTCGACCGCGGTCTTGGTTCCGTACCGCTTGACCAGACTCTGGATCCGGACGACGGGCTCGCTTCGCATGAGCGCCAAGTCTAGGGACGCGCCGCGCGGCCCCGGCGGGCGGGGCCCATGGCGCTCAGGACCGGTGCCTCGCCAGCCATCCCTCGGCGTACGCGACGGCGTCGGCCACGGGGAAGAGCAGGGCGTCGGCCGCGCCGACCCGCCCGCGGACGACCCCGCAGTCGCGGGCGAAGGCCGCCCCGAGTTCGTCGAAGCCGTCCGCGCTGACGTCGACGTCGGTCACCGTCTCCCAGCGCCGGCCGTCGGGGGTGCGGACCGCGCGTCCCATCTCTGTCCTTGGGGAGGCGTTCCGGTACTCGGCGAGATGGAACGACGTACACGTGGCGAAGGTCGTGCCGAGGAGGAGCACGCGCGCGTCGTGTTCCTCCAGGCGGGCCAGCGGACTGTGCTCGCCGAGGGAGCAGTCGGTGGCGTGGCCGTCCGTGATCGCGGCGGCCCGCGGCCCGAGCGCCGCGAACGACGTCTGCGGGTGCGCGCTGCGCAGGGCCCCCGGCCAGCGGCGCACGGTCTCGGCGATCGCGCCCATGCCGTCACCGGGCGTGACGGCCGGGTCGTACGCAGGCATCGACGCGCGGATCTCGGCCCACCACTCCTCAGGTACCGGAGGCCTGCGCCACCGGGCGGGGTCGGAGTTGCTGCCGGTCTGCGTGGGGACGGTGAGCGTCCCGTTCGGGCCAAGCGCGTCGAGCAGACCCTGGACCACGGAAACGGCCCCTCCGCAGACCCAGCCGAGCGCGCTGAGGGAGGAGTGCAGGAGGAGGGTCTCGCCGGGGCGGACGCCGAGGGCGCGCAGGTCGGTGACGAGGGTGCCGCGTGTGACAAGTGGGCCGGTGGGAGGGGGTACGGGCATGGCCCGCAGTCTCCTCGGAAGGGCGTGGCGGCACCACCGAATTGATCGATCAAAGATCGTTTTCGCAGGTCAGCCGCGGGGTCTACTTAGGTCTGCCTAAGTGATGCAGTGCACCGGAGATCGTTCCGGACCCCGCTTGTCAGGCCTTGAGGAATTACGCAACAATGGCGTTGTGAAATACGTCGGCGAGGCTCAGGAGGCTCCCCAGGGAGCCCCGCAGGAGGAGATCGCGACCGGTGAGCGCTCGACGCGCAACCGGGTCGCCCGCTCCATCCTGGACCACGGCCCGTCCACCGTCGCCGATCTGGCCGGCCGCCTCGGTCTCACTCAGGCCGCCGTGCGCCGCCACCTGGACGCGCTGGCCGCCGACGAGGTCGTCGAAGCACGTGAACAGAAGATCTACGGAGCCCGTACGCGCGGCCGCCCCGCCAAGGTGTTCGCCCTGACGGACTGCGGCCGGGACGCCTTCGACCAGTCGTACGACACGCTCGCCGCCGACGCCCTGCGCTGGATCGCGCAGCGCGAGGGCGGGGAGGAAGCCGTCATCGCCTTCGCCCGCGCCAGGATCGCCGAGCAGGCCGGGGCGTACCGGGCGGCCGTCGAGTCCGCCGCCCCCGAGGAGCGTGCGGAAGCCCTCGCCAAGGCCCTGAGTGCCGACGGGTACGCTGCTACGGCGCGAAGCGCACCGGTCGGCGAGCAGCTGTGTCAGCACCACTGCCCGGTCGCACACGTCGCCGAGCAGTTCCCGCAGCTGTGCGAGGCGGAGACCGAGATCTTCTCCCAGCTGCTCGGCACACATGTGCAGCGGCTGGCCACCATCGCCCACGGCGACGGGGTGTGTACGACCTTCATTCCGAAGATCGCACCCAAGTCCACCGCCCCAAAAAACGACACAAACGCATCTGCAAGCACCGCCGGGAGGAACCCCGCATGACGCTCCCCATCGAGGAGACTGCCCACCCCGAGCTCGAGGGTCTGGGCAAGTACGAATACGGCTGGGCCGACTCCGACGCCGCCGGTGCCTCTGCCAAGCGCGGCATCAACGAGGGCGTCGTCCGCGACATCTCGGGCAAGAAGTCCGAGCCGGAATGGATGACCAAGCTCCGCCTCAAGGGCCTGCGCCTCTTCGACAAGAAGCCCATGCCGAACTGGGGCTCGGACCTGTCGGGCATCGACTTCGACAACATCAAGTACTTCGTGCGGTCCACCGAGAAGCAGGCCCAGTCCTGGGAGGACCTGCCCGAGGACATCAAGAACACGTACGACAAGCTCGGCATCCCCGAGGCGGAGAAGCAGCGCCTCGTCGCCGGTGTCGCGGCCCAGTACGAGTCCGAGGTCGTCTACCACCAGATCCGCGAGGACCTGGAGGAGCAGGGCGTCATCTTCCTGGACACCGACACGGCCCTGAAGGAGCACCCGGAGCTCTTCAAGGAGTACTTCGGCACGGTCATCCCGGTCGGCGACAACAAGTTCGCGTCGCTGAACACGGCCGTGTGGTCCGGCGGATCCTTCATCTACGTCCCCAAGGGCGTGCACGTCGAGATCCCGCTCCAGGCCTACTTCCGTATCAACACGGAGAACATGGGCCAGTTCGAGCGGACGCTGATCATCGTCGACGAGGACGCCTACGTCCACTACGTCGAGGGCTGCACGGCGCCGATCTACCAGTCGGACTCCCTGCACTCCGCGGTGGTCGAGATCATCGTGAAGAAGGGCGCCCGCTGCCGTTACACGACCATCCAGAACTGGTCGAACAACGTCTACAACCTGGTCACCAAGCGCGCCGTGGCGTACGAGGGCGCGACCATGGAGTGGATCGACGGCAACATCGGTTCCAAGGTCACCATGAAGTACCCGGCCGTCTACCTGATGGGCGAGCACGCCAAGGGCGAGACCCTGTCCATCGCCTTCGCAGGCGAGGGGCAGCACCAGGACGCCGGCTCCAAGATGGTCCACATGGCGCCCAACACCTCCTCCAACATCGTGTCGAAGTCGGTGGCCCGTGGCGGCGGCCGTACCTCGTACCGCGGTCTGGTCGAGATCGGCGAGGGCGCCCACGGCTCGAAGTCGAACGTGCTGTGCGACGCGCTGCTCGTCGACACGATCTCCCGCTCCGACACGTACCCGTACGTCGACGTCCGTGAGGACGACGTGTCCATGGGCCACGAGGCGACCGTCTCCAAGGTCTCCGACGACCAGCTCTTCTACCTGATGAGCCGCGGTATGACGGAGTTCGAGGCGATGGCCATGATCGTGCGCGGCTTCGTCGAGCCGATCGCGAAGGAGCTGCCCATGGAGTACGCCCTCGAGCTCAACCGGCTGATCGAGCTGCAGATGGAAGGCGCGGTCGGCTGACCCGCCGCCCGAAAAGCAGCCGCCAGATTTCTTGACGTAGGAAGAGAGCACAACGACAGCCATGGCTGAGGCTCAGAACATCCCGGTGGGTTCCACCACCTCCGGCTCGATCGCGGTGGCCGCGGAGTCGACCGTCGCCACGCGCATGAGCGCGCCCCCGTCCTACGACGTCGCGGACTTCCCCGTCCCGCACGGCCGTGAGGAGGAGTGGCGGTTCACGCCGCTCGAGCGGCTGCGCGGGCTGCACGACGGGACGGCGGTCGCCCAGGGCGGCCTCCGCGTCGAGGTGAGCGCCCCCGCGGGCGTCACCCAGGAGACCGTCGGGCGCGACGACGCCCGCGTCGGCAAGGCCGGCAAGCCGGTGGACCGCGTCGCCGCCCAGGCGTTCTCGTCCTTCGAGAAGGCCTCGGTCGTGTCCGTCCCCAAGGAGACGGTGCTCACGGAGCCCATTCGCATCGCTGTGCACGGCGAGGGCGGTACGGCCTTCGCGCACCAGGTCATCGAGCTCGGCGCGTTCGCCGAGGCCGTCGTGGTCATCGACCACACCGGTGACGCGGTGCTCGCCGCCAACGTCGACTACCTGCTCGGCGACGGCGCCAAGCTGACCGTCGTCTCCGTGCAGGACTGGGACGAGAAGGCCGTCCACGTCGCGCAGCACAACGCGCTGATCGGCCGCGACGCCTCCTTCAAGTCTGTCGTCGTCACCTTCGGCGGTGACCTCGTCCGCCTGCACCCGCGCGTCAACTACGCGGGCAGCGGCGGCGAGGCCGAGCTGCTCGGCCTGTACGTCACCGACGCCGGCCAGCACCAGGAGCACCGCCTCCTGGTCGACCACGCCGCCCCGCACTGCAAGTCGAACGTCGCCTACAAGGGCGCGCTCCAGGGCCAGGACGCGCACGCCGTCTGGATCGGCGACGTCCTCATCGAGGCCACCGCCGAGGGCACCGACACGTACGAGCTGAACCGCAACCTCGTGCTGACCGACGGCGCCCGCGTGGACTCGGTCCCGAACCTGGAGATCGAGACCGGCGAGATCGTCGGCGCCGGCCACGCCTCGGCCACCGGCCGCTTCGACGACGAGCAGCTCTTCTACCTGCGCTCGCGCGGGATCCCGGCCGACGAGGCCCGTCGCCTCGTGGTCCGCGGCTTCTTCGCCGAGCTGATCCAGAAGATCGGCCTGCCGGACGTCCAGGAGCGGCTGCTCAACAAGATCGAGGCCGAGCTGGAG
This sequence comes from Streptomyces sp. NBC_00009, assembly GCF_045040855.1. Taxonomy (NCBI): domain Bacteria; kingdom Bacillati; phylum Actinomycetota; class Actinomycetes; order Kitasatosporales; family Streptomycetaceae; genus Streptomyces; species Streptomyces sp. NBC_00009. The sequence continues at coordinate 6,177,766 of NZ_CP108312.1, forward strand.
GCTTCCGTCTGATGGCCTTCGACCGTGCCCGATTCACTCGGGTCTGCGGCTTGAGCGAGCTGGAGGAGGACACCCCGAAGCGGGTGGAACTCGACGGCACGCCGGTCTCGGTCGTCCGCACCGAGGGGGAGGTGTTCGCGATCAACGACATCTGCTCGCACGCGAACGTCTCGCTCTCCGAGGGCGAGGTGGAGGACTGCCAGATCGAGTGCTGGCTGCACGGCTCCGCGTTCGACCTCCGCACCGGCAAGCCGTCCGGCCTTCCCGCGACGCGCCCCGTCCCCGTTTACCCCGTAAAGATCGAAGGGGACGACGTGCTCGTCTCCCTCTCCCAGGAGTCCTGAGGCACCCATGGCAACGCTTGAAATCAAGGACCTGCACGTCACCGTCGAGGCCGACAACTCCACCAAGGAGATCCTCAAGGGCGTCGACCTGACCGTGAAGCAGGGCGAGACGCACGCCATCATGGGCCCGAACGGCTCCGGCAAGTCGACCCTCGCCTACTCCATCGCGGGCCACCCCAAGTACACGATCACCCAGGGCACCGTCACCCTCGACGGCGAGGACGTCCTCGAGATGTCCGTCGACGAGCGCGCCCGCGCCGGCATGTTCCTCGCCATGCAGTACCCGGTCGAGGTCCCCGGCGTCTCGGTCTCCAACTTCCTGCGCACGTCGGCGACGGCGATCCGCGGCGAGGCCCCCAAGCTGCGTACCTGGGTGAAGGAGGTCAAGGGTGCGATGGAGCAGCTCCAGATGGACCCGGCCTTCGCCGAGCGCAACGTGAACGAGGGCTTCTCCGGCGGTGAGAAGAAGCGCCACGAGATCCTCCAGATGGAGCTCCTCAAGCCGAAGATCGCGATCCTCGACGAGACCGACTCCGGCCTCGACGTCGACGCGCTGCGCCAGGTCTCCGAGGGCGTCAACCGCGTCCGCGAGACCGGCGAGGTCGGCACCCTGCTGATCACGCACTACACGCGCATCCTGCGCTACATCAAGCCGGACTTCGTCCATGTCTTCTCGCAGGGCAGGATCGTCGAGTCCGGCGGCCCCGAGCTCGCCGACAAGCTCGAGGCCGAGGGCTACGAGGCATACACGAAGGGCGGCGCATCCGCGTGACACAGCTGCCGGGCCTCCTCGACACCGAGGCGATCCGCAAGGACTTCCCGATCCTCGACCGGGTACTTCACGACGGCAAGAAGCTCGTGTACCTGGACAACGCGGCGACCTCGCAGACGCCGCGCCAGGTCATCGACACGCTCAGTGAGTACTACGAACAGCACAACGCCAACGTCCACCGGGGCGTGCACGTGCTCGCCGAGGAGGCCACGGCGCTGTACGAAGGTGCGCGTGACAAGGTCGCGGCCTTCATCAACGCGCCGAGCCGCGACGAGGTCATCTTCACCAAGAACGCCTCCGAGTCGCTCAACCTCGTGGCGAACATGCTGGGCTGGGCCGACGAGCCCTACCGCGTGGACCACGAGACCGAGATCGTCATCACGGAGATGGAGCACCACTCCAACATCGTGCCGTGGCAGCTGCTCTCGCAGCGCACCGGCGCGAAGCTGCGGTGGTTCGGGCTGACCGACGACGGCCGCCTCGACCTCTCCAACATCGACGAGATCATCACCGAGAAGACGAAGATCGTCTCGTTCGTCCTCGTCTCGAACATCCTGGGCACCCTCAACCCGGTCGAGGCCATCGTGCGCCGCGCCCAGGAGGTCGGCGCCCTCGTCCTCATCGACGCGTCCCAGGCCGCCCCGCACATGGTGCTCGACGTGCAGGCGCTCCAGGCCGACTTCGTGGCCTTCACCGGTCACAAGATGTGCGGCCCGACGGGCATCGGCGTCCTGTGGGGACGCCAGGAGCTCCTCGAGGACCTGCCGCCCTTCCTGGGCGGCGGCGAGATGATCGAGACCGTCTCCATGCACTCGTCGACGTATGCGCCGGCGCCGCACAAGTTCGAGGCGGGTACGCCCCCGATCGCCCAGGCCGTCGGCCTCGGCGCGGCCGTGGACTACCTGACCTCGATCGGCATGGACAAGATCGCCCAGCATGAGCACGCGATCACCGAGTACGCGGTGAAGCGGCTGCTCGAGGTCCCGGACCTGCGGATCATCGGCCCCACCACGGCCGAGGACCGCGGCGCCGCGATCTCGTTCACGCTCGGTGACATCCACCCGCACGACGTGGGCCAGGTCCTGGACGAGGAAGGCATCGCGGTCCGCGTGGGTCACCACTGCGCCCGCCCCGTCTGCCTGCGCTACGGAATTCCTGCGACCACGCGAGCGTCGTTCTATCTGTACTCCACGCCCGGCGAGATCGACGCGCTGATCGACGGCCTGGAGCACGTACGGAACTTCTTCGGCTGAGGGGCTGGCTGGGAACGTGAAGCTGGATTCGATGTACCAGGACGTCATCCTGGACCACTACAAGCACCCGCACGGGCGCGGTCTGCGCGATGGCGACGCCGAGGTGCACCACGTCAATCCGACGTGCGGCGACGAGATCACGCTGCGCGTGAAGTACGACGGCTCGACGATCAGTGACGTCTCGTACGAGGGCCAGGGCTGCTCGATCAGCCAGGCTTCGGCCTCTGTTCTGAACGAGCTGCTCGTCGGCAAGGACCTGGCCGAGGCGCAGAAGATCCAGGAGACCTTTCTGGAGCTGATGCAGTCGCGGGGCAGGATCGAGCCCGACGACGCGATGGAGGAGGTGCTGGAGGACGCGGTCGCGTTCGCCGGTGTCTCCAAGTACCCGGCCCGTGTGAAGTGCGCCCTCCTGAGCTGGATGGCGTGGAAGGACGCGACGGCCCAGGCGCTGGACGGCGCGGAGAGGAAGACGGCATGAGCGAGACTGTGACCACCAAGCCGGCGTCCGAGGAAGAGGTCCGCGAGGCCCTCTACGACGTCGTCGACCCCGAGCTGGGCATCGACGTCGTCAACCTCGGCCTGATCTACGGCATCCACATCGACGACGCCAACATCGCCACGATCGACATGACGCTGACGTCCGCGGCCTGTCCGCTGACCGACGTCATCGAGGACCAGGCGAAGTCGGCCACCGACGGCATCGTGAACGAGCTCCGGATCAACTGGGTCTGGATGCCGCCGTGGGGCCCCGACAAGATCACCGACGAGGGCCGCGAACAGCTGCGCGCGCTCGGCTTCAACGTCTGATCGGTCCTCCCCGGTCTGCCATACCTGTACGGCCCCCTGTGCTCCCGGCACGGGGGGCCGTGCTGTTTGCTGTTCGCCCCCCGGTCGCGGGGCGTACGCCTGTAGTTGGCGCACGTGGCCGAAGGTTCTCGTCGACATCCGCCCCGATGAGAGGCCCTCATGCAGCACATCTCCTTCCCGTCCCGCCGCAGAGCCGTCGCCGTCACGGGCGGAGTGCTCACGCTGGCCCTCGCGGGGCTCAACAGCCCGGCGGGCGCCGCGAGTTACGGGACGCCGACGATCGCACTCTCCGCCGAGTACGTCTCCGGGGCGGTCGGCGCCACGGGCGACCCGGTCGTGACCGTCACCGTCGGCCAGAGCGGTGCCGACGCGTCGGCGCTGACCGTGGCCGCGTCCGCGAGCAGCAAGTCGTCCGTCGCCGGCACGGGGAACGTCACCGTCACCGGATCGGGCGCCACCCGGCAGGTGTCCGTCGCCGCGCAGGGCCGGGGCTACACCGACCTCACCCTCAAGGTGACCGGCGTGGACGGCAGGACCGCCACCAAGACGCTCCACTACGCCGCCTCGGCCGCCGTCCAACAGGGCCCCGACACCCGCTACTTCACCGGTTCCAGTGACGCGTCCGCCGCCGTCGACGCGGGCGGCGGCTACGTCCTGGTCGCCGACGACGAGTCCAACGTCCTGCGCCTCTACAGTGGTTCGGTCTCCGGCGCGCCCGTGAAGACCTGGGACTTCAGCTCGCAGCTCGGGGTGTCCAAGGAGGTCGACATCGAGGGCGCCACGCGCGTCGGCGACACGGTCTACTGGACAGGCTCCCTCGGCAACAACAAGGACGGCGAGTACAAGTCGCCCCGGAACACGGTCTTCACGACCACCGTGAGCGGCAGCGGGGCCGCGACGCAGCTGTCGTACGGCAAGGCGTACAAGAAGCTGCGGGACGACCTGGTCGCCTGGGACGAGGCGAACGGGGACCGCTACGGGTTCGCCGCCGGCACCGAGGCCGGGCAGGTGCCCAAGCAGGTCGACGGGTTCAACGTCGAGGGCCTCGAATTCGCGCCCGGGTCGACCAGTACCGCGTACATCGGGTTCCGCGCGCCGCTCGTGCCGCCGAAGGACGGGGGCCGGGCGCTCATCGTGCCCGTCACCAACTTCGACAAGGTCGTGGCGAGCGGCACGAAGCCCGTGTTCGGGACGCCCATCGAGCTGGACCTGGGCGGGCTCTCCGTGCGCGACATCCGCAAGAACGCCGCGAACCAGTACCTGATCGTGGCCGGCAGCTGGGCCGCCGACGACAACTCCGACCCGTACGCCCTGTACCAGTGGGACGGCGTGGCCGGACACGCGCCGGTCAAGCGGATGGACCTGCCGACCAGCGACCCCGGTGGCTGGGAGGCCGTGGTGAGCGTGCCCGACCTGACGCAGTCCGGCGCCCGCGCACAGCTCCTGACCGACAACGGCTCCGCCGACCTCTACGGCGACGGCACCGAGGCCAAGGACCTCACGCACCCGGAGTGGAAGAAGTCCAGGGCCACCTGGTTCGGCGTCACCGGCTGATCCCACCCGGACGGCGGGCGCGGAGACGGAGAGTGAGACGCAGAGGCAGACGCAGACCGTGACCGTGACAGGCGGAGGCTAGGCGTCCGACCGGGACGCGAGTTCCAGCGTGTGGGCGAGGCCCTCCTTGCGGATGCGCTGGTCGATGTAGAGCAGGGACGTGACCAGGGGCAGGAAGACCGAACTCACCAGCTGCACCACGAGGTTGCCGACCATGGACAGGACCATGGCGGCACCCAGGTTCGGGAGCATAGCCTCGAACACGTCGGAGGGGCTCTCGCCCGGCGCGTACGCCTGCGGAGTCGGGTCGGGCATCGCGATCTGCAGCGGTACGCGCACCGCGGCCGACACAACCACCATGATCACGCCGGCCAGCAGCGAGATGCCGAACGTGCGCCACCAGGAGCCCCGCACCAGGCGCGCCGAGCGGCGTAGCGCCTGGATCGGCCCGGCCTCCTCGAGCGTGGCGGCCGCCGGGCCGAACAGGAACAGGACGTAGACCCAGACCACGAGCGGCACCGTCACCGCCATGAGCAGGAACAGGATGCCGACCGGCGCGACCGACTGCGTGAGCAGCATGACGAAGACCGACACCAGGAACGCCACGGCCACGCCCGCCGGGATCAGCGCGATCAGGCCCATCAACAGGCCCACGCCGAGTACCGAAGGGGTGCGGGACCAGGCGTGCCGCCACACCGCCCCGAAGCGTGCGGGACGGCCGAGCACCGCCTCGCGCAGCACCACGGTGCACGCGGACTGGATGAACGCCGTGCTGACCGTGAGCGCCAGCATGCCGACGGCCCACACCACGCCGAACGCGGTGAACACCGGCCGCGCGTGGCTCCACTCGAACTCGCTGTGCCGGTCCAGGAGCGCCCGTACGTCGTCGGAGACGGCCGCGTAGGCGAGCGCCAGCGCGCCCGCCATGAGCGCGGCGAGCACCGCGTACACGATGAGGACGGTGCCGAACAGCGGCTTCGCGTGGCGGCGCATCGTGGTGAAGGCGCCGCCGAGTATCCGGTCGACGCCGAGCGGGGCGAGCGGGATGACGCCCGGCTGCGGCGGGGGCGGCGGCGGGGTCCACGCACCGCCCCAGCCGTAGCCGCCCGGTCCGTATCCGGGTCCCTGACCCGGCCCCTGTCCCCACATGTCCGTCATCTCGCCGCACTCCCGGGAGTAGTTCGTCCCTGTGGCCCCCCACAGTGATCGCGACACCATAGCCCGACCGCGCTATGTACGGCCGTACACAACGTTGCGTACACTCGTACACATGGGATACGTACTGCTCTCCGGCGCCATCGCGGCGGAAGTGGCCGCCACCACCGCCATGAAGTACAGCGAGGGATTCAGCAGGCTCTGGCCCTCCCTGATCACCGTCTCCGGCTATCTGATCGCGTTCGCGCTGCTCGCCCAGACGCTGAAGACCGTGCAGGTCGGGACCGCGTACGCGATCTGGGCCGGCGTCGGCACGGCCGTCATCGCCGGGATAGGCATGCTCTTCCTCGGCGAGGCGATGACCGCGGCCCGGCTCGCGGGCATCGCCCTCGTCATCGGCGGCGTGGTGCTGCTCAACCTGGGCGGCGCCCACTGATGGCGCGGCGCTACGACCCCGAACGGCGGCAGCGCATCATCGACGCCGCGATCCGCGTGGTGGGCGAGAAGGGCATTGGCGGGCTCAGCCACCGCAGCGTCGCCGCCGAGGCCGACGTGCCGCTCGGCTCGACGACCTATCACTTCAAGACCCTCGACGAACTGCTGGTCGCCGCACTTCGCCAGACCAATGAAGGGTTCGCGAAGGTCGTGGCCGGCAGCGACGTCTTCGAGGCGCCGCGCTCCGCGCTCGCCGCCGGGCTCGCCGCGGTCCTCGGCGAGTGGCTCGCCGGTGAACGCACCGCCGTCGAGCTCGAGTACGAGCTGTATCTCGCCGCCCTGCGCAGGCCCGCGCTGCGGCCCGTCGCCGCCGAGTGGTGCGCAGGTGTCGCCGACGAGCTCGCGCGCCGCACCGACCCGGTCACGGCCCGCGCGCTGGTCGCCCTGATGGACGGAATCTGCCTCCAGGTGCTGCTCACGGACGCCGTCTACGAGGAGGAGTACGCGCGCGACATGCTCGCGCGGGTCATCGACGGAGCCCCCGGCGACGACGCGGACGGCGCCGCGGCCGACCCGTCGGGGGAGCGTGGGGCGCCCGGCACCTGAGACACCGGCCGTACCGGTTCGCCCCCGCGGCGCACCTCCGGTTAGGTTTCACCCATGTCTGACTCTCCCGCCAGCACCACCGCTCAGCGCACCACCGGCGCCGTCGCCGCAGGCCTCGCCACGCTCACCGCCGACGGCACCGTCCTCGACACCTGGTTCCCCGCCCCGTCCCTCCAGGACGAGCCGGGCCCGGCCGGCACCGAGCGGCTCTCCGCCGAGCGCGCCGCCGAGCTGCTCGGCGAGGGCGCCGCGAAGGCCATCGGCACCGACGCCCGCCGCGGTGTGGAGACCGTCGCCGTGCGCACGGTCATCGCCTCGCTCGACGACAAGCCGCTCGACGCGCACGACGCCTACCTGCGCCTCCACCTGCTGTCCCACCGGCTGGTCAAGCCGCACGGGCAGAACCTGGACGGCGTCTTCGGCCTCCTCGCCAACGTCGCCTGGACCTCGCTCGGCCCGGTCGCCGTCGACGACGTCGAGAAGGTCCGCCTCAACGCCCGCGCCGAGGGCCTGCACCTCGCCGTGACGTCCATCGACAAGTTCCCCCGCATGACGGACTACGTCGCGCCGAAGGGCGTCCGCATCGCCGACGCCGACCGCGTCCGCCTCGGCGCGCACCTCGCCGAGGGCACCACCGTCATGCACGAGGGCTTCGTCAACTTCAACGCCGGCACGCTCGGCACGTCGATGGTCGAGGGCCGCATCTCCGCCGGCGTCGTCGTCGGCAACGGCTCCGACATCGGCGGCGGCGCCTCCACCATGGGCACGCTCTCCGGCGGCGGCAACGTCCGCATCACGATCGGCGAGCGCTGCCTCGTCGGCGCGGAGGCGGGCGTCGGCATCGCCCTCGGCGACGAGTGCGTCGTCGAGGCCGGTCTCTACGTCACCGCCGGTACGCGCGTCACGATGCCCGACGGCGAGATCGTCAAGGCCCGCGACCTGTCCGGCGCCTCGAACATCCTCTTCCGCCGCAACTCGGTCACCGGCGCCGTCGAGGCCCGCCCGAACAACGCGGTGTGGGGCGGCCTGAACGAGGTTCTGCACAGCCACAACTGATCTTCAGCTGCGGTTCGCCGAGCGCCCTTCCCCGGACCGGGGAAGGGCGCTCGGCTTTTGGGCCCGGCCGGGGGCGGACGGGCTCGGGGGAAGGGCCGGCCGGGCGATAAGTACATGGCCCGGCACAGGCATAGCGGGGCGCAGCCACGCGCGTCCCAAGGAGTAGCGGGTCCCGGGAACGGGGGGATCCCCGAGGAACTGAAGGTGACGATGGATTCGGAAGAGCAAGAGAGCTTCCGGGAGTTCGTGACGAGCAGGTCGAGTGCGCTGCTCAAGACGGCGGTGCTGCTCAGCGGCGGCGACCGGCACGCGGCCGAGGATCTGCTGCAGAACGCGCTGATCAAGGCCGCGGGGCGGTGGCGGCGCATCGACGAACCCGAAGCGTATGTGCGCCAGATTCTCTACCGGCAGCAGGTCAGCCGCTGGCGCCTGAAGTGGCCGAGGCGCGAACTGAGCGTCCCCGAACTGCCGGAGGGCACTGCCGCGGCGGACGGCGCGAGCGCGATCGATCTGCGTCTCGTCATGCGGGGCGCCCTCGCCCGGCTCACCGCGCGCCAGCGCACCGTCCTCGTACTGCGCTACTTCGAGGACCTGCCCGAGGCCGATGTGGCCCGGATTCTCGGCTGTTCGGTGGGGACCGTGCGGTCCACCACGCACCGCTCGCTCGCCAAGCTGCGCGCCCTCGCGCCGGAGCTGTCCACGCTCGTCACCGCCGCCGACGGTGAACAGCTCGAGTCCCGTGACTTCTTGCCTGTGGAGGTACGTCCGTGAACATGGACCAGCTCGTCCGCGACGCCCTGCACGAGCAGGCCGCCGACGCCACGACCGCGCCGCCCGACTTCGCGAACCGGGTCCTCGCCGCGCGTCGTCGCCGCAGGAACGGCACGTTCGCCGGCGCCGCCCTGGCCACAGCGGTCGCCGTCGCCGTCGGGGTGGCCGTGCCGGCCATGAACGACGGCCGGGACCAGCCGCAGCTCGCCAGCCAGGCGGACGGCAGCGACATCATCGCCCACCCGGACCAGACGCCGCCGCGCGACCTGATCGCCGCGGGGAACACCGCGCTGGCCGCGTACTACACCCAGGCCACCGTCAAGGAGACCGCCGACCGCGGCGTCTCCCGGCGCACGTACCACTTGCTGAACCAGAAGACCGGCAAGTACGTGAAGACCACCAAGTGGTCCTTCCTCGACGTCGCCCCCGGCATGCGCACCGCCGCCGTACTGGAGCAGGACCTGCCCGCCAAGCGCATCGGTCTGCTCAACCTGCTCACCGGCGAGGTCGAGCGCTGGATCCCGGTCGACCATGCCGTCGCGGGCGTCGAGTTCTCGCCGGACGGCAGCAAGCTGGTCGCGACGACGTACAGCAAGAACCCCGACCTGCGGCTCCGGGCGGACTACGACGCGGACGGCGACGGCAAGAAGAACGACTGGATGCCGGACATGAGCAACTCGGCCCGGACCGGCTTCTACGTCCTCGACGTCGGTTCCGGCGACGGCTCCTGGAACGAGGTCGAGGTCCCGTCCGCCGAGGGGGGCTTCGGCGTTGACATCAACGCCCGCCAGGACTTCGGCTTCAGCCAGGACGGCAAGCTGGTCTACTCCGGGCTCACCTCGGCACCCCACATGCAGTACTACGACTTCAAGGGCAACGAGGTCGGCAAGCCCGCGAACGAGAAGCACCTGCACTGGGCCGTCGAGGCGGGCCTTTCCCCGGATGGCAAGCTCGCCGCGGGCGACTTCGCGGGCGGTGCCAAGACGACGGCCTCCTGGATCAACGACCCGTACTCCGGCAAGCACCTCCACAGGATCCGCGGCCAGCAGCTGCTCGCCTGGGTCGACAACAAGCGGCTCATCGCCTGGGACATCGAGAAGGGCGCGAACGAGTTCCACAACGGGCTCGTGCTCGTCACGATCGGCAGCGACAAGACCGTTCCGCTGAGCGGCTCCCGCAAGGGAAACGACGGCGCGGACGGCCGCTGGACACCGATCTTCGCCGCCCGCTAGGGAAGCCGGGTCAGGCGGCCACCAGCCGCTCGTGCTCCGCGAGCAGCCTGCGGGCCTCTTTCAGGCCCGCGGGCCTCAGCGGTGCGCGGACCGGGCCGCCGGGCAGGCCGAGCGCGCCGAGCAGCGCCTTCGCGGTGACCGTGCCCGGCAGGCCTGACGCCATCATCAACTCCACGAGGGGGGCGGCCAGTTGCTGGCGCCGGGCCGCCCCCCGGGTGTCGCCCGCGTCGAACGAGTCCAGGACGGCCCGCAGCGCACGCGGCGCCACGTTCGCGACCGTCGACACGAAGCCCGCCCCGCCCACCGCGTACAGCGGGAGCGCGAACTCCTCGCAGCCCGCGTAGTACGCGAGACCGGTCGCGCCGAGCACCTTCTGTGTGCCGAGCATGTCGTACGCGCAGTCCTTGACGGCCACGATCCGGGGGTGGGACGCGAGCCGGATCAGGGTGTCCGGTTCGATGCGCGTGCCGGTGCGGCCCGGGATGTCGTACAGCATCACCGGCAGTCCCGACGCGTCCGCGATCTCGCGGAAGTGCGCCTCCAGGGCGTCCTGCGGCGGGCGGCTGTAGTACGGGCTGACGACCAACAGGCCGTCCGCGCCCGCCTTTTCGGCCCCGGCGGCAAGCTCCACGGTGTGCCGGGTGTCCGCGGTGCCGACGCCCGCGACGACGGGGACCCGCTCCCCGACCGCGTCCTTCACGGCTCGCACGAGCGCGGCCTTCTCGTCGTCCGACGTCGTGGGGGACTCGCCGGTGGTGCCGGACAGGACGAGTCCCTCGCACCCCTCGGCGACCAGGTGGGCCGCCAGGCGCTGGGCGCCGTCCAGGTCAAGGGCGCCGTCGTCGGCGAACGGCGTGACCATGGCACACAGGGCGCGGCCGAAGGGCGGGTGCGGGGAGTTCGCGAGGCTCATATGCGCAGTCTCGGCGCCCCGACCGCGCAGCTCCACTTAATTCTTCTACGAGGTAGTGGCAAGCCTTGCTGAGCAGTCGGGGGTGCGTGGCCGAGTTCCGACGGGATATTGGCCGAGGGGCGACCTTCAGAAAGGGCGCCGGGATTCCGAGTTATCAGGAAGAAGTTGCACGTATGCGTAGACGTATTAAACGTATAAGGATCCCGTGGTGCGTGACATCGTCCTGGCCCTCGCCGTTCCTCTGCTGATCTGTGCGAGTGGCAGCTACGCCGCGTGTGACGTCTGGTGGCGCCGCAGGCACCCCGCGCCGGACCCGCACTCACATGCCGGGCGCCGCCTCGCCGCCGAACGGGCGGTGGCCGACGCGGAGGCGATCGTGGCCGACCGGTACGCGATCCTCGCCGAGGCGGAGCGCAGCGCCGCGCGCGGCTCGGCGGACAGCAGTAGGGCGGGGCGTTCACTCCCTGCCGGTGAGTGAACGCCCCGCCCTCGTGTGCGGTGTCAAAGAGCGGTGGTGCTGTTGATCAGCGCTTACCGGTGTTGTTGAAGAGCGAGCGCGACCAGGTGTAGCCGAGCACGGCCAGTGCCACGCACCAGACCACGGCCAGCCACCCGTTGTTGCCGATCTCGGTGCCGAGGAGCAGTCCGCGCAGGGTCTCGATGGCCGGGGTGAACGGCTGGTACTCGGCGATCGGCTGGAACCAGCCCGGCATCGCGTCGACCGGCACGAACGCGCTGGACAGGAGCGGCAGGACCATCAGCGGCATCGCGTTGTTGCTGGCCGCCTCGGCGTTCGGGCTGGACAGGCCCATGCCGACCGCGATCCAGGTGAGCGCCAGGGAGACGAGCGCCAGCAGTCCGACCGCCAGGATCCACTCCAGGGCGGTGGCATCCGTGGAGCGGAATCCGATGGCCACGGCGACGGCCCCGACGAGCACCACGCTCATCACGCACTGCAGAACACTGCCGACGACGTGCCCGATGAGCACCGATCCGCGATGGATCGCCATCGTGCGGAAGCGGGCGATGATGCCCTCGGTCATGTCCATGGAGACGGACACCGCGCTGCCGATCGTGGTGCCGCCGATGGTCAGCATCAGGATGCCCGGGACGAGATACGCGATGTACGCGGAGCGGTCGGCGCCGCCGCCGCTGATGCCGGCGCTCATCACGTCGCCGAAGATGTAGACGAAGAGCAGCAGCAGCACGACGGGCGTCAGCAGCAGATTCAGCGTCATGGAGGGGTAGCGCCGCGCGTGCAGCAGGTTGCGGCGCAGCATCGTGGAAGAGTCGCGCACGGCGAGGGACAGGGAGCTCATCGGGCTTCCTCCTTGGGCTGGTTGGGCTGGTTGGGGACGGTGGCGCTGCCGGTGAGGGCGAAGAACACGTCGTCGAGGTCGGGGGTGTGCACGGTCAGCTCGTCCGCCTCGATGCCGACCGAGTCCAGCCAGTCGAGGATGGAGCGCAGCTCGCGCTGGCTGCCGTCGCTGGGGATCTGCAGCGCGAGGGCCTCGTCGTCCCGGTGGGCCTCGCGCAGTGAGAGGGCGGCGGACCGGTAGGCGTCCGGGTCGGTGAAGCGGAGCCGGATGTGTCCGCCGGGGATGAGCCGCTTGAGTTCCTCGGCGCTGCCCTCGGCGGCGATCTTGCCGTCGTTGAGCACGGCGATGCGGTCGGCGAGTTCGTCGGCCTCGTCCAGGTACTGGGTGGTGAGGAAGACGGTGACGCCGTCGGAGACCAGTGCGCGGATGATGCCCCACATGTTGTGGCGGGCGCGGGGGTCGAGGCCGGTGGTGGGTTCGTCGAGGAAGATGATCCGCGGGTTGCCGACCAGCGTCATGGCGATGTCGAGGCGGCGCTTCATACCGCCGGAGTAGGTGGAGGCGGGCTTCTTCGCTGCGCCGGTGAGGTCGAACCGCTCGAGGAGTTCGGCGGCGACGCGCCGCCCCTCGGACTTGGGGAGGTGGTGCAGGTCGGCCATGAGGAGCATGTTCTCCTCGCCGGTGATCAGGCCGTCGACGGCGGAGAACTGCCCGGTGACACCGATCGCGGCGCGTACGCCGTCCGGTGACGTGGCGATGTCGTGGCCCGCGACCTGGGCCTGGCCGCCGTCGGCGGAGATGAGCGTGGACAGGATCTGCACGGCGGTGGTCTTGCCGGCGCCGTTCGGGCCGAGCAGGGCGAACACGGTGCCGGTCGGGATGTGCAGGTCGATGCCGTCGAGGACGGTCTTGTCGCCGTACGACTTGCGCAGACCGACGGTGGAGACGGCGGCGGGCGGCTGCTGACCGTTGCCCGACCTGGACGTGGTCATGACAGATGAAGGCATGGGGCCCTCCCATTCGAAGGCGTGGTGAGCGGGTGAAGTGGTGTGTGGCATAAGGGGTTTGGGGCGGTCAGGCCCGGGCGCGGCGGATGTCGATGTTGCCGAACTTGGTCCGGGCGCGGACCTCGACCGTTTCCTCGCTCTTCTCCGGGCTGTCGGACGCGGTGAGCGTGTTGCGCACCTGTCCGTTGCCCGAGCCGGCGTCGAGCCAGGCGGCCGTGCCCTCGCGGATGCCGACGTCGATGGCGCCGTAGGAGGTCTCCAGCTGGACGGTGCCACGGGCCACGTCGCCCACGCGCAGAGTGCCGTGGGCGGTGGTCGCGGTGACCGAGCTCTCGGCGCGCCGGATGTCGATGTCGCCGTTGGCGCCACTCACCCGCAGATCGCCGATCGCGGTGCCGACGGTCGTGGAGCCGTGCGAGTTCTTCAGGACGGCCGGGCCGTCCACGACACCGACGCGCAGGCTGCCGGAGCTGGTGGTGATCTCGGCCAGGCCCTCGACCCGGTCCACGGTGATCGAGCCGTGCGACGCGGTCAGCTGGAGCGGGCCCGTCGCGTCCAGGCGGACGTCACCCGACGACGTCTTCACGCGGACCTCGCCGAGCCGGCCCTCGCCGAGCACCTGGGTCCAGGAGCCGGTCGTGTCGATGCGGGAGCCGGTGGGCAGCTCGACCGTCACGTCGACGCTGCCGGTGGGCCCGACGAGGTAGCGCCCCTTGGGTGTCCTGATGGTCAGCACGCCGTTCGCGTAGGTGACCTCGGTCTGCTCGGCGACCCGCACGTCCTTGTCCTTCTTCGGGTCGCGGGGCCGCATCTCCACGACCGTGTCGAGGCGGTCGCTCGCGGAGAACTGGATGGAACCGGCGGCCACGTTGGCGATGACCGAGATCGGCTGGGGCGTGTCGAAAGAAGGCATGGCTGTCCCGTCCTCTTGGGTCTCAGGGTGAAGTTCCGGGTGAATTCGGGCGGGCGGGATGCGCGGCTAGCGCACCCAGCCCGTGAAGCTCTGTCCGACGGTGCGGGTGGTGCGGGTGGCTTGGGCGCTTCCCGGTGTACGTGACGGGGTGCCGCCGTCGACCGCGGCCGACACGGCTCGTACCAGCCACGCGTTGACCGACAGGCCCTCGCGGCCCGCGGCCTCCTCGGCGCGCGTCTTGAGATGGGCGGGCAGGCGCAGATTGACGCGGGCGGTGCCACCGTCGTCTCCGTCGGCGGGCGCCGGGGCCGGGGCCTTGAGCGGCTCGGCGGGCCCGCTCCTGTCCTCGTACGCCTCCTCGGCCGGCGGCCGCGTCACGACGAAGTCCGGGTCGAGCCCGCGCAGCCGTACGTCGACCGAGCCGGGGGCGAGTTCACGGGTGATCTCGTCCATCGCGGCGGAGAGCACGTTGAGCATCGTCAGGCGGGTCGCCGACTCCAGGGGAGCGGTGAGCCGCTCGGCCAGCTCGCGGGCTTCTTCGCCGCCGGCTTCGGCGGCCACCGCGAGTTCGCGGCGGAGGTTGTCGACATACGGCGTGAGGTCCATGACGTCATAGTGGCACCACTTTGGCGCCATGCGCAAGCGCGTGAGGAAAGCGAATGCGCTTCAGGGTTGACCAGTCGGCTCTGACCTGCGAAAACGTGGTGACATCGAGTTGTGTCAATGCGGTGCCACGTGGAACCTCGTCCGCTCTTGCGCCTCTGGTGGTGCCATGTGGTGCCATGCGGTGCCACGTGGTGTCACCGGGGCCTGTCCATGCCAGTCCATGCCAGGGCAAGTGGTCCCCTTCCTCGACTTCCTCGACTCGCCGAACAATCGACTCGCCTGGACAAAAAAAGTTTTCGGTGGGACGGTGGGGTCATGTTGGACGTCACCGTGATCGAGGACCCGGCGGCAGCCGCGGTCTCCCTCGACCCGATCAGGGCCCGGCTGCTCGCGGAGCTGGCCACCGGACCCGCATCCGCCGCGATGCTCGCCCCCAAGGTCGGCCTGCCGCGCCAGAAGGTGAACTACCACCTCAAGGCGCTGGAGAAGCACGGCCTGGTCGAGTTGGCGGGGGAGCGGCGCAAGGGCAATGTCACCGAGCGCCTGATGCGGGCCACGGCCGCCTCGTACGTGATCTCACCGGTCGCGCTCGGCGCCGTGCGGCCCGACCCGGACCGGGCCCGCGACCAGCTCTCCGCACGCTGGCTGCTCGCCGTCGCGGCACGTCTCGTACAGGACGTGGGAGCGCTGCTCACCGGGGCCGCCAAGGCGAAGAAGCGCCTGGCCACCTACGCGCTCGACGGCGAGGTCAGGTTCGCGTCCGCCGCGGACCGGGCCGCGTTCATCGAGGAACTGACCCAAGGGGTCGGCGCGCTCGTCCGCAAATACCACGACGGATCCGCCGAGGGCGGCCGCGACCACCGGGTGGTGATCGCCGTGCATCCCTCGGTGAAGGATCCGCAGCCCCTACCGCCCCTCGAAGACTGACCGCACCAAGGAGTTACCGCCATGACGAACGAACCCAGGGAATTCGAGATCGCCCGCGAGTTCGAGGTCGACGCCACCCCCGAGCAGGTCTGGGAGGCACTCACCTCGGGCACCGGCGGCTGGCTGTGGCCGATGGAGTACGAGCCGAAGGAGGGCGGCCGCGGCCCACACGGCGCCACGATCACCGCCTGGGACCCGGAGCACCGGCTCACCGCCCGCTCGGACGACCCGGAAGCGCTGCCCCCGTTCCAGACCCTCAACCAGCTGGACCATGTCATCGAGGCCCGCGACGGCGGCAGCCGCGCCTGGGTCCGCTACGTCCACAGCGGGATCTTCGTCGACAACTGGGACGACTACTACGACGGCGCCGACAAGCACACCGACTTCTACCTGCACACGCTGCGCCAGTACCTGACGCACTTCGCGGGCCGCCCCGTCGCCTTCGCCATGTTCGACGGGCCCGCCGCGTCGGCGAACCCCGAGGCCCTCGCCGCCGTCGGCCGCGCCCTCGGCCTGCCCGACGACGCCGCCGAGGGCACCAAGCTGCGAGTCCGGGGCCCCGGCGGCGAGACCCTGGAAGCCGTACTCGACTACCGCAACCCGTACTTCATCGGCCTGCGCACCGACGACGCCATGTACCGCGTCTTCGGCCGCGGCCGCTGGGGCGCGCCCGTCGGCATCGTCGTCCACGACTTCGCGCCGGACGCCGACGCCGCGCAGGACGAGACGGCCTGGCGCGGCTGGCTGGACGGGGTCTTCGCCTGACGACCCCGCCCGCCGGACAACCCGCGGGTGCTGCGGACAGGCCCACCGGTGCTGTGGACGCGCCCGCAGGTGCTACGGACGGAACCGCAGCACCTGCGGGTCGTGGTCGCTGATCTGGTCGTTGAACTCGCTGTTGACGTGCACGCTGTCGTACGCGAAGTCGTCGTGCCGGATCGACGGGCTGATCAGGATCTGGTCGAGGACCTGGCTGTTGCCCTGGTAGTCGTACGTGTAACGCTCGCTCCTCGGCAGGGACTTGATCGCCGACCACAGGGCGCCGCCGTCCTCCAGGCGCTGCGCCGTGCCGGAGAACTCGAAGTCGTTGATGTCGCCGAGCGTGACGACGGCGGCGTTCTTCTGCGCCTTGAGGATCTCCTTCACGAAGCCGTTCACCGCGTCCGCCTGCGCGTGGCGCTGGGTCTCCGAGCTGCGCGCCGGCGGCTGGTACTGCGCCGTCAGGCCCTGGTCGCCGCCCTTGGACGTGAAGTGGTTGGCGATGACGAAGACGGTCTTCCCGCGGAAGACGAACTCGCCCGCGAGCGGCTTGCGGCTGTTCTTCCACGCATCGTCGGCCGGGGCGATCCGGCCCGGGGACGCGGTCAGCGCCGCCCGGCCGTGCGTCCCGGTCACGCCCACGGGGGTCGTGGAGTCGCCGCCCGCGCGGTCGGTGAACGAGACGCGCTCGGGGTTGAAGAGGAACACCTGGCGGATGTTGCCGCCGGGCTCGCCGCCATCCTGGTCGTTGACCGGGTCGACGGAGCGCCAGTCGTACTTCGGGCCGCCGGCGGCGACGATCGCGTCGATCAGCTTGTTCACCGTGACGTCCGCGGCGACCGTGCCGTCGTCCTTCGCGCCGTTGTTGTCCTGGATCTCCTCCAGGGACACGACGTCGGGCGACTGGAGGTGGTCGACGATCGCGGCCGCGTGCGCGGCGAACGTGCCGTCGGCCGGGTCCAGGTTCTCGACGTTGTACGTGGCCACGGCCAGCTCGCTGCGCTTCTGCTTCCGCGTCGTCTCCCGCTCCAGGCCCCCCTTGTCCAGGGTGCCGAGCTCCCGCGCGACCAGCGTGTAACCGCCGAACTGGGTGTAGTCCAGGGGGCCTTCGGTCGTCCCGGCCAGGGTGTCCCCGACGTTCGCCTTCGGGAAGTCGGCGACCGTGCCCAGGGACTGGACCTGGAGGCGGCCGGTGTTCTGGGAGTCGTACGAGCCGTAGACGGTGCCGCCGCGGCGGGTGGGGTGCTCGTGCGGCTTCACCGTCACCCACAGCTCGGCGTAGGCGTCCGAGGCGGTGACGACGCGGGACGAGCCGATCCGCGCGTTCATGCCCTCGAGGGACTCGTAGAGGTCGAGGGCGTACTGCGCCGGGCGGAGCGGCAGCGCGTTGACCGAGCCGTTCGCCGCCGGGTCGCCGGCCGGGGCGTACGCGGCGGGGACCGACTTCGCGTCGATGACGGTGGCGGCCGGAAGCGCGTTGCCCGACGAGACGACCGTGACCGTCGGCTTGGTGATCTCCGTGACGGACTGGTTGCCCGACGAGGCGCCGCCGGGGACGTACTCCGAGACCGTGCCCGAGACCGTCACCGCGTCGCCGGCGGCGGCCTTCGGGGCCGAGCTGGTGAAGACGAAGACGCCCTCGCTCGTGGCGGGGTCGTCGTCGGGCGCCGTGTCCTGGATCCAGAAGCCCTTGGACGAGCCGTAGGTTCTGACGCCCGTGACCACACCGGCCACGTCCGTGACCTGTTTCCCGGCCAGCGGGGACGTCCGGGTCACGCCCTGGATGTCATGGATGCGTATCGCGTCCGCATGCGCGGGCGAGGTGAGGACGACGGCGGAGACGGTGGAGCAGACGGCGGCGACGGTCAGCGCGGCGAGGCGCGACGAGTTCTTGCTCGGCAAGGGGTCCCTCCGGGGACGTGCGTGATGCGCCGGGACGAGGGTGGAGCGAGCGGGCCGCTCCGTGCTCTTCTACGCGCGTAAATGTCTTGTGGAGCAAGGGGAGTTGTCAAGGTTTCAGCGGTGTACGGTTCCTGACGGGTACATGAACCGGGCGGCATGCTGCCAAATCCGTCTAGGCTGAGCGGTCGCACAACACGTCCGGAGGAGAACAAGGCGATGTCAGACAGCTCCCCCCTGCCGCCGGCGAGGCTGCGCTCCGAAGCGGAGCTCGCGCGCGACGCCCTCGCCACCCCGCTGCTCTCCCGCGCGGTGCGGCTCGCCCGCTGGGCGGGACCCACGACCCGGGTCGGCGCGGGCGGCGAACTCGTCGACGAACAGCTGCCCGCCGCGGCGCTCGAACTGGGGCTCGCCGCCGATGCCGACGGGGCCGCGGACGCGAGCGAGGCCTGGCGGGCCGCGGTCGACACCGGGCTCGTGGAGATCGTGGACGAGGAGGAGGGCACCGTCGCCGCGGGCGAGGACCTCGCCGTCGTCGCCTCCGGCAGCCCGCAGGACATCCTCGCCCTCTGGCTCGGCGCCCTGGACACCGCGCTCGCCGACGCGAGCGTTCCGGACCTCGACGACCTCGTCGACGTCCTGGAGGAGACCGGCGAGGTCGACTTCTCGCAGCTCGACTGGGACCCCGAGGCGGAGGCCGAGTTCCTCGAGGGCGTCCTCGGCAACCTCTATCTCCTGACCGCCTCCGAGGGCGGCCCGGCCGACGAGCCCGTCCCGCTGCCCGCCCTCGCCGCGTCGATGATCGTGCCCGACGACATGGGCGAGCCCACGGACGACGTCCTGGAGCAGGTGTCGGACGCGATGCTGAAGCTGGACGACCAGTTCCGGCTGCTCGTCCCGGTGGGACTCGTCGAGTTCCAGCCGGTCGACGAGGCGCTGATGGCGGAGATCGAGGAGGGCGAAGGGGGCACCGAGCCCGACGCCTTCGACGACTCGGACGTCACGCGGTACGGCATGGTGCGGCTCACCCCGCTCGGGCTCTACGGCGTCCGCGCGCGCATGATCGACGCCGGTCTCGACGCGCCGGTCGTTGGCGACCTCGCGGACAAGGGCGCGGACACGCTGCTCGACGGCACGTCGTCGTTCCCGCAGGCCGCGGCGCAGGCCGAGATCGAGCAGTGGCTCGCCCGACGCCAACCGCTCGTGGCGGCACGGGAGTTGCTGGCCGCGGCGCGCGGTGCGGACGCGGGGGCGCCGCTGCGGCGGCTGCGCTGCCAGCAGGCGCTGTCCCTCGTGGGCGGCGAGGCGGAGCCGGCGCTCAGGGAGGTCCTCGACGACGCGGAGCTGGGCGGTCTCGCGCGGGTCTGGCTCGCCGAGCACGGGGTGGGCGACGTGCCCGCGCCGCCGGAGTCCCTGATCTTCTGGCTCACCGTCGACACGATCGCCGCGCAGCTCGCCCTTGAGGGCAACTCCGACGAACTCCAGGGCCTGGTCGAGGGGCTTGCGGCGCAGCACCGCGGGTTCTTCGCGGCGGCGTGGAAGGTGGACCACCCGGCGACGGCGGACGTCCTGGAGGCGATGGGACGTCTGCACCCCGACAAGAAGGTGGCCAAGGAGGCCCGCAAGGCGGCGTTCAAGGCGCGTTCCGCGCAGGGCGGATAGCGGACAACGACGCCGGGACAGGGAGGGGGCGGGGCGCGAGGGCGCCCCGCCCCCTTTCGCGTACCGCCCGTCTCACCCACCCTCCGCCCCGCCCGCCGACGACCGTGAACGTGTTCGCTCTGCCGACGTCGTGCGGAGTTCAGCCGCCGTTCAGGCATGGCAGGGACCGTGTGGCCGAAACAGCATCACAGCCCGCTCCACCGCCACAGCCATCCGGTCACAGGAGACACCATGTCGCTCACCCGCAGGGACTTCACGAGACGCTCCGCCGCCACGGGCGCGGGCATCGCCCTGGCCGGCACCGTCGGCGCGCTCGCCACCGCTCCCGGTGCGCTGGCCGCCGAAGGTGAATACGGGGACATCGCCCACACCGAGGGCCACGAGGGCCACGACGGGCACCACCACGGTGTCGGCTACGGCCCGCTCGTCGACGACCCGAAGGGCCTGCTCGCGCTGCCCGCCGGATTCTCGTACCGCGTCATCACGTACACGGGGAAGACGACCCTGGAGTCCGGCGAGTCCACCCCGTCCAACCACGACGGCACCGCCACTTTCGACGGGCCGCGCGGCGCCACGCTGCTCGTCAACAACCACGAGATCGGCGGCCCCCGCACCCAGGCCGCGCACCCGGTCCCGCTCACCGAGGGTCTCGTCTACGACCCGGCTGCCGCCGGTGGCTGCACGGTCGTCGAGGTCCGCCGCGACGGACAGGTCGCCGAGTGGGTCGGCATCGCCGGCACCGCCACCAACTGCGCGGGCGGGCGCACCCCTTGGGACACCTGGCTGACCTGCGAGGAGACCGAGGACAAGGCCGGCACCAACGGCATGACCAAGGACCACGGCTACGTCTTCGAGGTCGACCCCGCGGACCGGCGCGCCAACCGCGCCCCGCAGCCGATCAAGGCCTTCGGCCGGTACGCGCACGAGGCCGTCGTCATCGACCCCAAGCGTGGCCACGCCTACCTCACCGAGGACGCGTCGAAGCCCAACGGCCTGCTCTACCGCTGGACCCCGCCGCAGGGCTTCCAGCACGGCCGCGGCAAGCTCCGTACGCTCGCCGCCGACGCGGGCGTCCTCCAGGCCACCAAGTGCTTCGACTCCGGCGGCCGCTTCGTCGACGACCTGTCCCGCGCCACGCAGATCGGTACGGTCTACGGCGTGGACTGGGTCGACGTCCCGGACCGCGACGCCAAGACCGTCTCGGTGCGCAAGCAGTTCGCCGACGGTGAGGTCACCCGCGCCCGCAAGCTCGAAGGCATGTGGTGGGCCGACGGCGGCACGTACATCGTCTCCTCGTTCGCCCGTGAGGAGAGCCCCGTCCAGCACGACGGACAGGTCTGGTTCTACGACCCCAAGCGCCGCACCCTGACGCTCAAGGTCCTGCTCGGCGTGAACGCGGACCCGTCCAAGGACGGCGCCTTCGACGGCCCGGACAACATCACGGTGTCCCCGTACGGCGGCCTCGTCATCGCCGAGGACGGCAACGGCATTCAGCACCTGTTCGGCGCGACCGACAGCGGACGCACGTACCCGATCGCGCGCAACGAGCTGAACATCGGCACCGAAGCGGAGCCGGAGTACAGCGAGTTCACCGGTGTGACGTTCTCGCCCGACGGCCACACCCTGTACGCGAACATCCAGACCCCGGGCATCATGCTCGCCATCACGGGGCCGTGGAAGCGCCAGCGCTCGAACTGAGCGCGTTCACCCTCCGGCCGGCGCGCACGTACCTGTCGTGCGCGCCGGCCGCGGTCGTTCCGGGTCAGTCCTGCTCCTGTGCCGACAGCCGCTCCGCGAGCGACTCCTCGTGCACGTGGATGAGAGCCGCGACCTCCTCCTGCTCCCACCAGGGATACGGGGTCGCCCGCGCGACGCACCACGCCAGGACTTCGGGGACCGTCGGACGGGCGTACGGGGACTTTGCCAGGCAGCGGGCGAGGAACGCCTCCCACTCCTGGTCCGGGACGCCGACGAGGTCCGGCGGCTCGTGCAGTGTGCGGTGGATGACGTGCGGGGCGTTGCCCGCGCCGTGCGGATTGCGGCCCGTCGCGCAGAGGCCGAGCAGCGCGCCGAGCGCGAACACGTCCGCGGGCGCGCCGGCCGGGACGGCGTGGGTGATCTGCTCGGGCGCCATGAAGCCGGGGGAGCCGACCGCTTCGGCGGCCGGTTCGCCGATGCCGGGCGTCCCGCCACCCGGGACCGCCGCCTTCGCGACACCGAAGTCGATGACCTTGACCCCGGCCGGCGTCACGACGACGTTCGCCGGCTTGAGATCGCCGTGCACGAGCCCCGTCGCGTGGATCGCCGTGAGCGCCCCGGCGAGCGAGGCGCCGATCGCGGCGAGAGCACCCGGGTCCGGGAGGCCGAGTGCCGCCACCGCCTCGGACAGCGAGGGGCCCACGCAGAACTCGGCCGCGAGCCAGGGCATCGCCGCCTCGGGATCGGCGTCGAGCACCGCCGCCGTGAAGGGCCCCCGCACGGCCCGCGCCGCCTCCGTCTCCCACCGGTACCGCGCCCTGAACAGCGGCTCGGCGGCGAGAGGCTCCCGCACCGTCTTGACCACCACGACCTGGCCCGCGGGGGAGCGCGCCAGGTGGGCGGTCCCCGTGCCGCTGTCACCGAGCTGACTGACGAGGCGGTAATCCGCGAGACGCACCATGGAACGCCATCCTCCTGTACGGCTTCGAACAGCGGTACCGCGGCTCGCCGCCGGCGGGCAGGGACGCCCGGAAGCCCCGGGCCGCCGAGAGCCGCCGACGATCACTGCGACGCCAGGCAGCCACCGGGGGGTTCCCGCGAACGCCATTGGTATCTAACATTTCAGTTCATGGCGGCCATCCGACGGGTGCAGCGCACCCTCCTCAGAGACCAGGCGTGCACCGCGATCCGTGACGCCATCGTCGGCGGGGACATCGCGCCCGGCGCGGTCGTGCGTGACGCGGATCTCGCCGAACTCCTCGGCCTGTCCCGCGCGCCGGTCCGCGCGGCGTTCTCACGGCTCGTGGACGAGGGGCTCCTGGAGACCAAGCCGCAGAGCCACACCAGGGTCACCCCCCTGGTGGCGGCCGACGTCCGGGACGCGGCCGCCGTCGTACGCGCCATGCACGAGCTCGCCGTCCGCACCGCCGTGCCCCGCCTCACCCGCGCCGACACCGACGCGATGCGCGAGGCCAACCGGCGGTTCGCCGCCGCCGTCGCGGCCGGTGACGTGGACGCGGCCCTGCGCGCGGACGACGAACTGCACGGCGTCCCGGTCCGCGCCTCGGGCAACCGCGCCGCGGCCGACACCGTCGCCCGCTACACGCCCCTCATCCGCCGCCTGGAGCGGCGCCGCTTCGGCCAGGGCGCCGCGTGCGGCTCGGCCGAGCCGCACGCCCGCCTCATCGACGCCTGCGCCGCGGGGGACGTGACGGGCGCGGTGCGGGTCACGACGGAGATCTGGCGCGTACTGGAGGAACTGGCCGACGAGGAGGCGTAGCCGGCCGGCACGCAAGGCGGGTCCCCGCACCCGCGACCCTGAACCGACCCCGGGAGGTCCCGTGACGATCGACGCGTACGAGCGCTACCCCCTGCTCTTCGGCCCCTCGCCCGTGCACCCGCTGGACCGGCTCACCGCGCACCTCGGCGGGGCCGCCCTCTGGGCCAAACGGGAGGACTGCAACTCCGGGATCGCCTACGGCGGGAACAAGACCCGCAAGCTGGAGTACCTGGTCGCGGACGCGCTCGCGCAGGGCTGCGACACGCTCGTGTCGATCGGCGGGGTGCAGTCCAACCACACCCGCCAGGTCGCGGCCGTCGCGGCTCGCGCGGGGCTCAAGTGCGTTCTCGTGCAGGAGAGTTGGGTCGAGTGGCCCGACTCCGTCTACGACAAGGTCGGCAACATCCTCATCTCCCGGCTCGCGGGCGCGGAGGTGCGCCTGGTGCGGGCCGGGTTCGGCATCGGCGTCAAGGAGAGCTGGGAGCAGGCGGTCCGCGAGGTGGAGGAGGCGGGCGGCCGCCCGTACGCGATCCCCGCCGGATGCTCCGAACACCGTCTCGGCGGCCTGGGGTTCGCCCAGTGGGCCTTCGAACTGGCCGAACAGGAACAGGAGCTGGGCGTCTTCTTCGACACCGTCGTGGTCTGCTCGGTCACCGGGTCGACCCAGGCGGGGATGATCGCGGGATGCGCGGCGCTCGTCGAGTCCGGCGGCCGCCCCCGCCGCATCCTCGGCATCGACGCCTCCGCCGAGCCGGGCCGCACTCGCGAGCAGATCCTGCGGATCGCCCGGGGCACGGCCCGGCTCATCGGCGTACGGAGGGAGCTGACGGAGGACGACGTCGAGCTCGACGAGCGCTATCACGCGGGGACGTACGGGGTCCCCGACCAGGTCACCCTCGACGCGATGCGGCTGGCCGCCCGCACCGAGGGCATGGTGACCGATCCCGTGTACGAGGGAAAGTCGATGGCCGGGATGATCGACCTGGTGGCCCGGGGCGAGATCGGCCCCGACGCGACCGTCCTGTACGCCCACCTCGGCGGCCAGCCCGCCCTGAACGCCTACAGCGCGTTGTTCCAGTGATCTGTGTCGCTGCAATACCCCGTTCCGGAGGGCTCAGGCGCAGGTGAGCGCAGGTCGCGAGGGGTGTTTCACGGACATCGTCACCGAAGTGTGAGGACGTAGGCGTGGTGTCCGTGGGTGCGCGGGGCGCATACTCGTTGAATGACAAGGCCCCCCAGTACGCGCCGCCACCTTCCGGGCAGCCCCTTCAACGTTCCGGCAAAGCCCGCTCCGCCGGTCGAGCAGTTCGCCGTGGGCGACCGCGTTTCCCATGATCAGTACGGCCTCGGCAGGATCATCGGGGTCGAGGGCGACGAAGCCGTGCTCATCGACTTCGCCGGGCAGCAGGGCCGATTCCTGAGCCCGTTCTCCAAGCTGTCCAAGCTCTGACGTATCCGACTCTTCGGAACCGGCGCCCTGGATTCGGGGGTCGTGTCCACGGCTTCGGAGGCTGACGCCATGAGGCGGCCGGCAGCACGGGAACCCGTGCCGCCGGCCGCCTCTGTCGTATCCGCCCGTCACCCCTCGTGACGCCCCGGATCCCGGTGGCAACCCCTCGCTCGCATGAGCGAGGGACCGTCGTCCTCGGGGAGCCTGTGCCGCAGGCCCTTCTCAGAGCGCCTGTGCCGCCGGCTTGACCATGCCGCGTACCGTCCGCGACTTCACGAAGTCGCCCATGGCCGTCATGTCCCACTCGCCGGAGAACTGGCGGATCAGCTTCGCCATCATCACGCCCGTCTGCGCCTCCGCGTTCGTCAGGTCGAAGCGGACCAGCTCCTCGCCCGTCGCCGCGTCGATGAGGCGGCAGTACGCCTTGGCGACCTCGGTGAACTTCTGGCCCGAGAACGAGTTGACCGTGAACACCAGGCCCGTCACGTCCTGCGGGAGCCGGCCCAGGTCGACGACGATGACCTCGTCGTCCCCGCCGCCCTCGCCCGTGAGGTTGTCGCCGGAGTGCTTGATCGCGCCGTTCACGATCGAGAGCTTGCCGAAGTAGCAGCTGTCCACGTGGTTGCGCTGGGGGCCGAAGGCGATGACCGACGCGTCCAGGTCGATGTCCTTGCCGCGGAACGCGGGCTCCCAGCCGAGACCCATCTTGACCTGCGAGAGCAGCGGCTGCCCGCCCTTGACCAGGGACACTGTCTGGTTCTTCTGGAGGCTGACGCGCCCCTTGTCCAGATTGATCTTCCCGGCGCCCGGAGCGGGGGCCGCGGGCGCGGCGGCCGGAACCGCGGGGGCCGGCGCGGGCGGCGCCACGCGCGGGTCGACCGGGGGAGCCGTCGGCGCGGGCATGGCCTGCACGGGCTGTGCGGGCTGTACCGGCGCGGGGGCCGGGGCCGGGGCCGCGGGCTCCTCGACGCTCACGCCGAAGTCCGTGGCGATGCCCGCCAGGCCGTTCGCATAGCCCTGGCCCACCGCGCGCACCTTCCACGCGCCGTTGCGCAGGTAGATCTCGACGATCACGAGGGCCGTCTCGGTGCCGAGCTGCGGCGGCGTGAACGTGGCGAGCACGGAGCCGTCGTCGACGCCCCTGATCGTGGCCGTGGGCTCGATGCCCTGGAAGGTCTGGCCGGCCGCGTCCGGGCTCGCGGTGACGACGATCTTCTCGATGCCCGGCGGCACGGCGGCCGTGTCCACCACGATCGCGTCCGGTGCCGTGCCGCCGCCCGAGCGGTAGCTCACGCCCGGGCCCGAGGGCTGGTTGTAGAAGATGAAGTCGTCGTCGGAACGCACCTTGCCGTCGGCGGTGAGCAGCAGGCCCGAGACGTCGAGCCGTACCGGGGCGGCGACGTCCACCGCCACGCGGGCGGTGGACAGCGGGATGTTCGAGCCGGGGGTCATAGCGGTCATGCCGGGGTAACGAGCGATACCGCTTTGCCGTTCCCTTACCTGCCGATGACTTCGCACCGATGGCTCAGGGCACCACCACGATCTTGCGCCCCACCCCGGACGCGAACTGGTCGAGCGCCTGCGGATACGCGTCGAGGGGCAGCCGGTCGCTGATGAACACGTCCGGGTCGAGGACACCGCCCGCGAACAGCTCGGCGGCCCGCTCGTAGCTGTGCAGGACGGCCATCGAGCCGGTGATGGTGATCTCCTGGTTGTAGATCCGGTACGGATCGATGGACACGCGCGTGGCGTAGTCCGCGACGCCGAACTGGAGGAACGTCCCCGCCTTCGCGACCCGCTCCAGACCGTCCTGGATCGCGCCCGCGTTGCCCGTCGCGTCGATGACGACGTCCCAGCCCTGCGGCCGGTCGAGCTCGTCCGCGTATCCCCCGGACCCCGAGACGCCCAGCTTCCGGGCGGTGGCGAGCCGGTCCGCGTTCAGGTCCACGACGTCGACGCTCGCGGCGCCGGTCCGCTTGGCGAGCTCCAGCATCATTAGGCCCATCGTCCCGGAGCCGTAGATCAGCACATGGGAGCCGAGGCGCGAGTTCAGTACGTCGTAGCCGCGTACGGCGCACGACAGGGGCTCGATGAGGGCCGCGTCCTCGGTGCGGACGTGGTCGGGGAGGCGTACGCAGTTGGCCACGGGCGCGACGGCGTACTGGGCGGCGCCGCCCGCGGTGGTGACGCCGATCGCGGCCCACCGCTCGCAGAGGTTGTTGTGGCCCGAGCGGCAGTAGCGGCACTCGTAGCAGTAGAGGGACGGGTCGACGGCGACGCGGTCGCCGACCGACACCTCGCGCACGTCACGCCCGAGGCCGACGACCACGCCCGCGAACTCATGACCGGGCACCACCGGCAGGGTCGGCGCGAACTCGCCCTGGAGGATGTGCAGATCGGTGCCGCACAGCCCGCACGCCGCGACCTCCACGACGACGTCGCGCGGTCCTGGCGTGGGGTCGGGGACCTCCGTGACCACTGCCTTGCCGACGGACTCGATGACGGCGGCCTTCATTTCACAGCTCCCAACGACAGGCCCTGGACCAGTTTGTCCTGGGCGGCGAATCCCGCGGCGAGTACCGGCAGGGAGACAACGAGGGACGCGGCGCACACCTTCGCCAGGAACAGGCCCTGGCTCGTGATGAAGCCGGTCAGGAAGACGGGCGCGGTCTGCGCGACGACACCGCTGAGCACGCGCGCGAAGAGGAGTTCGTTCCAGCTGAAGATGAAGCAGATCAGCGCCGTCGCGGCGATGCCCGGCATGGCGATGGGGGCCACCACGCGCGCGAGGAGGGTCGGCAGGCGCGCCCCGTCGATCCGCGCGGCCTCGATGACCGCGATCGGCACCTCGGCGAGGAACGACTGCATCATCCACACCGCGATCGGCAGATTCATCGAGGTGTAGAGGATGACCAGGAGCCAGATGTTGTCGAGCATCCCGGCGTTCTTGGCGAACAGGTAGATCGGCAGGAGGCCCGCCACGACGGGGAGCATCTTCGTCGACAGGAAGAAGAACAGGACGTCGGTCCACTTCTTCACGGGCCGGATCGACAGCGCGTACGCGGCCGGCAGGGCCAGGACCAGCACGAACAGCGTCGAGGCGAGCGAGGCCACCGTCGAGTTGACGAGCGCGGGCCACGGGCTCGCGCCGCCCGCCGTGCCGAAGAAGTCGCGGTAGCCGTCGAGGGTGAGGGACGCCGCGAACGAGGGCGGGTTGGTGGCGGCGTTCTCCTCCGAGTGGAAGGACGTCAGCACCATCCAGGCGATGGGCAGGAAGAACAGGATGCCGGCGAGCCAGGCGACGAGCCCGAGCCCTTTCACACGCGGTGGACGGAGATTCATGCGCGGGACGCCTCCTCGCGGAACAGCGACGACACCACGCGCAGCGCGAACGTCGCGATGATGATCGAGCCGATGACGACCAGGACGCCGGCGGCCGACGCGAGGCCGTTCTCGTGGGCCTGGTAGAAGCTCTGGTAGACGGTGTACGGCAGGTTGGCGGTGCCGAGGCCGCCCGAGGTGATCGTGAAGACGGCGTCGAAGTTCTGCACGATGTACACCGAGCCGAGCAGGGCGCCCAGCTCGAGGTAGCGGCGCAGGTGGGGCAGCGTCAGATACCGGAAGACCTGCCAGTTGCCCGCGCCGTCCATCCGGGCCGCCTCGATGAGTTCGGGAGAGCGCGACTGCAGGCCCGCGAGCAGGATCAGCATCATGAACGGCGTCCACTGCCACACCAGGGCCGTCTCGACGGCGAGCAGCGGGGTGTTGGAGATCCAGTCGGGCTGGGGGCCGCCGACGTAGTGCAGCAGGCCGTTGAGGAGCCCGTACTCGGGGTTGTACAGGACGTGCTTCCACAGCAGCGCGGCAGCGACGGGGACCAGCAGGAACGGCGCGATGAGGAGCGTGCGCACGAGGCCGCGGCCGCGGAACTTCCGGTCGAGGAGCAGCGCGAGGCCGAGTCCGACGACCAGGCTCACGATGACGACCGTCGCGGTCAGCAGGATGGTCGTCAGGACGGACTTGCGCAGGTCCGGGTCGGTGAGCACCTCGCCGTAGTTGGCGAACCAGGTGAAGCGGCGGGCGTCCGGATACAGGGCGTTCCAGTCGAAGAACGAGATCACCAGCGTCGCCACGAAGGGCAGCTGGGTCACCACGATCATGAACACGAGGGCGGGCAGGAGCGGGGCCCTGGTGGCCCAGGCGCGCAGCCGGCCGGGGGACTTGGCGGTGCCCACGCGCGCGTGGGCGACGGGAACGGTCGTGGTCGCGGTCATCGTCCCTCGTACTCCTTCGCGATCTCGTCGGCGAGCTTCTGGGACTTGCTCAGGGCCGTGTCGACCGACTGACGTCCGGCGATGGCCGCGCTGATCTCCTGCGAGACCTTGGTGCCGAGATCGGTGAACTCGGGGATGCCGACGAACTGGATGCCGGGCGCGGGCCGCGGCTGGACGCCCGGGTCGCGGGGGCGGGCCCCTTCGATGGCCGCGCGCGTCACGTCCTGGAAGGCGGCGGCCTCCTTGCGGTACTCCGGGTTGGTGTACGTCGAGGCGCGCTTGCCGGCCGGCACGTTCGACCAGCCGATCTGCCGGCCGACCAGGTTCTCGTAACCCTTGCCCGACGCCCAGGAGACGAACTTCCACGCCTTGTCGGGGTTGCGTGAGGCGTGCTGCACCCCCCAGGCCCAGGTGTAGAGCCAGCCCGAGCTCTCCGTTCTCTCGACCGGCGCGGATACGTAGCCGATCTTGCCCTTGACCGGGGACTTCGCCGATTCGAGCGAACCGGCGGCGGCCGTGGCGTCGTACCACATGGCCGTCTTGCCCTGGGTGAGGTTGTTGAGGCACTCCGCGTAGCCGGACTGGGCCGCTCCGGACTCGCCGTGCTTGCGGACGAGGTCCACGTAGAAGCGGGTCGCCTTCTCGAACCCGGGCGAGGTCAGCTGCGCCTTCCAGTTCTTGTCGAACCAGGTGCCTCCGAAGGTGTTCACCACCGTCGTCAGCGGCGCCATGAGCTCGCCCCAGCCGGGCAGGCCGCGCAGACAGATGCCCTTCATCCCGGGCTCGGCGCCGTCCGCCTTCGCGGCGAGGTCGGCGACCTGCTGCCAGGTGGGGTGCGCGGGCATGCGCAGGCCCTTCTTGGCGAAGACGTCCTTGCGGTACATGAGGAAGGACGACTCGCCGTAGAACGGCTGGCCGTAGAGCTTCCCGTCGTCCCCGGTGAGCGACTCGCGCATCGGCTTGAGGATGTCCCGCTCGTCGTACGCGGTGTCCTTGCGCGCGTACGAACCGAGCTCGTGCAGCCAGCCGTTGCGGGCGTAGATCGGTATCTCGTAGTTGCTCAGCGTCGCGACGTCGTACTGGCCCGCCTGGTTGGCGAAGTCCTGGCTGATCTTGTCGCGGACGTCGTTCTCCGGCAGGACGGTGAAGTTCACCTTGATGCCGGTCTCCTTGGTGAAGTGCGCGGCGGTCAGCTTCTGCAACTCGGTCATCTGCGGGTTGTTCACCATCAGGACGTTGATGGAGTCACCGCCCGAGCCGGTCCCGCCGGCACCGGCCCAGCAGCCGGAGAGCAGCGGGGCGAGCAGCGTCCCTGCGGCGGCCGCGGCGCACAGCGCGCGCGGCCTCCGTCGGCTCTGGGTTCGCATGAATGCTCCTGAACGTATGAGGCAAATGGTGAGGAAAGGGGTACGCCGGGGTGTGCGGAACCCGTCGGCGTACGCAGGCAGGGGTGTCAGACGCGGATGACCTGGGGCCCCTGCAACGCATAGCGGTGAGCCTCGGACGCGGGCAGCTGCGTGCTGGTCACGATCGCCTCCAGCGAGGAGACCGGCGCGAACCGGCAGAAGCTGACCGCCCCGAACTTGGTGTGCACACCCGCGAACACCGTGCGCCGGGAGGCCCGCACGGCCTGCGCCTTGACCTCGCTGACCGCGGGGTCGGGCGTGGTCAGGCCGTGCTCGCGCGAGATGCCGTTGGCGCCGATGAACGCCAGGTCGATCACGAACCCGGCGAGCATCTTCGTCGTCCAGTGGTCGACCGTGGCCAGCGTGCCGGACCGCACCCTGCCGCCGAGCAGCAGCACCGTCGTGTTCTCCGCCTCGGCGAGTGCGCCCGCCGTGGCCAGCGACGCGGTGACCACGGTGAGCTGCCGGTCCCGCGGCAGGGCCTCGGCGATGAGCTGGGGCGTGAACCCCTCGTCGACGAAGACGGTCTCCGCGTCCCCGAGCAGCTCGGCCGCCGCGGCGGCGATCCGGCGCTTCTCCGGGACGTGCATGGTGGTGCGGAAGGCGAGCGTCGTCTCGAACCCGGCGCTCTCCACGGGATAGGCGCCGCCGTGCGTGCGCCGCACCAGGCCGTGGTCCTCCAGGGCCCGCAGGTCGCGCCGCACGGTCTCCTTCGCGACGCCGAGTTCGGCCGCGAGCACGGTGACGTCGACGGAGCCGCTGCGGCGTGCGGCGCGCACGATCTCCCGCTGGCGTTCCTCCGCGCTCATGCTGTGCACCTCTCTGTGCGGTTCTGGCTGTGCGTTGCGGGCCGTGGGGGCCTGCCCGGTGTCCGGTCCCGCCGCCCGTTCGGGCCCGTGCGGTGACTCTGGGAAATTTGTACAGCGGGCCCGCGGCCGTGACCAGGTTCGTTACCGGTCCGATGCTGCCCGTCTGTGCCCGTTCACACCGGCGCCTGCCCGCCGCGGACCTGGGGCGGTGTGCGCAAGCGGGCACGGCGATGCCCGTTCGGGGCGCCGCGGCCGCCCGTTCGCTGCCCGCCTGCCGCGTTCGCTTTGCGTCAAGGAGTGCCGAGAAGGCGTCAACAGTGCGTCATCGGCGGGGCCGGAGTGGGGGCGGGCGGGCATAACGTCACTGCCGAAGCACTCTTTCGTCAGCACGCTTCCGTCAGCACTCTTCTGTCACCACCCAGGAGCAGCCGTGAACGACCGCATCGAAGCCGACGACGCCGAGCCCTGCGAACCCACCCCGGCCGGACCCCTGTTCGTCCCCGTCCGGCCGGGACCCGGGCCCTGCGCGACCCGCCTCTTCCGTACCGCGTGCGGCGGCCGCACCGCCGTCGGCTTCACCAGCGAGCGCCTCCTCGTCGACGTGCTCGGCCCCGGCCAGCCGTGGATCAGGCTCGCCGAACCCGCCCTGCGGGCCCTCACGGGACCGGTGGGCGTCACCGAGCTCACCGTCGACCCGCGCCCGGCGGCCGCGCCCGCCGGCCACCGCGGCTGAAGGGGCCGGTCCACATGGCCGTCACGACCGTAGCCACCGCCATCCCGGCCCAGGCGCCGGACGATCTCTCCGTCTGGCCCGCCACCACCGTCCGGGGCCCGCACGGCGACCCGACCGTCTCCGGGGTCGAACTCCTCGATGTGGCCGAGCAGTTCGGCACCCCCGTCTACGTACTCGACGAGACGGACGTGCGTGAACGCTGCCGCGCCTACCGCAGCGCCTTCCCCGGCGCCGACGTCCTCTACGCGGCCAAGGCCTTCCTGTGCCGCGCGATGGTCCACTGGGTCCACGAGGAGGGCCTCGGGCTCGACGTGTGCTCGGCGGGCGAGCTGGAACTCGCCGTCATCGCGGGCCTGCCGCCCGAGCGGATCGTCTTCCACGGCAACGCCAAGAGCCCCGAAGACCTGCGCGCGGCCCTGCGGCACGGCGTGGGGCGCATCGTCGTCGACTCGACCTCCGAGATCGCCCGCCTCGCCGCGTACGTCCCCCAGGGCACCCGGCAGCGCGTCATGGCGCGCGTCGTGCCGGGCGTCGCCGCGGGCGGGCATGCCGCGATCCGCACCGGGACGGACGACCAGAAGTTCGGCCTGTCCATCGCCGACGGCTCCGCGATGCACGCCGTGACACGCCTCGCCGAGCAGCCGGGGCTCGAGCTGACCGGACTGCAGTGCCACATCGGCTCGCAGATCGACACCGTGAAGCCGTACGTCGTCGCAGTGCGGCACCTCGTCGGCCTGATGGCCCGCATCCGCGACCGGCACGGGATCACCCTGCCCGAACTCGACATCGGCGGCGGCCACGCGGTCGCCCACCGGCCGGGCGAGCACCCGCTCGACGTGCCGGAGCTGGCCCGCCGCGTGCGCCGCGAACTCGCCGACGCCTGCGCCCAGTCGGACCTTCCCGTGCCGCGCCTCGCCGTCGAGCCGGGCCGCGCCGTCGTCGCCCGCGCGGGCGTGGCCCTGTACCGGGTGCTCGCCGTGAAGCGCACCGGCGCCCGCGTCTTCGTCGCCGTCGACGGAGGCATGAGCGACAACCCGAGGCCCGCGCTCTACGGCGTCCGTTACGCGCCCCGCCTCGTCGGCAGGCGCTCCACGGCGGCCATGCGCCCCTTCACGGTCGTCGGCCGGCACTGCGAGGCGGGCGACGTCCTGGCCTCGGACGTGCCGCTGCCGGACGACGTACGGCCCGGGGACCTCCTCGCCGTGCCCGTGGCGGGCGCCTACCACCTGTCGATGGCGTCCGGCTACAACCTGGTCGGACGGCCGCCCGTCGTCGCCGTGGCGGACGGGCGGGCCAGGCTCCTGGTGCGCCGCGAGTCGGCCGAGGACCTCAGGAGCCGCGACGTAGGGCTCTGAACCGCCGCCTCAGTACGGCCAGACGGGCGGGTTCGTCACGAAGTGCCCGCCCATCCGCGTGTGGTCGGGGTTCTCCGGGTCCAGCTCGCCGAACTCGGCGAGCAGCTTCTTTGCGAACTGCTCCGAGTCGTCCTGCGGTTCGTAACCGAGCGCCCGCGCGGAGGACAGGTCCCACCACACGCGGGTGTTGTCGGACGAGCCGTAGACGACGGTGTGCCCGACGCCCTCGGCCCTGATCGCGGCGTCGAAGAGCCTCGCGCCGTCGCCCGGGCTCAGCCACACGGACATCATCCGTACGTTCGTCGGCTCCATGAAGCACGACCCGATGCGCACGGACACGGTCTCCTGGCCGAACTTGTCCCAGTAGAACTGCGCGAGGTCCTCGCCGAACGACTTCGACAGGCCGTAGTAGGTGTCGGGGCGGCGGGGCGTGTCGACGGGCACGCGGGGGTCACTGTCCGTGGGGCGGGGCGTGTAGCCGATCGCGTGGTTCGACGAGGCGAACACGATGCGGCGCACGCCTTCCTCACGCGCGGCCTCGTAGAGGTTGTAGAGCCCTTCGATGTTCGCCTTGAGGATCTTGTCGAAGGTGGACTCCAGGGAGATGCCCGCGAGATGGACGATCGCGTCGACGCCGCGCACGGCCTCGCGCAGGGCGTCCCGGTCGGCGAGGTCGGCCGTGATCGCGTCCGGCTCGCCCTCGATCGGCCGGGCGTCTAGGAGGCGCAGCTCGTAGCCGTAGGCCGGAAGCAGTCCGCGCATCAGGGTGCCGAGGCCGCCGGCGGCTCCGGTGAGCAGGACGGTGCGGGGAGCGGGCATGCGGGAGTCTCCTCGAATAGTCAGCCAGATGGCCGTATTCATGCACGGTATTCACATCCGTGGACACGCTAAGGATTGCCGCCGGGCGCAGTCAAGTCTCCCGCGGAGGCTCGAAATCCGCTGCCAGGATGGGAGTTAGCGTGCTTGACCCACGCCCTGGGGGCGGATTAGCGTGAGCGCGTTCAGAAATATAGACGTAAATCAGAACCGTGCACGCCAAGGGAGAGCCCGTGACGTCAGCCCCTCTCGCCGCTCGACTCAGCATCCCCAGCGGGCCGCTGTTCTTCCCGGTCACCGCCTTCGGATCCGACGGCACCCTCGACCTCGACACCTTCCGCACCCATGTGCGCCAGGGCGTCGAGGCCGGGGCCGCCGCGGTCTTCGCGTGCTGCGGAACGGGCGAGTTCCACGCCCTGACCCCCGAGGAGTTCCAGGCGTGCGTGGCCGCGGCCGTCGAGGAGACCGCGGGACGGGTGCCGGTCGTCGGGGGCGCCGGGTACGGCACGGCCCTCGCTGTGCGCTACGCGCGCCTCGCCGAGGAAGCCGGCGCCGACGGGCTCCTCGCGATGCCGCCCTACCTCGTGGTCGCCGGCCAGGAGGGCCTGCTGCGCCACTACTCCGAGCTGGCCGACGCGACCTCCCTGGAGGTCATCGTCTACCAGCGCGACAACGCGGTGTTCACGCCCGCGACCGTCGTCGCCCTCGCCCGCCACCCGAAGATCCTCGGTCTCAAGGACGGCCTCGGCGACCTCGACCTCCTCCAGCGCACCATCAGCGCCGTACGCGCCGAGGGACTCACCGACTTCCTCTACTTCAACGGCCTGCCCACCGCCGAACTCACCGGCCTCGCCTACCGAGGCATCGGCATCGGCCTCTACTCGTCCGCCGTGTTCTGCTTCGCGCCCGACATCGCCCTCGCCTTCCACACGGCCCTGCGCACCGGCGACGACGCCACCGCCAACCGCCTCCTCGACGGCTTCTACCGGCCACTCGTCGAACTCCGCAACGAGGGCCGCGGCTACGCCGTCTCCCTCGTCAAGGCCGGCGTCCGGCTGACCGGCCTCGACGTCGGCGAGGTCCGCCCGCCCCTGCACGAGCCCACCGACGAGCACGTCAAGCGGCTCGCCGGCATCGTCGAGCGCGGCCGCGCGCTCCTGGCGGAGACGGGGGACCAGGCGTGAGGGCATCCGCCTTCGTCTACCCCTGGGACGTCAACGGCGACCCCGAAGCCGCCGGCCGCATCGCCGGCCTCGGCGTCCAGCAGGTCACCCTGGCCTCCGCCTACCACTCCACCCGCGCCCTGACCCCCCGTCACCCGAGCCACCGCGTCGTGACGGCCGAACACGCCGCGGTCCTCTACCCGCCGGGCGACCGCTGGCAGGGACGGGACCTGCGGCCGTACGAGGCGGGGGACTGGGCACCCGGCGACGCCTTCGGGCAGGCCGCCGACGCGCTCGCGGGCGCCGGGCTCGACGTCCACACCTGGGTCGTCCTCGCCCACAACTCCCGCCTGGGTGCGGAAAGCCCGAACACCTCCGTCGTCAACGCCTACGGCGACCGCTACCCGTGGGCCCCCTGCATCGCACAGCCCGCCACGCGCGCGTACCTCGTCGACCTGGCGGCGGAGGCGGCCGTGCGGCCCGGCGCGAAGGGCACCGAACTCGAATCCCTCGGCTGGTACGGGCTCGCGCATCTGCACGCCCACGACAAGACCGCGGGCGTCGGTCTGGGGGAAGCGGGCCAGTACCTGATGTCGCTCTGCTTCTGCCCGTCGTGCCGCGACGGATACGGCCGACAGGGCCTGGACGTCGAGGGGTTGGCGGCCGACGTCCGGCGCGCGCTCGAACCCCTGTGGCGCGGGCACGGCACCCCGGACGGTGGCTGGGCGGCAGTGGAGAAGCTGCTCGGGGCGCGCGCGGCGGCGGGCACGCGCGCGTGGCGCGACGGCGTCGCCCGTAGCCTCCAGGAGGACGCAGTCGCCGCGGTCCGTGCGCAGGCCCCGGACGGTTTCCGCATCCTGCTGCACGCCGACCCGGCGTCGTACCACTGCGGGGCGAACGCGGGCGTGGACCCGGCGCACATCCTCGCGGTCGCGGACGGCGTGGTCGTGCCGTGCACGGGCGGCGCGGAACTGATAGCTCCCTTCGCCGCTCAGGGCAGGGGAGTGGTGGCCGCCAACCTCACCGTGGTCGCCGGGATGGGCGGCAGCCCCGGCACGCTCGCCGCCGACGCCCGGCACGCGGCCGAGCTGGGTGCGAACGAACTGCGGCTCTATCACGCGGGGTTGGCGTCGGACAGCGATCTGAAGCTGATCGCGGAGGGCCTGTCGGACCTCGCCTGAAAGCGGTTACCATCCGCGCACCACAATCGACGCTTCCTACGGAGGGGACACGAGGTGCGCGTGCGTAACCAGGGGCGGGGCCAGGGTCGCAGACAGGTTCGGAGTCAGGGGGCAGCCGCGCTGCTGTGCGCGGGGGTGATGGCGGGCGCGGCGGTGCTCGGCGGGACGGTTCCCGCGGCGGCGGCGCAGGGGGACGTGGCCGGTGCCGTCGCCGAACAGGAGGACAT
Organism: Streptomyces sp. NBC_00009; assembly: GCF_045040855.1. Classification (NCBI taxonomy): domain Bacteria; kingdom Bacillati; phylum Actinomycetota; class Actinomycetes; order Kitasatosporales; family Streptomycetaceae; genus Streptomyces; species Streptomyces sp. NBC_00009. Next base: position 6,214,648 of record NZ_CP108312.1, read on the forward strand.
CCAGGCCCAGTTGGCGGCCATCCCGGGCATGTCGGTCGTCTCGGTGACCGACAAGGAGGGCTACCCCTTCTATACGCTCACGTACGCGCAGCCGGTCGACCACAGCAACCCGAAGGCCGGCACGTTCACGCAGCGCCTCACGCTCTGGCACAAGGCGGCCGCCAAGCCCACCGTCTTCTACACCGGCGGCTACACGCTCTCCTCCAGCACCCGCGAGATCACCAAGCTGCTCGACGCCAACCAGGTCTCCATCGAGCACCGCTACTTCGCCGAGTCCCGCCCCAAGGGCGCGGCGGGCGACGACTGGTCCAAGCTCACGGTCTGGCAGGAGGCCGGCGACGAGCACCGTGTCACGCAGGCCCTGCGCACCATCGAGAAGGGCAAGTGGCTCGGCACGGGCGGCAGCAAGGGCGGCATGACCGCCACGTACCACGAGCGGTTCTACCCGGACGACCTCGACGCGGTCGTCGCCTTCGTCGCGCCGAACGACGCGAACAACAACGACGACAGCGGCTACGAGGACTTCTTCAAGACCGTCGGCACGCCCGAGTGCCGTGCCGCCCTGAACGCCGTGCAGCGAGAGATGCTGGTGCGCCGCGACACCCTCATCCCCAAGTTCGAAGCCGACGCGGCGGCGGCCGGTGACACGTTCGAGGAGACCCTCGGAACCACCGACAGGGCCTACGAGTTCGCCGTGCTCGACCAGGTGTGGAACTTCTGGCAGAGCGGCACGATCGACGACTGCCCGACCGTGCCCGACGCCAAGAAGGCCACCGACGACGAGCTCTACACCTGGTCGAAGGGGCACGGCTTCAGCGTCTACCAGGATGAGACCCTCGGCACGAACGGCACCGGGCCCTACTACCGGCAGGCCGCCACCCAACTCGGCTGGGCCGACCTCAAGTTCAAGCACCTCAAGGACGTCCGCCACTACCCGGACATCTACCAGCCCAACTCGGTCCTGCCCGCCGCGATGCGCGGCACCTACGACGGCTCCGCGATCTCCGGCGTCGACAAGTGGGTCAGGACGCGCGGCGAGCGGATGATGTTCGTGTACGGGCAGAACGACCCGTGGAGCGCCGAGAAGTTCACCCCGAGCAGGCACGACTCGTACCGCTACGTCGTGCCCGGCTCCAACCACGGCGCGTCCATCGCCAAGCTGCCCGCCGCCGAGCAGGCCGAGGCGATCGCCACCGTCAAGCGCTGGGCCGGCGTGCAGTAGGCGTCCCGAAAGACCCGTGCAGTGGGAGTCATGGCAGGTCAGCGTGGCTCTAGGGTCCCGGTCGCGGAATCGTGCGGACGCCTTGGGGCGGGGCGGCGATGATTTCCGGCCGGGGCCGGGGTCTACCTCTCATATAGACCCCGCACAGGTCACACCTGTCCGTACGTGAGGAGCCCCGCATGACCGACGCGACCGATCAGACCGGCCCGGCCGTCCCGATGGTGGACTTCGGCCCCCAGACCCGCCTCATCGCGCGCCTGGCGGACGGCGTGGGCGAGGACCAGCTGGGCCTTGCCACCCCGTGTCCGGAGTACGCGGTGCACAACCTGCTCGGGCACGTCCTCGGACTGACCGTCGCCTTCCGCGACGCCGGGCGCAAGGACCTGGGCCCGACGACCGACACGAACCCCGGAGCGTCCCTGCCCGACATCACGGACGGCTGGCGCGACACGCTGGCCAAGGCGCTCGACGAACTCGCGGAGACGTGGCGCGACCCGCAGGCCTGGCAGGGCATGACCCGCGCGGGCGGCGTCGACCTGCCCGGCGGGGTGGCGGGCCTCGTCGCCCTGGACGAACTGGTCGTGCACGGCTGGGACCTGGCGAGGGCCACGGGCCAGGAGTACGCCCCCGACGAGGCCGCCCTGAACGCCGCCCAGGCGTTCCTCGCCCAGGCCACGGGCCCGGACCGCCCGCCCATCTTCGGCCCCGTGGTCCCCGTCCCGGACGAGGCGCCGCTTCTGGACCGGGTCGTGGGGCTGAGCGGCCGCGAACCGCAGTGGAGGCCCGCTCCCTGAACCCCGTCCACCCACTCGGCGCGCACCGTAGGGTGCCCGGATGGCGCTCACTCTCACCGTCCTCGGCACCGCATCGCCCCACCCGCGGCCCGGACACCCCTGCTCCGGATACCTCCTGGCGGCAGGGGACGTACGGGTCTGGGTGGACGCGGGCCCCGGCACGTTCGCCGCACTTCAGCGGCACACCACCCCGGAGGCGCTGACCGCTGTCTGGATCTCGCACCTGCACTCCGACCACTGGGCCGACCTCATCGCGGCGGAGGCCGGCATCGGTGACGGCGGCCTCACCGTGCCCGCGCCCCTGCCGGTCCACGCCCCTGCGGGTTGCGCGCGGAGGCTGGCCGGGTTCTTCGGAAGCGACGACCCGTCGCAGCTCGCGGCGGTCTTCGACTTCCGCGACCTGGGCGACGGACACCGGGCAGACCTGGGCGGCGGCCTGGTACTGGAGAGCAGGCGCGTCGCGCACGGGGGAGTGGAGGCGTACGGACTGCGCGCCGAGTACGAGGGTGTGGTCTTCGCCTACTCCGGGGACACCGGCCCTTGCCCCGAGCTGACCGAACTCGCCGCAGGCGCCGACCTGTTCCTGTGCGAGGCCGACATCGACCGGCAGCGGGACGGTGAGCCGGTCCATCTGACCCCGGAGGACGCGGGGGCCGTCGCGAGGGCGGCGGGCGTCGGGGAGCTGGTGATCACCCATGTCGGCCCCACGCTCACCGCCGAGGCGGCGACGGCCCGCGCTGCGGCGGTCTTCGGCGGCCGGACGTCGCAGGCCCGCGAGGGAGACGTTCTCCGCCTCCGTCGGAAGCGCTGACGAATCACCTGTGCGCCGCCCGCACGGCACGAGCGCGGATACGGCGTGCTCTACGGCGAGCAGATCACCCCGGTCGGCGCCACCGGCACACGGAATTTCATCCCAGATGCCACAGCGCGTACGTGGCGAGAAGCATGAGCAGCCCGGCGAGTGCCATGAGCGCGCCCAGGAAACGGAGATAGCCGGGCGTGCCGAAGATGGTCGGGGACGCGTCGAGACGGCCCATGGCCGCCCAGGTGTCCGCGTTCTTCCGGAGAATCCGTTCGGATCTCCGGGTCGTGATGCCACGGATGTCAAACGCCCAGTTCACACCGCACCACAGGGCGGCGAGGCCACCCAGCAGGAAGACGACGAGCATGACCGGCGAGGTGCCGTCCGACCCTGCGGCGAGAAGGAATCCATCAGTCAATTTCTGTTTTTCCTTAATCGGCGCTGGCGAGCTAGGCGAGAAATTTTGGCTACGGCTGAACTTCGGCTAGTCCCGAGTCAAGACGATCGACCACAGGGCGTCGTTCTTCGCGTCGCCGAGTGGCGATTTCTTCGCAACGTAAACCGAGGAAGTTGTGTTGCTTTCCCGGTAGTGGATGAAGTCCCCTCTGGGGACATCTGTGATGTCCTCCAAGGCTCCGCCTCGTCGTTCGAGCTCAATCCGGAAGGCCTCAAACTTCAAGGATTCCGAGAATTCTCCATAGGCTTGCCTGAGTGGCAGCGGAACGAGCCCTTCGATGCCGCGCGCCAAGCGATGAATCTGCAGCGACACCGTGGTGCTCTCCCAGCGTTCATTACGCCTGACAAAGGAGATTTCGACGAGTCCGTAGTCGCGGCGCATTCTTGATTTCTGCACGTCGTCCAGGAAGTCCTCGCCCAGACTGTCTTCCCACGCCTTGGGTGAGGCGCTCAGGGGGACGTCAAGAATTCGCTTCCGCAGCGTGGCGTCCACGTAGAACTCGACTTCCGGCATTATGGGGCCCCTGATCCTTTGTTCATCTTCTCGAGGTTCTTGACGAGGAAGTGCATCTCGGCCGCCCTGTTCTGGGACATGCCGAACTCTCCCTTGTTCATGCTGTTGCGTGCCGATGTCGCCTTGCTGATGATGTCGTTCCGAAGGGACTGGTTGGAATTGATCTCGGCCAGTATCTTCTGAACGTCCCGCTCGCTGGCGGTGCCGGATTTGAGCCTGATCGGCTCAGCACCGATGCCCCCGTTGTCGTCCGGGAAGATACGCACCTCATTATTACCGACGTGAATGTGGGCGCCCTTGGTGCCCCAGTCCTGGAACGCCACTGAGGCGTGGATGTTGTACGGGGCCAGGCCGAGTGCGTCGGACCATGTGTGAGGAGAGGAGACGTACGCGACGGGGTTGGGTCCCGGGGACAGGCCGAGAGGATCCTGACTGAGATACCGGGCCGTCTCGGCGTCGTAGTAGCGGAAGTAGTTGTAGTTCAGCCCGGTTTCAAGGTCGGCGTACTGGCCGGGGAAGCCGAGTGGGCACTCCGCGGAGTCCGAGTCGTCCGCGGGGCCGGGGAGGAGGGTCCCCCAGAGCGTGGTGCGGTGCTGCCAGGACACCTGCCCGTCGGCGGTAACGAGTTCCGTCGGAGTGCCGACCGGGTCCGTGACGATCGCGTGGAAGCGGGTGGCGTGGTCGGCCGATGTGTCTTCGGCCAGTTGGGCGAGGAAGGACGTTCCGGGGGTGCCGAGCGTCGGCCGGTGGTCGGTCTGGGTTAGCGGCCGGTGGGTGCCCGGGGCGTAGTCCCAGGTGGTGGCACGGCCGTTGGGGGTTGTCTGTTCCGCGAGACGGGTGTCGTCCCAGGCGAAATCAGTACGGGATGTCTCTGAACCGTCGTCGTTCAGAAGAGACTTGGATATGCGCCGGCCCAGGGGGTCGTACGCATAGCGCCAGCGCTCGCCGTCCGGGGTGGTCGCCTCGGTGAGCCGGTCCTCCGCGTTCCAGGTGTACGTCCAGGTCCGCCGCTGACCGTTGAGCAGCTTGCGGGTCTTGTGGACGAGTCGGCCCTGCGCGTCGTGTTCGTACCTGGTGCTGCCCGCGCGGCGGATCAGTGTGCCCTCGAACTCGCGGCCGCCGGGCACCTCGTGGGCCGGGGCCGTGGCGTGGGTGAGGTTGCCCGTTGTGTCATAGGCGTACGTTTCCGTCCAGCCGTGGGCGCGTACGCCCGTGACCCTGCCTAGCGGGTCGAGATCGAACTTCCTTGTCGCTGAGGTGAGTTCGCGGATCTCGGTCAGGTAGCCGTCGGCGCGGTAGGCGTAGGTGCGGTGCTGGAGCAGGCGGCGGGCATCCGTCGCGTCGGGAGCCCCCAGGGACTGGGCCGTGAGGCGGTCGGTCGTGTCCCAGGTTTGGGAGAGGGTGACGCCTGTGCCGATACGACGTTCCGTCTCGCGGCCCGCCGCGTCGTAGGTGAAGGACAACTGTCCGGCGGCTGAGCGGAGCCCGAGCGGTCGGCCCGCCGCGTCGTACGTCCAATGCGAAGCCAGACCGGACGGCGTTGTGCGGCGAGCGCGGCGGCCGAGGGCGTCGTATGTGTATGTGCTCACGCGGCCGTTGACGGTTTCCGTCAGCGTGCGGCCGAGCGCGTCGCGTTCGATGGTGACGTCGGCGTCGGGGTTGGTCGCCCGGGTCAGTTGGCCGTCCGGGCCGTACGTGTAGGACGTGGCGACGCCCGTGTCGTCGAGCTGTTCCGTGATCCGGCCCAGCGTGTCCCGCGTGAAGCGCAGTGTCTCGCCCGCGCCGTTGGTGCGCGAGCGCAGGGCTCCCGCCCCGTCGTGGGTGTAGGTGAGGGTGCGGCCGTTGAAGTCCGACTCGCCGATGAGCCGCCCTGCCTCGTCATAGGTGTATGACCAGGTGAGGCCCTGTGGGTTTGTGACGGAGGTGAGGCGGAGTTCGGTGTCATGGGTGAACGCGTATGCCGCGCCGTCGGGGTCGGTGCGGGTGGCGGGGACGTCGAAGGCGGCGGGGGAGTGGTGCGTGGTGTTGCCCGCCTGGTCCGTGTGGGCGAGGAGGTTGCCTTCGCCGTCCCAGGTCCACGACTCGCGCGTACCGTCGGGGTGTTCGCGCCACCCCGGCTTGCCCTCGACCGTCCAGACCATGCGAGTGCTGTGGCCGAGGGGGTCCGTCGCCTCCACGACGTGGCCGAAGGTGTCCCGGCGGACGGTTGTCGTGTGGCCCAGCTCGTCGGTGAGGGATATAGGGAGACCGGCCGCGTTCACGTTGACGGTGCGGGCGTCGCCGAGCGCGTTCGTGAGCGTGGTCAGGTGGCCCGACTCGTCATAGGCGTGGCGGGTCTCGGCGCCGAGCGGGTCCGTGGTCGTGAGCAGGTTGCCGCGTGCGTCGTACGTGTGCCGCCAGGTCGCGCCGCCCCGCTCGACGACCTCCGTCGGCAGGCCCAAGCCGTTGTAGGCAGCCTGTGCCGACGAGCCGTCCGGGAGGGCGACGTGCGTCAGGTTCCCGGCTTCGTCGTAGGTGTACCGGGTGGTGCGGCCCAGGGGGTCGGTGACGCTGAGCCGTTTGTCGCCGCGTTCGTCCCACTGGGTGCGGGTGGTGTGGCCGAGCGGGTCGGTCTCCTCGACGACCATCCCCTCCGCGTTGTGGCGGTGGGTGGAGACGTGGCCGAGGGAGTCGGTGTACTTCGTCGTGGACGCCGCGTCGTCGTACGTCAGCGTCCCCGAGAGGATCCCGTCGATGCCCTCGGTCCGGACGACCCGGCCGCGCTCGTCGTACTCGTACGAGAACCATGTCCCGTTGCGGTCGGTCCACTTGGTGATCCGGCCCTGGTCGTCGTACTCGAACCGCAGAGGCAGATCGCTGGAGTTGATGACCTCGGTGAGGTTGCCCGCTTCGTCGTAGCCGTAGCGCATGACGGTCGTGCCGCCCTCACGGGAGGCGTCGGCTGCGTACGCGTCGGGAGCGTGGTCCAGCAGGCGCAGGGCCGTGATGCGCGGGCCGTCCGTGTCCACGGCGACGTAGTAGCCGCCGGAGTGGCGCAGGCCGACGGGGATGCCCTCGCCGTCACGCTCCACGTCGATGCGCATGCCGTTGTGGTCACTCCACGCGTCAACCGGCAGGTGGAACACGCCGAACGAGCCGGACGGGAAGGGCGTACTGAACGAGCGGGCGACTCCCGTGTCCGGGTCGGTGATCGTCATGACGCCGTCCGGCTTGCCGTCCCACTCCAGCGGCCAGCGCGCGCCCTTGACGGGGAGGGCCGGCACGCCCGGCTCCGGGACCGGATAGACGAGCCGCGTTCCGTCCGCCGCGGCGAACACGACGCCCTCGCCGTCGATCTGCACGCACTCGTCGAGTGTGGATATCCAGGTCGGGCCGAAGCAGACTCCCCCGCGGTACGACGACAGGTGCGTGCGCTGGAAGAGGAGGGGGAGGGACGCGGGCAGGGACAGGTCCGTCTGCGTCATCAGCATCGCGCCGGTCGCCACATCGATGGGCTCGCCCACGCACGGCGTGCCCTCCGCCTTGCGGGCGGCCGGGCCCAGCTCCACCAGGTCGGGGCGGAGCGACGGCGGGCGCAGCATCAGGGGCGTGGTGCTGGAGAACGCTCCCTCCATACCCGCCTTCAGGACACCGCTGCCCGCGCCGAGCGCGCCGCCGTAGAGCATGCCGTCCGTGGCTGCCTTGTTGACCTCGTCGAGACTGAAGCCCTTCTGCAGGCCCGTGATCATCTTCAGCGGCTGGGCGACGGCCGCGTCGACGGTCACCGACTCGACCCCGCCGAACGCAGCCGCGATCAGCGTGCCGGCGGCAATCTCGGCGACCGTGGTCGAGACCGCGACGCCCATGGTGGCGCCGAGTTCGATGATGACTTCCGTGGCCGCGGCGGCGGCACCACTTGCGATCCCGGCGGTGATGACGGCCAGGCCAATGCCGGCCGCGACTGGAAGGGCGACCGTGCCGACGTCGCCCTCGTCGTCGGCGAACTCGTCGCCAACGCCGTCAGTCACGCCAAGGTCGTCGGGCACGAGCTGCGCCTGCGCCTAGCAGAGACGCACGACGGGGCGCTGTTCGTTGAAGTGTCGGACCCTGTAAGGGACTTCGCGGGGTTCGACCGACCGCCGCCCGTCCCGGACGAGACCGACGAACGCGGGCGAGGGCTTGTATGTCGTACGCGCCCTCGTCACCGAACTCACCTGGGCGCCCCGCCCGCACATCGGCAAGACCGTTCGTGCCCGCATGGCATCGACGAGCGGCTGAACCGCAGGGCTGGATTCCTATGGATCGCGTATCGATCGGATAAAGCACCTGTCGTCGCTCGTGTGATGCGCGTAGACAAGCGGTGACCTGGCGCGAACGATCACGCGACGCGATGTGCGCGCCGGGTCTCCTTCCGACCCGACGGCCGCTGCAGGCCAGATCCGGAGACACCATTCATGCGGAAGTCCATCAGAGTCGCGGGGATCGCCGCGGCGTGCGCCCTCGCGGGCGGTGCCCTCTACGGTACGGGCGCGGCGAGTGCCGGCGGCGCGTCGGCGAGCACCACCGCCGAGCCTCACAACATAGGCCTCCTCACCACGGAGATCACCTCGTACTACGGTGCCACGCAGGACAGCGCCGGCGTGTGGCAGGCCTCGGCCGACAGCCAGTACGCCCAGGACCTGGCGCGCATCGAGGCGGGTGCGAAGAGGCAGATCGCCAAGGCCGCCAAGCAGCACCACGGAAAAGGTGACCAGCCCGCCGTCGTCTTCGACATCGACGACACCCTTCTCCTCAGCCTCGACTACGAGAAGAAGACCAACTACGTCTACAACGACGCCAGTTGGAAGGAGTACGTGGCCAAGGCGAACCGACCGGCCGTCTTCGGTACGCCCGGTCTCATCGACTACGCGCAGTCCAAGGGCGTCGAGGTCTTCTACAACTCCGGTCTGGGCGAGACGCAGCGCGCCGCCGCCGTCGAGAACCTGAAGAAGGTCGGCATCGACGTCAACCTCGACGCCGACCATGTCTTCCTCAAGGACAAGACCAACCCGCCTGCCTACCTCAGCGGTTGCGCCACCGCGAGTGCCTGGAACTGCACCACCGTGCAGTACAAGTCGGGCACCCGTAAGCACATCGAGTCCCTCGGCTACGACATCGTCGGCAACTTCGGCGACCAGTACTCCGACCTCGAGGGCGGCTACGCCGACAAGACGTACAAGTTCCCGAACCCGACGTACTACGTCAGCTAGTCGCACGGCCGCGAGCTTCGGCGTGCACCGGGTCGGCTACCGGTGCGCGCCGCCGCCTGCGGCAGCTACGCGGAGGGGACCCTGTGCCAGAAGTGGTCCACGATGTCGTCGAGATAGCGCTGGCCCGCCTCGCCCGAGGCGATCGAACCGCCCGCCCGGCTCAGCGTCGCCGCCATCAGGGTCTGGTATTCCTGGTGCATTTCGCGCAACGCGCCGTCGAGGTCACGGCGTTCCATCGAGAGCAGCTTGGCGATCGCGCGGACGTGTGCCTGCCAGCGGGTACTGACGGCGTCCCGCAGCAGCTGCGCCAAGTCGTCCTCGCGGCCCGTGATGGAGATCAGGTCCCGTGGGGCCAGGGCGAGTACGGAGGCAAGCGCCGCGGACTGGCGGTTGTTGCCACCCCACTGGCCGGTCGCCTCCATCTGCTGGTACGCGCCGACGTCGAGGCCGACGCCGCGGGCCACGTCCTCGACGGCCAGACCGCGGGCGAGACGATGCTCCCGCAGGGTCCGCGGGGCGCCGATGAGCTGGTTGGGCGCGCACCACAACGCGCCGGCCAGCGCGGTGAGTTCGGTCGAACTGGGCAGCGCGGTGCCGCGCTCCCACGCGGTGATGTGGTCCGGGGTGACGTGACTCATTCCGTACGACGCGCGCATGCCGTAGGCCACGTGACCGGGAGCCATCCCGAGGTTCTCCCGCATGGTGCGTGCGGCTCTGGCGTTGAAGGGGGGTGTCGGATCCGCTGTCGAGTGACGATGCACAAGCACAGAGTAAGGAGTGTTCCCATGGCCGGTTTTCGACTGTTCCGCTGCAATCACGACTTAGACGGACAGTGGAATCGAGATTTCGTAGGAACCGACAGGAGAGGGAGTCGGAGTCGGAGGCGGAGGCAGTTCGGGGATCTTATGGAGCTGTTGGGGCTGAATGTGATGTTCCGTTATCGGCAAATAGCCTGAACAAGTGCCCTCTGGGCGGGAATTCGATCCCCGTAAGCGCGCGTATGATCCGGTCTCGCCCGTGTGCGTTCATCCATGGCTCACACGGTGCGGTGATGGGTGAGTCCCACGAGAGAGTTGTCCCTGGCGTGCGGTACGGCACGCCGGGATCCCTGGATCTCTGGATCCTCAGATCGCTGTAGAGCCTGGAGAAGTCATGCAGACCAGCGCGACCGGCCCGGTGAATTCCGCCACCGCGCCCCCCGCGGGATCGGGCAGTGCCGTCGACCGCTTTTTCCGTATATCGGAGCGCGGTTCGACGTACGGCAGGGAGATACGCGGCGGATTCGCCACGTTCTTCACGATGGCGTACATCCTCGTCCTCAATCCGATCATCCTCGGCAGCACCAAGGACAAGTTCGGAGATCAGCTCGATCCGGTCCAACTCGTCACCGCCACGGCCCTCGTGGCCGCGGTGATGACCGTGATCATGGGCGTCGGCGGCAATCTGCCGCTCGCCCTCGCGGCGGGCCTCGGGCTCAACGCCGTCGTCGCCTTCCAGCTCGCGCCCCAGATGGCCTGGGACGACGCGATGGGGCTCATCGTGCTCGAGGGCCTGCTGATCTGCGTCCTGGTCCTGACGGGCCTGCGCGAGGCGGTCATGCACGCCATTCCGCAGCCGCTCAAGCAGGCCATCAGCGTAGGTATCGGCCTGTTCATCGCCTTCATCGGTTTCGTCGACTCCGGGTTCGTCACCCGCATTCCGGACGTCGCGAACACCACCGTGCCGGTGCAGCTCGGCACCGGCACCCTGACCGGCTGGCCCATGCTGGTGTTCTGCGCCGGGGTGCTCCTGACGATCGTGCTGCTCGCCCGCAAGGTGAAGGGCGCCATCCTCATCAGCATCGTGGCGATGACGCTGGTCGCCATCGCGGTCAACGAGCTCGCCGACGTCAAGTCCTGGGGTCTCACCGTGCCCCAGGTGCCGGACAAGCTCGTCGCCTCGCCGGACTTCGGCCTCCTCGGTCACTTCGATCTGTTCGGTGCCTTCGGCCAGGTGGGCGCGCTCACGGTGGTGCTGTTCGTCTTCACCCTGATCCTGTCGGACTTCTTCGACACCATGGGCACCGTCGTCGGCATCACGGCCGAGGCCGGACTGCTCGACGAACGCGGCCAGGTGCCGAACGTCGGCCGGGTGCTGTTCATCGACAGCGTGGCCGCCGTCGCGGGCGGCGCCGCCTCCGCCTCCTCGGCGACCACGTACGTCGAGTCGGCCGCCGGTGTCGGAGAGGGCGCGCGGACCGGCTTCGCGAACCTGGTCACCGGCGGCCTGTTCGCGCTCGCCCTGTTCCTCACCCCGGTCCTGACGATCGTGCCGATGCAGGCCGCGGCGCCCGCCCTCATCGCGGTCGGCTTCCTGATGATGACGCAGGTCAAGCACATCGACTGGGAGCGGTTCGAGATCGCCATCCCGGCGTTCCTGACCATCGCCGTCATGCCGTTCACGTACTCCATCACCAACGGCATCGGCGCGGGCTTCGTCTCGTACGTCGTCATCAAGGCGTCCCTCGGCAAGGCGCGTGAGGTGCACTGGCTGCTGTGGGGCGCGGCCGCGCTCTTCCTCGTGTACTTCGCGATCGACCCCGTGGAGCAGCTGCTCGGCGTGAAGTGACGCCGTAGGGCCGTGATCTAGGCTCGTGTGTCGTGACCGGCTATCTCGACCGCCTCGCGGAGCTGCTGCGCGAGGCGCACGGGCTTCCGCCGGACCATGTCGCCGCCACGGTCGCCGATCTCGCGGCGCATCTGGCGCAGGCCGGGGGAGCGGACCCGCAGGACGCGTTCGGTCCGGTCGACGCGTTCGCCCGGCGCCTCGCCCCGTCCGGGACGTCCGCAGCCGACGAGCACCTGGAGACCTGGCGCTGGCTCGCCGACACGTATGTCGACGAGCACCTCCTGAACCGCTTCGGCGACGAGGGCTGGGAGGTCGAGCGGGTCGACCCGCTCGGCCGCTTCGTCAGCCACCGCGACCCGGAGCGGCCGCGGCGCTGGGAGTACCGGCGCGAGCTGATCACCGAGGGCGGCGAACGCCTCGACGAACGGCTCGCGCCCGACGGCTGGGAGCCGTGCGGCAGCTGGGTCGTGTACGCGTGGTTCAAGCGTGAGAAGGCGGTCGGCGCCGGCCGGGCGCTCGCGCCACCCGAACCGCCGCCGGTCCCGTGGCGCCCCACGTTCCCGGGGCGCCGGCGCGGCTACGTACTCATGGGCGGCGCCCTGGCCCTCGTCGCCGCTGTCGTGGTGGCGGCGAGCACCGGCACAGGCTTCGGCGTCGGTCTCGCGGTGGGCCTGCTGGTGGGGGTGCTGGTGACGGCCTGGGCGATACGCGGCCGGCGCCGCTAGGGCCTTCATGCGAGGGGCCGGAACACCGGTTCCGGCCCACCACCGAGCCCGCCTACCCCTTGAGCGCCGCCGACATCATCGCCTTCGCGATCGGCGCCGCCAGACCGTTGCCGCTCACCTCCGAGCGGGCCGCGTCCGACTGCTCCACCACGACCGCCACCGCGACCTCCTTGCCGGTGGAGTCGTCCTTCGCGTACGACGTGAACCAGGCGTACGGCGTCTTGCTGTTGTTCTCGCCGTGCTGGGCCGTACCCGTCTTGCCGCCCACCGTCGCGCCCGCGATCTGCGCGTTCGTACCCGTGCCCTCCGTGACGACCGTCTCCATCGCCGACTGGAGCTGCGAGGCCGTGGACGTGCTGACCACGCGCGTGTCGTCGCCGTCGGCGAAGCTCTTGATCGCGTTGCCGTCGGCGTCCGTGACCTGCGAGACCATGTGCGGGGATGCCTGCTCGCCGCCGTTGGCGATCGTCGCCGAGACCATCGCCATCTGCAGCGGCGTCGCCGTCACGTCGAACTGGCCGATGCCCGACAGACCCGTCTGCGCCTTGTCCATGTCCTTCGGGTACACGCTCTGCGAGGCCCGGACCGGCATGTCCTGCTCGGCGTCGTTGAAGCCGAACTTCTCGGCCATCGCCCTGACCTTGTCCTGGCCCAGGTCGACGGCGATCTTCCCGAAGACGTTGTTGCAGGAGTACTGCAGCGCCGTACGGATCGAGGCGTCCTTGCAGGGCGCGGACGCGCTCTCGTTCTTCAGGTCGGTGGTCGTGCCCGGCAGGCGGAACGGATTCGGGCTGTCGGTCTTCGCGTCCACCGAGGAGTAGAGCCCGTCCTCCAGCGCGGCCGCCGCGACGACCAGTTTGAACGTGGACCCGGGCGGCAGCGCCTGCTTGATCGCGCGGTTCAGCGTCGGCTGGTCCTTGTCCTTCGACAGTGCCGTCCACGCCTTGCCGTCCGTGGACGCGTCCGAGCCGCTGATCTTCGACGGGTCGAACGACGGCGTCGAGACGAGGCCGAGCACCTTCCCGGTCTTCGGGTCGATCGCGACGGCCGCGCCCTTCTTGTCGCCGAGCGCGCGGTACGCGGCCTTCTGCACCGCCGGGTCGATGGTCGTGACCACGTCACCGGGCTCGGTGTGCTTGCCGGTGACCGCGTCGACGGGGTTCTTGAGCCGGGTGTCCGTCCCGTCGAGGATGTCCTGGTAGATGCCCTCGAGCTGCGTCTGGCCGTAGACCTGCGAGCTGAAGCCCGTCACACCCGCATAGAGATCGCCGTCCTTGTACGTGCGCTTGTACGCGAGGTCGCTGCCGCCGCTCGTTCTCTTCGAGCCGGTGACCGCCTCACCACCCACGATGATGTCGCCCAGGGGATACGCGTACTGCTCCATCACGTTCCGCCGGTTGTTCTTGTTGTCCGCGAGGGCCCGGCCGTCGTAGAACTGCACCCACGTCGCCCTCACCAGCAGAGCGAGCACGAGGAGCAGACAGAAGACCGAGGCGCGTCTGATCGTCTTGTTCATCCCGCACAGAGGACGAGCGGACGAGAGCGAATCGTTCCGTTCCGGCCCGGTTTCTCAGTGAATCCTCATCAAGAGATCCTCGTCACGCCCCGGCGAAAGACGCCCCTCGCGATGAGGCTCACGCCTTCATGAAGCCGCCCTCGTACGCCGCGATCACGGCCTGTGTACGGTCCCGGGCCCCGGTCTTCGCGAGGACCGCCGCCACATGCGTCTTCACCGTGGCGGGGCCCACCCCCATCCGCCGCGCGATCTCCGCGTTGGTCAGGCCCGCCGCCATGTGCCGCAGCACCTCGCTCTCGCGGCCCGTGAGCCGCGCCACCCACGCGGCCGCCGCGGGCTCGGCGCGCCCGTACTCCGCGGCGAGGGCGCGCACGGCCGCGGGGAACAGCAGGGAGTCGGTGCGTGCGACGAGGCGCACCGCCTGCACGAGCGCGTCCGCCTCGGCGCGCTTGAGGAGGAATCCCGCGGCCCCGGCGCGCAGCGCCTCGTACACGTACGCGTCGTTCTCGAAGGTGGTGACCACGACGATGCGCGGGGGCGCGGCCGTCGACCCGAGGATCTGTTCCGTGGCGCGGATGCCGTCGATCTCCGGCATCCGGACGTCCATGAGGACCACGTCGGGCGCCAGCTCGCGCACCACGGACACCGCCTCGGCGCCCGTCGCGGCCTCGCCCACGACCTCGATGCCGTCCTCGGCGGACAGGATGGCGCGCAGGGCGGTGCGCACCATGCGCTCGTCGTCGGCGAGGACGACACGGATCGCGGTCATGAGGGTTCCCTTCCGTTGAGGGGCAGTCGTACGGACACGTGCCAGACGCCGTCCGCCGGGCCCGCCTCGGCCGTGCCGCCCAGCAGCCGGGCCCGGTCCGCGATGCCGCGCAGCCCGTGGCCGCCGCCGGGGCGGGCGCGCGGCGGGTGTGGCGGCAGCGGGTTCTCGGCGGTGATCAGCAGGTCGTCGCCGTCGCGCGCGAGACGCAGCGTGAGGGACGTGCCCGCGTGCCGCAGCGCGTTGCTCAGCACCTCCTGCACGATCCGGTAAGCCTCGCGGGACACCAGCGGCGGCAGCGCGGCCGGGTCGAGGGCCACGACATCCGCCTGTACGCGCAGGCCGCCGGCCCGCGTGCGGCTCAGCAGCCCGTCCAGGTCGGCGGCGAGGGTCGGCGCGGGCGTCGTGGACGCGGGGTCGCCCGCCTCCCGCAACACGCCCAGTACGGCGTCGAGTTCGCCCACCGTGCGCCGGCTGGTGTCCTCGATCGCCGCGAGGGCCTCACGGACGAACTCCGGGTCGTGGTCGAGGACGCGGCGGGCCGCGCTCGCCTGGAGGGTGACCGCGCTCAGGGCGTGGCCCACTGAGTCGTGCAGCTCGCGCGCGAGCCGGTTGCGTACGGCGAGGTCGGCGGCGCGGCGCTCGGCCACGGCGAGCCGGTCCGCCGGGGTCGGCCCGAGGAGCACGGGCGCCCACCGCGCCAGGAGGGCGCCGGCCACCGCCGCGCAGCCCGCGAGCGCCACGAGCATCGCCGCGCCCGCGACCGGGGCGAGCGCCAACGCCCAGGCGTGGTGCAGGACTTCGGGCAGTACGAGGGCCGAGTCACGCAGCCCGGCGAACAGGGGAAGCACCATCAGCGTCACCGCGAACGGGGGCAGCGCGAGCGTCATCCCGCTGAGTACCCCGCCGAACCCGAGGTGCAGCGTGAACCAGGCGACGGTCCGCCCCCGCGCGGCGCGGCTCCGGGGCGGCCCGTCGGCGAGCGCGTCGGCCGGCACCCCGCACAGCGCGCGCACCGCCGCCACCGAGATCGGCCGGGTCAGCGGGAACAGCGCGGTGACCGCGGCGAGCGGCAACCCCACGGCGAACGCGCCGAGTTGGAGCGTCAGCGAGGTGAAGACGTCGCTCACGCCGGTGAGCGGCCCGATGACGACCGAACCCACCAGGACGTACGGCATGGCGAGTGCGCCGCCGAGGATCAGATGGATCCACCGCCGGCGCGCCCGCCGCCCGAACAGGGCGCTCCAGAAACCCCTCATGACGCCGTACGTCGCTCCGCGCGGCCCGCGAGGAAGCGGACGCCGACGGCGACGACCAGGATCCCGACGATCATCTGGACAGCGTAGGTGAGGTTCATGACCGGCGTCGGCCGCCGGGTGATGTCGTCGACGCCGGCGAGGGAGGCGAGCGCGAGCCAGCCGCCCCAGCAGGCCACGGCCCCGGAGCCGAGCCACGCGAGGGCCAGCGGCAGCTTCACCGGCAGGCCGCCGCCGCACCGGAAGGCGAGGGACAGCGCGCCGAGCACGGCGGCGGCCAGGAAGGCCACGTCCGTCGCCTCGAGGACGTAGAAGTCACTTGAACGGTCCGCGATCCGGGCGGAGTTGAGGCCCGTGGTCGCGCCGCACGCCCACATCAGGTGCAGGGTCAGGGGGAACAGGGCGAGCACCGCGGCGGCGACCGCGAGGATCCGCCGGGCGGCGTCGGCCGGGGGACGCGGCAGCTCCCGGACCGGGCCGCGCCACGTGTGGCCCCAGCGGTCGCGTGCGTACAGCGTGAACAGGGCACCGAGGGCGAGCCCTTGGAGGATGAAGCCGGTGTAGACGACCCCGAACACCCACTCGTCGAGGAAGGGGTCGCCCTTGGAGCCGCCGTGGTTCACGGAGCCGCCGAACGCCCTGACCAGCAGCTGGAGCGGGTACCCGGTCATGATCGGGGTGAGCAGGCCGGTCGCCACCCACATCGGGAACACGAGGAGCAGGGCCGGGACGCGCCGCCCCCACGGCCGGGTCAGCAGCAGCGCGAGGACGATCACGGCGCTGTCGAGCAGCACGGTGAGGCTGTTGGCCACGGCCATCGATGCGCGGTGGTCGAGGAGGGAGCTGCCGTCGGGGATCCCGAGGTGGCTGCCCGCGATCCAGGCGGCCTTGATGGCCAGATAGGGCAGGCAGGACACGACGGCGACGGCCCGCAGCACCCGGCGGAGCCGGTCGGTGCGGGGCGCGGAGCCGGGAGCGGTACGGGGAGTTGAGGCGAGTGCGTGCGTCATACGTCCACGCTCCCGCCCCGGCCCCCGCCACACGTCCTGCCGGCAGGCGATCCGCCTCCGCCGCACGGGGGAGACGGGGCCGCCCCTCGGAAGGCTTGCGCGTCAGAGCCTGCGCGTGGCCAGGGTCAGCCGGTCGCGGGCGTCGAACAGCGCGTCCTTCACCATCTGCTCGTGCGCGGGGGTCAGGCGCGCCACCGGCACCGAGCAGCTGATCGCGTCGCGCGCCGGCGTGCGGTACGGGATCGCGACGCCGAAGCAGCGAAGGCCCAGCGTGTTCTCCTCGCGGTCCACCGCGATGCCCTGCTCGCGCACCGCGTGCAGCTCCTCGATGAGCTTCTCGCGGTCGGTGATGGTGTGCTCGGTGAGCGCCGGGAGCGTCTCGGGGAGCATCTTGCGGACCTGCTCGTCGGTGTGGGTCGCGAGGAGCGCCTTGCCGAGGGACGTGGAGTGCGCGGGCAGCCGGCGTCCGACGCGGGTGAAGGGCCGCAGATAGTGCTGCGACTGGCGCGTGGCCAGATAGACGACGTTCGTGCCGTCGAGGCGCGCCAGGTGGATCGTCTCCGTGGTGTCGTCGGAGAGCCGGTCGAGGGTGGGGCGGGCGGCGGCCACCACCTCGTCGCCGTCGATGTACGACGTACCGACGAGCAGGGCGCGTACGCCGATGCCGTACCGCGTGCCCGTCGCGTCCGTCTCCACCCAGCCGAGCTCGACGAGCGTGCGAAGGAGCATGTACAGGCTGGACTTGGGGTAGCCGACCGCTTCCTGGACGGCAGCCAGGGAGTGCATTCCGGGCCGGCCCGCGAAGTATTCGAGCAATTCCACGGTCCGTACCGCGGACTTGACCTGCGCCCCGCCGCCCGTCTCACCTGCCGACATTCCCTTGACCCCTTCGTTCGACCAGAATTAGTGTCCTGAGTCCGTAGCGTATTCATCATCAGGGACAGCGTTCAGCATATCGAACAGCTGCTGTTCGTCGTCAGGTGAGCGGCACAAATCTGGAGGAACCCGCGGTGGCAGCAGCACCAGTCTGGAGTGTCGACCCTCGAACCGGGAAGCAGCGGGAGCAGGTTGCGGTGGAAGCCACAGCCGAAGAGGTGGACCAGGCGGTCCGCGCCGCGCGCGCCGCCACGGGCGCCCTCGCGGACCGCACCGTGCGCGCCGCCTTCCTGCGCAGCGCCGCCGAGCTCCTCGACGCCTCCAAGGACCACCTGGTGGAGGCCGCGGACGCGGAGACCGCGCTCGGTCCCGTCCGCCTCACCGGTGAACTCGCCCGCACCAGCTACCAGTTGCGTGCCTTCGCGGACATCGTCGACGAGGGCGCCTTCCTGGGCATCGTCATCGACCACCCCGACGACTCGGCGACCCCGCCGATCCCGGACCTGCGCCGCTACAAGGTGCCGCTGGGCGTCGTCGCCGTCTACTCGGCGTCGAACTTCCCGTTCGCCTTCTCCGTACCCGGCGGCGACACCGCGAGCGCGCTCGCCGCGGGCTGCCCCGTCGTCGTCAAGGCCCACCCCGACCACCCCGCCACCTCCGAACTGGTCGCCTCCGTGCTGCGCAGGGCCGCCGCCCAGCACGGCATCCCGGAGGGCGTCCTCGGCCTGGTCCACGGCTTCGAGGCGGGCGTCGCGCTCGTCAAGCACCCGCTGGTCTCGGCCGCCGGATTCACCGGCTCCGTACGGGGCGGACGCGCCCTCTTCGACGCGGCGGCCGCCCGCCCCGTGCCGATCCCCTTCCACGGCGAACTCGGCTCCCTCAACCCCGTGGTCATCACGGCCGAGGCCGCGGCCGAGCGCGCCGAGCAGATCGGCGCCGGGCTCGCGGGCTCGATGACGCTCGGCGTCGGCCAGTTCTGCGTGAAGCCCGGCCTCGTCTTCGCGCCCACCGGCGCCGACGGCGACCGCCTCGTCAAGTCCCTCACCGACGCCGTCAGCGACACCGACGCGGGCGTGCTCCTCGACCACCGCATGCGCGACAACTTCGTCGCGGGCGTCGCCGAACGCGCGGAGCTGCCCGACGTGGACGCCCCCGTGACCCCGGGCGCGGGCAGCGAGCACACCGTCAGCCCCGGTTTCCTCACCGTCCCCGCCCAGCGCCTGGCCACCGACGGCGGCGACCACGACCTCCTCCTGGAGGAGTGCTTCGGGCCGGTCACGGTCGTCGCCCGCTACGAGGACGACGCCGAGGTCACCTCCGTGCTCTCGCGGCTGCCCGGAAACCTCTCGGCCACCGTCCACCTGTCCGAGGGCGAGGCCGCGGGCCAGGGGCGCGGCGCCGAGATCCTCGCCGAACTCACCCCGCTCGCGGGCCGCGTCCTGGTCAACGGCTGGCCCACCGGTGTCGCCGTCGCCCCCGCCCAGCACCACGGCGGCCCGTACCCGGCCACGACGTCCACCTCGACGTCCGTGGGCGGCACCGCCGTCGAGCGCTGGCTGCGCCCGGTCGCGTACCAGAACACCCCCGAGGCGCTCCTGCCGCCGGAGCTGCGCGACGACAACCCGCTGGGCCTGCCGCGCCGCTACGAAGGCCGTCAGGAACTCTGACCCGCCCGCCCCTCACCGGGAAGCCCGACCCTCACCTGGAAAACTGACCCGATGGACTTCGAACTCCCCGAACTCCCGTTCCCGCTGCGCACCTACGGCCCCGACGGGCACTGGTCGTACGAGGACGGGACGCTCACCGGCTGGGCCGGACCCCGCCAGGACCGCTTCGTGCCGCCCACCGGCACGGCCCTGGACCCGGCGTCCGACGCGCCCCGCCTGCTCGGGGCGCCGAAGGGCGACTTCCAGCTGCTCGCCCGGGTCACCGTCGGCTTCACCGCCGCCTTCGACGCGGGCGTGCTCTATCTGCACGTCGGCGAGCGCGAGTGGGCCAAGTTGTGCCTGGAGCGCTCGCCCGACGAGCCGACCGTCTGCACCGTCGTCACGCGCGGCCGCTCCGACGACGCGAACGCGTTCGTCGTGGGCGGCAGCACGGTGTGGCTGCGCATCAGCCGCACCGGTTCGGCGTTCGCCTTCCACGCCTCGCCGGACGGCGAGAAGTGGACCTTCGTCCGGATCTTCTCGCTGGGCGACGAGGAGTCCGCGGGCGCCGCCCTGGTCGGCTTCATGGCGCAGGCCCCGGTCGGCGACGGCTGCGTCGTCACGTACGAGGACATCGAGTTCCGCCCGAGCTGGCCGCAGGGCCTGCGCGACGGTTCCTGACATCCCGGAAACCGGGGGCGCGGGAACCCGGGAGCCGGAGAGGACGTCTTTCCCGGCGTGATCAGAACAGCCGTCCTCGCCGACGCCCCCGCACTCGCCGCACTGCACCTGCGCGCCCGGGCCACCTACTATCCCGAAGGATTCCCCGACGACGGCACGGACTGGGAGCAGGCCTGGGCAGAGGCGATTGCCCGCCCGCGCTCCCACGTCCTGGTCTCCGTACGGGACGGGGCCGTCGTCGGCCTCGCCTCCTTCCGCACGCCCGACGGTGAGCCGAAGGAGGTGGTCAAGCTGTTCCAGTTCCACGTCAGCCCCGACCTCTGGCGCCGCGGCGTCGGCGCCGAGCTGCACGCCGCCTGCGTCGAGGAGTGGCGCGCGGACGGGGTCACCCGGGCTTATCTGGACGTCCACGGCGACAACAAGCGCGCCCAGGCCTTCTACGCCCGCCAGGGCTGGGCCGACGAGGGGTACGGCGAGCACGGCGGCAGCCATCTGCGGATGCGGCTGAGCCCGGCCGGGGAATGAGGCACCTCAGACGCGCGTTGAACGGGGTCGCAGGGCACCCCCTGCGCCGTACGAATCTGGAGTGACCCCCATGCGCGTCGAGATCTGGTCCGACATAGCCTGCCCCTGGTGCTACGTCGGCAAGGCCCGCTTCGAGAAGGCCCTGGCCGCCTTCCCGCACCGTGACGGCGTCGAGGTGGTCCACCGCTCCTTCGAGCTCGACCCGACGCGCGCCAAGGGCGACAGCGGGCTCGTCATCCCGATGCTCGCGCAGAAGTACGGCATGACCGAGGACCAGGCGCAGGCCGCCGAGCGCAACCTCGGCGAGAACGCCGCCTCCGAGGGCCTCGCCTACCTCACCGAGGGCCGCGACCACGGCAACACCTTCGACATGCACCGCCTCCTCCACTTCGCGAAGGAGCAGGGCCGCCAGGACGAGCTGATCGGCCTCCTGTACCGGGCGAACTTCGCCGAGGAGCGGTCCGTCTTCGCCGACGCCGACGAGCACCTGATCGGCCTCGCCGCCGAGGCGGGTCTCGACGCCGACGAGGCCCGCGCCGTCCTCGCCGACCCCGCCCGGTACGCCGACGACGTGCGCGCCGACGAGCGCGAGGCCGCCGAGCTCGGCGCGAACGGCGTGCCCTTCTTCGTCCTCGACCGCAAGTACGGCGTCTCCGGCGCCCAGCCCGCCGAGGTCTTCGCCCAGGCCCTGGAGCAGGCGTGGGACAGCCGCTCGCCGCTCCAGGTCATCGACAGCGGCGACGCCGAGGCGTGTGGCCCGGACGGATGCGCGGTCCCGCAGAACTGACACGCACCGCGGGAGCGGCACTCAACCGCGGGAGCAGCACTCATAAGAGACGCTTAGGGGTACTGCTCAACAACTCGCAATGGACCGATAGTTGGCGAGGCGGCACAGTGGACTCATGGAGACTCTCGATCACGCGCTCGTGCGCGCCGAGTTCGCGCCCGTCACCACCTATCTGAACACCGCGAGCACCGGGCTGCTCCCGTCCCGCGCGGTGGCGGCCATGAGTGACGCGGTCGCCTCCGTCGCGGCCGGCCGGCCCGCCGACATGTTCGCGGACGTCGAGGCCGCCCGCGCCGCCTTCGCCCGGATCGCCGGCGTCCCGGCCGACCGGGTGGCGGCCGGCGCCTCGGTCGCCGTCTACACCGGAGTCATCGCCGCCTCGCTCCCGTCGGGCGCCGAGGTCCTCACAGCGCAGGACGACTTCAGCTCCACCGTGAACCCCTTCCACGTACGCGGCGACCTCAAGGTCCGCACCGCGCCCCTCGAGGGGATCGCCGACGCCGTGCGCCCCGGCACGGCGCTGGTCGCCGTCAGCGCGGCCCAGTCCGCCGACGGACGCGTCGCCGACCTGCCCGCGATCCGCGAGGCGGCCCGCGCCCACGGCGCCCGCACCTACATCGACTGCTCCCAGGCGGCGGGCTGGCTGCCCGTCGACGCGGACGCGCAGGACTTCACGTCCGCCGTCGCCTTCAAGTGGCTCCTGTGCCCGCGCGGCGTGACCTTCTTCGTCGTCCCCGAGGACCTGGGCTCGCTCAGCGCGGTCTTCGCGGGCTGGGTCGCGGGCGAGCGCCCGTGGGACAGCTGCTACGGGCCCGTAGAGGAGCTCGCGCACTCCGCACGGCGGTTCGACGAGAGCCCCAGTCTGTTCTCGTACGCGGGCGCGCGGCACTCCTTGGCGCTCGTCGAGGAACTCGGCGTCGACGCGATCCGCGCCCATGACCTCGCCCTGGCCGACCGCTTCCGCGCGGGCCTGGCCACGCTCGGTCGCGCGCCCGTGCCCGCGCCGGGTTCGCCCGTGGTCTCCGTCCCGGGGCTCGGCGTACGGCAGCCGGAGCTGAGCCGGGCCGGCATCGAGGTCTCCGACCGCGCGGGCAACCTGCGGGCGGCCTTCCACCTTTACAACACGGAGTCCGACGTCGACCGGCTCCTTGAGGCGCTTTCGGGCTGAACCTTATGAGCTGAGCCTTATGAGCTGAACCTTTGGGCTGAGCCCTTCAGACTGACCGGCCCGCTCCGGCCCCCGCCGCCCATCCGCAGCGGGGGCCGGGGCGGGCCCGCCCGCTGTGGCGAGATCACCCGTCGACCGGGTCCGCCTCCGGGCAGCTCGCCGGATCGGTGCACAGGTTCGCCTCGACCTTGGCGAGCAGCCGCAGAAGTTCGGTCCGCTCCTCCTTGTCGAGGCCGCGCAGCGTGTGGTCCTCCAGGTCGCCCCACTTGTGCTGCACGTCGCCTAGCAGGCCGCAGCTGGCGTCCGTGGTCTCCACGAGCACGGCCCGCCGGTCGCGCGGGTCGGGGCAGCGGCGTACATGGCCGGCCTGTTCGAGCCGCTGGAGCATCTTCGTCACCGTGGACGGGTCCAGGTCGACCGCCTTGATGAGCTCCGACTGACGCACGGGCCCCTTGTCCCACAGGTGCATCATCAGGAACTCCTGCCCCGGATAGAGGCCCAGCCCGCGCAGCAGCTTGCCCGCGGTGATCCGGTGCAGCCGCGCCACGCGGGCGAGCGCATGGCTGACGGGACCGCAGCGGGCGGCCTCGGGCAGGTGCTCACTACAAGGTGGCTCGTCCGTCATGGCGACTCCTGATCGGTTCCGGCCTCGCCGTGGAGTCCGGTCTCTCCACGGGGGTTCGGTCTCTTCATACAGAGATTACCTTGGTCGGCCAATGAATGGGTTACAGTGGCGCACGGCTCGATTACTTGGCCGACCACATATTGGTCGGCATTGCCTTGCCTGCCCTTGGATGGAGTAGCCATGACCACCGCTTTCGACCCGATCGACCTCTCCGGCGTCCAGCTCGCCAACCGCATCGCCATGGCCCCGATGACCCGCAGCCGGGCCGGCGAGGGCGGCACCGCCACCGACCTGACCGTCGAGTACTACGCGCAGCGCGCCTCGGCCGGCCTGATCATCACGGAGGGCATCCAGCCGTCCGCCGTCGGGCAGGGCTACGCGTGGACCCCGGGCCTGCACAGCGACGAGCAGATCGCCTCCTGGCGCAAGGTCACCGACGCCGTGCACGCCAAGGGCGGCACGATCTACGCGCAGATCATGCACGCGGGCCGGATCAGCCACCCGGTGCTGCTGCCCGAGGGGGAGACCCCGGTCGCCCCGTCCCCGGTCGCCCCGGCGGGCCAGGGCTTCACGCATGAGGGCCTGAAGGACTTCACCACTCCGCGGGCACTGACCGGCGACGAGATCCGCGCCACCATCGCCGACTACGCCATCGCCGCCCGCAACGCGATCGAGGCCGGCTTCGACGGCGTCGAGCTGCACGGCGCCAACGGCTATCTCATCCACCAGTTCCTCGCGCCCAACACCAATCTGCGTGACGACGAGTGGGGCGGCAGCGTGGAGAACCGCATCCGTTTCGCCGTCGAGGTCGTCAAGGCCGTCGTCGCCGAGATCGGTGCCGAGCGGACCGGGCTGCGGATCTCGCCCGGGAACCCGTACAACTCCATCGAGGAGAGCGACCCGGCCCCGACGTACACCGCGCTGGTCAAGGAGATCGAGCCGCTCGGCATCTCCTACCTGCACGTCCTTGAGAGCTCCGACATCCGCGAGCTGACGCTGGCGCTGCGCAAGCAGTTCTCCGGCACCTTCGTCATCAACGTCCTCAGTGACGGGCCCACCGGGCACGGCGACCTCTCCGTGATCGAGGATGGCATCGCCGACATCATCACGTTCGGGGCGCTGTTCCTCGCCAACCCCGACCTGCCCGCCCGCCTGAAGACGCAGGGCCCGTACAACACCCCGGACCCGGCCACGTTCTTCGGCGGCGACGCGAAGGGCTACACGGACTACCCGGCGCTGACCGCCTGACGC
The DNA here is from genome assembly GCF_045040855.1 of Streptomyces sp. NBC_00009. NCBI lineage: Bacteria > Bacillati > Actinomycetota > Actinomycetes > Kitasatosporales > Streptomycetaceae > Streptomyces > Streptomyces sp. NBC_00009. The sequence continues at coordinate 6,239,103 of NZ_CP108312.1, forward strand.
GTTCCGCGTACGCGAGTTGGGGCGGCCCCCGACCGGGAGCCGCCCCAACTATGGCTGCACGAAGGTCACTTCACCGGCGTGAAGTCCCTCGCCCCGACGAACTCGGGCCGCCGCACCGGAGCCGCGAACGGCTCCACCGCAGCGTTCTCCACGCTGTTGAACACGATGAAGACGTTCGAGCGCGGGTACGGGGTGATGTTGTCCCCGGAGCCGTGCATGGCGTTGCAGTCGAACCACGTCGCCGAGCCCGCGCTGCCCGTGAACAGGCGGATGCCGTGCCGGTCGGCGAACTTGGTCAGCGCCTCGTCCGACGGCGTGCCCGCGTCCTGCATCTGGAGAGACTTCTTGTAGTTGTCCCGCGGCGTCTCGCCCGCGCAGCCCAGGAACGTCTTGTGCGACCCCGGCATGATCATCAAGCCGCCGTTGGTGTCGTAGTTCTCGGTCAGCGCGATCGAGACGGACACGGTCCGCATGTTCGGCAGGCCGTCCTCCGCGTGCCAGGTCTCGAAGTCCGAGTGCCAGTAGAAGCCACTCGCCCCGAAGCCCGGCTTCACGTTGATCCGCGACTGGTGGACGTACACGTCCGAGCCGAGGATCTGCCGTGCCCGGCCCACGACCCGCTCGTCGTGCACCAGGTTCGCGAACACCTCGCTGATCCTGTGGACCTCGAAGACGGACCGCACATCCTGCGACGTGGGCTCGACGATGGAACGCTCGTCGGCCTTGACCGCCGGATCCGCGACCAGCCGGTTCAACTCCGCCTGGTAGACGCCGATCTCGTCCGGCCCGATCAGCTCGGGGATCGCCAGGAAGCCGTCCCGTTCGAACGACTGCAGGTCCGGCTGACGGATCGGACCCAGCGCGCCGGGCGCCGACCAGACAACCGGGTCGACACGGGGCGTGGCCACTTCGGACGCGCCTCGGGTCGGGTACAGATCGGTGGCCGGCGGCTGGGTGTTCGTCGATCCGGTCATGGAACTCAGGCCTCCTCGGGCTCGGTCAGGAGCGGGTACACACCGTTCTCGTCATGGTCCTCCCGTCCGGTCACGGGCGGGTTGAAGACGCAGACGCACCGGAAGTCGGTCTTGGGCCGCATCGTGTGGTGCTCGTGGCCGTCGAGCAGGTACATCGTGCCCGGCTCGATCCAGTGCTTCTCACCGGTCTCCTCATTGGTGAGCTCGGCCTCACCCTCCACGCACAGCACGGCCTCGATGTGGTTCGCGTACCACATCTTCGTCTCCGTACCCGCGTACAGCGTGGTCTCGTGCAGCGAGAAGCCGACCCTCTCCTTGGCGAGCACGATGCGCTTGCTCTCCCAGGTCCCCGACGCGGCCTTCACATGCCGGTCGGTGCCCTCGATCTCCTTGAACGATCGGACGATCACGGTGAGTTGCTGCCTTTCTGTTCCAGTGTGTTGCGGTGTCAGGCTGTCTCGCGCACGGCCCTCGTGAGCGTGCGCAGCCCCTCTTCCAGCTCTTCGGGTGTGATCGTCAGCGCCGGCAGGAGCTTGACGACCTCGCCCTGCGGGCCGGAGGTCTCGATGAGCAGGCCGAGCTCGAAGGCGCGCTTCGCGACGGCGCCCGCCCGCTCGGTGTCGTGGAACTCGATGCCCCACACCAGTCCGCGGCCCCGGTACTCCTTGACCACGTCGCTGTGCTCCTCGCGCAGCGCGGCCAGGACCTCCTCGATCTGCTGGCCGCGGCCGAGCGTCTGCTTCTCCATCGCGGCGCCGTCGGTCCAGTACGTCTCCAGTGCCGCGGCGGCGGTGACGAACGCCGGGTTGTTCCCGCGGAACGTGCCGTTGTGCTCGCCGGGCTCCCATACGTCGAGCTCCGGCTTGAACAGGCACAGCGACATGGGAAGCCCGTACCCGCTGATGGACTTCGACACGGTGACGATGTCCGGCGTGATGCCCGCCTCCTCGAAGGAGAAGAACGCGCCGGTGCGCCCGCAGCCCATCTGGATGTCGTCGACGATGAGCAGCATGTCCCAGCGCTTGCACACGTCGGCGAGCTTGCGCAGCCACTCGGCGCGCGCGACGTTGATGCCGCCCTCGCCCTGCACCGTCTCGACGATCACGGCGGCGGGCTGGTTGAGGCCGGAGCCCTGGTCCTCCAGGAGGCGCTCGAACCAGATGAAGTCCGGCGTCTGCCCGTCCAGGTAGTTGTCGAACGGCATCGGGGTGCCGTGCACCAGCGGGATGCCGGCGCCCGCGCGCTTGAAGGCGTTTCCGGTCACCGCGAGGGAGCCGAGCGACATGCCGTGGAAGGCGTTCGTGAACGACACGATCGACTCGCGGCCCTTGACCTTGCGCGCCAGCTTCAGCGCCGACTCGACGGCGTTGGTGCCCGTCGGGCCCGGGAACATGACCTTGTACGGCAGGTCACGCGGGCGCAGGATGATGTTCTGGAACGACTCCAGGAAGGCGCGCTTCGCCGTCGTCGACATGTCGAGCCCGTGCGTGACGCCGTCCCGCTCCAGGTAGTCGATCAGGGCGCGTTTGAGGACCGGGTTGTTGTGCCCGTAGTTGAGCGATCCCGCGCCCGCGAAGAAGTCGAGGTACTCGTGGCCGTCCTCGTCGAACATGCGGCTGCCCTGCGCCCGGTCGAAGACGGTGGGCCAACCGCGGCAGTAGCTGCGCACCTCCGACTCAAGGGTCTCGAAGACGCTCAGGTCCGGCTGGGTGATGGTCACAGCGAATCTCCTGGGAGATGGGAGTGGGGGATGGCGTGGAAGAGGTCAAGCGGTCGTGCGCTCTGCGGTCTTGCGCTGCAGAGAAGTGATGGGGGGCCGGTCGCGGGTCAGACGATCGGCCCGATGCGGTGGAGCACCTCGGGCTCGTGCCCGTCGTCCGGGAAGAGGCCCGCGTCGAACAGCACCGTCTGTGCGACCTCCGCGCCGTTGCGGCGCGCGAACGAGGCGAACAGGCGCTGCGAGGCGGTGTTGTCGGGCGAGATCGTCGTCTCGAGCACGGTCGTCGCTCGGTCGGCGGCGACCTTCGCCCAGAGCCCGTCGAGCAGTGCCCCGGCCAGACCGCGCCCCCGGTGCGCATGGTCGACGGCCACCTGCCACACCACGAGGGTGCGCGGGTTCTCCGGCCGGATGTACCCGGTGATGAACCCGGCGACGGAGCCGGCGGAGTCCCGCGCCACGACGGACGTGGCGGCGAAGTCCCGGCACCACAGCAGGTAGCTGTACGAGGAGTTGAGGTCGAGCACTTTCGAGTCGCGGGCGATGCGCCAGATTGCGGCTCCGTCGGCCACCTCGGGCCGGTCGATCCGCAGGCTCTCGGGCATTTCCAGGAATTGCGCGGTCATGTGAATTCAATTTACCGAGCAATTTCTGGGATTGCATCGCGAGCGGGGGTTACGTAAACGCTCCTTCTGTGTTATCGCGCGGGTGGGGGCGCGCACGCGAAATCTCGGTAATATCTCCCGATTTGATCGGGATGAAGTGCGCAAATCACCTTCGATGTGGAGTACGTCACAAGCGCGAAACCCGCGCGAGACCCGTCCGAATTACGCCGTTTCCCGTTGTTGAAATCTTAGTGTTTACGTCCCCGGAAAGCGGGCAGAAGAATATGGGAAGCTGCGCTGAGAAATGCGCGAGAATTGACTCGGAAAACAAAAGAAGGCGCCACCCCATTGAAGGGGCGGCGCCTCACTTTGTGAAGTCGCGGGACTACAGGGGTTACACCCAGGCCGTGGCGACGGCCCTGCGCGCGCCCTCCAGGTCCACCGGCGCGCCGGACCCCTGCATCTCGGTGAGCGCACCGCCGAGCGCCGCGAGCGAGGACTGTACGACGCCCCGGGTGGCCTGCGGGCCGTAGTGGTTGACGCGGATCATCTCCTTGGCGAGCGCCCCGCCCCCGGCCACCAGCGGCAGCACCGGGTCCACCGTCAGCGCCCGCGCGACCAGCTCCGAGGCGTCGATCCCCGCCGGGGCGCGCAGCGTCGTCGCCACCGGCGCCGCGTCCCGCGCCTCGTACACGTACGGCTCGATGCCGCCGCCCAGCGCGAGCGCGCCCGCCCGCGTGGCCGCGGCCGCTCCGGCGTGACGGGCCATCAGGGCGTCGAGGCCCTCCGCCTCGATGCGCTCGACGCACGCCTCCAGGGCGAGCATCTCCAGCTGAGCCGGCGCGTGCAGCAGCGCCTTGCGCCCGCCGTCGATCCAGCGGTGCTTCCAGTCGAGCAGTGACAGGTAGGAGTGGCGCGGGGCCTGCGGGTTGGACTCCATCCGCTCCCACGCCCGCGCGCTGACGGACACCGCGGAGACGCCCGCCGGGCCGCCCATGGCCTTCTGCGCGCCGATCACGCACAGGTCCACGCCCCAGGCGTCGGGAAGGACCGGCTCGGCGGCGATCGACGCGACCGCGTCCAGGTAGAAGAGCGCGCCGTGCTCCCGCACCACCTCGCCGATCTCGGCGACCGGGTTGGTGTTGCCCGTCGCGGCCTCCGCGTGCACGAGCGAGACGAAGTCGGTCTCGGGGTGCTCGGCGAGCGCGTCGCGCACCTGCTCGGCCGTCACGGCGGTGTGGAAGGGGACCGCCAGGTCGTACACCGTCGCCCCGCTGTCCCGCAGCCAGTCGCCGAAGGTCTGGCCGTAGGGGCCCGTGATGATGTTCAGGGCCACGGTGCCGGGGCGGGCGGTGCCGCGGATCGCGCCCTCGAGGGGAAGCAGCGCCTCGCCCTGCATGATCACGACGTCCTGCGAGGTGTCGAGCACCCCGGCCACGCGCCGCTCGATGGAGGCGAAGTGCTCGGCGCTCAGGGGGGCCAGGTCAAGAAAGGGGTGGGTCACGATCGTGCTCTCTTCGCTCTCTGCGCTCACGTCGCCCGTGATCTTCGTTCACGAGTTCGTACGGCGGGCTGCCGTTCCGAGCGTACCCACCGGCCTCATAGGCTTCTGACATGAGTGAGCGCACGGTGCTGCACGTGAAGGGGCGGGTCCTCGTCGGGCCCGACGACGTCAGGGACGAGCTGTGGGTCGTGGGCGGGCGGGTGACGTACGACCGGCCGGCCGGGCCCGGCCTCGACATCACCACCGTCGACGGGTGGGCCATGCCCGGACTCGTGGACGCACACTGCCATGTCGGCCTGGACACGCACGGCCCGGTGCCCGCCGATGTCGCCGAGAAGCAGGCCCTCACCGACCGCGAGGCTGGCACGCTCCTGATCCGCGACGCGGGCTCTCCCTCGGACACCCGCTGGATCGACGACCGCGAGGACCTGCCCAGGATCATCAGGGCCGGGCGGCACATCGCCCGCACCCGCCGCTACATCCGCAACTACGCCCACGAGATCGAGCCGCCCGAGCTGGTCGCCTATGTGGCCCGGGAGGCGAAGCGCGGCGACGGCTGGGTGAAGCTGGTCGGCGACTGGATCGACCGTGACGCGGGCGACCTGACCGCGTGCTGGCCGCGCGAGGAGGTCGAGGCCGCCATCGCGGAGGCGCACCGGCTCGGCGCCCGCGTCACGGCCCACTGCTTCGCCGAGGACTCCCTGCGCGACCTCGTCGAGGCGGGCATCGACTGCATCGAGCACGCGACGGGCCTCACCGAGGACACCATCCCGCTGTTCGCCGAGCGCGGCGTCGCGATCGTCCCGACCCTCGTCAACATCGCCACGTTCCCGCAGATCGCGGCGGCCGGCGAGAGCAAGTTCCCCCGCTGGTCCGCCCATCTGAACCGCCTGTGGGAGCGCCGCTACGACACCGTGCGAGCGGCGTACGACGCGGGGGTGCCGGTCTACGTCGGCACCGACGCGGGCGGTTCGCTCGCGCACGGCCTGGTCGCCGGGGAGGTCGCCGAACTGCTCAAGGCCGGACTCCCGGCCGTGGACGCGCTCTCCGCGACGGCGTGGGGCGCCCGCGCCTGGCTCGGCCGCCCCGGCCTGGAGGAGGGCGCCTCGGCCGACCTCGTGGTCTACGAGTCGGACCCCCGCGCCGACGTACGGGTGCTCGCCTCGCCCCGGCGCGTGGTGCTGCGCGGCCGCATCGTCGGCTGAACCGGCCGCGCGCGGACGCGGGTTGACGGAACGTGACGCCGCGGCCCGCCCGCTCGTTGCACACCACTCGTGCGCGCCCGCGCGGCCGGCCGGCGCGTTCGACACGTACCGGTCGGCCGGGTGACAACAGAGGGGCAGCAGAGGGAAAACAGAGGAACAGGCGAACAGCCGAGCTCAAAGATTCGAAGACCAGCTCGGAAACCTCACTTTGGAGTGAACTCACCTCAGGTTGCTGCCCGTTCACTCTCAGTGCGTAAAGATTCCCTCCATCGAGGCCGACGGCGCACGCCCCAGCGATGTCCCCCATGGCGGGGCGGGACCGACGGCTCCATTTCTCTCGTGGGGGTCCCATCAGCATGCCCAGCACCACCTTCCGCACGCCCGGACGCCGCCTCGCCGCGTCGGCCGCCGCCACGGCCCTGGCCGTCGCCCCGGCGCTGCTCGCCACCGCAGGCACCGCGCACGCGACGGGCGGCCACGGCGGAAAGTCCGGCGCCGTCGTCCTGCGCACCGGCCTGGACGTGTCCCTGCTCAACAAGACCGTGAACGTCCCGCTCACGGCCACGCTCAACGAGGTGCAGGCCCCCGCCAGTGCCGAGAAGACCGCCCTCACCGTCAAGCTGGACGGCGTCGACGGCGGGCGGCCATTCAGCGTCCTGCGGGCGGACGTGGCCACGGCGAAGGCCACCGTCGACGACCACAAGGCGGAGGGGTACAGCAACCTCGCCCACGCCAAGGTCCACATTCCGGGCCTGCCGCTGCTCTCGCTCATCGAGGTCGGCCAGGTCACGTCGAAAGCGGTCTGCGAAACGGGCAAGCGGCCCGTCGCCGAGTCGAACGTCCTGGGCGGCGTCACGGTCCTCGGCAAGAAGGTGACCCTCTCGGCGGGAGGCACCACCGAGGTGAAGGTCCCGGGTGTCGGCGAGGTCCGGCTCGACCTCTCGAAGACGCACACCACATCCCGTACGGCCGCTGCCTCGGCGCTCGAACTGAAGGTGTCCGTCAACCCGCTCAAGCTGAACGTGGCGGAGGTGGAGGGCACGGTGACCCTCGCCGGCGCGACCTGCGAGACGCCCAAGGCGGCGCCCGCGCAGAAGCCCCCGGTCAAGCCCGCCGACGACGTGAAGCCCCAGGGCGGCGCCACCAAGCCGATCGCCGAGCCCGCCGCCGAGGCGGACCTCGCGGAGACCGGGGGGAACTCGATGACGCCGTACATCGCGGGCGGTGCCATCGTGCTGCTGGTCGCCGGCGGCGGAGCCGTCGCCGTCGCCCGGCGCGGGCGCTCCTGACCCGAGGGCCCAAGGGGGGACCGGAGGAGGGGAGCGGGTGGGCGGGAGCCGGGGACTCCCGCCCACCCGCATGTGTCCGTCAGGCGCTCGTCAGCGCCTGGTCGAGGGCCTGGAGGAACCGGCCCGTCGTCGCCCTGTCCCGCACCGCGAGACGCAGCCAGTCCGCGCCCAGGCCCGGGAACGTGTCGCCGCGCCGCACCGCGAAACCCCGCTCCCGCAGCCGTGCGCGCAGCGCCGCCGCGCCGGGGACCCGTACGAGTACGAACGGACCCTCCGCAGGGCCCGCCACCGACACGCCCTCCGCCGCGAACTCCGCGAGCCCCGCCACCAGATGGGACCGGTCGGCCGCGATCCGGTGCGCCGCGTGCGCCGCCTCCGCGAGGGCGCGCGGCGACACACACGCCTCGGCCGCGGCCAGCGCCGGCGTGGACACCGGCCACAGCGGCTGGGCCCGCTCCAGCTCCGCGACGGTGTCCGGCTCCGCCAGTACGTAGCCGATCCGCAGCCCCGCAAGACCCCACGTCTTCGTCAGGCTGCGCAGCACCACGAGCCCCGGCACGTCGCTCCGGCCCGCGAGGGCCTCCCGCTCGCCGGGGACCGCGTCCATGAACGCCTCGTCCACCACCAACACCCGCCCAGGACGGGCAAGTCGAGCGATGAGCGCGGACGGGTGCAGGACCGACGTCGGGTTCGTCGGATTGCCGATCACCACCAGGTCCGCGTCCTCGGGCACGGCCGCCGGATCGAGCCGGAAGCCGTCCTCCTCGCGCAGCAGCACCCGGTCCACGGCATGCCCCGCGTCCCGCAGCGCCGCCTCCGGCTCCGTGAACTGCGGGTGCACGACCACAGGGTGACGGACCTTCAGGGCGCGGGCGAGCAGCACGAACGCCTCCGCCGCACCTGCCGTGAGCAGCACCCGCTCCACGGGAAGCCCGTGCCGGCGGGCCACCGCCTCGCGGGCCGCCCGCCCGTCCGGATACGCGGCGAGCCCGCCGAGCGAGTCCGCGATGTGCTCGCGCAGCCACACCGGGGGAGTGTCCGCGCGGACGTTCACCGCGAGATCGGTGAGGTCCGCACCCGTGCCGCGGACCTCCGCGTCGCCGTGGTGGCGCAGATCGTGACCGTCGTCAGTGCGCATGCGAGTGGGAGTGCCCGTGACCGTGCGCGTGCCCGTGACCGTGGTGGTCGCCGTCGTCGTCCGGGTGGAAGTGCGGCTGCTGCGGAAGCCCCACCTTGTCCTCGAACCCCGGCAGCGCGATCCGGTACACGCAGGTGTCGCAGTTCATCCGCAGATCGCCGCGGACGGCCTCCTCGTACCGCTCCATGACCAGGTCGATCAGCTCCGGCTCCGGGCCGATCACGTCGGCGGAGAGCACCTCGACGTCCGGGTGGGCCGACGCCCAGCCCTCCGTCTGCTGCCGCACGCGGTCCGGCAGGATCCCCGTGAACAGGAAGTACGGCAGGACGACGATGCGCCGCGCGCCGAGCTTCACGCACCGGTCGAGGCCCGACGGCACGTCCGGCGCGGCCAGCGACACGAACGCCGTCTCCACGCCCGCGTAACCGCGCCCCTCCCACAGCAGCCGCGCCGCCTTGTGCACCTCGGCGTTGGCGTCCGGGTCCGTCGAACCGCGGCCGACCAGCAGGACCGTCACATCGGCCCGGTCCTCCGGCGTGCGCGCCCCTCCGCCCAACACCTCGTCGAGACGCCGCTCCAGGACCTTCAGCAGCGACGGGTGCGGACCCAGCGGACGCCCGTACGTGTACGAGATCCCCGGGTGCCGCTCCTTCTCGCGGGCCAGCGCCGCCGGGATATCGCCCTTGGCGTGCCCCGCCGACACCAGCATCAGCGGCACCGCCGCGAACCGGTGCACCCCGCGCTCCACGAGCTCGCCCACCGCCTCCGTCAGCGGCGGCGGCGACAGCTCGATGAAGCCGCCCGCCACGGGCAGGTCGGGACGGCGGCGGCCGAGCTCCCTGACGAAGTCGCGGAAGGCTTCGGCGCCGGCCTCGTCGCGGGTGCCGTGTCCGGCGATGAGCAGAGCGGGCGGGGTGGTCACGAGGACTCCTTAACGGTGGTGCCGGTGGTGTTGTCGGGGGAGGCGGTGGCCGGCTGCTGCCAGCGGTAGCCGCGCGGGGTGACCATGCGGCCCGCGATCCGCCGCGTGGCCGTGTTGCCGACGGTCACGACGGTCATCATGTCGACCCAGGCCGGGTCGAGTTCGCCGAGCGTGGTCAGCCGGCTCGACTCGTCGACGCGCGACGCGTTGCGCACCACGCCCACGGGCGTGCCCGGCTCGCGGTGCTCGGCGAGGATGCCGAGGGCCTTCGGCAGCTGCCAGTCACGGCCACGGCTGCGCGGGTTGTAGAACGTGACCACGATGTCCGCCTCCGCGGCGGCCCGCACCCGGCGCTCGATGACCTCCCACGGCGTGTGCAGGTCGGACAGGCTGATCGAGACATGGTCGTGGCCGAGCGGCGCGCCCAGGATCGCGGCCGCCGCGAGCGCGGCCGTCACGCCCGGTACGCCCACCACGTCGATGTCGTCGGACGCCTCGGCGAGCGCGGGCGACGCCATCGCGTACACGCCCGCGTCCCCGCTGCCGATCAGCGCGACGGCCTGCCCCTTGCGGGCCTCGGCGACCGCCGTGCGGGCCCGCTCCTCCTCGGCGCCGAGCCCGGACTCCAGGATCCGGGTGCCGGGCCGCAGCAGGTCCCGGATCTGGTCGACGTACTGGTCGAGGCCGACGAGGACGGACGCGGCGCGCAGCTCGTCGCGGGCGCGCGGAGTCACGAGGTCACGGGCCCCGGGGCCGAGCCCGACGACGGCGAGCCGGCCGCGCGGCGCGGTGCGCACGACGGCGCACGTCGCCATCGCGGGCTGCCCGTCGGCACGCACCGACTTCCGCTTGGGTACGAGGAGTTCACCGCCGGAGACCAGCGCGGCGGCCTCCGCCACGGAGGGCGTACCGACGGCGTCGAGTGGCGCGTCGGACGGGTTCGGCACGGTGACGGCGGCGAGCGTCTCGGCGCCGTACGTCACGACGGGCACGCCCAACTGCTCGGCGGCCTCGACGATGCCCGGCTCACCGGCCTTGGCGTCGACGGTCGCGAGCCGCGCCACGGACAGCGGCGAGAGCCCCGCGGCCCGCAGCGTGTCGCGCACGAGCCCGAGCACCTCGTCCACGGGCGCGCCCTTGCTGGCGCCGACCCCCACGACGAGGGACGGGGGCCGCACGACGACCTCACGGTCGGCGGGCTCCACGGCGCGGTCGCTGACGCGGATCGTGTGATCGGCCACCTGGTCCGGTGCGACATTCCCCGGAAGCGCGGGCAGCGGGTGTGCCAACTCGGCGTGCAGGGCGACCGGTTCACCGTCGAGGACCGCCCGGGTGACCCCGGCGACGTCCCCCTCGACGGGCAGGCCGAGCGTGTCGAGCCCGGGCACGTCCACGGCGTCCGTCGCCGTGGTCACCACCGGCTCGGCCTCCAGGACGGCGGCCACCTCACGCGCGAGCGCGTTCGCCCCGCCCTCGTGCCCCCCGAGCAGCGACACCGCGAAGCGCCCGGCCTCGTCGACGCACACCACGCCGGGGTCCACGTGCTTGTCCCGCAGCAGCGGCGCGACGAGCCGGACCACGGCCCCCGTCGCCAGGAAGCACACCACCTGCTCGCACTCCGTGAACGCGCGCCGCACGGCGTCCCCCACAGGACCCTCGTACACGCGCGTACGAGACGGCCACGCCGACGCGAGCCGGTCGCGGGCCACCGCCCCAGCCGCCGTGGCGGAAATCAGGCCGATCACTCAACTACTCCTTCGTTCAAGGAAGTCACGGAAGTCAAGGAAGTCGCGGAAGTGGCGCTCTCCGTATGTGGCCGTACGCCCCACACCAGGAACACCGGATTGGCCGCGGCGAGCCGCGACACGTCGCCCGGCAGCGGCGCGAGCCGGGACGACTGCAGCAGCACGCCGTCGCTGACGAACCCGGCCGCGCCCAGTGCGTCCCGCACCGCGCCCACCCGGTCCACCGCCGCCACCGCGACCACCACGGACCGCCGCGTGCGTCGCGCGCACGCCGTCACGATCGCGGTCAGCTCACGCCCGCCCCCGCCGATGAACACCGCGTCGGGGTCGGCGAGATCGGACAGGACGGTGGGCGCCGCGCCGTGCACGACGCGTACGTCGACACCGTGGGCGGCGGCGTTGTCCCGGATCCGGGACACGCCGTCCACGGTCTTCTCGACGGCCACGGCCGCGGCGCCGAACCGCGCGCACTCCACGGCGACCGAGCCCGACCCCGCCCCGATGTCCCACACCAGGTCGCCCGGGCGCGGCCCGAGCCGCGCGAGCGCGAGCGCGCGCACCTCGAACTTGGTGATCATCGAGTCGCGGTGTGCGAACTCGCTCTCGTCCAGCGCCCACCGGGCCGGCGGGCGGCCGGGACCGGCGAGGGTGCGCACCGGTGCGAGCACCCGCTTCTCGTCCAGGCAGAGGACCACGCTCACCGCGTCGCCCCAGTAACGGGCGGCGGCCTCCGACGGCGTGACCCGCTCAAGACTCTCGTGCTCGGGGTCGCCGAGGCGGGACGCGACGACGAGGACGCGGTCGGTGCTGCGGTGCGCGAGTTCGGCGCCGAGCTCGGCAGGGCCCGCGCCGGGACCCGTGAGCACGGCGGTCTTCGGGTACGCGCGGCACACGTTGACCGCCGTCCGAAGGTCACGGCCGTGCGCGCTGACCACCGCCGCGTCGTCCCACGGAAGGCCGACGCGCGCGAACGCCGTCGCCACCGACGACACCCCCGGCCGCACGTCGAGCGCCGCGGGCCCGAACCGCTCGGCGAGCGCCCGCACGATCCCGAAGAACCCGGGATCGCCGGACGCCAGCACTGCGACGCCCTGACCCTTCTCGTTCTCGATGTATCGCTCGACCGAGTCCAGCGCCGGAGCCAGCGGCCCGAGCACGACCCGCTCCGCCCCGGGCGCCAGCAGCGCCTCGGCCGCGTCGAGATGACGACGCCCGCCGACCACCAGGCCCGCGGACGACAGGGCCGGGTCCGGGGACAGCGGCGCCCCCGTCCCCGTACCGAAGACCGTGATCACGACTGGGCCTGCGCGGATTTCCCGGCCCGCAGCGCCGCCCGCGCCTCGGGGTCGGCCTTGCGGAACCCGTGGAAGTGGCCCGGGTGGTAGAGGTGCGAACGCGTGCCCTCCGCGTCCAGCGCCGGGCCGACCAGGAACAGCGTGTGCTTCCACAGCTTGTGCTGCTTCACGGTCTCCTCCAGCGTGCTGATCGTGCACTTCACGATCAGCTCCTCCGGCCAGGTCGCTTGGTACGCGACGACGACCGGCGTCGACGTGGGGTAGCCGCCCTCCAGAAGCTCACGCACCAACTGGCCGCTGCGCGCCGCCGAAAGGAACAGCGCCATCGTCGTGCCGTGCCGCGCGAACTCCCGCACTTCCTCGCCGGGAGGCATCGGCGTCTTGCCGCCGCCGAGCCGCGTCAGGATCACGGACTGGGCGACCTCGGGGATCGTCAGCTCGCGCTGCGCGAGGGCGGCCACCGCCGAGAACGACGAGACACCCGGGATCACCTCCGTCGCGATGCCGAGCCGCGCGCACCGGTCGACCTGCTCCTGCGTACCGCCCCACAGCGCCGGGTCCCCGGAGTGGATGCGCGCGACCCGCAGACCGTCGCGGTGCGCCCGCTCGTACACGGCGACGACGTCCTCCAGCGACATCGTCGCCGAGTCCAGGATCTCCGCGCCCTCGCGCGCGTGGTCGAGGACCTCCTCCTGCACCAGGCTGGCCGCCCAGATGACGACATCGGCGTCCGCGATGGCGCGCGCGGCGCGGAACGTGAGCAGATCGGCGGCGCCGGGCCCGGCACCGACGAAGGTCACCTTGCCGGTGGTTGCTTCGGGCATGACTGGGGTCCTCTCGGGGATGCAGCGTTGGGTCGTACGGAGATCGGTCGTACGGGTTCGTACGCGGTTCGGTCGTACGGAGGTACGGGAGCGGTATCGGACGGGTCGGAAGGTGCGGCTCAGCCGGTCCCGGGTGTGCGCGGACAGCACCGATCCGCTAGCAAGGGACCATGGCCGTCCTCGTCGCCCTTGGCTCGTTCGTGATGACACTCGTCGGCGGCTGGACCGCCCACCACGTCACCGACCGGCGCCACTTGGTGCTCGGATTCGCCGGCGGCCTGATGCTCGGCGTGGTCGGCTTCGACCTGCTCCCGGAAGCCCTGCACGGCGCCGGCAACGAGATCTGCGGAGTGCCCGCCGCGCTGCTCCTGTTCGTCGCGGGCTTCCTCGTCGCCCACATCGTCGAGCGGCTGCTCGCGATGCGCCAGGCCGCGCACGGGGCGCAGGAGGGCGAGGAGCAGGTGCCCCAGGTCGGCCTCGGCGCCGCCTCCGCGATGGTCGGGCACAGCATCGCGGACGGCGTCGCGATCGGCGCCTCGTTCCAGGTGAGCAGCGCCATGGGTTACACCGTCGCGCTCGCCGTGATCACGCACGACTTCGCCGACGGCTTCAACACGTACACGATCACGCGCGCCTACGGGAACGCCCGCCGCAAGGCACTCGCGATGGTCGGCGCGGACGCACTCGCCCCGGTGGTGGGCGCCGCGTCGACGCTGCTCTTCACCATCCCGGCGCAGGCCCTCGCCTGCTACCTCGGGTTCTTCGGCGGCGTTCTGCTCTACATCGCGGCCGCGGAGATCCTGCCCGAGGCCAGCCACCACCACCCGGCGCGCTCCACGCTGCTGTGCACCATCGCGGGCGCCGCCCTGATGTGGCTGGTGATCGGCACGGCGGGGGAGTAGCGCCGGGCCCGCCCCCCGCCGGGTCACAGTTTCCCGCCCCGTCCGCCGTCGCGCCGCGCGGGCGCGATCAGCGTCGACAGGTACGGCAGCGCGGCGTCGGCGCCCAGTTCGGCGGCGGGCCTGATGGACTCCTCGGGCAGCCCGAGCGCGGACCCCCACACGGCGTCCTGTGTCCGCCCCGTCTCGTGCAGCGCCGCGGCGACCTCGCCGGCGAGCCGCCCGAACTTGTACGCGACGACGGTGCCGGGCCCCGCGAGCGCCTCCTTGAGCACGGCCGAACCGGCGGTCACCGGCACGAGCGTCAGCGGCTCGGTGCCCTCGGTGAGCACGGCGCCGGACCGCGCGGCGAGGTCCTGCATCGCGGTGATGCCGGGCACGGTCTCGACGACGGTCCCCGCCACGAGCTCCCCGACGGTCAGGGCGAGATACGTGAACGTGGAGTACACGTTCGGGTCGCCGATCGTCGCGAACGCGACGGAGCCGTGCTCCCGCAGGAGCGCCGCCACGCGCTCACCGGCCGCGTCCCAGGCGGCCTCGCGCCGGGCCCGGTCCGAGCGCTCGTTGAGCGCGAAGACGACGCGGACGACCTTGTCGGCGGGCACGTAGTGCAGGACGGTCGCCTCGGCGCGGCCGGGCTCTCCGCCGTCCGTTCCGTCGGCAGCGGCCATCACCGGTACGACGACGACGGCGGCCTCGCGCAGGGCGTTCACGCCCTTCACGGTCACGAGCTCGGGGTCACCGGGACCCACGCCGACGCCGGTCAGCCGGTGCGTGGTGTTGTCGGTCATGACGGGGTGACTCCTTCGGTTGCCCGCGCGACTTCGGTTGCCTGCGCGACGATGCGCCGCGCCGCCTGGGGCACGGAGGCCCAGTGCACATGCAGATACGAGGCGTGCACCCCGCCCTGCACAAACCCTTCGACGCGCCGCTCGGGACGCGTGATGCCCCACGCGGGGGTGGCGCCGGCCCCGGGCTCGACGACGGTGCGATGGAACTCGTGGCCGCGCACCCGCGTCCCGTTCGCGGCCAGCACGCTGTCGGACACGGCCACGGCGTCCCGGTACCCGAGCGTCAGCCGCTCCGACATCCGCGCGTCGGCGTCCAGGACCCCGCACATGGGCTGCCCGTCCAGGGAGCGCGCCAGATACAGCAGCCCCGCACACTCGGCGACGACGGGCGCCCCGGACCGCGCGAGCTCACCGACGGCCTTGCGTAGCTGTTCATTGGCGGACAGCTCGGAGGCGTACACCTCCGGAAACCCACCACCGATGACCAACGCGCGGGTCCCATCCGGGAGTTGCTCGTCATGGAGAGGGTCGAAAGGCACGACATCGGCCCCGGCGGCGGTCAGCAGTTCGCTGTGCTCGGCGTAGGAGAAGGTGAAGGCCGGGCCGCCGGCGAGAGCGACGACGGGCAATTCCAGCCCGTCGCGCACACTCGGGCGGCCCTGCCCATTCAGCCCGTCCGGCGTTTGAGGACCAGGGTCCGGGGCAGAGCCCCCCCGCGGCGGAGCCGCATATTGATACGGCCGGGAAGGGGCGGGCTGGGGGAGAGACCCCAAAACCTCAGCCGCATCCCAAGCCGCACCCCCCAACGACGGAGCACTACGCGCCACGGCGTACAGCGCGTCCAGGTCACACCCGCCCCGCACCAGCTCCCCCATCGCGGCAACAGCCGCAACCGCCTCCGCCCCCCGCTCAGCCACCGGCACAAGCCCCAGGTGCCGCGAGGGAGTCACCACTTCCCCGCCCCGGCGCAAGGCGCCGAACACCGGCACCCCCGACTCGTCCAGCGCCTCGCGCAGGATCGCCTCGTGCCGGTCGGACCCGACCTTGTTGAGGATCACCCCGGCGAGCCGCACCTCGGGATCGAACGACGCAAAACCGTGCACGAGCGCGGCCACGGACCGGGCCTGCGACGACGCGTCGACGACGAGCACGACCGGCGCCCGAAGGAGCTTCGCGACGTGCGCGGTCGACGCCAGCTCCCCCTGACCGGAGGCCCCGTCGAAAAGCCCCATCACGCCCTCGACGACGGCGAGATCACACCCCCGCGCCCCGTGCGCGAAGAGCGGCGCCACGAGCTCGGGCCCGCACAGGTACGCGTCGAGGTTGCGCCCGGCGCGCCCCGTGGCGAGCGCGTGGTACCCGGGGTCGATGTAGTCGGGCCCGACCTTGTGCGGCGACACGGCGAGCCCGCGCCCGGCGAACGCCGCCATCAGACCCGTCGCGACGGTCGTCTTGCCGCTGCCCGAGGAGGGCGCGGCAATGACGAGCCGAGGCATGGACGTACTCACCACTCGATGCCCCTCTGGCCCTTCTGGCCCGCGTCCATGGGGTGCTTGACCTTGGACATGTCGGTGACGAGGTCCGCGAAGTCCACCAGCTTCTCGGGGGCGTTGCGCCCGGTGATCACGACGTGCTGGGTCCCGGGCCGGTCCCGCAGCACGGAGATGACCTCGTCCGTGTCGATCCAGCCCCAGTGCATCGGGTAGGCGAACTCGTCGAGCACGTACAGCTGGTACGTCTCGGCTGCGAGGTCACGCTTGACCTGCTCCCAGCCCTCGCGGGCCTTCTCCTCGTTGTCCATCTGCGCGTCGCGCTGGACCCAGGACCAGCCCTCGCCCATCTTGTGCCAGTCGACGCTCCCGCCCTCGCCGCTCGCGCCGAGGACGCGCAGCGCGTTCTCCTCGCCGACCTTCCACTTCGCCGACTTGACGAACTGGAACACCCCGATCGGCCAGCCCTGGTTCCAGGCGCGCAGGGCGAGCCCGAAAGCGGCCGTCGACTTGCCCTTGCCGATGCCGGTGTGGACGACGACGAGCGGACGGTTGCGCCGCTGCCGCGTCGTGAGCCCGTCGTCCGGCACGACGCTCGGCTGTCCCTGAGGCATTACGCGACCCTCCTGCTGTTCGACTGCTGACCCTGTACGTTCTTGACGAGCCCGGCGATCGAGTCGGCCCGCAACTCGTCGAGCGTCACGGCCGTCCCGCCCAGCTCGCCCGCCAACTGTCCCGCGAGCCCGAGTCGTACGGGCCCCGACTCGCAGTCGACGACCACGGACGCCGTTCCCTCGGCGGCGAGCAGCCGCGCCGCGCGCCCCGCGAGCGCCACGGGCTCGGGTCCGCCGGTCGCGCGCCCGTCGGTCACCACGACGACGAGCGGCCGGCGCGCCGGGTCCCGCAGCCGCTCCACGCGCAGCACGTCGTGCGCCTTCAGGAGCCCCGCGGACAGCGGCGTACGTCCACCGGTGGGCAGCGACTCAAGGCGGACGGCTGCCGCGTCCACGGAGGACGTCGGCGGGAGCGCCACGTCGGCCGAGGAGCCGCGGAACGTCACGAGCCCCACCTTGTCGCGCCGCTGGTACGCGTCGAGGAGCAGCGACAGGACAGCGCCCTTGACGGCGCTCATCCGCTGCCGCGCCGCCATCGACCCGGAGGCGTCGACCACGAACAGGACGAGGTTGCCCTCGCGGCCCTCCCGGGTCGCCTGCCGCAGATCGTCACGCCGCACCACGAGCCCGGGACCGGAACGCCCCCGCGCCCGCTGGTGCGGGGCCGCGGCCTGCACGGTCGCCGCCAGGTGCAGCTTCGTGAGCGCCCCCCGGGGACGCCGCGCACCCGTCGTACGGCCGTGCTCGGTGCGCGCCCGCGAGCGCCGCCCGGCGGCACCCTCACCCAGACCCGGCACGCTCAGCATCTTCGTACGGAAGGGCTCGGCGGCCCGGGCCGCGGCCTGCTCGCCGCCGCCCGCGGGGGCCTTCTGCTCGCCGCTCTCGGAGGGCTCGCCCTGCGCGGGGATGTCGGCTGCCTGGTCGCCGCCCGCGTCGGGGCCGTTGCCCTCGGGCGCGTCCTGCGGCGGCTGCCCGCCCCCGCCACCGTCGTCATCACCGTCACCGTCCGGATCCGGTTCTGCATCCTGACCGTCCTGCCCGCCGAACTCCTCAAGAGTGTCGTCGAGCTTGTCCTCGTCGAGCCCCGGCGCGTCGAACGGGTTGCGGCGCCTGCGGTGCGGCAGCGCGAGGAGCGCGGCCTGTCGCACGTCCTCGGCCAGCACATCCGTGCGGCCCGCCCATGCGGCGAGCGCCGTCGCCGTACGCGCCATCACGATGTCCGCGCGCATCCCGTCGACCTCGAACGCGGCGCATGTCGCGGCGATCTGCCGCAGCGCGGCGTCGCCGAGGCGCACCGAAGGCAGCAGGTCACGGGCCGCGACGATCCGCGCCCGTACGGCGGACTCCTCCTGCTCCCACTTCCCGGCGAAGCCCTCGGGGTCGTCGTCGTAGGCGAGGCGCCGCTTGACGACCTCGACGCGCTGGTCGGGCTCGCGGGAGGCGGCGACCTCCACGGTGAGGCCGAACCGGTCGAGCAACTGCGGCCGCAGCTCTCCCTCTTCGGGGTTCATGGTGCCGACGAGCAGGAAGCGCGCGGCATGCCGCACGGACACGCCCTCGCGCTCCACGTACGAGGCGCCCATCGCGGCCGCGTCGAGCAGCAGGTCCACCAAGTGGTCGTGCAGCAGGTTCACTTCGTCGACGTACAGGATCCCGCGGTGCGCGTCGGCGAGGAGTCCCGGCTCGAAGGCCTTGACTCCCTCGGCGAGCGCCCGCTCGATGTCGAGCGCGCCGACGAGCCGGTCCTCGGACGCGCCGACGGGCAGCTCGACCATGCGGGCGGCACGTGAGGTGCCGGGTCCGGTCTCGTGCGGCCCGTCCGGGCACGCCGGGTCCGGGGCGCCGGGCGCACACGAGAACCGGCACCCGGCGACGACCTCGACCTCCGGCATGAGCGCCGAAAGAGCGCGTACGGCCGTCGACTTGGCCGTGCCCTTCTCGCCGCGCACGAGCACACCGCCGACGGCGGGGCTGACCGCGTTCAGCAGCAGCGCCAGACGCAGGTCGTCCTGCCCGACGAGCGCGGTGAACGGATAGGGGGTACTCACTGGTCGTCGCCCTCCAAGTCGCCCTCAAGTTCCAGATACGTGGCCCGCAGCCGCTCCAGCGTCTGCGCGTCCGGCTCGGCCCACAGCCCGCGCTCGGCCGCTTCGAGCAGCCGCTCGGTGATGCCCCGCAGGGCCCACGGGTTGGACTTCTTCATGAAGTCCTGGTTCTCCGCGTCGAAGACGTACTCGGCCGACAGCTTCTCGTACATCCAGTCGTCGACGACGCCGGCCGTCGCGTCGTACCCGAAGAGGTAGTCGACGGTCGCCGCCATCTCGAAGGCGCCCTTGTATCCGTGGCGGCGCATCGCCGCCATCCAGCGCGGGTTGACCACACGCGCCCGGAACACCCGGTGCGTCTCCTCGCCGAGCGTGCGGGTCTTCACCTGGTCGGGCACGGCGGAGTCGCCGACGTACGCCTCGGGGGACGCGCCCGTCAGGTGCCGCACCATGGCGACCATGCCGCCGTGGTACTGGAAGTAGTCGTCGGCGTCGACGAGGTCGTGCTCGCGCGTGTCGACGTTCTTCGCCGCCACGTTGATGCGCCGGAACGCCGTCTCCATGTCACCGCGCGCGGCCCGCCCGTCGAGCCCGCGCCCGTACGCGTAGCCGCCCCACACCGCATACACCTCGGCGAGGTCCGCGTCGGACTGCCAGTTGCGGGCGTCGATCAGCGGCAGCAGCCCCGCCCCGTACGCCCCCGGCTTCGACCCGAAGATCCGGGCCGTGGCCCGCCGCCGGTCGCCGTGCTCGACGGCGTCCTCTTCGACATGGGCGCGTACGTAGTTCTGCTCGGGGCTCTCGTCGAGCGCGGCGACGGCCTGCACGGCGTCGTCGATCAGACCGACGACATGCGGGAACGCGTCGCGGAAGAAGCCGGAGATACGGACCGTCACATCGATGCGCGGGCGCCCGAGTTCGGCGGCCGGCACGATCTCGAAGCCGGTAACACGGCGCGAGGCGTCGTCCCACACCGGGCGGCAGCCGAGCAGCGCGAGGATCTCCGCGATGTCGTCGCCCTGCGTACGCATGGCCGAGGTGCCCCACACCGTCAGGCCCACGGACTTGGGATACTCGCCCGTGTCGGCGAGGTAGCGCGCCACCAGCGAGTCGGCGAGCGCCTGCCCGACCTCCCAGCTCAGCCGCGACGGAATCGCCTTCGGGTCGACGGAGTAGAAGTTGCGCCCCGTCGGCAGCACGTTCACCAGGCCGCGCGTCGGCGACCCGGACGGTCCCGCGGGCACGTATCCGCCGTCGAGCGCGCGCAGAATGTGCCCGATCTCGTCCGTGGTGCGCGCGAGCCGGGGCACGACCTCACGGCACGCGAACTCCAACACCGCGACGGCGTCCGGGAGTTCGGTCCCGACAACGTCCCGGACGAGCGCCGGGACGGCTGCGGCGTCCCAGCCGCGCTCCTCCATGCCCTCGGCCGCGCGCCGGCACAGCTGCTCCAGGAGGTCGATCGCGTCGGCGGCGCTGCGGGCGGGACCGTCGACGAGGTCCGTCAGCCCGTCCGGCACCTTCACCGGCGCGCCGGGCTCGCCGAGCAGCTCCTTCTCGACCAGGCCGAAGTGCTCGGCCAGGCAGGCCCGCAGGCCGGGCAGCGCGTTCGCGGTGCCGCCCCACACCTGCGAGGCGCGCAGCACGGCGAGCACGAGGTTCACGCGCGGCTCGCCGACCGGGCCGCCGCCCAGGATGTGCAGACCGTCACGGATCTGCACGTCCTTGATCTCGCACAGATAGCCGTCGATGTGCATCACGAACTCGTCGAAGTCGCCGTCGTCCGGCTGCTCGTCGACATGCAGGTCGTGGTGGAGCTCGGCGGCCTTCACCAGCGTCCAGATCTGGGCGCGCACGGCCGGGGCCTTCGTCGGGTCCAGGTCGGACACGAGCGCATACTCGTCGAGGAGCTGCTCCAGCTTCGCCAGGTCTCCGTACGTGTCGGCGCGCGCCATCGGCGGGACCAGATGGTCGACGACCGTGGCGTGCCCGCGGCGCTTGGCCTGCGTGCCCTCGCCCGGGTCGTTCACGATGAACGGGTAGATCAGCGGCAGCTCGCCCAGGACCGCGTCGGGCGCACAACTCCCGCTCAGACCGAGGCCCTTGCCGGGCAGCCACTCCATCGTGCCGTGCTTGCCCATGTGGATGACGGCGTCCGCGCCGAAACTGTTCTCCAGCCAGCGGTACGCGGCCATGTAGTGGTGCGACGGCGGCATGTCCGGGTCGTGGTAGATCGCGATCGGGTTCTCGCCGAAACCGCGCGGCGGCTGGATCATCACGACGACGTTGCCGAACTGGAGGGACGCGAGCACGATGTCGTCACCGTCGACGTAAAGGGAGCCCGGCGGCTCGCCCCACGCCTCCAGCATGCCGTCGCGCAGCTCGGGCGCCAGCTTGTCGAACCAGGCGCGGTAGTCGGCGAGCGGCACCCGCGCGGGCGCCGCCGCCAGCTGGTCCTCGGTGAGCCACTCGACGTCGTGACCGCCCGCCGCGATGAGGCGGTGGATCAGCTCGTCCCCGTTGTCCGGGTAGCCCTCGACGCCGTAACCCGCCTCGCGCAGCGCGTCCAGGACACGGACGGCGGAGGCGGGCGTGTCGAGGCCCACCGCGTTGCCGACCCGCGAGTGCTTGGTCGGGTAGGCGGTGAAGACGACGGCGAGCTTCTTCTCGTCGTTCGGCTTGTGGCCGAGACGGGCGTGGCGCACGGCGATTCCGGCGACGCGCGCGGCCCGCTCGGGGTCGGCCGCGTACACGGGGACGCCGTCGGGGCCCTCCTCCTTGAAGGAGAACGGCACGGTCACGATCCGCCCGTCGAACTCGGGGATCGCGACCTGCATCGCCGCGTCCATCGGCGACAGGGCGGCGTCCGACGCCTCCCAGGCCGCCTTCGACGACGTGAGGCAAAGACCCTGGAGGACGGGGATGTCGAGGTCGGCGAGCGCGCCGATGTCCCAGGCCTCCTCGTCGCCGCCCGCGGACGCCTGCGAGGCATGTGTGCCGCCCGCGGCGAGCACGGTCGCGACCAGGGTGTCGGCCTCGCCGAGCAGCTCGTACAGGCCGGGGTCGGCGCCGCGCAGCGAACCGCAGTACACCGGAAGGGAGTTGACGCCGCGCGCCTCGATCGCGTCGCACAGCGTGTCCACGAACGCGGTGTTCCCGGACAGCTCGTGGGCGCGGTAGAAGAGCACGCCGACCGTCGGCCGGCCCTCGACGCGCGCGCGGCGGCCGTGCACCCCGTACTCGGGCATCTTCTGCGGCTCGGCGCTGTGCCGCTCCTGAGCGCCGCCCGCCCGGCCGTGCCCGCCCCGCAGCACGTCCTGGACGAGGAAGCGGGCCAGCTCGACGAGGTTGCCCGGTCCGCCCTCGACGAGATAGCGCAGCGCCTCGGCCACGGCGCCCGCGTGCACGGTCGACTCGGCCATCAGCTCCGCGTCCGGCACGCTCTCGCCGCCGAGCAGGACCGTCGGCACGCCGGACGCCTTCAGCGCCGCGAGCCCGTCCTCCCAGGCACGCTTGCCGCCGAGGAGCCGTACGACGGCGATGTCCACGCCGTCGAGCAACTCCGGCAGTTCGCTCTGCACGTCGACGCGGGTCGGGTTCCCGATCCGGTAGGGGGCGCCGGAGGCCCGGGCCGCCAGCAGATCGGTGTCTGCGGTCGACAACAACAACACTGTGCTCATGCGGGCGCTCCCGGTGGAATGAAAGGCAGTCCTGACGGAGCGCCGGACTCGATGAGCCGCCACAGCGCGTCCGTGTCCGCGTGTTCTTCGATCAGATCGCCGAGCCGGTCGAGCTGCTCCTCGCGCAGCGCGCCGAACGACGTGTCGGGCGCCGGCACGAAACGGCGGCCCGCGGCGGCCGCGACCTCGCGCAGGAACGCCCGGCGGAAGCCGTCCGCCTCCAGCGAGCCGTGCCAGTGCGTGCCCCAGACGGCGCCGACGCGGCAGCCGTCGAGGCTGTGTCCATTGTCATCAGAGATGAACGCCTCGCCGCCGGAGACCTCGGCGACGCCGTGATGGATCTCGTAGCCCTCGACGGGTTCGCCGAGCGCCTCACCGACGGGCCGGGCCAGCGTCTTGTCCTTCTCGAACCGCACCCGTACGGGCAGCAGTCCGAGCCCGTCCACGGTCCCGGCCCGCGACTCCACGTCGTCCTCGATGCTGTTGCCGAGCACCTGGAAGCCACCGCAGATTCCGAGGACGGGCCGTCCCTCGGCGGCGCGCCGCGCTATGGCGTCGGCGAGACCGCGCTCGCGCAGCCACTGAAGTGCCTTGACGGTGCCGCGCGTTCCGGGCACGACGACCAGGTCCGCGTCGACGAGCTCCTCGGCCCGGTCGACAAACCGCACGACGACACCCGGCTCCGCGGCCAGCGCGTCCACGTCGGTGAAGTTCGACATCAGCGGCACGGCGCACACGGCGACGCGCAGCACGTCCTCGCCGACGGGCGCCGCGGTCTGTGACTCGCGCACGGAGCCCCGCAGCGACACGCGCAGCCCGTCCTCCTCGTCGATGCCGAGGCCGTGCTGGAAGGGCAGCACGCCGTACGTGGCCCGCCCGGTCAGGTCCTTGAGCATGTCGAGGCCGGGCTCGAGGAGGGAGACGTCGCCGCGGAACTTGTTCACCAGATAGCCGGCCAGCAGCTCCTGGTCCTCGGGCGCGAGCAGCGCCGTCGTGCCGAAGAACGACGCGAAGACGCCGCCGCGGTCGATGTCGCCGACCACGAGCACGGGCAGCCGCGCGGCCCGCGCGATCCCCATGTTGACGATGTCGGTGCGGCGCAGGTTGATCTCGGCGGGAGAGCCCGCCCCTTCACAGATCACGGCGTCATAGCTGCCCCGGAGTTCCTCCAGGCATCCCACGACGGTGTCGAGGAGTGCGGCCTGGCGCCCTCCGTGGTAGCCGCGGGCGCTCAACTCGCCCACCGGCTTGCCCATGAGCACCACCTGGCTGCTCCGGTCGCTGCCCGGCTTCAGCAGTACGGGGTTCATCAGGGCGCTCGGCTCGACGCGGGCGGCCTGCGCCTGCATGGCCTGCGCACGGCCGATCTCGGCGCCCTCGCGCGTCACGAAGGAGTTGAGGGACATGTTCTGCCCCTTGAACGGCGCGACCTTCACCCCCTGCCGCACCAGCCACCGGCAGATGCCCGCGGTGACGACGCTCTTCCCGGCATCGGACGTGGTCCCTGCCACCAGCAGTCCGCCACCACTCACGACTTCCCCCTCCGCAACAGAGCCCGCCCGGCGACACACACGCCGAGGGCCAGCCAGCTCACGCGCCGCGAAAGCCGCGCCGCCCGCTCGACGTCGGCGGTTTCCACGGACCGGCCCGACGCGTTCAGTACGGGCCGGTGCTCGACCCGCCCGCCGTACGACAACGTGCCCCCGAGCCGCACCCCGAGCGCCCCCGCGAACGAGGCCTCGACGACACCGGCGTTGGGGCTCGGGTGCAGCCGCGCGTCCTCACGCCACGCGGTGAGCGCGCCGCGCGGACGGCCGCCCGCGACCGCGGCGAGCACGCCGGTCAGCCGCGCCCCCGGCCAGCCGGCCACGTCGTCGAGCCGCGCGGACGCCCAGCCGTAACGGCGGTACCTGGCCGACTTGTGCCCGACCATGGCGTCCAGCGTGTTCACGGCGCGGAAGGCGACGAGCCCGGGGACCCCGGCGACGGCGCCCCACACGAGCGCGCCCACGACGGCGTCGGAGGTGTTCTCGGCGACGGACTCGACGACGGCCCGCGCGATCCCGTCCGCGTCCAGGGCCTGCGGGTCGCGCCCGCACAGATGCGGCAGCCGCTCGCGCGCCGCGTCCACGTCACCGGCGGCCAGCGCGCCCCCGATGGCGCGCGCCTCGCGCCCCAGCGACGTACCGCCGACGACGGCCCAGGTGGCGGCGGCGGTCAGGGCGATGGAGGCGGCGGGGGAGCGGCGCACGGCGCGCGCGGCGAGGCCACCGGCGACGGCGGCGCCCCCGGCGCACACGGCGGTGTGCAGCGCGCCCCACCCGCGGTGGTCACTCCACAGCACTCGCTCGACGGCGCCCGCGGCCCGCCCGAACGCGGCGACCGGATGCCCGCGGCGCGGATCGCCGAACAGGAGGTCACCGAGGAGTCCGGCGGCGCTGCCGTACGCGAAGACGCGCTCGGCTCGCACGGGGTCAGCCCGCCGTTACGGCAGAGGGAACCCTTGTACTCGTCCTCGGCGGGAGAACCCGCAACTGGCAGCCGCGCATGGCGATATGTCCTCACTCAGGGTGTCCACGCCCTGGTTGGAAGAGACCGGCGGCGAGAGTTCCTGGCTTCCGGGTCCTGTGGGACCTCGGTGACAGTGGCGGGACCGCGCCGGATTCGCACCGGCTTCCTCTCCTGCTGCCGTAGATGGCCCCGGAAGTCCACCACGCTCCGCGAACGCCCGTCAACTTGCCGTTGACCTGCGAAGGGAGAGTGTGCTGAGGCACACACGAAGCGGGGTGCGGGACGCCTTCGCGTCCCGCACCCCGCACTCCTGCCGGTTACCTCCGGTCAGGCGACGATCAGGAAGATCCCGTACCCGACGGCCGCCGCGCACAGGGCGAAGCAGGCGTACGCGCCGGAGACGGCCAGCGCCGCCGAGTTGCCCTGGGCCGCCGCCGACTCCCGCTTGGTGAGGCCGACGATGCCGAGGGTGAACAGGCCCACGAGGGCCACCGTGATCACGAGGCTGACTCCGAACACGGAGCCGAGTGCTGCCCAGTCGATGTGCATAGCGCTGCTGCTTCCTTAGACCGTGGCAGGTCGCGCGGGCTCCGCCGAGGGCGGGGCGGGCGAGGCGGGGATGGTGGTCTTCACGTCGGCCAGGTCGGCGACCGTGCCGGCGGGCGGCGGGGTGACGGCCGCGATCGCGGTGGTCACGACGCCGGCGGGCTCGGCCGGGACCTCGGTGTCGTCGTCGTCCGTGACGTTCGTGTGGTCGACCGAGTTGCGGCGGGACAGCGCCCAGATGGCGCCCGCGCCGGCGATCAGGAGCAGCGCGGTGACGGCGACGCCCCACGAGCCCTGCTTGGTGAGGAACTCGGCGCCCGCGCCGACCAGACCGGCGGCCGGCAGGGTCAGGCCCCAGGCGATGAACATGCGGGTCGCGGTCGACCAGCGGACGACGCCGCCCTTGCGGCCGAGGCCCGAGCCCATCACGGCGCCGGAGCAGACCTGCGTCGTGGAGAGCGAGAAGCCGATGTGCGAGGAGGCGAGGATCGCGGTCGCGGCGCTGGTCTGGGCGGCGAAGCCCTGCTGCGGCGCGAGGTCCGTGAGGCCCTTGCCCATGGTGCGGATGATGCGCCAGCCGCCGAGGTAGGTGCCGAGCGCGATGGCCGTACCGGCCGAGACGATGACCCACATCGGAGGGTTCGAGCCGGGGTTCAGGACGCCGCCCGTGATGAGGGCGAGCGTGATGATGCCCATCGTCTTCTGCGCGTCGTTCGTGCCGTGCGCCAGCGAGACCAGGCCCGCGGAGGCGATCTGCCCGGCGCGGTAGCCCTTGGCGGTCGCCTTCTGGTCGGTCTTGCTGCCTATCCGGTACGTGAGCCGGGTGGCCAGCATCGCGGCGATGCCCGCCACGAGCGGCGCGGCGACGGCCGGGAGAAGGATCTTGGTGACGACGGTGCCGCCGTTGATCGACGACCAGCCCATCGACATCACGGCGGCGCCGATGAGGCCGCCGAAGAGAGCGTGGGAGGAGCTGGAGGGGAGCCCCACCAGCCAGGTCAGGAGATTCCAGAGGATGGCGCCCACCAGCGCCGCGAAGATGACCTCGGTCTTGAGTCCGTCCTCGTTGATGATGCCGCCGGAGATCGTCTTGGCGACCTCCACGGAGAGGAAGGCTCCGACGAGGTTCAGCACGGCGGACATGGCCACCGCCGTCTTGGGCTTGAGAGCGCCGGTCGAGATGGTGGTGGCCATCGCGTTGGCAGTGTCGTGGAAACCGTTCGTGAAATCGAACACGAGAGCGGTGACGATCACGATCCCGAGGAGAAGCGTGATGTGTTCCATTTACCCAGGCTTCTGTTGGACGTCAGTGGCACGTGGACCGTAGGCAATCTGAGTGAACGGAAGATGAACTGGGGCGGGCGGAGCGGTGACTCAAAGCGGAGTGCCGCCACTCCGTTGGGAACGGGGCGGCGGCACGGGGGCGTCCGTGAAGCGGAACGGTGGCCGAATCAAGCGGAAGCAAGCCCTCCGCTAGCCGCGGGCGAACCTCCGCAACTGGGCCTGCGAACCGTTGAAGAGATTCTGGTCACCCGGCAGTCCGCCGCTGTTGTCGTACTGCCAGAACGTCCAGTACGACCAGCCCGAGGGCAGCGCCCCGGCGGACTCGTCGTAGCGGGCGAGCCAGAGCGCGTGGTTGCCCGCGAAGACCGTGCTGTTGCCCGTGCAGTTCTTCCACCAGTGGTAATTGGTGTAGATCACCGGCCGGCGGCCCGTCCTGCGGCGCACCTCGTCGCTGAACGACCTGATCCAGGAGATCATCTTCGCCTTGTTCAGGCCGTAGCACTTCTTCGAGCTGTACGGGTTGTACTCGATGTCGAGCGCCGGCGGCAGCGTCCAGCCGTCCGCCCGCCACGCGCCACCGTTACGCACGAAGTACGAGGCCTGCGTCCGGCCGGACGACTTGTTCGGGAGCGCGAAGTGGTACGCGCCGCGGATGATGCCCGCGTTCCGCGCTCCGCCGTACTGCTGGTCGAAGTAGGGATTGCGGTAGGTGGTGGACTCGGTCGCCTTGACGTAGACGAACCGTGCGCCCTTGCTCTTGGCCTTCTGCCAGTTGACGTTCTTCTGGTGCGACGAGACGTCGTGTCCCTTGGTGCCGCCCGCCGCGGACGCCGGAGCCTGGGCGAGAGCGGTCCCCCCGAGCGTCAGAGCGGCCAGCGATGTGGCGGTCGCGAGGTGCGTGCGGCGACGGAACGGTTTGTGACCACGAGCCATATTTCCCCCCGGAATGGCGACGTGCATGACAAATCCCACCCGAGGCTACCGGAAGATCCCTCTATGCCCGTCGATCTCCAGCCAATCGTTTCCAGGCGGGCATTCATGCCCATTCGTGCGCTTCCGGACTTCTGGGCTCCGCACTAAAGTGCCCCGGCCCCACGATCCGCGCGGGCCCGCCGTACGGCTGGCAGGATGCGGGCATGGCGCAGGAACCGGGCGGTGCGGGACAGGGAGCGGAGGGGCTCGCGCAGGCATGGAGCGCGCTCGTGGCGACGGCCCGGCGCACCGTCGCCGACGGTCTCGTCGTCGGGACCTCGGGAAACGTCTCGGTGCGGATCGGCGACACCGTTCTCGTCACGCCCAGCGGGGTCCCCTACGACGAGCTCACCCCGGGCGACCTCGTCGCCGTCGGCCTCGACGGCCGGCAGAGCGCCGGAACCCTGACCCCGACCAGCGAACTCCCGATGCATCTGGCGGTCTACCGCGCCACGCCCGCCCGCGCCGTCGTCCACACCCACGCGGTCCACGCCACCGCCGTCTCCACTCTCGTGCCCGAACTCCCGCTCATCCACTACATGGCCGCCGCCCTCGGCGGTCCCGTCCGGGTTGCCCCGTATGCGACGTACGGCACCGAGCGGTTGGCCGAGAACGTCCTCGAGGCTCTCAAGGGGCGGACCGGCTGCCTGCTCCAGAACCACGGCACCCTCACCTACGGCGACACCCTCGCCTCCGCCTACGACCGCACGGCCCAGCTCGAATGGCTGTGCCGCGTCTGGCTCACCGCGAGCGCCCACCCGCACCACACCCCGACGCTCCTCACCCGCGACCAGGTGCGCGAGGTGGAGGAGAAGCTGCGCGGGTACGGGCAGCAGGGCTGAACCGCCACCCGGCGCCCCCGCGGCCGCGCCCCACTGGCCGGTCGGAGTCCGGCCGCGGACACTGGGACGGTGCGCACCGCCAGAGCGACGGCCGCTGCCGTCACCGCAGTCATCGGTACCGGCGCGGTCGCGGTCGCGGTCGGCCGGTTGGCCAGCGATGCCGCCCTCAAGGCGCCTGCGGGCCGACCGCTCCCCACCGAGCCACGCCTGACCGTCCACGCCACCGCCGCGGGCCGGGTCACCCTCACCCGCGATCTGGCCTCGCTGCGCCGGGGCACCTACGGCCTGAGCGGCGACGGATTCCACGCCGTGGTCGGGCCCGCCCTCGAGTCCGCCCCGCACGCCGCGGACGCCGTCGTGCGCCGCCTGGAGCGCGTCACCCACGGCTCACTCGAACCCGGCGCCAAGGCCTGGCTCACGCCCCAGGTCCACATCGGCGACCCCAAGGCGGCGCTCGGCCTCGACCACGCCGACATCGACATCCTCGGCGAACTGGGCGCGCTCCCCGCCTGGTTCGTCCCCGGCGCCCGCGACACCTGGGTCATCACCGTCCACGGCCTGGGCACCACACGCGAGCACCCCATGGTCCTCATGGACTTCCTGCACCGCCACCGCTTCCCCGTGCTCGACCTCGCCTACCGCGGCGACCTCGGCGCCCCCTCCTCCCCGGACGGCCTCGGCCACCTCGGCGAGACGGAGTGGCGCGACCTGGACGCCGCGATCCGCTACGCCGTGCGCTACGGCGCGCAGCGCGTCATCGTGCACGGCTGGTCGACCGGCGCCGCCATGGCACTGCATGCGGCGGCCCATTCCGCTTTGCGGGACCGCATCTCCGGACTCGTCCTCGACTCACCCGTCCTCGCGTGGGACGTGACGCTGCGTGCCCTCGCCGGAGCCCGCGGCATCCCCGGCCCCCTGCTGTCCCTCGCGGTCCGCGCCGCCCAGGGGCGCACCGGGCTGCACGGCGACCGCCTCGACACCGCCGCCCACCCCGACGCGCTCAAGGTCCCCACACTCGTGATGCACGGCCCCGACGACGAGATCGCCCCCTGGGCCCTGTCCCGCGAACTGGCCGCCCGGCGCCCCGATTTGGTCACCCTCCACACCGTCGCCGACGCCCCGCACGGAGCCATGTGGAACGCGGACCCGCAGACGTACGAGGAGACGCTCCGCCGCTTCCTGACCCCCCTCATGTAGCTCCGTCACAGCTCCGTCGGACGCACGGGAACCGCCCGCCGGCGGCACGGGACAGATGCGCAGGAAGGCCCGCGTAGACCCCCGGCGTGCGCCGGTCCGCGGACCCTCCCGCGACGCCCGCAAAGAGCCCCGGAACCATTCCGTTTGGGTTTTCGGACCGTCAACCGGAAGACTGCCCCCGTGACGTCCCGTATCCCGCGCGACTCCAGGCTCCGACTCGTCCGCCCGCGCACCCTCGCCGCCGCCCCCGTGCGGGCCGACGGAGTGGTGACCCAGACTCGCCCGCCCCGCCCGGCGCCCCGCCCGCCGGAGGGCACCCCACCCCCGGCGGAACTGGCCCGCATGGCCCGCCGCGGCCTCGCCGACGCCGTCCGCGTGGCCCGCTGGGCCGACGCCGTCCTCAGCCCCGGCAGCGGCCACGGCACCCCCGACGGCAGGGGCGCCCTCTCCGCACCCACCGCCGAACGCGCGGCGGCCGACCTGGAGCTGACCCCGCGGCAGGTCCGCGCCGACTGGGACACCGCACGCCTCGCGGGCCTCGTCGAGGTGCACGGCGACAGTGCGCGCCCCGGCTGGCGCCTGCGCGCCTGGGACCGCGACGACACCGCCGTGCTGCGCGGCTGGGTCGCGCTCTTCGACGCCTGGTCCCTGGCCCACCCCGCCGACGAGAGTCTCGAGGCCGCCGCGGTCGCCGAGGTCGTCGAGGCGATGCCCCAGGTGCTCTCCCTCCTCCAGCTCTCGGCCGGCCCGGTCCCCGTCCCGCAACTCCTCGACCTGCTCGGCCAGCGCGTCGAGGAACTGCGCACGGAACGCTGCGAGATCCCCTACGGCCCGCAGCCCGAGCGCACCGGACCCGCGACCGGCGCCACCGGCACCGACCTCCCCCCGCTCCTCGACTGGGCCCTGCACGGCCTCGCCGCCGTCGGCGCCCTCACCTACGCCGACGGCCAGGCCACCCTCACGCCGCTCGGCAGCTGGGCGGTCTGGGTCAAGCTGGAGCAGATCTGCGTGGCCGCCCAGTCCCCGGCGGGCAACATCGAGCAGTCCGCCGAGGACATGCTCAGAGGCTGCGCACGGCTGCGCCCGAACGCGGCCCGTGCCGAGTACCGCGCCTGGCTCGCCGCCCGCCCCGTCGGCAGCGCCGTCACCGAGCTGATCGCCGCCGCCCGCGGCGAGGACGCCCTGCTGCGCGGCCTGGCCTTCGAGGCCCTGCGCGTCGTCGGAGCCCCCGCCGAGCCCGTCGTCCGATCCGTCGCCGACGAGCCGCCCCTGCGCCCCTACGCGCTGCTGTGGCTCGCCGAGTACGAAGGCGCCGATCCCGAGGACGTCCACATGGTGCTGACCCGCGAGGAGACGACCTGGCTGTGGGTGGACACCGCGGCGGCCGTCGCGGACCACGGCGAGGCGCAGCTCCTCGTGCGCCATCTGGAGTCCGCCGTGCAGCCCACCGTGCCGGCCCTGCTCGACGAGGTCCGGGCGGCCGGGCATCCGCGTACCGTGCAGGTCCTCGTCGCGCTGGCCGCGGCGCACCCGGACCCGGCGCTCGCCAAGGCCGTCCGCCGGGCCGCCTTCCAGGTACACACCGGAGGCGCGTGACACCGCGCCCCACGATCAGGCCGGCACCTCGGGGGCGCAGGTGCCGAAGCCTGATACCTCCGATTCCTATGGGGCAGGGCAAGAAACGGGCCCCCAGGGCGAAAGACCGCCCACCCTGCTGATCGAGAACCAAGACAGCACATGCACCTCCAAGCGTTGCCGTACCAAACCGGGCAGGTTTCGTCCCGGCTGGTGTTGATCGTGGAAGACCTGTCCGGTCGCTGACCCGCAGGCAGCGTGAGCCAGGAATCCCCCTGCTTTAGCTGGGGGAGGATTCAATGTGCTCACTCCTTCTTACCGACGGCGGACGCACGCCTTACGCCGGTCCGGAATGTGCTGCCGGATCCAGCCTGGCGCCCGGCACCGACAATTCGCCCCGGGAGCCGGTCCCGCTCACCGGAACGTGTTGCACTGCGCCATGTCGCCGCTGCGGTAGCCCTCGTAGAACCACTGCTGCCGCTGCTGCGCCGAGCCGTGCGTCCAGGTCTCGGGCGTCACGCGGCCCTGGAACTTCTCCTGGATCCGGTCGTCGCCGACGGCGGCCGCCGCGTCCAGGCCGTCGCGGATGTCCGCGTCGGTGAGGTTCGTGATCAGGGGCTTGCCCGTCTTGTCGTCCGGCGTCGTCGTCGCGTGGTGCGCCCACACCCCGGCGTAGCAGTCCGCCTGGAGCTCGACCCGCACCGCGTTGCTGTTCTGGCCCGTACGCCCGTCCTGGGAGCGCTGGAGCGTCCCCATCAGGTTCTGCACGTGGTGCCCGTACTCGTGCGCCACCACGTATGCCTGCGCGAAGGGGCCGCCGCTGGAGCCGAACTTGGTGCGCAGCTCGTCGAAGAAGCCCAGGTCCAGATAGACCTTGCGGTCGCCCGGGCAGTAGAAGGGCCCGACCGCCGAGGTCGCGGTGCCGCACGCGGTGGCGACCTGGCCGGTGAAGAACACGGTCTGCGCGGGGGAGTAGGTGCCCCCGCGGTCGCGGAATTCCTGACGCCAGTAGTCCTGGACGCTGTTGACGACCGCCACGATGCGGCAGTCCTCCTTGTTGTTCGCGTCCTGGCCCGTACGGCAGTCCTGGCTGACCTGGGCCGCGGACGAGACGGTGGTGTCGGGTTCGCCACTGCCGGAGGAGAGGCCGAATTCGTTCGTGCCGAAGAAGAGGCCGACCAGGAGGGCGAGCAGGCCCGCGAGGCCGCCGCCGATGGTCCGCCGGCCGCCGGGGACCCGGCGCCTGTCCTGGACCTCGGAGGTGTCCAGGTCGGCGCCGTCGTCGAACTGCATGGCCGCACCGCCCTCTGCCGCACGTCAGGGGCGGCGGCCCGCCGCCCAACGCCCACTATCGAACAGTTCGTGGCGGTCTGCCCCTCGGCCCGGGAACGGCAGGGCGGAAAACTGTTTGCATCGCCCCGTTAGACTTGGCCCATGGCCATTCTCCGCATGCACTAGACGGCTCATCGCCCTCAGTAGCCCTTCCGCCGTCCAATCCCTGCTCAGGAGTCTGTCCGTGATCACCGCTTCCGGCATCGAGCTGCGCGCCGGCGCCCGCATCCTCATCGAGAACGCCACCTTCCGTATCGCCAAGGGCGACCGCATCGGCCTGGTCGGACGCAACGGCGCGGGCAAGACGACGCTCACCAAGTGCCTCGCCGGTGAGGGCACCCCGGCCGGGGGCCAGATCGCCCGCTCCGGAGAGGTCGGCTACCTCCCGCAGGACCCCCGCACCGGCGACCTTGACGTCCTGGCCCGCGACCGCATCCTGTCCGCGCGCGGCCTCGACACCCTGATCCAGAAGATGCGCGACAACGAGCAGCGCATCGCCAACGGCACGGGCGCCACGCGCGCGAAGGCGCTCAAGCAGTACGAGCGCCAGGAGACGGAGTTCCTCACCAAGGGCGGATACGCCGCTGAGGCCGAGGCCGCCACCATCGCCGCCGCGCTCAACCTGCCCGACCGCGTGCTCGGCCAGCCCCTGCACACGCTCTCCGGCGGTCAGCGCCGCCGTATCGAGCTGGCGCGCATCCTCTTCTCGGACGCGGACACCCTGCTCCTCGACGAGCCCACGAACCACCTCGACGCCGACTCCATCGTCTGGCTGCGCGACTACCTGAAGTCGTACCGCGGCGGCTTCATCGTGATCTCCCACGACGTCGACCTCGTCGAGACGGTCGTCAACAAGGTGTTCTACCTGGACGCGAACCGCTCCCAGATCGACGTCTACAACATGGGCTGGAAGCTCTACCAGCAGCAGCGCGAGGCCGACGAGAAGCGCCGCAAGCGCGAGCGCCAGAACGCCGAGAAGAAGGCCGCGGCCCTCAACTCCCAGGCCGACAAGATGCGCGCCAAGGCGACCAAGACCGTCGCCGCGCAGAACATGGCCAAGCGCGCCGACCGGCTGCTCGCCGGGCTCGACGCGGTCCGCGTCTCCGACAAGGTCGCCAAGCTGCGCTTCCCCGAGCCCTCCCCGTGCGGCAAGACGCCGCTGATGGCCGAGGGCCTGTCGAAGTCGTACGGCTCCCTGGAGATCTTCACCGACGTCGGCCTGGCCATCGACAAGGGCTCGCGCGTCGTCATCCTCGGCCTCAACGGCGCGGGCAAGACCACCCTGCTCAAGCTGCTCGGCGGAGCCGAGAAGCCCGACACCGGCGAGATCATCGAGGGCCACGGCCTCAAGCTCGGCTACTACGCGCAGGAGCACGAGACCCTCGACCCGGAGCGCACGGTCCTGGAGAACATGCGCTCCGCCGCCCCCGACCTGGACCTGGTCGCGGTGCGCAAGACGCTCGGCTCGTTCCTGTTCTCCGGGGACGACGTCGACAAGCCGGCCGGTGTCCTGTCCGGCGGTGAGAAGACCCGCCTCGCGCTCGCCACGCTCGTCGTGTCGTCCGCGAACGTCCTGCTCCTCGACGAGCCCACGAACAACCTCGACCCGGCCAGCCGCGAGGAGATCCTCGGCGCGCTGCGCACCTACAAGGGCGCCGTCGTCCTCGTCACCCACGACGAGGGCGCCGTGGACGCGCTCCAGCCGGAGCGGATCATCCTGCTGCCGGACGGCGTCGAGGACCTCTGGGGCCAGGACTACGCGGATCTGGTCAGCCTCGCCTGACCCTCCGGCGCCCGCGTCCGGGCCCGCACGATCACGGTCGGCCGTCAGCACGGCTTGATCGAAAGGCTGATCCACTCGGTATGGATCATTCGGCCGATCCGTGATCCATCATCTGAGTGAGATCTCCTCGTACCGCGGTGTGTCCTACACGGATTGCGTCGCCGCACCGGCGCCGGGCCCCTTGTGCCGACTGGCAAGGCGCTGACCTGGCCCTTCGCGGAGAACGCCGTTTCCGGCCCCGCCCGGGTGCGCCCGGAACCCTCCGTTCCACTCGTGTCGACCGCTTCCCGACCCCACAAGCTCGTCGTACGGACCTTGCCGAATGGGTGGCCAGGAAGCCCAGGAGGGGTGATCATGAGAAGTCCAGAGCGCACTTCCCATGAGGAGGCACGGGTGGCCGAGACTCTGAAGAAGGGCAGCCGGGTAACCGGCGCCGCGCGCGACAAGCTCGCGGCAGACCTGAAGAAGAAGTACGACTCCGGTGCGAGCATCCGAGCGCTGGCCGAGGAAACCGGCCGCTCGTATGGGTTCGTGCACCGGATGCTCAGTGAGTCGGGAGTCACGCTGCGAGGTCGCGGCGGGGCTACACGCGGCAAGAAGGCGACCGCGGCCGGCTGACTCGGGCAGTGCACAGGCTTCGATGGTGACCACCCGGTCGGTCCGCCGACCGGCCGGTTGGTTACTGTGCAGTAGTTTCGAGGGCGTCGACACGTTCGGCACGTCCTTGCCCCACTGCGCACACCATCGGAGGCACACATGGCTTCGCTCGACACCGGAACCGGCAAGTTCGCACCGGTATTCGACAAGGACGGGGTCCGCCTCACCGTCGACGATTCCCTCGCCACGGTGACGCTGACCAACCCGGACAAGCGCAACGCCCAAAGTCCCGCTCTGTGGCGGGCGTTGGCCGACGCCGGGAAGTCCCTGCCGGGCAGCGTGCGCGTCGTCGTGCTGCGCGCGGAGGGCCTCTCGTTCTCCGCGGGCCTCGACCGTCAGGCGTTCACGCCCGAGGGTTTCGACGGCGAGCCGTCCTTCATCGACCTGGCGCGCGGCTCCGACGACGTGCTCGACGACACCATCGCCGAGTACCAGGAGGCGTTCACCTGGTGGCGGCGCAGCGACATCATCACGGTCGCCGCGGTGCAGGGACATGCGATCGGCGCCGGCTTCCAGCTCGCCCTCGCCTGCGATCTGCGGATCGCCGCCGAGGACGTGCAGTTCTCCATGCGCGAGACCAGCCTCGGTCTGGTGCCCGACCTCACCGGCACGCACCCCCTCGTCTCCCTCGTGGGATACGCGCGCGCCCTGGAGATCTGCGTCACCGGCCGCTACGTCCACGCCGACGAGGCGGGCCGCATCGGCCTGGCCAACCTCGTCGTGCCCGCCGACCAGCTCGACGCCGCCGCGCGCGACCTCGCCGGAGCACTCGTCGCCGCGCCCCGCGACGCCGTCATCGAGACCAAGGCCCTGCTCCAGGGCGTCTCCGGACGCTCGTACGAGGAGCAGCGCACCGCCGAGCGCGCCGCACAGGGACGCCGGCTCCGGGACCTGGCAGGCCTCGGCGACTGACGCGACCCACACATGGCCGACGCATGACCCGGGCCGACCCGGGCCGGACGGCCCTCAGCGCACGGCGGTCACCAGAACGGCCACTGACGGACCATCCGCCAGGGCCCCGGTGACCGCCGTCCGCACGTCCCGCGCCACATCGAGCACCCGCCGCCCGCCCGACACCGCCAGTTCGATCCGCACATGGCGGCGCGGCAGCGCGGCCGTGCCCTCGGAACGCTCCCCGATGTGCACCGCACGCCCCAGGCCGCCCAGCGAACCGGTCAGCCGCGCCACCCCCGGCACGGAGAGCGCAGCCTGCCCGACCCGTTCCTCGTCGCTGTCACTCTTCGCCTGCCCGCCGTCCGCGATATCCGCCTCCGCGTCCCCTGAGGCGGGCTGCGCCTGCGCACTGTCGTCGAGCAGCGCCGTCACCCGCAGGTCCACCTCCGCCACCGTGAGCCCGAGCCCGTCGGACGCCGCGCCGTTCAGTGCCGCGCGCAGCCGGGACGCGGCCGTGGGCAGCGGTTCGTCCGGCGTCGCCGCGCACTCCGCGACGATTCTCAGCGGCCCCGGCGGCAGGGCACTCGGCGGCGCGGGCACCGCGGACTCGTAGGAGCCTTCGGGGTCGGCGAGCTCGATCCGCAGGCTTCCCAGCCGCACCCCCGGCACTGATCGGACCGCCTGGCGCAACGACGACCGCGCCGCCGACTCGGCCAGCCAGCACCCGTCACGCGGACCCCCGAGCGGTACCAGCCTGCCCAGCCCGAGCTGGTGTCGTACTGCCTGCGTCCATCGGTCAGCGCTCATTGCCCCAGCCTGCCGCATCCCTGGCGCGCGACCGGGCAACCGCACTTAGTGTGGTCGAAAGAGCAGTGACTCCCAGAGAACGACCTGAGAGAACCTCTTCGAAAGGGACGACCCGCGATGAGCGACACCGCAGAGAAGCCGGGGGAAGCGACCGGAAGCAGGACCACTGTGACCAAGCGGGGCGGGGGAGCCGCCGGGACGCGAGGACGCACCACCATCGCCGACGGTGTGGTCGAGAAGATCGCCGGCCTCGCCGCGCGGGACGTCATGGGCGTGCACGCGATGGGCAGCGGCCTGTCCCGCACCTTCGGCGCCGTACGCGACCGGGTGCCCGGCGGCACCAAATCAGTGTCGCGAGGGGTGAAGGCAGAGGTCGGCGAGGTACAGACCGCGCTCGACCTGGAAATCGTCGTGGAGTACGGGGTGTCGATCGCCGACGTCGCCCGTGACGTGCGCGAGAACGTGGTCGCGGCCGTCGAGCGCATGACCGGCCTCGAGGTCGTCGAGGTCAACATCGCGGTGAGCGACGTGAAGCTGCCCGACGAAGAGGACGAGGAGCCGGAGTCCCGGCTTCAGTAACCACCTGCCCGCGAGCTTGCCCTTGAGGAGGAGCGCTCGATGAACCTGGCCGTGATCGGCATGATCGCCGGAATGGCTCTCGGATTCGCCGGATACTTCGGCGGCTTCGGTGCCTTCCTGCTGGTGGCGGCGCTCGGCGCCGTCGGCTTCGTCGCCGGCCGGTTCCTCGAGGGGGACCTGGAACTCGGCGACTTCTTCCGCACGCGCGGCGACCGGCGGCGGTGACCGGTGGCGACGCAGGTCGCGCCCGCCGGTCGCGGCGCGACCCGGATCGCCGACCGGGTCGTCGCGAAGATCGCCGCACAGGCGGCGCGTGAGGCGCTCCCGGCCGTTCCCGCGAAAGGCAGCGCCCCGCACGCCACTGTCTCCGTGCGCCACGACATCGCCCATGTGCGGATCAGTCTCGAACTGGACTACCCCGGCGACATCGGAACGCAGTGCGGCGCCGTGCGTCGCCAAGTCGCCGAGCGGGTAAAGGCGTTGGCGGGGATGGAGGTGCCCGAGGTGGCCGTCCAGGTGGAGCGGCTGCACTCGGAGCACGATCGCGGCGCGGCACAGCGGAGGATCCGATGAGCGAGCCCACACAGCCCCTGCCCGTCGTCGAACGCGGGCAGGGCGAGCTCGACCAGTTCGGCCAGTCCGGCTCTGCGGCCACCTACAAGGCGCTGCCCACGCCGGAGGGCGAGCACGGCACCGGCCGCTTCTGGTCGTCGCGCCGGATCCCCGCCGCACTGGTGGCGATCGTCCTCCTCGGCGGCACCGGGATCCTGCTCTACGACATCGCCGCCGTGCGCGCGGGCCACTCCGCGATGCACTGGCGGCGCGCCCTCGCCCGCGAACTCGCCGACCGGCCCCTGGACAACGTGTGGGTGCTGGTCGGCGCCGGGGTGGCCGCCGCGCTCGGGCTGTGGCTGATCGTGCTCGCCGCGACGCCCGGCCTCCGTGCCGTCCTGCCGATGCGCCGCACCCACCCGGACGTACGGGCCGGACTGCACCGCGACGCGGCCGCCATGGTCCTGCGTGACCGGGCCATGGAGGTGGCGGGCGTGCAGTCCGTACGCGTACGGATGAAGCGCTCCAAGGCCGAGGTGCGGGCCGTCTCCCACTTCCGTCAACTCGACGACGTACGCGCCGACTTGGATGCCGTGATCGGCGAGACCGTCAAGGGGCTCGGGCTCACCGCCACGCCCGGTCTGTCCGTACACGTGGCGCGGCCCGGAAAGAAGGGATGAGCCCCGTGCTCAGGACCGTGAACCGGGTCGTCGTCGGCCTTGCCGGACTGATCCTCGTCGTGTTCGGAGGGTCCGTACTCGCCGTCGGGCTCGGCGCGCCCCCGCCGACCTGGTGGATCTACTACGGGCGGCACGACGTGCTGCTGAGCAGGGCGGACCGCTACCGGTGGCGCGACGACGGCTGGTGGTGGCCGGTCGTCATCGCCGTGCTCGCCGTCTGCGTGCTGCTCGCCCTGTGGTGGCTGGTCGCCCAACTGCGGCGGCGCCGGCTTGCCGAGGTCCTCGTCGACACCGGGGACGGCGAGGGCGCGCTGCTGCGCGGCCGGGCGCTCGAAGGGGTCCTCGTCAGCGAGGCGGAGTCGCTCGACGGCGTGGAGAGCGCCGGGGTCCTCCTGACCGGGCGGCGCTCCGCACCCCACGTACGCATGGGCCTGCTCCTCGAACCGCACGCGGAGCCCGGGGCTGCGCTTCAGCGGATCAGCGAGGAGGCCCTGGGGCACGCGCGGGACTCCGCCGGGCTCGCCGCCCTGCCGGCCGAGGTGCGGCTCCGCGCGGTGAAGCACCGCGCGGAGCGCGTGAGTTGATCCGACAGGCCCGCCGGCTCAGAAGCCGTGCTGGGAGCCGCCGTCCACCGGGAGCATCACGCCCGTGAGGTACGACGCGGCGGGCGAGAGGAAGAACGCGGCGGCGCGGCCGAACTCCTCCGGCCTGCCGTAGCGGCGCAGCGGGATGCCCGCCTCGTTGGCGGCGCGGGTCGCCTCCGGGTCGGCGGAGAGGCCGTCGAGCTCACGGACCCGGTCCGTGTCGATCCGCGCCGGGAGCAGCCCGACGACGCGGATGCCGCGCGGGCCCAGCTCGTCCGCGAGGGACTTCGCGAACCCGGCGAGCCCGGGGCGCAGGCCGTTGGAGATGGTCAGGCCGGGGATCGGCTCGTAGACGGAGCCGGAGAGCACGAAGCCGATGACACCGCCCTCACCGAGTTCGGCCGCGGCCGAGCGGGCGAGCCGCACCGCGCCGAGGAAGACCGACTCGAAGGCCGACTCCCACTGCTCGTCGGTGTTGTCCGCGAGGAAGCCGGGGGCCGGCCCGCCGACGCTGATCAGTACGCCGTCGAAGCCGCCGAAGTTCTCGCGCGCGGCGTCGATCAGGCGCCGCGCGCCGGCGGGGTCGGCGTTGTCGGCGGCGATGCCCACGACGTTCTCGCCGAGCGTTTCGGCGGCCTCGGCCACCCGCTTCTCGTCCCGCCCGGTGATGATCACCTTCGCGCCGTCGGCGACGAGCTCACGCGCGGCGGCGTTGCCCAGGCCGCGGGTGGCGCCGGTGACGACGTAGACACGGTCCTTCAGTCCAAGATCCATGGGTCCTATCCTGCCTCGCCGGTCCCGAACAGTGTGAAGGCGGTCCCCACCAGGCCGATATGGCTGAAGGCCTGCGGGAAGTTCCCGAGCTGGCGCCCCGACACGGGGTCGTACTCCTCGGCGAGCAGCCCCACGTCGTTGCCGAGCGCGCAGAGCTGGTCGAACAGCTCGCGGGCCTCCTGCGTATGCCCCGTCAGATGCAGCGCGTCCGCGAGCCAGAACGAGCAGACGAGGAACGTGCCCTCGCGGCCCGGGAGTCCGTCGAGACCGGTCGCCTCGGCGCTGTAGCGGCGCACGAAGCCGTTGTCGGAGAGCTCGTCGCGGATCGCCTGGACGGTGCCGAGGACGCGCCGGTCGTCCGGCGGCAGGAAGCCGACGAGGGGGATGATCAGCAGTGATGCGTCGAGCTCGGCCGAGCCGTAGTACTGGGTGAACGTGTTGCGTTCCGCGTCGTATCCGCGCTCCAGGACGTCACGGTGGATGTCGTCGCGCAGCCGCCTTATGGCGACGAGATCGCCCGGCAGACCGGGCTCGTCCTCCAGGGCCTTGACGATGCGGTCGGCGGCCACCCACGCCATCACCTTCGAGTGCACGAAGTGCCGGCGCGGCCCGCGGACCTCCCAGAGCCCCTGGTCGGGCCAGCGCCACGCGGTGCTCAGGAACTCCACGAGGGCCAGCTGGAGCCGCCACGCGTGCGGCTCGGACGGCATACCCGCGACCCGTGCCAGGGCGAGCGAGTCGATCACCTCTCCGTACACGTCGAGCTGGAGCTGGTGCACGGCGTCGTTGCCCGCGCGTACGGGGACGGAGTGGCCGTATCCGGCCAGCCACGGGAGTTCGATCTCGGGCAGGCGGCGCTCGCCCGAGAGCCCGTACATGATCTGCAGGTCCGCCGGGTCGCCCGCGACCGCGCGCAGCAGCCAGTCCCGCCATGCCTTGGCCTCGTCGAGATAGCCGGCCGACACGAGCGCGCCGAGGGTGAGGGTCGAGTCGCGCAGCCAGCAGTACCGGTAGTCCCAGTTGCGCACGCCGCCGAGCTCCTCCGGCAGCGACGTGGTGGGCGCGGCGACGATCCCGCCGGTGGGTTCGAACGTGAGCGCCTTCAGGGTGAGCAGGGAGCGCAGGACCGCGTCCTTGTGCGGGCCCTCGTAGCGGCACTGCGCCGACCACTCCTCCCACTGCTCCTGGGAGCGGCGCAGGGACTCGAACGGGTCGATGAGGCCGGGGCGCGGCTCGTGCGACGGGTGCCAGGTCAGCACGAACGCGACGGACTCGCCCTCCTCGACGGTGAACTCGGAGTGGGTGGTGAGGTCCTTGCCCCAGGTGCGTACGGGGGGTTCGCTGCGCAGCCACATCGAGTCGGGCCCCGCGACAGCCACGCGGTGGCCGTCGGACCTGCGCATCCACGGCACGATCGACCCGTAGTCGAAGCGCAGGCGCAGGGTGCCGCGCATCGTGACGCGGCCCCTGAGCCCCTCGACGATACGTACGAGGTCGGGGGCCTCGTCGCGCTGCGGCATCAGGTCGGTGACCCGGACGCTGCCCTCGTCGGTGTCCCACTCCGTGTCGAGGACCAGGGTGCCGGGGCGGTAGGAGCGGCGGGTGCAGTCGCCCGCGCCCTTCGGGGCGAGCCGCCAGTGGCCGTTCTCCTCCTTGCCCACGAGCGCGGCGAAACACGCCGGCGAGTCGAAGCGCGGGAGGCAGAGCCAGTCGACGGAGCCGGCACGGGAGACGAGGGCGGCCGTCTGCTGGTCGCCGATGAGCGCGTAGTCCTCAAGGGGTCGGTGCACGTGAGCCGGGTTCCCGGCGGACGGGGCCGCCAATCCCACCGGGGGCCGGGCGGGTGAGGGCGAATGCGCGCGCGGCGGTGGCTCCGGGTCCTACACCGTGGCGGGTTCGGGGCCCGCGGGGGTCTCCTCGGCCGACGCCGCCTCGGCGCGGTCGCGGCGCTCGCGCCGGACCAGCACGACGAAGCCGACGGGCACGGCCGCGGCGAACAGCCACCACTGGACCGCGTACGCCATGTGCGGGCCGATGTCGCTGTGGTTGGGCGTGGGGATCAGCTGGGGGGTGTTGCCCTTCGGGTCGGGCGACGTCTGCTCGATGAACCCGCCGAGGACCTGCTTGCCGAGCGCCTTGGCCTGCTGGCCGCTGCTGATCAGCATGATCTGACGGTCCGGCAGGCCCTTGATGTCCTTGATGCCGCTCGCGGCGGTCGTCTCGTCGGCCATGAGGCGGCCGGTGACGGTGATCTCGCCGCGCGCGGGCGCCGGGATCTTCGGGAACGCGGTCTGCGCGCCGTCGGCCGGGATCCAGCCGCGGTTGACCAGGAGCACCTTGCCGTCGTCGAGGACGAACGGGGTCAGGACGTGGAAGCCGACCTCGTCGTCGGTGTTCGTGCGGCGCCGCACGACGACCTCGTGCGCGGTGTCGAACGTCCCCTTCGCAAAGACCCTGCGGTGGATCTCGGCCTTGGGAACGGGCTTCCCGGGGGAGGTGAGCTGCTCGGCGGGCAGCGGCTTCGCGGCGAGCGCGGCACCGATCTGATCGTTCTGCGCGACGCGGTGCTCGTGACGGTGCAGCTGCCAGAAGCCCAGCTCGATCATCGTGGGGATGAGGAGGAGGGTGATGAGGGTGAGGATCACCCACTGCCGGGACAACAGGAAGCGGTACACCCCACGACCGTACAACTCGGTCGTGGGGCGACATCACGGGGGTGTGCCGGAGGGCTCAGACCTTGTCGACGATCCCCACCTTCCCCTCCGCGCGGGAGCAGTGCGCCCCGCAGTACCAGTGCCCGTCGACCTCTACTCCCTGGCCGACGATGCGGCACCGGCAGTGCTCGCAGATCGGCGCCATGCGGTGGATGGCGCAGGAGAAACAGTCGAAGACGTGCACCGCGCCCTGCGCGTGCACCTCGAAGGACATTCCGTAGTCGTTTCCGCAGACCTCACAACGTGCCATGCGCCACAGGGTGGGCTTCGCGGTCGCGCGGGGCGAGCGGCGGGCGGGCGAGTCGCCGCGCAATCACCCGTCTGACGCCGGGGCCACGTCCCGCAGGAGCTGCCCGAAGGCCGCCTCGTCGATGACCGGTGTCCCGTACTGCTTCGCCTTGACGGCCTTCGACGTGTACGAGTCGGGGTCGTTCGTGACGAGGACGCTGGTGAGCCGGGACAGGCTCGTCGCGATGTGCAGCCCGGCCTCGACGGCGCGGTCCTCCAGGAGTTCGCGGTCCACCGAGGTGTCTCCGGAGAACGCCACCCGCATGCCCTGCTTGAGCTGTTTGCCCGGTTCGTACCGTCCGGGGTTCGGGTACGGGCACGGCTGCCGCTTGCGCGACGGGCGCCACGTCCCGCCGCCCCCGTACGAGGACGACGACGGGGCCGAGCCCTGGCGGCCGATGCGCGCCGCGCCGTCCGTCCACTCCGTGAGCGGCCTGCACTCGAGCAGGGGCAGCCGCACCCCGCCGCTCGCGGCGGCCCGCAGGCTCGGCCGGAACGCCTCGGCGAGCACGCGCGCGTCGTCGAGCGCGTGGTGCGCGTTGCGCTGGACGACGCCGAAGTGCGCGGCGAGGGACTCCAGCTTGTGGTTGGGCAGGGGGAGGCCGAGTTCCTTGGACAGCGCGATGGTGCACAGGCGCTGGCGGACGGGGGCGGTGCGCTCCGCCCGGGCGTACTCCCGGGCGATCATCGACCAGTCGAAGACCGCGTTGTGGGCGACGAGCACGCGGCCGTCGAGCCGGGTCGCGAACTCCTCGGCGATGTCCTTGAAGAGCGGTGCGCCTTCGAGTACGTCGTTCGTCAGGCCGTGGATCCAGACGGGGCCCGGGTCACGCTCGGGGTTGACCAGCGTGTACCAGTGGTCCTCGACCTCGCCCCGCGCGTCGAGCCGGTAGACGGCTGCGGAGATTATCCGGTCGTCCCGGGAGAGGCCGGTGGTCTCCACGTCGACGACCGCGTATCCCTGCGGATACGCGGCCGGCCAAGGAGCGGCGGACGCGGCGGTCGTCTGGTCTTCGAGCATGGTCCATGAGGATACGGGCCGCGACTGACACCTCTGTCGCCCGGTCCGCGCGCCACCGCTCACCGCGCCCCGCGGCTACGTCCGTTATGTCCGCAACAGGCCTGACACCAGAGCCCTGACGGAGGCGTCGAACACCTTCT
This sequence comes from Streptomyces sp. NBC_00009, assembly GCF_045040855.1. NCBI lineage: Bacteria > Bacillati > Actinomycetota > Actinomycetes > Kitasatosporales > Streptomycetaceae > Streptomyces > Streptomyces sp. NBC_00009. Next base: position 6,283,572 of record NZ_CP108312.1, read on the forward strand.
CCGGGTCGGCCGGAAGGCTGAGCGCGCGGGCCAGGGTGGCGTCGCCCTCCGCAGTCCGCGCGCCCCACAGCTCGTCCTCGCCGGGCCGCTGCACGGGCGCGCGCTCGCGTTGACGCTCCACCAGGACATGGCCGACGACATGGAACTGCACCGCCCGTACGACCCCGGCGGCGCGGGTCCCGCGCAGGCCCGCGGCGTGCACCTCGCGCACGAGGACCTGTTGTGCGGGCAGGAACATCCGCTCGGTCAGGCCGCGTTCGTGGACCATCGCGACGAGGTGCGGATGGTCGCGCAGCTGCCGGCGCAGGGCGCGGGCGACGGAGGCGACGCGCTGCTCCGGTGTGGCGCCGCGGGGGCGGATCTCCCCGAGGTCGGCGACGGTGCGCTCGACGAGGGCTTCGAGCAGCGACTCGCGGTTGCCGACGTGCCAGTAGATCGAGGTGACGGCGGTGCCGAGCTCGGCGGCGAGCTTGCGCATCGTCAGGGACTGCGGACCCTGCTGTTTCACCAGCTTCGCGGCGGCGGCGAGGACCTGTTCCCTGTCGAGATGTGTGCGCGTGTCTTTACCCTTCACGGAAGCTGTTGTAACTGTGTTACAGAGCATCCGCAAGTGCACGCCCGTCCACGCAAGTCCGCGCCGACGAAGGGTGGTACGACATGGCACGCATTCGATACGGAGCACGCACGGAGGCGGAGATCTCCGCCGCGCGCACCGCGAGCTCGAAGCTCCCCGACATCTGGTCCACGGGGGTGGTGGCCGTCTGGGAGAGCGACCCGGACGCGGTCGCCGCGGTACTTCCGCCCCCGCTCAAGCCCACCGAACGCCCGCTGGTGCGGGCCAACATCAGCAAGGTCGACCTGCCCGGCTACCCCCTGGGCGCCGGCTCGGTCGCCGTCGCCGCCGAGCACGGCGGCGTCGAGGGCTGGTATCCGCTCGTCATGCCGATGACGCACGAGCGCGCCCTGATCGGCGGCCGTGAGGTCTTCGGCGAGCCCAAGAAGCTCGGAGAGGTGAGCGTCGAGCGCGACGGTCTCGTGGTGCGCGCGGCACTCGCCCGGCACGGCATCGCCTTCGTGGAGGTGCGCGGCGCGGTGAGCGGCGCCCTGCCCCTGCCGGAGCCGGCGCTCAAGACGGACTTCTACTTCAAGTTCCTTCCCGCGGTGGACGGTTCGGGCTTCGACATGGAGCCGGTGCTCGTGCACTGCCTGCGCAACGAGAAGGTCCGCAAGCTGGAGCGGATCACCGGGGACGTGGTCCTGCGGGAGTCGATGTACGACCCGGTCGCCGACCTTCCGGTGCGCGCCGTCGTCGAGCTCACCATCGGCGAGAAGACGACCGACCAGAAGGGAAGGGTCGTCGAACGCGTCAGCGCGCAGGCCCTGCTGCCGTACATCCACCAGCGCTACGACGACCCGCAGCAGATCCTCGATGGGCCGCCCGAGGGGAGCGTCTGATGCGGCTGGAGGCGGGACAGGTCGCCGTCGTCACGGGCGCGGCGAGCGGCATCGGCCTCGCGATGGCACGGCGGTTCGCGGCGGACGGCCTGAAGGTCGTGCTCGCGGACGTCGAGGAGTCCGCCCTGGAGAAGGCCGCCGCCGGCCTGCGCGAGGACGGTGCCACCGTGCACGCGCGCGTGGTCGACGTCGGCGACCGAGGACAGGTCTTCGCCCTCGCGGACGCTGCGTACGAGAAGTTCGGCGCCGTCCATGTCCTGTGCAACAACGCGGGCGTCGGCTCGGGAGCCGAGGGCCGCATGTGGCAGCACGAACCGAACGACTGGAAGTGGGCCTTCGAGGTCAACGTGTGGGGCGTCTTCCACGGCATCCAGGCCTTCGTGCCGCGCATGATCGAGGGCGGCGCGCCCGGCCACGTCGTCAACACGTCCTCCGGCGACGGCGGTATCGCCCCGCTGCCCACCGCCTCCGTGTACGCGGTCACCAAGGCGGCCGTCGTGACGATGACCGAGTCCCTGTACGCGCACCTGAAGGCGGAGCACGCGCGCGTGGGCGCCTCCGTGCTCTTCCCCGGACCCCACATGCTGCGCACCGGGCTGTGGGAGTCGCACCGCAACCGGCCCGAGCGGTACGCCAAGGAGAGGCCGCGCAGGACCCCGTACCGCAGCCTCGGCCAGTGGGAGTCCGCGATGAAGGAGGCGGGCCAGGAGGTGGAGTTCACGCCGGTCGAGGAGGTCGCGGACTTCGTCGCCGAAGGCATCGCGGCCGGCCGCTTCTGGCTGCTGCCGCAGAGCGAGCACAGCGACCGGCAGATCAAGGCCAGGTCCGCCTCGATGCTGGAACGCGCGAACCCGGCGTACCTGGAGAGCTTCATTCTGGACTGAAGGGCATGTGATGACCGACCAGGATCCCTACCTGATCATCTCCTCCGACTGCCACGCCGGGCTGCCCACCGAGGAGTACCGGCCTTATCTGGACAGCCGTTTCCACCGCGCCTTCGACGAGTTCCTCGGCGAGCGGGGCGCCCGCCGCGAGGAGGCGACGCGGCTCGGCATCCGCAACGACGCGTTCGCCGCCAAATGGTTCGCCGACAACTCAGAAGGCCTGCGCGGTGGTTGGGACACCGCGCAGCGCCTCAAGGAGCTGGACGGCGACGGGGTGGCCGCCGAGGTCGTCTTCCCCGACGCGGACGCCGTGGACAGCCAGACGGCCGCGCCCTTCGGCGTGGGGCTCGGGCTCTCCGGTGACCAGGACCCGGAGCTCGGCATGGCGGGCGCCCAGGCACACAACCGCTGGCTCGCCGACTTCGTGTCCGAACACCCCGAACGGCACTGCGGGGTCGCCCTGTTGCCCATAACAGGTGAGGTGGACCGCGCCGTCGCAGAGGTCCACCGGGCCAAGGAGTCGGGGCTCGGCGCGCTGATGATCCCCTCCATGTGGGTCGACAAGGCGCCCTACCACGACCGGCGTTACGACCCCGTGTGGGCCGCGGCTGCGGAGTGCGCGATGCCCGTGGTCACGCACTCCGGGGCGGCGCCCCGCCACGAGTACGGCGACCATCTCGGGATCTATGTCTCCGAAGTGACGTGGTGGCCCGCACGGCCGCTGTGGTTCATGCTCTGGTCGGGTGTCTTCGAGCGCCACCCGGGCCTGAAGTTCGGCGTCGCGGAGTCGGGCTGCTGGTGGCTGCCCAACCTGCTGTGGTTCATGGACCGCCTCTACCTGGGCGCGCACGGCGGCAAGAAGCTCTCGCCGTTCGCGGAGCTGAAACGCTCCCCGCACGAGTACCTGGACCGCCAGGTGTTCATCTGTGCCACCAACACCAAGCGCCGCGAACTCGCCCAGCGCTACGAGATCGGCGTCGACAACATCCTCTGGGGCAGCGACTTCCCGCACCCCGAGGGCACCTGGCCCGACACGCGCGCGTGGCTGAAGAAGACCTTCCACGACATCCCGGTGGCGGAGACCCGGCGCATGCTGGGGCTCGCCGCCGCCGAGGTCTTCGGATTCGACACGGAGAAACTGGCCCCGCTGGCCGCCCGCATCGGCCCGACCCCCGCCGAACTCGGCCAGGACGCCGACCAGTCGGCCGTCGAGGCCTCCTGGGCGCGCTCGCGCGAGGTGGGCCGCCACTGGCTGACCGATCACGACTTCCCCACCCTGGGGGTGACCTCATGAGCGAGCGCTACACCGTGATCTCCGCGGACTGCCACGCGGGAGCCGATCTCCTCGACTACCGGCCCTACTTGGAGTCCCGCCACCACGACGCGTTCGACGCGTGGGCGGCGAGCTACGTCAATCCGTACGCCGACCTGCTCGCGGACACCGCGGACCGGAACTGGAACTCGGACCGGCGCATCGCCGAGCTCGAACAGGACGGGATCGTCGCGGAGGTCGTCTTCCCGAACACGATCCCGCCGTTCTTCCCGTCCGCGTCCCTGATGGCCCCGGCCCCGACGCGCGAGGAGTTCACGCGGCGCTGGGCGGGGCTGCGCGCCCACAACCGCTGGCTCGCCGACTTCTGCGCCGCCGCCCCGGGGCGCAGGGCGGGCGTCTTCCAGATCCTCCTCAACGACGTCGACGAGGCCGTCAAGGAGATCAGGTGGGCCGCGGCCGCCGGGCTCACGGGCGGGCTGCTGCTGCCCGGCACACCGCCCGGCTCGGGCCTGCCCGAGCTGTACTCGGCCGCGTACGACCCGATCTGGGCGACCTGCGCCGAGCTCGGCGTGCCGGTCAACCACCACGCGGGCTCGGCGTCCCCGCCGCTCGGTGACGAACCGGCCGCGCGCGCCGTGTTCATGGTGGAGACGACGTGGTTCTCGCACCGGGCCCTGTGGCACCTGGTGTTCGGCGGCGCGTTCCGCCGTCACCCCGGCCTGAAGCTGGTCCTCACCGAGCAGGGCTCGGGCTGGATCCCCGGGGTCCTGGACATGCTGGACTACTACCACGGGCGCCTGGTGGCCGCGGCGACGCGGGCGAACACGGCGGAGTCCAAGTTCGGTGCGGGGCTGGCCGATTCGATGGGCAAGGGGCCGTCCGAAGTGTGGCGCGAGAACTGCTACGTGGGGGCCAGCTTCATGCGCCCGCACGAGGTGCCGCTGCGCGACCGCATCGGCCTCGACAAGATCATGTGGGGCAGCGACTACCCGCACGACGAGGGCACCTACCCGTACACGCGCGAAGGGCTGCGGATCGCGTACGCGGGGCTGCCGCGCGACGAGGTCGCCGCGATGGTCGGCGGCAACACGGCCCGCGTCTACGGCTTCGACCTCAGCCTGCTCGACCCGATCGCGGCCCGCGTCGGACCGACCGTCCAGGAACTGGACGAACCCCTCGACGAGGCGCCGAAGGACGCGACAAGTCCGGTGTTCGCCCGGGGAGGGTCGGTCCGGATCTGGTGACCGACGGTGCGATGCTCGTCGGGTGACTGACGATGTGCAGGACGCACCGCACGAGGAGTCCCACGGCGGCGCGCTCGGAGCGCGGCTCAACTGGCTGCGCGCCGCCGTGCTCGGCGCCAACGACGGCGTGGTGTCCACCGCCGGGCTGGTCGTCGGCGTGGCCGGCGCCACCGATGACCGCAGCACGCTCCTGACGGCGGGCCTCGCCGGGCTGCTCGCCGGCTCCATGTCGATGGCCGCGGGGGAGTACGTCTCCGTGTCCACGCAGCGCGACTCGCAGAAGGCGGCGCTCGCCCAGGAGAAGCGGGAGCTGCGCGAGTACCCGGAAGCCGAACTCGTGGAGCTGACGGGGCTGCTCGAGGACCGAGGGCTCAGCCCCGAGGTGGCGCGGGAGGCCGCAGAGCAGCTCACCTCGCGTGACGCGCTGCGGGCGCACGCGCGCGTGGAGCTCGGTATCGACCCCGACGACCTCACCAACCCGTGGCACGCGGCCTGGGCGAGCTTCCTCGCCTTCACCGTGGGCGCGCTGCTGCCGCTGCTCGCGATCGTCCTGCCGCCCAGCGCCTGGCGGCTGCCCGTCACCGTGGTCTCCGTGCTCGGGGCGCTCGCCCTCACCGGCTGGAGCAGCGCCCGGATGGGGTCGGCGGCGGTGCGGCCCGCGGTGTGGCGGAACATGGCGGGCGGGGCGCTCGCGATGGCCGTGACGTACGGGGCGGGGTCGCTCCTGGGGGCGGCCGGTGTCTGAGCGAACGCGCGGGAACCGGCGGAGATCAATGGGGGAAGGCACCAACAACGAGCGTCGTACCGCAGGTAATACTTGTCGGTAACACCGTCTAGCCGTGGCCCGTCCGCGGCTCTACGGTGCAGGCATGTCGCCGAACCTGCCCGATGTCGTGCTCTGGTCGATCCCGGCCTTCGTGCTGCTCACCGTCGTCGAGATCGTGAGCGTACGCATCCATCCCGATGACGACGCCGCAGGCTACGAGACCAAGGACGCCGCGACGAGCATCGGCATGGGGCTCGGCAGCCTCGTCTTCGACTTCCTGTGGAAGATCCCGATCGTCGCGATCTACACGGCGGTCTACGAGCTGACGCCGCTGCGCGTGCCGATCCTGTGGTGGACGATCCCGCTGATGCTCCTCGCGCAGGACTTCTTCTACTACTGGTCGCACCGCGGGCACCACGTCATCCGCATCCTGTGGGCCTGCCACGTCGTGCACCACTCCAGCCGCAAGTTCAACCTGTCGACCGCGCTGCGCCAGCCGTGGACGAGCCTGACGGTGTGGCCGTTCTACCTGCCGCTCATCGCGTGCGGCGTGCACCCGGCCGCGCTCGCCTTCTGCTCGTCGGTGAACCTCGTCTACCAGTTCTGGATCCACACCGAGCGCATCGACAAGCTGCCCCGCGCCTTCGAGTTCGTCCTCAACACGCCCTCCCACCACCGCGTCCACCACGCCTCCCAGGGCGGCTACCTGGACCGCAACTTCGGCGGCATCCTCATCGTCTGGGACCGCCTCTTCGGGTCCTTCGTGCCCGAGGTCGAGCGCCCGGTGTTCGGCCTGACCAAGAACATCAGCACGTACAACCCGCTGCGGGTCGCCACGCATGAGTACGCGGCCATCGCCAGGGACGTGAAGGCGGCCGGCAGCTGGCGCGAGCGCGGCGGCCGGGTGTTCGGCGGGCCGGGGTGGCAGCCGAAGGACGCGCCCACGCCGGTCCCGGCCCCCGCTGCGGGCCAGACCACCGAGAAGGCAGCCGAGGGCGCCGCGTGACGCCGACTCCGGCCCCGGCGCCCGGTCAGGCGCCGGTCCCCGCCCGTGAGCGCGCGGCACGGCTCCTGCTCGCCGCCTTCGCCCTGGCGTCCGCCGTCGACCTGATCGCCCTGCTCGCCGGGACCGACGGCGTGCACACCGCCGCCAAGCCGCTCCTCATGCCGCTGCTCGCCGCGTACGTCGCCGTGAGAGGCGGCCCCCGGCTCCTGACCGCCGCGCTGCTCCTCGGGTGGGGCGGCGACGTGCTGCTGCTCTTCGACGCCGACATCGCGTTCCTCGCGGGCATGGGGTCCTTCGCCGCCGGACACGTCTGCTACCTCGTGCTCTTCAAGCGCGCGGGCACGCCACGCGCGCGTGGCGCCCTGCTCGCGGCCGCGTACGGCATCGCGCTCGTGACGACCGTGGCGCTCCTGTGGCCCGACCTGCCGGCCGACATGCGCGGGCCCGTCGCCGGTTACAGCCTGCTCCTGACCGCCATGGCGTACGGCTCCTCGCGCCTGGGCGCCACGGCGGGATGGGGCGGCGCACTCTTCCTGCTGTCGGACACCCTCATCGCGACCGGCGTCGCCGACTGGCCACAGCTCCCTCGGCCCGACTTCTGGGTGATGCTCACCTACCTCGCCGCCCAGTACCTGCTCACGCGCGGCGTGCTCGGACACCCCCTCGACGCGCGGGCGGTCCCGGTGGCGGCGTACCGTGAAAGGCGCACGACCACCACCTGAGGCGCCCCGCACGCGATCCGTCAGCGGCGCCTGTGACCAGCACGAAGGACCCCCACTCATGCGCGCCACCACCATCCATGCCCCGTTCGACATGCGCGTGGAGGACGTGCCGGAGCCCGTCGTCCAGCTCCCCACCGACGCCGTCGTCAGGGTCCTGCGGGCCTGCATCTGCGGCAGCGACCTGTGGGCGTACCGCGGTGAGGCGGCACGTCAGCCCGGCCAGCGCATCGGACACGAGTTCCTCGGCATCGTCGAGGAGACCGGCTCCGACGTGACCGGCGTCCGGCGCGGTGACCTGGTCGTCGCCCCCTTCATGTGGTCGGACGGGGTCTGCGACTACTGCACCGAGGGCCTCACCACCTCCTGCGAGCACGGCGGCTTCTGGGGCGCGGTCGGTTACGACGGCGGCCAGGGAGAAGCGGTCCGCGTCCCGTACGCGGACGGCACCCTCGTCCAGCTGCCCGCCGACGCCGCCTCCGACGAGCACCTCCTGTCCGCGCTGCTCACGCTCTCCGACGTCATGGGCACCGGCCACCACGCCGCGCTCGGCGCGGGTGCGCGCGCGGGCGCCACGGTCGCCGTCGTGGGTGACGGCGCCGTCGGCCTGTGCGCGGTCCTCGCGGCCAAGCGGCTCGGCGCCGAGCGGATCATCGCGCTCGGCCGCCACCAGGTCCGTACCGACATCGCGCGCCGCTTCGGCGCCACCGACGTCGTCGCCGAGCGCGGTGACGCGGCGATCGAGGCCGTCCGTGAGCTGACCCGCGGCCAGGGCGCCCACGCCGTGATCGAGGCCGTCGGGACCGAGCAGTCCATGAGCACGGCCGTGAACATCACCCGCGACGGCGGCGCCATCGGCTTCGTCGGCGTGCCGCACGGCAGCGGCACCGGTCTCGACCTGAGCGTCATGTTCGACCGGAACATCGCCCTGCGCGGCGGCGTCGCGCCCGTGCGCACGTACATCCCGCAGCTGCTGCCCGACATCCTCGACGGCACGATCGACCCGTCGCCCGTCTTCGACCTGACCGTCGGCCTCGAAGGCGTCCCCGACGGCTACAAGGCGATGGACCAGCGCACCGCGCTCAAGGTGCTCGTCACGAACTGACCCTCTGCGCGCGGGGGTTCACGACCAGCGGATCGGGAGCGGCAGCGCGGTCAGGACGGCCGACACCGCGACCACCACGCCCAAGGCGGCCACCTCCGCGCGCGCGGGCACGTACGCGGCCCTCAGGTCGCCGTGGCGCAGCCGCGCCCGCGCGGTCAGCGCGAACACGGAGACGACGGCCACGAGGATCACCTTCGCCAGCAGGGTGCGCCCGTAGGCCGTCGTCACCAGCTGGTCGAGGACGGTGCTCACGGGCATCCGGCGCAGCGTGCTGCACACACCGGTCGCCGTGATGGCGGCGAGCAGGACGGCCGCCACGCGCGCGTAGAGCCCCAGCAGCGCGGCTCCCGCCTCGGGCGCCGTCGTCCGCCAGCGGCGCAGCGTCCGCAGGACGTGCAGCAGACCGCCCACCCACAGCGCGGCACACGTCAGATGGACGACGGTCAGGGCCGAGCCCAGATACGCCGTGTGCTCGGCCGGCGGGTGGGCGCGCAGCGCCTCGGCCACCACGACGGCGGCCAGCGGCGCGAGCGCGGTCGCCGGGCGGCGCGAACGGGCGCACAGGGCCGCCGCCACGAAGGCGTTGACCTCAAGGAGGGCGAGGGTGCCGTCCCTGGTCCCGTAGAGCCCGGCGATGTCCAGGTCGGAGAGCGCGTGCGGCACGAGGTTGCCGTTCGCCACGATCGACGCCAGTCCCAGCGCGGCCAGGAAGCCCGCCCAGGGCGCGTACGCCGACCAGCTGCGCGGCCCGTCCACGGACGGCGCCCCGGGCACCTGCCGGGCCAGCCGCGCCGCGAACACCTCGCCCGCCTGTACGCAGAGGGCGGCGAACAGGACCGTCCGAAGGAGCGCCACACCGGTGACCCCGGGCGCCGCTGCCTCTCCCGTGCCGTCAAGGGCGGCGGAGGGCCCGAGCAGGGGGATCACCGCGGCCGCGGCCACGAGGACGAGCACAAGGACGGCCCGCATGGTGGCGGGCCGTCGGGCGGGAAGGGCGGGGTCGTCCCCGCCGGGGGCGGGCGCCTCGGTGGTCGGTCGTATGGAACTCACCACGAGATCTTCACCAGGTGTGACAGATCCGGGCAAGTCCAGGAAAACAACTGACGCAGTGTCATTCCGCCTGAGCGGCCGACTTCAGTCCTGCCGCCACTCGGGCGAGTCGACACCCCAAAGCCCGGACGGGTGCGCCCAGTTGACGGGCCCTCCGGTGAAGCCGGCCGACGGCAGCGCGTGCCGCAGCCGGCCCGCGGGACTGTCGGTCTCCGTGAGCCAGCGCGCCGGGTCCTGGGGGTCGTACGTCTCCGTGGACGCGGTGGGCCCGTGCGGGAGCTCCCGTGTCAGCCAGTGTGCGGTCCGGGCGAGTGCCAGCCGCAGCGCGCGCGTGCCGCCCTCGTCCAGCTGCTCCGTGACGGCGCGCAGCACGGCCGCCGCCAGGAGATAGCCCGTGCCGTGGTCCAGGGCCTGCGCGGGCAGCGCCCCCGGCCGCTCCCCGGACCCCTCGACGGCCGCGATGCCCGTGGCCACCTGCACCACGCTGTCGAAGCCGCGCCGCTCGCCCCACGGCCCGTACGCACCCCACGCGGACAGCTGCGCCACCACGAGCCCCGGCCTGCGGGCGGCCAGCGCCTCGGGGGCGAGGCCGAACCGGTCGAGCGCGCCGGGCCGGTAACCGGTCACGACGACGTCCGCGCCCGCGAGGAGGTCCTCGAAGGCGCGCCGGTCCGCCGCGCCCGTCAGATCGAGCCGCGTGGACCGCTTCCCGAACCCCGTGTCCGCGTGCGCCTCCGGATCCTCCGGCAGCTGCGGGGCGTCGACGCGCAGCACGTCCGCGCCGAACAGCGCGAGGGTGCGCGTGGCGACGGGACCGCCGGTGACCCGCGTCAGGTCGAGGACGCGAAGGCCGGACGCGGGCAGCAGCGGGTCGCCCGTGAGCGGGGGCAGCGACCGGGGCGCCGCCTTGTCGAGCCGCTCCCGGTCGAGCAGCGGCCGCCCGGCGATCGCCACTGCCTGAGGGTGCGCGGCCCATTCCTCCATGGTGCGCAGGGCGACGGCCAGGCCCCCGGCGGCGTACACGGTCTCCTCGACCTCGGCGGCCGACCGCTCCGCGAGCAGCGCGGCGACCCGCTCCACGGACGCGTCGTCGGCGAGCCCGAGCGCGGCCAGGAGCCGTGCCCGGTGGTGCGGATAGTTGGCGTGGGTGCGCAGCCACCCGTCCGCCGTGCGCCAGAACCGGGACAGCGGCGCGAAGTTGACCGTCGCCCGCCCGTCGATCAGCAGATGCCGTTCGCTGACGAACGCGGTGGCCAGGGCGCCGTCGTCGAGGACGACGCGGGGTACGGGCCGTCCGGTGCGCCGGGCTGCCAGCTCGGCCGCGGCCAGCGAGCACGCGCCCACGCACGCGCGTGCCAGGTCGATCACGGGCAGCCGCGCGTGCAGCGCCCCTTCCCTTACTACGGACGCGATGTGCGAGGTCAGGGCCGGGTCGCCGCCGAGCGCCGCCCAGGCCGCCCGCGTTCCCTCACCCACCGGTGCATGTGTCATGCAGGCACTATCGCGCACGGCCTCCGGAACGACACAGGTGGGCCGGACGCAGCCGCCCGGCCCACCTGAACTGCCATGCCTACGCGGCTACTTGGTCACCGCGTCCAGGGCGTCGGCGATGCCGTGCCCGTAGAAGCCGTTCTTGTTCTTGCCGCCCTCGCACACCGCGTCGACCTTGCCGTCGCCGTCGATGTCGTACGGGTCGGTGCACGGCGTGGCGTCGGCCTGCGTGTACAGGAGCGCCTTCACGGCCGCCGCGGAGGCGTGCGGGTGCGTCGACTTGATCAGCGCGGCGACGCCGGCGACGTGCGGGGACGCCATCGACGTACCGGCCATGTAGCCCCACTTGCCGCCGGGCAGCGGGCCGAGGATCAGGCCGCTCACGGCGGGCGGCGCCGGCCTCTGGTAGGCCGTCGAGTCGCCGCCGGGGGCCGCGATGTCGATGGTGCCCTGACCGTAGTTGGAGAACGACGACTTGAGGCCCTTCGCCCCGGTCGCCGCGGTCGTGACGACGCCCGGCAGCTGCGTCGGGATGTCGAAGCACTTGGACGGGTCGACGACCCGGTCGCCCGGGGTCGTGTCGTTCGGGCTCGACGGGTCGGTGATCTCGTCGGAGGCGAGGTCGTAGTTCTCGTTGCCCGCCGCCGCGACGTTCACGGCACCCTTCTTCTCCGCGTACTGCGAGGCCCGCGCGACGGCCTTCACCAGGGCCTTCTGGTCCGGGTCGTCCGTGCAGTTGAAGTACCAGGGGTCGGTGTAATAGCTGTTGTTGGTGACGTCGACGCCGTGCTCGGCCGCGAACACGAAGCCGCACACCACGGCCTCCGTGTAGAAGAAGCCGTCCGGGTTGCCCACCTTGATGCCCGAGACCTTCACACCGGGCGCGACACCCGTGATGCCGACGCCGTTCTTGGCGCCCGCGATCTCACCTGCGACATGCGTGCCGTGCGGGCTCTCCGAGGCGCTGGGACGCCAGGAGCCGTCCGTCGTGTCCGGCTTGCCCGAGACACAGTTCGCGGACGCGCCGCGGTCGAAGTTCGGCGCGATGTCCGGGTGGGTGTCGTCGACGCCGGTGTCGATCACGGCGACGGTGACGTTCCTGCTGCCGAGCGACTTCTCGTGCGCCTTGTCCGCCTTGATGGCGGGCAGGTCCCACTGCAACGGCTCCAGCGGGTCCTGTCCGGTGGCGGCCTGACCGGCCGTGGCCGCCAGCTGGGCGGCGGTCAGCGCCTTCGGCGTGCCGAGGTCGGCCGTGGACTGGGCGGGCAGCGGCGCGGTGCGCGTGGCACCCGCCGAGTCGACCCCGCGGGCCTTGCGGATCGTCTTCGCGAAGTCCGGGTTCGAGGAGTGCGCGACGATGACACCGATCTTGTCGTACGCGATGACGACGGTGCCGCCGGCCTTGGTGATCTCCTTCTGCACGGCGGCCGAAGTGCCCTGTCCGGAACGCACGTTGACCACATAGCTGAGCGAGGGGCCGTCCGTGGCGGCCGCCGGGGCCGCATGCGGGGCCCGGTCGGCGGCCGAGGCGGACACGTTCGGCAGGAACGCGAGGGCCGTGGCCATGGCCATCCCGGCGGGGACGGCTATGGAGCGGCGGAAGGTGCGGGAGCGCGCGAGAGGCGCCGTCATGGTGTCTCCAGAGTTCGTTGCGGTTCGGGGGCGCATGCGGTGGGGCGGGACCGTCACTTCTTGACGGCGTCGAGCGCGTCGACGATGCCGAAGCCGTAGAAGCCGTTGACGCGGCTGCCGCCCGCGCAGGTCGCGTCGACCTTGCCGTCGCCGTCCCAGTCGTACGGCTTGTCCGGGCAGCCCGGGTTGTCGGCCTGCGCCTTGAGGAGGGCCTGGAGCTGCGCCGGGGTGGCCTTCGGGTGCGTCGACTTCAGGAGGGCGACCACACCGGCGGCGTGCGGGGACGCCATCGACGTGCCCTGGAGGAAGCCGTACTGGCCGCCCGGCATCGTGGACAGGATGCGGCCGTTCCTGGACGGGGTGTCCGAGGGGCTCACGTACTTGTCGCCGCCCGGGGCCGCGATGTCGATGACGCCCTTGCCGTAGCTGGAGTAGTACGACTTGGCGTTCGTCACCCCGGTGGCGCTGACGGTGACGACGCCCGGCAGCTGCGTCGGCACGTCGAAGCACTCGTGCGGGTCGATGGTGCGGCTGACCGGCGTCGCGTCATCGGGGCTGGAGTCGTCGACGATCGCGTCGGAGTCGAGGTCATCACCCGAGTTGCCCGCGGAGGCCAGGTTCACGGTGCCCTTCTTCTGGGCGTACAGCTGGGCCCGGTTCACCGCGTCGACGATGGCCTTCTGGTCCGGGTCGCCCATGCAGTTGTAGAGCCAAGGGTCCACGTAATAGCTGTTGTTGGTGACCTCGACGCCGTGGTCGGCGGCGAACACGAAGGCGCAGACCACGTTCTCCGGGTAGAAGAGGCCGTCGTTGGGGTCACTGACCTTGATGCCCGCGACCTTCACGCCGGGAGCGACCCCGGCGACACCTATGCCGTTGCGGGCCGCGGCTATCTCACCGGCGACGTGCGTGCCGTGGTAGTCCTCGGCCGGGTCGTAGGGGCGCCACGCGCCGGGCGAGGTGTCCGCCTTGCCGCCGACACAGTTCGCGGACTGCGAGGCGGAGAAGTTCGGGGCGAGGTCGGGGTGGGTGTCGTCGACGCCGGTGTCGATGACACCGACAGTGACGTCGCGGCTGCCCGGGTTGATCTTCGCGGCCTTGTCGGCGCCGATCGCCCGCAGGTCCCACTGGTCGGCCTCGAGCGGCTCGGCGCCCGAAGTGGCCTGCGCGGCCAGGGACTTGGCCTGCGCCTTCGACAGGACCTGGGCGGCGCCCTCGTCCGTGGTGCCGGCGGCGACCAGCGGGGACGTACGCGTGGCGCCCGCCGACTGCACCCCCTTGACGGCGCGGATCTGCCGGCCGAAGTCGGGGTTCGACGCGTGGACGACGATCACGCCGATCCGGTCGTACGAGACGACGACGGTCCCGCCGGCCTCGGCGATCGCCTTCTTCACGGACGCGAGGGTGCGGTCGTCCGTCCTGGTGTTCACGACGTACGCGAGTGCCCCGGCGTCGGCGGTGGCCGAACCGGCCGTGGCGGCGGGGGAGTCGGCGGGTGCGGCCGACGCGGCGCCGGGCAGGAAGCCGAGGGAGGCGGTAAGCGCGAGGCCGAGCGGCAGGGTGAGCGCCAGCCGGCGTCTGGAGCGCAGATGAGCCATGGGATCTCCACATCATCCGTCGTATATGGAAAAGCCCGAACACAGTTGGTGCCCGGGCAGGTACATGACGCGTGGTGCTCGGGTGAACGTATCCCGGGTCCTCGCAGGCCAGCAATGAAATCCCAAAGAAAGCGCATGACCGGGCAACGCAGTTGAACCGGCGCGCGCGTGCCCCCGTGACGTTGAGCAGGGGGCATGCGCACGATCCCCGCCCCCTGTCGGATCACGCCGGGTAGCCCTACCATCGCCTCCCGGCCCAGGTGATCCAGATCACTGTGAGGTCTGAGAACCACATGTCCGTTTCACCCGCCGCACCCGCACCGCGAGGAGACTCCGTGGCCACCGATGCCCCGCCACCGTCGAAGGGCGGACCCGACACCCGTCCCGCACCGCCCTCCACGGAGGAATTCATCGCGGAGCAGGAGAGCGCGGAGTTCGCCGAACTGCGCCACGTGCACCGCTCGTTCGCCTTCCCGCTGACCGTCGCCTTCATCGCCTGGTACCTGCTGTACGTACTGCTTTCGAACTACGCGGGCGACTTCATGGGCACCAAGCTCTTCGGCAACATCAACGTCGCGTTGGTCCTCGGCCTCGCCCAGTTCCTGACCACGTTCCTCATCGCCTGGTGGTACTCCCGCCACGCCGCCACCAAGCTCGACCCCAAGGCCGAGGCGATCAAGTCCCGGATGGAGGGCGGCGCATGAGCCCCGCAGTCACGCAGGTACTCGCCGTGGGTGAGGCGAGCGAGCACCGGCCGCTGATCATCTCCCTGTTCGCGGTGTTCGTCCTCGCCACCCTGGTGATCACCGTCTGGGCGGGCCGCCAGACGAAGAACGCCTCCGACTTCTACGCGGGCGGGCGCCAGTTCACCGGCTTCCAGAACGGACTCGCCGTCTCCGGCGACTACATGTCCGCGGCCTCGTTCCTCGGCATCGCCGGCGCCATCGCCCTCTTCGGCTACGACGGCTTCCTCTACTCCATCGGCTTCCTCGTCGCCTGGCTCGTCGCCCTGCTCCTGGTCGCCGAGCCGCTGCGCAACTCCGGCCGCTACACGATGGGCGACGTCCTCGCCTACCGGATGCGCCAGCGCCCGGTCCGCACCGCCGCCGGCACCTCCACGATCGTCGTCTCGATCTTCTACCTGCTCGCGCAGATGGCGGGCGCGGGCGTCCTCGTCTCGCTGCTCCTCGGCATCACGTCCGACGCGGGCAAGGTCGGCATCGTCGCCCTCGTCGGCCTTCTGATGATCGTGTACGTCACCATCGGCGGCATGAAGGGCACCACCTGGGTCCAGATGGTCAAGGCCGTGCTCCTGATCGCGGGCACGCTCCTGCTCACCTTCCTGGTCCTCCTGAAGTTCAACTTCAACATCTCCGACCTGCTCGGCAAGGCGGCGTCCAACAGCGGAACGGGCGCCGCGTTCCTGGAGCCCGGACTCAAGTACGGCGCCACGTCGACGTCGAAGATCGACTTCATCTCGCTCGGCATCGCGCTCGTCCTCGGCACCGCGGGACTGCCGCACATCCTGATCCGCTTCTACACGGTTCCCACCGCCAAGGCCGCCCGTAAGTCCGTGAACTGGGCGATCGGCATCATCGGCGCCTTCTACCTGATGACGATCGCGCTCGGCTTCGGCGCCGCCGCCCTCATCAAGCCGGAAGAGATCATCGCGTCCAACCCGGCGGGCAACACCGCGGCGCCGCTGCTCGCCCTCCACCTCGGCGGGGTCGACTCGTCGTGGGGCGCGATCCTCCTCGCGACGATCTCGGCGGTCGCCTTCGCCACGATCCTCGCGGTCGTCGCGGGCCTGACCCTCGCCTCGTCCTCCTCGTTCGCGCACGACATCTACGCGAACGTCATCAAGAAGGGCAAGGCCTCCGAGAAGCAGGAGATGAAGGCGGCCCGCTGGGCGACCGTCTTCATCGGCGTCGTCTCCATCGGCCTCGGCGCCCTCGCCCGTGACCTGAACGTGGCCGGCCTGGTCGCGCTGGCCTTCGCGGTCGCCGCCTCCGCGAACCTGCCGACGATCCTCTACAGCCTCTTCTGGAAGCGCTTCACCACCCAGGGCGCGCTCTGGTCGATCTACGGAGGCCTCTTCGCGGCGGTCTTCCTGGTGCTGTTCTCGCCGGTCGTCTCCGGCAACCCGAAGACGTCCATGTTCAAGGGCGTCGACTTCCACTGGTTCCCGCTGGAGAACCCGGGCATCATCTCGATCCCGGTCGGTTTCCTGCTCGGCTGGCTCGGCACCGTCCTGTCCAAGGAGAAGGCGGACGCCGGCAAGTACGCGGAGCTCGAAGTCCGCTCCCTCACCGGTACGGGAGCCCACTGACCTCGGGATTCGGACGGCCGCCTCGCAGATCCTCGTATGGATCTACGAGGCGGCCGTCCCGCTCCCGTGGGATCCGGAGCCTGCTCATGTCAGACCCATCACGTAGGCTCGCACTATCAGATCCGCATCGGAGAGGGGGCCACGTGCTGATCGACACTTATGGCCGAGTGGCTACAGACCTCCGCGTCTCGCTGACCGACCGGTGCAATCTCCGGTGTACGTACTGCATGCCCGAAGAGGGCCTCCAGTGGCTGGCCAAGCCTGATCTGCTCACGGACGACGAGATCGTCCGGCTCATCCGGATCGCCGTCACCCAGCTCGGCATCACGGAGGTCAGGTTCACCGGCGGCGAGCCCCTGCTGCGCCCCGGCCTCGTCGGCATCGTGGAGCGCGTGGCCCAGTTGGAGCCCCGCCCCCAGATGTCCCTGACGACGAACGGGATCGGACTCAAGCGCACCGCCGCCGCTCTCAAGCAGGCCGGCCTCGACCGGGTCAACGTCTCGCTGGACACCCTGCGCCCCGACGTCTTCAAGACCCTCACCCGGCGCGACCGCCACAAGGACGTCATCGCCGGCCTCGAAGCCGCAAGCGAAGCCGGCCTCACCCCCGTCAAGGTGAACTCCGTGCTGATGCCGGGGCTGAACGACGACGAGGCACCCGAACTCCTGGCCTGGGCCGTCGAGCACGACTACGAGCTGCGCTTCATCGAGCAGATGCCGCTGGACGCCCAGCACGGCTGGAAGCGCGACGGCATGATCACCGCCGGTGACATTCTCGCGTCCCTGCGCACGCGCTTCGCCCTCACGGCCGAAGGCTCCGGCGAGCGGGGCTCCGCCCCCGCCGAGCGCTGGCTGGTGGACGGCGGACCGCAGCGCGTCGGCGTCATCGCCTCCGTCACCCGCCCGTTCTGCTCGGCCTGCGACCGCACCCGGCTCACCGCCGACGGACAGGTGCGCACCTGTCTGTTCGCCAGCGAGGAGACGGACCTGCGCGCGGCCCTGCGCTCGGACAGCGGGGACGACGAGATCGCCCGCATCTGGAAGCTCGCCATGTGGGGCAAGAAGGCCGGCTCCGGCCTCGACGACCCGACGTTCCTCCAGCCCGAGCGCCCGATGTCCGCGATCGGCGGCTGACCCGGGGCCTCAGCCCTCGTGGTCCCCGGACTCCCAGTCCTTCAGCGCGACGACGTCCTTCAGGAAGCCGCGCACACCGAGGAACTGGGAGAGATGCTCGCGGTGTTCGTCGCACGCGAGCCACGTCTTGCGCCGCTCCGGCGTGTGCAGCTTCGGGTTGTTCCAGGCGAGCACCCAGACCGCGTCGACGCGGCAGCCCTTGGCGGAACAGATCGGGTTTTCGTCACTCACAGGTACCGCCCCAAACACATACGCGCCCAAACAAAGGCGACGCCGAGCAGCCACGGGGGGAGCTGCCCGGCGTCGGTCCGTCGCTCCGACGGGGGATGCGGAGCGCGTACGAAGTATGTCATGGGGGACCGGCCGCCCGGCACCGGAACTACATGATTGATCTGAGCTTTTCTTGAGCTTTGCGGATCGCCGGTGGTCAGCTGCGGTCACCCAAGTGATCAAGCCGCTCCTCGTCGTTCGCTCCGGCGTTGTCCTCCGGATCGGATTCCGCCGGGGTGGTCGCGGGCGGCGTGAGCATCGGCCGCACCGGCGGGGACACGAAGGTTGACGGCAGTGAAGGGACGTTCTCCCGGCCCGCGTTGGCGATCACCACGGCGACGTAGGGGAGCAGCAGACCGAGCACCAGGGCCGCGATCGCCACCGGGCGTTCGACGTCCCACAGGGCCACGCCGAGGATCACGGCGAGGGTGCGGACCGACATCGAGATGACATAGCGGCGCTGCCTGCCGCGGACGTCGTCGGCGAGACTCTGCCTCGCCCCGGTGATCCGGAAGACCTCGCCGCTGCTCTGCTTCCGCATCGCATTCCACCGCCTGCCTGCCATGCCGGACTCTCCCCGGTCCGGACTGTCTCCACGGTACGCCCGGCTTCCTCCGCGTTCGAGACCGGGGCGGGCCCGGCCTGTGCGTACTCGCTGCGCCGTAGCGCGTACGGGTGCGCCCGACATGCGCTGTATGGCGGATAAGCCGAGACTGGGCGCAGATGCGCACAGCGCGCCACAGAGGAGGCGACGACATGAGCTGGTTGTGGGCGATCATCGTGGGTCTGGTGCTCGGACTGATCGCGAAGGCGATCCTGCCGGGCAAGCAGCAGATCCCTCTGTGGCTGACCGTGATCTTCGGAATCATCGGCAGCGTGCTGGGCAACTCGGTCGCCACCTGGATCGGCGTCAACGACACCAAGGGCATCGACTGGACCCGCCACCTGCTCCAACTGGCCGGAGCCGTGCTCATCGTGTGGCTGGGAGACATGGCCTGGGTGGCCCTGCGGCGCGACAAACAGCGCGTCTGAGACAGCCGGCTCCGAGACAGCCGGCTCCGAGACAGCCGGCTCCGAGACAGCCGGAAGGGCGGTCACGCACCAGGTGCGTGACCGCCCTTCCGGCTGTCTCAGAGCGTGTTCAGAAGCTGTGCGCTCAGGCGCTGACGACCTCGATCGCCGCCAGGTTCTTCTTGCCGCGGCGCAGCACGAGCCAGCGCCCGTGCAGCAGCTCGTCCGTGGCCGGCACTGCGTCCTCGGCAGCGACCTTCACGTTGTTCACGTACGCGCCGCCCTCCTTCACGGTGCGCCGCGCGGCCGACTTGCTCGCCACGAGACCGACCTCGGCGAGCAGGTCCACGACCGGGCCGAGCGCGTCGACCTTCGCGTGCGGCAGCTCGGACAGGGCGGCCTCGAGGGTCGCCTCGTCCAGCTCGCCCAGGTCACCCTGCCCGAACAGCGCCTTGGACGCGGCGATGACGGCGGCGCACTGGTCGGCGCCGTGCACCAGCGTCGTCAGCTCCTCGGCCAGGGCCCGCTGAGCGGTCCGCGCCTGCGGCCGCTCCTCGGTCTGCCGCTCCAGGTCCTCGATCTCCTCACGGGACTTGAAGCTGAAGATCCGCAGGAACTTGGACACATCGCGGTCGTCGGCGTTCAGCCAGAACTGGTAGAAGGCGTACGGGGTGGTCAGCTCGGCGTCGAGCCAGACCGTGCCGGACTCCGTCTTGCCGAACTTGGTGCCGTCCGCCTTGGTGATCAACGGGGTGGCCAGCGCGTGCACCGACGCCTCCGGCTCGACCCGGTGGATCAGGTCGGTGCCCGCGGTGAGGTTTCCCCACTGGTCGCTGCCGCCGGTCTGCAGCGTGCAGCCGTACCGACGGTTCAGCTGCATGAAGTCCATGCCCTGGAGGATCTGGTAGCTGAACTCGGTGTAGCTGATGCCCGCGTCGGAATTGAGCCGTCGGGAGACGGCCTCCTTGGCGATCATCTTGTTGACCCGGAAGTACTTGCCGATGTCCCGCAGGAAGTCGATCGCCGACAGACCCGAGGTCCAGTCCAGGTTGTTGACCATGCGGGCGGCGTACGGGCCCTCGAAGTCGAGGAACCGCTCGATCTGCCCGCGCAGCCGCTCGACCCACAGCGCCACCGTCTCCGGGGCGTTCAGCGTCCGCTCGGCGTTCGGCTTCGGGTCGCCGATCAGGCCGGTGGCCCCGCCGACCAGGCCCAGCGGGAGGTTCCCCGCGAGTTGGATGCGGCGCATGGTGAGGATCTGGACCAGGTTGCCGAGGTGGAGACTCGGCGCGGTCGGGTCGAACCCGCAATAGAACGTGATGGGACCGTCCGCGAACGCCTTGCGCAATGCGTCCTCGTCAGTGGACAGGGCCAGCAGGCCGCGCCACTGAAGTTCGTCGACGATGTCCGTCACGGTTCTCGTATCTCCTTGGATGACTTGGATGCTGCCCGACCAGGTTACGGGGTCATACGCCCTGGCTGACCGAGCTCATGTTGAAGTCCGGCACCCGCAGGGCCGGCATCGCAGCCCTAGTGAACCAGTCGCTCCACTCCCTGGGCAGCGTCTTTTCCGTCCGCCCGGCCTCCACCGCGCGCCCCAGCAGGTCGACGGGCGACTCGTTGAACCGGAAGTTGTTCACCTCGCCCACGACCTCGCCGTCCTCCACGAGGTACACCCCGTCCCGGGTCAGACCGGTCAGCAGCAGCGTCGCCGGATCGACCTCGCGGATGTACCAGAGGCAGGTCAGGAGCAGCCCGCGCCCGGTGGCCGCGACCATCTCGTCCAGGGAACGGTCCTCGCCCCCGTCCAGGATCAGGTTGTCGATCGCCGGCGCCACCGGGAGACCGGTGAGGCCCGCGCTGTGCCGGGTTGTCGTCAGATGGGCCAGCTCGCCCTCGCGCACCCAGTCCGTCGCCGTCAGCGGCAGCCCGTTGTCGAACACGGAGGCGCTGTCGCCCGAGGCGTGCGCGAGGACGAACGGCGCCGACTCCAGGCCCGGCTCGTTCGGGTCGCTGCGCAGCGTCAGCGGGAGCTCGGTCAGCCGCTCGCCGACGCGCGTGCCGCCGCCCGGCCTGCTGAAGACGGTCCGGCCCTCGGCGGCGTCCCGGGCCGCGGACGACCACAGCTGGTAGATCAGCAGGTCGGCGACCGCGGTCGGCGGCAGCAGCGTCTCGTAACGGCCCGCGGGCAGCTCGATGCGGCGGCGCGCCCAGTCGAGGCGCTGCGCCAGCTCGGCGTCGAGCGCGCCCGGGTCGACGTCCTTGAAGTCGCGCGTCGAGCGCCCCGCCCAGGCCGAGCGCGTCCGGTCCGGGGACTTGGCGTTCACCTCCAGCGTCCCGTTCGGCTGGTCGTGCCGCAGGCGCAGGCCCGTCGACGTACCGAGATAGCTGGAGACGAGCTCGTGGTTGGCGAAGCCGTACAGCTCGCGGCCTCCCGCGTGGGCGCGGGCGAACGACTCGCCCAGGGCCGGGGCGAAGTCCGCGAAGACGGCCGACGAGGTCTCGGCGGGCGCGTCCGTGAAGTCGGGGGAGTGCGGCACTCCGGAGACCAGCGGCCCGGCGTCCTCGGCGGGCGCCGCGCCCCGGGCGGCGGCCTCGGCGGCCCGCACCAGCGGTTCGAGGTCGTCCGTGGTCACGGCCGACCGGGAGACGACCCCGGAGGCCGTGCCCTCCTTGCCGTCGACGGTCGCGATGACCGTGAGGGTGCGCCCGCGCGTGACCCCGTTCGTCGTGAGCGCGTTGCCCGCCCAGCGCAGATTGGCGGTGGACTGCTCGTCGGCGATGACCACGCAGCCGTCGGCCGTGGACAGTTCGAGGGCACGCTCGACGATCTCGTGCGGCTTGTTCGTACGGGGACTCATAGAACTCATCGCCCGGCCTCCTGCGTGGTGTTCAGAATGTTCACGCCCTTGAAGAGGGCGGACGGGCAGCCGTGCGACACCGCCGCGACCTGGCCCGGCTGGGCCTTTCCGCAGTTGAACGCGCCGCCCAGTACGTACGTCTGCGGGCCGCCGACCGCAGCCATCGAACCCCAGAAGTCGGTGGTCGTGGCCTGGTAGGCGACATCGCGCAGCTGCCCCGCGAGCCGGCCGTTCTCGATGCGGTAGAACCGCTGCCCCGTGAACTGGAAGTTGTAGCGCTGCATGTCGATCGACCAGGAACGGTCGCCGACGACGTAGATCCCGCGGTCGACGCCCCCGATCAGGTCCTCGGTCGACAGGCCGCCCGGGTCCGGCTGGAGCGACACGTTCGCCATGCGCTGGACGGGCACATGGCTGGGAGAGTCCGCGTACGCGCAGCCGTTCGACCGGTCGAAGCCCGTCAGCTTCGCGATGCGGCGGTCCAGCTGATAGCCGACGAGCGTCCCGTCCCTGACCAGGTCCCAGGACTGCCCGGCCACGCCCTCGTCGTCGTACCCGATGGTCGCGAGGCCGTGCTCGGCGGTGCGGTCACCCGTCACGTTCATGATCTCGGAGCCGTACCTGAGCTTGCCGAGCTGGTCGAACGTGGCGAAGGACGTGCCCGCGTACGCCGCCTCGTAGCCGAGCGCCCGGTCCAGCTCCGTCGCGTGGCCGATCGACTCGTGGATGGTCAGCCACAGGTTGGACGGGTTGACCACGAGGTCGTACAGGCCCGCCTCGACGCTGGGCGCCCGCATCTTCTCGGCAAGCAGCTCCGGGATCTCGGCCAGCTCGCGGTCCCAGTCCCAGCCGGTCCCGGTGAGGTACTCCCAGCCCCGGCCCACCGGCGGCGCAAGCGTCCGCATCGAATCGAACTCGCCGCTCGAACCGTCCACGGCGACCGCCGTCAGCTGCGGATGCAGCCGCACCCGCTGCTGCGTCGTCACCGTCCCCGCCGTGTCGGCGTAGAACTTGTTCTCGTGCACGGTGAGCAGCGAGGCGTCCACATGGTCGACGCCGTTCGCACCCAGCAGCCGCCCACTCCAGTCGGCGAGCAGCCCGGCCTTCTCCTCGTCCGGCACCGAGAACGGATCGATCTCGTACGAGGACACCCACGTCCGGTCCTCGTGCACCGGCTCGGGGGCCAGCTCCACCCTCTCGTCCGACCCCGCTGCCTTGATCACCTGCGCCGACAGCTTCGCCATCGCGACGGCCTGCGACGCCACCTTCGCGGCCGCGTCCATCGTCAGATCCACGCCCGATGCGAAGCCCCATGTGCCCCCGTGCACGACGCGCACCGCGTACCCGAGGTCCGTGGTGTCCGACGAGCCCGCGGGCCGCGCGTCCCGCAGCCGCCGCTCCGCGCTGCGCACCCGCTCCAGGCGGAAGTCCGCGTGGTCGGCGCCGAGAGCCCGCGCACGGGCCAGCGCGGCATCGGCGAGGGCCCGCAGCGGCAGCGCCGTGAAGGCTTCATCGATCGAATGGGGCACGGATGTTCTCCCTGCTGTCGGAGGTGCTGTCGCCAGCGCTGTCAAAAGCCTCGGGCACCGGCCGCTCCCGGGTGCGGGCACCGGTCAGCCCCGATCATGTCGCGTCGGCGGGCCCCGCGGCCACACTTTTCTGTAGGGACCCGACAGCGACGGTCCGGCGCCACTGTCGGTGGTCGATTCTCCGTATCCAGGGCGGTACCGATAGGTTTTCGAGGTACCAGACCGCTATCGAAAGGGTGATCCGTTGAGCCGCTCGGTTCTCGTCACCGGAGGAAACCGGGGCATCGGCCTCGCCATCGCCCGTGCGTTCGCCGACGCCGGCGACAAGGTCGCGATCACATACCGCTCGGGCGACGCGGCCGAGCTGGAGAAGGCCGGCTTCCTCGCCGTCAAGTGCGACATCACCGACAGCGAGCAGGTGGAGCAGGCCTACAAGGAGATCGAGGAGAAGCACGGCCCCGTCGAGGTCCTCGTGGCCAACGCCGGCGTCACCAAGGACCAGCTCCTCATGCGCATGTCCGAGGACGACTTCACGTCGGTCCTCGACACCAACCTCACCGGCACCTTCCGGGTCGTGAAGCGTGCCAACCGCGGCATGCTGCGCGCCAAGAAGGGCCGCGTCGTACTCATCTCCTCCGTGGTCGGCCTGCTCGGCTCCGCGGGACAGGCGAACTACGCCGCGTCGAAGGCGGGTCTGGTCGGTTTTGCGCGCTCCCTCGCCCGTGAGCTCGGGTCGCGCAACCTCACTTTCAACGTCGTGGCGCCCGGTTTCGTCGACACCGACATGACCAAGGCGCTCACCGACGAGCAGCGCGAGGGCATCGTGAAGCAGGTGCCCCTCGGCCGCTACGCGCAGCCCGAGGAGATCGCCGCGACGGTGCGGTTCCTCGCCTCGGACGACGCCTCGTACATCACTGGAGCCGTCATTCCCGTCGACGGCGGATTGGGCATGGGTCACTGATCACCATGAGCGGAATTCTCGAGGGCAAGCGCGTCCTGATCACCGGTGTGCTGATGGAGTCCTCCATCGCCTTCCACGCCGCGAAGCTGGCCCAGGAGCAGGGTGCGGAGATCATCCTCACCGCGTTCCCGCGGCCCACGCTGACCGAGCGCATCGCCAAGAAGCTCCCCAAGCCCACCAAGGTCATCGAGCTCGACGTCACCAACGACGAGCACCTCGGCCGCCTCGCCGAGGTCGTCGGCGAGGAGCTCGGCGGCCTCGACGGCGTCGTGCACTCCATCGGCTTCGCGCCGCAGGACGCCCTCGGCGGCAACTTCCTCAACACCCCGTTCGAGTCGGTCGCCACGGCCATGCACGTCTCCGCCTTCTCCCTGAAGTCGCTGACCATGGCCTGCCTGCCGCTGATGCAGAACGGCGGCTCGGTCGTCGGCCTCACCTTCGACGCCCAGTACGCCTGGCCGCAGTACGACTGGATGGGCCCGGCCAAGGCCGCCCTCGAGGCCACCAGCCGCTACGTGGCGCGCGACCTGGGCAAGCAGAACATTCGCTGCAACCTCATCTCCGCGGGCCCGCTCGCCTCGATGGCCGCCAAGTCCATCCCGGGCTTCAGCGACCTGGCCGCCGTGTGGGACAACCGCTCCCCCCTGGAGTGGGACCTCAAGGACCCGGAGCCGGCCGGCAAGGGCATCGTCGCCCTCCTGAGCGACTGGTTCCCGAAGACCACCGGCGAGATCATCCACGTCGACGGCGGTCTGCACGCGATCGGCGCCTGATCACCCGTACGTGGCCGACGCCCCGTTTCCCGCACCGCGCGGGGAGCGGGGCGTCACCCGTATGGCCCACCGGCCGGGCGGGCGCGCCGGGTGAGCACGCAGGCTGAGAAGGCGTTCGTTCCCCCTCACCCGTACGGCCGAGGAGGTCCCCCTTGTGCGCCTGTTCCAGCGCGGTGCCCCGGTACTCGCAGCTCTCGTACTCCTCTTCGCGGTGCCGTACGACGCCGCTTCCCACCCCACCCGGACCGCGCCCCACGCGCGCGTGGCCGACGCCGGGGACGACCGCAGGACAGAGCCCTTCGGAGCGGACTGCCGGGTGACCGTCACCGGTTCGGACGTGACGGCGTACTGCCACAACCCGTATCCGGCGACCGACGCGGTCAGCCTCCACGTCGAGTGCGACCGCTGGTGGGACATAGACAGCGACGGCGGGCAGGTCCCGGCCGAGGCCGCCGAGACCGTGCGGCTCACCGGCCGGTGCTGGAAAGAGGTCCGCTCGGCCTGGATCAGTCACGCCAAGGTCGACCGCTAGCCAAAGATCGACCGCTAGCCAAAGGCCGGCCGCCGGCCAGACGCCGGGCCGGGGCCTATCGAGTGGCGGACGGGCCGGGCCGGCACAGGAACGGGTAGCGCGCCGCCTCCGCCGCGGCGGCCTCCGCGTCGCCGACCCGGATCGCGTCGAGCAGGCCCGTGTGGTCCATGTGGTTCTCGGGCGTCAGCTCCTCGCCCACGTCCACGCGCAGGACGTCCCGCAGGACCTCACCGAGGTCCGCGTACATCGCCGTCATGACGTCGTTGTGCGACGCGGCCACGACCGCCAGGTGGAAGGTCGCGTCGGCCGCCACGAACGCCTCCGCGTCGCCCGACGCCCAGGCGTCCTCGCGGCGCACCATCAGCGCGTCGAGCTGCTTGAGGTCGCGTTCCGTACGGCGCTGCGCGGCGAGGCTCGCGGCGCTGGACTCCAGGGTCGAGCGCAGCTCGGCAATGTGCCGGGGGTCGGCGTCGGCGAACCTGCGCTGCATCACGCCCGCCAGCTCGCTGGTCGCGACGACGTAGGTGCCCGACCCCTGCCGGATGTCGAGCAGGCCGTTGTGGGCGAGCGCGCGCACGGCCTCGCGCACCGTGTTGCGCGCGACGCCGAGCTGCTCGACCAGCTCGGGCTCGGTCGGGATGCGGGAGCCCACCGGCCACTCGCCCGACGAGATCTGGGCGCGCAGCTCGGCGATGACCTGCTCGGAAAGAGCCGAGCGCCTGGGGGAGGTCAGCGGCATGACGGTCCTTGGTGCGATGTCCGGGCGAACCGGGGCGGGCAGAAACGGGCGCGGGCAAGGTGGCCACGCCAAGTGTGACGCAATCCGATTGGACACCCAATCATCCCATGATTCTAAGATGGGGTCATGGCCAGTGAGGAAACCCCGACGATGACACAGACCCCGATACGGACCGAGAGCGCACCCGAAGCGAAAACAGCCCCCACGCGCGCGTGGGCCGTGCGCCTGATGATCGTGGGCATCGTCCTCGCGGCCCTGAACCTGCGCCCCGCCATCACCAGCCTCGGTGCCCTCCTCGAAGAGGTGCGCGACGGGCTCGGCATGAGCGGCAGCGTCGCCGGCCTCCTCACCTCCGTACCCCCGCTCTGTTTCGCGATCTTCGGAGTGATGGCGCCCCGGCTCGCCCGCCGCTTCGGCCCCGGCGCCGTGGTGTGCGCCGGCATGGCCGCGATCGCCGCCGGTCTGGTGATCCGCCCGTTCACCGGCAGCACCGTCGGCTTCCTCGTCGCCAGCGGCCTCGCCCTCATGGGCATCGCGGTCAGCAACGTCCTCATGCCGGTGATCGTCAAGCGCTGGTTCCCCGACCGCGTGGGCTCCATGACCGGCCTCTACTCGATGGCCCTCGCGCTCGGCACCTCCCTCGCGGCGGCCGTGACCGTGCCCATGACGGACGCGCTCGGCGGCAACTGGAAGACCGGACTCGCCGTCTGGGCCGCTCTCGCCGTGGCCGCCGTCGTCCCGTGGGTCCCGCTCGTACGCGAACGGGGAGCCGAGGGCGGCACCACCGCCGGCACCTCGCAGCAGGACGACGGCCTGCGCATCACCCGCAGCCGCACCGCCTGGGCGCTCGCCGTCTTCTTCGGCCTCCAGGCCACTGCCGCCTACATCACCATGGGCTGGATGGCGCAGATCTTCCGTGACGCCGGAGTCTCCGCGGGCACCGCGGGCGTGCTGCTCGCCGTCACCATGGCGATGGGCGTACCGCTCGCCTTCGTCATCCCGCGCCTCGCCACCCGCCTGCCCAGCCAGGGCCCCATCGTGATCGCCCTCGGCGTGTGCGGACTCGCCGGTTACGCGGGCCTCTACCTCGCCCCGTCCGGTGGCGCCTGGGCGTGGGCCATCCTCCTCGGCATCTCCAACTGCGCCTTCCCGCTCGCCCTGACGATGGTCGGCATGCGGGCGCGGACCGGCACGGGCGTCGCCAAGCTCTCCGCCTTCGCCCAGAGCACCGGTTATCTGATCTCCATCCCCGGACCGCTGCTCGTCGGCGTGCTCTACCAGCACAGCGGCGGCTGGGGCGTCCCGATCGCGCTCATGGCGGCCCTGATGGTGCCGCAGATCGTGGTGGGCGTCATCGCGGGACGCAACCGTACGGTCGAGGACGAGGCCGCTCCGGCCGACGCGGCCTGACCTCCGCCCGTGCCCACCCCGGCTCCCGGAGCCGGGGCAAAGGGTGCGAGACTGACCGCATGTCGCCTGTGCTCGACCCGAACCCCCAGAACGGCCAGAAGAAGCTACTCATCGTGCTCGGCTCGATGCTGGCCATCACCGTGATCATCGCGGTCATCGCCTCGATCGCCTCACCGTGACCATCTACGCCATCGATGGCGTAGACGCCGTCGATGGCATAGACGCCCTCGCGGCACCGTGACAGCGGTCCCCGGCCCGGTCGCGGCCGGGGTTTGGTGGGGCTAGCACCACCAACCCCTAGGGGGTCAGTGTCAGGGTCAACTGGGTGGATCACCGGATGGGTTGAGGGCCCGGCCTTCCGTAAATTCGAGATGTGACCGCGAGCACCGCGGACCACGGCACCGAGCATCTCGATGACCCCGGAGGCGTCATGTCGGCCCCTACGCACACCCGGCCCCACCCGGCCCCAGCGGGCGGCGTCGACATCAGGCTCCCGTGGTGGGCGATCGCCCTGCCTGCGATCACCTTCGCCGTGCTCCTGCTCCTGATACTCAACCCGGCCGACGCGCACGCCGCCACTGGCGACCCGGCAGTCGGCCAGCTCCTCGACCGCATCCAGCAGGCGGTGCTGCACACTGCCCCGTGAGCGGCACGCAAGGCGCGTCACCCGTGCCGGTCGAGCGCTTCAACTCCTTGCGCCCCGTGGCCGGTTTCGTGCGAAGCTGGGACCCATGAGCGTCGCAGAACCCCGCAGGATTGTCCTTTTCCGGCATGCGAAGGCGGACTGGCCCCAGGTCTCCGACCACGAGAGGCCGCTTGCCGAGAGGGGCCGAAAGGACGCCCCCGTCGCCGGCCGCAAGCTCGCCGACTCCGGTATCGACCTCGACCTGGCCCTCTGCTCGACCTCCGCGAGGACCCGCGAGACGTGGAAGCTCGCCGTCCACGAGCTGCCTCACCGGCCCAGGACGGTGTACGAGGAGCGGCTCTACGAGGCCTCGCCCGGTGAGCTCATCGCCGTGCTGAACGAGACCCCGGACGACGTGCGGAGCGCGGTGCTGGTCGGCCACAACCCCGGGATCAAGGGGCTCGCCGACATCCTCTCCGGGCAGGTCGAGGGCGACGCGGGGGAGCGGATGGCCCGGCGCGGCTTCCCGACCTCCGCCTTCGCGGTCCTGTCCTTCACCGGCCCCTGGAAGTCCCTCGAGCCGGGCACCGCCACCCTCATCGACTACTGGGCACCGTCCGAGTGACCCGTCGGCCGACGGCCGGACCCTGATACGCCGGCGGGCCCCGGTACCGCATGGGTACCGGGGCCCGCCGCATCAGTGATCGTCCGCGCCGACCGGAGTCAGTCGTCGTGGGCGTCCGCGGCCTCGACCTCTTCACGGGTGATGCCGAGGAGGTAGAGGACGGTGTCGAGGAACGGCACGTTCACCGCGGTGTGCGCGGCCTCGCGGACCACGGGCTTCGCGTTGAAGGCGACACCGAGGCCCGCCGCGTTCAGCATGTCCAGATCGTTGGCGCCGTCGCCGATCGCCACGGTCTGCGCGAGCGGCACCCCGGCCTCCGCGGCGAACCGGCGCAGCAGACGCGCCTTGCCCGCGCGGTCCACGATCTCGCCGGTGACCCGGCCGGTCAGCTTTCCGTCGACGATCTCCAGGGTGTTGGCCTGGGCGAAGTCGAGCCCGAGCCGGTCCTGCAGATCGTCCGTGACCTGGGTGAACCCGCCCGAGACGACGCCCACTTGATAGCCGAGCCGCTTCAGCGTGCGGATCAGGGTCCGCGCGCCGGGCGTGAGCCGCACCTCTGCGCGGACCTTGTCGACGACCGACGCGTCGAGCCCGGCGAGCAGCGCGACCCGCGCGTGCAGCGACTGCTCGAAGTCCAGCTCGCCCCGCATCGCCGCCGCGGTGACCTCGGCGACCTTGTCCTCGCAGCCGGCGTGCGCCGCGAAGAGCTCGATGACCTCGTCCTGAATGAGCGTCGAGTCGACGTCCATCACGACGAGGCGCTGGGCGCGCCGGTGCAGCCCGGCCGCGACGACGGCGACATCGACGCCGAGCGCCGCCGACTCCGTCGCGAGTGCGGTGCGCAGGGGCTCGGTCTCGGTGCCGGAGACGGCGAACTCGACTGCGGTCACGGGGTACTTCGCGAGCCGGAAGATACGGTCGATGTTGCCGCCGGTGCCGGTGATCCTGGCGGCGATGGCGGCCGTCGTCTCCGCGGTCAGCGGGTGTCCGAGCACTGTGACGAGCGAGCGGCCGTGACCGCGCGGACGGTTGTCGCCGATGCCCGAGATGATCTCGGCCTGCATCCGCATGGACTCCGCCCAGCTGTGGACGGTGGCCCGCAGGTCGCCCTCGAGACCGGGGGGCGGCTCCGTCACCAGGGCGCACAGGACAATGCGGCCGCGGGTGACGACCTGCTCGATGTCGACGACATCGACGGAGTAGGCGGCGAGGGTGTCGAAGAGCCCGGCGGTGATGCCGGGGCGGTCCTTGCCGAATATCTTGACGAGGAGCGTCGGGACGTCGTCCGGAACTGCGACCGGGACATCAGCGGGGTGGCGGGGCTGCGAAGCACTCATGGTGGTCCCACGTTATCCGGCCCACGTCGCGGCGCGCGGGGGTGGTCCGTGTGGCGGACAGGTGCGGCGCCCACTCCGACCGGCCGGTTCGCCGTCCGCCGCCCGTACTCGGCTCAACCGCGCGGGCCCCTCCGGGGTGGCGGCGGGCCCTCCTCGTCCGGCGACGACGGTGACGGCGGGTGCGGCAGTGGCGGTGGGGGAGGAGGCGGTGGCGGCACGGGCCATCCGCCCTTGCCGGACCCGGACCCGGACCCGGACCCGGACCCGGACCCGGAACCCGACCCAGGCCGCCCCCGCGGACGCGACGGCACCGGTGGCCTGACCGGCCCCACCATCGTCGGCGCCCCGTACAAATCGTCCGGCGGATCATCCTGCCGATTGCCCGACCGATCCCGCGATCGATCGCTCGACCCATTCCCCGACCTATTCCTCGACCGATCGCTCGTCCGATCGCCCACCCGTTCGTCCGGCGGCCTCAGATACGGGTTCGTCCCGTCCGGCGACGCCCGGTACGGAGTGCTCGGCCGATACGGCCCAGCCTCCTGGGGCGGGACGGGCCCGACGGACCGGACCACGCCGTCCCCCCGTTCGCCCCGTTCCCATCGCTCCTCCGGTTCCACGCCGCCCCCGCCCAGCGCAGCAGGAGCCGCCCGCCGGCCCGCCGCGCCCGCCCCGTGAGCGAGCAGCGCCCCCACCGCTCCCGCCCCCGCTCCCCAAACGGCTCCGAGCAGCAGCGCCATGCCGAGATGTCCGTGCAGCTCGATGCCGGCCCCGAACGCGTCGAAGCCGAGTACGGACAGCGAGGCGTCCGCCGACACGTCCGTCAGCCGCACGAGCAGCGGCAGGCCGAGCGCCGTGACGACCCCGAGCCGCAGCGCGCACCTCCCGGCGAAGCCGACGGCGCCCATCGGCCGCGACCCCGGCCCGCCGGTCACCGCAGGTGTCCGTACGGCGGTCAGCACGCCCG
The DNA here is from genome assembly GCF_045040855.1 of Streptomyces sp. NBC_00009. NCBI lineage: Bacteria > Bacillati > Actinomycetota > Actinomycetes > Kitasatosporales > Streptomycetaceae > Streptomyces > Streptomyces sp. NBC_00009. The sequence continues at coordinate 6,314,897 of NZ_CP108312.1, forward strand.
CGAGCACCGTCATCAGAACGGTCGCGAAGGCCAACAGCCATATTCTGCCGTCCAGTTCGGCAAGGCGGCCCAGCGTCACCGGCTCGTTCGCGTGCATCCGCTGCAGCTCGTCGAGCGGGTGGGGAAGTGCCTGCGCGAGGGCGCCCGTGGCCTTGCCGTCCCACGGGACGAAGAGGCCGAGGGGGATGCCGAGCCACACCCCGTTGGGCGCCCCGAGCAGCGCGGCGCCCGCGATCCGCCGCGGATGGTCGTCGCCGATCATCGCGTACGCCGCCGCCGCGAGCCCCGCGGCAACCGCTACCAGTAACACCGTGACCAGCGACGAAGCGGCGGGACGGACCACCCGGTGCAGCGCGTCGAGGGCGCGCGGGAGCGGCGTCCGGCGCGAGGCGAGCAGTGCGATCAGCAGGACGCCGATGACCCACGCGGCGCCGCCCAGCAGCGAGGACCCGGTCTCGACGGTGAACCCGACGGTCGCCTTCGCGTCCACGAGGCCGCCGATGTGATCCGGCAGGAGCCCTCCGAGGTCGAGGCCACCCGGCAGCTTGTCCTTGATGCCGCCCGGCAGATCCCCGTCCGATATCCGGTCGAGCCCGAGCTTCCCGCCGTCAATCGTGATGAGGTCGTGACCCGCCCAGGCAAGCCCTGCGAGCATCGCCAGAAACAGCGCGACCACGGACCCAGCGCGTGCCGCGAGTTCGGCCGGCGTGACCTCAACTCCCGCCCCACGTAAGGAACGCAGGAAGAACCAGCTGAGCAGCAGAGCGCCCGCGAGGCCCACACCGAGCGGCGCGATATCGATCGCCGTGTGGGCCTGCGCGCCGTCCAGTCCGAAGGCTGAGACGTCTCCCGACGGCGTGACTTTCCCACCCACCCCAAGGGCCACTACCGCGGCCGTCATCGGGCCGAGCGAACCCGCGGAATCCGCACCGAGCAGATGAAGGCCGGCCGCGGCGACCGCCGCCATCCCGATGAACGCCCAGCTCACGGAGGCGACCGCGGAGAGCAGTACGTCGCTCCAGCGCACGCCCTCGCGCCCGCTCCCCCGGACAACGGTCTCCATCAGGGCCCCCGATCCGTACGGCGATGTATCGGATGTCCCATTCGCGCATGATCCGTAGGCACTTGTGGGCGCTTACCACTCTCCGGGGCTGTTTCTGCCTCGTCAACGGGGCGGGCGTACAGGCGCGTAGACAGTCTTCACAAGGCCCGCCTCAAGGCCCGACTTTCGGTCAGGGGGCTCCGCCTGAAATAGTTCCCCACGATGTTCGACATCCCTAGACTCCCCAAGATGGGGGCTAGCTCGGGGGACAACTCAGTGGGGCATGGAGTGCCGGAACTCGTACTGGAATTGAATGGAAGGACCTGGACGCTCGACCCGTCCAGGCCATACACCCTCGGACGTGATCCGCAGGGGGACGTCGCGATCGACGATGCCAGGGTGTCCTGGCGTCACGCCACCATCAGCTGGGGCGGCCGCAGTTGGGTCATCGAGGACCACGGCTCCACCAACGGCACGTTCGTGCAGGGTCAGCGGATCCATCAGATGGAGATCGGCCCGGGCTCGACGCTGCACCTCGGCAACGCGACGGACGGTCCGCGGGTCAACCTCTCGGGCAGCGCCTCCGGCGCCGCCGTGCCCGCGGCCCAGCAGCAGGCCCACCCGCAGCAGGCGCCGGCGCAGCAGCCGCACGCCGCGCCGCAGGGGGGTGACCCCGGCTGGGCGCACAACGCCCCGCCGCAGCAGCAGGTACCCGTCCAGCAGGGCTGGCAGCAGCCGCAGCAGGCGCAGAACATCCCGCACCAGCAGGGGCCCGGCGGTGTCGCGGGGGCTCCGCCGGTGTACGGCGACCGCAGCCCCACCACGTTCCACCAGCTGGCCCTCGGCCGCGTGATGCGGATCGGCCGTGCGCTCGAGAACGAGCTGGTGGTCTCCGACCTCCAGGTCTCGCGCCTGCACGCCGAGTTCCACGCGACGCCCGACGGCCGCTACGAGATCCGTGACCTCGGTTCGCACAACGGCACGTACGTCAACGGTATGCCGATCGCCAAGGGCGGCTCCGCGCTGCTCGGCCCGAACGACATCGTCGGCGTCGGCCACTCGACGTTCCGCCTCGTCGGCGACCGTCTCGAGGAGTTCGTCGACACCGGTGAGGTCTCCTTCTCCGCCCGCCATCTGACGGTGACGGTCGACGGCGGCAAGGACATCCTCAAGGACGTCTCCTTCGGGGTCCCGGAGAAGTCGCTCATCGCGGTCATCGGCCCCTCGGGCTCCGGCAAGTCCACGCTGCTCAAGGCGCTCACCGGCTACCGGCCCGCCAACAAGGGCGACGTGCTCTACGACAACCGGAACCTGTACAAGCAGTTCGCCGAGCTGCGTCAGCGCATCGGTCTGGTCCCGCAGGACGACATCCTGCACAAGGAACTGACCGTCAAGAAGGCCCTCAAGTACGCGGCCAAGCTGCGCTTCCCCTCGGACACCAGCGAGCAGGAGCGCGAGCAGCGCATCGACGAGGTGCTGCGCGAGCTCAAGCTGGACATCCACAAGGAGAAGAAGGTCACCTCCCTCTCCGGTGGCCAGCGCAAGCGCGTCTCCGTCGCCCTGGAGCTGCTCACCAAGCCGTCGCTGATCTTCCTGGACGAGCCGACCTCCGGCCTCGACCCGGGCATGGACCGCGACGTCATGCAGCTCCTGCGCGGCCTCGCCGACGACGGCCGCACGGTACTCGTCGTCACCCACTCGGTCGCCGAGCTGGCGATCTGCGACAAGCTCCTGGTGATGGCGCCGGGCGGTTCGGTGGCGTACTTCGGTCCGCCCGAGGAGGCCCTGAACTTCTTCGGCTACAGCACCTGGGCCGATGTCTTCTCCGCCTTCGAGAACTACCGCGACTACGACTGGGCGGGCCGCTGGAAGGGCTCGCAGCACTACCAGATGTACGCCGCGGACATCGACGCCGTCGCCGCACAGTCCGTACACATGCCGCCGCCGCAGGCGATGAAGCCGCCCAAGCCGCAGGGCTGGGGCTCGCAGCTGTGGACCCTGATCCGCCGCTACACGTCGGTGATCGCGTCCGACAAGGGCTTCCTGGGCCTGATGGTGATCCTGCCGGCGGTCCTCGGAGTCGTCAGCACGGTGATCCCGGCCGACTTCGGCCTGGCCCCGCCCAAGCCGCCGTCCCGGTTCAACGGCGACGCCGGCACGATCATGCTGATCCTCGCGGTCGGCATGTGTTTCTCGGGCGCGGCCAACTCCGTACGTGAGCTGATCAAGGAACGCGTCATCTACGAACGGGAGCGGGCCACCGGCCTGTCCCGCTCGGCGTACCTGATGTCCAAGGTGATCGTTCTCGGCGTCGTCACGGCCATCCAGGGCGTGATCATCTGCGCCATCGGCTTCGTCCCGCGCGACCTGCCGGCCGAGGGCCTGATGATGCCGCCGGCCGTCGAGCTGTGCATCGTGATCATCGCGCTCGGCTTCACGTCGATGATGTTCGGCCTGGTCATCTCCTCGCTGGTGAAGACCGCCGAGAAGACGATGCCGCTCCTGGTCATGTTCGCGATCGTCCAGGTCGTCTTCACCGGCATCCTGTTCCAGGTGTACGGCTCGCCGGGCCTGGAGCAGTTCGCCTGGCTGATGCCGTCGCGCTGGGCCATCGCCGGCGCCGGTTCGACGCTCGACCTCGCGCACCTCATGCCGCCGTGGGACCAGGCGCACCCGAACGACCTGGACCCGCTGTGGGAGCACTCGGTGAGCCAGTGGGGCATCAACCTCGCGATCCTGATTGCCCTCGGTGTCCTCTGCGGCTTCGCGGTCGCGCGCCTGCTGCGCCGCCACGAGCCCGAGGTCATGCGCAAGTAGCGTGACCCGCGCACGGATGAAGGGCGGCACCCCGCACGGGGTGCCGCCCTTCGGCGTTCACGAAGACTCTGAGGTCCAGGGAGAGTCTTAGTAAGCGCTGTTCACGTTGTCCATCGAGCCGTACTTGTCCGCGGCGTAGTTCGCGGCGGCGGTGATGTTGGCGACCGGGTTGTAGATGTTCCACGAGGTACCGGGGACGTGGTACGCGTTGAAGGTCGGCGGGATGACCTGCAGCAGACCCTTCGACGGGATGCCGTTGATCGCGTTGATGTCCCAGTTGTTGATCGCCTGCGGGTTGCCGGACGACTCGCGGATGATGTTGCGGTGCAGGCCCTCGTAGGAGCCCGGAATGCCCTTGGCCTTCATGATGGCCAGGGACTCGCGGATCCAGCCGTCCAGGTTGTTCGCGTAGACCGGCTTGCGGGCGGCGGCGCGGCTGGTGGCCTCCTTGACCTGGCGGTCCTTCTCGACCTTGGCCTTTGCAGCTGCGTCGACCTTCGCCTTCGCCGCGGCCGCGTCGGCGGCCTTCTTCGTCGCGGCGACCTGCGTGGCCTTCAGCTTGGCGGCCGCGTTCTTGACCTGCTGGTCGGCGGTGGCCATCTGGTTCGTGACGCTGGCGTGCACGTCCTTGATCTGGGGCTTGCCGGCGGCCACCTCGAAGGCGACCGGAGCAGCCGAAATCGTCTCGGCCTCCGCGGTGGAGTTGCCCGGCACCAGCGTGAACGCGAGGGCAGCGGCGCCGAGCGTGGCGATACCGGCGATCGAGTACTTGTGGGTCTTCGTCAGGGGACTATGACCGTAGAAGCTGAGCTTGGACATGGAGGACCTCTTCGAATCGGGGAAGTCGCTCGCCGGTCCAAAGCGGGACCGCTCATGTTTCGGTCATGAACGCTGTGGGTACAGGCCCACGCTGTCGAGCAACGAGAGCCATTGTTAGCGGCCGCAAAATTCCGTGGCAAAGGTGTGAAGTACGAAGCCGGGTAGTGGATCAGGCCCCCCGGGGTGGTCCATTTCGCCCCTCCCGCCCCGGTACCACCGCCCACAGCTAATTCCTAGCCGCCTTCGTACGTGATGTGCGCCCTATGTGCGGGCTCACATCGGGCACGTAACAACCTCACCAAGCGTTGCCACTGCAACGCGCCGTGTGACCGGATTCGTCGGGAAGTATCAGGTGGACGTCCCCGAACTCATGCCACAGGTAAAAATGTCCCAATGCTTCCGCATATGTACGGGTAATTGCCTCGGCTCCTGCTATGGCCTCCAGCATCAGCAGGTGCGACGCCTCCGGCTCGTGCAGCCCGGTGAGGAGGCCGTCCACCACCCGCACACCCCGCTCGGGCGTCACCACGAGGTCCGTCCAGCCCGCGGCCGCCCGCACCACCCCGTCCCGCCCCGCGGCCGACTCCACGGCCCGCACGGCCGTCGTACCGACCGCCACCACCCGCCCGCCGCCGGCCCTCGCCGCGTTGATCAGCCGCGCCGACGCCTCCGGCACCTCGAACCGCTCCGGATACGGCGGCTCGTGCGACTCCGCTGACGCCACCCCCGTGTGCAGCATGATGGGCGCGAACTGCACACCCCTGCTGACCAGCTCCGCCACCAGCCGCGCAGTGAACGGACGTGCCGCACTCGGCATCTCCGCACTGCCCGCCCCGTCCGCGTACGGCAGCGCGAACACCGTCTGATAGACGGAGAGCGGCTGATCGCGCTCCGTATAGGAGTAGCGGATGGGCCTGCCGTGCCGCCGCAGCAGCGTGGGCACGTCCCCTGTGACCCGCACCCACCACAACCGCGCCCCACCGCCCGCCAGCGGCTCCTCCCATACGAGGCGCACGCCCTCGGGGAGTACCGCCACCGTCCCCTCCGGACCGCCCGCACGCGGGCGCGTGGTGCCACGTCCGTCCGGGTCCCGCAACTCGACGGCCCAGCGTCCGTCATCGCCACGCGTGGAGAAATGCACCACCACGCGCGCGTGCCCGATCTGCCCGTCGACCGCGGCGGCCAGCGTCGGCGACGTATTGACCACGAGCAGATCCCCGGCCCGCAGCTCTCCCGACAGCTGTGCGAAGTCCCGGTGCGTGACGTCCGTGCCGCGCGAGACGAGCAGCCGCACCGCGTCCCTGTCCAGGCCGGGCCCACGCTGCTCCGCCGGCACCCGGGCCGACAACTCCTCCGGTACCCGCACCGCGACCGTCACCGTGCCTCCAGAAGAAGAGAGGGGGCGGCATACCGCCCGCTGTCCGGCCGCTCGTCGAGCAGCCGCAGGAACGCCGGCACCACCGTCTCCGGCAGCGGCCGGTCCGAGTCGTCGTCGAGCGGCGCCGCCGCCCGGTAGAGATCCGTGCGCATGTCGCCCGGATCCACCGCCCACACCCGCAGCCCCGGCTCCTCCACCGCGAGGACCGCGGACAGCTGGTCGAGCGCGGCCTTCGAAGCGCCGTAGCCGCCCCAGGTCTCGTACGCCTCCGCCGACGCGTCCGAGCTCACCGAGACGACCGCGCCCCCGGCCGACTCCTGCAGCAGCGGCAGCGCCTCCTGCACCAGCCCGAGCGCAGCCACGACATTGACCTCCAGCGCCCGCCGCAGCCCCTCCATCGGCAGCGCGTCAAGGCGCACCAGCGGCTCGGCCCCCAGCGCGCTCGCGTTGTTCACCAGCAGATCGAGCCCCCCGAGACCGCGCGCCGCCGCCACCAGCTCCGCGCGGTGCGCCACGTCCGTGACATCCCCGGACAGCGCCTCCACCCGCGTCCCGTACTTCCCCGCCTCGTCCGCGGCCTCCCGCAGCACCGCCCCGGACCTGGCGTCGAGCACCAGATCCCAGCCGCGCCGCGCGAGAGCCACGGCGAGCGCGCGACCGAGCCCCTTCGAAGCCCCCGTGATGATCGCCACCGGCATGACATCCGTCCCCTCGGGCCCGTCGGGCCGCCCTTGTGCCGTACGTGCTTCGATCTGCCTCCAACGTAGGAACCGACCCGCCCCGGGCGCCTCGTCCGCGGGCCGCACCTCACCGGGGCCCTTCGCCCTACGTCCACCGGACCAGAAGGCGGCCGCCACAGGCCCGATACGCGTTGTCACACCCCGCCGGTACCTTGAGGTCATGAGTCACGGCCCACGATCAGGCCTCTCCGCGGTGAGCTCCGCGCTGCTGGCCATGAGCAGACACCTCGAGGTGCGCGACGTCCTCAAGACGATCGTCGCGTCCGCCCGCGAGCTGCTCGACGCCGAGTACGCGGCCCTCGGAGTGCCGGACGACCACGGAGGCTTCGCGCAGTTCGTCGTCGACGGCGTCAGCGACGCGCAGTGGAAGGCCATCGGCCCGCTCCCGCGCCAGCACGGCATCCTCGCCGCGATGCTGCGCGAGGCGAAGACCGAGCGCCTCGGCGACGTGCGCAAGGACCCGCGCTTCGAGGGCTGGCCGTCCGCGCACCCCGAGATGTCCGACTTCCTCGGCCTGCCCATCCGTGACGGGGACGAGGTCATCGGCGCCCTCTTCCTCGCCAACAAGAAGTGCCCCAAGCCGCAAGGAGGTTGCGGCTTCACGATGGAGGACGAGGAGCTGCTGACGATCCTCGCCCAGCACGCGGCCATCGCCCTGACGAACGCCCGCCTGTACGAGCGCAGCCGCGAGCTCACCATCGCCGAGGAGCGCTCGCGCCTCGCCCACGAACTGCACGACGCCGTTAGCCAGAAGCTCTTCTCCCTGCGCCTGACCGCCCAGGCCGCCGCGGCCCTCGTCGACCGCGACCCGTCCCGCGCCAAGGGCGAGTTGCAGCACGTGGCGGAGCTGGCCGCCGAAGCCGCCGACGAACTGCGCGCCGCCGTGGTCGAGTTGCGCCCCGCGGCGCTCGACGAGGACGGCCTGATCGCCACGCTGCGCACGCAGATCCAGGTACTCGACCGCGCCCACTCGGCCCGCGTCACCTTCGACTGCGGCGGCATCCGCGCCCTGCCAGCCGCCCAGGAGGAGGCCATGCTCCGCGTCGCCCAGGAGGCGCTGCACAACGCGCTGCGCCACTCGGGCGCCGAGCACGTCGGCGTGACGCTCGACAAGCGAGGCCCCGGAGCCGTCCTGCGCGTCAGCGATGACGGCGGCGGTTTCGAACCCAAGGCCGTCCGGCATGCGGGACGCCACCTCGGCCTGGTCTCGATGCGTGACCGGTCCAGTGGCGTCGGCGGCCGTCTGACGGTGGAATCGGAGCCCGGCAAGGGCACCACGATCGAGATGGAGGTCCCCGGTGGCTGACAACAGGATCCGGGTGCTGCTGGTCGACGACCACCAGGTCGTCCGCCGAGGGCTGCGCACGTTCCTTGAGGTCCAGGACGACATCGAGGTAGTGGGGGAGGCGTCGGACGGCGCCGAGGGCGTCGCCCGTACCGAGGAGCTGCGGCCGGACGTCGTCCTGATGGACGTCAAGATGCCCGTCATGGACGGCGTCGAGGCCCTGCGCAAGCTGCGTGAGCTGGCCAACCCCGCGCGCGTGCTCATCGTCACGAGCTTCACCGAACAGCGCACCGTGGTCCCCGCCCTGCGCGCGGGCGCCGCCGGGTACGTCTACAAGGACGTCGACCCGGACGCCCTGGCCGGCGCCATCCGCTCGGTGCACGCGGGCCATGTGCTGCTCCAGCCGGAGGTGGCCGGCGCCCTGCTCTCGCAGGAGGAGACCAACGGCGGGCAGGGGAGAGGCAATTCCCTGACCGAGCGGGAGCGCGAGGTGCTCGGCCTGATCGCGGACGGCCGGTCGAACCGGGAGATCGCCCGCGCCCTCGTCCTCTCCGAGAAGACGGTCAAGACGCATGTGTCCAACATCCTGATGAAGCTCGACCTGGCGGACCGCACCCAGGCCGCTCTGTGGGCCGTACGCCATGGGGCGGCCGGCTGAACGGTCCCGCGGCTGCGGGACGGCATGCGGCTTCGTCGTGCCGGGCGAGGGGGACGGCAATGTGGACGGCAATTCGGATGGTTCCGTTCCGGGCTGAGATTCATACTGTCGTGTGTATGTCCCCCAGATGGCGCATCCTGCGCGAGGCCCTGGCGTTCTCCAGTGCGTGCTGCGGCGGTTCGTCGCAGTGATCGCCTAGGAGGGTCAAGAAGTGAAGAAGCTGAAGAGGGTCGCGGCCGTATCGATGGTCGCCGGTGGGCTCGTCGCCGCCGGTGCCGGTATGGCCTCCGCCACCGACGCGCACGCGGACGGCCAGGCCGTGCACTCGCCCGGCGTCGTCTCGGGCAACGTGATCCAGGCCCCGGTCCACGTCCCGGTCAACGTCGTCGGCAACACCGTGAACGTCATCGGTGTGCTCAACCCGGCCTTCGGCAATTTCGGCGTCAACCACTGACGTACGCCTCAGGTCCACCAGTGACCACCGGCCCCCGGTATCCCCGGGGGCCGGTCCCGTTTCAGGCCCGGCCGCGGACCAGTTGATCCGAACGGGCACGACGCCGCCCCCGCCCGTGTCATCCGCCCGGCCTACCCGTTGCACAGCGTGCGCCCCCGTGACTGGGGTCGAATCGCCATAGCTGGAGGAATACATCTCATGAACATCGCCAAGAAGGCCGCCCTGGCCGTCGCCGTCGCCGGTATCGCCGCGGGTGCTTCCGCCGGAGCCGCTTCCGCGAACGCGGGCGCCGAGGGCCTGGCAGCCCATTCCCCGGGTGTGGGCTCGGGCAACCTGGTGCAGGTCCCGGTCCATGTTCCGGTCAACGCCACGGGCAACAGTGTCAACGTGATCGGCCTGCTGAACCCGACGTTCGGCAACGCCTCCGCGAACTACTGACACACCCCCAGGAAGGGCCCCACGGACACGGATCCGCGGGGCCCTTCCTACGTGTTACGCCACTCCCGAGCGACTGCGCCGCGGCGCAGTCGCGCCCCCAACGCCCATATGCCCCCGCCTCATCGCCCCCCGCGCTCCCGCTCCTCCACGAACGCGTTGTACGCCGCGACCTGCGCCCGCCGGGCCGTCCGCTCCACCGGCCGCAGCGCCTCCGACCGCGCCACCATCTCCGAGGCACTCACGGCCCCGCCGTGCCCGCTCTCGTACGCCACCGAGATCAGCAGCCCGACGCGCTGCGCCAGCTCCAGCACCCTTACCGCGCGCGGCGGATAACCCGGCGCGAGAACCTCGCGCCCCCGCTCGGCCCGCGCGCGGTACGCGTCCACCGCCGCCTCGGCCACAGGCCCCGACCCGGCGACGTCGAGCCGCGACAGTACGGCCGTTGCGTCCCGCAGCGCCTCCGCCAGCTCCCGCTCGGCCTCACCGAGGGAGGGCACGTCCGCAGGGGGCGCCTCCCGCACGGGAAGGCAGTGCCACAGGACGTCCACATGGACGTCGCCGGCGGGCCCGGCCTCGTACACCTCGGGCACGAGCCCGAGCGCGGCCCCCTGGCACACGACGGCCTCCTCCGCGTCGAGGGCGCGCGCGTTGAACTCGGGAGGACCGCTCAGGCCCAGCGGGTGGCCCGGCGCGGGCAGCGCCACCCGCAGCCCGGTCGCCCCCAGCGTGCGCAGCCGCCCCAGGGCGAGCGTCAGCCCCACCGGCGCCGACTCGCCGGGCAGCCCCTCCACCCGGTGCACCGCGTCCTCGCCGACTATGGCGAGCGCGGCGTCATCGGGAGCAACAAACCCGGCCAAAAGGGCATTTCCCCATGAGGCCAGCCGACCTGAGCGTGGTTCCGAAAGCATGGGCTCCACCCTAAAGACCGGCCGATGGATTGGACCGGTCGACCGGTGGCGTAGGTTTTCCCTTGGGGGATGCGTCCACAAGACGCACGCGACTGCCGAGACTGCAATGGGAGACAACGCGCTCATGAGCGATGTACTGGAGCTGGTGGACGTATCCGTGGTCCGCGAGGGCCGGGCTCTGGTGGACCAGGTCTCCTGGTCGGTCAAGGAAGGTGAGCGCTGGGTCATCCTCGGCCCGAACGGCGCCGGCAAGACGACCCTCCTGAACGTCGCCTCCAGCTACCTCTTCCCCAGCAAGGGCACCGCCACCGTCCTCGGCGAGACCCTCGGCAAGCCCGGCACCGATGTCTTCGAGCTGCGCCCGCGCATCGGCGTCGCCGGCATCGCGCTCGCCGAGAAGCTCCCCAAGCGCCAGACCGTCCTGCAGACCGTCCTCACCGCCGCGTACGGCATGACCGCCGGCTGGCACGAGGACTACGAGGACATCGACGAGCAGCGCGCCCGCGCCTTCCTCGACCGCCTCGGCATGACCGAGTACGTGGACCGCAAGTTCGGCACGCTCTCCGAGGGCGAGCGCAAGCGCACCCTCATCGCCCGCGCCCTCATGACCGACCCCGAGCTCCTCCTCCTCGACGAGCCCGCCGCCGGCCTCGACCTCGGCGGCCGCGAGGACCTCGTACGCCGTCTCGGCCGCCTCGCCCGCGACCCGATCGCCCCCTCGATGATCATGGTCACGCACCATGTCGAGGAGATCGCCCCCGGCTTCACCCACGTCCTCATGATCCGCCAGGGCAAGGTCCTCGCCGCGGGCCCCCTGGAGCTGGAGCTGACCTCCCGCAACCTCTCCCTCTGCTTCGGCCTCCCGCTCGTCGTCGAGCAGCGCGGCGAGCGCTGGAGCGCGCAGGGCCTCCCGCTGGGCTGACCCGGCGCGGGCCGCTCCCACGGCACCCTGTCGCCGGAGGGAACCCCGGTCCTACCATGACCATGTGGCAGACATCGACGCATGGGTGTGGTGGCTGATCGGGGCGGCCGCGCTCGGAATCCCTCTCGTCATCACCGCGATGCCCGAATTCGGCATGCTCTCCGCCGGTGCCGTCGCGGGCGCCGTGACCGCCGGCCTCGGCGGCGGGATGGTGATGCAGGTCCTTGTCTTCGCCGCCGTCTCGGTCGCGCTCATCACCGTCGTACGGCCCATCGCGGCCCGCCACAGCGCCCAACGACCCGTGCTCGCCACCGGAATCGAGGCCCTCAAGGGCAAACAGGCCGTCGTCGTCGAACGCGTCGACGGCAGTGGCGGCCGTATCAAGCTGGCCGGAGAGATCTGGTCCGCCCGCTCACTCGACGAGTCCGAGAGCTACGAGCCGGGCCGTCACGTCGACGTCGTCGACATCGAAGGAGCCACCGCGATCGTCGTGTGATCATGGTGACGTGATCGGGGAGGTGGCTTGAACTCCCTACGCCGCAGGGCCCGTTCTGACAGACTCGACCAGCAAGATCCTCAAGATCTTCCGGCGGGACCCGCCGGAACGACGACGGCACGAAGGGCACGGGAGACGCGATGTCAGCGATCATCATCGTCCTGATCATTCTGGTGGTGCTGGTCTTCATAGCCCTGATCAAGACCATTCAAGTCATCCCGCAGGCGAGCGCGGCAATCGTCGAACGCTTCGGCCGCTACACCCGCACACTGAACGCGGGCCTGAACATCGTCGTCCCGTTCATCGACTCGATCCGCAACCGGATCGACCTGCGTGAACAGGTCGTACCCTTCCCGCCCCAGCCGGTGATCACCCAGGACAACCTGGTCGTGAACATCGACACCGTCATCTACTACCAGGTGACCGACGCCCGCGCCGCGACCTACGAGGTCGCCAGCTACATCCAGGCCATCGAGCAGCTCACGGTCACCACCCTGCGCAACATCATCGGCGGCATGGACCTGGAGCGGACTCTGACCTCCCGCGAGGAGATCAACGCGGCCCTGCGCGGCGTCCTCGACGAGGCCACCGGCAAGTGGGGCATCCGCGTCAACCGCGTCGAGCTCAAGGCGATCGAGCCGCCCACCTCCATCCAGGACTCGATGGAGAAGCAGATGCGCGCCGACCGCGACAAGCGCGCCGCGATCCTCACCGCCGAAGGTATCCGTCAGTCCCAGATCCTCACCGCCGAGGGCGAGAAACAGTCCGCGATCCTGCGCGCCGAAGGTGAGGCCAAGGCCGCCGCCCTGCGCGCAGAGGGCGAGGCCCAGGCCATCCGTACGGTCTTCGAGTCCATCCACGCCGGCGACGCCGACCAGAAGCTCCTCGCCTACCAGTACCTCCAGATGCTCCCGAAGATCGCCGAGGGCGACGCCAACAAGCTCTGGATCGTGCCCAGCGAGATCGGCGACGCACTCAAGGGACTCTCCGGCGCCATGGGCAACTTCGGCCCGATGGGCGGCGGCTCGGCCCCCGCGGGCGCCGAGCGCCGCGAACAGCCTCCGATCGACTGACCTGTCTGACCCGCCCCGCACACGAAGAAGCCCGCCCCGGAGGCGGGCTTTTCCGCGCGCGCCGCGTCTCGCGCTACGCCGCCGTACGCGCCAGCCAGGCCGGCAGAGCGTCCCGCTCGGACTGGCCGAGCGTCAGCAGCATCGCGTCGGCCGGCGTGGGCTCGAACGGCTCCCGCAGCAGCGGCATCCCCGCCTGCTCCGGAGTCCGGTCCGCCTTGCGATGGTTGTCCTCCGCGCACGAGGCGACCGTATTCAGCCAGGAGTCCGCACCACCGCGCGACCGCGGCACCACGTGGTCCACGGTCGTCGCCCGCCGCCCGCAGTACGCGCACCGGTGCTGGTCACGCACCAGCACACCCCGCCTCGACCACGGAGCCTGTCTTCGGAAGGGCACCCGTACGTACCTGCAGAGCCTGATCACCTGCGGCACCGGTATGTCCACGGCGGCCGCACGCACACGGAGTCCGGGGTGGGCCTGCTCGACGACGGCCTTGTCCTGCAGCACCAGCACGACGGCCCGGTTGAGCGTCACCGTCGACAACGGCTCGAAGCTGGCGTTCAGTACCAGCGTGTCCCGCATCTCGCCCACCTCCCGTACGTCCCCGGCCCACCCCCGTGGCGGGCTTGGATCAACTCTGGCCGGGCGCGCCGAGATGGACAACGCAATAAAAATGCCCGCCCCCGATCACTTCCATGACCGGGGACGGGCAAACAGCCGATGAACGCTAGCTATCCGCGGAAGCCGCGTACTCCGCGAGGACCTGCGCGCGCGCCAGCGTGTGGAAGCGCAGGTTGAACCCGACGACGGCCGGCGAGGCGTCCGAGTCGGGACCCAGCTTCTCCTGATCCACCGCGTACACGGTGAAGACGTAACGGTGGGCCGGGTCACCGGGCGGCGGCGCGGCGCCCCCGAAGTCCTTCGTCCCGTAGTCGTTGCGCACCTGCACCGCACCGGCGGGCAGCCCCTCGAACTTGCCGCTGCCCGCGCCGGCCGGCAGCTCGGTCACCGAAACCGGGATGTCGAACACGGTCCAGTGCCAGAAACCACTGCCCGTCGGGGCGTCCGGGTCGAAGCACGTCACGGCGAAACTCTTCGTCTCGGCCGGGAAGCCCTCCCACCGCAGCTGCGGCGAGGTGTTCCCGGCCGCGTAGACCTGAGCGTCCTTGAGTACTGCACCCGGCTCGAAGTCCTCGCTCACCACCGTGAACGACGGCACCTGCGGATGGAAGTCATGGGGAAGCGGCGGCCTCTTGAGGTCGGTCACGTCGGCACCTCCTGATCGGCGAAAACTCTCGGTGCCGAGCCTATGCCCCGCCCGGCCGGCAGCGGGCGGCGCCGCCACCGGCCGGTGCACAGGGGTCAGAACCAGTTGCGCTTGCTGCCGACCTCGGACAGCCACTGGTGCAGATACGCCGACCAGTCCGTCCCCTGGAAGTCGTTGTGCCCCACGACGAACGACCGGAACGTGTCACTGCTCTCGCTGAAGAGCCCCGGCTTCTTGTCCATCTCCAGGACGACGTCCATCTCGCGGTCGTCCGCCACGAAGCTCAGCTCGACCTGGTTGAGCCCGCGGTACTGCTGCGGCGGGAAGAACTCGATCTCCTGGTAGAAGGGCAGCTTCTGCCGCGTCCCCCGGATGTGCCCGCGCTCCATGTCCGCACTCTTGAAGCGGAAGCCGAGCCCGATGAAGGCGTCCAGGAGCGCCTGCTGCGACGGCAGCGGGTGCACGTTGACCGGGTCGAGGTCACCGGAGTCCACGGCCCGCGCGATCTCCAGCTCGGTCGTCACCCCGATGTTCATCCCGCGCAGCGGCTGTCCGTCGATCGTCGTGACCGGCGTCTCCCACGGGATCTCGAGCCCGAACGGCACCGCGTGCACGGCGTTCGCCTGTAGCTGGAAGGCACCGCCGAGGCGCAGCTTCGTGAACTCGATGTCCTGCTTGGTCTCCTGGTCCGCGCCCTCGACCTCGACCCGCGCCTGCAGACCGACCGACAGCCCCTCGATGTCCTGGTCCACGGACCCGCCCTGGATCCGCACCTCGCCCTGGACGACGCCACCCGGCACCACGTTGGC